>NZ_JAGEOK010000029.1 GCF_017573545.1 Actinomadura nitritigenes | reverse complement strand
CGACCTTCACCGTGACCGGAGCCGACGCAGCCGACTCGTTGCCCGCGTTGTCCACAGCCGACACCGCGAACGTGTGGTCACCGTCCGCCAGACCCGAAACAGACGTGGACGTACCCGTCACCAGGTCGCCCTTCTTACCGTCCACCGTCACGTAGTAGCCCTTGACACCCGAACCACCGTCGTTGTCGATCGAGGCGTCCCAGGACAGCGCGACCGAGTCATTGGTCGCCGTCCCCTTCACGTTCGCGGGGACCGACGGGGCGGTGGTGTCGGGGCCGGGGCCCGTCGCGACCTTCACCGTGACCGGAGCCGACGCAGCCGACTCGTTGCCCGCGTTGTCCACAGCCGACACCGCGAACGTGTGGTCACCGTCCGCCAGACCCGAAACAGACGTGGACGTACCCGTCACCAGGTCGCCCTTCTTACCGTCCACCGTCACGTAGTAGCCCTTGACACCCGAACCACCGTCGTTGTCGATCGAGGCGTCCCACTTCAGAGCCACCGAGTCACCGGTCGCCGTGCCGCTCACGTTCGCCGGCACGGACGGGGCCGTCGCGTCGGGCGGCGTCGTCGTGCCGCCGTCCTTGACGGTGAAGCTGAACAGGGTGTTGTCCTGCCCGGACTTCAGGTGGCAGGTGAAGTCGCCGAGGTTGGCGGGGTTGCCGTCGGCGTCGTAGGTCGTGAAGTTCTGGATGTCGATGTCGTCCAGGGTCACCTTGCCGGCGCCGGTCTTGCTGAACGACAGCGCCGGGGCCTTGCCGGGGCCGTTGATGGCGACCGGGCCGGTCGGGGGCACCTGCGTCTTGTCGAGCTTCAGCGCCATCTGGAGCGGCACGGGGTTGGCGATCTCGGGGACCGTGATGGTCGGGTGCGCCAGGGCGGTCCCGTCCATCTGCACGGCGCCGAGCTGCTGGAGCCCGTTCTCGTTGACGTCCGCCGGGACGGTGGAGACGGACGTCACCTGGATCGCCTGCGAGATGAAGTCCTGCGCGGTGGTGTTCACCGGGACCTCGGTCGGGAAGTTCGACTTGACCTTGACGGTCAGGTCGCCGTCGCCCACCAGCGGGTACGGGCAGGTGTACTGCAGCGACTTCTCCGGCGAGGTCGGCAGGTCGCCGCCGAGGGTCTGCACCGGGTTCGGCGCCGGGTACTTGCCCGGGACGGGGTCCGGCTTCGGCGGGTTGGTCCCGTCGTCGATGAGGAACTGCTTCAGGACGTTGTTCTGCCCCGGCAGCTGCTTGCACGACGCGTTGATCTGGCCGAGCCCGGTGGGCTTGCCGTCCGCGCCGAGCGGGGTGATCGCCAGGTCGAGGTTGCCGACCGTGATCTGCGCCCAGCCGGCCTTGTTGAACGTCAGCGGCACCTGCGTGCCGGTGGCGGTGATGTCGAACGGCCCCGAGTCGGGGACGTTCGCGTCGGCCAGCGTCATGTTCGGCTTCAGCGGCAGGCCGCTGGGGTACTGCGGCGCGACGAGCGACGCCTGCGCCTTCGCCGTGCCGGTCAGCTTCTTGGTGAGGGTCGTCCACAGGCCGAACGTGGTGTCGCCGCTGACGGTCGAGACCGCCTTGATGTTGATCGTGGGCGACGGGGTGTTCAGCGCGACCTTGTCCGGGATGTCGGTGGAGATCGCGACGCTGAGGTCCTGCTGCCCGATCAGCGGGTAGCTGCACCGGTACTTGAGGGTCAGGCCCGCGTCGGCGGACGCCGCGGGCGCCGCGACGACGCTCGCCATGGCGAGCATCAGGCCCGCCGTGGAGCCGAGGACCGTGCCGGTCCTGACTCTTCGTGAGATGTTCTTCGGTTTCACCTCGTACCTCTCGTGTGCGTGAGGTTGGGGGGCATGCCGGGCCGCGGACCGGGTCCGCGACGTGCGGTGACGGGGCCGCCCCCGCCGGCGGGGTGGCGGGGGCGACGCCGTGGGTCAGGCGAGGGGCGGGCCTACGCCTTGGCGGTGAGGTCGAGCGAGATCGTGTTGCCGGACCCGGCGGTGAAGAGGTTGAGGATCCCCGTCAGCGGGCCGCAGTTGTCGATCGAGGAGATCGAGTAGTCGCCGGTCTTGAGCGTGCCGCCCTTGGACGGGATGAACTTGCCGTCCGACTTGAGGACGATGTCCGACGGCTGGGTGGTCTGGCACTGGTCGCCGCCGCCGATCGGGACGGCCCCGAACACGTTGAACGAGCTGAGCTTCACGAACATCTTGGAGTCCGTGGTGAGCTCGCTGTTGGCGTAGGTGCCGGTGGTCTTGCCCTGCTGGACGAACGCGATGTCCGCGGTCACCGGCAGGAAGCCGAGGATCTGGAAGTCGCCCTTGGTCGGGTTCAGCGTCAGGTCCGCCGTGACGTTGTCGGCGGGCTTGGTCACGTCGAGGTCGGCCTCGACGCCCCCGGTGAGGGCGGTGGTGCCGTTCGGCGCCTTGATGAACGACGACCCCTTCAGGTCGAAGGAGTAGTGGATCGGCGCGGCGGCCGAGGCCGGCATCGCCGACGCGATGGCGGCGGCGCTCAGCGCGACGGCCGCGCCGGCGAGCATCCCGCCCCTGCGCCTCGTGTTCTTCGTGGTCTTCACTGGTACCTCTCGATTCTCTGAAACGCGGTTATCCGATGTGCTTCTCACCCCCGATACCGCATCACCTCCCGAGAACCGTTTCCGTGGCGTTCCGCCGGTAAGCTACTCGCCGGGAACCGCATGAGTCATCGGACGCCGATGACAAATTCTGAGACGTTTCAATCGCCGCCTCGCGCACGTTTTATTGTCGAATGACAACGCTTCTTCGGGCATGCTGAGCAGGCATGACGCACGTTCGACGGTCATGCCTTTTCCTGGCCGCCGGGCCAGGCGGGCCGTTATCTCTTCAGTTCCGGCATCGCCGGCGGACAGGTGGCCGCGGCACGGCCGCAGATGGTTCCCTGGCTGACCTTCAGATAGTTTCCGGGCCCCGAGACGGAGCCGGTGAAAAGCGGATCCAGGTTCTCGCCCGACCCGCATCCCTTGAAGGGCGGTATCTCGAAAGTCCCGTCGAGCGTCCCGCCCTTGACGATGTTGGTGATGTCGGCTCCCGGAGCGTCGCCGAGCTCGATGTCCACCGCCCGGCTGGACGCGCAGCGCGCGCCGACGTCCAGCGGCGTCCCGTTGACCGTCACGTCGTACAGCCGGATCGTGACCCGCATCCGGGCCTGGACGTGCTGCCGCGTCCGGCCCTTCTCGTACGGCGCGGAGGTCTCCGTGCCGAGCCCGACCTGGTCCATCTCCATCGTGGCCGTCGTGGGCATGAAGCCGAACGTCAGGAAGGTCGCCCTGGACCGCAGCGGCTCGTGGAAACGGAAGCGGACGTCCGTCCCGGTCCCCGTGGGCAGGTTCGGGACGATGTCGTACTCGACGTTCGTCAGCGCGGGGCCCGGGGCCGCCGGGTCATTGAGCACGGTCGCGCCGTCGAGCTTGCGCACGTTCGCGAAGCCGTTCATGTAGACGCAGCCGGAGATCAGCCATCCGGGTTCCTTGAGGTCCTGGCAGTCCGGCGGGGCCTCGCCCGCGGGCACCGCCGCGGTCGCCTTCGGGGACGGCGCGGGGGCGGCCGCGGTGCCGTCCGCCACCACCGGGACCGCCGCGAAGACCCGCGCCTGCCCCTGCGCGGGGGTGCAGGCGACGGGGCTCTCCTCGGTGCCGCCGGCGGCGGGCGCGGGGCCGAGGCCCAGGTCGACTTCGCCGAGGCTGAACGTGAGGGTGCCCGAGGGCCCGGCCGTCGCGGCGGCGGGCCGCCCGGACGCGGTGAGCGTCACGTCCCCGTCCCCGTCGCCGGGCACGGGCGCGGGCTCGACGGTGAACGCGGGCCAGTCCGCCTTGGCGGCCGTCCCGTTCCGTGTGGTCTGCGCCGCGACCCGCACGGTCCCGCCGACCTTCGCCGCGCCGAGGTCGGCGAAGGCGGCGCGCGGGACGGTCAGGGTCGCCGTCGCCTCCCCCGGCCGCACCTGCTCGCCCGGCCGCGCCGACGCGGGGAACGGCGCCTGGTAGCGGACGCTGACCTGCTGCGGCCCGGCGGGGAACGCGCACTGGTACCCCACCGTGAGGTCGGCGTTCTGGGTGCCCGTGGCCTCGGCCCCGGCACCGCTCAGGCCGGCGGCGAGCAGCGTGCCGGCCCCGGCCGCCGCCATCAGGCGGCCGGCCCGACGTGCGCGCACACTGATCATCGCCCCACCCATCGGAGATCGTCCGTCCGGCCCGCCGGCGGTCGCGTTCCGCACCGGCCACGAGCCCGGGACCGGATGGGACCACGAAAGAACGCGGCCGCACAAGGCGGCCGGAGAAATTGCTCATCCGGCGAGCAAGGAATAGCCTCGTTCATACTCCGGTGAGCATCGGCCGATCATTCGAAATGCTTGTCAACCGGCTGACAAGCGTGCGTTCCCGAACTTTATCCGGGTGATAACGCGCGCTTGTCGGAACGGGCGATAATGGCCTTTTTCCCGGCCGCCGCGCGGTGCGGGACCGCCGACGTCTCATCGGAAGGACCCGAGGTGAAGCCGATGCCAGCTCGTACCGGGCCGGCGGCGCTGCTGCTCGCCGCGACGCTGATGTCCGCCGCCGGCTGCGGCGGCGGTGGCGGCGGTGGCGGCGGCGCCGCGTCCGCGCCGCCGCCGGTGTCCCTCGGCTCCCCCGCGGCGTCCGGCGGCGCGGCGTCGCCGGACGCCAGCACGGCGCCCACCCCGACACCGACCGGCGCCGCGCCCACCTCCGCACCGGCGGCGCCGAGGCCCGGCCCGAAGGTGACCAGGCCGACCACCGCGCCGTCCAAGACGGTCACCGCGTTCGCCAGGTGCATGCGGGCGCACGGCGTCGACGTCCCCGACAACGTGAGCACTTGGACGCCTCCGCCCGGCGCCGACAAGACCAGGACCCAGGCCGCCTTGCTGGCCTGCATGAAGGCGTTCTCCACCCCCTGACCGAGCCGCCTCCCGCACCGCCGCGACGTGTTCGGGGTCCCGCTGGTCAGGCGGCGGTGCCGGCCGCCCGCGGAGTGATCTCGCGGATGAAGGCGGCCACCTCCTTGATGGCCTCGTGGCCTTCGGGGACGGCGCCGGCGAAGGCCGCGAAGACGTGGACCTGGCTCTCCCAGATCTGGAGTCGGTGCGGGACGTCGGCGGCCGCGAGCCGCTCCGTCATGAGTTCCGCGTCGTAGCGGAGCGCCTCGCGGGAGCCGGCGACGATGAGGACCGGCGGCAGGCCCCGGAGGTCCCGGTCGCAGGGGGACGGCAGCGGCCCCGGGTCCATCCCGGCGAGGAGCAGGCGGTTCAGCTTCTTCAGGCGGTGCACGGGGACGTAGGCGTCGCGGCGGGTGAACTCGTAGGACGCGCGGCCCTCGTGGTCGAGGTCCACCAGCGGGGACAGCGCGACGATCCCGGCGGGCTTCGGCAGGCCGTTCTCCATGGCGGTGAGGGCGGTGGTGAAGGCGAGGAAGCCGCCCGCCGAGTCGCCCGCGATGACGATGTCGTGCGGCGCGTGCCCCTGCTCGAGCAGCCATGCGTAGGCGTTGAGGGCGTCCGCCATCGATATCGCCAGGGACGATCCGGGAAGCTGCCGGTAGGCGACGGAGAAGGCGACCGCGCCGGACCGCGAGGCGATCCTCGCGACGAGCCCGCGGTGCGTGCGCAGGCCGCAGCAGAAGAAGCCGCCGCCGTGCAGGTAGAGCACCACGCGCCCCGGCTCCGCGCCCTCGGGGCGGATCCATTCGCCGTGGAAGCCGTCCAGGTCGACGCGTTCGACGCGGGTGCCGCGCTCCGGGCGCATCAGCAGCGGCGCCGCCCAGTCCAGGACGACGGCGACGCGCAGCATGAGCCGGGTCAGCGGGCTGTAGAAGAACACCGGCCGGACGAAGACCTTCATGAAAAGGGCGAACCTGCGCGCCTTCCCGCTGGTGCCGGGACGGTGCTCGATGACACGTTCCATTCGGACTCCTCAGCGCAGGGCGCACACCGCCCGACCGCCCGGGAAATGGACGCAGCGCAGCGTACAGCAGGAATCCGCACGGCCCGGAAAATGCTCACCGGGCTTCAAGAAATCGGTTCGGGATCCGCACCCCCGCAACACCTTCGAGAAAACGCTCGCCCCGCCCTGGACGGGCTGTGTTAAGTGGTCGCATGGGCAAGAAGAGACCGGCGTGGCAGGGCCGGCTGGCCGGCTTCCCCAGCGGCCCGGACGGCGCGGACGGCGAGCCGCGGATCACCCCGCAGGCCGTCCGGGACCAGAAGTTCGCGACGACCCGCCTCACGCAGGGGTACGCCGTCGAGGAGGTCGACGCGTTCCTCGACCTGGTGACCGACGAGCTGGCGCGGCTGATCCGGGAGCGCGACGAGGCGCGGGCCGCCGCGCGGTGGCCGCGCGAGGGGCGGGTCCCGTGAGCGGTCTCAGGCCCGGTCGCCGCGTCCGGCCCCCTCGTTCCGCAGGGCCTCGTACCGCATCGCCGCCGCGCTGCGCGGCACCGCCGGCGGCCGGACGACCGGGGCGGGCAGGACCGGCGCGGCCCACCCGTCGCGCCCGTCGCGCTCGCGCCGCGGAGCGAACGGCGTCCGATCGGGAACGGCGGCCTCCTCGGCGGCCGGTTCCCCGGCGGGCTCCTCCCGCTCGTGGCGCGGGATCAGGAAGACGGACGCCGCCGCCAGGACCAGCCCCACGGCCGACAGCGCGAACGTGCGGGGCGTGTCCGGCCACGGCTGCCCGTACACCATGATCCCGCCGAGCCAGAGCGACGCCTTGGACCCGACCGCCAGCATGATGATCACCACGGACAGCCGGCAGCGCTGCAGCCCGATCTGCGCCAGCCCCGCGCCGAACAGCCCGGCGACGACGACGATGGAGGGGTGCGGCGTCCGCAGCACCGCCTGCCACGCCGACGGGTCGTGCCGCAGGAGCCGGGCGATCGCCGCGCCGGAGCTCTCCGCGCACCCGACGAGCACCCCCGCCCCCAGCCCGAACGCGACGCCCGTGACGCGCTTGGCGTGCCGCCCGTCCACCGGGCTGTCGCGCACGACGAACAGCCACAGCGGGAACAGCAGGGACGGCCCGATGAGCAGCGCGACCTTCCAGAGCGGGGCGTGCGGGTCCCATGGCCCGGCCGGCCCGGCGGGGGCCGTGCCGCGCAGCAGCCCGCCGGCGGCGGCGAACGCCAGCAGCGCCAGGACGAGCACCGCCAGCGCCCCCAGCTCGCCGGGCGTCACCCGCTCCCGGAAGTTGGTGACCGCGACCAGCAGGAGCACCACCATGACCGGCCCGTACATCGGCACCACCGCGCTGACCGGGATCCGCGTCAGCACGATGCTCTGCACGACCATCCCGCCGACCAGCAGTCCCAGCCCGACGAGCCACGCGGGGCTGGACGCCAGCGTCCACGCCGTGTGCAGGAAGCGGGCCCCGGTGAGCCGCGGCATCCGGCGCCCCGTGACCTTGAAGACCGTGAAGCCCGCGACGTAGGCGACCGGTGCCGCGACGGCAAGAGCAAGCGCCCCCATGGCCGCTCCTTAGACTGAGGCCGATATTCGGCCAGTGTGCGTGTTAACACAGGCTTCTCACAAGGGAGCCGCCCGTGAAATCGCCGCCGCAGCGGAATCCGCTCGGCTTTTTATAAGAAAGCGATAAATCACGGCACGCCGGGGAGCCCGGTGGCCCGGAGTGCACCCCGCGCATGCTCGGCGACCCCCGGATCGACCTCGACGGCGACCGCGCATTCCCCCGAGCTCGTCGGCGCACGACAGCGTGACGAACCGTCCGTCACGGAAGACGCACGGTCTCCGGAATGAACAGGCGGCGATCGACGGCGGGAGCCCAGGAAAGGCGCTCACGCCTTTCCTGTCGCGCAGGCGATCCGCTGTCCAGGTTCACCGTCGTGAACCCTTTCCCGCCGCAGGCTCTCCGCCATGCCTGCTTCCAACCGCCGCGGCTCAAGCAAGCCTTCAGCGCAGGACGCGGACGGGTGCGTCCTCGGTGATGATGGATTCGGTACCGTCCTCGGCCACGATGACGAAACGACCGGCGGTGCGCCACAGGTCGGCGGCGTTGATCTGCCTGGTGCCGTGTACGGCGACGGTGGCCAGACGTTTGCCGGTGGCGGCGTCGACGCGGGCGATCGTGTCGACGGTGAGCGCCCAGACGGCGTCGCCGTCCGCGGCGATGCCGTTGGGGTGGTCGTCGAGCTTCGCGGTCCAGCGCAGCGTGCCGTCGGTGAGGGAGAAGGCCACAAGGCGGCCTTTGGCGCTGCGGCTGATGCCGTTGTCGCCGTCGTTGGAGATGCGGACGTCGCCCGGGCGGGTGGCGGAGGTGATCAGCAGGTCTCCGACGACGAGCGCCCCATAGGCGGGACGGGCCGCGAACGACGCCGTCGAGAAGCCGGGTTCGTCGAGCGGTATGGCCAGCTCGCCGCTGGTCCCCGACTGCGGGATCGTGGCGCGGGCACGCCCGGACTCGTCATAGGACACCACGGCGCGGGTTCCGCGCGGACCGCTCTCGAAGATCCAGACGGTCACCGGGTCGACCGACAGGAGCGCGAGGTCGCGCGGTTCACCGCGCGCGGGCAGCGGGGCATGCCACAGCTCGCGGCCGTCGGACGGGGACAGGCTGCGCAGCACCGGTGCGGCGTCGCCGCAGGTGGCGGCGGTCACCACCCGGTTCGGCCCGGCGGCCGCGCGCAGAGGCGAGCACCCGTGTCCCGCGCCCGCGCGCCAGAGGGTCCTGCCGTCCGACATGTTCACGGCCCGCCAGCCTTCGCCGTCCTGGAGCACCACCGAGCTCCGGGTCGCGGCCACCGTGCCAGGTGCGGACGGGGACCAGCCGGTGGACGGCCCGTGCACGGTCGTCGTCCACCGCGGCCTGCCGGTGGACAGGTCCAGCGCCGTCACACGGTCGCACTGGGGGCCGTCGGCATGGGCCTCGGTGTAGCCGATCAGGCCGGTGCCGGACGCGGTCCGATCGCTCATCGCGCACACCAGCTCGCGGCCGGGCGGCGCCCATGTCCAGGCCACCCGGCCGTCGCCGAGCCGGTAGGCCACCACGAGGTCGGGTCGGGCCCGGACCACCAGGTCGCCGACCATCCAGTCGCCGACCGCGCGGACATCCCCGGGACGGTCCGCCGGTGCGGCCCATACCTGCGAGACGCCCCTCCCGAGCGTCGCGTAGAGGAACCAGGCCCCCAGCGCCACCCCTGTCAGCAGCGCGCAGATCCGCACGGCGTGCGGCTTCTTCCAAGCCTCGACTGCGAAACCGCCCACGGCCGGCATGAATATCAGCAGGAGGATCAGCATCGTGGGGGAGCGATGACCGCCCAAGCCGAAGGCCATCTGGGCGATCACTCCGACCGTCACGACCGCGCTGCAACCGAACGCCGTCGCCAGGGCGATCGAACCCGCCGATCGCCGGAGACCTCCCGCCCTGGCGCCGCCGTCCGGGCGGTCTTCCGGCTTCCCCGGGTCGTCCTCCGGGTCCGTCAGCATGTCCCCGGTCCCCGTCCCGGCTGGAGTCGCCCACCCGCCGGGACCCACCGCCCCACCTGCCGGTCTACCGGCTCCAAGGGCCCATGACGTTCCAGGGCGAGCGGCGCGGTCAGCTCGCGGCGGCCCCCGAGCGACTGCCCCATTGGAGCCCCCTTCCGGCACGAACTGGATAAGTCTGTCGCACACTGCGGCCTTCCGGGCGATCGTGCAGTGGACGTCCACGTGGCCACCCGTCGAGGACGGCGCCCCCACACTCCGGACAACTCGTCCACGGGCCTCAGCAGCTCGGGCTCTGGTCGGCGCACAGCCCCTGGTCAGCCGGGGGCGGATGGCGGCCGGCGCCGCCGCGCAGCTTTGAGGGGCGGTCGTTCCGCCGTACTCAGGGCATCAGCGCGTCACGCGACGGAACCCCCAGGCCGGCGTGAGGCACCCACATCCGGAGCGCCAGCAAGTACAGGCCGAGGATGAGCGCCGGGGCCAGCCACCGGGAGAGTCGCGTCCGGTTGGCCGGCATGGTCAGGACCACCAGCACGGGAGTCGCCGATGCGGCGCATACCAGGCCGAGCGCATCGAGAAGCGGGCCCGGACGGTTCAGGCATCCGAACGTCCGGAATGCTTCACCGCCGCAGACGTCCGCCTGGGTGTAGAAGAAGGCGAGAAGGCAGAAAAGGCCGCCGATAAACCATGCGCAGGTGCCGAGAGCCACATCGAGGACGGGGCCCCGCACGGGCCGGAGCGTGCCATCGCGCCGGGTGGCACGCACATCCCTGACCGCCACGGTCGTCATCAGCCCGATGACGGCCACCACCGCCAGTGTCCCGAGACCCCACCCCACGCTGCCTGCCTGAAAAGGCGGTTTCTCGGGGTCCGTGTCGTCCGACGGCCAGGTCGAAACGGTCATGACGAAAAGGATCGCCAGCGCCGCCCAACTCCCGCCCAGCACCCCGTACTCGCGAAAGCGGCCGCGTGCCATCGTCAAGCCTTCGACCACGGGGACGCCCCCATCCAAGATCGGCTTTGATCCACAACCTATCCCATGGGTCAAGGCTTTCCGGCGCCGGCGCCGTCGCCGTCGCCGTCGCCGGGCGCTCGGGTCACGGTGCCGCCGGTTGTGCGAACCGGCGCTCGAGCACCTTGGCCGCGCCATCGCGCCAGAGAGCGGCCACGGACGCTGAGGCGGGATCGGGGAAGATGTCCTCCTCCCCGTCGTCGATCGCGTCGAAGACGGCGTGCGCGACCGATTCCGGGGACGCCTTGGGGACGTCGGCGCCCCGAGTCATATCGGTGTCCACCGGGCCGGGCAGGACGGCATGGACCCGTACGCCCAGCCCCGCCACCTGCGCGCGGAGCGACTGGGTCATGGAGAACGCGGCCGCCTTCGAGACGGAGTACGCCGGGATGACGAACGGCAGGGGGGCGAGGGAGTTCACCGAGAGGATGTTCACGACGGCCCCGCGGGACCGGGTCACCGCCGGCAGGAAGGCCTGGGTCACGGCCCAGGTGCCGAAGAGGTTGACGGCCAGGTGCCGTTCGAGCACGGCGGGGTCGGTCAGGTCGTCCGGCAGCGCGATGCCGGCATTGTTGATCAGCAGGTCCAGTGACTCGATCCGGCCGGCGGCCGCCTGTATCTGCGCCGTGCTGGTGACGTCCAACTCCAGGGGCGTCACCCGGTCGTCCGGGTGGGTGAGCGGCCGGCGGGTGCCGGCGTACACCCGGCCGGCGCCCCTCGCCAGGGCCTCGTCCGCCAGCGCCCGCCCGATGCCGCGGTTGGCCCCGGTCACCAGGACCGTCTTGTCCTTCATGGTCATGCCTGGTGCTCCTGTCGTTGCGGTGTGATCGGGTCGGTGTCAGGGGAGGAGGGCGAGCTTGCCTGTGGTGGCTCGGGCCTCCAGGTCGGCCAGGGCCTTCGGGCCGTCGGCCAGGTCATAGGCGGTGGGGCGGGTGGGGCGGAGGACTCCGGCCGCGAGAAGGCGGAACAGCTCGCCCATCACCTCGCCGAAGACCTGCGGCGCGGCCTGGATGAGGACGCCGATGTTCAGGCCGACGAGGTGGACCTGGTGCCGGTACACCAGGTCCCAGTTGGTGATCGCGGCTTCGCCGGCGGCCAGGCCGTAGACGATGACGCGGCCGGTGACGCGCTTGGCGGCGGCCAGGCTTTCGCCGAGGGTGGCGCCGCCGACCGACTCCAGCACCAGGTCGGCGCCCGTGCCGCCGGTCAGCCGCAGGACCTCGTCGGCGAGGCCGTCGCCACGGGAGTCGACGACGTGGTCGGCGCCCAGCGCCCGGACGACGTCGTGCTTGCTCCTTGAGGCCGCGGCGATCACCGTCGCGCCGTAGTGCTTGGCCATCGCCACCGCGGCCTGGCCGGTCCCGCCGGCCGCGGCGTGGATCAGCACGGTCTGCCCGGCGGCGATACCGCCGAGCGGTTTGAGGGCCGCCAGCGCGGTCGGCCAGCTGACGACCAGGCCGAGCGCCTGCTCGTCCGCCCAGCCCTCCGGCACCGGGACCGCGCCCGCCGCGGGCAGCGCCATGTACTCGGCGAAGGCGCCGCCTCCGATGCCGGCGCCGATGACGTGGACGCCGGGCTCCAGGCCGGTCACGCCCTCACCGACGGCGACGACCTCGCCCGCGCCCTCGATGCCCGCCACGTACGGCGGCTGCGGGCCGCCCGCGAACGTGCCGTGGGCCTGGGAGACGTCGACGAAGTTGACGCCTGCGGCGGTGACCCGGATCAGCACCTCGCCCGGCCCCGGGCTCGGCACCGGCGCGTCGGTGACGAGCCGCAGGTCCCGGGGGCCGTCCAGGGACGTCTGCCGCAGGGCGCGCATCGTGGCGGAAAGGCTCATGGCCGTCGTCTCCCTGGTTTGTTTATCGAACGACAAACAAACCTTGGCACGGCCGCCGGACGGGGGTCAAGGTAAAGTTGATCGAACGACAAACAAGTACGGAGACGCATCCGATGGCCACTCGCGGCAGGCCGCGCACCTTCGACCCGGACACCGCCCTGCGCCAGGCGCTGGACGTGTTCTGGGAACGGGGCTACGAGGGGACCTCGCTCAGCGACCTGGCGCAGGCCATGGGCATCGCCTCGGCCAGCATCTACGCCTGCTTCGGCAGCAAGCAGGACCTGTTCCGCAAGGTCATGGCGCTCTACGGGACGACCTCGGGCGAGCCGCCCCGCCGCGCGCTGCGCGAGGAGCCGACCGCCCGCGCCGCCGTCCACGCCATGCTCCGCGCCACCGCCGACCAGATCACCCGGCCCGACGCGCCGCACTACTGCATGCTGGTCCTCGCCGCGCCGACCGGCGCCGTGGAGAACCACGCGGTCCGGGAGTTCCTGGCGGACCTCCGGCACGGCATGCGCGCCGAGATCAGGGACCGGCTCGCGCGCGGCGTCGCCGACGGAGACCTGGTCGCGCCGCCCGAGAGGATCGACGCCGTCGCCCGCTACTACACCACCGTGGTGCAGGGCCTCTCCGTCCAGGCCCGCGACGGCGCCACCCGTGATGAGCTGGAGGCGGTCGTCACCTGCGCGATGGCCGCGTGGGACGCCCTCATGTCATGAAGCAACTCGTGACGCCCGTTGTGGTCACGTTTCACCGCGTGCTGCGGAGCATCTCCGCGAGCCGGGACACCGTGTCGTCGTTGCGCTTGTAGTGGGTCCACTTGCCGATGCGCGTGGACCGGACGAGGCCGGCGCGCTCCAAGGTCGCCATGTACGACGAGACCGTCGACTGCGCCAGCCCTGACTTCGCCTGCAGATGGCTGACGCAGACCCCGAATTCGTCGCGGTCGGCGATCGGCTCCCACTGCGCGAACTCCCGGTGCGGGTCCTGAAGCCAGTTCATGATCTGCAACCTCGTCGGGTTCGCCAGGGCCTTCAGGACCTCGACCGCGCCCTCGAGGTCACCTGGCCCCGAGTCCGTCGCGCGCGCCTTCGCCATGACGGCTCCTCTCTCGTACCCACGCACCACTATATCTCGATGTGATGTACCGAGCCGGGCCTCGCAGCCCCAACGCCGGGTCTGGGGGTGCTTGAGCGCCGATCAGTGCGGCGAGCCCGCCCTCCGAGCTACACATTGACGCATCGCAATGTGTCGATATGATGGCTCCCGCCACTGCCTGACGCCGGCGTGACCAGTACTCCCGCTGGTCGCCTCTCGCGAGCGTCGGGCCCCACAGGAAAGGGTGCGTGATGTCCGCTACCGGCAAGCCGTTGATCGTCGTCTCGGGCGCGACCAGCAAGCAGGGCAGGAGCGTTGCCGCCTCCCTGCTCGAGAGCGGAAGGTTTCGAGTGCGCGCCCTGACGCGGAACGCCGGCTCATCCGAGGCTCGGAACCTGGCGACGATGGGCGCGGAGATCGTCACGGTTCCCCTGGAGCCGGATCACCGGCGCGAGTTCGCGCAGGCGTTCCGATCGGCCGATGGGGCTTTCCTCATGACGCCGCCCGTTGCGCCGCCGTCGGCCGACGAGCTCACCCTTGGCCGGCAGCTCGCCGATGCGGCGGTCGAGGCCGGCGTGGGGCACATCGTCTTCAGCGCGCTCGAGAATGTCCAGGAGAGGTCGTCGGGCACCAAGTACGCTCCGCACTTCACCGACAAGGCGCTCATCGCAGAGCACATTCGGGCCCTGCCCGTCGCGCACACCTTCGTCATGCTCTCGTTCTTCTACACGAACGCGCTGGAATACTACGCACCCCGGATCGACGGCGACCGGGTGCTCATGCCCTTCTACCTGCCCGAACACTTCCGCGCTCCGTTCGTCGACCCGCTCACCGCGACCGGGCCGGCCGTGCTCGAGGTGTTCTCCGACCCCAACGCCCACCTCGGCGCCTCCCTGCCCGTGGTCGGCGACGTCATCTCCCCCGCCGAGATGGTCGATGCCTTTTCCCGTGTCACCGGGCTCAAGGCCGAGTACCGGAGTGCGCATTCCCGGGAAGGGCTGCTCACATATTTCCCGGAACTGGGCGAGAACCCTCTTGTGGTCGACGAGATCCTCGGCATGGCCGAGTATGCGGTGGAGTTCGGCTACTACCGGGATGAC
The DNA here is from genome assembly GCF_017573545.1 of Actinomadura nitritigenes. GTDB lineage: Bacteria > Actinomycetota > Actinomycetes > Streptosporangiales > Streptosporangiaceae > Spirillospora > Spirillospora nitritigenes. The sequence goes on along the minus strand of NZ_JAGEOK010000029.1, from coordinate 121,407 downwards.
CGCGACATGCAGTGGAGCCGAAGCGTTGACCCCGGCGCGCTGAACTGGGAGGAATTCCTTCGTGCGACCGAGTGGCGCGGTGACCGGGTCTCTTTCGGGGCCTCCGGTCAGTACAGCTAGCCGGGGAGGGTGTCCTTCCAGGAGCACGCCTCGTCCGGGTCCGGCGGGCTCGGCGGGCCGGTGACGTAGCGCGGGCCCGCCCCGCCTCGTCGCCGGCCCACCGTGGCGAAGGATCGGCCGGAGACGAGGCGAGGCGCGTCGGAGCCCGGTCGCGGGCGGGCCGGCCTACGGCTTCCCCGGCTCGCCCGGCTTCGGCTTGCCGTTCTCGTTCACCGGCACGGTGAGGCTGGACTCGTTCGAGGTGACGGTCTCGTCGTCGTCCTCCCGGGTGCCGGTGGCCGTCGCGGTGTTCTCGACGAAACCGCGTTCCCGGTCGGCCCTGGTGACGGTGTGCCTTCCCGTGCAGGTCACCGATTCGCCCGGGGCCAGCGTCGTAACCGGGCAGTTCAGGCCCTGGGCGATCCGGTCGTGGATGGTGATGGTGTTCAGCGGCACGTCGCCCGTGTTCCTGACGATGAACCGGTACCGGATGACGTTCCAGCGCTTGTCCGGCTCGCCCCAGCCGGCGAACTCCTTGGTGAGGTGCAGCCCGCCCAGCGGGCGCTCGGAGTGCAGGGCCACCCGGCGGATGAGGTGCACGTCGGTGAACAGGCCGGTGGACGCGGCGAACCCGAACTTGTAGGTGTCCGGGACGGGCTCGGGAGCGGGGAAGCTCAGCACCGGCTGGAAGCCCTCCCCGTCCTGGAAGTCGATGGAGACGTGGACCTCGGGGTTCGGCGCGGGCGTCACCACGACGTGGACGGTCCGCTTGTGCGGCTCCAGCAGCGCCTCCGCCTGCTGCGGCGTGGCGTTGGCGGGGATGTCGCGCAGGTCGCTCTGCAGCCGTCCCGGCAGGGTGGAGGGCCAGGGCCCGGTGGTCGTCTTGTTGCTGGTCGTGGCATCGAGCCAGCAGTACCCGTTGATGCCGTTCCCCGGTCCCCGGACGGTGACCATGTTGGGGCCGGGAGCCGGCACGTGGAACACGGTCCCGGCGGGCGAGCGCCGCTCGCACCCGTTCCCGCGGTGCTCCCAGTCGCCGAAGTAGTTCCCGAGGACGTCGAGGCCGATGCCGAGGTATCCGCCGTTCACTCCGGGGACGAACGCGGCGCCGGGGTCGTCGTCCGGGAGCTTCTGGGCGTAGCCGAGGCTCCCGCCGAAGGCGCCCGGCTGCGTGAGGCGGGCGGTGCCGTCGGTGAGGAAGAACGAGATCCCGTCCGCCGGGACCTGCGAGGTGCTGCCGTACTGCCACTGCTCGAAGGTGACGTCCAGGCCGTCGGTCGCGGGGATCGGCGTGTCGAACAGCACGGCGCCGGTCTGGTCCCTGTGCGCGTCGGTGAGCTGGAGATACCCGTGCGGTGCGGCGTCGCCCGGCGGCACGGGGCCCTCCGGGTCCGATCGGCAGCCTCCCAGCGGATGCTCGCCCTCGCCCGGTGTCCCGCCGCGCGGCGCTCCCGTCAGGCAGGCCATCCCGTACCCGATGAAGCGCGGGTCCGCGGTGGCTCCGGTGAACGTCTCGCTGACGAGTTCGGACCCCTGCCGCAGCCGGGCCGCGGACGCCTGCCCGCCCTGGGCGCTCCCGGTCGCGGCCGCCAGCGACGCGGCGACGCCGACGGCCGCGGCTCCCGCGGCGACACGGGATATCCGTCTTCTCATGCCATTGACTCTTCCTGTCCGATTCAAGGGTGGGATTCACCCGCCATCCAATGCCCATATATCAACGCCTTCGGCGGATGGCTCGGGGCGCGCCTCACGCATGGCGAAGGCCGCATCGAAGAATTGCTGGATCGCCCGCCGATTCACGGAACGGTCATGTCATCGCCCGGCGGCGGGCAACGCGACGGCCGCCGGCCCGGCGCCGGACGCGTGCGGCGCCGGGCCGCCTATCGCGGCGGGCGGCGCCGGTCGTGGTCCGCGACGATCGTCCAGGGGCGCATGAGGTCGTCGTCCTCGTGTTCGAGGATGTGGCAGTGCTGGACGTACGTCGCCGGCAGCTCGGCGCCGCTGGCCGGGATCGACGCGATCCGTCTGGTCGGCAGGTCGAACTCGTCGATGATGATCCGGGTCACCGACTCCGGATAGATCCTGACGGTGTCCTTCCAGGAATGCGCCTCGTCCGGGTCCGGCGGGCTCGGCGGGCCGGTGACGTAGTGCTCCAGCACCGGCCTGTCCGCGGCCTTGCGGCCGCCGTCGAGCCACTTCTGGAAGGCGTTCTGATAGGCGGTCGCGTCGATCGGCTGCCGGTTCAGCACCTGGAAGTTGATGAGGTGGACGTGCATCGGGTGGGCGTCGTGATTGGGATTGATGTACTCCCAGATCTCGGACGAGCCCTCCTTGATGAAGTCTTCGGACGGCGCCATGAACGGCACGCCGTTGAAGGTCATGCTCTCGAAGATGCCCTTCTGGTAGACGACCCATTCCCGTCGGCGGGTGCCGGGTCTCGGGCGGATCAGCTCGACCGGGGGCAGCGCGAGTTCCTTGGGCGGGGTCGTCGGGTCCTCGCCTCCCGACATTCGCTCGGTGACCCGGAACTGCATGATCTCCGATATCTCCGGCCCACCGCCGCCGGGGAAGTGGACGGGCGCATTGTAGTTCATCAAGGTGACCTTCGCGCCCGTGGGCAGCCCACTGAAGTCGATGATGACGTCGTACCGTTCGGCCGGCGATATCAGGAAGTTCAGCATCTGCAACGGGGAACGGAGGCCGCCGTCGGTACCGATCAGCCAGAACGGCAGGAATTCCTGCGGGACCAGTGTCCTGTCGGCCTGGAACCGCAGCCGCCAGAAGCGTTCGTTCGATCCGTTGAGAAAGCGCAGCCGGTAGCGGCGCGGCTGGACCGCCAAGAAGGGATACGCCTTTCCGTTGACGACGGGGGTGTCCGCGCCTTCCACCTGGGTCATGGTGTAGGCGAGGGAGCCGTCCTCGTCGAAGGTCCGGTCCTGCAGGATCAGGGGGACCTCGAACTCGCCGCGCGGCAGGCCGAGCCGCTCGTCGGCGGGGTCCTCGACGAGCCAGAGTCCGGCGAGGCCCGCGTAGACGTTCAGGCTGGTGATCCCCATGGCGTGGTCGTGGTACCAGAGCATGGCCGAGCGCTCGCGGTTGGTGTAGGCGTAGATCGCCTCGTTGGCCGCGACCTTGCCCGGGTCCAGGGTGGTGTAGGACGGGCCGCGGACGCCCTCGGGGCTGAACCACTGCAGCGGCATGCCGTCGGACTGCGGCGGAGTGAAACCGCCGTGCTGGTGGACGACGTTCCACACGTTGATGCCCGGCGGAAGGGGCGGCATGCCGTGGTAGGGCGGCGGGGTGAGCTGAGGGTCGCCCTTACGGATGCGGTCGAGCACGAACTGGAACATGTGGGGGCCGACCGGCAGCTCGTTGCGGTATTTGACGACCGTCGGATGGTTCTTGGTCGCGCCGATCGTCGGCCCGAGATAGCCCATGCCGAGCGGCTTGCCCGGGTCGTTCGGATTCTTGGCCCAGTAACCCCACACGGTGGCCGGATCGAGGTCCCGGTGGAAGCACCACTCGTGCTGCCGCATCGTGAGCTCGTAGTAATCGGCGCCCGGATAGGCGGATATGTCCGGAATGGCTCTCACCGGCCGGGGCAGCGGGTCGACGTACTTCTTCAAGGGCGGGGTCACCGTCACTTCGGTGTCTCCCGACCTGGACCCGTGAACCGGCGCCGCGTAGGCCGGTGATTGCCGGAAAGCCTGGGGCAGTAGCATGCCCGAGCCTCCGACGGCACCAGCCATGAGGAAATTCCGCCGCCCGACGACCTTCTCCATCCGTCCGTCCCTTCCAGCCGTCGCGCCGCACGGTGGAATTCTCGCCCGGAGGGTCGATCTCAAACTCACGGACTAAAATATCCCTAAGAGCATGCCATTGCACGTCAATGGCCTTGTTTAAGGTGATTTGACAGGTCGGGGTGCGTGCCCGCACGCCGGAACTCGGCGAACTCAGCTGCCGTCGCCGGTGGCGAGTCCCTCGATCGTCCGGAGCTCCTGGTCGATCTTCGCGAGCGCGGCGGCGCGGTCGACCGGCGCGCTCCGGCCGGGCGGGGACTCCTGCGGGCGCCGGTGCTCGAGATGCGCGAGCAGGGTCTCCCCGTCGACGGGGCGGGCGGCGAAGGCGACGACGACCGTGGCCGACTGCATCAGGCACCAGCCGGGCCGGAGCCGGGCGTCCACGGCGTCCTCGCGGCCCGCGGCGTCCCGCACCACCAGGCGCAGGAACTCGCCCCGCTCTTCGACGATCCGCACGCGGGCGACGGCGGCCTCGTAGCGGGGGACGGTGTTCTCCAGGTCCGCGATGACCCGCCACACGGCGTCGAACGGGGCGGCGACGCGGCGGCGCCCGACGACGGCGCCGGGCAGCCCCGCCTCCAGGACCGCGAGGCGGTCGATCGGATCCATGCCGGGCAGCGCCACGGGTTCGCTCACGCCTCCCACCCCTCCCGGAACGCGGCCCTGGCCCGGTGCAGCCGGGACTTCACGGTGCCCATCGGAATCCCCAGAGCCGCCGCGATCTCCTGCTCACTGAGGCCCTCATGGGTGCGCAGGACCAGCACCACCCGCTGGGGCACCGGCAGGCGCGCCAGGGCGTCATCGATGTCCACCAGCCCTTCGCGGGACGGGTCGGAACGGTCCACGAGCGTGTCGTCCGCGGCGACCTCCCGGTCGTCGCGGCGGGCGAGCCGGACCGCCGTCCGGACGGTGACCGACCGCGCCCACGTGATGATCGCCTCCGGGGCGCGCAGCGACGGCAGCCCCCGGAAGATCTCCAGCAGGGCCTCCTGCGCCGCGTCGTCGGCCGCCGCCGGGGCGATCCGCGCGCACAGCCGCCGGACGTACGGGGCCAGCTCGTCGATGAGCCGGTCCAGCGCGAGCGCGTCGCCCCGCTGGGCGGCGGCGACGGTGTCCGGATCCACGCCCCGAAGATTAGCCGGAACCTTCCGGGCGTCCGCCGCCACCTTCCAGACAGGAGGAACCGCACAGAACCCGACAGAAGGGCATGACCCGTGAAACCAGACCTGACGATCGTCGGCGCCGGGCTCACCGGCCTGACCGCCGCCATCGAGGCGGCCGAGCACGGCCGGCGGGTGACCGTCGTCGAGGCGCACTCCCGGCCCGGCGGGCGGGCGCGCACGCTGGACGGCCCGTACCGCGCCAACACCGGCCCCCACGCGATCTACGTGGACGGGGCGTGGTGGGACTGGCTGGAACGCCGCGGCCTCACCCCGCCGGTCGTGGCGGCGCCGCCGCGACCCCGCCTCGTCCGGTCCGAAGGCCGGCTCGGCCCGTGGCCCGACGAGCTCGGCGCGGCCATCGCCGCGCTGCCCGCCGAGGCGCCGGCGGCGGAGCCGTTCCGGGCCTGGCTGCTCCGCCATGTCGACGCGCGGACGGCCGAGGCGGTCATCGGCGTGTGCTTCGTCTTCACCTTCGACCACGACCCCGGACGGCTGTCGGCCGCGTTCGTTCACCAGCGCCTCCGCCGCGCGCTCGCGGGCGGCGTCCGGTACGTGACGGGCGGCTGGTCCACCCTCGTCGACATCCTCGCCGACCGCGCCGCCCACCTCGGCGTGCGGACGATCACCGGGACGCGGGTGCCCGACCCGCCCGCGGGCCCGGCGATCATCGCCACCGGCCTCGCCACGGCGCGCCGGCTGACCGGCGACGACGCGCTCGCCTGGACCGGCGCCCGCACGGCGACGTTCGACCTCGGCATGCGCGCCGGCTCCGGCCCCGACTGGTTCCGGCTGTCGGACCTGGACGACCGGATCTACGTCGCCCGCTACAGCCTCGCCGATCCCTCGCTCGCACCGGCCGGGCGCGAACTCGTCCAGATCGCGGCCGCGTGCGCGCCCGGCGAGCGCAAGGGCGACGCCGAGCGCCGGGTGCACGGCCTCCTCGACCAGGCGTGGCCCGGCTGGCGTGCGGCGGTGGAGTGGCAGCGCGGCGCCGTGCGCACCGATTGCAGCGGGGCCCTGGACCTGCCCGGGACGACATGGCGCGACCGTCCGGCCGTCGGGCGGGGCGACGCCCTCGCCGTGGCCACGGACCAGTCCGCCGCTCCCGGACTCCTCGCCGAGGTCGGGATCGCCGCCGCGCAGCTCGCCCTCCAGCACCTCGACGGACCCGACACGGCCCACCGCGACGCGGCCCGCTACGACCCCGAACCCGCCCGGTCTCGGTGAGCCCACCCGGCCGACCGTCACGGAGCCGGCGGCGCCTAACGCGCCGCCGGCGACGTGCCGTCCCCCTGGCGGCGCACCATCTCGCCGATCCAGACGGGTGCGTACGGGGACGTGCAGCCCGGGGACGTCGGGTAGTCCTTGAGCACCTCCAGGCGCTCGCCGATGGCGATCGCGCGGGCGCGGTGCTCGGGATGCTCGATGCCGACCTGGGCGAGGCAGGTGTTCATCGCCCATTGCAGGCGGTCCGGGGCGTCCTTCATCTCCGCCTCGATGACGTCGAGCAGCCCGGTGAGGTCGAGGCCGTCGGGCTTCTTCACCACGCGTTCGGCGGTCAGCGTCCACCCGGCGGCCGCGACCGCCGGGTCCGGATCGCCGGACCAGGCGAGACGCAGCTCCTCGGCGTGCGGGCTCTTCCTCACCACGTGGCTCACGAGCCAGTCCTGCACCTTGGGGGTGCGGGCCTCGCGCATCATGGCGTCCAGCTCGCCGCGCTCGAACGCCTTCGGGCGGCAGATCAGGAGCGCCAGCAGCCGCGCCGCGCTGTCGCCGGTCTCCCAGAGCCGGCGCGCGAGATCCTGCTGCGTCTTCAGCCGCTTCGCGAGCGCGCGCAGCTTCCCGAGGTTCACCCCGTGATCGTCACCGTGCCTCTCGTTCACCGCGCGCGCCTTCGGGTCCTCCAGCGCGGCCAGCTCGGCCATCACCTCGGTCAACGCCGTCCCGGTCACCTCGTCCTCCCGGCTCGTCCGATCCCCCGAGCCTAGAGGCGCGGGCCGAGGTCAGGGGCGGTGGACGGTGCGCCGGACGCTGCGGTCGCCGGTGAGGGGGCGGCCGTCCAGGTTGCAGCTCCACGAGAGCAGCGGCGTGATCCTGATGTACGGGCGCGGACCGGCCGCCGTCTCGCGCTCGACCAGCTCGGCCTCGCCGTAGACGCGCAGGTACCGGGGCGACCACGGGTCGGTGCAGGGCACGTCGTCGATGACGATCGCGATCTTCGTGTTCCCGGACCGCACGTTGCGGAACTTGCGGGTCCGCACCGGATCGCCGCCGCCCACGAACAGGTGCGTCCCGTCGAAGTCGAATCCGACCGGGGACACGTCCGGCTGCCCGTCCTCCGCGACGGTGGCGATCCGCGCCAGCCGCTGCGACCTCATGTAGGCGATCTCTTCCTCGTTGAACGACACGACCGAGCTCCTCGTCCGGGTACGGGCTTGATCGACAATTGTGGGGCACGCCCGCGACCGCGGCCGCCGGAGGTGTCGGTAGGTACACCCCCGAGATGGTGTTCAGGGCCAATGTGGGCGGGTCCCCGGGCCGGAAGTCTTGATGACGTCAGCTTCCGAGCCGTTGAGGAGAGCCCCATGGCACGCATGATGGTCCGCGTCCTGTCCACCGCGCTGGCCGGCGCCGCGCTCACCGCCGCCGCCGTGCCCGCCGCGAGCGCCGCGAGCGCCGCGAGCGCCGCCGCCCGCCCGGGGGGCGGCAAGGGGCTGGACGCGAAGGTGCAGGAGCGTGCGGACAAGCTGGTCGCGGACGGTGCGCCCGGCGTGATCGTCATGACGCGGCGCGGCGGCCGGGTCGCGCACGTCACCGCCGGCGTCTCGGACAAGGCGACCGGCGCGCCGGCGGACGCCCGGCTGCTGTTCCGCGTCGGCAGCGTCACCAAGACGTTCACCTCGACGGTCGTGCTGCAGCTCGCCGCCGAGCACCGGCTGTCCCTGGACGACACCGTCGACAGGTGGCTGCCCGGCCTGGTCCACGCGAACGGCAACGACGGATCGAGGATCACCATCCGGCAGTTGCTCGCGCAGACCAGCGGGCTGAACGACTACACGCCCGACCCGCGCGTGATGGCCGACCCGTCCCGGACCTGGCGGCCCGCCGAGCTGATCGCCATCGCGACGGAGAAGCCGCCGCTGTACGCGCCGGGAACGAGCTGGAACTACTCCAACACCAACTACATCCTCGCCGGGATGATCATCGAGAAGGCGACCGGGCACCCCGTCGGCACGGAGTTCCAGCGGCGGATCTTCACGCCGCTGGGCCTGCGGCACACCTCCTACCCGACCACGGACCCCGGCTTCCCCGGCCCGTACGTCCACGGCTACTACGCCGACTACGGCGACGTCAGCACGCAGATCAGCCCGTCGAGCTCGCGGACGGCCGGCGGCATCGTCAGCACGGTCGACGACGTGGCGCGCTTCCACCGCGCCCTGTTCACCGGCCGGCTCCTCCCGGCGAAGCAGATGCGGGAGATGCGGACCGTGCGGCCCGTCAACGACGACGGCGTGGTGGAGGACTACGGCCTCGGCGCCGCCCGCATCAGGTTCTCCTGCGGGTACGGATGGGGCCACGACGGCGGCTTCCCCGGCTACCGGACGTGGACCTACACCAGCGCCGACGGCCGCCGCCAGGCGATCATCACCTACAACGAGTCGAAGTTCGAGTACGACAAGACGTTCCGCGCGGACCTCGCCAAGGCCGCCGAGACCGCCTTCTGCGGCTGACCCGCAGGGCGCCGCGCGCCGGCCGCCTCGTCCGGACGGACGGGGCGGCCGCCGAATCTGAATCTTCTTCTAACAACCGGCGATAAATAATCGGGAGATCGCCTGATATTCGGCACTTTTCAGACGGCCAGCAGGTCAGGCGCCCAGATCGCGGTCCACGCGGCCGGTTATAAGCAGATGAGCAGCGGCCACCGTGATTTGTTCTTTTGCTCTACAGAACGCCCCCCGTGCCCCTGCGTACCGTCGAAACGTCCTGGACCGCGGACGGCAGGCGCGCGGGGGTCCCCGCTCAGCGCGTCCCACCCCCGCCCGCGGCCTCGAACTACCGCCGCCCGCGCGTGCCGGGTCGGGAGGGGCGACCCCACCCCGACCCCCCGCTCCCCGGCCCGCGCGGAACGCGGTGACGGAGGTGTCCGATGACCAGAACCCTCGACCCTGGAGGTCTCGCCGAGCGCTCGGCCCCGCTCCCGCCGCGGCTCGCCCGCATCATGCGTCCCGAACTGCCCAGCCTCGCCGAGGAGATCGTCGCCGAGATCCGCCGCGCCATCCCCGAGTACGCCCGTCCCATCGACGGGCCGTACGGGCACGTCCTGCGGATCAGCGTGGAGCACAGCCTGTCGGCGTTCGTCGACCGGATCGCCGCGCCGCCCGGCGCCCCGCCCGGCGTGCCGGCCGTGCCCGACGGCTCCGCCGGCACCGCCCGCATGCTCGGCCAGTACGAGGCGCACGAGGGCCGCAGCATGGACAGCCTGCAGGCCGCCTACCGGATCGGCGGCCAGGTCGCGTGGCGGCGCGTCATGAAGGTCGCGCCGCGCCACGACATCTCCTCCGCCGTCATGTCCCGCCTCGCCGACGCGCTGTTCGTCTACCTCGACGAGCTCGCCGCGCTGTCGCTGGAGGGCTACCTGGAGGCGAGGGCCCGGCCCATCCCCGCGATGGACGACCGGCGCCGCCGCCTCCTGCACCGCCTGGTCGGCGAGCCGGGCTGCGACGTCGCCGAGGCGGCCGAGGCCGCCGGCTGGACCGTTCCCGCCGAGGTCACCCTGGTCGCCGTCGAACCCGAGGCCCGCTGCGTCTGGACGGCGCTGGACGACGACGTCCTCGCGGACCTGGAGTGCGCCGCCCCGCACCTGCTGATGCCCGGCCCGTTCACCGCCGCGCGCCGCGCCATGGTGGACGCGGCGGTCCCGGGCCGCCGCGTCGCGGTCGGCCTCACCGTGCCGCCCGCGCAGGCCGCCGACTCGCTGCGCTGGGCGCGCCAGGCCCTGTCCCTCGCCCTCGACGGCGTCTTCGACGACGAGCAGGTCGTCCTGTGCGAGGAGAACCTCGTCACGCTCTGGCTGCTGTCGGACCCGGCGCTGGTCGAGCAGCTGACCCGGCGCCGGCTCGGCATCCTCGACGGCATGACCCCGGGCCAGCAGGACCGGCTCACCGAGACCCTGCGGACCTGGCTGGTCACCCGCGGCACCGCCGCCGAGATCGCCGAGCTGCTGCACATCCACCCGCAGACCGTCCGGTACCGGATGCGCAAGATCGAGCAGACCTTCGGCGAGGAGCTCGACGACCCGGAGGCCCGGTTCGGCATCGAGGTCGCGCTGCGCGCCGCGTTCCTGCGCTCGCGGCGCCCGTCCGCCGGACCGCGCCGTCCGACGCCCGTCTCCCATCCCGCCCCGAGGCTGCGCCGCCTCAAGTAGGGCCGCCTCACGCCGGTCCGGCGCCGGCCCCGCCCGCGCCGGGCCGGGCCGGGCGGCGTTCGCGCGCACGGTGTGGACGGAATGTGGGGATGTCGTGCCGGTCCTGCGGCGGCGCGGGCCGGCCGCTGATCATCTGGGATGATGGCGCGGTGAACGGACTTTCGGGGGATTTGCGGCGGTTTGCCGTGGCGGCGGGAGCGGTGGCCGCCGTGCTGGCCGCGGGCGCGTGCGGGACGCGGTCCGGCGCCGCGTCCGGAGTCCCGCCGGCGCCCGCGTCCGGCGCGCCGTCCGGAGGGCCGTCCCCCGCCCCGACCCTCGCGTCGCCCACGCCGAACCCCTCGACGGCCTGCTCCGCCGACGGCGTCAGCCTCTCGATGGACCGGCCCGACGCCGCGATGGGGCTGCGCGCGGCCTGGGTCGAACTGCGCAACTGCGGCACGCGGCCGTACCGGCTGAACGGCTACCCCGCCCTGCGCGTCCTCGACGAGAAGCGGCAGCCGTTCGACGTCCGGGCCGTGCAGGGGACGCGCGAGATCAAGGACCCGGGACCGAAACCGGTGACCGTGGCGCCCGGCAGGTCGGCCCGCATCGGGATCGTCTGGCGCAACCTCGTCACCGAGTCGACCGTCCCCGCCGTCAACGGCAGCTACCTGGAGGTCCGCCCGGCACCGGGGCGCCCCGTCCTCGTCGTCCCGGCCAACGGGCCCCTCGACCTCGGCAACACCGGCCGCCTGGAGACCACCGCCTGGACGCTCGCGCGCTGACGGTCACCCGCCCGCGGGGAAGCGGACCTGGCCGTCCGGCGGCTGCACGGGCCGGACGACCGGCCACCCGGCCGGAGGCGGGCTCGCCGGCGGGGTGCCGGGGCGCACGGACGGGCCGTCCGGGAACCGGGCGGGCGTCCTGGCGTAGCGGCCGGTCGCGCGCGGCGCCGTCCAGCCCACCGGACGCTCGGCGGCGGGACGTCCGGCCTCGGCGCGGCGGACGGGACGCGGCGCGGAGATGCGCTCAGGCCGGAGCCCGGGACCGCGCTCGCCCTGGAGCGCGGAGCCTTCCTCGTGCCGGGGGAAGGCCAGCAGCGCCAGGACGGCCAGCAGCACGCCCGCGAGCCGCAGCAGGAACAGCGCCGGCGCGTGCGGCCACGGCTCGCCGTACAGCAGGGTGGCCGACAGCAGCAGGTACGTCTTCGCGGTGACGGTCACGACGGTGACGATGATGGTGAGCCGGCAGCGCTGCAGGCCGATGGACAGCAGGCCGAGCCCGAGCGCGCCCGCCGCGACGAACAGGTACGGGTGCGGGGTGGCCGGCACCGCCGCGGTCCGGTGCCCGGCCAGCATCATCGCCATGCCCTGGCCGAACACCTCCGTCGCGCCGAGCAGGACGCCCGCGCCGAGCCCGTAGGCGATGCCGGTGATCGGCCGCGCGTGGCGCCCGGCGACGAGCCGGTCCCGCACGAAGAGCATCCACAGCGGCAGCCCCAGCGACGGGACGACGACCAGCCCCGCCTTCCACAGCGGAAGCGCCTGGGCCGCCGCGGCGCCGTCCGGCCGGTGCAGGGCGCCGGCGAGCGTCTCGCCCCGCGCGGGCAGCACCGACAGCGCCGCGGTGATCATCGCTGCGACGACGATGCCGACGGCCAGCCACTCCCGGGACGTGGGCCGCTCGCCGAACCCGCTCATCCCGACGACGAGGAGCAGCGCGAGGCTCGCCGCGTACGCGGGCAGCGCCGCGACCACCGGCAGGCTGATCAGCCCGCCCGCGAACAGCGCGAAGCCCGCGAGGACGACCGCGCCCCCGGCGACCCAGCGGGGGCTGCGGAGCAGCAGCGCCGCGCCGTGCAGCGGCCGCCGGCCGCCGAGCGGGCCGATCCGCCCGACGGCCGTCTTGAACAGGACGAAGGCGATGAAGTAGACGGCTTGCGCGGTGCAGGCGAGGACGGCGGCCCACACGATCTCACTGGTGTTCACGGGTGCACCTCCGGGGGTGGGCCCCGGTCCGGAGCCAGAGGCGGCCCCCGGCGGCGGCACCCCCTGTACGGCCGCCCGCCGGGCAACGAACGCTGACGGAACGGATGGTGACATGGCGAGGGCGTCCGGCGATTGGACCCCGGGCACGGAGAATCTGCCGTTTTTGTGCGTCCGGGTGAGTGATCCCGCATCGGACGTTCGAACGACCGGCTCGGCGCCCGCTCGTGCGGGCGAATGAGCCGTGCGGGCGCGGCGGTTCACCATTTTCGCAAGGCGGCGATGGCGCGGTGATCCATACCGTAGGCTCCCGCGGAGAAGTCGATGACCGGGCATTGGACCGGTCCCGGCCGGGGGTACGCGCGTCCCCGACGCGGGGGCGCGGCGCCCGGTCCGGCGGGCGCGTCCCACAAAGACGCGGATCGACTCGTCCGGCGCATTGCCCGATCACGCACCGCAGGTGAATGATTGCAGTGCGCTTCCGACTCGATGTGGTGATGCGGTGACTGCGATGGAACGGCTCGGTGAACCGTTCGGCTTCGTCGGCGACCCGGCGGAGGGCCGGCGGGCGCGGCGGACCGTGCGCGAGCTGGCCGCGAAGGTCGTCGCGCGGGACGAGCTCCTCGACGACGTCGAGCTGATGGCCGCCGAGGCGATCGCCAACGCCGTCCTGCACGGCAGCGGCGCCATCACGGTCGCCGTCGAGACCGACGGGCGGCGGGTGCGCGTCGAGGTGTCCGACGAGGGCCCCGTCCAGGACGACCTGCACGGCCGCCGCCGCATCGACCACGGCCGCGGCCTCACCGTCATCGACGCCCTCGCCGACGAGTGGGGCCTCGACCAGACCCCCCGCCGCACCCGCCTCTGGTTCGAGATCTCCCAGGGGGACGCCGTCTCCCCGGGGGACGGCCTCCTGGAGCCCGCGTCGCGACGGACGGACCGTTCCCCGCTCCGCTAGCGCTCCGCGTCCCCGCCCGTGCCCGGCGGCTCAGGCGTGTCCGGGGTCAGGGGGTGGGGTGAGGGCTCGGCGGACGACCTTGCCGGTGGCGTTGCGGGGCAGGGCGTCCAGGAAGTGCACGTCGCGGGGCACCGCGAAGCGGGCGAGGCGGTCGCGGACCTGCGCGCGGACGGCGTCGGCGTCGAGCGTCTCGCCGTCGCGGAGCACGACGTAGGCGGCGGCGCGCTGCCCGAACTCCTCGTCCGGCACGCCGGTCACCGCGACCTCGCGGACCTGCGGCAGCGCCGCGACGGCCTCCTCGATCGCGGTGGGGAAGACGTTCTCGCCGCCGGACACGATCATGTCGTCGTCGCGGCCGTGCACGAACAGGCGCCCGTCGGCGTCGAGGTGCCCGAGGTCGCCGAGGCTCATCAGCCCGTCGCGCATCTCCTTGGTGTCGCCGCTGGTGTAGCCGGCGAACATCAGCTCGTTCGCGGCGAAGATGCGCCCGGTGGTGCCGGGCGGGACGGGGCGGCCGTCGTCGTCGAGGACCGCGACGCGGGTGCCGGGCGGCGGGGTGCCCGCGGTGTCGGGGTGGGCGCGCAGGTCGGCGGGGGTGGCGATGGTGACCCAGGATGCCTCCGTCGACCCGTACAGGTTGTAGAGGACGTCGCCGAACGCGTCCATGAACGCGGTCGCGAGCGACGCGGGCAGTGCCGAGCCGCTGACGGCCGCGATCCGCAGCGCCGACGTGTCGTGCTTCGCGCGGACGGCGTCCGGCAGGTCCATGATCCGCTGGAGCATGACGGGGACGGCGACGAGCGCCGTCGCGCCGGTCGCCTCGGCCGACCGCAGCGTCAGCTCGGGGTCGAACCGGGCGCGCAGCACGATCGTGGCGCGCAGCGACACCGCGACCTGCAGCATCGCGTATCCCCAGGTGTGGAAGAGCGGCGCCTCGATGAGCATCCGCTCGTGCACCCGGTACGGGATGCGCGACAGGATCGACGTGAGGGGTTGCAGCCCGGGGCGGGAGCGGCGGTCGGCGCCCTTCGGGCGGCCCGTCGTGCCGGAGCTGAGCACGATCGTCCGGCCGGTGCGGCCCGGCGGCTCCAGCGGCCCGGCGGGCGCCGTCGCGATGAGCGTCTCCAGCTCCGCGTCCGGCGACCCGGCGGTGACGGCCCGGACCGTCTTCGGCAGCGCGCTCAGGAACGCGCCGAACTCCTCGTCCGCGATCACCACGTCGGCCTCCTGCTGCCGGACGACCGCCACGAGCTGGCCGGTGCCCATCCCGGTGTTCAGCATGACGAGATCCGCGCCGGCCTTCCCGCAGGCGGCGAGCGTCTCGACCATGCCGCGGTGGTTGCGGCACAGGACCGCGACGCGGGGCGTCCCGCCGATCCGGCGCAGCGCGGCGGCGAGCCGGTCGGTGCGGGCGTCGACCTGCCCGTACGTCAGCTCGCCGTGGTCGTCGGCGATCGCGACGGCGTCCGGGTCGCGGGCGGCGGCGGACGCGACCGTCCCGCCGAGCAGGGTGCCCCAGCGGCGCAGCGCGCCGAGCTGGCGGGCGACCCGGAGCGGCGGCCCGGGGCGCCACAGCCCGCTGCGGACGAACATCTCGCCCGCCCGCGCGACCGACGCGGTGCGCCGCCCGAACTCCGATCGTCCGCTCATCTGCCGCTCCCGGTCCGCCGCGTGCTCCAGTGGGGCTTCGACCGTACGGACGGCGGGCCGCGCGGCTCTTGCGACTCAACCCAGGTGTTCCGGCGGGCGCTTGTCAGGCTCCTGACAACGCGCGGGCGGCCATGACGCGGCGGCGGGCCGCCGCGTCGAACGCGGCGGCCCGCCGGCCCTTGACCCCGGTGGAGCTACCGGCTCGCCGGACCTCCGGTCTCGGTGGCGGTGGCGGGCACCGCCGCCCCGGTGACCTCGACCGCACCGGCGACCTCGACCGCACCGGCGGCCGGGACCGCACCGGCGGGCGCGGAGGCGGGCGCCGCGCCGTCTGGCAGGGACGCGGCGGTGTCCAGGTCGAGGCTGTCGCGCAGCGTCACCGGCTTGAGGAACGCCGCCGCGGCGATCCCGACCACCGCGATCAGCGCGGAGAACAGGAAGATGTGCCCGGTCGCGTCGCCGTAGGCGGCCCGGACGATCTCACGGACCGGGCCGGGCAGCGCGCCCACGTCCAGGTTCCCGGTGTCGCCGCTCGCGGACGGGCTCACGCCGAGGCGGGACAGCCCGTGGGCGATGTCGCCCGACACCCGGTTCGCCAGCACGGCGCCGAGGACCGAGACGCCGATCGTCCCGCCGAGGGAGCGGAAGAACGTGACGGTGCCGCTCGCCGCGCCGATCTCGTGCAGGTGCACCGAGTTCTGCACGACGAGGACGAGGTTCTGCATCGCCATGCCGACGCCCGCGCCGACCAGGAACATGCCCGCGCCGACGAACACCAGCGAGGTGTGCTGGTCGATGGTCGCCAGCGCCGCGAACCCGGCGGTGAGCACGACCGTCCCGGCGACGATGTAGCCCTTGACCTTGCCGGTCCGGGTGGTGAGCCGGCCGACGACCGTGGACGAGCCGAGCACGCCGACCATCATCGGGATCGTGAGCAGGCCCGCCTCGGTCGGGCTGTAGCCGCGGCCGATCTGGAAGTACTGGCCGAGGAAGACCGCGCCGCCGAACATCGCCATGCCGACCGCGAGGCTGGCGAGGATCGCCAGGGCCGTGTTGCGGCGGGCGACGATGCCGAGCGGGACGATCGGCTCCGGCACCTTCGCCTCGACCCGGACGGCGGCGGCCAGGACGAGCAGGCCCGCGCCGACCATCGCGCCGGTCTGCCAGGACAGCCAGGCGAACGTGTCGCCGACGAAGGTCACCCAGATCAGCAGCAGGCTGACGCCGCCGGCCAGCAGCGCCGCGCCCCAGTAGTCGATCTTCACGTCGCCGCGCCGGACCACCGGCAGCTTCAGCGTCTTCTGCAGCAGCGCGAACGCCACCGCGGAGAACGGCACGCCGATCAGGAAGCACCAGCGCCAGCCGAGCCAGGACGTGTCGACGATCAGCCCGCCGAGCAGCGGGCCGCCGACGGTGGCGACCGCCATGACCGCGCCGAGGTAGCCGTAGTAGCGGCCCCGGTCGCGGGGGCTGATCATCGCCGCCATGACGATCTGGACGAGGATCTGCAGCGCGCCGACGCCGAGCCCCTGCAGGGCGCGGAACGCGATGAGCTCGGCGCCGTTCCGCGCGAACCCGGACGCGATCGACGCGACGACGAAGATGACGATCGACGCCTGGAGCAGCCGCTTCTTGTCGTAGAGGTCGGCGAGCTTGCCCCAGATCGGGGTGCTCGCGGTGGCGGTCAGCAGGGTCGCGGTGACGACCCAGGTGTACTGGGACTGGCTGCCCTTGAGCGCGCCGATGATCTGCGGCAGGGCGGTGGACACGACGGTCTCGCTCAGCATCGCGACGAAGAGCACCAGCAGCAGGCCGCTGAGCGCCTCGAAGATCGATCTGCGCGACATCGTCGCGGACGGCGCCGGCGGGGCCGGCTGGTCGGCGGACACGGTCAAGGGACGCCTCCGGGGTGGTGGGCGGGAACGCCGTGTACAAGGCGTCAGCGGCCCACATTATTCCCACTGGGCAAGTTTTCGCATCGAGAAAGTTTTCGTCCGGCCGGGCGAGGGCCCCCGTAGAGTTGGGCGGCATGGAGACCCCGGCCGGCGGGCTGCGCGAGCGCAAGAAGGAGGCGACGCGCACGGCCCTGCACGAGGCCGCGATGCGCCTCGCCGTCGAGCACGGCCTCGACGAGGTGACGGTCGAGGCCATCGCCGACGCCGCCGGCGTGTCCCGGCGCACGTTCTCCAACTACTTCGACGGCAAGGAGGACGCCCTCCTCTACGGCGACGAGCAGCGCATGCGCGGCCTCCTCGACCGCTTCGCCGCCCGCCCGCCCGGCGAGACGTCCTGGGCCGCGCTGCGCGCCGCGTTCCACGGCCTGGCGGGCGAGATCGGCGAGCCCGACCCGCGCTGGGCGGCGCAGGCCCGCCTCGCCCGCGCTCACCCGTCCGTCCTGGCCCGCCAGCTCGCGCACTACGCCACGTTCGAGCGGGCCCTCGCCGACCTCGTCGCCGCCCGCGACGGGCTCCCGCCCCGCTCCACCCGCGCCGTCGTCATGGCCGGCGCCTTCATGACCGCCCTGCGCATCGGCGCCCTCGCCTGGACCGAGCAGGACCCGCCCCGCTCCATGGCCGAGGTGACCGACGAGGCCCTCACCGAGATGGCCGCCCCCTTCACCTGACGGCCTCCACCGGCGCGGGCCCGTCCGCCGCGTCCGCCGCCCTCGCGGGCGCCAGCCGTCCCCTCGCCATCAGCACGCCGAGGTGCGCGAACGGCAGCAGGAGCACGAGGTCGGCGAGGTGCGCGACGACGACCTCGCGCGGCACCCGGCTGAGCGGGAACAGCACCGCGCCCACCGACAGCAGGACGGCGGTCGGCAGCGGGACGAGGCGCAGCCGGATCAGCACCGCCCCGAGCACGAACACGCTGATCGGGAAGAGCGGCCCCGCGAACCAGAACGCCGCCTCCGCCGCCGCCTGGTGGTCGCGGAGCAGGTCCACGGCCGTGTCGTGCGGGACCCCGAACAGCTCCTCGCACAGCGCCTGCACCCCGAACGCCGCGCCGCCGACGCAGCCGTAGACCGCCAGCGGGAACGCGACGGCCGCGTAGCGCGGCGCGCGCGCCTCGACGAGGCGGAACAGCGCCGCGAGCCCCGTCACCCAGAACACCGTGGCGACGACGATCAGCGCGCCCGCCGCGATCCCCTGGTCCCCGTCGTTCCAGAAGAAGGTCGACACTCCTTGGACGGCCGGTGCCGCCACCAGGCAGCCGCCGGCGATGACTCTCGTGTGAACATCCATGCACCCGACGCTAGGAAGACGGGCCGGCGATTCCATCGGCCCCGCGGGCGCACCCGGCTACCGCGTCCGCGGCACGGCCCCTACTCCGGTCGCGGTACCCCGGCCAGGCCGGACTGGTAGGCGAGCACCACGAGCTGCGCGCGGTCCCGCGCGCCGAGCTTCGCCATCGCCCGGTTGACGTGCGTCTTCGCCGTCGCCGGACGCATCGCCAGCCGGTCGCCGATCTCCCGGTCCGACAGCCCGTCCGCCACCAGCGCCACGACCTCCCGCTCCCGGGCGGTGAGCGCCGCCAGCCGCTCCGGCGCCACCGCGGGCCGCCCCGCCCGGTCCGCGAACACCGAGATCAGCCGCCGGGTCAGCCGGGGCGCGAGCAGCGCGTCGCCCGCGTGCACCGTCCGGACCGCCTGCCGCAGCGCGTCCGGCTCCAGGTCCTTCAGCAGGAAGCCGCTCGCCCCCGCCCGGAGCGCCGCGAACAGGTACCGGTCGAGGTCGAACGTCGTCAGCACCACGACCTTCGCCCCGGACGGCCCCGCGTCCGCCACGATCCGCCGCGTCGCCGCGAGCCCGTCGCAGCCCGGCATCCGCACGTCCATCAGGACGACGTCCGGCCGCCGCGCGCGGGCCAGCGCGACCGCCTCGTCGCCGTCCCCGGCCTCGCCGACGACCTCGATGTCGTCCGCGCGCTCCAGCAGCACGCGGAATCCGGCCCGCACCAGCGCCTGGTCGTCGGCCAGCAGCACCCGGATCGTCATCGCGTCCCCCCGCACGGCAGCCAGGCCCGCACCCGGAACCCGGACTCCCCCGGCCCGCCGGCCGGCCCGGCGGTCAGGCTCCCGCCGAGGGCCGCCGCGCGCTCGGCCATGCCGCGCACCCCGTACCCGTCACCGGCCGGCGCGCCGCCGCGCCCGTCGTCGACGACCTCGACGTCCAGGCCGTCCGCGCGGTACCGGAGCCGGACCTCCACGGCGCCCGCGCCGCCGTGGCGCAGCGCGTTGGCCAGGGACTCCTGGACGATCCGGTACGCCGTCAGCTCCACCACGCCGGGCAGCGGGCGCCGCTCGCCCTCGACGCCGAGCTCGACGCGCGGCCCGGCGGAGCCGTAGCTCCGCACCAGGTCGGGGAGCCGGTCGAGCCCGGGAGCCGGGGCCTCCGCCTCGGCGCCGTCCTCGTCCCGCAGCACGCCCACCGTCGCGCGGAGCTCCGCCATCGCCTCCGCGCCGGCCGCGCGGATCGCCCGCAGCGCCTCCCCGGCGGTCTCCGGGTCCTCGGTCAGCAGCTCGGCGGCCACGTTCGCCTGGACGCCGATCACCGCGATCGTGTGCGCGGAGACGTCGTGCAGGTCCCGCGCGATCCGGATCCGCTCCTCGGCGACGCGCCGCGCGGCGGCGTCCTCCTGCCGCGCGGCGAGCGCCTCAAGCCGCGCCTCGTACTCGGCCCGCCGCTCCCGCCGGCTGCGGACGGCGTCGCCGAGCAGCAGCATCGCGGCGAACACCACGGTCGTCCCGTCCAGCAGCGCGTCGAACGGGTGGGCACCGCCCTCCGACCGGGCCGACGCGTCCGAGACGATCAGCACGCCCGCCAGCACGAGCCCCGCCCACCGCCGGGGCGCGACCGCGACCGAGTACAGCGCCGCCCACACCGGGACCCCCGGCGCCCCGCCCGGGTAGCCGCGGGCGTGGTACGCGATCCACAGCACGGTGACCACGCCCAGCACGCACGCCGGCCACCGGCGGCGCGCGAGCAGCGCCACCGCCATCGCGAGCCCGATGCCGTAGGCCGCGGCGTCCGGGGCGCGGCCGCCCGCCTCGACGGCGCCGGTGTCGATCCGGTACGCGGTCACGCCGAAGGCGGCCGCGGAGAGCGCCGCGTCCAGCGCCCAGGGCGCGACCGTCACCGAGCGGTGCCGCACCCGGATGCTCCCCACGGCACCACCCTAGGGACGAACCCCGCGCGCGGCTCGCGGGCGGGCCCGTCCGGAGGCGGTCAGACCCGCTGGGTGAAGCGGATGCTGTTGCCGAACGGGTCGCGGAGGGCGGCGTCGATGCCGTACGGGCGCTCGGTGGGCTCCTCGGTGAACTCCACGCCGCGGTCCCGCAGCGTCTCGTAGGTCTTGCGGCAGTCGTCCGTGCCGAAGATGAGGTGGCCGCCCATCGCGCCCTTGGTCAGCAGCTCGCGGACCTGCTCGGCCGTCTCGTCCGACAGCGACGGCGGGCCGGGCCGCTCCAGCAGGATGTGGCGCTCGGAGTCGCCGGGGACGCTGACGGTCAGCCAGCGCATGAAGCCCATGTCGACGTCGGCGCTGACCTCCAGGCCGAGCTTGCCGACGTAGAAGTCGAGAGCCTCGTCCTGGTCCAGGACGTAGATCTGGGAATGCGTGATCGCGTTGAACATGAGGTCAACGGTAGTGAGCGGGCCCCGCGGAAGACTTATCCGAAACTGCTCAGTTGCTGGGCCGCGTCCACGCCTTGACGAAGCAGATCGGCACGTCGACGGCCGCCGCCTCCCGCCGGTACTCGCGGGGCGACCGCCCGACGATGGCGCTGAACGTGCGGCTGAACGTGCCCAGGCTGCCGAAGCCGACCTCGAAGCAGATGTCCGTCACGCTGCGGTCGGTCTCCCGCAGCAGGAACATCGCCCGCTCGACGCGGCGGCGCTGCAGGTAGCGGTGCGGCGTCTCGCCGAAGGCCGCCCGGAACGCGCGGGTGAAGTGCGCCGGGGACACGTGGGCGATCCGGGCCAGGGCCGGGACGTCCAACGGCTGCGCGTAGGCGCGGTCCATCGCGTCCCGCGCCCGCAGCAGCCTGCGGTTGTTCTCCTCCACGGCACGGCTCACGCCCCCATCCCACCATGCCGGGCGGTACGGGGGCGCGGGGTCTCAGCGGTCGGTGAGGGTGCGGGCGAGAAGGCCCGTCAGGACGGCCAGGGCCAGCACCGCCGCGGTCGTGACCACGGTGGCGTGGTCGTAGGCGGACAGGGCGGTGCCGGGCGTGCCGGGGGCCGCGCCGAGCGCCCCCGCGAACAGGCCGCCGATCAGCGCGACGCCCGAGGCGTTCGCGACCTGCGTGGCGGTGAGCAGGACGCCGCTCGCGGCACCGCCGTCCGCCGGGTCGACCCCGGCGAGGACCCGGCCGATCAGCGGCGCGGCGACCAGCCCCTCGCCGATCCCCGAGACCGCCAGCGCGGGCAGCAGCCAGCCGATCTGCGCGTGCCCCGGGACGGTGGCGACGATCAGCAGCACGGCGGTGAGGCTGGCCCCCATCAGGGCGGCGCCCGGCACCAGCGCGGCGCGGCTGCGCCCGGCCAGGCTGGCGACCGCGAACCCGACGCCCAGCGGCGCGAAGATCAGCCCGCTGTGCAGCGGGCTCTGCCCGAGCCCCGCCTGCAGGTGGTAGGCCAGCAGGAGGAACAGCCCGGCGTTGCCCGCGTAGAAGGCGAGGACGGTGAGCAGCCCCCGCACCATCCGCCGCTGGGCGAGCAGCCGCATCGGCACCAGCGGGTTCGCCTGCCGCCGCTCGAAGGCGCCGAAGGCGGCGAGCAGCGCCAGCCCCGCCGGCGGGAACGGCAGGCTCCACACCGGCCACCCCAGCGCGGCCGGGAGCAGCAGCCCGACGAGGGCGGCCCCGAGGAGGCCCGCGCCGCCGAGGTCGAGCCGGGAGCGCGCGCCGCGCCCCTCGGCGACGGTCGCGCCCGCGACGGCCAGGGCGACCAGCCCGATCGGCACGTTGACGAGGAACGCCGACCGCCAGCCGAGCCCGAGCGGGTTCCAGGCGAGCAGGGCGCCGCCGACGATCTGCCCGGAGATCGACGCCAGCCCGATCGTCGCCCCGTACAGCCCGAGGGCGCTCGCCCGCGCCGGGCCGGTGAAGGACGCCTGGACGATCGACAGCACCTGCGGCAGCATCACCGCGGCGGCCAGGCCCTGGAGCACGCGCGCCCCGATCAGCAGCGGCGCGGACGGCGCCGCCGCGCACAGCACCGAGGTGACGAGGAACAGCACGACCCCGGTCAGGAAGCTGCGCCGCCGCCCGTACAGGTCGCCGAGGCGCCCGCCGGTCACCAGCCCGACCGCGTAGGCGAGGGTGTACCCGGCGGCGACGAACTGGACCTCGCCGAACGAGGCGCCCAGCCCGTGCTGGATGGACGGGACGGCGACCGTCACGATGCTCGCGTCCAGCAGCCCCATGAACGTGGCGAGCAGCACGGAACCGAGGGCTGTCCATTGCCGTGCGCCGGCCGTCCCGGCGGCGCGCGGGCTTGTCGTTACGGTGACCATGGGGCCATTCCGCCACGTGCGCGGACACCGCGTCCAAGTTCAGGTTCTTCTCCTGTGAGAAGCGAGGGTTATCACCGGCTATCGTCGGCGGCATGGAATTGCGGCATCTGCGGTACTTCGTGGCGGTCGCCGAGGAGCTGCACTACGGCCGCGCCGCGCAGCGGCTGCACGTCGCCCAGCCGGGGCTGAGCCAGCAGATCAAGGCGCTCGAACGCGAGCTCGGCGCGGAGCTGTTCGCCCGCAACCGGCGCGGCGTGGCGCTGACCGGGGCGGGGGCCGCGCTGCTGCCCGCCGCCCGCGACGTCCTCGCCCGCGCCGACGCCGCCGCCGACCTGGTGCGGCGGCACGGGACCGGGGAGGCCGGGCGCCTCACCCTCAGCCTCACCCGCTCCGCGCCCGGCGGCGCCGTCACCGACCTCGTCGACGGGTTCCGCGCCGCGCACCCCGGCGTCGAGGTCCAGCTCACCAGCGGCTTCACCGTCCTGCACGAGCAGCGGCTGCGCGAGCGGGCCATCGACGCGGCCATCGTCCGGCCGCCCATCGACCTGCGCGACGACCTGGCCGTCCTGGAGATCGGCGACGAGCCCGTCGTGGCGGCCGTCCGCGGCGACGACCCGCTGGCCCGCAAGCGGCGGCTCCGCACCGCCGACGTGGCGGGCCGCCCGCTGGTCTGGTGGCCGCGCGAGCACGGCCCCGGCATGTGGGACCGGATGCTCGACCAGGTCTTCGGCGAGGGCGTCCGGCCGCCCGTCGCGCACTGGGAGCCCGAGGAGGAGCGGATGCTGCACGCCGTGGCGGCGGGGCACGGCATCACGTTCATCACCGAAGGCAAGGCGGGCACGCTGCACGTCCCCGGCGTCGTCACGCGGCGGTTCGCCGATCCCGTCCCGACCGTCCCGATCGCGCTCGCCTGGCATCGCGGCAACCGCGATCCGGCGCTGCTGCGCCTCGTCGCGCACGCCCGCGCCATGGCCGCCGCCGGCCCGCGCGCGCACGACGCGTGAGCAGGCGCGTGAGCAGGCGCGTGAGCAGGCGCGTGGGCGCGGTCAGCGGCGGGGGATGTTGCGGAGATTGCTGCGGGCCAGGTCGAGCATCTTGCCGACGCCGCCGGTGAGGACGGTCTTGCCGGCGGCGAGCGCGAAGCCCTTCACCTGCTGCGGGGTGATGTGCGGCGGGATGGACAGGGCGTTCGGGTCGGTGACGACGTCCAGCAGGTACGGGCCGGGCGCGGCGAGCGCGGCGGCCATCGCCGGGCGGACGTCGGCGGGCCGCTCGACGCGGGCGGCCTCGATGCCCGCGGCCCGCGCGATGGCGGCGTAGTCGACGGCCTCGTGGTCGGTCTCGTAGGAGGGCAGGCCGTCCACCATCATCTCCAGCCGGACCATGCCGAGCGACGCGTTGTTGAACAAAATGATCTTGATGGGGATGCGGTGCAGCCGCACGGTGAGCAGCTCGCCGAGCAGCATGCCGAGGCCGCCGTCACCGGAGACCGAGACGACCTGGCGGCCGGGCGCGCCGTACTGCGCGCCGATCGCGTGCGGCAGGGCGTTCGCCATCGAGCCGTGGACGAACGAGCCCATGACGCGGCGGCGGCCGTTCGGCGTGATGTAGCGGGCGACCCAGACGTTGCACATTCCGGTGTCGACGGTGAAGATCGCGTCGTCGGCGGCGAGGTCGTCGAGGACGTCCGCGACGTATTCGGGATGGATCGGGATGTGCTTCTCGATGTCGCGCGTGTAGGCGGAGACGACGCCCTCCAAGGCGCGCGTGTGCCGGTGCAGCATCTCGTCGAGATAGGACTGGTCGGTTTTCTGCTCGACCTTGTCCAGGACGAGGCGGAGCGTCTCCCCGACGTCGCCGTGGACGGCGAGCGTGAGCGGCGTGCGGCGCCCCAGCTTGGCGGGATCGTCGTCGATCTGGATGGTGTGGCGGCCCGGAAGGAACGGGTCGTAGGGGAAGTCCGTGCCGAGCATGAGGACGAGGTCGGCCTCCTGCATCGCCTCGTAGCAGGCGCCGTAACCGAGAAGCCCGCTCATTCCGACGTCGAACGGGTTGTCGTACTGGATCCATTCCTTGCCGCGCAGCGCGTGCCCGATCGGCGACAGCAGCCTGTGCGCGAGCTGCATGACCTCGGAATGCGCGTTCTGCACGCCGGACCCGCAGAACAGCATCGGCTTCCGCGCCCGGTTGAGGGCGTGGGCCAGCTGGTCGACCTGGTCGGCGGGCGGCTTCACGATGCCCTTGCGGACGAGGAAGTCGTGCTCGCCGGTCGGGTTCTGGGCGTCCTGGCTGGCGACGTCGCCCGACAGGGCGAGGACCGCGACGCCGCCGAGGCCGACCGCGTGCTGGATCGCCGTCCGCAGGATGCGCGGCATCTGCCCCGGCCCGTTGATCAGCTCGCAGTAGTGGCTGCACTCGGTGAACAGCCGCTCGGGGTGCGTCTCCTGGAAGTAGCCGCTGCCGATCTGGGTGCTCGGGATCTGCGAGGCCAGCGCGAGGACGGGCGCGCCGGAGCGGTGCGCGTCGTAGAGGCCCTGGATCAGGTGGGTGTTGCCGGGCCCGCAGCTGCCCGCGCAGACCGCGAGCCGCCCGGTCGTCTGCGCCTCGGCGGCGGCGGCGAACGCGCCGGCCTCCTCGTTGCGGACGTGCACCCACTCGATGTCGCCGCCGGTGCGGCGCACCGCGTCGACGACCGGGTTGAGGCTGTCGCCCACCACGCCGTAGATCCGCCGGACGCCCGCCTGGCGGAGCACCTGGATGAACTGGTCCGCGACCGTCGCCATGATCCCCCCAACTCGCCGTGTGCACGGGGAGACCTGCCCGTGATCGTCGCGGCGACACGTCGCAGACTGATCAAACCGTGAATCACTTTCCGGGCCGCGGGGCTAGGCTGGCGACCATGGACGACGAGCGCGAGGACCTCGACTTCTGGTCGTTCGTCGACCTCGCCGGAGGCCGGCTGGCGGACGAGTTCGGCTTCCCGGACCGGCTCGCGACCCGGCTGCTGCTGACGCTGAACCGGGCGTCCGCCATCGTCACCTACGACCTGGAGTCCACGGTGCACCGGCCGCGCGGGCACTCCTGGGCCGGGTTCCGGCTGCTGTTCGTCACCTGGCTCGCCGGTCCGCTGGAGCCGGGCCGCGCCGCGACCCTGGCCGGGATGAGCCGCGCCGCCGTGTCGAACCTGGCGAAGACGCTGGTGGCGGACGGGATGATGGTGCGCTCGCCGGGCGAGCGGGACGGCCGCTCGGTGATCCTGTCGCTGACCGAGGACGGCCGCCGCCGGATGCTGGAGATCTTCGCGGGCCAGCACGAGCGGGAGCGGCAGTGGGCGGGCGTGCTCACCGAGACCGAGCAGCGGATACTGATCATGCTGCTGGACAAGCTGATCGAGGGCCGGCACCGGTTCGACGTCCGCGAGCGGAGCTGACCCGCCGCCCCTGACTCCGGCCCGCTCCGGCCGGCTCCGGCCTCCGGCCTGCTCCGGGCCGCTCCGGGCCGCTCCGGCCCCGTGTCCGGAACCGGGCCTTTCTTCTGCCCGCCGGGGGCCGTAGTGTCACGGAGAGATAGTAAACGCATTAATCATCTGCGGGGAGGCGAGGGACCATGGCGCACTACCGGCGGGTCGGCGACGTACCGCCGAAACGGCACACCCAGCACCGGGACGCGTCCGGCCGGCTCTACTTCGAGGAGCTGATGGGCGAGGAGGGCTTCTCCGCCGACTCGTCGCTGCTGTACCACCGCGAGATCCCGTCCGCGATCGTCGACTCGCGGCCCTGGGACGCGCCCGACCCGGCCACCGCGCCGAACCAGCCGCTCAAGCCGCGCCACCTCCGGCTCCACGACCTGTTCCCCAAGGAGACCTGGGCGGGCACCGACGCCGTCACGGGCCGCCGGCTGCTCCTCGGCAACGCCGACGTCCGGCTCTCCTACGTCGTGTCCGCCGCGGACTCGCCGCTGTACCGCAACGCGACCGGCGACGAGATCGTCTACGTCGAGTCCGGCGCCGCGACCGTCGAGACCGTCTTCGGCGCGCTCGACGCGAAGCAGGGCGACTACGTCGTCATCCCCACCTCCACCACGCACCGCTGGCTGCCCGCCGGGGACGAGCCGCTGCGCGCCTACGTCATCGAGGCCACCGGCCACGTCGCGCCGCCCAAGCGGTACCTGTCGCGGTTCGGGCAGTTCCTGGAGCACGCCCCGTACTGCGAGCGCGACCTGCACGGCCCCGGCGAGATCCTCACCGCCGACGGCACCGACGTCGAGGTCCTCGTCAAGCACCGCACCTCCCGCGGCATCGGCGGGACCCGCTTCACCTACGCGAACCACCCGTTCGACGTCGTCGGCTGGGACGGCTGCCTCTACCCGTTCACGTTCAGCGTCCACGACTTCGAGCCGATCACCGGCCGCGTCCACCAGCCGCCGCCCGTCCACCAGGTGTTCGAGGGCGGCAACTTCGTCGTCTGCAACTTCGTGCCGCGCAAGGTGGACTACCACCCGCTGTCCATCCCGGTGCCGTACTACCACTCCAACGTCGACTCCGACGAGGTCATGTTCTACTGCGGCGGCGACTACGAGGCGCGCAAGGGCTCCGGCATCGGGCAGGGCTCGGTCTCGGTCCACCCCGGCGGCCTCGCGCACGGCCCGCAGCCCGGCGCGTACGAGCGCAGCATCGGCGCCGAGTCCTTCGACGAGCTGGCCGTCATGGTCGACACCTTCCGCCCCCTCGAACTCGGCGAGGGCGGCCTGGCCTGCGAGGACCCCGCATACGCCTGGACCTGGGCGGGAAGGCGGAACCCATGAGCGACGTGCCCGCCTTCGCCCGCGGCCTGTGCGACGACGCGGCCGTGTTCCCGCCCGGCCTCGCGCCGCTCGCCGACGCCGTCCCCGCCCACCGCCGGCACCGGTCCGCCCCGTACGCCGCGCTCGTCGGCCCGCTCGTGCTGCCCGCGACCGCGCTGGACCAGCTGCGCCCGCTGCTCGCCGGCGACCCGCTCGCCCTGTCGGTCACCGCGCCCAACGGGCCCGCGCAGGCCGCGAGGGCGGTCGCGGCCGCCGCGGACCTGCCGGTCGCCGTGCACGCCGTCGAGGTCGCGGTGCCCACCGGGATGACGGCGTCCGACCTGCTGTGCGGCCTGGAGCGCATCGACGTCCCGGTGTTCGTGGAGGTGCCGCGCGACGAGCGCCGTCCCGCGATCATCGCCGCGCTCGGCGACGCCGGGCACCGCGCGAAGTTCCGCACCGGCGGCGTCCACGCGAACCTGTACCCGGCGCCGGACGAGCTGGCCGCCGCGGTCCTCGCCGCCGTGCACGCCGGCGTCCCGTTCAAGGCGACCGCCGGGCTGCACCACCCGGTCCGCAACACCGACCCGGAGACCGGCTTCCACCAGCACGGATTCCTCAACCTGCTGCTCGCCACCGACGCCGCGATGCACGGCGCGGGCGCCGCCGACGTCGCCGCGGTCCTCGCCGACCGCGACGCCGCGTCCATCGCCGCCCGCGTCGCCGGCCTCGGCGACGCGCGGGCGTCCTTCGCCCGCGCCCGCTTCCTGTCGTTCGGCACGTGCAGCATCACCGACCCGCTCACGGAACTCGCCGCCCTCGGCCTCCTCCCCGCCTCACTCCTCAAGGAAGACGCGTGACCCGCATCCTGGTTCCCGATGGTTCGCTCTACGGGCTCGACAACCTGCCGTACGGCGTGTTCTCGCCGGACGGCGGCGAGCCGCGCGTCGGCGTCCGGGTGGCGGACATGGTCGTCGACCTCGCCGCCGTCCTCGGCGACGACGTGTTCTCCTGGCCGTCGCTCAACGCGTTCATGGAGCAGGGCCACGAGCGGTGGGTCGAGGTCCGCGAGCACATCATCGACGCCGTGTCGGACGACCTGCCCGACGACGCCGTCCACGCCCTGGACGCGGTGACGCTGCACCTGCCGTTCGAGGTCGCCGACTACGTCGACTTCTACGCGTCCGAGCACCACGCGTCCAACCTCGGGCGGCTGTTCCGGCCGGACGCCGAGCCGCTGATGCCGAACTGGAAGCACCTGCCCGTCGGCTACCACGGCCGCGCGGGCACCGTCGTGCCGTCCGGCACCGGCATCGTCCGGCCGAGCGGGCAGCGCAAGGCGCCGGACGAGGCCGCGCCCGCGTTCGGGCCGTGCCGCCGCCTGGACATCGAGGCGGAGGTCGGGTTCGTCGTCGGGACCGGCTCGCCGCTCGGCGCGCCGGTGGGGGTGGACGGGTTCGCCGAGCGGGTGTTCGGGGTCGTGCTGGTCAACGACTGGTCGGCGCGCGACATCCAGGCGTGGGAGTACGTGCCGCTCGGCCCGTTCCTCGGCAAGAGCTTCGCGACGTCGGTGTCGCCGTGGGTGGTGCCGCTGCTCGCGCTGGAGGCGGCCCGCGTCCCGACGCCGCTGCAGGACCCGGAGCCGCTCCCCTACCTGCGGGAGAAGGACCCGTGGGGCCTGGACCTCGACCTCGTCGTGGAGTGGAACGGGCAGGTCGTGTCGCGGCCGCCGTACCGCGAGATGTACTGGTCGCCCGCGCAGATGCTCGCGCACATGACGGTGAACGGCGCCTCGTCCCGCACCGGCGACCTGTTCGCGTCCGGGACGGTGTCCGGCCCGGAGAAGGACCAGCGCGGCGCGTTCATCGAGCTGACCTGGGGCGGGAAGGAGCCGGTCGAGGTCGGCGGCGAGCCCCGCACGTTCCTGGAGGACGGCGACACCGTCACGGTCTCCGCCACCGCGCCGGGCCCGGGCGGCGCGCGCCTCGGCCTCGGCGCGGTGACGGGCCGCGTCCTCCCCGCGCGTTGACGTGCGGCGAGCCGCCGTCATGCGGCTCGCAATGACGGCGACTCGCCGCACCTCAACGAGGGCCGGGTGGTCGCGGCCATGAGGGACGCGGCGGTGAGGGCGGCCGCGGCGGCGAGCAGCGCCGCCGCGG
Source organism: Actinomadura nitritigenes (assembly GCF_017573545.1). Taxonomy (GTDB): domain Bacteria; phylum Actinomycetota; class Actinomycetes; order Streptosporangiales; family Streptosporangiaceae; genus Spirillospora; species Spirillospora nitritigenes. Next base: position 91,892 of record NZ_JAGEOK010000029.1, on the reverse strand, counting down.
CGAAGCCGAGCGACGCCGACAGGGCGCCGAACGTGAACGGCGCGATCGTCGCGCCGGTGTAGACGCCGACCTGGACGGTGTGGCCCGCGTTCTCGGCGCGGTCCGGCAGGAGGCGGAGCGCCGCCGACAGGAGCAGGCCGGTCCAGCCCCACCCGGCGGAGAACGCCAGGACGGCCCCGGCGAGGAACGTGACCGGGGAGCCGGCCGCGATGAGCGCCAGCCCGGCGGCGCCGCTCAGCATCATCACCGCGATGACCGTCCGGTCGCCGCGCGGTGCCCGGTCGGCGAGCGCGCCCGCGGCCAGCCGCACGGCGATCGCGATGACCGCGCTCATCGCGAGGAGGTCGCCGGTGAGGCCGTCCGGCACCCCGGAGTGCGCGCCGAGCTGCACGAAGTACGAGGCCACCGCGTTGTTCCCGGTCGCGGACAGGGCCGCCGCGACCGCCCACAGCACGAGCGTCCGCCGGACGGCGCGCGGCATCGGCGCGGACGCCGCCGCCGTGCGCCGGGGCCCGGCCGCGGGCGTGCGGGTCAGCGGGGCCAGCGCCACGGGGACCAGCGCGAGGAGCCCGGCGATCGCCATCGCGGCGCGCCAGCCGCAGGGGTGGACGACGAGCGCGACGAGCAGGCCGGGGACGAGCGTGCCGGCGCCGAGCGCGGCGCCGATCGTCCCGGCGGCGAGGGAGCGGCGGCGGTCGGGCGCGCGGGCGGCGATGAGCCGTCCGGCGGCGGGCTGGACGAGCCCGTTGGCGAGCCCGGCGGCGGCCAGCACCGGGAAGAGGACGGCGACGTGCCCGGCGCGGGAGAGGGCCAGCATCGAGAGCGCCGCGACGGCGGCCGCCGCGGACAGGGCGGCCGGGACCGGCAGCCGCGCGGCCAGCCGCTTCGCGGCGGGCGAGCCGAGCGCGCTCGCCGCGTAGAACGCGCTCATCGCCAGCCCCAGCGTGGCCCGGTTCGTGTGCAGGGCGTCCTCCATGGACGGGGCCAGCGCGCCGACCGTGAACCCGGGCATCACCGCCGCGGTCGCGGCGGCCGCGGCGGCGACGATGGCGGGCCAGTGGCCGGTGCGGGCGGGCGCGGTCACCGGGGCTCCGGGAGCCAGCCGGGGGTGCCGGGGACGGCGCGTCCGAACTGGACGTCGGCGAAGTGGACGCCGAAGCCGATCGTGTCCGGGTCGGCGAGCTCGGCGACGAGGCTCCGGCGGACGTCGGCGGACAGCTCCGGGTCGTGGTCGGCCACGGCGGAGATCTCCGGGTGGTCGACCTGGACGGGCGAGTGCAGCGCGTCGCCGAACGCGAGGAGCCGCCGCCCGCCCGAGGCGATCTCGTAGACGGTGTGCCCGGCGGTGTGGCCGGCCGTCGTCCGGACCCGCACGCCGGGGAAGACCTCCTCGCCGTCGGCGGTCGTCCGGACCCGCGCGGCGAAGCCCTCGAGGGCGGCGGGATCGGTGCCGGACAGCGCGCGGTGCTCCCATTCGGACGCGCTGACCAGCACTTCCGCGCCGGCGAGCGGCGTCGGGGCTCCGGTCGCGGGCGCCAGCCAGCCGATGTGGTCGACGTGCAGGTGGGTGATGGCGACGGCCTCGATCGCCTCGGGGTCACGGCCGAGCGCGGCGAGGCTCGCGGGCAGCGCGCCGCCGTGCAGGGCGCCGATCGGCCGGTCGGGGGCGTCCGGCCAGGCGAGCGGGCCGACGCCGGCGTCGATCAGCAGGGCGCGGTCGCCGTGCTCGACCAGCAGACCGCCGATGCTCGCGACGAGGTTGCCGGCCGTGTTGAGGTACTCGGTGCGCGCGGCCCAGAACGCGCCGGTGGTGCCGGGGAACCAGACGCGGGGCTTCAGCTCGACGGCGCCGTCGGGGACGTAGCTGATCGTCAGGTCGCCGAGCCGGATCGTGCCGGCGCCGGCCTCGGCGGCGAGCCGGTTCGGGGTGCCGGTGCCGGGGGTGCTGGGAGTGCTGGGGGTACCGGGCATGGGTGTCTCCCTTCGGGACGGCCGCGCCCTGCGACCGCCGCACGCCGGGGAACTTACAACTAGAACTATTCAAGCTGCAACCATTGCAGCTTGATGTAAGGTCGGGGCCATGAGCACCGATCCGGAGTTCGCCGCCACCGCCGAGTGGGAGCTGTGCGGGCTGGTGACCGGGCTGTCCCGGCAGATCGAGGAGCACGTCCGCGAGCGCGCCGCGACGCTCGGGCTCACCTGCCCCCAGGCCACCGCGCTGCGCGAGCTGACCGGGCCGCTGACCATGCGCGACCTCGCCGAGCGGATGAGCTGCGAGCCGTCCAACGCCACGTTCGTCGTCGACAAGCTGGAGAAGCGCGGCCTGGTCGAGCGCCGCCCGCACCCGCAGGACCGCCGCGCCAAGCAGCTCGTCCTGACCCCGGACGGCACCGCCCTGCGCGCGCGCCTGCTCGAACTGCTCACGAAGGACTCGCCCCTGGGCGGCCTCGGCAAGGACGAGCTGGACGCCCTCCAGGGACTTCTGCTTCGCTCCCGGCAACCGCGCTGACCAGGGCATCGCGTCTCAGGCGCGGTGGGCGCGGCGCCGGTAGTAGGCGAACGTGACCGCCGCGAGCAGCGGCCCCCACGCGACCAGCGGGACGTAGGCGACGACGACCAGGGCGCCCTGCCAGGTGTCGGCGTTGAGCGGCGAGTCGGCGGTGAGCCGTTCGCCCTCGAGGTTGCGGCCGAACGCCAGCATCACGAACACCCACGTCCACAGGCAGGTCAGGATGGCCGCGCCGATCGCACCCGGGACGACCGCGGCGAGCGTCGGCACGCGCCGTCCGCGCAGGAACGGCACCCACCTCGGGAACACCTCGCCCCACGTCGACACCAGCCCGACGGCGGTGAACGCGAGCAGTTCCGAGAGCACCGACAGCAGCACCACGTACAGCTCGATCGGCAGCCAGGACGGCAGGTTGCCGCTCTCGTCGCCCCCCGTGTGCCGGACGATCGGCAGGTGCAGGGCGACGGCCGCGATCCGCCACAGGCTGGACGGCAGCACGGCGAACGGGACGGCCAGCGCGGCGGCACGCGCCCAGCGCGGCACCCCGGGGACGGGCGCGTGCGCGGAGGCCCACGCGGCCCGCAGCCGCCGGGGACGCGCGGCGACAACAGCGGAATCGGTCATGCCTCGAAGCCTCGCGCGCACACCCCGGCCGCACCTCCCCCGCCGGCACGACCCGCCTCCCCCGCCGGAGGGATTCTCCAGCGGTGCCGCGGCTGCGGCACCGGCCGCCTCGTCCGCCCGGCCCGGCCGACCGGCGCGGCCGACCGGCGCGGCCGACCGGCGCGGCCGACCGGCGCGGCCCGGCCGACCGGCCCGGAGGCGGGACGCGTCGCGCGGGTCAGCGGGTCAGAGGCGGGACGCCAGGTGGCCGACGAGGTCGGCGGCGGGGGTCTCGGCGGCGGCGCGGAACGCGGTGCCGGCCCAGAGGTTGACCATGTCCGGATCGCCCTGGGCGGCGGCGGCCTTGCGCAGCGGCGACGTCACGTAGTGGACGTCCGGGTAGGCGGCGGGCGCGTCGGCGGAGTGCTCGGTGAGGAAGCGGTTGACCAGACCGCGCGCGGGCCGTCCGCTGAAAGCCCTGGTCATCGCGGTGGACGTGAAGCGCGGGTCGGCGAGCGCGGCCTTGTGCACGGCGCTCGCGCCGCTCTCAGGGCAGCGCAGGAAGACCGTGCCGAGCTGGGCGGCGACGGCGCCGAGGGCGAGGACGCCGGCGACGTCGTCCGGCGTGCCGAGGCCGCCGGCCGCGATGACGGGAAGGTCCGTGACCGCGAGGACGTCACGGAGCAGGTCGCGGAGCGGGAGCGCGCCGTCGAGGGTGTTGGTGAACGAGCCGCGGTGCCCGCCCGCCTCGGTCCCCTGCGCGCACAGCGCGTCGGCGGCGGACGCCAGCCGGGCCTCCTCGGCGGTGGTCACGGTGACGACGACGGCGGTGCCGCGCTCCTGGAAGGCGCGGACGGCGGCGGCGTCCGGGCAGCCGAACGTGAAGCTCACGACGGCGGGCGGGTCAGCGAGCAGGTCGGCGATCTTCGCGTCGTAGGCGTCGTCGCGGGCCGACGGGGTGCCGGGGGCGACGCCGAGCCGGCGCGCCTCGGGCGCGAGGGCGTCGCGGTAGGCGGCGACGGCGGCGGGGTCGGCGTCGTCGTGCGACGGCATGAAGACGTTGACGCCGAACGGGCGGGACGTCAGCGCGCGCGTCCGGTCGATGTCGGCGCGCATGGCGTCCACCGTCTTGTAGCCGGCGCCGAGGAAGCCGAGCCCGCCCGCGTCCGACACGGCCGCGGCGAGCTCCGGCGTGGACGGGCCGCCCGCCATCGGCGCCTGGACGATCGGCAGGTCGGGAAGCCGGGATGCCGTCATACCGCCTCCTTTTCCGGGGCGCCGCGGACCAACCACCGCCAGCGCGGCTGCTCGGACACGACGACCGCCGCGCACAGCACCGTCACCGCGATCGCGGCGGGAACCGGCCAGGCGGCCCAGGACGCGGCGACCGCGGCGGCGAGCTGGAGCAGCACCAGCCCGATCGTCGCGACGCCCGGCACCGGGACCATCACGCGCGCCTTGTCGCCGGGCGTCGCGAACACCGTCGGCAGGCCGATCAGCACGACGTCGGCGAGCACGGCGAGGACGACGGAGTGGGGGGCGAGCGCCCAGGGCGCGGCGGCCCAGGCGACGATCTCGGCGAGGAAGCGGAGCACGGAGGCGGCGCGGCCGTCGGGGGCGGCCCCTCCCGGGCTCGCGGTATGCGTCACGATCGGAAAGATAGCCCGCGGGACACCGGCCGCGACCGCCGGGTTCAGCGAACGCGAACCGACCGAGAGGGACCAGGATGCGGGTGCTGCTGCACTACGACATGGACCACACCGAGCCCGGCCTGGACATCGTCGGCTGCTCCGAGCAGGACGACGCCCGCTTCCACGCGCTGCTGCCGGACACCGAGGTCATCTGGCACGTGCTGCGGCCGCTGACCGCCGAGGACATGGACCGGGCACCGAAGCTGCGGCTGATCCAGAAGCTCGGCACCGGGGTGAACACCATCGACCTGGACGCCGCCGCCGAGCGCGGGATCGCCGTCGCGAACATGCCGGGCCGCAACGCGCAGGCCGTCGCGGAGACGAGCCTGCTGCTGGCGCTCGCGGCGCTGCGCAAGCTCGTCGCGTTCGACGCGCGGACGCGGCGCGGCGAGGGCTGGCCCGCCGACCGGTCCCTGGCCGGCGGGGAGCTGCGGGGCCGGACGGTCGGGCTGCTCGGCGGGGGCGAGATCGCGGGGCTGCTGCGCGGGATGCTGGAGGCGGTCGGCGCCCGCGTCCTGTACACCTCGCGGCGCCCGCGCCGCGACGACCCGGCCTGGCGGGAGCTGGACGACCTGCTGCGGGCCAGCGACGTCCTGTCGGTGCACATCCCGCTGACCGGCGAGACGCACCACCTGCTGAACGCCGAGCGGCTCGCGCTGCTGCCGCCCGGCGCGGTCGTGGTGAACACGGCGCGCGGCGCGGTGATCGACGAGTCGGCGCTGGTCGCGGCGCTGACGTCCGGTCATCTCGGCGGCGCCGGGCTCGACGTCTTCGAGCGCGAGCCGGTCGATCCGGGGAACCCGCTGCTCGCGCTCGACAACGTCGTCGTGATGCCGCACGTCGCGTGGCTCACCGGCGAGACGTGGGACCGGTACTTCGAGGTCGCGGTGGAGAACTGCCGGCGGCTCGCCTCCGGCCGCGACCTCCTCCACCGCGTGCGCTGACCCGCCGCGGCTCAGCGGGGGAGGAGGACGGGTTTGACGACCTCGCCGGACGCGGCGGCCGCCTCGGCCTGGTTGATCCGGTCGAGCGGGTAGGTCGCGATGAGGCGGTCGAAGGGGAACAGGTCCCGGCGCCACAGGTCGATCATCTTCGGGATGAAGGTGTGCGGGACGGCGTCGCCCTCGATGATGCCCTTGACCGTCCGGCCCATGAGCAGCAGGTTCGGGTCGAGCCGGTACTCCTCGGAGCCGACGCCGACGAGGCCGCAGACGCCGGTGGTGCGCAGCGACGCGACCGCCGCCGACACCACGGACGGGACGGCGGTCGTGTCGAACGAGTACTGCACGCCCTCGCCGCCCGACAGCGCCCTGATCTGCCCCGCGATGTCGTCGTCCGCGCCGTTGACCGTGTGCGTGGCGCCGAGCTCGCGGGCCAGGTCGAGCCGCGCGTCGTTCAGGTCGACCGCGACGATCGTGGTGGCGCCCGCGACCTTCGCGGCCATCACGGCGGAGAGCCCGACCGCGCCCGCGCCGAACACCGCGATGCCGTCGCCGGCCCGGACGCCGAGGGAGACCAGCACGGACGCGGCGCCGGTCTGCACGCCGCAGCCGAGCGGCCCGAGCTTCTCGATCGGCACGTCCTTCGTCACCGGGACGACGTTCCGCACGGTGCCGAGGGCGTGCGACGCGAACGACGACTGCCCGAACCACCGGTTGCCGACCGCGTTCCCCTCGGCGTCGGTGGCGCGGGGCCGCCCGTCCAGCGGAACGGCGATCATGTTCAGCGCGGCCATCTGCGGGCACGCGCCGGGCACCGCGTCGCGGCAGTTCGCGCAGGACCCGCACGAGTCGAACGACATGACCACGTGGTCGCCCTCGGTGACACCGGACACGCCCGGCCCCACCGCCTCGACCACGCCGGACCCCTCGTGCCCGAGGATCACCGGCTTGGCGACCAGGTCGCCCGGCACCCGCCCGAGCAGGTCGGTGTGGCACATCCCGACCCCCGCGATCCGGACGACGATCTCGCCCGGCCCGGGGTCGGCGAGCTCGACGCGCTCGATCGTGTAGGGGGCGTCTGCGGCCCGCAGCACCGCGGCGTCGATCTGCACTGGGCTCTCCTGTCAGGGCGGCGCGTATCAGGACGGGCGGGGATCGGGACGGGCGGGGATCGGGACGGGCGGGGATCAGGCCAGCGAGTAGCGGACGGGCAGCCGCTTCAGGCCGCCGACGAACGTGGTCGCGATGCTCTCCGCCGGACCCGCGAGCTCGATCGAGCGCAGCCGCGGCAGCAACTCCTCGAAGAAGGCGCGGACCTCGATGCGGGCCAGCGCCGCGCCCAGGCAGTAGTGCACGCCGAACCCGAACGCCAGGTGCTTGTTCGGGTCGCGCCCGACGTCGAACGAGAACGGGTCGTCGAACACGTCCTCGTCGCGGTTCGCGGACGGGTAGGACAGCAGCACCGCGTCGCCCTCCCGGATCGTCGTGCCGCGCAGGTCGTAGTCGCGGGCCGCGGTCCGCATGAACTCCTTCACCGGGGTGACCCAGCGGATCATCTCGTCCACGGCGAGGGACATCAGGCCCGGGTCGCCCGTGAGCCGCTCCCGCTGCTCGGGGTGCTCGATGAGGGCCTGGAGGCCGCCCGCGATCGTCGCGCTCGTCGTGTCGTGCCCGGCCGTCGCGATGATGACGTAGTAGGACGCGGTGTCGAAGTCGTTCAGCGGCTCCCCGTCGATCCTCGCGTTCGCGATGGCGGACGCCAGGTCGTCGGTCGGGTGCTTGCGGCGCTCCTCCGTCAGCCCCTGGAAGTAGGCGAAGAAGTCCAGCAGGACCTGCAGCTTCTCCTCGTTCGTCTGGCCGCGCTGCAGCTCGGCGTCGTCCCCGCCGAACAGCTCCTGCGTCAGCTTCAGCATCCGGTCGAAGTCGCTCTCCGGCAGGCCGAGCAGCGACAGGATGACGTACAGCGGGAAGTGCACCGCGACCTGCCGCGCGAAGTCGCACTCGCCGCCGAGCTCCACCATCCGGTCGACGTACCGCTTCGCCAGCTCCTTCACCCGCGGTTCGAGCGCCCGCATCGCGCGCGGCCGGAACCAGTCCGCGCCGATCGCCCGGATCACCCGGTGGTCGGGGTCGTCCATGTGGATCAGGGTGCGCAGCGCGATGCCCTGCTCCGCGCGCTCCCGGTTCAGCTCGTCGAACTCGGCGGTGCCGAGCAGCGGGCGCGGGGCGTTCAGGAAGATCTCGTGGTTCCGCTCGATCTCCAGCACGTCGGCGTGCTTCGTGATCGCCCAGAAGGGGTTGTAGTCCGGCGCGTCCACCCACCGCACCGGCGACTCCCGCCGCAGCAGCGCGAGCGCCTCGTGCAGCCGTGCCTCGTCGGCGTACGCCTTCGGATCGGCGAGCGCCAGGCCCGCCTCGTCCACGCTCAGGGTCATACCGCTCCTTCGAGTCGTCGGTGTCGAGCTTAGAACGGCGCGCCCCGGACCGTAAGTGCAGGGTTACTCCAGGGCGGGCGTCCCGGTCAGGTGACCTGGAAGGCGGCGATCGCCGAACCGTCGCCGATCGCGAAGAGGTCTCCGGCGGTCACGATGGAGGGGTAGGGGTTCGCGCCCGCCTCCGCGGGGATCGGATACTCCCAGCGCCGCCTCCCCGTGCCCGCCTCCCAGCCGTGGACGGCGGGGTGCTCCCCGTAGAGGGACGGGGCGAGCAGCAGGTCCCCGCAGATCGCGAGGCGCCCGAGCGTCGCGCCCACCTCCACCTGCCAGCGCGGCGCGCCGGTGCGCGCGTCGAGCGCGGTGAGGCGGGGCAGCGTGACGAAGACGTCGCGGTCCCGGACGGCGGCCCGCCCGTCCGCCCCGGTGGCGAACGCCCAGCGCGTGCGCCCGGTCGCGGCGTCCAGCGCGTACAGGTGGCCGCCGGTCACGTAGACGGTGTCCCCGGCCGCGATCACCGGCTGGTCCCCGGCGGCGGCGTCGGTCGGGACGCGCCAGCGCTCGGTGCCGTCCGCGACCGCGTGGGCGTGCACGGTCCCGGTCCGCTCGGTCCGGAACACCAGGCCCCCGGCGGGCGGGACGGTGACCATGTCGTCCTCCACGCCCTGCCCCCGGTACGACCAGAGGATCTTCCGGGCCGCCACGTCGACCGCGATCAGGGCGCGGTCGGCGTCGGATGATCTACAGAAGACCACCGGCCCCTGCGCTCCCCACACGAGGCCCGGTTCGAGGCCGCCGGGCAGCTCGATCGTCGCCCGGACGGCGCCGGTGGCGGGGTCGAGGGCGCGCAGCGGGGCGCCGCCGTTCAGCGACCCCAGCGCGGCGTACAGGGCGCCGCCGTACGCGGCGACGGGCGGCCGGGCCCACTCCTCGCTGGGCCCGTCCGCGAACAGCACCTTGCCCTTGCGCCACCGCCGCTGCCCCCTGCTGAGGTCGAGCGCGACGAGGTCGGCGGAGAACGCGCCGGTGGCGTAGAGCACCAGGCCGCCTTCGATCGCGATGCCGTCCGGCTTCTCGGTGCGCGCGCTCCAGAGCCGGCGAGGGGTGATCTTCGGCTCGGCCGACGGCCGGGGCCGGGGCGTCGAGCCGCCGCGGGTCGCGAGGGCGATCGCGCCGCCCGCCACCGCCGCGGCCCCGGCGGCCGCCAGCCCCGCCAGCAGCCACCGGCGGCCGACCCCTCCACCACCGGACGTGCCGTCTCCGGCGTTCGCGGCGTCAGCGCTCCACTCCGCCACCTCGGCCGCGACCGGGTCCGGCAACCAGTGCTCACCCGGAGCCGGCGCCGCACCCGGGGCGGCGCCGGGTTCCGGGAGGAGCAGCGCTGGCAGCCGGCCGACGGGCGGCCGCCGCTCCGGATCGCGTTGCAGGCAGGCGGCCAGGAGGCCGCGGAGCGGTCCCGGCACTCCGGCCAGGTCGGGGTCCTCGTGGCCGACCCGGTACAGCAGCGCCTCCGGGCGGGCGTCGCCGAACGGCGGGCGTCCGGTCGCGGCGAAGGCGAGGGTCGCACCGAGCGAGAACACGTCGGACGCCGGGCCCGCCTCCTCGGCGGCGGCCTGCTCGGGCGAGAGGTACCCGGCCGAGCCGACGACCGCCCCGGCGGCCGTCAGCGCCGCGTCGTCCGCCGCCCGGCTGATCCCGAAGTCGATCAGCCGCGGCCCGTCGGCCGCCAGCAGGACGTTGGACGGCTTGAGGTCGCGGTGCACGAGCCCCGCCGCGTGCACCGCGGCCAGCGCCTCGGCGAGCCCGGCCCCGAGCGCGCGGACCGTGCCCTCCGGCAGCGGGCCGTGCCGCAGCACCGCGTCCCGCAGCGACGGCCCGGGCACGTAGGCGGTGGCGAGCCACGGCGGCGATCCGTCCGGGTCGGCGTCGACGACGGGCGCGGTGAAGGCCCCCGCCACCCGCCGCGCGGCGTCGATCTCCCGCCGGAACCGCGCGCGGAACGCCGGGTCGCCGGCGTACTCGGCGTGGACGGCCTTCACGGCGAGCAGCCGCCCGGCGCGGGAGCGCGCGAGGTAGACCCTTCCCATCCCGCCCTGCCCCAGCCGCCCGAGGAGGCGGTGCGGCCCGAGCGCCTCCGGGTCCTCGGGGCGCAGCGGCTCCGTCATCTCCACTCCGGTCCTCCCCGCGTCGGCCGTCATCCTCGGAACACCAGCAGCCGCCTGCCGTCGAAGGCGTACGCGCGGGTGCCGTCGGCCCGCACGTCCCACCGCGTCTGGGCGTCGTTGGGGACGCGGTACGTCCAGCGGACGCGGCCGCCGCCCGGGTCCAGCACCGCCAGCCCCGCGCCGGCCGCGGTCCGGGCCTGCGCGTCGTCGGGGGCGATCGGCACGGCGACCGGCGCCGGGGACCACGGCGGCGTCGCGGCGGCCGGGACGGCGGGCAGCCGGGTGCGCCACCGGACGCTCCCCGTGCGCGCGTCCAGGCCGATCGCGGTGGCGCCGTCGGCGACGCACACCAGGTTCCCGGCCGCCACGAGGACGTCCGGCCCGTAACGGCCGAGCCCGCCGGCGGTCCACAGCCTCGTCCCGGCGTCCACGGAGTACGCCGTGAGCGTGCCGTTCGCCGGGACCAGCACGGCCGACTCGGACGCCTGCACGGACAGCTCCGGGACGGGGCCCAGCGGCACCTGCCACGCCTGCCGTCCCGTCGCCGCGTCGAACGCCCGCAGGGCGCCGTCCCGGGCGGCCAGCAGACGGCCCGCCCTCACCACGGGCGAGGGCCGGGACGCCACGGACCGCCGCCACCGCACCCGCCCGCCCCGCACCTCGAACGCCTCGACGGACGCGGCGCTCCCGTCCCCGAGGTCCCGGTAACCGATCATGAGGGTGCCGGCGATCCCGAGGACGCCGTCGCCGGGGTGCCGGGGCAGGCGGTCGCCGCTCGTCCGCCACCGGCGCTCACCTGTGGCGACGTCGAACGCGGACAGGTCGCCGTTCCCCGCGACGGCGTACACGGTGCCGCCGGAGACCTCGACGTGGCCGATCCCGGCGTCCTCTTGCGCCGTCCAGCGCCGGGCGCCCGTCGCGGCGTCCAGGCACGTGAGCCGGGACGCCTCGCCGAGCAGCACCGCGCCGCCGCTCACGACGGCGGGCAGGTCCGGCGACGGGCCCTCCAGCGCGGGGGTGTACGTCCAGAGCGGCTTCGGTCCCTGCGGCGCGCCGACGACCGCGGAGCGCGGGCCGCCCGGCCGGTGGGAGTCCCGGTCGTGCAGCAGCCATCCGGTGACGCCCGCCGCCACGGCGGCTCCCGCGGCGGCACCGGCCACGGCCAGGAAGCGTCGTCGGCCGGGAGGGTCCGGCAGGACGCGCGTCGGCGACGGCTCGCGCACCGTCGGCGCGCCGTCCTCGGCGGCCGGGTGCGTCGGGCCCCCGTCCGGGACGGGCGGCGGCGCGCTGAGCAGGGCGGACGCCTCGCCCGCCCGCGCGGCGATCTCCGCGCGGACCGGTGCGGGCCACCACTCCCCCGGATCGGCCCCGCCGAGCCGCTCGACCAGTTCCGCCGGGGACGGGCGCCGGTCGGGGTCCTTGTCCAGGCACGCGGCCACCACGGGCCGCAGGCCGTCCGGCACGCCGTCCAGCAGCGGGTCGGCCCCGACGACGCGGGCGAGCACGGCCGGAACCGCCCCGGTGCCGAACGGCGGCGTGCCGGTCGCGGCGTACACCAGCACGCCGCCCAGCGCGAACACGTCGGCGGCGGGCCCCGCGCGGCGTCCCGAGGCGACCTGCTCGGGCGCCATGAACGCCGGGGACCCGACCAGCGCGCCGCTGCGGGTGACGGCCGTGCCGTCCAGGGCCCGGCTGATCCCGAAGTCGATGACCCGGGGGCCGTCGGCGGCGAGCAGCACGTTCGCGGGCTTGAGGTCGCGGTGGACGAGCCCCGCGCCGTGCACCGCCGCCAGCGCCTCGGCGAGCGCGGCCCCGAGGACCCGCGCGACCGGCTCCTCCAGCGGGCCGTGCGCCCGCACCGCGTCGCTCAGCGGAGGCCCGGCGACGAACGCGGTGGCCAGCCACGGCGGCGCCGCCGCGGTGTCGGCGTCCAGGACCGGCGAGGTGAACGCGCCGCCGACCGCGCGGGCCGCCGCCGCCTCGCGCCGGAACCGCGCCAGGAACGCGGGGTCGCCGGACAGCTCGGGACGCACCACCTTGACGGCCGCGGCCCGCGCCCCCGGGGACCGCCCCAGGTAGACGCGCCCCATCCCGCCGCTGCCGAGCACCGCCAGCAGCCGGTACGGCCCCACCCGCGCCGGATCGTGTGCGCCCAGGCTCTTCAACCGGCTGTCCACCGGCCGACATGATAGAGCGATCCGGGCATTCGGCGACGGCTTTCACACCCCCGCGGACCGCCCGTCCCGCGGCGGGCGCGGCGGCGCGGGGACGTCAGCCCAGGTCGCCGAAATCCCCGTGGCGGCCGTGGCCCGCGGTGAACCTCCCGGCTCCGTCGAGGGCGTCCCGCAGGGAGCCGAGGCCGTGGCGGTACTCGACGGCGAGCGCCTCGTCCTCCGGCAGGCCCTCCGCGTCCAGGACGGACATGCGGTCGTTGCGCAGGCACGCCTGCGGGAAGCGGGCGAGGTCCGCCGCCAGCTCCTCCGCCGCCTCCCGGGACGTCCCCGGCGGGACGAGCCGGTTCGCCAGGCCGATGTCGAACGCCTCCCGCGCGCCGACCGGACGGCCCGTGAGGATCAGGTCCATGGCGCGGCTCGTCCCGATCAGCCGCGGCAGCCGGACCGTCCCGCCGTCCACCAGCGGGACGCCCCAGCGGCGGCAGTACACGCCGAACGTCGCGTCCTCCTCGACGACCCGCAGGTCGCACCAGAGCGCCAGCTCCATGCCGCCCGCGACCGCGTGCCCCGCGACGGCCGCGACCACCGGCTTCGACAGCCGCATCCGCGTGCAGCCGAGCGGGCCGTCGGCGGGCGGCGCGTCCACGCGCGGGCTCCGCCCGGTGCCGATCGACTTCAGGTCGGCGCCCGCGCAGAACGTCCCGCCCTCGCCCCACAGGACGGCGACGCTCGCGTCCGGGTCGGCGTCGAACGCCCGGAACGCCGCCGCGAGCCCGTCCGCCACGGCCCCGTCCACGGCGTTGCGCGCCTCCGGACGGGACATGATCACGGTCGTCACGGGCCCGCGGCGCTCGCTCCTGACGTGCATGTCACTCCTCCGCGCGGACGAACGCGCCGTCCGCCAGGTCCTTGAAGCGTTCGAGGTCCTCGGCCGGCGCGTCGATCGCCCGCAGCGGGCCGGCGTCGGCGAGGTGCCTCCGAGCGTAGAGGCGCGCGACGAGCGCCTTGCGGTCGGCGCCGGAATCGGCGCGCTCCCAGCCGGCCTGCTCCAGCAGCAGCGCCGCCGCGTACACGTCGGCCATGTACTGGGCGAGGGGGTACAGCCGCGCCTCCGCCGTCGCCCGGTCGAGGCCGCGCCACTTCCCGATCGCCTCGCGGAGGTGCCCGATCCGCGCGTTCACGAGGTCGGCGGTCGCGTCGTCGCCGCCGGGCGCGCTCGCGACGGCCCCGGCGAGCCGGTCGAGGAACGGCTCGTGCGCGTCGTCGCGCTCGACGGCGCGGCGGACGTCCAGGCAGAGGATGTTGTCGCCGCCCTCCCAGACCGGGTTGACCTGCGCGTCCCGCAGGATGCGGGCGACCGGCCACTGCTCGATGTAGCCGTTGCCGCCGTGGATCTCGATCGCGTCGCTCGCGGCGGTCACGCCGAGCCGCGCCGCGCGCAGCTTGACGAGCGCCGCACCCACGCGCAGGCGGGGTCTCCCCAGGTACCCGTCGAACACCAGCGCCTGGGCGGCCTCCGTCTCCACGATCATCTCGGCGAGCTTGCGCCGCATCAGCGGCTGCTCGCCCAGCGACGCCCCGAACGCCTCGCGCGCCCGGGTGTAGCAGAGCGACTCCACCAGCGACCGGCGCGCGCAGCCGAGCCCCATCATCGCGATGCCGAGCCGCGCGCCGTTCGTCAGCTCCATCATCCGCGCGAGGCCCTTGCCGTCCCCGCCCTCGCCCGCGCTCGACGCCGGGGCCAGCAGGAACGCCTCCGCGTCGGTGAACTCGATCTCCGCGGACGCCACCGACCGGGTGCCGAGCTTGTCCTTCAGCCGCCGGATCCGCACGCCGTTGCGCGTCCCGTCCCGCCGCTCCCGCAGGACGAGGAACGGCGCGATGCCGCGCACCCCGTCCACCGCGCCCTCGGGCTTCGCGAGGACGACGAACGCCGACCCGTTCGCGTTCGACGCGAACCACTTGAACCCGTTGAGCCGCCAGGCGTCGCCGTCCCGGGACGCCGTCGACTCCAGCGCCCCGAGGTCGGAGCCGCCGGACCGCTCGGTGAGCATCTGCGCGGCCTCGCCGGAGAACGCGCCCTCGGCGAACAGCGCGCGGACGCGCTCCTTCACCTCGTCCGGCGCGAACAGCTCGGTGAGCCCGACGACCATGTCCCCGCCGGTGCCGAGCGCGCACGCCATGCCGATGTCGGCCTGGTCGAGCAGGTAGCTCCAGGCGACGCCGAGCGGCGCCGGGTCCACCCCGTTCGCCTTCGCCTCCGCGACGAAGGCGGGCCGGGTGAACGACGTCGCCACCAGCTCCCGCCGGGCCGCCTCGAACGACTGCGGCATGACGACCTCGCTGACGTCGCGCCCCCACCGGTCGTACTTCTCGAGCCGCGGCGGGTTCCGGTCGGTCTCCTCCGCCCACGCGTTCACCGGGCCGCCCATGAGCGCGCCCAGCTCGCGGAGCCGGGGCTCGGCCCAGCCGAAGCCGTCGCCGAGGTGGCGCCGCATCAGGAAGCGCAGCGTCGGGTCGCAGTCGTACCAGTTGAGGCCCGCCGCCCCCTGGTAGCGCTCCGTCGCGTACCGGCGGGCCTTGTCCGGGCCGCCGAAGGGGAGCCGGTCGAACGGCTCGATCAGGTAAGAGGCCATGCCCCGGACATTACGCTTCCATGTCACGTGATGGAAGACTGTAATCTCACCGGCGGCCGCGCCCGGACCGCCCGCCCGCCGGGCCCGCACCGGATAAAGTCCCCACCAGCCATGGACACGCTCCAGATCCGCCCCCTCACGGCACGCTCCGTCGTGCTGAGCACCCTGCTGGGCGTCCACCCGCCCCGCCTCGCCGCCCGCCACCTCGTCCGCGTCGGCGACCTGTTCGGCATCGCCGAGGGCACGATCCGCGTCGCGCTCTCCCGCATGGTCACCTCCGGCGACCTCGTCCAGACCGACGGCCGGTACGCCCTCACCGACCGGCTCCTGGAGCGCCAGGCCCGCCAGGACGAGAGCCGCCGCCCGCGCACCCGCCCCTGGGACGGCGCCTGGGAGATCGCCGTCATCACCGCCGAGCGCCGCCCCGCCGCCGACCGCGCCGCGCTCCGCCAGGCCATGTCCGCGCTCCGCCTCGCCGAACTGCGCGAGGGCACCTGGCTGCGCCCCGCCAACCTCGACCGGCCCCGCCCCGGGACCGTCGTCCGCCAGTGCACCTTCCTCGAAGGCCGCCCCGAGCAGGACCCCGCCGCCCTCGCCCGCACCCTCTGGGACCTCGACGGCTGGGCCGCGACCGCCGAGGCGCTCCGCACGTCCCTCGCCGGCGCCGGCGGCATCGCCGAGCGCTTCACCCTCGCGGCCGCCGCCCTCCGCCATCTCCTCCGCGACCCGATCCTGCCGTCCGCGCTGCTCCCGCCCGGCTGGCCCGGCGACGCCCTCCGCGAGGGCTACGCGGCCTTCGAGACCGACTTCGCCCGGCTCCTCACCAGCGAACTCCAACCCTGACAGCCGCCGTCGCGGCGGCCGTCCGCGGCGCGAGCCCCCGCCGCCCGCCGCGCCCGCCCGCCCGCCGCGCCCGCTCACGGGCCGCTCACGGGGCCGCGAGCACCCGGAACCCCGCGTCGACCGGGATGCGCGCGCCCGCCACCGCGGGCAGCGACCCGTCCACCACCGCGGCGATCACCGCCGCGACGTCGTCGGGCTCCACCATCCGCCCCAGCACGGACCGCCCCGCCAGCGCCTCCTCGATCTCCGGCGTCCGCGCGGCCGCCGACCCCTCGGTGCGCACCGCGGCCGGCGCGACCACGTTGACCGCCACCGGGCTCGCCTCCGCCGCCACGTGCCGCGCGAACGCGTCCAGCGCCGCCTTCGCCGTCGTGTGCGCGCCGGTCATGGGCCGGGTGAGATCGGCGCTGAGGCTCGACACGTAGACGATCCGCCCGTGCGCCGGCATGTCCGGCAGGACGGCCTGGGTCACGTGATACGCGGCGGCGAGCTCGCCCTCCACCTTCCCGATGAACGCCTCCCACGGCAGCGACCGCACCGGCCCGAACGACGGATCGATGTTCGCGTTGCACACCAGGGCGGTCACCGGCCCGCACGCGGCCACGAGCGCCGCCGCCTCGGCCGGGTCCCGGACGTCCGCGCGCACCGCCGTCCCGCCCGTCTCCGCGGCGACGGCCTCCGCCGACGCCCGGTCGCGGTGGTAGTTGACGACCACGCGGAATCCGCGGCGGGCGAGTTCCCTGGCGGTGGCGGCGCCGATGCCACGGCCCCCACCGGTCACGAGCGCGACTGGTTCCATGCCGGCCACGCTAGAAGGGTGGGCTAACCTATCGAAAGTACGTACTGAAAAGTAAGCCCAGGCGGCGGGAGTAGGTGCCCTGATGGACGACGTCTTCCGGCGCGACTGCCCGGCGCGGGTCGTCCTCGACCACGTGACCCGCCGCTGGGGCATCCTCGTCCTCACCGCGCTGGACTCCTCCGACCTGCGCTTCTACGAGCTGCGCGACCGCATCGAGGGCGTCAGCGAGAAGATGCTGTCGCAGACGCTCCGCACCCTCGTCCGCGACGGCCTCGTCCTCCGCACGGTGGAGCCGACCGTCCCGCCCTCGGTCACCTACGCCCTCACCCCGCTCGGCCGCGGCATCACCGCGCCCCTCCGCGGCCTGACCGGCTGGATCCGCGACCACGCCGCCGAGATCATCACCGCCCAGCAGACCTACGACGCCACCACCGGCCCGCCCGTCGGCGGCGGTTCCGGGGGCTGATCCCCGAGCACGAGCACCGGCCACCGAGACGGGAGGGGCGCGACGCGCCCTCATTCTCGGCGCGGCCGGCCTCAGCGACCGTGCTGCGCTGACCGGCCCCGCGCCCGGAGGCCGGGGCCGGGCCGCGGACGTCACCCGTACGAGCCGGAGCGGATGTCCTCCAGCAGGGACGGTCCGGTGGCGCGCCAGCCGAACAGGGACTCGGCGCGGGACGGGTCCAGGGGCGTCGAGCGGGTCAGCACGTCGGCGAACGGGCCGAGCAGCTCGCGGCCCTGCTCCCGGGTGAGCGAGACCGCCTTCGCGCCCGCCTTCTCGGCGACCGCCTCGGCGATGGCGCGCATCGCCGTCGTGGTCCGGGACGCCGCGTTGACGACGGTCCTGCCGCGCGCGCCCGCCACGGCGGCCGCGTAGAGGGCCGCGAGGTCGTCGACGTGGACGGACGACCACTCGTTCGCGCCGTCCTCGATGTAGGCGGTGACGCCGTTCTGCCGGGCCGAGGCGAACATGCCCTCCAGCAGGCCGGAGCCGCCCCTGCCGTGGACGAGCCCGGCCCGGATCACCGTGGCGGTCCCGGCCTCCAGCGCCTGGCGTTCCCCCAGCGCCTTCCACGGCTGCGGGGACGACGCGTCCGGTTCGGTCGGGGCGTCCTCGGT
The DNA here is from genome assembly GCF_017573545.1 of Actinomadura nitritigenes. Taxonomy (GTDB): domain Bacteria; phylum Actinomycetota; class Actinomycetes; order Streptosporangiales; family Streptosporangiaceae; genus Spirillospora; species Spirillospora nitritigenes. Next base: position 73,980 of record NZ_JAGEOK010000029.1, on the reverse strand, counting down.
GACCGGCTTCCCCCTGCCGTCGGGGTAGACCAGGCCGGTGCTGGTGTAGATCAGCGGCCGTCCGGCGTCCAGGAACGCGTCCAGCGCCGCCTCCTCGACCTCGCGCATGCCCGGGTCGGTGTAGTCGACGGCGGTGTGGATCACGGTGTCGGCGGACGCGGCGGCCTCGCGCAGGACGCGGACGTCGCCGAGCGCGCCGCGGACCGGCACCGCCCCGAGCGCGGCGACCCGCTCCTCCGCCGCGTCGGACCTGGCGAGCGCGGAGACCCGATGCCCCGCCCTGACCAGGTTCTCCGCGACCACCCCGCCCACGTAGCCGCTGGCGCCCGTGATGAAGATGTGCATCGTCCCGTCCTCGTGTCGGTGGTTCCCGCCGACCACCCTGCGTCCGCCGGCGGCGCCCGGCCAGGGACCGACGGTCCCCCTCTGGGCGGCCCGTGCCCGCCGTATCGTGGACGCATGGACAAGCGCGAGCTGGCCGCCTTCCTGCGGACGAGGCGGGAGCGGCTGCGGCCCGAGGACGCCGGCCTGCCGCCGGGGGCGCACCGCCGGACGCCGGGGCTGCGCCGCGAGGAGGTCGCCGGGCTCGCGCACATCTCCGTCGACCACTACAGCCGGCTGGAGCAGGCGCGCGGGCGCAACCCGTCGCCGCAGGTGCTGCACGGCATCGCGCGGGCGCTGCGGCTGACGGACCAGGAGCGCGCCCACCTGTTCCGGCTCGCCGGGGAGCGGGAGCGCGAGCGGGACGGCGGACCGTCCCGCGAGGTGGCGCCGGCGACCCGCACGCTGCTCGACCGGCTGGGCGACGCGCCCGCCGTCGTCCTCGACGACACCTGCCGGGTGCTGGCGTGGAACCCGCTCGCGGCGGCGCTGCTCGGCGACTTCGCCGCGCTCGGCGGCCCGGACCGGAACCTGCTGCGCCGCTACTTCCTGCACGGCGGCTCCGGCGACTCCGCGATCACCGCGTCCGGCCACGGCCGCTTCGTCGTCACCGCCGTCAGCTACCTGCGGGTGGCGGCGGCCCGCTATCCGGACAGCGCGGAGATCCGCGCCCTCGTGGCCGAGCTGGCGGCGGCGAGCGCGGAGTTCGCGGCGCTGTGGGAGTCGCGGGAGCTGCGCATCGAGCACCACACCCGGCAGCGGTTCGCGCATCCGGAGGTCGGGGAGATCGAGCTGGACTTCGACGTCCTCGCCGTCCCCGACCGGGACCAGCATCTGGTGATCTTCACCGCGGAGCCGGGGTCGTCCGCGCAGGAGGCGCTGCGGCTGCTCAAGGTCGTCGGGACGCGGCGGATGGACGTCCCGGCCTGATCGGCCGGTCGCCGTCAGGCGACGACGAGCTTGGCCATCTCGCCGCGCATCGGCTCGGCGATCGGCACGGGCCGCCGGGTCTCCCGGTCGACGAAGACGTGTACGAAGTGGCCCTCGGCGATGAGCGCGTCGTCGGACGCCCGGTACATGCCGATCTCCCAGCGGACGCTGGACGTGCCGAGCTTGCCGACCCGGAGGCCGAGCCGGATCGTGTCCGGGAACGACACCTCGGCCTCGTACCGGCAGTGCGACTCCACGCACAGCGCGATCGACGGCGCGTCCAGCGGCGCGAACCCCGCCTTGCCGATCATCCACTCGTTGATGGCGGTGTCCATCAGCGAGTAGTGCACGGCGTTGTTGACGTGCCCGTAGACGTCGTTGTCCTTCCAGCGCGTCGGCATGCTGACCTGGTGGGGGTAGTCGCTCATCACGCGCGCCAGTCTAGGTATCCGCTGGTGACACGCGGCACGGTGGACGTCGTGAGCTGCGTGCGGAACGCGTCCAACGTCCCGTTGATCGCCGGCTCCAGCGCGGCGTAGTCGTACGGCAGGTCGGGCAGCGTGTACGGCGTGCGTCAGCGCGCGGTCGCCTCCTCGAGGTCGGCGATCACCTCGGAGGCCGTGACCGGGTCCAGCTCGCCGAAGCGGTACGGCCCGTCCTGGCGGTCGAGGTGGGAGAAGCGCTCGGGAGCCGGGTCGGCGCCGATCCAGACGGCCTCGAACGTCTGGTCCCCTGACGCGCGCACATCGCCGGCGTACAGCCCCGTCTCCAGCGTGACGACGACGTACCGCGTCCACGCCCCGTCCTGCCGGCGCGCGACCGGACGGACCATGGAGTCGATCCCGCCGTCGGAGTTGACCGGCCCCCGGTGCCAGCCGCGCCGCTCCAGCCCGAGCACGTTCCCGAAGGGGACGGTCGCGCCCTCGAACCGCGGCAGCCGCCCGCCCGCCGCCTCCTCGTCGGTCAGCGCGTGCACGTCCCGCCCGAGCTGCGGGAACGGCTGCAGGATCTCGTAGTCGGCGAAGACCGCGGACCAGCCGTCCAGCGCGTCCCCGAGGTGCAGCGGATGGGCGATCCCGACGGCGGCGCCGTCCGGCAGCGCGACGGCGGTGTCGGCGACGTCGGCGAAGGTGCGGTCCTCGGCGAGCCGGAACGCCGTCGCCGTGCCGCCGTGCTCGGCGAGCCAGACCAGGCGCCGGGCGATGTGCCACACCAGCGGGTGCCGGACGAAGAACGCGGTGAACTCGTCCGGCGTCCACCGGCGCCCCGCCGTCATCGCCAGTTCCAGGCGCCGGATCTGGAGGCCCGCGATCGCGCGGACGTCCTTCTTCAGGTCCGCGTAGCGCCGGTGCGCGGCGGGGGCCAGCGCGGGATCGTCGCGGACCCCGGGCTTGGGCAGGTCCGCTCGGCGCCGGCCGAGCTCGTCGACGACATGGGGGCGCAGCGTCTCGTCGAAGCCGGCGGTGAACCGCCGCGGCCCGTAGTCGAGGACGAGCGTGCCGGCGGCGTCCAGGCCGAGGTCGGGGACCAGCCGGTCGCCGAGCTGCTCCGGGGTGAGGCCGCGAGCCGCCGCGATCTCCTCGACCTTCTCCTGGGCGCGCTGCTTGAGGCCCTTGTACCGGGCCTTCTGGGAGATGGCGTGGAGCTCGCGCAGCGCGAGGTCCGTCCCGATCAGGGCGAGCACGTCGAGCCCGCGCACCGCGTGATGGTGGCCGCCCTCCCCCGGCCAGGCGCGGATCAGGGGCACCAGCCCGCGCACGGCCTCGTCGTCGCCGAGCCGTCCGAGGGCGGTGAACCGCCACGCCTCCTTCGCGACGGCGCCGCGCTCCCGCCAGTCGCGGAACAGCGCCCACCCGAACTCGGCGAGCGACCGCTCGTCGCAGACCTCCAGGACGCCTACGAGTCCGGGGACCTCCTCGCCCGACGACGCCATCGCCAGGAGGGTGAGCAGGTGCCGGACGGCCGGGACGGGCAGCGCCCGCTCGCCGCCCCGCAGCAGCACCTGCGGAAGGGCCTCGACGTTCACCTCCGCGGGCTCCGGGGCCTTCTTCCGGGGAAGCAGGTCCTCCGCGTCGCCGGACAGCAGCCCCTCCACGGCGGCGACGGCCCGCTCCCCGTGCGGGCGCGCGGCGGCGATCACCGCGTCCTCGCCTTCGCCGCCCGCGACGAAGTGGAGCGCGTACTCGGCGGCCGTGCGAGCCCGTCCGGCCTTGCCGAGGGCCGCGGGGAGCAGGTACGGCAGTGCCGCCCGGCCGTGCCGGGCGAACCATGCGGCCACCGGTTCGCGGGCTCCGGGGACGCGCAGCAGCCAGCCGGCCATCGCCTCCGCGACCTCGCCGTCCAGGAAGGGCAGCAGCAGCTCGGCGCCCCGCGCGGGGCGGGCACGGGCGAAGCTCAGCGTGACCGGGAGCGCGTCGAGGCCGAAGCGGGCGATGATCGGCCGGAGCCAGTGGTCCGGGCTCCACGCGTTGCGCGTGCCGAGCCCCCGCTGGTTCCACCCGGCGGGCCGCCACTCGCGCAGCGCCGGACGGACCAGCTCCTCGGGGCCCTTCGCCAGCATCGCGCCCTGCCAGTAGGCCTCGCGCTGGACGGGGTCGAGCGCGACGCCCGCGCGGATGTTCGCGATCCGCCTCTCCCAGGTCGCGTCGACCGCGGCCGTCGGGCGGACGGCGCGGACGGTCACGCCGCCGCCGCTGGGGTCGGCGATCTCCGTGGCCAGCCAGGCGTCGCGTTCGCCCGGTGCCCACACGACGTCCTGCCGCCCGGGGGCGGAGAGGCCCTTGACGACGACCGGCTCGCGGCGCGGCCGCGCGCGGGCCCAGGGCGGATCGACCAGGAGCCGTGGCAGGTCGCCGGCCGCGGCCTCGGGGACCAGGCCGTCCGCCGCCGCCAGCTTCTCCACGACCGCGCGGGCCTCCGCCGGGAGATCCGGCGGGACGGGCACCGCGCCGCCGCGCAGGTGGTCGGCCAGCAGCTCCCCCGCCGTGGCGTCCCCCGCCGCCGCGGCCGCCGCCAGGACGCGGACGGCGCGGACGGGGAAGCGCCGCATCGTGTCGCGCAGCGCGGCCCGCATGTGGGCGTTCCCGCGGCGTTCCAGCATGAGCCGGAACGCCTCGTCGCTCGGCAGGCGGCCCAGCACGTCCAGCAGCCCCTTGCGGCGCGGGGCGCTGCCGTGGTGGCGGTCGAACGCCTCGGCCATGAACGGCGCGATGGCGGGGCCCACGCCCTCGGCCAGGGTGACGAGGTTCTCGATGTAGTAGCAGTCGGAGACCGAGATCCGCGCGGCGGCGCCCAGGATCTCGAGGTGCCCGGCCGATCCCAGGGACCGCAGCAGCAGCTCCCTCGGCACCGCGCCCTCGGGGAGGGCGCAGCATTCGGCGACCCAGTCCAGCTCCGTCGGGACGAGGTAGGCGGCGACCATCCGGCGCATCGGCGTCGTGCGCAGACCGGCGAGCACCGCGACGGCCTCCCGGTAGGCGGCGTCACCGGCCCCGGCCAGCACCGTCCGGAGCCGCTTGGCCGCGTCCCCGAGCCGGTACCCGTCGAAGCCCGGGACGGCCGGCGGCACCACTCCGCCCTTCCCGGTGCCGTAGGCGCTGCCGGACGTGACGCCGGTCCGCTCGACGAAGGCGCGGACGGCGAACGGCAGCCCGTACGCCGTGATCCAGGCGTCCAGGGACCGGACGGCCGCCTCGCCCGAGTGGACCTCCGACTCCGGGACGACCGCGACCACCGCCGCGCCCAGCGGATCGGCGTTGCCCGCGAGGTGCTGCCGCGCCGCCGCCGCGAGGGCCGGGTCGGTCTTGCGGTGGCTCAGCGCCGTCTCGATCGCGGCCGCGTAGGGGGCCAGGACCTCCGCCTCACTCGTCCCGGCGATCTCGATTCCCGGCCCGGGATGGCCGCCGCGCCGGGGATGCAGGTGCCGCTTCCAGGATCGCGGGATCTCCAGGACGTCCTCGCCGGGCGGCGGGGAGCTCTTCTTGATCATGCCGGGCCACCGTAGTGCAGGGCGCCGACATCCCCTGCCGGTTCAGAGTTCCCGAGCGTCTCCGGGGGCGAGGAGCGCCAGTTCGAGGCCGGTCAGGTTGGTCAGCATTCCGGCGACCGAGTTCTGCCCCAGCTCGCTGAGCATCAGCTCATGGATCTGCAGGAGGCGGGCGGGCCGGACGCCGCGGACGAAGTCGACGGCCTCGCCGACCTTGGTCCACGGCCCGCTGGTCGGCAGCAGCAGCGTGTCGACCGGGACGTCGGGGACGTGGTAGCTGTCGCCCGGGTGGTAGACCCGGCCGTCGAACAGGTAGCCGGTGTTGGCCACGATCGGGATGTCCGGGTGGATCATCGCGTGCCGCTCGCCGTGGACGGTGACGGCGAAGTCCCCGATGTACAGCGCGTCGCCGGACGCGACGGCCCGCACCCGGCCGCCGTACTCGCCGAGCTTGTCCCGCACCGAGGCGGGGCCGTGGACGTGCAGGTCGGGACGCTTCTCCAGGGCGGCGCCGAGCAGGCCCTCGTCGAAGTGGTCGAAGTGCTCGTGCGTGATGAGGACCGCGTCGGCGGCGGCGACGGCGGCCTCCGCGTCCGGGGTGAACGTCCCGGGGTCGACGACGATCGTCGTGTCCCCCTTCTCGAGGACGACGCAGGCGTGGGCGTGCTTGGTCAACTGCATCGCGTGGCCTTCCTTCCAGTGCGGTTCGGCAGGGGGGCGGCAAAGGTGTACAGCTCCAACTGTACACCTTTGCTGTATATACTGGCGGGACGCCGCGTCCCCGGAGGCCGCCATGACGGACCACGACCAGCTCGCCGAGCGGCTGCGCACGTCCATCGGCGGGCTCGTCCGCGCCACCCGGTCCGAGGCGGACGCGCTCGCGCCGCCCATCGCCCAGACGCTCGGGCTGCTCGACCGCGAGGGCGAGGCGAGCATCGCCTCCCTCGCGCAGCGGCGCCGCGTCCGGCACCAGAGCCAGAGCCGCACGGTGAAGGACCTCGAGAACCTCGGCTACGCCGCCCGCCGCCCCGACCCCCGCGACGGCCGGGGCCGCGTCATCGCGATCACCCCCGAGGGCCGCGCCGCCCTCGACCGCGACCGCGGCGCCCGCCGCGACTGGCTCGCACGGGCCATCGCGACGGAACTGACGCCGGACGAGCAGGACCGCCTCGCCGAGCTCCCCGCCCTCCTCGACCGCCTCACCGCGTCCGCCGACCCGCCCCGCTGACCCACCCCGCTGACCGGCCGGCACGCGTTCAGTCGCGTGCTCCCCCGGGAACGGTCACCGGGTCGTGCAGCAGGTCCAGCACGCGCCGCAGGTCGGGGCGCTTGACGGTGCCCGCCCGGCTGACGGTGAAGATGGTCCGGGAGACGGGGTGGGCCAGGGGGTGGAGGCTGAGAGCCGCAGTGCTCTCCGGCAGGGCCATGCGGGGGATCAGCGCGGCGCCCGCTCCCGCCGCGACCAGGCCGGCCAGCACGGCGAAATCGCTGCTGCGAACGCAGATGTCCGGGACGAAACCGGCGATGCCGCAGGCTCGCTGGATCATCTCGTGGCAGGAGGTCTCCGGGCCGGGCGTCAGCCACGGCGCGTCCGACAGGCGGGAGAGGTCCGCGGGCTCGCCAGGGGCCAGGCGCAGCGCCTCGGCCCGCCGGGGGTGCAGGGCGAGCAGCACCGGTTCCTCCATCAGGACGGCCTGCTCACACGCGGCGGGGAAGTCGCGCGGCAGCACGGTGTAGCTGTGCACCACGGCGAGGTCGGTGGAGCGCTTGCGCAGCTGGTCGAGCGCTTCATCGGGTTCCACGACGGAGAGCCGCAGCGAGGGGGCCGGCGAGGCGTCCGTCTCGGCCAGGCGCCGCCACAGGGGCGTGATGAGGGCGCGGGCGGCGGAGGGGAACGCGGCGATCCGCACGATGCCGCGCCGTCCGGTCTGCAGGGCGGCCAGGCCGGCCTCGGCCGCCGCGAGTTCCGCGAGGATGATCTCGGCATGGGCCACCAGCAGCTCTCCGGCCGCGGTGAGCCGCAGCGTGCGGCCGACCTTCTCCACCACGGGGGCGCCCGCCTCCTTCTGCAGGGCGGCGAGGTGCTGGGAAACGGCCGGCGGCGTCAGGTGCAGGGCCTCGGCGGTGGCCGCGACGGTGCCGTAGGCGGCCAGGTGCTGGAGGATCCGCAGACGGCGTACGTCGAGCACGGACAGGCTCCTTAGTCGGATCGCTCGAATCGGGGCGGCGGTTCCCAGTGTGTCCCGACGGCCTCGGGCACGTGGCCGTCCGAGGCGTCACCGGAGTCCGGCGCGTCGCCGTCCGGTGCGTCGCCGGGGTCCGGAGCCGCCCTGCGCCGGTGGATGAGGATCACCCCTGCCGCGCTGACCGCACCGCCCATCAGCGCGATGGGGTGGGGCACCTCGCCGAGCCAGACGAACGAGACGATCAGCGCCACCGGCGGCACCAGGTACAGGGCCGCCGTGGAGGCCGCGAGCGGCAGGCGGGCGACGGCGTGGGCCCAGATGACGAAGCCGAGCGCGGACGGCAGCAGGCCCAGATAGACCGCGGAGGCCAGCGCGCCCGCCGGTGCGCGGAAGGTCGCGGGCCACGCCGCGGGGACCAGGGGCAGCGCGAGGACGGTTCCCGCGACCATCGCGTAAGTCGCGACCTCCAGGCCGGTGTAGCGGCGGAGCAGGGGCTTGGTCGCGAAGTGGTAGGTCCCCTGGACGACGGCGGCGGCCAGGACGATGAGGGCCGAGACGGTGAACCCGCCGGCGCCCTCGGCCAGGCCGACCATGGCCGCACCGGCGAGCGCGACGCCGCTGCCGGCGATGACGGTGCGGGTCGGCCGCTCCTCGAGGAGCAGGCTTCCCAGCAGGACGCTGAAGACGGGGGCGGTCGCGATCAGCAGGCTCGCGGTCCCGGCCTCCACCCGGACCTCGCCCCAGTTGAGCAGGACCTGGTAGGCGGTGACGCCGGTGGCCCCGCACAAGGCGATCATCGGCAGGTCGCGGCGCCGGGGCGGGCGCACCTTGGCCAATGGCGCCACCAGGGTCAGCGCCACGGCCGCGATCGCGATCCGCAGGAACGACAGCGCCGCCACGCCGAGGCCGTCGATGCCGACCCGGATGGCGGGGAAGGCCGAGGCCCAGAGCACGACGGTGCCCGCCAGGGCGAGGACGTGAGCGGAACCGGAGCGGGAGGCCATGCCGCCACCGTTCCCGACCACACCGAAAAGTTCCAGTTACTTTTTGTCCCGGAAAGCTTTAGTGACGCTTATTCGACGAGCGTCGACGCTCAGGAGCGGGCCAGGGCGGCCAGCTTTTTCAGGGCCGGGGCTGACGGGCCTTCTTCGGGGGCGGTGAGGGTGACGAACTGGTGGTCGGGGGTGCCGGGGAGGACCATGCCGATGTAGTCGAGCGACAGCCGGCCGACCACCGGGTGCCGGTACTCCTTGCGGCCCATGCCCGGGCCCTTGACGTCCTGCCGCTCCCACCACGTGCGGAACCACGGGTCCCCGGACAGTTCGCGGACCAGCGCCCGGGTCGCCGGGTCGTCCGGGTCGCGGCCGGTGGCGGTGCGCAGCTGCGCGATGCCGTGCCGGGCGACCTCCTCCCACTCCACGTAGAACGTGCGGGCGCGCGGGTCGCGGAGCGCGTACCGGAGCATGTTGCGGCGCGGCGCGGGCTGCTCCGCCATGTGCGGCATGAGCGCGGCGGCCGTCCCGTTCCAGGCCAGCACGTCGAGGCGGGGGTTGATCACGTAGGCGGGGACGGGGGCGATCTCGTCCAGGAGGCGCCGCACGTTGGGGTGCACGGGGGCGTCCGCCACCGGGGCGTCCGCCGCGGCGGAGGGCGGGGACGGCAGGGAGAGCGCCAGCCGGTAGAGGTGGTCGCGCTCGTCGTCGTTGAGGACGAGCGCCCGGGCGAGACCGTCCAGGACGGACGGCGAGGGGCGGATGCCGCGGCCCTGCTCCAGCCGCATGTAGTAGTCGGGGCTGATCCCGGCGAGCAGCGCGACCTCCGCGCGGCGCAGGCCGGGGGCGCGCCGCCGCCCGCCGCCGGGCAGGCCCACGGACGAGGGGCCGATGCGGTCGCGCCGGGAGCGCAGGAAGTCCGCCATCTCGCGTGTCGCCATGGGCCCCAGTGTGCCTCCGGAGGGTGGCCCTCCGCGTCCTAGCCATCGGCGGGCACTGGTTGCCTGGGGGCGAGCGGGGCAGGGTGAAGGCAGATCTTTGACGGACGAGAGGTGACTACCAGTGCGCTATCGCACCCTTGGAACGGACGGCCCGCAGGTGTCGGTGGTGGGGTTCGGCGCGATGAACGTGGCGCCCGTCTACGGCGGCGTCGAGGAGCGCGACGCCACCGAGACGCTCCTGGCCGCGCTGGACGCCGGCGTCACGTTCGTCGACACCGCCGACATCTACGGCGCCGGGTACAGCGAGACCCTGATCGGCCGCACGCTGGAGAAGCGGCGGGACGAGTACGTCCTCGCCACCAAGTTCGGCGGGAACCAGGACGCGGACGGCATCCTCGTCCCCGGCATGGGGCGGCCCGAGTACGTCCGGCGGGCCCTGGACGCCAGCCTGTCGCGGCTCCGGACCGACCACGTGGACGTGTACTACCTGCACCGGCTCGACCCCACGACCCCGATCGAGGAGACGGCCGGGGCGCTCGGCGAGCTCGTCCAGGCCGGGAAGATCGGCGGGTACGGGCTGTCGGAGGTGTCGGAGCGGACGCTGCGGCGCGCGCACGCCGTCCACCCCGTGACCGCCCTGCAGACCGAGTACTCGCCGCTCCAGCGGGCGCCGGAGAAGGAGCTGGTCCCGGCGTGCGCGGAGCTCGGCATCGCGTTCGTCGCGTACAGCCCGCTCGGGCGCGGCCTCCTCGGCGGCCAGGTCCGCGGGTTCGACGACCTGGAGGCGGGCGACTGGCGGCGCGGCAACCCGCGCTTCCAGGCCGGCAACGTGGAGCGCAACGTCTCGCTCGCGGACCGGGTGGCCGCGCTCGCCGCCGAGCAGGGCGTCACGGCGGCGCAGCTCGTGCTGGCCTGGCTGGTCGACCGCGGGGCGCTGCCGATCCCGGGGACCCGCAAGGCGGCGAACGCCCGCGCCAACGCCGCCGCCGGGGACCTGGCGCTGGACGCGGAGGTCTCCGAGCGGCTGGAGCGGATCGTCCCGCCGGAGGCGGCGGCGGGCGCCCAGGGCAACGAGTCCTACCTCGCCAACCTCGACACCTGAGCCGGCCTCGCAACCCGGCGCGCCGGACGGCCCGCCCCCGGATCGGGGCGGGCCGTCCGCGGATCGGGGCGGGCCGTCCGCGGATCGGGGCGGGCCGTCCGCGGATCGGGGCGGGCCGTCCGCGCGGTCAGCGGCGGGGACCGCCGCGCAGGCGGGAGAGGAGCCTCTGCGCCCTCTCCTGGTTGCGCGGGTCGTTGATGAGCTGGTCCGCCTTCGCGCGGGCCTTCTGCGCCTGCGGGCTGCGGGCGAGCTGCTCCGCCTTGGCCCGCGCCTTCTGGCCCTGCGGGCCGTGCGCGAGCCGCTCCGCCTTCGCCCGCGCCTTCTGCGCCTGCGGGCTCTGCGCGAACCGCTCCGCCTTCGCCCGGGCCTTCTGCCCCTGCGGTCCCCGGACGAACTTCATGATCCGGTCGATGAGAGAAGCCATGTTCTTCCTCCTCGGCCTAGCTTTCCCAGTTCAACGCGCATCACGACCGGAAAGTTCGGGGCCGGGCCCGGCGGCGTCAGAACGCCTCGTCGAAGGCGACGCTGCCCTCCACGCCGATCTGGTACGCCGAGACGCGGCGCTCGAAGAAGTTCGACAGCTCCTGGACGTCCTGCAGCTCCATGAACGCGAACGGGTTCGCCGTCCCGTACCGGACCGGCAGGCCGAGGCGGGCGAGCCGCTGGTCGGCGACGTACTCCAGGTAGGCGCGCATGTCGCCGGCGCCCATCCCGGGCAGGCCGTCGCCGCACAGGTCGCGCGCGAACGCCAGCTCCGCCTCGACGGCCTCCTCCAGCATCGTGGTGACCCGCGCGGTCAGCTCCGCGTCGAACAGCTCCGGCTCCTCCGCCCGGACGGTGTCGACGACCGAGAACGCGAACTCCATGTGCATGGACTCGTCGCGGAACACCCAGTTCGTCCCGGACGCGAGGCCGTTCAGCAGGCCGCGGGACCGCAGCCAGTACACGTAGGCGAACGCACCGTAGAAGAACAGGCCCTCGATGCACGCGGCGAAGCAGACCAGGTTGAGCAGGAACGCGCGCCGGTCCGCGGCGGTGCGCAGCTCGTCGAGCGCGCCGAGCGAGTCGATCCAGCGGAAGCAGAACTCCGCCTTCGCCCGGATGGACGGGATGTGCTCGATCGCCGCGAACGCCCGGGCCCGCTCGTCCTGGTCGGGCAGGTAGGTGTCGAGGAGGGTCAGGTAGAACTGGACGTGCACCGCCTCCTCGAACAGCTGCCGCGACAGGTACAGCCGGGCCTCCGGCGCGTTGACGTGCTTGTAGAGGTTGAGGACGAGGTTGTTCGCCACGATCGAGTCGCCGGTGGCGAAGAACGCGACGAGCCGGTTCACCAGATGCAGCTCCGCCGGGGTGAGGCGGGCGAGGTCGGCGAGGTCGGAGGCGAGGTCCACCTCCTCGACCGTCCAGGTGTTGCGGATCGCGGCGCGGTAGCGCTCGTAGAAGTCGGGGTAACGCATGGGCCGCAGGGTCAGGTCCATGCCGGGGTCGAGCAGCGGCATTACTGGCACGCCTCGCAGGTCTCGGGGTTCTCCAGGGAGCAGACCGTCGCGGCGACGGTCGTCTGCGCGATCCGCGTGGCGGGCCGTGAGCGCAGGTAGTAGGTGGTCTTCAGGCCGCTGCGCCACGCGTAGGCGTACATCGAGGACAGCTTCCCGATCGTCGGGGTCTCCATGAACAGGTTCAGGGAGTGCGACTGGTCGATGTACGGGGTGCGGGCGGCGGCGAGGTCGATGAGGGCCTTCTGCGGCAGCTCCCAGGCCGTCCGGTAGAGGTCCCGCATCTCCTCGGGCAGGTCGACGAGGCCCTGGATCGAGCCGTTCGCCCGCTTGATCGCCTCGCGGACGGCGTCGTTCCACAGCCCGAGCGACTTCAGGTCCTCGACGAGGTACCCGTTGATCTGCAGGAACTCGCCCGACAGCGTCTCGCGCTTGAACAGGTTGGACACCTGCGGCTCGATGCACTCGTAGCAGCCCGCGATGGACGCGATCGTCGCGGTCGGCGCGATCGCGACCAGCAGCGAGTTGCGCAGCCCCACCTCGGCGATCCGGGCGCGGAGCGCCTCCCATTCGGCGGGACGGGCCGGCGCGGCGTCCGGGAAGTGGTCGAGGTGCAGCTGCCCGCGCGCGGTGCGGGTCTCGGCGTAGGCCGGGAGCGGGCCGTGCGCCTCGGCGAGGTCGGCGGACGCGGCGTAGGCGGCGAGCGCGATCTCCTCGGCGATCCGGGTGGACAGCTCGCGGGCCTCGGCGGAGTCGAACGGGAGCCGGAGCGTGAAGAACACGTCGGCGAGCCCCATGACGCCGAGGCCGACGGGACGCCACCTCCGGTTGGCCGTCTCCGCCTCGGGCGTCGGGTAGAAGCCGCGGTCGATGGTGCGGTCCAGGAACCGGACGGCGGTGCGGACCGTCGCGCGCAGCCGGTCCCAGTCGAGCCCGGACGGCGACACGTGCGCCGCCAGGTTCACCGACCCGAGGTTGCACACCGCCGCCTCGTTCTCGCCCGTGACCTCCAGGATCTCGGTGCACAGGTTCGACAGGTGGACGGTCCGGCCCGGCTCGGCGGTCTGGTTGCAGGCCCGGTTCGCGGCGTCCTTGAAGGTCATCCAGCCGTTGCCGGTCTCGGCGAGCGTCCGCATCATCCGCCCGTACAGCTTCCGGGCCGGGATCTGCCGGACGTACCGGCCCTCCCTCTCGGCCGCCCGGTACGCCTCGTCGAAGGCGTCGCCCCACAGGTCCGTCAGCTCCGGGACCTCCTTCGGGTCGAACAGCGACCACGTCCCGTCCGCCTCGACGCGGCGCATGAACTCGTCCGGGATCCAGTTCGCCAGGTTCAGGTTGTGCGTGCGGCGCGCCTCCTCACCGGTGTTGTCCCGCAGCTCGAGGAACTCCTCGACGTCGGCGTGCCACGGCTCCAGGTACACGCACGCGGCGCCCTTGCGGCGGCCGCCCTGGTTGACGGCGGCGACGGACGCGTCCAGCGTGCGCAGCCACGGGACGATCCCGTTCGAGTGCCCGTTCGTCCCCCGGATCAGCGACCCGCGCGACCGGACCCGCGTCCACGAGATCCCGATCCCGCCCGCGTACTTGCTGAGCCGCGCGACCTGCCCGTACCGCTCGTAGATCGCCTCCAGCTCGTCGCGCGGCGAGTCCAGCAGGAAGCACGACGACAGCTGCGGGCGCCGCGCGGCGGAGTTGAACAGCGTCGGCGAGCTGGGCAGGTACGACAGCGTGCTGAGCAGCCCGTACAGCTCGGCCGCCTCGTCCACCGTGTCGGACAGGCCCACGGCCACCCGCAGGAAGAAGTGCTGGGGGCGCTCCAGGACGAGCCGGGTGCGCGGATGCCGCAGCAGGTACCGGTCGTAGAGGGTGCGGAGCCCGAAGTACCCGAACCGGTCGTCCGCCTCCGTGCCTCCCGAGGGGGGACGACCCCCCACGCCCCCCGGACCCTCGTCGATCAGGGCGTCCAGCGCGGCGGCGTTGGCGGCGACGAACGCGGCGGGGCCGTCGGCGAGGAGGCCCTCGGCGTGCGCGGCGGCGACGGACTCCGCGAAGCTCCGGACGCCGGCCTCGGCGGTCTCGTCGCGGATCCGGGCGGCCAGCAGCCGCGCGGCGACCCGGGAGTACCCCGGCTCCACCGCGACCAGCGCGGCGGCCTCCCCGATCGCCAGGTCCCGCAGGCCGGCGGCGCTCGCGCCGTCCCCGGCCCGGACCGCGCCGAGCACCCGTTCCGGCGCGGTCCCCTCGATGCCGGCGCAGGCCGCGGCGACCTCGGCCGCGATCCCCCCGGCGGCCGGCGCCTCCGCGTCCATGGTGACTGTCACGTTCTCTCCCCTCGTGAGACGGCCTCGCGAGGGCATGCGAACGGGCGCGACGGCAGGCTGCCGCGCACCGTCCCCCGGCTCACCCGCGAAGCCTCGGACGTACGGCGTGCATGGCAGGTCTTCGGACTCGCGGGCGCCCGCGCCTCCTGACGGAGGCACGACCTACTGGCCGTCGCTTCCCGATCCGGACGATCCGGTTCAGTGCCTGTGACGGCGGTCGTTCCCGCTCACCGCTGCGGGGCAGTCCCGGACTTGCACCGGGTTCCCTCTTACGACGCCCCCGCCGCGAGCGGCGGGGGCGAACCAGCACGGGATTGAACCCTACATCTTGTTGATCCTCATTGCGCAACCCCAACATGTAGGGCGCGTCGGGAGGGGACCCCGGGGGGCGGATGCACGCCCCCGGACCCGGGTGGGACGATGTCCCCGTCATGTCCCCGCGTCCCCGGCAGCCGGCCTTCCGCACCGCGCGCGCGGTCGTCTTCGCGACCGTGTGCGTCACGCTCGCGACCCTCGGCCACGACCTGGCGTCGCACGAGCCGGTGCCGGGCTGGGCGGTGCTCGCCGGGTTCGGCGGGGCCCTCGCCGTCGCCGCCGCCCTCGCGGGCCACGAGCGCTCCCTCCCGACGATCATGGGCGGGCTGCTCGGCGGCCAGTTCGCGCTGCACACGCTGTTCGCGAGCGCGACCGAGGGCATGCGGCACTGCGACACCGCCGCCCAGGCGGGCCACGCCGCCGCGATGCCCGCGATGCCCGCGATGCACGGCTCCGGCACGTCCATGACCGTCGCGCACGTCGCCGCCGCCGTGGTCGCGGCCTGGTGGCTGCGGCGCGGCGAGCGGGCCGCGTGGTCCCTCGCGCGGCGCCTCGCGTCCGCCGCCGACCGCCCGATCCGGCTGCTGCTCGCGCTGCTGCTGATCGAACCGGCGGAGCGCCCGGTGCGTACCCCGGTGGTGCCGGTGGCGGCCGGCGCGATCGCCACGGGACGCACGCTCCGGCACCAGGTCGTCCGGCGGGGTCCCCCGCCGCGTTCGAGGGCGCTCGCCCGCAGCTGAGCGAGCGCCGTACGTCACCGGCCGCCGGGTCCCTCCGGCGCGCCGGCCCTTCCCGTACGACTCGAACGGAGTTCCGTCTTGCCTTCCCGCACGCATGCCCGCCGGTTCGGCACGCTCGCCGTCCTCGCCGGCGCCGGCGTGGTCGCGTTCGCGACCGCCGCGTCCGCGCACGTCACCGTCAACCCGAGGACCGCCGAGCAGGGCTCCTACGCCAAGGTCTCGTTCCGGGTGCCGAACGAGGAGGACAGCGCCGACACCACCGAGCTCGTGGTGGACTTCCCGGTCGACCACCCGCTCGCGTCGGTGTCGGTGCGCCCCGTCCCCGGCTGGACGGCGAAGGTCGTGGAGTCCACGCTGCCGAAGCCGATCAAGACCGAGGGCGGCGAGCTGACCAAGGCCGTCACGCGGATCACCTGGTCCGGCGGCAGGATCGCGCCCGGCCAGTTCCAGGAGTTCGACGTCTCGCTCGGCCCGCTGCCGACCGACACCGACACGATGACGTTCAAGGCCGACCAGACCTACTCGGACGGCCAGGTCGTCAAGTGGGAGCAGGACCCGGGCGACGGCTCCGACGAGCCCGAGCACCCGGCGCCGACGCTGAAGCTGACGCCCAAGGGCGCCGCCGACGCCGCCGGGCTCACCGCCCGGTCGAAGCCCGCCGCCGAGGCGGAGGCGGGCTCCGACGACGGCACCGCGCGGGTGCTCGGCGGCGTCGGCATCGGCGCCGGCGTGATCGGCATCGCGGTCGGCGGCTACGGCCTGACCCGCGCGCGGAGCCGGGCATGAGCCGGGCCGTCCGGCGCGCCGCCTCCGGCGCCGCCGCGGCCTGCGCCGCGCTGGCGCTGACCGCCTCGCCCGCCTCCGCGCACACGTCGCTGACCGGCGCGAACCCCGCCGCGAACGCGACGGTCGCGCCGCCTTCCCAGATCGTCCTGACGTACGCCGACCCGGTGCAGCTGCCGCAGGTCGTGCTGACGGACGCCGGTGGCGGGCGGCGCGAGGCGGGCAAGGCCCGGGCGGTGGACGACAAGGTCACCGAGGCGGTGAAGGGCACGCTGCCGAACGGTGTGTACACGGTCGGCTGGCGCGTCGTGTCGCCGGACGGCCATCCGATCAGCGGCACCTACAGGTTCACCGTCACCGGGTCCACCGGCGCCGGCGCGGCGCCCGGGGCGTCCGCGCCCGCCGCGAAGACCGCCGGGAACGGCTCCGGCGGCTCGTCCGGCTGGCTGTGGATCGGCCTCGCCGCCGCCGTCGTGGCGATCGCGGGCGGCGGGTTCGCCTGGTACCGCCGTACTTCGGGGGCGCCCCCGAACGAATGATCACAAGGTCTTCCGGTCGGGTGATTACAACGTTACATTGATTACCCGACCGGAAGATCATTCCTTGGGGGCCCCAGTGATCGTCGAGTACATCCGCTACCGGATCGACCGGGCGAGGGCGGAGGAGTTCGAAGCCGCCTACGCCCGCGCCGCCGTCCCGCTCGCCGCCGCGCCGCAGTGCGTCGACTACGAGCTGTCCCGCTGCGTCGACGAGCCCGAGTGCTATGTCCTGCGGATCCGCTGGACGTCCGCCGAGGACCACTCCCGGGGCTTCCGTTCCGGCGAGCACTTCCCCGCCTTCTTCGCCGAGATCAAGCCGTACGTCGAGCAGATCGAGGAGATGCGGCACTACGAGGCGACGCCCGTCCGCGGCAGGGGCTCGTCCGTCCCCACCATGTACGACTGGGCCGGCGGCGAAGAGGCCCTCCAGCGCCTCACCGAGGTCTTCTACACCGCCGTCCTGAAGGACGACCTGCTCCGCCCCCTCTTCGAGCACATGGCCCCGGACCACCCGAAATGGGTCGCGATCTGGCTGGGCGAGGTGTTCCGCGGCCCCGAGCGCTACAGCCGCGAGCGCGGCGGCTACCACCACATGGTCCGGCAGCACCTCGGCAAGGCGATCACCGAGGCGCAGCGCCGCCGCTGGGTCGCCCTGCTCATGGACGCGGCGGACGAGGTCGGCCTGCCCGCCGACCCCGAGTTCCGCGCCGCGTTCGCGTCCTACATCGAGTGGGGCACCCGGATCGCGCTGGCGAACTCCCAGCCCGGCGCGACCCCGCCCCTCGAAGCCCCCATGCCCCACTGGAGCTGGGGCGAGGCCCCGCCCTACACGCCCGCCGGGTAGCCGCCGAGCCGACGGCGCGCGCGAGCCGCGCTCAGGGAAGCCGGCGAGGAACGCCCCGCAGTCTCACCGCCGCCACCGCCATCTCGCGCAGCTTCCGGACGGCGTCGTCGGCGCCCTCGCCGGCCCGCCCCTCGCGGTCCGGGCCGGCGAGGATCGCGTCCGCCAGCGCCTTCAGCGTCTCCCGCGGCACCTCCGCCCTCCGCTGGGTGTCGTACAGCGCGAAGTCGATCGCCCCCGTGCCGGTCCCGACCCGGAAGCGCGCGATCCCCGGAACCGTGACGATCTCTGCCCGCTGGAACGCCGGGTTCCACTGCCGGACGTGCCGGGGCGGCACGTCCTCGACCGAGACGTCCCGCGCGGTCGCGAGGTCGCAGCTCCGCAGCCCGTCACGGAGGCGAGCGTGCAGGACCGTCCCGTCGAGCCAGACCCTGGGATGGGCGAACCTGCGGCGCAGGCGCGGGAGCGCCGTCCACACCACGGCGGTGGCGACCAGCACGGCCACGCCGCCGGCCCAGGCGGCGACGCCCGCCGCCGAGCAACTCCCCCTCGTCGCGCCGACGGCGATGGCGGCCCCAAGAGCGGCCGCCATGAGCGCACCGACGGCCATTCCGGCGACGGCGCCCGCCTTCCGCGCACCGGCGAGGCCGTTCAGCACGACGACGATTCCGGGCTCCACACGGCGACCCCCTTGTCAGCGAGAGGCCAGGGCGGTCACCGCCTCGCGGGCCTCGGCGAGCGATCGTGCCGCCATTCCCTTGAATCGTGCCAGGTGCGGGACGAGGCCGGCGAGTGTCATTTCGGCGTTGACGAAGGTCACGCCGTCCTCGGCGACGCCGAGATTGCCGAAGTAGGCCCGCAGGTAGGGCTCCTGGAAGTCGAAGCCCTCGCGCGGCGTGCCGGGACCGTAAGCGCCGCCGCGCGCCGTCACGACGACGATCCGCTTGCCGTGCAGCAGGCTCCGGCCCGTGTCCGGGTCGGTGTACGCACCGGGAAAGGTGATCCGGTCGATCCACGCCTTGAGCGAAGCGGGGACCGAGAAGTTGTACATGGGGGCGCCGATCAGCACCGTTCCGGCGTCGAGGAACTGCTCGACCAGCGGCAGGGTCAGCGACCATTCGCGTTCCTCGGCGGCGTCCTCCACGAGCGCGTCGACTTTCGCGGGCGGCACGTAGCCGTTCCTCTCGACGCGGCGTCCGAGTTCGCAGTAGGCCGCCGATATCGGCGGCACCGGATCGGCGACGAGATCGCGGTACCGGTGACCGGACGTCCCGTGCCGTTCCCGCCACGCGTCCGCGAACCGCGCGGACAGGCGCCGGGTAATGGAATCGCCGGAGTGGCTGGAGTCCAGGTGCAGCAGCGAGGTGACCTGGTCGTGGGCCGATAGCATGGTGGAGCGCGTCTCCTTCGCTCTCGTGTCGTCCTTGTTCCCACAGCTATGACGACCCGCGCCGACGAAAGGGGACGGATGGACGAGCAGGTGCTGGCGGAGCGGTTCGATGAGTGCCGCGGCCACCTGCGGGCGGTCGCGTACCGGATGCTCGGCTCGCTGGACGAGGCCGACGACGCGGTCCAGGAGACGTGGCTGCGGGCGTCCCGGGCGGGCGCCGGGGACGTCGCGAACCTGCCCGGCTGGCTGACCACGATCGCCGGGCGGATCTGCCTCGACATGCTGCGGTCGCGGCGGCGCCGCGGCGAGGACCCCGGCGGCCTCGACGGCCTTCACGGCCTGGACGGGCCGGAGCGGGCGGGCGGCCGCGATCCCGAGGAGGAGGCGGTGCTCGCCGACGCGGTGGGGCTGGCGATGCTCGTCGTCCTGGACCGCCTCGGCCCCGCCGAGCGCGTCGCGTTCGTGCTGCACGACCTGTTCGCCGTGCCGTTCGCGGAGATCGCCGGGATCGTCGAGCGGACCCCGGAGACCGCGAAGAAGCTGGCGAGCCGGGCCCGGCGGCGCGTGCAGGGGTCGCCGTCGGTGCCCGCCGCCGATCTCGCGCGGCAGCGGGAGGCCGTGTCGGCGTTCCTCGCCGCGTCCCGGTCCGGCGACATGGACGCGCTGCTCGCGGTGCTCGCGCCGGACGCGTTCCGGCGCGCCGAGGGCGCGGCGGAGGTCCGGGGCGCCCGCCGCATCGCCGGGGAGACCCTCGCCAACCCCGCCCGCGCCCGGAACGCCCGTCTCGCCCTGGTGGACGGCGCGGTGGGAGTCGTCGTCGCCCCGCGGGGCCGCCTCGCGGCCGTCCTCCAGGTCGCCGTGGAGAACGACCGCATCGCCGGCTTCACCGTGATCAGCGACCCGGCCCGCCTACACCGCCTCCGCCTCGCCCTCCTCCCCTGACTTGCGGACGAGGAGGTGGCCCTGGCGGTGGCGCTCGCCTTCGCCGGGCTCGCGGCGGAGCCTCGCGATCTCGGTGAAGCCGGCGCCGGCCGCCAGGTCGGCGAGGGCGTCGATGGGCCAGCGGTGCGCCGGCGCCACCTTGTGGTCGAACGGGACGGGCTCGGCGGTGTCGGACGCGAAGAAGCCGAGCAGCAGGTGGCCGCCGGGCGCCAGCATCCGGTGGAACGCGGCGAGCAGGCCCGGCACGTCCTCCACCGGCGCGTGGATGATCGAGTACCAGGCGAGGACGCCGCCGAGCTCGCCGTCGCGGACGTCCACCTCGGTCATCGGAACGTGGTCGAACCGGACGTCCGGGTGCGCCGCGCGGGCGATCCGGATCATCTCCGCGGACACGTCGGCGCCGAACGCGTCGCAGCCGAGCGAGCGCAGGTGGGCGGTGAGGTGCCCGG
Source organism: Actinomadura nitritigenes (assembly GCF_017573545.1). GTDB lineage: Bacteria > Actinomycetota > Actinomycetes > Streptosporangiales > Streptosporangiaceae > Spirillospora > Spirillospora nitritigenes. The sequence goes on along the minus strand of NZ_JAGEOK010000029.1, from coordinate 53,647 downwards.
GGCCGCAGCCGAGGTCGGCGACCGGCCCGGCGTCCCGGGTGAGCCGCCCGAACGCGTTGATCATCCCGAGGTCGAACGGCATGTCGAGGAACGCGGTGCTGAACAGCTCGGTGTACAGCTCGGCGACGGAGTCGTAGCCGGTGCGGGTGGTGTCGAGGGGGGAGGCGATCATGCTCCCCGAGCCTACGGCGATCGGCGCGGGCGACGCGCGGGTAGGAGTACCCCCGTTCGGGGGTGGCGTGGGTCACTCTGGATGTCCGACCATGCCCCTGACCACGCCCTTCGGGCGGCGGCGCCCTGGAAGACCCGGGGGGGCCGTCCGAGAGGCGGCAGTGCCAGGTGTCCGTGCGGCTACGAGGAGAGACCATGCCCGCAGTCGAGTTCCGGGCGGCGCGCGACTTCCTGCTCGCGCATCGCGACGACTACGCGACCGCGTACGAGAAGTTCCGCTGGCCGGTGCTGACCGGGTTCAACTGGGCGCTCGACTGGTTCGACAAGATCGCCGAGGGGAACGACGCGCCCGCGCTGTGGATCGTCCAGGAGGACGGCGCGGAGGAGCGGTACTCGTTCGCGCAGCTCGCGCGGCGGTCGAACCAGGTCGCGAACATGCTGCGCGCGGCGGGGGTGCGGCGCGGCGACCGGATCGTGCTGATGCTCGGGAACCAGGTCGAGCTGTGGGAGACGGTCCTCGCGGCGATGAAGCTCGGCGCGGTGCTGATCCCGTGCACGCCGCTGCTCGGCCCGGCGGACCTCCAGGACCGGCTGACGCGGGGACGGGCGCGCCACGTGGTGACGGGCTCGTCCGACACGGGGAAGTTCGCCGGGCTGGACGGCGAGTTCACCCGGATCGCGGTCGGCGAGCCGGTCGACGGGTGGCTGCGGTACGCCGACGCCTACGACGGAAGCGACGCGTTCTCCCAGTACGGGATGACGATGTCGTCGGACACGCTGCTGCTGTACTTCACGTCCGGGACGACGGCGCAGCCGAAGCTGGTCGAGCACACGCACGCCTCGTACCCGGCGGGGCACCTGTCGACGATGTACTGGCTGGGGCTGCGGCCCGGGGACGTCCACCTGAACATCTCGTCGCCGGGATGGGCGAAGCACGCGTGGAGCAACATCTTCGCGCCGTGGAACGCCGAGGCGTGCGTGTTCATCTTCAACTACACGCGCTTCGACGCCGACCGGCTGCTGGACGCGATGGAGCGGTGCGGCGTCACGAGCTTCTGCGCGCCGCCGACGGTGTGGCGGATGCTGATCCAGTCCGACCTCGGCCGGCTGCCGACGCCGCCGCGCGAGGTGGTCGCGGCGGGCGAGCCGCTGAACCCGGAGGTCATCCAGCGGGTGAAGGACGCGTGGGGCCGGACGATCCGGGACGGGTTCGGGCAGACGGAGACGACCGTCCAGATCGCGAACACGCCGGGCCAGGAGGTCAAGCCGGGCTCGATGGGGCGTCCCGTCCCGGGCTACGCGGTGGCGCTGATCGACCCGGTGTCCGGGGAGCGGGGCGAGGAGGGCGAGATCTGCCTCGACCTGGAGGACCGGCCGCTCGGGCTGATGACCGGCTACCACGGGGACGAGGCGCGCACCGAGGAGGCGATGGCGGGCGGCTTCTACCACACCGGCGACATCGGCTCCCGCGACGCCGACGGCTACATCACCTATGTCGGGCGCGCGGACGACGTGTTCAAGGCGTCCGACTACAAGATCTCCCCGTTCGAGCTGGAGAGCGTGCTGATCGAGCACGCGGCGGTGGCGGAGGCGGCGGTGGTGCCGTCGCCGGACCCGGTGCGGCTCGCGGTGCCGAAGGCGTACGTGACGCTCACGGCGGGCTGGGAGCCGACCGCGGAGACCGCGAGGGCGATCTTCGAGCACAGCCGGGCGCAGCTGTCCCCGTACAAGCGGCTGCGGCTGCTGGAGTTCGGCGAGCTGCCGAAGACGATCTCCGGGAAGATCCGCCGGGTGGAGCTGCGGACGGCGGAGATCGGCAAGCATCCGGGCGCGGACGACCGGCCGCCCGGGGAGTTCCGTGAGGAGGACCTGCGATGACGCTCTCCTACGCGTCGGGCGTCTCGGCGACGCCGCTGCTCGGCGACACGATCGGCGCCAACCTGGACGCGACGGTCGCCGCGTTCGCCGACCGCGAGGCCGTGGTGGAGATGGCGACCGGGCGGCGCTGGACCTACGACCAGTTCGCCGCCGACGTCGACGCGGTCGCGCTCGGCCTGCGGGACCTCGGCGTGACGAAGGGCGACCGGGTCGGGATCTGGGCGCCGAACTGCGCGGAGTGGGTGCTGGTCCAGTACGCGACGGCGAAGCTCGGCGCGATCCTGGTCAACATCAACCCGGCGTACCGGGTGCACGAGTTGGAGTTCGTGCTGAACCAGGCGGGGATCCGCACGCTCGTCGCGGCGCCGTCGTTCAAGACGTCCGACTACGCCGCGATGATCGAGGAGGTCCGGCCGCGCTGCGCCGCGCTGGCCGACGTCGTGCTCATCGGCACGGACGCGTGGGACGCGCTGGTGGCGGCGGGGCGGGCCGGCGACCGGCACCTGCTCCACGGCATCGGCGAGGGCCTCGGCGCGGACGACCCGATCAACATCCAGTACACGTCGGGGACGACCGGGTTCCCGAAGGGCGCGACGCTGTCGCACCACAACATCCTGAACAACGGGTTCTTCGTCGGGGAGCTGTGCGGCTACGACGAGGAGGACCGGATCTGCGTGCCGGTGCCCTTCTACCACTGCTTCGGCATGGTGATGGGGAACCTGGCGGCGACCAGCCACGGCGCGTGCATCGTGATCCCGGCGCCCGCGTTCGACCCGAAGGCGACCCTGGACGCGGTCGCGGCGGAGCGCTGCACGTCCCTGTACGGGGTGCCGACGATGTTCATCGCGGTGCTGAACGAGCCGTCGGCCGACGCCCTGGACCTGTCGAGCCTGCGCACCGGGATCATGGCGGGGTCGCCGTGCCCGGTCGAGGTGATGAAGCAGGTCATCGACCGGCTCGGGATGGCGGAGGTCGCGATCTGCTACGGCATGACGGAGACGTCGCCGGTGTCGACGCAGACCCGGGCGGGCGACTCCCTGGACCGCCGCGTGTCCACGGTCGGCACGGTGATGCCGCACCTGGAGATCAAGGTGGTGGACCCGGAGACGGGCGTCACCGTCCCGCGCGGCACGCCCGGCGAGTTCTGCACGCGCGGCTACTCGGTGATGCTCGGGTACTGGGAGGAGCCGGAGAAGACGGCGGAGGCGATCGACGCGGCCCGCTGGATGCACACCGGCGACCTCGCCGTCATGGACGACGAGGGCTACGTCAACATCACCGGCCGGATCAAGGACATGGTGATCCGCGGCGGCGAGAACGTGTACCCGCGCGAGATCGAGGAGTTCCTCTACACCCATCCCGACATCGTGGACGCGCAGGTCATCGGCGTCCCGGACGAGAAGTACGGCGAGGAGCTGATGGCGTGGGTGCGGCTGCGCGAGGGCGCGCCGGAGCTCACCGCCGGGGCGCTCCGCGAGTTCTGCCACGGCAGGCTGGCGCATTTCAAGATCCCGCGCTACGTGCACGTGGTGGACGAGTTCCCGATGACCGTCACCGGGAAGATCCGCAAGGTGCAGATGCGGGCGGAGGCCGTGGACATCCTCGGGCTCGGCGACGTGGCCGCCCGGGAGCACGCGTGAGGTCCGGAGGGTGCGTTTTTCCGCGCGCGTGACCTTCCGTGATCGGTCCCGTGCGGGCATGCTGGGCGGCATGGGCGACGACGCCGGGGCGGTCCGGTCGGCGGTGCTGACGCTGCACCGCACGACCGGCCTGCCCATGGTGTTCGGCGGCGCCCTCAGCGGCCGGGACCGGCTGCGCATCTCCGAGCTGGTCGGCAACACCACCGACTCGCTGAACGGCCTCGTCGTCCGGCACGGCAACGGGCTCGGCGGCAAGGCGATGGCGACGGGCCGGCCGATGTGGGTGAGCAACTACCCGTGCGCGGCGTCCATCAGCCACGACTACGACAAGCCGGTCGGCCGCGAGGGGCTGCTGTCGATCGTGGCGGTGCCGGTGGTGGTGCGGCGGCGGGTCCGCGGCGTGCTGTACGGGGCGCTGCGCGAGCCGCTGTCGCTCGCCGACCGGATCGTCGGCGCGGCGGTGCAGGCGGCCCGCGACCTGGAGCAGGACCTCGCCGTCCGCGACCGTGCCGACGAGGCGCTGGCGTGGCGCCCGCCGGAGCCGCCGGACGCGGCGGCGCGGTGGGAGGAGGTCCGCGCGGTGCACGCCGAGCTGCGAGCGCTCGCCGAGCGGGTGGCGGACGGGCCGACCCGCGACCGGCTGCGCGCGATGACGCTGCGGCTCGCCGCCGCCGGCCTGGCCCCCGGCGTCGCCGGACCTGACCCGGACGCCGCGAGCCCGGCGCCGCCGCGTCCGGTGCTGTCGCCGCGCGAGCTGGACGTGCTGTCGTACGTGGCGATCGGCTGCACGAACGCGGAGGCCGCCGACCGTCTCGGGCTGCTGCCGGAGACGGTGAAGAGCTACCTGCGGTCGGCGATGCGCAAGCTCGACGCTCACACCCGGCTGGAGGCGGTGACCTCGGCGCGCCGCGCCGGGCTGCTGCCCTGACCGTGCCGGGCCTCCTCGCGGCGGGCGGCGAGCCATCCGGCGAACCCGGCGGCGCACGCGGCGAGCGCGGTGCCCGCGAACGCGGTCATCACGACGGTGAAGGCGTGCCGCGGCGTGCCGCCGAGGCCGAGGTAGAGGGTCCCGAAGACGGCGACGCCCGCGACGGCCGACAGCTGCGAGTTGGTGTTGACGACGCCGCTGAGGTCGGGGGCGAACCGCGCCGGGACGTCGGCGGTGGCGCGCCCGAGCTGGGACGCGAAGCCGAGGCCGAGGCCGAGCCCGCCGAAGCCGAGCAGCACGACGAGGAGCGCCCCGTCCGCCCGGGTCAGGCCGATGCTGAGGTACGCGGCGGCGAGGATCAGGTAGCCGGCGACCGGGGCGTGCGCGGCGAGGCGGGCGGGCAGGCGCGGCAGCAGCGGCCCGGCGACGCCGAACGCGGCGACCCACGACACGAGCACCAGTCCGGAGAACATCGCGCTCTTCCCGAGGCCCTGCTGCAGGTAGAGCGCGAGGGTGAACAGCATCGCGAAGTAGGTGGACGTCGCGAGCGCGATCGACGCGAGCGACCAGGCGACGACCGGCCGGGCGAGCACGCGCGGGTCGACCAGCGGCGTCCCGCCCCGCGCGGTGACCCGCCGCTGCCGCCGGACGAACAGCGCCAGCGCGGGGGCGCTCGCGGCGAGGCAGATCCACGTCCAGGCGGGCCAGCCGGCCTCGCGCCCGAAGATCAGCGGGACGGTCGCCAGCAGCACGCTCGCCGACAGCAGCGCGACGCCGCCTAGGTCGAGCCGGCCGGAGCCGTTCCCGGCGTCCCGGGGCAGGAGGCGGGCGCCCGCCGCGAGCAGCGCGATCCCGGCCGGGACGTTCACCAGGAAGACGGGCCGCCAGCCGAGCCCGAACAGGTCGGCGGACACGATGACGCCGCCGAGGACCTGGCCCGCGACCGCGCCGCCGGACAGCGTCAGCACCAGCATCCCCTGCGCGCGCGCCCGCGCCTTACCGGTGAAGTGGATCTGGATGCCGGACAGCACCTGCGGCACCATCAGCGCGCCCGCCGCGCCCTGGACGAGCCGTGCCGCCGCCAGCGCCCCGGTGGCCGGCGCGAGCCCGCAGGCCAGCGACGCGGCGGTGAAGGCGGCGAGGCCGAGCAAGAACATCCGCCGGTGCCCGCGCGCCTGGCCGAGCCGCGCGCCGGTGACCAGCAGCACCGCGTAGGTCAGCGTGTACCCGGACACGACCAGCTCCAGCGCGCCGCCGGACGGGTGCAGGTCGTCCTGCACGGACGGGCCCGCCACGTTCACGATCGCGGTGTCGACGTTCACCAGGAACTGGCCGAGGAGCAGCACCGCGAGCATCCCGCGCGGATGCCGGGCGCCGTCGTCTGTTGGAGTCATGACGGGACAACCCCGCGCGCGCACAGCCCGTTGCAGGACGGGCGGCGGGGACGGCAGGGCGGACGATCGGCCCGGCGACGGGGTCAGCCTTCGTGGTGCGGCGGCGGCACGCGCCGTCCAGTGCAGATCGGCCCCCGTGGCGCACTGCCTGGACGTAGCGACATCACCGCGCACCGGCTGCGCCGGGCCCTGATCGCTCGGCCGTCCCGCCGTACGCGCCGGCGGAGACGTCCGGCCCCCGATGTGCAGGGAAAACCGTAACATCCCGGCGAACACGAATGTTCGTGAACAACCCGATCTACTGGGCGGAAACCCCGCGACCGGCTAGCGTTTGCGCCGTGAGGAGCGGCGGTACGGGAGCGGGGTCCGGCGGTACGGGAGCGGGGTCCGGCGGTACGGGAGCGGGGTCCGGCGGTACGGGAGCGGGGTCCGGCGGTACGGGAGCGGGGTCCGGCGGTGCGGGCGCGGGGGGCGGGTCGCTGCCGCGCGGGCGGCACCACCTGACCCGCGAGCAGGTCAGGGCGTCGCAGCGGCTCCGGCTGCTGGAGGGCATGACGGCGGCGGTCGGCGAGCGGGGCTACGCCCGCACGACCGTCGCGGACGTGCTGAAACGCGCGCGCGTGTCGCGCGAGACGTTCTACGAGCACTTCACCGACAAGCAGGAGTGCTTCATGTCGGCGTACGAGCACGCCGCCGACCGCATCCTCGGCGTCGTGAACGAGGCGCTGCGCGCACGCGACGAGCCGGCGCTGGGCCGCCTGGAGCGCGCGCTGCACGCCTACCTGCGGGAACTGGCGGCGGACGCGGCGGCGGCGCGCACGTTCCTGCTGGAGATCTACGCGGCGGGTCCGGCCGCCGCCGCGCTGCGGTACCGGGTGCAGCGCCGCTTCACCGAGGTCGTGGACGGGCTGCTGGCCGAGGACGAGCGGTTCCGCGCGCTGCCCGACCCGGAGTTCGCCTGCCGGATGCTCATCGGCGGCATCGCGTCGCTGGTCTCCGGCCACGTCGCGCTGGGCGAGCACGCCGCCCTCCCGGCCCTCTGCGCCCCGATCCTCGGACACGTCCGCTCCCTCCTCGACCGCTGACGCCGGTCGGAGGGTGGTCAGAAGGGCGGTCAGAAGTAGGTGCGGACGTAGTCGGTCACGACGGGGTGCTCCGCGGCGGCGTCGTCGACGACCGGGATGAGCGTCCACTTGTCGAGCGCGGTGCAGGGGTGCGACAGGCCGAGGCGGACGATGTCGCCGGGCTCGACGGACGCGCCCCGCAGGAAGGCGTGCTGGTCGTTCAGCGCGGTGACGCGCGCGCCCTCGACCGGCCCGGCGCCCTTGCCGCGGACGAACTGCGGCCGCGGCAGGCCCGAGTCGAACGGGACGTCGCGGCGCCCCACGTCCAGCAGCGCGAGCGCGGGCTCCGGCGCGGACACGACGCGGCCCCACGCGTGCATGGCCGGGCGCAGGTGCTCGCCGCCCGCTCCGGCTCCCCGGTCGAACGGCGTGATGTCCTGGTAGAAGCCGTCGTCGTGGACGAGGTACGCGCCGGAACGCAGAACCACCCGCGCGTCGAGCCCGCCGAGCACCTCGGCGACCTGGTCGAAGAAGGCGCTGCCGCCCGCCGTGACGACCGGTTCGTCCGTCTCGTAGTCCAGCCGCCCGTGCAGGTTCGCGAGCCGCCGCAGGTAGGCGTCGACGGCGGCGAGGCCCTCCGCGGAGGCGTCGTGCGCGAGCGCGCCCTCGTAGCCGCCGATCCCGGCGAGCCGCAGGGACGGCGCCTCGCGGATCGCGCCGGCGACGGCCCGCGCCTCGCCGTCGTCGCGGACGCCGGTCCGGCCGTTCGGGCCGCCGAGCTCGACGCACACGTCCACGCGCCGCTGCGCCCGCGCGAGGCGCAGCGCCTCGTCCATCAGCTCGACGGACCGCACCGAGTCGGCCCAGCAGACGAACGCGAACTCGGGGTCGCCGTCCAGCTCGCCGGCCAGCCAGGCGAGGCCGGCGGGGTCGAGCGGCGCGCCCGCGAGCAGCAGGCGGCGGACGCCGAACGCGCGCGCGACGCGCAGCTGCGGGAACGTCGCGAGCGTGATGCCCCACGCGCCCGCGTCGAGCTGCCGGCGCCATAGCGCGGGCGCCATCGTCGTCTTACCGTGCGGTGCGAGTTCCATGCCGGCGGCGCTCACCCAGTCCGCCATCAACCGGACGTTGTGGTCGAGCGCTCCGCCGTCGAGCGTGAGCAGCGGCGTGCCGAAGTCGTCCAGCGGCAGCCGGGCGTCCCGCGCCTGCGCCACCGTCATCCCCTGCGCGGACGCCGGGATCGCCTTGAACCGCCAGTCGAGCGGCTCCCCGTCCAGCGCGTCCACGGCCGTGCCGTCGATCCCCGTCACCGGCATGCCCTCCCCTGTCGCCTCCGCCCGCCATGATCCTTCCCCGCCCCGCGCGGCGCGACCCCCCGGCGGAGCCGCCGCGCGCGGCGGCTCCGGCGGTCCGCGGCCGCGGGTACGCTGCGCTCCGGCATCGGCCGCCGGGAGGAGGGAACCCGATGAGCCAGAGCCTCGGGCGCGGGCTGAGCATCCTGATCGAGCTCGGCGACGGCCCGCACAACCTGGACGAGCTGGCCGCCAAGCTCGGCGTCCACAAGACGACCGTCCTGCGGCTGCTGCGCACGCTGGAGGCCGAGCGCTTCGTGCGCCGCGACGAGCACCACCGCTTCCACCTCGGCACGCGCCTCGCCGCGCTCGCCGCGCTCGCCGACGCCCCCGGCCGTCCCGGCGCCCGCGACGTGCGCGCCGTCGCGGCGCCGCACCTGGCGCGGCTGAACGAGGCGACCGGGGGCGCGGCCCGCCTGGTCACCGGCCCGCCCGCGCTGCTCGACGACCTGGCGCGCGCGGGCGCGTCCGGCCGCTACGCCGCCGCGCCCGTGCGGGACGCGGCGGGAGGCGTGGTGGCGGCGGTGACCGTCCCGGACGGCGGCGACCTCACCGGGCTGCTCGCGACCGCGGACGCCATCTCCGCCGACTACGGTCGCCGGGCGGCCGCCGGCCCGCCCGGGTGAGGACGCCCGCCGCGACGAGTTCGAGCGTGATGAGCACCGCGACGACCTCGATGGCGAGCAGCCCGATGAGCACCAGCAGCTGCGTCGCGCCCGCCTGGGCGGGGTCGGCGCCGCCGAGCAGCACGCCGACGAACGCGCCGGGCAGCGTGACGAGCCCGACCGTCCGGGTCTGGTCGAGCACGGGGAACAGCGCGAGCGCGGCGGCCGGGCGGCACACCTCCATCGCCGCGTCCCGCGGCATCAGCCCGAGCGCGAGCCCGCCCTCGTACTCGCCGCGCCGCGTGGCCAGCTCGTCGAGCGCGCGCCGCCCGGTCAGCCCGGTCGCCGACATGGCGCCGCCGATGAAGATGCCGGCGATCGGCAGCACCGACACGGTCCGGAACGGGACGAGCCGCGACGCGAGCAGCAGCGCGAGGACGGGCGCGACGCCGGCGACGATCGGCAGCGCGGTCGTCCACGCGCCGGCGCGCAGCGCGCCGGTGATGCGGCGGCCCGCCGTCACCACGGCGATGACCACCATGCCCGCGATGAACGCGGCCGTGTAGCCCGCGTCGCGCAGCACCGCCGCGATCAGCGCGGACACCGCGCTGAGCTGCACCGCTGCGCGCACGGCGACGACCGCCATGTCCCGCCCGAGACCGAGCCGGCCGAGCCGCGCGAGCCCCGCCGCGACCACCGCGAGCGAGCCCAGGACGATCGCCAGGAGTGGTCCGACCGCGGGCCCCGCGCTCATCCCCACCCCCCGGACCAAACGATCTTCTGTGACTGCTCTTCCCATTTGAGTCGATTGTGATCCGCAAGGCCGCTCAAGGACGCGAAAAGCCCGATAGCGTGGGACTTGTGGAGGACGAGGAGGCAGGCGGGACGTCCCGCCGCAGAGCGCTCTGGCTGATGGGGGCCGCCGCCGTCGGCCTCACCGCGATCGGTGCGGACGAGGCGCATCCGTCCCACGGGGCGCGCGCCGAGGCGAAGCCGTCCGTGCCCATGCCGCGGGCCCGGCCCGTCATCCATCCGAAGCCGAAGCCGACGCCGTCCCCGACTCCGACGCCGCGCCCCGCGACGTGGACCGCGGCGCGGCTGACCGCGCTGGAGACGCCCGTCCGCGAGCTGACGCAGCTGTCCCCGGCGCCCCCGCCGAAGACGATCGCGCTCACCATCGACGACGGCCCGCACCCGGAGTACACGCCGAAGATGCTCGACCTGCTGGCCGAGCACCAGATCCACGCGACCTTCTTCATGATCGGCGAGCAGGTGAAGGAGTGGCCGAAGCTGGTGCGCCGGGTCGCCGCCGCCGGCCACCAGATCTGCAACCACACCGAGACGCACCCCATCACCATCGCGGGCCTGCCGAGGAAGCGGATCAAGAAGGAGATGATGCAGGCGCGCGACCGGATCGCCGACACCACCGGCATCGAGCCGCAGTTCTTCCGGTCCCCGGGCGGTGCGTGGACGAAGACGATCCTGGAGCTCGTGGCCGAGCACAACATGCTGCCGATCGACTGGGCGGTCGACCCGCGCGACTGGTCCCGTCCGGGCGTCGGGCACATCCGCCGGACGATGCTGCGCGGCAAGGCCGGCAACATCATGCTGTGCCACGACGGCGGCGGCGACCGCTCGCAGACGATCGCGGCGCTGCACAAGGTCATCCCGAAGATGAAGAAGCGCGGCCTCACCTTCGTGGCCCTCTGACCGGCGGAGCCGCCCGGGGGGTGTGGGGGGTCGTCCCCCCTCGGGCAGCGCCACCGGGTGGCGGGCGGAGGCCGGCGAACAGGTCGTCCTCCGGCAGCGGCGTCTCGACGTGCGAGCGGGCGAGCCGGTAGTCCTCGGTGGGCCACACCTCCCGCTCGACGTCGCGCGGGTGCAGCATGAACCCGGCGTGCGGGTCGACCTGCGTGGCGTGGGCGAGGAGCGCCCGGTCCCGGACGGGGAAGTACTCCGCGCACGGGACGCGCGTGGTGATCTCCAGGTCCGCGGCGCCGTCCGGCCATTCCGCGAGCACCGGGCCCATCGGCGACTCCAGGCCGCGCGCGAGCATGCCGTCGTGCAGCGCCTGGAACCAGTCCCGCGAGAACGCGCCCTGGTAGTAGAGCTTCGCCGGGCGCCACGGCCGTCCCGTCCCGGGGTAGCGGTCCGGGTCCGCGGCGGCGTCGAACGCCTCCGCCGTGACCTGGTGCGTCTTGATGTGGTCCGGGTGCGGGTAGCCGCCGGTCTCGTCGTAGGTGACCACGACGTGCGGACGGAACTCGCGGATGAGGGCGACGAGCGGGCGCGCCGCGTCCGCGAGCGGCTCCAGCGCGAAGCAGCCCGCCGGCAGGTCCTCGCCGTCGTCCGGCAGGCCCGAGTCGGCGAAGCCGAGGAACCGCTGCCGGACACCGAGGATCCGCCGCGCCGCCTCCATCTCGCGGCGCCGGATCGCGGGCAGGTCCGCGCGGACCTCCGGCCGGTCCAGCGCCGGGTTGAGGACGCTGCCGCGCTCCCCGCCCGTGCAGGTCGCGACCAGGACCTCCGCGCCTTCGGCGGCGTACCTGGCCAGCGTCGCGGCGCCCTTGCTCGACTCGTCGTCCGGGTGGGCGTGGACGGTCAGCAGCCGGGGCCGCTCTTCGTGGGTGATGCGCAGGTTCATGCGCGCTCCTTCCGGGGGTCGCGGGACGGGTAGAAGAAGGCGGGGATCAGCGTCAGGGCCGACAGGCCGACCACCCACCAGAACGTGGCGCCGTAGGCGGCGGCCGGCGCGTGGTGGCCGAGCGAGCGTTGCAGGACGACGGCCAGCACGGCGGTGCCGAGTGAGCCCCCGACCCGGTTGACGGTGTTGACGGCTCCGGCGGCGCGGGCCGTCTCGTCCGGGCGGACGCTCGCGTAGACGGCCGCCATGCCGGGCGCCATCACCATGGCCAGGCCCGCGCCGCGCAGCATCAGCGACAGCACCAGCAGCCAACCGGCCACGTGCAAGCCGACCTGTGTGAACGCGACCGTCCCGGCGAGCGTGACGGCGATCCCGGTGAGGATGAGCGGGCGCGGCGCCGTCCGGTCGGCGAGCCGCGACGCGACGAGCGTCACGACGGCGGTGGCGAGGGCCTGCGGCGCGAGCAGCAGCCCGGCGTCGAGCGCCGACACGTGCTCGACCTGCTGGTAGTAGAGCGGCAGCAGGAGCATGGAGCTGTAGAGCGCGGCGCCCTGGAGGAACGAGTTGGCCGTCGCGACCGCGAAGCCGCGCCGGGCGAACAGGCCGAGGTCGATCAGCGCGGTGCCGCGGCGGCGCAGGGCGTGGGCGCCGTATCCGGCGAGCAGGGCCGTCCCGGCGGCGAGCGGGACGATGACGCGGGCCGCGCCGAACCCCGCCGTCCCGACCTCGGAGAAGCCGTAGACGACGGCCGCGAGACCGGGCGACAGCAGGGCGAGGCCGCGGACGTCCAGCCGCCGCTCCGCCCCGTCCCCGGCACCGGCGCCGTCGCCACCACCGGCGCCGGCGAACGCGGGGACGTACCGCGCCGCGAGCAGCAGCGCGAGCAGGCCGAGCGGGACGTTCACCAGGAACATCCAGCGCCAGTCGAGCCGCTCGACCATGAGCCCGCCGAGCACCGGCCCGAGGACGGGCGCGAACGTCAGCGGCAGGACGGTGACACCGAAGACCCGGCCGAGCCGCTTCGGGCCGGCGGCCCGCACGACGATCGACTGGCCGATCGGCTGGATCAGCCCGCCGCCGATCCCCTGGAGGACCCGGAACGCGATCAGGCTCCCGGCCGACCACGCGAGCCCGCACAGCGCGGACCCGGCGGTGAACAGCGCGACGGACGTCATCCACATCGTCCGGGCGCCGAACCGGTCGCTCGCCCAGCCGGCGAGCGGCATCACCATCGAGATCGCCAGCAGGTACCCGGCGGACACCCACTGCAGGGTCGTCACGGGGCCGCCGAGGTCGCGGGCGACCGCGTCCAGCCCGACGCCGACGATCGTCGTGTCGAGCAGGGCGAGGATCGGGCCGAGGACCAGCACGAACGACGTCTTCAGCAGCGCCGGGTCGAGCCGTTCCGGGGCCGCGGCCGGTGCGGCGGGCGCGCGGGAGGGCGCGGTCATGGACACCTCCAAGTAAGTAGAGCGAACCGAACTTTAGGTTCAGTACACTCACTTGGTCAAGGCTATTTTTAGGCTCGACCTACCTTTTGGGGCGATGCGGGCGGGCGCCTCCCGCTGGCAACTCGCGGTCATCCGATGGCGCCCGGGAAGCGCGGTCCCTAGGATCGCGATGATCTCCACCGAGCCAGAGGGGTTCCCTGTGCACGGCCCTCCGCCCTCCCCGTTCCCCGAGCCCTATCGCGGCCCGTACCAGGGCCCCGCGCACCCGGCTCCACCACCGCCCCCGCCGCCGTACACGCCGTATGAGCCGTACGGGGCGCATGAGCCGTCCGGACCGGCGAGCGAGTCGGCGCCCCGCGCCCGCCGGCTGCTGGCCTGGTCGATCGACGCCGGGATCCTGGTCGGTGTGGCCGCGCTGCTCGCCGGCGTGACGTGGGGGCGGCTGCAGTCCTACGTCGCCGAGGACCTGCCGCGCAAGGCGCTGTCGGCGGGGTTCGAGCTCCTGGTCTCCGGCGGGAGCGTGGAGAAGGCCGCGGGCGAGCTCGGCGCGGGCGTGTGGGGCACGTTCGTCAGCACCGTCGACCAGGCCCTGCTGCTGCTCGTGCTCGCCGAACTGCTCCACCAGTTCGTCGGGCTGGCCTGGACCGGGCGGACGGCCGGGAAGGCCGCGATGGACCTGCGGGTCCGGCACGCCTCCGCGGAGGCCGGTCCGGGCAAGGGCCGCGCGATGCGCCGGGCGCTGATCACGACCGCGTCGGGCACCGGCCTCTACGCGCTCGCCTGGGTGCTCCTCCTGGAGGGCCTGTTCTTCTTCGCCGTCCTGCTGTGGGCGCTCGCGGTCCTCGCCTTCCTGGCGAACAGCCTGCCCGCGCTCGCGGGCCGGCGGCGGCGCACGCTCGCCGACCTCGTGGGCGGCACGGTCGTCATGCGGGCCGGCGCCTACCGGCGCGCCGCGGCGGCCGCCCGGCAGGGCGCCGTCATCGCGTGGGACGGCGCCCAGGCCGCGGGGCAGGTGGTAGGCCAGACCGCCCGCGACAACGCCGCGCGGCTCGCCCAGCACGAGCGCGTCCAGCAGGCGATCGAGTCCGAGCGGGCCGAGCGGCTGCGGGAACTCGGCCGGCAGTCCGCAGGGAAGCTGCGCGAGGTCGCGGCGAGCGAGCGCGCGCAGCAGGTCCAGGACGCGGGCAAGCGGTTCGGCGGCCGCCTCCGCGACGCCTATCAGGAGCGCAGAGCGGGCCGTGCCGTCGAGCAACCGGCACAGCCCGCCCTACCGCCACCCCCGCCGGTCCCGCCGCACCCGGGCTTCCCGCACCCACCGGCGCAGCAACCGGCCCAGCAGCCGTCGCTCCCGCCGCAGCAGCCTCCGTACGGCCATCCCGCGCCGGACGACGCGTTCCGGCAGCCGTACCAGCAGCCGCCGCCCGGCTAGGGCCGGCCGAGTACGGCTAGGGAACCGGGACCGCGGGCGGCGCCGGGGACGGGACCGGCGCGGCCTCGCCGTGCGAGACCCGCGGCAGCCACCCCAGCCAGCGCGGGAGGTACCAGTTCGCGCGGCCGAGCAGCGCCATCACGGCGGGGAGCAGCACGATCCGGACCACGGTCGCGTCGATCAGCACCGCCACCGCCAGGCCCACGCCGAGCTGCTTGAAGTCCTGCATCGACAGCGTCCCGAAGATCGCGAACGTGGCGACCATGATGACGGCGGCGCTGGTCACGACCCCGGCGGTGGCGCGGACGCCCTCGCCGACCGCGCGGGCGGTGTCGAGCCCGCGGTCCCGGGCCTCGCGGATCCGCGACACCACGAACACGTGGTAGTCCATCGACAGCCCGAACAGCACCACGAACACGAACAGCGGGATCCACGACTCCAGCGCGCCCGCGCCCCGCGTCCCGACCAGCGAGTCCCCCCAGCCGTGCTGGAACACCGCGACCATCACCCCGTACGCGGCGCCGACCGACAGCAGGTTGAGCGCGATCGCGGTCAGCGCGATGGCGGGGGACCGGAAGAACACCAGCATGAGCAGGAACGTGACGCCCATGACGAACAGGAACACCGGCACGATCGCGTCCTTGAGCTGGGCGTTGTAGTCGGTGGACCAGGCGAGCTGCCCGCTCACCGGCGCGTCCGCGACCCGTCCCACGGTCTGCGGGACGATCGTGTCCCGCAGCGTCCGCAGCGCGTGCTTCGAGGCGGCGTCCGACCCCGAGCCGGCGAGCGGCACCTCGATCTCCGCGACGTTCGCCTTCCGGTGCACGGTCACCTCGATCGGCGCGTTCATCTCGTCGGACGCGAGGGCGCGCCGCTTCAGCTCGCCGATCGCCGCCTTCACCTGCGGGGCGTCGATGTCGCGGGCCTTCACCACGACGTTCGCGGGCGCCGGGTTGCCGGGGAACGCCTTGTTCAGCTCCGTGTAGGTCCGCGCGATCGGCTCGCCGGGCGGGATCTGCTGGTCGATGCCGAGCTTCGCGGTCTTCATGCCGAGCGCGGGCGCCGCCAGCGCCAGCAGCAGCCCCGCCGACAGCACCGCCGCGATCCCGGGACGCGCCAGGACGGGCTTGAGCAGCGTCCCCACGACCCCGGCGCGCTCGCCGCGGCGACCGGCGCGCTCACCGCGGCGGCCCGTCCCGCGCCGGCGCGGCAGCCGGATCCGCCCGAACTCCACCTTGTCGCCGAGCAGCGACAGCAGCGCGGGCAGCACCGTCACCGAGCCGAGCATCGCGATGCACACGACCAGGATCGTCGCGACCGCGAACCCCTTGAACAGCAGCAGCCCGGACAGGAACATCCCGGACATCGCGATCATGACGGTGATGCCGGAGACCAGCACGGACCGTCCCGAGGTGGCCGCCGCGATCGCGAGCGCGGTCTCCCGGTCCCGGCCGCGGCGCCGCTCCTCGCGCTCGCGCTGCAGGTAGAACAGGCAGTAGTCGACGCCGACGGCGAGGCCCATCAGCAGCATCACCGAGTTCGTCGTGTCGTCCACGTGCACCGCGTGGCTGGCGACGGCCAGCAGCCCGCCCGCCGCGAGGTAGGCGGTGAACGCGAGCACCACCGGCAGGACGGCCGCGAGCAGCGCGCCGAACGCGACGAGCAGGATCCCGATCGCCAGCGGCACCGCGGTCATCTCGGCGCGCGCGAAGTCCTTGCCGAGCGCGTTGTCGAACCACGCGTCCGCCGTCGCCCCGCCGAACTCGCCGATCGTCACCGCCGGGTTGTCGCGCTGCGCCTTCGCGACCGCGTCCTCGATCGCGGGCAGCGGGTCGGGCGCGCCGTCCGGCACCTCCTTCAGCGTGAACTGGACGATCACGTGCCGCCGGTCCCGGGCGACCGTGTCCGGCCGCAGGTCCGTGATCTTCCCGGTCGCCTGGACGCCGGCCCGGACCGCCGCGACGGCCCGGAGCGTCTCCGGCGCGCCCGCCGGCCCGGTGACCAGCACGGTCTCCGAGTCGGGGTCGTCGATGCCCGCGTCGTCGATGATCTTCTCGGCGTGCGCCGACCGTCCGGCGCCCTGCTCGTGCTCGGCCATCGTGGTCTGGCCCGCCGCGCCGCCCAGCACCGAGGCCAGGACGACGAACAGCAGCCAGCCGAGGACGGCCGCCATCCGGTGCCGCGCGCTCCAGCCGCCGAGCGCGGCGGCGAGGTTCCTTCTCATGGGAGTCCCCTGGGGGTCGTCGGTGCGGGGTGACACCAAGAAGCCAATAGGGGAGGCGGGCCCGCCGACATGGCCCTGAACACCGTCCCGGGGTGTATCTGGGTACACCCCGGGTCCGGGTTGCGGGCACACTGTGCTGGACGGACGCCGGCCGGAGACTGGACGCACGACGGCAGGCGACGACCGGAGGAACACGGTGAACGAGCACGCGGTGAACGAGCGGCCGGTGAGCGAGGCCCCCTGGCAGCGGTGGCTCAGGACGCCCTGGCGCGGGCTCGGGCTGTGGTTCCTGGGCATCCCGGCGACCTTCGTGGGCCTGTGGTTCATCACGGTCGTCTCGCTGATCTCGAGCTTCGTGGGGATCCTGCTGTTCCCGTCCGCGACGATGGCGCTGCGCAAGCAGCTCGACGTGTACCGCGACAAGATCGAGCGCTGGACGGGCAACCGGATCGAGCGGCCCTACCTCCCCGAGCCCGCGCCCGAGCCCGGGGTCATGGGCGCGGTGCACCGCTTCCTGGCGCTGGCCCGCGACCCCGCCACCTGGCGGGACTACCTGTGGGTGGCCGCCGACCCGTTCGTCGCGCTGTTCACCGCCGCGCTGCCCGGCCTGCTCATCCTGTACGGGCTGTGGGGGTACGCCGTCGCGGCGTTCGCCGGCGACATGATCGGCCACTACGGCGGCAGCGACTGGTACGCCTACGTCCACGTCACCGACGGCTACGGCCGCGACGCCGGACGGGTCGGCTCGACGCTGGTCGTCGCCACCCTGTGCGTCGTCGCCGGTCACCTGCTCGGCCCGGTGATGATGCGGGTGTACGGGCGGTGGGGCACGGCCGTCCTCGGCCCGACCGAGAAGTCCCGGCTCGCGCTGCGCGTCCGGCACCTCACCGAGACCCGCTCCGACGCGGTGGACGCCTCCGCCGCCGAGCTGCGCCGCATCGAGCGGGACCTGCACGACGGCGCGCAGGCCCGGCTCGTCGCGATGGGCATGAGCCTCGGCGCCATCGAGCACCTGCTCGACAAGGACCCGGAGAAGGCGCGGATCCTGCTGGCGCAGACCCGCGAGTCGTCCGCGAAGGCGCTGCACGAGCTGCGCGACCTCGTCCGCGGCATCCACCCGCCGGTGCTCGCCGACCGCGGCGTCGCCGACGCGGTGAAGGCGCTCGCGCTCGACCACCCGCTGCACGTCGAGGTCACCGCCGACCTGCCGGCCCGCCCCGAGCCGCCGGTCGAGTCCGCCGCCTACTTCGCGGTGTCGGAGATCCTCACCAACGCGGCCAAGCACTCCGGCGCGTCCCGCGTCTGGGTCGACATGCGGTACGAGCGGGGCATGCTGCGCATCACCGTCACCGACGACGGGCACGGCGGCGCGTCCCTCGACGGCGGCACCGGGCTGCGCGGGATCGAGCGCAGGATCGGTACATTCGACGGCGTGCTCGCCCTCAACTCCCCGGTGGGCGGCCCGACCATCGTCACGCTGGAGCTGCCGTGCGCGTTGTCCTCGCCGAAGACCTCGCCCTCCTGAGGGAGGGCCTCGTCAGCCTCCTGGAGACGCACGGCTTCGAGATCGCCGACGCCGTCGACAACGGGCCCTCGCTGCTGAAGGCACTGATCGACCACCGCCCGGACGTGGCGGTGGTCGACGTGCGCCTGCCGCCGTCCTTCACCGACGAGGGCCTCCAGGCGGCGCTGGAGGCGCGCCGCCGGATCCCGGGCCTTCCGGTGCTGGTGCTGTCGCAGTACGTCGAGCAGCTGTACGCCCGGGAGCTGCTCGCCGACGGCACCGGCGGCATCGGCTACCTGCTGAAGGACCGGGTGTTCGACACCGCCCAGTTCGTCGACGCGGTCCGCCGGGTCGCCGGAGGCGGCACCGCGATGGACCCCGAGGTGATCTCCCGGCTGGTCGCCAGCGGCACCCGCGACACCCCGCTGAGCCGGCTCACCCCCCGCGAGACGGAGGTGCTGGAGCTGATGGCGCAGGGCCGCTCGAACGCGGCGATCGCGGAGCGGCTGGTGGTGACCGAGCGCGCCGTCACCAAGCACACCGCGAACATCTTCGCCAAGCTCGATCTTCCCGTCACCGACGACACGAACCGCCGCGTCCTCGCCGTCCTGGCCTACCTCAACCACTGACCCCGGCCCCGAGCCGCGTGCTCGGCGGGCTTCCCGGGTCCCCGCGCGGTGAAATATGTTGCTCGGGCGAAGTGGGCCCTTGGGAGGGCGCGATGAAGGTGATCCTTGTCCTGCTCTGCCTGGCGATCGCGGGCCGCGAGCTCTACCTGGCGTTCGACCGCAGGCGCCGGGCCGGCGCGCCGGAGATCGCCGACATCCGCACCCAGCTCACCGCGCTCAAGGACACCCGCGACGAGCTGGAGCGGTTCCGCTCCGCGCAGGGCGAGCGGCTGGAGCGGCTCACCGCCGAGCGGACCGCGGAGCTCGCGCCGCTCGCCGCCGGGCAGGACCGGCTGGCGGAGTCGCTGCGCGAGACCGACGACCGGATCGGCTCGCTGGTCACGCAGATCAACGACCGGATGGTGCCGGAGGTCAACGAGCGGCTGAACCGCCAGAAGGCGGACCTCGAACGGCTCGCCGCGGACGTCGCCGCGCTCCGCGCGCACCTGGTCGCCCGGCTCGACCAGGCCGTCGCCGCGTCGCTCGGCGCGGAGCCCGCCGACCTCGTCGCCGCGTCCCTCACCGCCGCGCCCGGCGCGGCCCGCGCCGCGCTGGCCGGCCCGTTCGAGCGGTTCCTCGAACGGTACGGGCTGTGGTGCGAGCTGGCGGACGGCGACCGCCTCTACCTGTCCGGCCGCAGCCCCCGCGGCCTGGAGCGCGACTTCATCGAGCTGCTCGCCGCGCTCCGCCCGGGCCGCGGCGCCGCCACCGCCGAGGCGGCGGCGCTGCTGGACGCGCTGCGCGGCGCCGCGCGGGCCACCGCGCAGATCGGGCCCCTGCTGATCGTCCGGACGTCCGGGGACCTGCTGTGCGGCGTGCTGCCGCTGGCGGAGCTGCGCCTCCCGGAGACCGCCGGGCTCCTGGACGACCCGTCCCGCGCGGCCGCCCGGCTGCGCCGGCTCCCGGCCGCCCGCCTCCTCGACGCGTCCTAGCCGTGTTTCAAAGTCCCGGTTCATTTCGCTCGCCCGGCGGTCCACTTCGCTCGCCTGGCGGCTCGCTACGTGACCGGGCCCGGGCGATCTAGTTCGCGGTCCAGGTGAAGCGGGGCGGGCGGCGTTCGAGGAAAGCCGCGATGCCCTCGGCGACCTCGCCGCGCGCCGCGACCTCCTCCAGCCACCCCCGGGCCTTCTCCTCGACCGGGCCGTCCGCGGCGATGGCGTCCACGATGTCCTTGGTCGCCTGCTGGGTCAGCAGCGAGCGGGACGCGAGGGTCTCGGCGAAGGCCGCGACCCGCGCCGGGAGGTCGGCGGCGATCTCGTTCAGCAGCCCGATCCGCAGCGCGTGGTCGGCGTCGACGAGATCGGCCGAGTACAGCAGGTACTTCGCGGCGGACGGGCCGACGAGGCGGACGAGCCGGGCCGTCGCCGCGGCCGGGTAGACGATGCCGAGCTTGGCGGGGGTGATCCCGAACCGGGCGCCCGGCGCCGCGAACCGCAGGTCGCACGCCGCCGCGAGCTGGCAGCCGCCGCCGACGCAGAACCCCTCGATCGCGGCCAGCGTCGGCTTCGGGAACGCGGCGAGGGCGCGCTCGGCGACCGTCGACAGGTGCGAGTCGTCGTCCCGGTGGATGTCGGTCAGCTCCGCGATGTCGGCGCCGGCGCAGAAGTTCCCGCCCGCGCCGGTCAGCACCACGACCCGGACGCCGGAGTCGCCCTCCAGGCCGTCCAGGATGCCGGGCAGGGCCCGCCACATGTCCGCCGACATGGCGTTCCGCTTCTCCGGGCGGTCGATGGTGATCGTCCCCACCCCGCCCGCGACCTCGCACCGCAACCCGCCGCCCATGGTCCTCCCTACCGCTCCACCAGCGGCATCATCGTACGGACCCGGCGCGGCGGGCGCCCCTCCGCCCCGAGGACGACGGAGGCGCCCCGCGGATACTCCTTCCGGATGGATTAGGAACACCCCGCGTGAGGGAGGAATTCTTGCGATGCCCGCCGGATTATGGAACATGAAGGGTCACTCCGACCCGAAACGGAGCTCGTGGTGCAGCAGAGCGCGCACGCCTTCTGGACGATCAACCTGGACGACCCCCTGGCAGCCGCCCCCGACATGGCCGGCGCGAAGGCGTCCGACCTCTCGCGCGCGGCGCGCCACGGGCTGCCGGTGCCGCCCGGCTTCGTGATCCCCGTGCAGTGCTTCCCGCGCGGCGAGGGCTACCGGAACACCGGCGAGCTGCGGAAGGCATGGGCCCGCCTCAGCGGGAACGGCGCCCGAGCCCTCGCGGTCCGGTCCTCGTCCACGCACGAGGAGGGCGCCCCGGGCCGGTACGTGTCCGCCCTGGACGTCAAGGGCTGGCCGGAGTTCCTCAAGGCCGTGAAGGGCGTGGCGGCCTCCGCCACCGGGCCCGCGACCGCCGCGATCCTCGTCCAGCCGCAGCTGGAACTGGTGACGGGCGGCATGCTGTTCGGCGCCGACCCGCTGGAGAGCGGCACCGAACGGGTGATCGTCTCCGCCGCGCCGGGCGGCCCGCGCGCGCTCCGCGACAACCAGGCCGCCACGACCTACGCGCTCAACCGGCGCGGCAAGGTCGTGAGCACGAAACGCGACACCGGCGCGCCGGACGGGGAGCCGCTCTCCCCGCCGCAGCTCCGGGCACTGGTCAAGCTGGCCGCGCGCGCGGCGGCCCTGTTCGGCGGCCCGCAGGAGATCGAGTTCGGGTTCGACCGCGAGGGCGCCCTCTGGCTGCTCCAGACGCGCCCGCTGTCGTCCCTGACCCTGCCCCGCGCCCGCCGCCCCGCCAGCTGACCCGCCGCCCCGCCAGGTGATCCGCCGGCCGGCCCGCCGGCGGATCCGCCCTGCGGCCCGCACCGGCCGTGTCCGCCGTGGCGGCCCCGTGCGACACGGCGCCGCCCGAGGAGAAGGACCACATCGATGACCTTGGGGAATGCACAGACGGCCTCCGGTGCTGTAATGTCGAGGCAGCGCCTTTGATTTCCCGCGATCCGCGGTTGAGGCGCACTTCTTCCCCGCCCGGGCCATCTGAGCGCCCGGTGATCCCCCGTCCGGACGCGCCGACGAGCGTCCCGGACCGTCGCACAAGGGAGCCGACGTCAGCCCGGTGAACCGAGCTGCATTTCTCGCATTCTCCTCGCGTACGCGCCGCGGGTTCCGCCGCCGTACGCGGGATTCGACTCCAGGGGGCGCGGCGTTCACCGCGCCGCCCTGAGAAGGGACCCGTATGTCCACTCCCACTCTGACTTCGGAGCGCCGCCCCGCCGAGAGCCGGGCGCACGCCGTCCCGGCCGCGCGCAAGGGCGCGCAGCAGCAGGCGAGGCGGCCCGCCGCCGACGACCAGCCGGCCGTGCCGTTCCACGGCATCCTCTCCGTCCAGGACAAGCACGCGTTCGTCCGCACGTCCGGCTACCTGCCGGGCAACGACGACGTGCACGTGTCGCTCGCACAGGTCAAGACGTACGACCTGCGGCCCGGCGACGCCATCGCCGGCACCGCCCGCCCGCCGAAGAGCGGCCGGGAGAAGTTCGGCGCGCTCGCCACCGTCGAGTCGGTGAACGGGCTGCCGCCCGAGCAGGCCGCCGGCCGCCCCGAGTTCGCCAAGCTGACCCCGCTGTTCCCGGACGAGCGGCTGCGCCTCGACACCGGCCCCCTCGCGACCCGCGTCATCGACCTGGTGGCGCCGATCGGCAAGGGGCAGCGCGGTCTGATCGTGTCGCCGCCGAAGGTCGGCAAGACGATGGTGCTGCAGGCCCTCGCGCACGCCATCAGCACGAACAACCCCGAGGTGCACCTCATGGTGGTGCTCATCGACGAGCGCCCCGAAGAGGTCACCGACATGCAGCGGACGGTCCGCGGCGAGGTGATCCACTCGACGTTCGACCGGCCCGCGCAGGAGCACACCGCCCTCGCCGAGCTGGCCGTCGAGCGCGCCAAGCGGCTCGTCGAGCAGGGCCACGACGTGGTGATGCTGCTCGACTCGATCACCCGGCTGGGCCGCGCCTACAACCTCGCCGCGCCGTCCAGCAGCCGCATCCTCGCCGGCGGCGTCGCGACCACCGCGATCTACCCGCCCAAGAAGTTCTTCGGCGCCGCCCGCAACATCGAGAACGGCGGGTCGCTGACCATCCTCGCGACAGCGCTGGTGGAGACCGGCTCCCGGATGGACGACGTGTTCTTCGAGGAGTACAAGGGCACCGGCAACATGGAGCTGAAGCTCGACCGGGGCCTCGCGGACCGGCGGGTGTTCCCCGCCGTCGACATCGAGGCGTCCGGCACCCGCCGCGACGAGCTGCTGATGTCGCCCGAGGAGCTCGCGCTCACCTGGCGGCTGCGCCGCGCCCTGCAGGGCCTGGAGAGGCAGCAGGCGATCGAGCAGCTGCTGGAGAAGATGAAGGGCACCTCGTCGAACGCCGAGTTCCTGCTCCGCCTCCAGAAGAGCCTCTAGCCCTTCGGCGGCCTGAACGTTCTGAAGACGCGGTCGTAGAGCCGCTGCGCCGGCGTCCAGTGCGGTTCGGGCGCGTGGAAGCAGAACTCGTATCCGGCGGCGCGGCTGCACAGCACGTGCTCCCCGCCCTGTCCCCCGCCTTGCCCGCCGCCCTGTCTCCCGCCCTGCCCACCGCCTTGTGCGCCGCTATGTCCGCCGCCGTTCCAGACGAACTCCCATTCCGCGGCGCCGTCGCCGAGTTCCGGCGCGGCCTCCAGCCGCAGCCGGCGGTACCCGGGATACAGGTGCCTCGCCTCGGCCCGCCGCTCGGCCGCGCGCAGCCCGTCCAGCGGCTCGCCCGTCGCCGGGGAGATGCGCAGCCCCCGCCCGGTGGCCTCGTCCTCCCACTCCATGACGTCGTCGCGCCGCTCGCTCTGCCAGCCGGCCGGAACGCGCACCGAGTAGGCGCCCTCCTCGGTGTACTTCACCATCTTCGCCTCGACGCCCGCGGCCGGACGCAGCGCCACCGAGTCGCTCTTCCCGACGGAGTTCCACCGGGCCGTCCACGTCCCGACCCCCGCGGCCACGACCGCGAGGAGCGCGACGCTCAGCACGGCACCGGGCCGCAGCCGCCGCCCGACCGGCACCGGGACCCGCAGCGCCCGCCGGGCGCGCACCCCGCCGTCCGCATCGTCCCAGCCGTCCACGCCGCCCCGGCCGTCCACGCCGGCCGGGCGCCCGCCGGGCCGGGACGGCGCCGGCGCCGGCCGGCCCGGCTTCGGGACGGGGGCCAGGAAGGCGGCCGTCGCGCCCGCCGGTTCGGCGTCCGCGATCTCCTGGAGCATCCGGGCCGCCGCCTCGGCGGACAGCCGGTCCTCGGGCCGCTCCCGCAGCAGCCCCTCGATGACCGGGGTGAGCGCCCCCGCGCGGACGGGCCGCGGGTGGTCGCCGAGCAGCACCGCGACCATCGACGCGAGCGCGTGGCAGCGCAGGAACGGCGAGAACCCCTCGACGGCGGTGTAGAGCGTCACGCCGAGCGACCACAGGTCGGACGCCTCGACGCTCGGCAGCCCGTGCACCCGTTCCGGCGCGAGGTAGGCGGGCGACCCCTCGATGCCCGCCGCCATCGTCTCGGCCTGCAGCGTCCCGTCGGCGCCGCGGCCCCGGTCGGTGTGCAGCGCCAGCCCGAAGTCGGTGAGCAGGACCCGGCCGTCGTCGCAGACCAGGACGTTGCTCGGCTTCACGTCGCGGTGCAGGATGCCCGCCTCGTGCGCGGCGCGCAGCACCGACAGCACCGCCGCGCCGATCCGCGCCGTCCGCCGCACGCCGAGCGGGCCGCCCTCGCCGATCAGACGGTTCAGCGAGCACGACGGCAGGAACTCCATCACGATCCACGGGCGGCCGTCCTCGACGAGGACGTCGTGGACGGCGGCGACGCCGGGATGGCGGAGCGCGGCGGTCGCCCGCGCCTCGGCGAGCAGCCGCCGGCACAGCGCCCGGCGCTCGGCCTCGGTGATGCGGCCGGGCAGGCGGACCTCCTTGACCGCCACGTCCCGGTCCAGCATCTCGTCGTAGGCGCGCCAGACGGTGCCCATGCCGCCGCGGCCGACCACGGAGAGCAGCCGGTACCGCCGCGCGAGCGGTCTCGGCCGGTCCCCGTCCATGGGGTCGTTATGCGCCCGGAACCGGCGCCGCACGCCCCCGCGCCATCAATTCTTTCTTGACCGCTTTCCGGCGCGTCGCTGGTTGCGGCGGCCGGCCGCGACCGGCGCGGATCAGGCGAAGACGGACCTGGCCCACTTGTAGTCGGACTTCCCGACGGCGGTGCGCTGCACCTCGCCGACCACCTTCACCTCGCGGGGCAGCTTGTAGCCGGCGAGGCGGCCGCGGCAGTGCTCGGTCAGCCCTTCCAGCGTGACCGTCGCGCCGGGGCGCGGTGCGACGACGGCCGCGACGCGCTGCCCGAACCGCTCGTCCGGCAGGCCCACGACGACCGCGTCCTCCACGTCCGGGTGGTCCTTCAGCGCGACCTCGACCTCCTCCGGGTAGACCTTCTCGCCACCGGTGTTGATCATGAGGGAGCCGCGGCCGAGCAGCGTGATCGTGCCGTCCTCCTCCAGGCTCGCGAAGTCGCCGGGGATCGACCAGCGGGTGCCGTCGGCGTCGGTGAAGAACGTCGACGCGGTCTTCGCCGGGTCGTTGTAGTAGCCGATCGGGATGTGGCCGCTGCGCGCGAGCCTGCCGATCTGGCCGGGCCCGACCACCTTCAGGTCGTCGTCCAGGACGGTGATGCCGGGCCGCATCATGAACCTGGCGGTGCCCTCCTTCGCGTCCACCGACGGCCCGCACGCGCCGGTCTCGGACGCGCCGTAGTTGTCCAGGAACATGATGGTCGGCAGGTGCTCGCGCAGGGCCGCCTTCGCGCCCTCGGTCAGCGGCGCGCCGCCGGACGCGATCGCCATCAGCGACGACGTGTCGTACGCCCCGGTCGCGACGGCCTTGGCGACCGGGCGGGCCATCACGTCCCCGACCAGCATCATCACGTTCGCCTGCTCCTCGGCGAGGAGCGTCAGCGCCGTCCCGGCGTCGAAGGCGTGGTCGGTGTAGAGGACGACCTTCGCCCCGCTGAACAGGCCCATGAACGCGACCCACTGGCCGGCGCCGTGCATGACGGGCGCGCAGTCGAGCACGGCCATCGGCGGCTGCTCGGCGTTCGCGGCGATCGCCTCGGGGCTGGTGATGGGGTCGCCGAGGACGTTGCCGCCGCCGAGCGCGCCGAAGAAGATGTCCTCGCAGCGCCACTCGACGCCCTTGGGGTAGCCGGTGGTGCCGCCGGTGTACATGATGTAGCGGTCGTCGCTGGAGCGCTCCGGGAAGTCGTTGCCGGACGCGGCGGCCGCGAGCGCCCCCTCGTACCCGACGGCGTCCGGGATGTCCGCGGACGAGCCGTCCTCCAGGACGACGACGTGCCGCAGCTTCGGCAGGTCGCCGCGGATCTCCTCCACCTTCTCCAGCAGCGACCGCTCCCCGATGAGCGCGACGGAGTCGGAGTCGGACAGGACGTGGTGCAGCTCCCCGGCGACGTACCGGTAGTTCACCGGGATCGGCACCGCGCGGATCTTGAACGCGCCGATCATCGCCTCGACCCACTCCGCCCGGTTGTAGGCGAGGATCGCGACGTGCTCCCCGGCCTGGACGCCCGCGGCGGCGAGATGGTGGCCGACCCTGCTCGCCCGCTCGTCGAGCTGCGCGTACGTGCGCCGCTCGCCGCCGGCGACGAGGGCGGGGCGCTCGGGCCCCGCCTCCGCCAGGATCTCGAGCAGATCGGCCAGGTTGTAGCTGCGCGCCATGCCACGTCCTCGGATGTCGGGGTGGGTGGGACGCCTCCGATCATCCTCGGCGACCCGCGATCGGCTCAATGGCTGTTGTCATCGAGTCCAATGAGTTCGGTCACACGGCGCGCGCCCCCTCAGCGGTCCGCCCGGCGCGTGCCCTCAGCGGTCCGCTCAGGGGTCCGCTCGGCGGTCCGCCCGGCGCGTCCGGTCAGCGCGGCAGCGGGACGTAGGTCAGCTTCGTCGGGACGCCGCTGTCGACCAGCCGGCCGTCCGGGCCGAACGTGCCGAGCCCGAAGTCGTTGTCGTTGACGACCGCCAGCGTGCGGCGGTCGGCGAGCGCCACGCCCTCGATCTTGCCGGGGATGCCCGCGACCTTCCCGAGGTCCGCGGCCAGGGTCTTCGGCAGCGGCGCGATGCCCGACTCGGACTGCTCCAGGGACGGCGTCGTCCGCTCGTCGTCCCAGCGCATGCCGAGGATGTCGGTGGCCTTGCGCAGGTCGACCCGGTAGATCCGCGCGACGTTGTCGGTCCGCTCGTCCACCAGCAGCTCGTGGTCGTTCACGGCGGTCAGCGCGGAGATCTTCATCTCCTTCTGGTCGCCGCAGCCGGACGGGTCGAACGCGCACACGTCCTCGAACCGGTACGCGTACTCGCCGGTCACGCTCCCCTTCCGGAGGTCGAACCGGAACACGCGGGCGATCCGCGACTTCTTGGAGGCGTTCTTGTCCGGATTCGACAGCGGGCTCTGCACCGCGACGTACAGGGACTTACCGTCCGGAGATACGGTCAGGCCCTCGAAGCCACGGTTCTCGGTCCTCTTGTTCAGGATTGACGGCAGCACCGCTTTCACTGGGTAACCGGGCTTCCCGGTCCACCCTTGCGGGACGTACCGCTCGACGACGCGTCCGCGGCGGTCCAGGTGCAGCAGTGACGGGCCGTACTCCTCCGCCACCCAGAAGTCGCCGTCCCTCGTCCGGACGAGCCCCTCGGAGTCGATGCCGTCGGCGTCGTAGGCCAGCCGCGTCCTCCCGTCGACGGTGTACGGCGCCGACTCGCGGCCCTCGACGTTCGGCAGTCCCGTCACCGGGCGGCCCTGCGCGTTCGTGATCGGCAGCGCCCGGGTGATCTCGATCGTGCCCTTGCGGACCCGCAGCTTCACGATCGTCGGGTCGAACGAGGGGACGGGGAACGTCACGCGGTCCCCGCCGTCCACCGTGACCGTGCCGTTCGGGCCGCGGTCGGTGATCGCCCAGAACTCGTCGCGCGGGGCGCCCTGCTCGTGGAACAGGTCGCTGCCGATCCCGCCGAGCGCCACCCCGTGGTCGTCGGCGACGCTGCCCGGCAGCAGCCCGTTCTGGAACCGCGCGAGCGGGATCCGCGGGAGCGTCGCGCTCCCGTAGGACGGGTGGGACGCGGCGAGCGCGGTCCCGGGGGCGAGCAGGGCGGCGGGGCCGGCCGCGAGGGCGAGGCCGGCGATGAGCGTCCGGTAAGGAAATGAGCGATCTGTCACAGCCGGGACCGTAGAGCCCGCGGGTGTCCGGGCGATGATCCCCAGGTGAAGGGCAGGATCGCCGGACCGCCGGATCCGGCCACGCCGGAAGCTTCTTACACCGGTCTTATCTGGGTACCGGCATGCTTGGCCGTAACGATTTCGTATCAGACGGGGGTCGTGGTGAGCGCAGGCACGATGGCGTGGACTCCTCCGACGTGGGAGGAGATCGTCACCGAGCACTCCACAAGGGTGTTCCGGCTGGCGTACCGCCTTACGGGCAACCGGCACGACGCCGAGGACCTGACCCAGGACGTCTTCATCCGGGTCTTCCGCTCGCTGTCGTCCTACAGCCCCGGCACGTTCGAGGGCTGGCTGCACCGCATCACCACCAACCTCTTCCTCGACCGCGCCCGCCGCAAGCAGCGCATCCGCTTCGACGCGCTCGCCGACGACGCCGCCGAGCGGCTCCAGGGCCGCGAGCCGAGCCCCGCCCAGTCCTACGACGAGCGCCACCTCGACGCCGACATCCAGAAGGCCCTGGACGGCCTCGCCCCCGAGTACCGCGCCGCCGTCGTGCTGTGCGACATCGAGGGCCTCACCTACGAGGAGATCGCCGCGTCCCTCGGGGTGAAGCTCGGCACCGTCCGCTCCCGCATCCACCGGGGCCGGGCCCAGCTGCGCAACGCGCTGGAGCACCGCCGCCCCGCCGAGGTCGCGCCGGGCTGACCCCCACCGCCCCTTGCCGTCCCCGCCCGTGCGCGGCGGCGCGCGTGACGAGCGTCACTAGTGACCAGTGAGTAACTTCGGCCTACCCTCGGCCCGTGGACATCGTCTTCGACCGCCGCGGCGAAGGCCCGCCGCTGGTCCTCCTGCACGGTATCGGCCACCGCCGGCAGGGCTGGTCCCCCGTCCTGGACCTGCTCGCCGCGGAACGCGACGTCATCGCCGTCGACCTGCCCGGCTTCGGCGAGTCCCCGCCCCTCCCCGACGGCGTCCCCTACACGCTCGACTCCGCCCTCTCCGTCCTCGCCGAGGCGTTCGCCGACATCGGCCTCGACCGCCCGCACATCGCCGGCAACTCGCTCGGCGGCCTGTTCGCCCTGGAGGCCGCCGACCGCGGCCTGGTCAGCTCCGCCACGGTGCTGTCGCCCGCCGGCTTCTTCAACGCCGCCGAGCTGCGCTACGCGTCCTCGGTGCTGCGCGCGTCCCGGCTCGGCGCCCGCGTCCCCGACGCCGTCCTGGCCCGGCTGGCCCGTTCCCCGCGCCGCCGCGCCGCCATGTTCGGCATGATCTACGGCCGTCCGGACCTGATGGACCTGGAGGCCCTCACCGGCGATGCCCGCGCCATGCGCGACGCCGCCGGGTTCGAGCCGACGCTCCGCGCGGGCCGCGCCACCCGGTTCGCCGGCTCCTGCGCGGACGTCCCGGTCACGATCGCGTGGGGCACCAAGGACCGCCTGCTGCTGCGCAGCCAGGCCGTCCGGGCCCAGCGCAGCCTCCCGCACGCCCGGTTCGTCTGGCTGGAGGGCTGCGGCCACGTCCCCATGTCCGACGACCCGCCGCAGGTCGCCCGCGTCCTGCTGGACGGCAGCGCCCACCCGCTCCTCGGCGCCCGCCCGGAGACCGCTGCCACCTAGGGGCCCGCCCCGCCGCGCCCCGGTGCCCGGGGTCCCGAACCGGCGTTCCGCCCGTTCGCGCGCGGCGGGAACAAGGGGCGGTTGACATGTGTTTGAGCCTTCAACTAACCTCCGGGCTAGTCGTTGAAGTTTCAAGCACCTACGTCCCACTGGAGTCACCGATGAGCATCGCCACCCTCGCCCCGGGCCTGACCGCCGGCACCTGGAACATCGACCCGGTCCACTCCGAGGTCACCTTCACCATCCGCCACCTGATGTCCAAGGTGCGCGGCTCGTTCACCGAGTTCTCCGGCTCCGTGCAGATCGCCGACGACCTCGCCGGCTCGAGCGCGCACGCCGAGATCAAGGTGGCCTCCCTCGACACCCGCAACGCCGACCGCGACGCCCACGTGCGCACCGCGGACGTGCTGGACGTCGAGAACCACCCGACCATGACCTTCAACACCAAGGGCGTGCGCGCCGAGGGCGGCGAGTACTACCTGGACGGCGACCTCACGATCAAGGGCGTCACCCGCCCGGTCACCCTGACGGTCGAGTTCAACGGTGTCGCCGAGGACCCGTGGGGCGGCACGCGCGCCGGGTTCTCCGCCGAGACCACGATCAACCGCAAGGACTGGGGCATCGAGTTCAACGTCCCGCTGAAGGGCGAGGGCGCCCTGCTGGGCGACAAGGTCAACCTCGCGCTGGAGATCCAGGCCGTCCGCGCCTGACGAACCATCCTCCCAGGGCGCCCGCCCCGCACGGGCGCCCACCGGAAAGGGCCGTCCTCGCCCCGTGGACGGCCCTTTCCGCTTTCCACGGCCCGGCCGGGGCCCGGTCATTCGGCGGGCGAGGCCAGCGGGAGGCGGAGGGCGAAGCGGGCGCCGCGGGCGCCGCGGGCGCCGCGCGGGTCGTCCTCGACGCGCAACGTGCCGCCGTGCGCCTCCGCGATCTCCCGGGCGATGGCCAGCCCCAGCCCCGTGCCGCCCGCGCCGCGGCTGCGCGCGGTGTCCAGCCGGGTGAACCGCTCGAAGACCCGCTCGCGGTCCGCGGCCGCGATGCCGACGCCGTCGTCGGTCACGGTGAGCAGCACGTGGTCGCCGTCGCGCACCGCCTCCACGGCGATGACCTGGTCGGCGTACCGCTCGGCGTTGTCCAGCAGGTTCCCCAGCAGCCGGACGAGCTGCATCCGCACGCCCCGCACCGTCACGCCGTGCGCGAGCTCCTTCTCGATCTTCACCTGGAACGTGCGGCGGCCGATCTCCGCGCCGGCCAGCGCGGACAGGTCGATCGGCTCCTGCGCGACGGTCCCGCCCGTCCCGATGCGGGCGAGCAGCAGCAGGTCGGTGACGATCGACTCCAGCCGGTCGGTGTCGTGCAGCGCCTGCTCGACGACGGCGGGCAGGTCGTTGTCCTCGGGGTGCATCGAGGCGTCCTCGAGGTTGGCGCGCAGCCCCGCGATCGGGGTGCGCAGCTCGTGCGAGGCGTCCGAGGCGAACTGCCGCTGCCGCCCGACCGCCGCCTCCAGCCGGTCGAGGGTCGCGTTCGCGGTGCGGGCGAGCTGCGCGATCTCGTCCTCGCCGGGCGGCTCGGGCACCCGGCGGCTCAGATCCGTCGCGCTGATCTCGGCGAGCTGGGCGCGGATCGCCTCGACGGGGCCGAGCGTCCGGCCGACGACCCGCCAGGTGATCCGGGCGGCGATCCCGGCGAGGGCCGCCACCCCGGCCGCGAGCAGCCCCTCCAGCAGCCCGTTCACCAGGTAGGAGGGCATCGGCGCGGCCGCGTACACCACGACCGAGTCGGGCGCGGTGGTGGCGCGGATCGCCTCCGCGACGAGGCAGCGCCGGTGCGGCCAGTTCCCGTGGCACTCGGTGAAGTCCCGCACCCGCAGGCCCGGGGACGGCCAGAGCCGGCTGACCGGCGGGCGTCCCGCGGCGGCGGGCGTGGCCTCCCGGACGCGGCCGCCCGGCGCGACGACCTGCACCAGGACGCGGCCGCCGCCGGCGTCGGGGATCGGGCCGCGCAGCGTGCCGTCCCGGACGCCGCCGCTGACCCGCCGCGCGTCCACCTGGGTGCGCTGGAGCAGGTCGTCCCGGACGATCGTGCGGACGGCGAGGTCGACGCCGACGGCGCTGACGCCCCAGACGAGCGCCGCGATGACGGCGGCGACGACGGTGTCCCTGGCCCTGATCGACCGGGGGCGCATCCGCATGCGTCACAGAGTGTCACGGGATACCGGGTCGCCGGAACCGGTTACCGGCCAGTCACTAAACGTGGGCCGAAATCATCATCAGGGTTTTCCACCCCCCTAGCCGGGACATCCCGTTTTATGACGGTTCCTCCGAAGCACAGGGACGGACACATGGGCAGGGACGTGGCTTCGGTCACCATCAGCGGCGAGGACCGCCGGCGCTACCGCGACAAGGTCCGCAGATGCCTGGACGTACTGGCCCGCATGCTCGGCGAATCCCAGTTCGACTTCGAACGCCCGCACATCGGCCTGGAGATCGAGCTCAACCTGATCGACGAGCTCGGCGACCCCCTGATGCGCAACGCCGACGTGCTCAAGGCCATCGCCGACCCGGCCTGGGCCACCGAGCTGGGCCAGTTCAACCTCGAGATCAACATCCCGCCGCGGGAACTCGGCGGAGAGGGGACCGGCGCACTGGAGACCGAGGTCCGCGACCACCTGGAGCACGCCGAGCACCGGGCCGGCGAGGTCGGCGGCGAACTCGTCATGATCGGCGTGCTCCCGACCCTGCGGCGCAGCGACATCGGCGAGGAGACCCTCTCCGCCAACGCCCGCTACAAGATGCTCAACGACCAGATCTTCCGCGCGCGCGGCGAGGAGATGCACATCGCCATCGACGGCCCCGAACCGCTGCGCATGCACACCGACACGATCCTCCCCGAAGCCGCCTGTACCAGCGTCCAGTTCCACCTCCAGGTCAGCCCCGACCAGTTCGGCGCCTACTGGAACGCCGCCCAGGCCGTCGCCGGCGCGCAGGTCGCGATGGCCGCCAACTCCCCCTTCCTGTTCGGGCACCGCCTCTGGCACGAGACCCGCATCACCCTGTTCGAGCAGGCCACCGACACCCGCCCCGACGAGCTGAAGTCCCAGGGCGTCCGGCCCCGCGTCTGGTTCGGCGAACGCTGGATCACCTCCGTGTTCGACCTGTTCGAGGAGAACACCCGCTACTTCCCGTCGCTGCTCCCGCTCTGCGACGACGAGGACCCGGCCACCGTCCTCGACGAGGGCGGCATCCCCGAACTCGGCGAGCTGACCCTGCACAACGGCACCATCTACCGCTGGAACCGCCCCATCTACGCCGTCGTCAAGGGCCGCCCCCACCTGCGCATCGAGAACCGCGTCCTGCCCGCCGGACCGTCCGTCGCCGACGTCGTCGCCAACGGCGCGTTCTACTACGGCGTCGTCCGCATGCTCGCCGAGCAGGACCGCCCCGTCTGGTCGCGGATGTCGTTCAACACCGCCGAGGAGAACCTGCACCGCGCCGCCCGCGACGGCATCGACGCCACCCTCTACTGGCCCGGCGTCGGCGAGGTCCCCGCCGCCGAGCTCATCCTCCGCACCCTGCTCCCCCTCGCCCACGAGGGCCTCGACCGCTGGGGCGTCGACCCGTCCCGCCGCGACCGGCTCCTCGGCATCATCGAGCGCCGCTGCGTCACCGGCCGGACCGGCGCCGCCTGGCAGATCGCCACCGTCGACGCCATCGAGGAGTCCACCGCCGCCCCCCGCCACGAGGCCCTCCGCCTCATGACCCGCCGCTACGTCGAGAACATGCGCACCAACGCCCCCGTCCACGAATGGTGACCGCCCCCAGGACGGACCCCCGGCACCGGCACGCCTGAACCTCAGCCGCCCCACGGGCGGGCACGCGGAGCGAGCGCCAGCGAGCGCAGCGGGCACGCCCGACGACGGACGGGCTGTTTCGCGCGGAGCGCCAGCGGAGCGCGAAACAGCCCGTCCGTCGTGACGGGGGTTCCAGGGGGTCGCCCCCCTGGGTCGACACAGAATCTGCACATGTCCGGCACGGTGTGCGCGTTCGGTGTGCTTAGAGTGCGCGTGTGAGCGAGACGCGGATTCTGGTGGTGGAGGACGAGCCGACGATCGCGCGGGCTGTGGCGGACCGCCTGGCCGCCGAGGGGTTCGCGGTGGACACGGCGGCGGACGGCCCGTCCGCCGTGGAGCGGGCCCGCGCGTTCGGCCCGCACCTCGTCGTGCTGGACGTGATGCTCCCCGGGTTCGACGGCCTGGAGGTGTGCCGGCGCGTCCAGGCGGAGCGCGCGGTGCCGGTGCTGATGCTGACGGCCCGTGACGACGAGACGGACCTGCTGGTCGGGCTCGGCGTCGGCGCCGACGACTACGTGACGAAGCCGTTCAGCATGCGGGAGCTGGTGGCGCGGATCCGGGCGGTGCTGCGGCGCGTCGAGCGGCCCGGGGTGGACGCGGCGGGGCACGGGCCGATGCGCGCCGGGCCGGTGGAGGTGGACCCGCGGACGCGGCGGGTGCGGCGGGACGGCCGCGAGGTGCACCTGACGCCGACGGAGTTCGACCTGCTCGCGTGCCTGGTCCGGAACCGGGGCGCGGTGCTCACCCGCGCGGTCCTGCTGGAGCAGGTGTGGGACTGGGCGGACGCGTCCGGGACGCGGGTCGTCGACAGCCACGTGAAGGCGCTGCGCCGCAAGCTCGGGCAGGGGCTCATCCGCACGGTCCACGGCGTCGGCTACAGCCTGGAGGCCGCGCGATGATGGAGGCGAAGGTTTTCCACAGGCTGTGGACGAGGTGGCCGCGGCCGCTGGACCCGCTGCGGTCCATCAAGATGAAGTTCGGCGTCGTCGTGGTGGTGACGGCGTGCGTCGCGGTCCTCATCGTGCTGTGGGGGTACCCGCTGGGGTTCCGGGCGCGGCAGACGATGCCGGTCGGGGTGCTGATCTCGCTGGTGGTGATCCAGCTCCTCGCGCACGGGATGACGGCGCCGCTGCGGGAGATGACGGCGGCGGCGCGCGCGATGGCGCGCGGCGACTACAGCCGCCGGGTGCGGGCCACGTCCCGGGACGAGGTCGGCGAGCTGGCGCAGGCGTTCAACCGGATGGCCGCCGACCTCGCCGAGGTGGACCGGCAGCGCCGCGAGTTCGTCGCGAACGTGTCGCACGAGCTGCGGACGCCGATCAGCGCGCTGCGGGCGGTGCTGGAGAACGTCGCGGACGGCGTCACGCCCGCGACGCCGGACGTCCTGGAGTCGGCGCTCGACCAGACCGAGCGGCTCGGCCGCCTCGTCACGCAGCTGCTGGACCTGTCGCGGGTGGAGGCGGGCGCGGCGCCGCTCGACCTGGACGAGCTGGACGTGGCGGCGTTCATCGGCGACGTGGCGGCGGAGGCCGCGGCGGGCCACCCGGACGCGCTGTTCGAGGCGGACGTCCCGCCGGGCCTGCGCGCGACCGCCGACCGGGACCGGCTGCACCAGGTCGTCGCGAACCTGCTGGACAACGCGGCGAAGCACGGCCCGGCGGGCCGTCCGGTGACGGTGACGGCGCGTCCGGGGCCGGTGCCCGGCGCGCTGGTCGTCGAGGTCGCCGATGAGGGGCCGGGCATCCCGCCGGAGGAGCGGGCGCGGGTGTTCGAGCGCTTCTCGCGCGGCGCGGCGAACGGCCCCCGCGCGGGGACGCCGGGCGGCGGGACGGGCCTCGGTCTCGCCATCGCGCACTGGGCGACGGAGCTGCACGGCGGCGACATCACCGTCCTCGACACGGACAGGGGCTGCCGGATCCGCGTCGCCCTCCCCGGCCCTCCGCGTTGACCTGCGGCGAGCCGCCGTCATGCGGCCGGCGATGGCGGCGGCTCGCCGGGAGTCAGCGGTGTTCGTGGAGGGTGAGGAGGGTGTAGGCGGCCACCGTGGAGTCGTCGGTGATGCGGCCGTCGCGGATCATCTCGGCGAACTCGGCGCGCGGGACGAGGCGCTGCCGCATGTCCTGCTCCTCGGGTTCGCGGTCGGCCTCGCCCGCCTTCAGGTCGGTGGCGAGGAAGACGTCGAAGCCCTGGCCGCTCGTCCCGTGCGAGCAGTGCAGGTGGCCGAGGTGGGTGAGGGTGCCGGCGCGCAGGCCGGTCTCCTGGGCGAGTTCGAGGCGGGCCAGCTCCTCGGGTTCGGCGCGCCGCCGGTCCGGCAGCGAGCCCTGCGGGAAGCTCCAGGTGCGCCTCCCGATCGGGTACCGGAACTCCTCCACCATGTGGAACCCGTCGCCCTCGACGGGGATGACCAGCGCGAAGTCCGGTTTGTCGATGATGCCGTAGATGCCGCGCGAGCCGTCGAGCCGCTCGACCTCGTCCTCGCGGACGAGCATCCACGGGTTCTCGTAGACCACCCGCGAGCCGACGCGGCGGACGGCGGGCTCCTCGTTCTCTGTCACGTCAGGCTCCAGGGCCGTAGCGGTACACGAGCTCGTGGCGGTCGCCCACCACGACGCGGTGGGTGACCTCGACGACGCGGCCGTCCTCGTCGGTGCCGCGCCGCCACAGCGTGAGGACGGGCTGCTCGGGGCCGATCCGCAGCGTCTCCTGCTCCTCCGCGCGGGGCAGCCGGCAGGTGACGCTCTCCTCGAAGGCGATGCGGTGCCCGGCCTCCTCGAGCCGCGAGTAGATCCCGCCCGGCCCGGTGTCGACCTCGCGCAGCCTCGGGATCTCGTCGACGATGTCGAGGATCACCCAGGTGGTGGCGGTCTGCACGGGCGGCTCGCCCTCGACGCCCTGGACGCGCGCGCGTTCCAGCACCCGCGTCCCCGGCGGGACGTCCAGGTGCCGCGCGATCCGTTCGCCCGCCTCGACCTCCGCGACCGTGGTGCGGGTGAACGGGCGGCGGCCGTCCCGCTGCGCGGACACGTGGAAGCCGCGCCACGCGCCGACCTGCCGGGTGATGTCGGACGCGGCGCGCCGCACCGGCCGGGCCGTCCGGACCCGCACGCCGGTGCCCTGACGGGCCTCGACCAGGCCCTGCTCGGCGAGCATCCGCAGCGCGCGCCGGACGGTGGAGCGGTCGGCGCCGAACGCGCGGGCGAGGTCGCGCTCGGACGGCAGCCAGGCGCCGGGTTCCAGCTCGCCCTCGACGATGCGGGCGGCCAGCGCGCTGGTGATCGCCTGGGCCTTGGTGGGGGGACGCGGCATACCGGATCCTTCTCTGCTGCCTGCCGGGAGGCCTCCCGCGGCATTCTGCCGAACTCGGCGCGGGGCCGGTGGCGTCGGCCTAGGGTAGACCTACCATAGGCCGACCAAGGAGTCCGCGTCGATGTCGCTGATCACCTGCATGCCCGGCTGGCACGGCGAACGTTCGGAGCGGGGGCTGAAGGCCACCCGGGTCACCCCATTGTCGGACTACCAGCTGCTCAACGGCTGCCTGGAGGAGATCTCCGCGCTCGACGAGGGCGAGCTGTGGCTGCTGTGCGACGCCCAGACCCGCCTCGCCGAGCGGGTCGCCACCGCCGAGCGCCTCCGCGGCGGAGCGACCTCCCGCTGACCGCCGCGGCCTGCTCGGCCGCGACGGCCGCGGCCCAGGTCAGGTGCGGCGGAAGGTGACGACCTCGGCGCTGTCGCCGACCGCCTCCCGCGCCTGCGGGATGATGCGCTCGCCCGCGTTGTCGGCGAGCAGCGCGCGGGCGCGCAGCACGATCTCCAGATCGAAGCGCAGGTCCGGGTCCAGGAGCTGGTCGCCGAACAGCTCCTCCAGCTGCCGCAGCCGGTACCGGACGGTCTGCGGGTGGACGTGCAGGCGCATCGCGACCTCGTTGGCGTTGCGGCCCGACTGCAGCCACGCGAGCAGCGTCTCGGCGAGCCGGTCCTGCTGGCTGGCGCGCAGGTGCGACAGCGGCGCGAGGCGCAGGTCGGCGAGGGAGGTGATGAGGCCCTCGTCCTGGAACAGGATCAGCGTGGACATGTGCTCCACGCTGCGGATGACGCCGTCCTGGGCCTCGATGACGCCGCGCTGGACGAGGCACAGCGTCTTGCGCGCCCACTGGATCGAGCGGGCCGCCTCCATCAGCGGAACGGTCGGGCCGACGACGGCGAGGCTGCCGGACAGGGCGCGGTCGACGAGCTTGGCGCGGCCGGGACCGTCCGGGTCGGGGATGATCAGGCTGGGGGTGCGGCGGGTCAGGTCGGCGAGCACGTCCGGCGGGAACGCGGGCTGCCGGGCGTCCGTCCCGGGACGGCCGAGCGCGACGGCGGCGACCGTGCGCGGCAGCGGCCAGTGCGCGGCGGCCGCGAGGTCGGCGATGGCCTCCTGCGCGGCGGGCGGGTCGGCGAACAGCAGGTCGAGCAGGCGCTTGCGGCGGCGCTGCATCTCGCCCGCGACGGCGGCCTTGGCCTGCGAGAACCCTTCGGCGGCGGCCTTCGCCAGCTCGTCCTGGAACTGCATCAGGGCCTCCCCGACGGCGCCGAGGGTGCGCGGCGACACCTGCTGCGCCTCGGCGCCCTCGGTGATCCGCCGCCAGGCGACCATGCCGCCGACGCGCATCGCGGACTGCATCGCGTCGAGGCTGCGGCCCTCGCCCGCCTCGCCGCGGCCGATGGCGCGGAAGAAGTCGGTGACCGAGGCGGGCTCGTGGCCGGGATCGGCCACCCGGTCGACGAAGTAGTGCAGCACGCGCTCGACGGCCTGGCGCAGCGTCCCCGAGTAGGAGCCGTCGCCCGGACGGTCGTACTCGCGGACCTTGGTCTGGATCTCCTGGATCATGTCGTCGGCCACCTCGTCGAGGTGCGGCCTCATGTGATCCGCCAGTTCCCTGGGCAGATCCGCCCACGGGCGCCCGAACGTGGTCGAACCGTCGTCCGACACGGAACCTCCCCGCCGCTCGTCCCCCTGCGTTGCGCGCCGTACACACGGGGTAATTACTTACTTATGGGACTCGTGTGGGGCAAATCATGACCCGTGGCGTGCCCGGGCGCAAAGTCTAGGTCGGAATTCGACCAGGTTCGGCCGGTCGGTTCGATGGTTGTCCACAGTCGGCGCGCCCCCTGGCCCGGCCGCCCCTCCGGTGCGACAGTGGTCGCCCTCATCATGCTGTTCATGCTGGTGATGGCGCGGGCCACACGGTCCCGATGAGCGTGCCCGTCCCGGCGCTCGGCGTCCCCGGCCTGCCGTTCACCGGCCTCGCCGCTCGATCGGCCCCTGATGCCCCTCAGTGGGTGTGCCCGCGCGCGGCGGCCCGGCGCCCCCGCCGCCGGGCCGCCCGCATGGATCACCGGTCGCGCCGGGGGCGCAGGTCAGGAGGGCGGCATCCGCAGGGTGCCGCTCGGTGGAGGAAGGCCAGGACGGCGGCGAGGTCCGCGAGTTCGGCCCGGCAGGACGGGCAGCCCTCCAGGTGGATCCGCGTCCGCGTCTGGTCGGCGGGCGCGAGCACGCCGAGGGCGTAGGCGCCGACGTCGATGCGGTGCGGGCAGCGCATCAGGGGCCCCGCCGCTCGCCCCGGACGCGTTCGAGCCAGCCGGGCCACAGCCGACGGGCCACCCCGGCGTCCAGCCGGCCGCCCAGGTGCATCGACCGCCACACGCCCCGGTACCCGGGCAGGATCCCGGCCGCGACGATCACGTGGCCCGCGACAAGGAGCGTGCAGGCGTAGGTCGCCCACTTGTGGACGCGGGCGAGCACGGCGAACGCGGGGCCGCCGTGCAGGAGCGCGAGCCCCGCACCCGTCCCGACCAGGGCGGTCAAGGAGAGGACCAGCAGGACGTTGAGGATCCGCTGGCCGGGATCGAAGTGCCCGTCGTGGCGGCCGAACCGTCCGGTGAGCAGGGCGGCCGGCCAGCGGAGCAGCCACCGCACGTCGCCCGTCCGGACCCGCAGCGTCTCCCGCACGAAGGTGCGGGACGCGCGGAAGCCGAGGACCGGGCCGGCCACGACGAGGGCGGCGAGCGCCCAGCCCACGTCCTTGTGCAGCGCCGTGTCCGGCAGGCGGAACAGCCGGGCGAGCGCGCTCGGGCGGCCCTCGTGCCCGAGGAGCAGCCACCAGCCGGTGACCAGCAGGACGAGCACCGCGAGGTAGATGCCAGCATGGAACCAGCGCACCGGGCGCGTGTACCGCTCGACCGTGTCGCGGCGGCGCATCAGGACCCGCGCGCGACGCCGCGCCCGCTCTTCGGACGTCCTAGTAGACATAGCCGCCGTCGCCGCCCGTCCCACCGCCGGAACCGCCGCCCGTCCCGCCGCTCGTAACGTCCACGTGGACCTGGGAGCCGGCTCCGGCGGGCGAGTGGTCGGCGTGCTGCAGCGTCACGCCTATGAGGTGCCGCCCCGGCGCCAGGTTCCTGATCTGGTACACCGTGGACGTGACCACGGTGTACTCGTCCGACTTGCCGTCGATGACGACGTGGACGTGGTCCTTGCCGGAGTCCACGGGCCCGATCGGCACGCTCGTGCTGAACTTCAGCGTGACGGGGGACCCGACGCTCGCGCCCTCCGCGGGCGACTGGATCGTCACCTTCGGAGCGCCGCCGCCCCCGCTCGCGGCACC
The DNA here is from genome assembly GCF_017573545.1 of Actinomadura nitritigenes. GTDB lineage: Bacteria > Actinomycetota > Actinomycetes > Streptosporangiales > Streptosporangiaceae > Spirillospora > Spirillospora nitritigenes. Next base: position 13,356 of record NZ_JAGEOK010000029.1, on the reverse strand, counting down.
CGAACCCGTGCCGCACGCGCTGAGCCCGAGGGCCGCGCTCACGATCCCGGCCGCCAGGAACCTCACGTTCATGCGTCTCTCCTCCGCGCTCTGCTGGATGTCAGCGGTAATACGCCGGGACGGACCGCAAGAGATTCGCCATTTCGTGAACCCTTTCGTGCCTCGCATCCGTATTGCTCATGTGGGAACTTTCCGATGAGTCACTGCTCACCGGCATGGCCGCGGGCGACCCGGAGACGGCGGCCGTGTTCGTCCGGCGCTACCAGGCCCGCGTGTACGGCCTCGCGTACACGCTGGTCGGGTCCTCGGCGATCGCCGAGGAGGTCGCGCAGGAGGCGTTCCTGCGCGCGTGGCGGCACGCGGGCGCCTACGATCCGCGCAAGGGCCGGGCGGTCACCTGGCTGCTGACGATCACCCGGAACCTGGCGGTCGACGCGCTGCGGCTGCGCGCCGACCGGCCCGTCGATCCGCACCTGCTGCTGACCACGCTGACCGGCGCGGAGCGCGCCGCGCCACCGGGGACGTCGTTCGAGGACGCCGAGGAGCTGCGCGAGGCCCTGCGCGCCCTGCCCCGCGAGCAGAGCACCCCGATCGTGCTGTCGGTGTTCTACGGGCTGACGGTCGGCGAGATCGCCGACCGCGAGCACATCCCGCTCGGCACCGCGAAGACCCGGCTGCGCCGGGGGCTCGCCCGACTCCGCGAGGCGCTGGGAGTGACCCATGACTGACCGGCCGGCCTGCGCCGAGACGCGGCCGCTGCTTCCCGAGCTGGCGGCGGGCGTCGCGCCGGCGGACGAGCGCGCCCGCGCGCTGCGGCACCTGGCGGGCTGCGGCCGCTGCCAGCGCGAGCTGGAGGCGCAGACCGCCCTGGTGGACGAGCTGTTCCAGCTCGTTCCGGAACGGCAGCCGCCCGCCGGTTTCGAGGCGTCCGTGCTGGCGCCGATGCAGCGCCGCCGGCGGCCGCGGCGGCTGCGCGACGCGCTGGCGCTCGCGGCGTCGGCGGTGCTGGTCGCGGGCGTCGCGGGGGGCGCCGCCGCGGGCGCGGTATGGAAGGAGACGCGAAGCGACCGGGACCTCGCGTCCAGCTACCGCAAGACGCTGGCCGTCGCGCACGGCCGGTACCTTCGCACGGTGCCCGTCGACGGGACGAGCGCCGCACCGGCCGGCGCGGCGCCGGCGGGCTACGTGTTCGCCTACCAGGGAACGCCGACCTGGCTCTTCGTCACCATCGGGGAGGCGGGACGAGCGGGCACCTACAGCATGTCCCTCACGACCCGCGACGGCCGCGACGTCCCGATCGGCGCGATGTCCGTCAAGGACGGCAAGGGGTCATGGGGCAGGACGATCCCGGTCGCCGTGCACGACATCCTCCTGATCCGGTTCCACGGCCCCACCGGCTCCGACCTCCTGGCCCGCTTCGGCTGAGCCGGGCGCGGGTCGCTCGAAGCCGTGCTCGGGCCGGTCGGTGAGGACGCGTTCGCGCATGTCGGGAACCCGGGCCGCCGCATCGCCGAGTTCGCCGAGATCGCGGCCCGGACGGGGCGGGCCTCAGCCGCCGGGGCCTGGGCGGGCGTGGCGCGGGGCGGGGGCGACGGGCACGTCGTCGTCGGTCTGCGGGGGCTTCTCGCGGCGCGCGGTGCGGCGCGCGCGGACGGCCCTGGTCAGCGGTTCGACACCGCGCGCGAGCACGGGCCCGGCCACCGCGAGGATGAGGACGTACGCGGCGGCGAGCGGGCCGAGCCGCGCGTTGGTGCCGGCGCTGACCGCAAGCCCGGCGATGACGATGTTGAACTCGCCGTGCGGGATCAGCGCGACGCCGGCGCGCAGCCGCCCGGTGACGGCGACGCCGGCGCGGCGCGCCGCGAACCAGCCGGTGGCGAGCTTGGTGCCGATGCTCACCAGCGCCAGCAGCGCCGCGATGCCGAGCACCGGGGGCAGGTCGTGCGGGTCGGTGTGCAGGCCGAAGAAGACGAAGAACACGGCGGCGAACAGGTCGCGCAGCGGCGACAGCAGCTTGTGGGCGGTGTGCGCGAGCGACCCCGACAGCGCGATCCCGACGAGGAACGCTCCAACGGCCGCCGACACCTGCAGCTGCTGCGCGATCCCGGCGACCAGCAGGGTGAGGCCGAGCACCTTCAGCAGCAGCACCTCCTCGCTGGGCGAGGAGACGAACCGCTCCACCCACGCGCCGTGCCGCAGCGCGACGAACAGGATCACCGCGATCGTGGCGGCGGCGACCGCCAGCGCCACGGCGCCGCCGACCAGCCCCGCCCCCGCGAGCAGCGCGGTGAGGATCGGCAGGTACGCGGCCATCGCGAGGTCCTCGAACACCAGCACCGACAGCAGCGCGGGCGTCTCCCGGTTGCCGAGCCAGCCGAGGTCGCCGATCACCTTCGCGGTGATGCCGGACGAGGTGACGTAGGTGATGCCGCCCATGGCGACCGCGGCGACCGGCCCCCAGCCGAGCAGCAGCGCCGCCGCGACGCCGGGCGCCGCGTTCAGCGCCATGTCGGCGAGGCCGACGGGCGCGGACGTGCGCAGGGTGCCGACCAGCTCGTCGGCGGTGTACTCCAGGCCGAGCGTGAACAGCAGCAGGATGACGCCGACCTCGGCGCCGATGGACACGAAGTCCTCGCTGGTCGTGAGGGGGTAGACGCCGCCGGACCCGAACGCGAGGCCGGCGATGAGGTAGAGCGGGATCGGGGAGATCGAGAAGCGGAGGGACACGGCGCCGAGCATGCCGAGGGCCAGGATGATCCCGCCGAGTTCGATGAGCTGGACGGCCGACTCCATGCGGGGTCAGCCGTCGGCGAGGATCGCGGCGACGGCCGCCGTGCCCTCGCCCGTCCCGACGACCACCACCACGTCCCCGGCGGCGAAGACGAAGTCGGGCCGGGGGCTGGCGAACACCTGCCCCTCGCGGACCACCGCGACGATGGACGCGCTGGTCCGGGTGCGGGCCTGGGTGTCGCCGAGCGGGCGGCCGACGTAGGGCGAGCCCGGCGCGATCGGCAGCTGCTCGGTGACCAGGCCCTCGACCTGCCGGTGCAGCTCGGCGAGGTGCTCGACGATCCGGCCGGTGCCGAGCAGCTCGGCGATCGCGTTGGCCTCCTCGGGGGTCAGCGCGACCGTCGCGACGCAGCTGTCGGGGTCCTCGCGGTCGTAGACGACGAGGTCGCGGCGGCCCGACCGGTGCGAGATGACGCCGAGCTGCCGGCCCCGCTCGGTCGTCATGACGTGTTGCAGGCCGATCCCCGGCAGGGCGGTCCGTTCGACGTCCACGGTGGTGCGTCCTTCCCTCTCCGGCCGGCCCGGCCTCACGGCAGGTCACGGAACGGGCACCGGCAAGACCGGCCATCATCGCAGATAACGGACACCGAGGTCACATCCCGCCCGGCCGTCATACCCGCCGCGCCCCGGGGTCACCGCGGGCGGGCGGGCTCGTCGAGGACCAGGTCGGGGCCGAGCGCCGCGAGCGCCGTCGGGGTGAGCCCGAACATGCCGCGGAAGGCGCCGCTGAGATGCGACGGCGACGCGAACCCGGCGTCGGCGGCGGCGCGGGTGAAGTCGTGGCCGGCGGCGAACGCCTCGGCGACCCGCAGGATCCGCGCCCACTGCACGTAGCGGCGGAAGCTGGTGCCGGCCTGGTCGGAGAACGTCCGCAGGAAATGGGACCGGGACAGCCCCGCCTCGCGCGCGGCGGCCTCCGCGCGCTGCGGCCGCGCCGGATCGTCGCGGATCCGCGCGGCGGCGCGGGCGATGCGCGGGTCGCGGGGCCTCGCGACGGGGATGCTGGCCGCCGCGAGCAGCCGTTCGACGTCCACCTCGTCGCGGGTGGCGAGGTCGATGAGCTCGGCCTCGCGGTGGTGGTCGCTGCCGAACCCGCCCGCGGTGCGCCGCATGCCGCCGAGGCACCGGGCCATCCGCGCGGACGTCGGGTCGAAGAAGCAGAACAGCATGCGGCCCGTCCCGCCGACGACCTCGTGCCGGACCCGGGCGCGGAACAGGAAGCTGCGGACGGTGCGCTCCGGGAGCCCGTCGGCCCGGACGGTGAAGGGCGCGTCGAGGCCGACGCCCAGGCAGGCCACCGCCGTGGAGTGCGGGCCGAGCCCGAGCGAGGGCCCGACGTACACGACGTGCCCGAGCCGGACCCACAGCCGCACGGGAGCGCACGTTCGTGGAAGTGCCGGCGCGGCCATGCGGTGAAGCATAGGCGCCGTGAACACTCGCGAACACAGCACCGGCAGCCCGCCCGTCGACCGGACCACCGGCGTACCCGCCGCCACGCCTTCGGGCGAGGCGGACCGCGGCGCGCTCGCGACCGCGCTGCGCGGCCTCGCCGCCGGCCGGATCGTGCTCGGCGCCGCCGCGATCCTCGCGCCGCACGCGATGGCCAGGGCGTCCGGGGTGCGGCCGTCACCGGAACTCGGCTACATGACCCGCGTCTTCGGGGCGCGGGCGATCGCGCTGGGGCTCGGCTACCTGACCGCGCCGGGCCCCGAGCGGTCCCGCTGGCAGCGGCTGGCGCTGCTGGTCGACACCCTCGACACCGCGCACGGCGCCGCCCGGCTCGCCCGCGGCGACCTCCCGCGCCCCACCGCGCTGGGGTACACGGCGCTGACCGGCGCGTACATGGCGATCGGCGCGACCCGCCTGGCCCGCGACCTGTCCTGACCGCTGCGGCCGCGGGCCGGGGGAAGGACGTCCGGCCGTCCCGGACCTCGGTGGGACGGCCGGCCGCCTCAGTGCGCTCTACCAGCGGTGACCGTGGTCGCCGTGGTCATCGTGGTCGCCGTGGTGACCGTAGCCGCCGTGGTCGCCCCAGCCGCCGTGGCCGTGGTCGCCGTGGTCGTCGTGGTCGCCCCAGCCACCGTGGCCGTGGCCGCGGTCCCGGACGCATCTGTGCCAGTACGGGTCCCAGTGGGTGCCCCACGGGCAGTGACGCGGCCACGCCCGCGCGGCCGTGGCCGTGGCCGTCTCCGCCGCGTTCGCCGAGGAGGCGGCGGGGGCGAACGCGGCCAGGCCGGCGGCCATGGTCAGTCCGGCGGCGGTCAGCGCCGCCGAGCGCAGCGGACTCGGGATCTTCATGTTTCCTCCAGGGGTTCGGGGCCCTGGCGGGCCCGTGCTTCCTCACCTCCTCTACCCGCTCCGCATCCGCGCGACTACTCACCGTGAGTAGATCATTAAGCCTCTGACCAGCGAACTCGCCGCTTCGGCGGGATCGGCGGGACGCGCGTTGAACTCCGCCGGACGCCGCGCCGTAACACCTCCCGTAGATCGTCATCTCGGGAGCTGGAGGGCTCATGAGGCGCCGGAACGCCGCGAGGGAACGTCGTCTGCGCACCGTGGTCGGAACGAGCGTGGCGGTCGCCGGTGCGGCCGGGCTCGTCGCCGGGTCGCTGTACGCGGTCCGCACCGGGGACGGGCCGCAGGCGGCGAGACTGGCCGGCGACGCCCAGGCCCGGAACGGGCAGGCCAAGGGCGTTCAGGCCGGGGGAACGCAGCCGCGGGCGGCGGCGCTCGCCGCACGGGTCGCCGGGCGGCTCGGCGGCCGCACGGCCGGCGGCTACCTGGACGCGGCGGGACGGCCCGTCGTCACGGTCGCCACCGCGGCGGACGCGGCGATGGTGCGGTCGGCGGGCGCCGTGCCGAAGATGATGCGGACGAGCCCCCGGACCCTGGCCAGGACGACGGCCGCGCTGCGCCGGTCGATGGCGGGGACGCCCGGCACCGGATGGGCCGTCGATCCGGCGACGTCGCAGGTCGTGATGTGGGTCGACGACTCGGTCAGGGGTGCGCGGATGGCCGGGGTCCGCCGCGAGGCGGCGAGCATGGGGCCGGCGGTGCGGATGGTGCGCGTCCCTGGGCGGCTGCGCACCCTCGCGCTCGGCGGCGACGCGATCTTCGGAGGCGGCGCGCGCTGCTCGCTGGGCTTCAACGTGCAGCGGGGCGGGCAGCCGTTCTTCCTCACCGCCGGGCACTGCGGGAACATCGTGAAGGACTGGACCGCCGACCAGGAGGGCGCGCAGGCCCTCGGCACGACGGTGCAGAGCGACTTCCCCGGCAACGACTTCGCGCTGGTCCAGGCGACGGACGGCGGGCAGAGCGCGGTCGACCTGCACGACGGCACCGCGCAGCCGATCGCGAAGGCCGCGGACGCGGTGGTCGGCCAGCAGGTCGCGCGCAGCGGCAGCACGACGGGCGTCCGCACCGGGCGGGTCACGGCGGTCGGCGCGACGGTGAACTTCCCCGAGGGGACGGTCACCGGCATGATCCAGACGACCGTCTGCGCGGAGCCGGGCGACAGCGGCGGGCCGCTGTTCAGCGGGACCACGGCGCTCGGGCTGACCTCGGGCGGGTCGGGCGACTGCCGGACGGGCGGCGTCACGTTCTTCCAGCCGGTCACCGAGGCGCTCCAGGCGTTCGGCGCGCAGCTGCCCTGAGGCGGGCGCGGGACTCGCGGGCGCCGCGTCACATTCCGCGGCTCCCTCCCGTCATGGAGGTGTCAGCGTTTCGACACCGCCATGAGGAGACCACGATGAGCGCACGGATCAACTTCTACGAGAGCGACGTGGCCATGAAGGTCGCGAAGTACATCAACTCCGCGGGCAAGGCCATCGCCGACTCCAGCCTCCCCGCCGCGACGCAGGAGCTGGTGAAGATCCGCGCGAGCCAGATCAACGGCTGCGGCTACTGCCTCGACATGCACAGCAAGGACGCCGCCGCCGCCGGGGAGACCCAGCAGCGGATCAACCTGGTGGCCGCGTGGCGGGAGGCCACGGTCTACACCGACGCCGAGCGCGCGGCGCTGGAGCTGACCGAGGAGGGCACCCGCCTCGCCGACGGGGCCGGCGTCAGCGACGAGACCTGGGCGAACGCCGCCAAGCACTTCGACGAGGAGCAGCTCGCCGCCCTGGTGGGGATGATCGCCGTGATCAACACCTACAACCGCCTCAACGTCATCACGCAGCAGCCCGCCGGCGACTACCAGCCCGGCCAGTTCGGCTGAGCCGCACCGCCCGGGACGGGCCGCCCCTGACGGCCGCGCGCTCGTCGGGGGCGGTCCCGGGCGTCCGGCCGTGAAGGCCGCGCGCGCTCGCGCGCACTCGCGGGCGGGACCGGGCGGCGCCGCGCCACCGGGAAAGGCGTTGTCGGGATACGGGCGACTCTAGATACTTGGCGCATGATGTCCTCGCTCGTGGCATTCGTCGGCGCGGCGTTCCTGATCGCGATGGTCCCCGGCCCCAGCACCGCCGTGATCCTGCGGCGCTCGGTGATGCACGGCCGGGTCAACGGCATGGCGACGGTCCTCGGCAACGAGTGCGGAGTCCTGCTGTGGGGCCTGGCCGCCGCGTTCGGCCTGTCGGCCCTGCTGCTGGCCTCGCGCCTGGCCTACGACGCGATGCGCATCACGGGCGCGGTGGTCCTGGTCTACATGGGGGCGCGCGCGCTGTGGAAGGCGCGGCACAAAGACGAAGCCGACGACGAACCGGCCCCCGCCGCGGCCGTCTCGCACGGGCGCGCGTTCCGGCAGGGTCTGATCACCAACTTCGCGAACCCGAAGGCCGGGGTGTTCGCGGTGTCGTTCCTGCCGCAGTTCGTCCCGCACGGCGCGCCCGTCCTGGCGACGCTGGTCCTGTTCTCGGTGATCTGGGCCGTCGTCGACATGATCTGGTACCTGCCGATGGTCTGGCTGGCGGGACGGGCCCGCGCGCTGCTGCAGCGCGCGTCGATCCGCCGCCGGATGGAGCAGGTCTCCGGGCTCGTCCTCCTCGGCCTGGGCATCCGCCTGGCCGCCGAGTCCTGACGCGGCGCCCCGGCCGCGCTACCGGTAGCCGCGCTTGAGCAGGAACTTCGCGCCCGCCGCGTAGCCCTCGGGGCTGAGCAGCTCGAACCCGAACGCGTCGGCGAGCCGGTCGGTGGCGTTGAAGGCGGCGCAGACCGCCAGGGCGTCCCGGACCTGCTCGGGCGACGCCCCGGCGGCCAGCACCTCCCGCATGTCGCCGGCGCCGACCTCTCCGTCCCGCGTCAGCGCGCCGAGCATCCGCAGCGTCGCCCGCAGCGGCTCCTCGACGGGAGGCGCCTCCAGGTCGGCGAGCACGGCCGCGACCCGCGCCCCGTCCCCGTACGCCTGCGTCGCGGTCGCGGTGTGCGCGCCGACGCAGAACGCCGACGCGTTGACCTTCGACACGTAGGCCGCCATCAGCTCCCGGTCGCCGACGGACCAGGCGGACGGCCCGCGCATCGCCTCGTGGGTGAACTCCTTGGCCAGAGCGCCGTAGAAGTCGGGCCGGTAGAACGTGACCTTCGCGGCGTCCGGCAGCGGCCGGCCGGAGAACAGCCGGACGGCGGCGAACAGCAGCTTGGCGCCGGGGCGGTACCCGTGGTTCAGGACGTCAAGGCGCATGGTCCGGCCCCTCCTCGCCGCCCGCGTCGGCCAGGGCCGCGAGCCCGGCCTCGTACATCCGGGAGGACCGGCCGACCGCGGCGCACACCACCAGCTCGAACAGCTCGTCCTCGGTGCAGCCGGACGCCTTCGCCGCGGCCAGGTCCGCCTCGGTGACCTGCGCCGGGCTGTCGGCGACCTTGCCGATCAGCGCGTCCAGCGGCGGGGCGAGGCCCTCGTTGCGGAACGCGCGCGCCCGCAGCTCCGCGGGCGCCCTGCCGTCCCCGTGCAGCACGCGGTCGACCAGCGCGTCGTGCACCGCTCGCTTCCTGTCCTCGGCCGGCATGGCGCCCCCCTGCGGCTCGGGCCTTCCGCCTTCACGTGATAGACGATCGGCGCGCCCCGTATGTGACACATCCGACCACCCGGATCTACCCGGCGTCCGGCCGGATACCTGCCGCGACTAGCCGATCTCCAGGACGACCTTGCCGCGCGCCCGTCCCGACAGGCTCAGCTCCGCAGCCGTACGCCAGTCCTCCAGCGGGAACGTGCCGGCCACCGGGATCGAGAAGCGGCCCTCGGCGGCGAGCGCCGCGTACTCGCCGAGCACATGGGTGCTCACCGCGCCCTCGCCGCCGGGTCCGCTGAACCGCACGCCGAGTTCCCTGGCCGCGTCGAAGTCGCTGACCGTCAGCACGTGCTCCGGCGCCGTGACGGTGCGCACGAGCTCCGGCAGCGCGCCGCTGACCGGTGCCGCGTCGAAGGCGAGGCCGACCGGCCCGCCCGCGAGGGCCGTCACGCGCTCGGCCATGCCGGCGCCGTAACCGGTGACCTCGGCGCCCGCGGCCCGCAGCGCGCCGGCGTAGGTCTCCCCGGCGGTGGCCACGACCCGCGCCCCGCGCTGGAGCGCCATCTGCACCGCGGCGTACCCGACGGTGGTCCCGGCGCCGTGGACGAGCACGGTCATGCCGTCGCGGACGCCGAGCGCGTCCAGGCCGCGGTAGGCCGTCTCGACCGCCATCGGCAGCGCGGCGGCGCCGACCGCGTCGAGCCCCGCCGGCCGCGGGAACCACACGTCGAGGAGCGCCTGCTCGGACGCGCCGGCGGTCGGCCCGGTGAAGGGCGCCGGGCCGAACACCGGATCGCCGATCGCGACGCCGGTCACGCCGTCGCCGAGCGCGTCGATCGTGCCGGAGACCTCCAGCCCGATGCCGCGCGGCAGGCCCCCGGGGAAGAGCCCGCCGCACAGGGCCCAGTCCGCCGGGGTCAGCCCGCACGCCTGGACCCGGACGCGGACCCGGCCCGGGCCGGGCGCGGGGGCTTCGGCGTCGTCGAGCCTCAGGACGTCGAGCGCCGCTCCGTGCTCGTGGAAGCGAAGGGTGCGCATGGAACCTCCTCGGAAACGGTGACAGCAGATGCTGTCGTCACCTCACGCTAGCAGAGCGATGACAGCATCTGCTGTCGCTATACTCGCGGGCATGGCACGCTGGGAGGGCGACGCGCGCGGACGGCTCGAACGGGCGGCGCTGGAACTGTTCGACGAGCAGGGCTACGACCGCACGACGGTCGCGCAGATCGCGCGGCGCGCGAACCTGACGGAGCGGTCGTTCTACCGCTGGTTCACCGACAAGCGCGAGGTGCTGTTCGCCGGCGACGACCTCCAGGAGCGGTTCCTGGCCGCGATGGACGCCGTCCCGGCGGGCACCGGCGCGCTGCCGGCGCTGCTGGCCGCGTTCGCCACCGCGCCCGAGGTGTTCCGTCCCCGCGACTTCCTGGAGAAGCGGGCGGCGGTCATCGCGGCGAACCCGCCGCTGCGCGAGCGCGAGCTGATCAAACTCGTCTCGCTCTCCGAGGCCCTGACCGCGGCCCTGGTGCGCCGGGGCTGCGACCGGCGGACGGCGCGGCTCGCCACCGACGCCGGCCTGGCCGTCCTCCGCCTCGCGACCGAACGGTGGATGGCCGACGAGGAGACCGACTTCGCCGAGGCCCTGTCCGCCGGCGCCGCCGACCTCCTCGCCGTCACCACCGAAGCCGCCCCGGCCGGCGCCTGATCAGCGCCCCTCCGAGGGCTCGAACGGACGGCGCCGGGTGGTCCCGGCGCCTGGCGGGCGAGGACGTCGCCGGTGAGCCGCCGGGTCAGGGCTGGGCGTGCGCGAGTCGCGACAGCAGGGCGATGAACTGGCGCCGCTGGGCGTCCGTCAGAGGCGCGAGGAACTCCTCCTGGATGCCGTCGACGACCCTGTCGAGCTCGAGCAGCCGGTCGACGCCCGCCGGTGTGATCGTGACGATCTTCCGGCGCTTGTGCTCGGGGTCGACCGAGCGCTCGACCAGGGTGCGCGACTCGAGTTCGGTCAGGGCGGCGGTCACGTCGCTGCGATCGATCCCGGTCCTGCGGCCGAGGTCGGCCTGGCTCGCCGGACCCCACTCCTCCAGCGCGGCGAGGAGCCGGTAGTGGTAGCTGCGCAGTCCGCCGCCATGCGTCTCGAAACCGGCGCCGAGCAGCCCTGAGGAACGCAGGTAGGCGCGGCTGACCAGCCAGGTCGCGCGTCCTTCGAGCCGGGTCGGAGTGCGGCCGGTGTCGTGGCGGGGCATGGGCACGCGCCGAGTCTAGCAGTTGTGGGTCGCCCCAACACTCGCTATGTTGGCCTGACCAACACTCAACCGCCCACCGCCGAGGAGATCTCCCAGTGAACAGGTCACCGAAGAGCGAGCCGGAACGCGTTCTCGTCGTCGGCCGCAGCCCCGGCGTGCTCATCGCCACCGTCGACATCCTGCGCGCCAGGGGCTACTCCGCGGACGCGACGAACCAGTTCGACCACGTCCTCCAGGACTACGACGTCACCGATCTCGACGTCCTGGTCTTCGGCGGCATGGTCCCCGCCGAGACGAAGCAGAAGCTGCGCGAGGACGTCCTCGAGCGCAACCCGGACGTGACGTTCGTCCAGGGGCTCGCCGGTATCGCCGGCCTCATCGCCGCCCAGGTGAAGGCCGCCACCTCGGACGAGGCCCTCGGCACCGGCGAGGTCGTCTACGACGCCCCAACGCGCTCGCTGCGGCTCACGCTCGACGAATCCGCCCCCGTCACCGTCGAGGCGTGGTGGGGCACGTCCTTCGTCCCCCCGGAACCCGAGAGCGCGTCGATGTACGTGTTCGACGACCGCCTCGACGCGGGGACCCACGTCATCCCGCTTCCCGACCGGGTACCGGCCGAAGCGTCCTTCGCCGGTGTCACCGTCGGCCCGTTCACCCGCGTGTTCACCGTCGGCCCCATGCCCGCCGCCGTCACGCGGCTGGCGCCGGCCTCGGCCACCGACGACCGGCTTCCGCAGGTCGCCCGGGTGACGACGAGCAGCGATGACCGGTAACGCGAACGAGGAGGCCGCGGCGGGCGCCCCCGCGGCGGTCGCGGACCCGGTTCCGGACCGCCGGCTCGGCGTCGCCATGTGGGTCATCGCCTTCGCACGGTTCCTGGTCGTGCTGGACGGCACGATCATGATCGTCGCGCTCCCGAGCATCCAGGACGCACTGAAGATCTCTCCGTCGAACCTGAACTGGGTGATCAACGCGTACTCGCTGACCTTCGGCGGACTGATGCTCGTCGCCGGGCGGGTCGGCGACCTGTACGGCCGCAAGAAGATCTTCAGGGTCGGCCTGGTGCTGTTCGGCGCGGCCTCGCTGCTCGGCGGGCTGGCGCCGACCGGCGGCGCCCTGATCGCGTTCCGCGCCGTCCAGGGCGTCGGGGCCGCGATCGCCACCCCCGGCGCGCTGTCGCTGCTGGTCGCCACCTTCCCCGAAGGCAGGCCCCGCACCCGGGCCCTGGGCCTCTACGGCGGGATGACCGGACTGGCGTCGGTCATGGGCCTGGTCCTCGGCGGCGTGCTGACCACCTACGCCGGCTGGCGCTGGGTGCTGCTGGTGAACGTGCCGGTCATCATCGGTGTCCTGCTCGGCGTCAACGCCCTGGACGAGGGCGCCCCCGCCGGGCGGACGAAGATCGACCTCCCCGGCGCGGCCTTCGCCACCCTTGGCGCGGGCTCGCTGGTCTACGCGGTGGACCGGGTCGGCGAGCACGGCTGGAGCGACGCCGCGGTCGTCGGCTGCCTGACCGGATCGGCCCTGCTGCTGTCCCTCTTCGTGGCCGCCCAGCGCATCGGCCGCACGCCGATGGTCCCGCGCGAGGTGGTCGGCGACCGCGGCCGGGGCGGGGCGAACATCGTCACGCTGCTGATGTCGACGGGCAGCTTCGCCACGTACTTCTTCCTGACCCTGTACATGCAGCAGATCCTGGGCTACTCCGCGCTGCGGACCGGCCTGATGTACCTGCCGCTCGCCGTGGGCTTCGGCATCGCGGCCGGCGGTGTGGGCCCGCAGCTGCTCGCCCGCACCTCGGAGAGGGCGGCCCTGTCGCTGGCCCTGGCACTCGCCGCCGCGGGCACCGCATGGTTCGGCTTCCTGACGGTGCACTCCAGCATGTACGGGATGGTGATGCCGGCGTCGCTGGTGACCGGACTGGGCCTGGGCGCGACCGTCGTCGTCTCCACCGGGATCGGCGTCCGCGGAATCGACGGCTCCGAGGCCGGCATCGGCTCCGCGCTGCTCACCGCGGGCTCGCAGATCGGCGGCGCGCTGGGCCTGGCGGGACTGGCGACCGTCGCGGTCACGGCGACCCGGCACGCGGCGAAGGGCACGCCCCTGCCGGACGCGCTCGTCCACGGTTACACGGCGGGCTTCAGAGTCGCCGTCGGGCTGTACCTGCTCGGCATCGTCGTCGCCCTGGTCACCGTCACCCCGTACGACGGGCGGCGGGGATCGGCGGCCGCACCGGCCGAAGTGACCGGCTAGCTGTACTCGGTCATGAGGTTGGTGACAGGCGGCTGATGGGTGGGTGACCGCCGAGTGCGGTGTGTGGGCGTTGGGTGTTGTAGTACTCCAGCCAGGGTGCCAGGCGGTGGGTGCGTTGGGTGTTGCTG
>NZ_JAGEOK010000028.1 GCF_017573545.1 Actinomadura nitritigenes | reverse complement strand
CAAGAAAAGCTCGTGCACACCAAGGCCAAGTACCAGACCGCCGAACAGAACAAGACCGCCCGTGTCAACACCCTCAAGGGCCTGGTCAACGGCTGACCCACCCCCGCACCAGCCCACCGCACCGCACGCACCGCACGGCACCGACCCATCGCACGGCAGCAGACGGCCCGGGAGGCCCACGATGAGCACCGAGTACACCTACGTCGACTTCGGCGGCATGCAGAACGCCCAGGCCAACTTCACCAGCGCGCTCAAGAGCTACCAGGCCGCCCTGGACACCCTGGACAGCCAGGTCCGCGCGCACCTGGCCGAGTGGGACGGCGACGCCCGCAACGCCTACGAGAACAAGTCCCGCGAATGGAAGCTCGCCGCCCAGCGCATGGCCACCGCCGTCTCCGGCATGAGCAAGGTCATCGGCGAATCCCACGACATCCACCTCGGCGCCGAACGCCAGAACACCGCCATGTGGGGTGGCTGACCGCGCATCGGTGAGGACGACCGCCCATGCCTCCCCAAGACCCTCCGCCCGCCCTCAACCAGCTCCTGCATCCGGGCACCCCGCCCCCGGTCACGGCGTCCCCGGGCGGCCACAACGGCCTCGATCCGATCATCAGGTCCTCTCCAACCTGCAGCGCATCCTGACGGCCCTGAAGGTGCAGGTCGGCGAGGTCGGGCACTGGGACGTCGCGCAGCAGATGGGCCCCAAGGTGGAGACCGGCACCAGAACATGATCTCCGCGCTGGACCGCTACTGCGCCGCCTACGCCGCAGCGATCAAGAGGATCGCCGAGGCGGCGCGCAACTACGGCAAGAGCGGACAGAAGGCCACCGACGCCGCCCGCGGCGCAGGGCGGCCGCCCACGCACGTGACCCCCTGGCAGGACCAGTAGCACCCAGAACGGTGGAGGTCAGCTGGGCGTGCAGGCGTTCCACCAAGGGATCCGACCCGGGGCGGTTCGTGCCCCATTGGGTGGACGAGCCGCAGACTCCGCCGGTGGCCGGGGAGGAGGCCGGTGCGGGCGAGTGGTGTCGGTGAGCGCGAGCCCGCCACCGTACTCGGCGGCGCAGCGCTAGCCCGCCACCGTACTCGGCGGCCCTGCGGCGGGTTGGCGCCGCGCGGACTCGTCCACGATGTACGCCGAGATCGCCGGGGAGGATGACGGGCAGCGCGTGGTCCGTGTCGCCATGGCGCATGTCCACGACGGGACGGGCGTCGTCGTGCGGTTGACCGGCCCTACGGATCTAAGGAGATTCGGGCGCGGACATGAAGGGTTCAGGGGGTGCGGCGGAGGTGGGTTAGGAGGTCCTGGTGGCGTTGCCAGTATTCGGGGGAGTAGCCGTCGCCCAGGTGGAACCAGGTGATGGGGGCGTCCGGGGGGCCTAGGCGCTTGCGGGAGAAGCCCGGCGGGCCGGTGTAGGCGCCGGCGGAGGCGAGGCCGATGGGGGCGGAGGAGCCGGTCCAGCGCGGTTCGGTGGTGAGGTCGGGGCGGCCGGGGATCAGCTGGGCCAGCAGTGCGGTCAGGGGGTGGTCCGCTGACACGAGGTCGATGAAGGACGGGAGTTGGGTGATCGGGGGGTCTTCGTCGTCCGTGTAGCCGATGGTGAGCGTCGTCATCTCGGCCATGCCGGCGGCCGGGGAGACGAGGGGAGAGAAGTCCGACGTGGCCATTGCCGGGCGGCTGCTTGCTCCGATGGTGATGACGCGTGACGTAGCGGTGCTTGATATGTGGGCCGTGAGGTCTTCAGGGGCCCAACGGTGCTGGAGGGGTTCGGTGGTGCCCCAGCCTTTCGGGGGGTCGCCGGTAATGAGGCGCATCAGCTTCTCGGTGTGTGCGCCGAGGACGCCTTCGGGGGCATGACGGACCTGAAAGGTGAGGACGAGTTGGCTCCCGATGGGATCCGCCGGGGGCGTCGTGTAGGTGGGGGCGTAGTCGCGGGCCTCGGGCAGCGGAACGAAAGCGGTGCCGTTCCAGTGCATCGGGCGGCCGGTCAGGCCCTCGTAATACCCGTCGTCGTGGACCAGCCACTGGGCCTTGGACGCTCGGAGGGGAAGGGTCAGGCGGCTGGTGGCGGGCGTGACGAGTTGGAAGGTGCGGTCCGTCCGCTCGCATTCGGCGAGGGCCTGGGAGATGGCGGGGGAAAGTGGGACGACAGGACGGTCGTTCAGCACGACCATGGCCTGGCCGGTGAGGACGTCGGCGCCGCCTGCGGTTTCCGTCATCGAGCCGTCCAGATCGTGCCGTCGAGGGTTTCGGCGCATCGTTGAGCCAGGTCGTGCGCCTCGGGAGCGGTTGTCGCGGCGTGGATCTCCGTCCACCAAACAGGGACGGCCGAATCGATCCCGAGGAGGCGTTCGACTTCGCCCGCGATGGCGATGAGGACCGGCTCCTGGACGCGCAGGAGGAGCCGTCCTTCGGCGTCGAAGACGTCATTCCCTGCCGCGTAGAGGGGCGGTGAGGCCAGGGATGGGAGGTCCACGGACGGCTTCTCGGAGGTGAGGACTATCAGTTCGCGGCTCATCAGGCGCTCAAGGAACGGGTGAAGACGTCCGCCGCGATCCGGGTCGCGGCGGCGTGGGTGGGCATGCTGACGCGTTCGGGGGCGATGGCGATGCCGGCCGCCAAGTGCCGGTCGAACGGGAGGAGCGTGACGGGAAGCGTGCCGCTCTGGAGGAGATGGGCGGCGCGGTCCAGGTCGGCGTCCGGGTTCGGGGTATGCGAGACCAAGGCGACGACCGTGCGCTGGAGAAGCGGGCCGTAGCCGTTCAAGGCCATCCAGTTGAGGGCGGCGCGCGCGCTGAGGGCGCCGTCCGGCGTGCCGGGGGTGACGAACACCTGGGCGTGGGCGCCGTGCAGGATCCCGCGCTGCAGCTCGGAGACGAGCCCTCCGCCGCAGTCGATGACGGTGGTGGAGAAGTAGCGTCCGAGGCGGCCGGTACCGTGCTGGAAGGTCGCGTGGTCGAGATCGTCCGCGACGGTGCCCTTCGGGGCGGCGGGCAGGACGAAGAGGCCCTCGGGGGTCCGGCCGAGGTGGGCGGCCGTCTCCTCCCAGGACTGGGGGCGTGCGGCCGCGAGGTCCCGGAGCGAGCTGGGTGCGTTGACGCCGATGCGCAGGGCGAGGGAGCCGAGACCCGGGTCGGCGTCGATCGCGAGGACGCGGTCCGGGCGGTACTGCCGGAGGATCCCCGCGACGAGCGCGGCGATCGTCGACTTGCCCGCGCCGCCGCGGATGCTCGTCACCGCGATCCGGCGGCTCGACGGGACCGGGACGCCGATCTGCGCCGTGAGCTGCGCCAGCTCCCGGACCTGTCCGGCGGCCGACGCCCCCATCGCGCGGCGCACGCCGCGTCCCAGCCGGCGGGCCATCGGGTCGCCGTGCGGATTGCGCCGGACGAGGTCCTGAGGCGCGGGGACGCCGCCGGGCGGCGTGGTGAACCGGTTCGTCGCGCCGTTGGGTACGGACGGCCTGACCTGCGGGGATTCGGGGACGCTGTGCGGCGGAATGTCGGCGAGCGGCTCGGGTGCCGGCGCGCTCGGCGCTTGCGAGTGCGGCTCGGACAGCGCCGGCGTGGGCGGCGACGCCTTCGGCTGCGGCGGCACCTCGGCCTGTGGGGGCATCGACGGTGCCGCGTCGAGCGGGCCCGGGGGCACCCCGGGCTGTGCGGGCACCTCGGGCTGCCGGGCCATCGACGGTGCTGCGTTGAGTGGGCCCGGGGGCGTCCCGGGCTGTGCGGGTACCCCGGGCTGTGCGGGCACCTCGGGCTGTGCGGGCACCTCGGGCTGCGGCGCGCCTGGAGAGGGGGAGCTCGGCGGGGCGGGGGTTGATGCAGTCGGCCCATGTGGTGGTGCTGTTGGCCTTGGCGGTGTTGCAGTTGGACCTTGCGGTCGTGGCTCGGGCATGGGGGGTGGGAGCGAGGCGGCAGGTGATGCCCCGACCGGTGGAGTGATCGTCCAGCCTGTTGCGGGAGGTGGTGGACGTTCGATGTCCGCGGAGGCGTGGGACGTCGGCGTCTGGCCTGGAGGTGCGGTCACCCCTGGCGGCGGCGTTGGAGGTGGTGCCGAGTGAGCGATGGGCGGTTGGGGGGTCGTCTGGCCTTCGGGAGTGGAGAGCCCGTTCAAGGTTGCGTGCGGCTCAGGGGTGGGAAGCGGTGTTGCGTTCTCGGAGGCGGCCTGAGGATGCGGCCCTGGCGGGGTGCTCGATGTGCTCGAAGGCGAAGGGTGCTTCTCGGAGGTGGCCGGGGGGTGCGGCTCTGGCGGAATGCTGGCTGTGCTCGAAGGCGAAGGCGAAGGCGAAGGCGAAGGCGAAGGCGAAGGCGAAGGTGAGGGCGAAGGCGTGGGTGAGGGCGAAGGTGGAGGCGAAGGCGTGGGTGAGGGCGAAGGTGGAGGCGAAGGCGTGGGTGAGGGCGACGGCGTGGGTGGAGGTGACGGCGTGGGGGGAGGCGGGGGCTTGATTGTCCAGCCTGCGGTGGTGGGGGCGGCGGCTTCCGTTGAGGGGGTGGACGGGAAGGGCGCCGGGGTTTTGTCCTCGAGGGCGGTGGGGGAGGGGGGCGGCGGCTCGGTCGCGCTCGCAGCGGTTGAAGGCTGAGGGGGTGCCGAAGGGGCCGCGTGTGGCTTGGTCGGCTCGGCCGGGCGTGGTTTGGTCGGCTCGTCCGGGTGGGGGTTCTGCTTTGCGGGGCGAGCCTCGGCGCGGGCTTTGGGGGCGGGCGGTGCTGTGGTGGGAGCCAGCGTGGCCGTCCGTGCTGTGGCCGGGGCCGGGTGGGGGGCGGTGGTGCGGGAGAAAGGGGCTGTGGGTGTGCGGGTGCCCATGGGCGGGGTGGAATGGCGGTCGGATGACGGCGGCGACGCGCTCGCCCTCGCAGGAGAGTCGGCCCCGGCGGCGGCAGGGGGCGGGGGCACGGGCGGCGTTGGGGGCGGGGGCACGGGCGGCGTTGGGCGCGGGTCAGGGGGGACCAGGCCGGATTCCAGTGCGCCGAGGTCGCGCAGCACGGCGTGCTGCCAGTCTCGATCGGCCACCGGGCCCCTTCCAGCTCCGCATTGATTGGGCGAGACGAGTCTAGACAGGCGCAGCCGGGAGATTCCGACCAATTGTGTGTTGCGGCGTCAGACCACGTGTGGACGGATCACAGGTACAGGCCCGTGGCGCTCTCGGGAGACGCGGGGGCGGCCGTGCGGAGGTCCTCGGCGCGCAGGGTGATGATCTCGGTGTCGGACGGCGAGCCGGACGCGGTGAGGCGTTCGGACTGGGCGGCGACGGCGGCGTCCAGCAGGTTGCGCATGAGGCGGCCGTTGCCGAAGGACGGGCCGCGCGGGGTGTCGCGGAGCACGGCCCGCAGGCGTCCGGGCACGTCCGGGGCGAGGGTGAGGCCCTCGGCGGCGGCGAGGTGCTCGAAGATGGCGGCGAGTTCGTCGTCGCTGTAGTCGGGGAAGGAGATGCGCTTCGGGAACCGGGACGCCAGGCCGGAGTTCGCGGCGAGGAAGGCGTCCATTTCGCGTGCGTAGCCGGCGGCGATGACGACGAGGTCGCCGCGGTACTCCTCCATGAGCTGGACGAGGGTGGCGACGGCCTCCTGGCCGTAGGCGTCGCCGGCGAGGGAGTACGCCTCGTCGACGAACAGGACGCCGCCGAGGGCCTGCTCGACCGCGGCGCGGACGCGCGGTGCGGTCTGGCCGAGGTAGGGGCCGATGAGGTCGGCGCGGGACACCTCGACGAGGTGGCCGGACGACAGCAGCCCGAGGTGGCCGTAGACGGACGCGACGAGCCGGGCGACGGTGGTCTTGGCGGTGCCGGGGCTGCCGGTGAAGATCATGTGCCGGGTGGGGACGGTGACCTGCTTGCCGGCGGCGCGGCGCAGTTCGGCGCCGCGGGCCTCGGCGGCGAGGCGGTGCACCTCCTCCTTCACCGCGGAGAGCCCGATGAGGGCGTCGAGCTCGGCGAGCGGGTCGGTGGCGGGGACGACGCGTCCGGCGCCGCTGAGGCCGTCGGGGATGTCCTCGGGCAGCAGCGCGGCGAGGTCGTCGGGGCGGGGCCGGCGGAGCGCGGTGACGCGGCGGGCCTGCAGGGCGGTGGCGCGCTCGCACAGGTTGCGCATGACGCGGGCGTTGCCGAAGGAGCGGCCGCGCGGGGCCCGGCGGAGCAGCTCGGTGATCTTGTCGAGGGCGGCCGGGGCGGGTGACAGGCCGGCGGCGGCCGCCTGCCCGGTGAAGATCTCGACGAGTTCGGCGTCGGTGAAGTCGGGGAACCGGACGGTGGTGGGGAAGCGGGACGCGAGGCCCGGGTCGGAGGCGATGAAGCGCTGCATCTCGCGCTCGTAGCCGGCGACGATGACGACGAGGTCGTCGCGGTGGTCCTCCATCACCTTGATGAGTTCGGCGATGGCCTCCTGGCCGTAGTCGTCGGACATGCTGGTCTCGGTGAGGGCGTAGGCCTCGTCGATGAACAGGACGCCGCCGACGGCGCTCTGCGCGACGCCGCGGGTCTTGACGGCGGTCTCGCCGACGTAGCGTCCGACGAGGGTGGAGCGGGACGCCTCGACGAGGTGGCCGGACGACAGCAGCCCGAGGTCCTTGAAGATGCGGGCGAGGAGGCGGGCGACGACGGTCTTGCCGGTGCCGGGGTCGCCGGTGAAGACCATGTGCCGGGCGGGGGCGGCGGGCGAGGGCAGTCCGGCCTCGCGGCGCAGCTTGGCGGCCTTGGCGCCGGCGACGAGCAGTTCGATCTCCGCCTTGACGGTGCGGAGGCCGGTGAGGGCGGCGAGTTCGGCCATGGGGTCGGACGGGGTGCCGGCGGTGTCGAAGGTGGCGGGGACGTCGGCGCGCTTGACGACGAGTTCCTCACCGGCGGGCGTGTTCGCGCGGACGTTCTCGACGACGATGTCGGCGAGGCGCTGGGCGAGGCGGGCGTTGCGGAGGTTGCGGATGGGCGGGGTCCGGACGAGGAGCTGCCCGGCGGCGGTGAGGGCGCGCTTGTGGGCGCGCGCGCCGCGCTGCTGGAGGGCGCGGTTGAACAGCTCGGCGTACCCGTCGGCGTCGAACGGGTGGGTGCGGACGACCTGGAACCGCAGGGAGAGGCCGGGGTTCACCTCGCGGATGCGCTCGTCGCCGCCGGGCTCGCAGAGGGCGACGACGTGGAGGTCGTCGTGGACGTCGAGGGCGCGGTGGAGCTCCTCGACGATGGCCTCGCCGCTGCGGCCGTCGCGGGACATGTCGTCCAGGCCGTCGATGACCATGAGGCGGTTGCCGGCGGCGTCGCGGGCCTCGCTGTAGAGCTGCGTGGTGGCGGAGGAGACCTCCTTGCCGGCGAAGAAGTCGTCGGCGAGCCACAGCGGCGGGTCGACGATCCGGTGCTCGCGGAGCAGCCGGGCGATCTCCTGGGCGGCGTCGCGCTTGCCGGTGCCGTCGGGGCCGACGAGCATCAGCCGGACGGGCCCGCCGGTCTCGGCGATCGTCTCCAGCGCGGTGACGACGTCGGGCTGCCCGACGAGGCCGGAGCCGACCTCGGCGCGGCGGGTGCGGCGGGTGCGGGACGGGGCGGTGCCGACGCCGGCGGCGAGCGGGTTGACCATGCGGCGGCGGGGGGCGAACAGGCGGCGGACGTCGGCGCCGAACTCGCCGACGGGGATCCATTCGGGGTCGGGGATGCGGGGCTCGTTGGGCAGGCCCTGGACGCAGCCGGTGAAGCGCATCGCCATGTCGAGCCAGCCCCGGCAGGCGTCGATGGCGCCGGCGCCGAGGGCGCGCCCGAGCCATCCCCACTCGTTGAGGTACCAGGGGTTCGGTTCGAAGGTGTCGCGGTCGCGGGCGAAGCGTTCGAGGAGTTCGCCGTACCGGTCCTCGGTGAGGACGGCGGACAGTTCGGCGGGGACCTGCTTGAGGCCGCCCTGGAGGAGCAGGTGGACGAGCAGCTCGTCGGCGGTCTCGTCGTGCGGGGCGACCTCGCGCAGGTGCTCGTGGACGGGCAGCAGCCCGGAGCAGACCCATTCGAGGTAGCCGATGGGGCCGGCGAGTTCGGGCAGGGCGGTGACGACGTCGTCGCTCGCGTGGGCGAGCCACAGGGCGCGCTGCTCGGCGAGCGGCGTCTGGATCCGCAGGGCCGGAGGCGGGTCGTCGTACAGCTTGATGAGGGCCTGGCGGCGCTGCTCGATCGGCTCCAGTCCCTCGAAGACGTCGAGGGACTCGCGGGCGAGCGTGAGGGCGAGGTCCTGGTCGCCGCAGTCCTCGAGCCATTCGAGGGGCTGGAAGGAGCCGCGGCTGACGCCCCATCCGCCGGCGTCGCGGAGCGGGTCGCGGGGCTCGCTGTGGTAGCGGTTGAAGAACTGGTACTGGAGGCGGGAGTGGGTGCCGGCGTTGACGGCCCCGGCGCCGAGCAGGAAGTCGAGGGTGAGGAGCAGTTCCGCGACGACGAGCGGGGCGGGCGGGGTGAGCAGGGAGTGCTCGTCGGTGGTGGCGTCCTTGCAGCGCGGGTCGGCGGCGAGCGTGTCGATGCGGGCGCGGATCTCGTCGTACAGGCCGTCCGGGACGCGCCAGGGCCCGTAGGAGTACACGTCGAGGACGGGCTCGTCGGAGACGAGAAGTTCGAGATGTTCCGGCAGCCGCACCCTGTTCCCCCTACAAGCACACGAAACCCGACCGAACAGCCTAGAGCGTCGGAAGCGCCTCCGGTCGCCGAAGGCGCCAAGGCGGCGCCGGGGCCGAACGGAACAAACGGGCATTTTTCTCGCTAAACGCGATCTATCACTTTGTTCACAGGGGGACGGGGTATCCGGGGCAGGGCCCGGCCGGTCAACTGGGTAGGTATCCGAAGATTCGGTTCGCCCGCCGGACCGGCCCATGCTCCTCCGACGCTCAGCGCCGAGCCCGGGAGGCCGTCGGGTGCGGGCGGACGCGCCCGAGCCGTCTCCTGGGAGAGCACGTGATCACAAAGCTGCTCGTCGCGAACCGCGGCGAGATCGCCGTACGCGCGTTCCGCGCCGCGTACGAACTCGGCATCGCCAGCGTCGCCGTCTACGCCCACGAGGACCGGCTGTCGCTGCACCGGCAGAAGGCCGGCGAGGCGTACGAGATCGGCGAGCACGGCCATCCCGTCCGCGCCTACCTGGACGTGGACGGCATCGTGGAGACGGCGCTGCGGGTCGGCGCCGACGCCGTGTACCCCGGCTACGGGTTCCTGTCGGAGAGCCCGGAGCTGGCGGAGGCGTGCGAGCGCAACGGCATCACGTTCGTCGGCCCGCCGTCGCGGGTGCTGAGCCTGGCCGGCAACAAGATCGAGGCGGTCGCGGCGGCGCGGCGGGCGGGCCTGCCGGTCCTGCGGTCGGCGACGCCGGAGCCCGGCCGGGAGCTGGAGGCGGCCGACGAGGTCGGGTTCCCGCTGTTCGTGAAGGCCGCGGCGGGCGGCGGCGGGCGCGGGCTGCGCCGCGTCGACCACCGCGAGGAGCTGGAGGCCGCCGTGGACACGGCGCGCCGCGAGGCGGAGAGCGCGTTCGGCGACCCGACGGTCTTCCTGGAGCAGGCGGTGGACCGGCCCCGCCACATCGAGGTGCAGGTCCTCGCGGACGGCGCGGGGCACACCGTCCACCTGCGCGAACGCGACTGCTCGGTGCAGCGGCGGCACCAGAAGGTCGTGGAGATCGCGCCGGCGCCGCACCTGGACGCGGCCATCGCGGAGCGGCTGTGCGAGGACGCGGTGAAGTTCGCCCGCGAGATCGGCTACGTGAACGCCGGCACCGTCGAGTTCCTGGTGAACGACCGCGGCGAGCACGTCTTCATCGAGATGAACCCGCGCATCCAGGTCGAGCACACCGTGACGGAGGAGGTCACGGGCATCGACCTGGTGCAGAGCCAGCTGCGCATCGCGGGCGGCGAGACCCTCTACGACCTCGGCATCTCCCAGCAGGACGTGGTGGTCGGCGGGTTCGCGGTGCAGTGCCGGATCACGACCGAGGACCCGGCGAACGGGTTCCGTCCCGACACCGGGAAGATCTCGGCGTACCGGTCGCCGGGCGGCGCCGGGGTGCGCCTGGACACCGGCACCGCGCACGGCGGCGCGATCGTGTCCCCGCACTTCGACTCGCTGCTGGTCAAGCTGACGTGCCGGGGCCGGACGTTCGAGGAGGCCGTGCGGCGCGCGCGCAGGGCGGTCGCCGAGTTCCGCATCCGGGGCGTCGCGACGAACATCCCGTTCCTGCAGGCGCTGCTGGACGAGGAGGACTTCCGCAGGGGCGGCGTCAGCACGTCCTACATCGCCGACCATCCCGAGCTGCTCACGGCCCGGTCGAGCGGCGACCGTGCGACGCGGCTCGTCCGCTACCTGGCGGACGTCACCGTCAACAAGCCGCACGGTGAGGCGCCCACGACCCTGGACCCGGCGACCAAGCTCCCGCCGCTCCAGCTCGACGGCCCGTTCCCGGAGGGCTCCCGCGACCGGCTTCTCGCTCTCGGCGCACGCGCGTTCGCCGAGCAGTTGCGGGCGCAGAACGCGCTAGCCGTCACCGACACCACGTTCCGGGACGCGCACCAGTCGCTGCTGGCCACCCGGGTACGCACGCACGACCTCGTCGCCGCTGCGCCTTACCTCGGCCGCATGACTCCGCAGCTCCTCTCCATAGAGGCGTGGGGAGGCGCGACGTACGACGTCGCCCTCCGCTTCCTGGGCGAGTCCCCGTGGGACAGGCTCGCTGCCATCCGGGAAGCGGCACCGAACCTCTGCATCCAGATGCTGCTGCGCGGCCGCAACACCGTCGGCTACACGCCCTACCCCGACTCGGTGGCGCGCGCGTTCGTCAAGGAGGCCGCCAGTACGGGCGTCGATATCTTCCGGGTGTTCGACGCGCTGAACGACGTCGAACGCATGCGTCCCGCGATCGACGCGGCGCTCCAGACGCACGCGCTGGTGGAGGGCACCCTCTGCTACACGGGCGACCTGTCGTCCCCGGACGAGCGCCTCTACACGCTCGACTACTACCTGCGCCTCGCCGAGGAGCTGGTGGAGGCGGGCGTCCACATCCTGTGCATCAAGGACATGGCCGGTCTCCTGCGCGCTCCCGCCGCGCGCACACTGGTGAGCGCCCTGCGGGAGCGTTTCGACCTGCCCGTCCACCTCCACACCCACGACACGGCAGGCGGCCAGATCGGCACCTACATCGCGGCCATCGAAGCCGGTGTGGACGCCGTGGACGGCGCCGCCGCGCCCCTCTCCGGCACGACCAGCCAGCCGCCCCTGCAGGCGATCGTCGCGGCGACCGACTTCACCGGCCGCGCCACCGGCATCGACCTCGACGCCCTCACCGTGATGGAGCCCTACTGGGAGGCGGTGCGCAAGCTGTACGCGCCGTTCGAGATGGGCCTGCCGTCGCCGACCGGACGCGTCTACCAGCACGAGATCCCGGGCGGGCAGCTGTCGAACCTGCGGCAGCAGGCCGTCGCGCTCGGCCTCGGCGACCGGTTCGAGGAGATCGAGCGCTGCTACGCCGCCGCCGACCGCATCCTCGGCCGGCTCGTCAAGGTGACCCCGTCCAGCAAGGTCGTCGGCGACCTCGCCCTGCACCTCGTCGCCGCCGGCGCCGACCCGGACGACTTCGCCGCGAACCCCGAGCGCTACGACATCCCCGACAGCGTCATCGGGTTCCTCAACGGCGAGCTCGGCGACCCGCCCGGCGGCTGGCCCGAGCCGTTCCGCACCAAGGCGCTCGCCGGACGCCAGTACACCCCGGCCCGCGCCGAGCTGGACGGCGCCGAGGAGAAGGCGCTCGCCGGGCCCGAGGTCCGCGACACCCTCGACCGCCTGCTGTTCCCCGGCCCCGCGAAGGAGTACCGCGAGGCCCGCGCGGCCTACGGCGACCTGTCCGTCCTGCCGACCGGCGCGTTCCTCTACGGGATGCGCACCGGGCAGGAGGTCGCGTTCGACCTCGAACCGGGCGTGCGGGTCCTGGCGGGGCTCGAAGCGGTCGGCGACATCGACGAGGCGGGCGTCCGGCAGGTCATCTGCACGGTGAACGGCCAGCTCCGCACCCTGTCCGTCCGCGACAAGTCGGTCGTGTCGGACGCGCCGCCGGTGGAGCGCGCCGACCCGTCCGAACCCGGCCACGTCGGCGCGCCGTTCGACGGCTCGGTCACGATGCGCGTCGCGAAGGGCGACCGGGTGGAGGCCGGCGACACGGTCGCCACAATCGAGGCGATGAAGATGGAGGCCGCGATCACCGCCCCGGTGGCCGGGACCGTCTCCCGCCTGGCCGTCCCGGAGGCCACCCCCGTCCAGGCCGGCGACCTCCTCCTCGTCATCGCTTGACGGCGTAGTCCCCCAGGGACGGTTCCAGGAGGGCGAAGCCCTTCCCGGCGGAACCGGTGAGGGCCGCGGCGATCGCGTCGCGGTCCTCACCGGCGATGGTGCGGCGCAGCGTCTCCTCGAACAGGACGCGGTGGACGCCGATGAGCTGCGCCGAGGCGACGCGGACGACCACGTCGTCCGCGTCCGTGCCGGTCTCCTCGGCCAGGACGGCGGCGAGCGCGTGCTCGCGCTCCTCGTGGAACTCGCGCAGCCGTGCGACCAGCGCCGGGCTCTCGGTGATCATGCGGGCGAAGTCGGCGCCGGAGAAGCCGATGACCGCGTCCCGCCGGTCGACGGCGTCGAGGAACGCGCGGCGCAGCGCGGCGAGCGCGGACTCGCCCGGCGCGCGCTCGGCGACCGTGCGGGCGGGCTGGGCGACGAACTCCTCGTGCAGGTCGAGGGCCAGGTCCTCCTTGCGCGGGAAGTAGTTGGTGACCGTCATCTTCGCGACCTGCGCGGCGGCGGCGACGTCGGCGATGGTCACGCGGTCGAACCCGTGACTCAGGAACAGGCGCGTCGCCTGGTGCGAGATGGCCTGCCGCGTCTGCTGCTTCTTCAGTTCCCGCAACCCCATGCCGGGCATCCTCTCATAGGCCGACATAAATTTATAGTTGGCACATGTATAGGCTTGACCTAAGTTTATGCCGCCGGGCTGCCGGGTACCGAGATCGGGTGACCCGTTCCCTCCCGGCCGGACGAGCAAAGGACACCGCCCTGAACGCCAGCACCCCCCGTGTCGCGACCCCCGAGCCCGCCCGCGCGTCCGCGCGTCGCACGGCCGCCCGGGGCGCCTCCGCCCGCGGCGTGTCCGCGAGCCGCGACCTCGTCGACCCGATGAAGGACTACCTCTCCCGCATCGGCCGGACCCCGCTGCTCACCGCAGAGCAGGAGGTCGAGCTGGCCAAGCGCATCGAGGCCGGGCTGTTCGCGCGCGAACGCCTGGAGACCCTCGGCGACGCCCTGTCCCCGCAGGACCGCGACGACCTGGCCTGGATCGCCGCCGACGGGCGCCGCGCCAAGGAGCACATGGTCGAGGCCAACCTCCGCCTGGTCGTGTCGCTGGCCAAGCGGTACATGGGCCACGGCCTGCCGCTCAACGACCTCGTCCAGGAGGGCAACCTCGGGCTGATCCGCGCCGTGGAGAAGTTCGAGTACCGGCGCGGCCTGAAGTTCTCCACCTACGCCGTCTGGTGGATCAAGCAGGCGATCAGCCGCGCCCTCGCCGACCAGTCCCGGACGATCCGCATCCCGGTGCACGTCGTCGAGGTGCTCAATCGGATGACCCGGATCCGCCGCCGGATGATGCAGGACCTCGGCCGCGAGCCCACCTCGCAGGAGCTGGCCGTCGAGCTGGACGTCACGCCGGAGAAGGTCGAGTGGCTGCGCCGCCAGGCGCGCGAGCCGCTGTCCCTGCAGACCCCGCTCGGCGAGGACGGCGACGGCGAGCTCGCCGACGTCATCGAGGACCCCGAGGGCGGCGACCCCGCCGACGTCGTCGCGTCCTCGATGCTGCGCGGCAAGCTCGACGCCGTGCTGGAGACGCTCACCGAGCGCGAGGCCGGCGTCATCTCGATGCGGTTCGGCCTCGCCGGCGGCGAGCCGAAGACGCTCGAGGAGGTCGGCCGGGTCTACGGGGTGACCCGCGAGCGCATCCGCCAGATCGAGTCCAAGGGGATGCACAAGCTGCGCCACCCGTCCCGCCGGGAGACCCTCGCCGACCTGCTCGGCTGACGCTCAGCGCTCGCCCACCTGGCCGGGCTTGGCGTCGGCCCCGAGCCGTTCGACGAGCCCGTCCAGGAGGCGGCGCAGCAGCTCGGTGAGCTGCTCGCGCTCCTCCTCGCGCAGGTGGTCGAGGAGCGAGTCCTCGTAGGTGAGCAGCCGGTTCACGCTGTCCTCGATCAGCCGGTGGCCCGCGTCGCTGAGCCGCACCGACGAGGTCCGGCCGCGCGGCCCGCGCTCGGTCTCGACCAGCCCCGCCCGCTCCGCCCGCGCCACCCGCTGGCTGATCGCGCCCGCGGTGAGCAGCGACGCCTCGCGCAGCTGCCCGGGCGTCATCGCGTACGGCGCCCCGCGCCGGCGCAGCGTGGACAGCAGGTCGAGCGTGGCCGTGTCGATGCCGAGCCGCGCCAGCGTGCGGCGCCGCTCGTCGCCGAGCAGCTTCGCCGCGCGCCACACCCGGGTGATGATCCCGATGGACGCGACCGGCGTGCCGGGACGCTCGCGCGCCCACGCCTCCGCGATGGCGTCGACCGGGTCCCCGTGTTTGCGTTCGTCCTCCACGGCGCCTAGCTTAGGACGAAGTTTAGACCTAAACAAAGGAGGCTCCCATGACCCGCAGCGCAGTGGTGACCGGCGGCGGGACCGGCATCGGCCGGGCCGTCGCGGCGGCCCTCGCGGCGGACGGCCTGGACGTCGTCATCACCGGCCGGCGCGAGAAGGTGCTCGCCGAGACCGCCGCCGGCCTCGGCCCCCGCGTGCGGCCCGTCGTCTTCGACGTGACCGACCCCGGCCAGATCGAGGCCGCCCTCGCCGAGCTGCCCGAGACGGTGGACGTGCTCGTCAACAACGCCGGCGGCAACACCGACACCGGACGCCCCGCGCCGTCCGGCCTCGCCGGCGTCCGCGCCGCCTGGCTCGCCAACCTCGAGGCCAACCTGGTCGGAACCGTCCTCGTCACGACCGCCCTGGAACCGCGGCTCGCCCGCGGCGGCCGCGTGATCAGCATGGGCTCGATCGCGGGCGGCCGCGGCGGCGGATCGTACGGCGCGGCGAAGGCGGGCATGCGCGTCTGGAACGCCGAGCTGGCCGTGCGGGTCGGCGAGCGCGGCATCACCGCCAACGTGATCGCTCCCGGTCTCATCGAGGACACCGAGTTCTTCGGCGGCCGGTTGACCGGCGAGCGCCGCGCCGTGCTGGTCGGGCAGACCGCCACCAAGCGCGCCGGAACCCCCGAGGACGTCGCCGCGCTCGCCGCGTTCCTCGCCTCGCCGGGCGCCGGGCACATCACCGGGCAGGTCCTCCACCTCAACGGCGGCGCCTATATCGGAGCCTGACTCCGGAATGTCGGTGAGCGGGCCTAATGTTCGTGGGCATGACGACGACCGCGTGGGACGAGATCGCCGCGCTCATCGACGCGCGGGAGGCCGACGCCGTGGCCGGCGCGGTCCTCGCCCTCGACGCCGCCGGCCGCCGCGAGGTCGCCGAGGCGCTGCCCGGCCACGTGCGCGAGGTGCGGTCCCGGCGCGAGACCTGGGAGGGCATCGACGACTTCGCGCCGGCGTTCCGCGCCGCCGGGGCGGGCACGCTCGGCGGCGCGTCGGCCGTCGCGTCCTGGCTGGGCCGCCGCGAGCTCAACTCGCGCTGGATGCGCGACCACCACGACACCGCCCTGCTGATGCGCCTCTGGCAGGGCCGAGACGACGCCTGGCTCGCCGACCTCGCGCGGCGCCTCGCCCTGCGGCTGCGGAGCCCGCGCCACATCGGCCTCGACCTCGTCCTCACCCTGCTGAGGACGACCGGGACGGAACCGCCCGAGCACGACCCGCTCGTCGTCGGCTGGGTCGCCTCGGCGCCGCCGCGCGCCGGCGATCCGCTGCTCCCGGTGCTGCTGCCGCGGATCTTCGAGGCGGAGGGCGTCGGCCGCGAGCTGCGCGAGGGCGACCGCTGGATCGTGGCGCTCACCGCGCTGGCCGCGCGCGGCCAGGTCGACCGGGGGATGCTGCTGGACGGCTGCGTCCGCCGGTTCCTGCGCGGTGGGACGGCCCTCGACCTGCGGTTCTTCGTCCGGCTCCAGGACGCGCTCGCGCCGTCGGAGGCCGAGGCCGGCGCCCGCGCCCGCGACTACGCGCGGCTGCTGCCCGCCGCGCCCGGCCCCGTGGCGGAGTCCGCCCTCGAACTGCTGAAGGACCGCGACGACCTGCCGCCCGACCTCGTGGTCGAGGCCCTGGAGGGCCTGCTGTTCCGTGCCGAGTCCGGGCTCGTCCGGACGGGCCTGTCGTGGCTGGAGCGGACGGTGCGGCGCCACCCCGACGTCGTGGACGGCTGCGCCTCCGCGCTCGCGCGCGCGTTCGAGCACGAGTCGTACGCCCTCCAGCAGCGGGCCGTCCGGGTCGCGCTCAAGCTCCCGGCCGCTGCGGACGGCGCCGCCCTGCGCGACGCCGTGCCGCTGCTGCCGCCCGCCCTCGCCGCGCAGGTCGTCGCGCGTTACGGCGGCGAGGTCCGCGAAGCGGACCCGGTGGACGACGACCCC
This sequence comes from Actinomadura nitritigenes, assembly GCF_017573545.1. Classification (GTDB taxonomy): domain Bacteria; phylum Actinomycetota; class Actinomycetes; order Streptosporangiales; family Streptosporangiaceae; genus Spirillospora; species Spirillospora nitritigenes. The sequence continues at coordinate 127,326 of NZ_JAGEOK010000028.1, read as the reverse complement.
GCCCCGCCCGCCCTCGCCGTGCTCGGACGGGACCCGGACCCGGCGCCGGATCCGCTGCCGCCGCCCATCACGACGGCGGTCGAGCTGGCCGAGGCCCTCCAGGGCCGGATCGGCTGGGCGATGAGCGAGCAGCTGCTCGCCGCCTACGTCCGCCTCGCGTGGCAGGACCGTGGCGCTCTGCGGGCCGTGCTGACCCCCGTGCTGCACAAGGACTTCTATCCGTACCTCGAGCACCTGGACTGCTGGTTCGGCCCCGAGGAGTGGCTGGTCGGAATCGGGCGCCTGCTGATCGGTTCGCCGGTCCGGCACGACGGGCGCCGGATCGCCGCACGGGTGCAGGGGCCGCCCCTTGACCGGCTCTTCCTGATGCGGTTCGCCGAGGTCTACCGCGCGCTGGAGGACGGGACGCCGCCACCGGTGCTGCTGGCCACGCCGACCCGTCCGACGGGCCACGTCGACCCGCTCGCGCTCGCGGAGCGCTTGGAGGAATGCGAGGCGGCGGGCGTGGAGCCCGGCCCCGCCGACCTCCAGCAGGCGCTGCTCAGGCTGCCCCCGGGGCCCGACGCCGAGGCGGTCCGCCGGGCGGCCCGGCTGGCGTCGCGGGCGGGCCGCACCGCCGCCCGCCGGCTCGCGGAAGGCGGGGCGCCGCGCGGCGAGGTGGCCGCCGGCCCGGTCGCGGACGGCCGGCCGGAGGTCGTCATCGGCGCCGAGCCGACCGGCCTGCCGCTGGTGGACGCCGTCTTCACCGCACCGCCGAAGTACGTCGACACCGGCCGGGACTGGCACTGGACGTACTGGCCGTGGCTGCTGCCGTCCCATCCCGACGTGGTCGCCGCGCACCTCGTCCCCGGTCTGCGGCGCCGGCACGAATGGTCCGGCGTCGGCATGCCGGTCTCCGTGCTCATCGACCGGACGTCGGGGACCGGGTCGCTCGCCGAGGCCGTCGCCTTCCTCCTCGCCTGCCGGCTCGCCCTCCCGGACGACGAGCAGCCCGGCGAGGCGCTGCTGGCCCTGGCGGCGCGGGGCGACCTGCCCGCCGCCGCGCTCGGCCGGCACATCGGGCGGCTGGCGCTCGCCGGGGAGATCAAGCTGGTGCGGGTGGTCGAGGCCCTGGAACGCGCGGCGGAGGCGGGCGCGTACGCCCAGGTCTGGGAGACGATCGCCGCCGTGCTCCCGCTCCTGCACCCGGAACCGGGGCAGCGGCCGCCGTTCGCCCACGACCGGCTCATCGCGCTCGGTGCCAGGACGGCTCGGTGGGCGAAGGCGTCCGGGCCCATCCCGGAGATCGAGGACCTGGCCGCGCGGAAGGGGACGTCCAACGTCCTCCGCGCGGCCCGGTCGCTCGCGACGCAGCTGCGTTAGGCCGGGCCCGACCGCGTCGGACCGCCCTGGATCGGGGTCAGAGGTCCGACGGGTCGGTGTTGGCGCCGCACAGCACGACGACGACGCGCTCGCCGGGGGAGGGGCGGTAGGCGCCGGTGCGGAGGGCCGCGACGGCGGCGGCGGTGCCGTGCTCGACGACCTGCCGGTACTCCTCCCAGACGAAACGGCGCGCGTCGACGATCGCCTCGTCGGAGACCAGCGCCGGCACCACACCGGTGCGGGTGGCGACGGCGTGGGCGATGTCGCCGAGGCGGGTGGCGCCGAGGGAGTCGGCGGCGACGCCGGAGACGGGGACGTCCACCGGGCGGCCGGCGCGCAGGGCGCGTTCGAGGGTCGGGATGGTCTCCGGCTCGACGCCGACGACGCGGGCGCGGCCTTCGAGGGCGGCGGCGACCCCCGCCATCAGCCCGCCCCCGCCGACGGCGAGGAGGACCGTGTCGACCTCGCCGCCGGTCTGGTCGAGGATCTCCAGGCCGAGGGTGCCCTGGCCGGCGCAGACCTCGGGCTGGTCGTAGGCGTGGCAGAACAGGGCGCCGGTGTCGGCGGCGCGCTTGGTGGCGGCGTCCTGCGCCTCGGCGTAGCGGGTGCCGACCTGGACGACGGTGGCGCCGAGCGCGCGCAGCCGCGCGACCTTCACCGGCGGGGCCGTCTCGGGGACGAACACCTCGGCGGGCGCGCCGACCTCGGCGGCGGCGTAGGCGAACGCGAGGCCCGCGTTGCCGCCGGACGCCGCGACGACGCCGGCCTCCGGGAGCCGCCCGCCGTCCCGCGCGGCGAGGATGTGGTTGAACGCGCCGCGCGCCTTGAACGACCCGGTGTGCTGGGTCTGCTCCAGCTTCAGCCACATCCGCCCGGCGGGGGCGAGCGGGCCGGGGTCCACGCCGAGCAGCGGCGTCTCGCGGACGCGGCCGGCGACGCGGCCGGCGGCGGCCTGGACGTCCGGAAGCGCGATCACGGGGGGCTCCTCTCCGCGGACGCGGCGTCCGCATCCACCATCAGTACCATCCCGGCCGGACGCTCCTGGCGGATGGCGCGTTCCGTGGGGTGCGCGGCGCCGCCGCGCGGCCGGGTCCGGTCGCTAGCCGCGCTAACTAGCCGGGCGTCAAGTAAGTTGCCGCGATACGGTGGAGGACGGGGCAGGACGGCCGGAGGAGAGGCACACCGTGGGCAAGCCGCAGACGCGTCGCAAGGACACCAGGGAACGCATCCTGGACGTCGCGCTGGAGCTCTTCCTCGAACGCGGCTACGACCAGACCTCGCTGCGGGAGATCGCCGAGCGGCTCGACGTGACCAAGGCCGCCCTCTACTACCACTTCCGCACGAAGGAGGACATCCTCGACGCTCTCGTCGGCGGCATCGGCGAGCGCCTGGACGAGCTGATCGCCTGGGCCCGCGCCCAGCCCGCGACGCTGGAGACCAGGCGCGAGCTGCTGCGCCGCCTGAACGAGGACCTGGAGGAATGGGCCCCGGTCTTCCAGTTCCTCCAGGAGAACCAGGCGGCGCTGCGCGGCCGGACCGCGCCGAAGACCTTCCGCGACCGCATGCAGGTGCTCGGCACCCTGCTCACCGACCCGGACACCCCCGTCCTCGAGCGCGTCCGGTCCCTCAGCGCGCTGTTCACCGTCTACTTCGGCAGCTTCGCGATCTCCTCCATGGAGGGGACGCCGGAGGAGAAGCGCGCAGCCCTGCTTCAGGTCGCCTGGGAGCAGATCGACGCCGCCCACGCCGCCTCCCGCCCGTGACCGCACGCCCGTGACCGCCGCGGCGACGCGGCTTCCAGGACGTCGGCGAGATCGTCGACGCGTTCACTGGGCGCCCGGCAGGGCGGCGGCCCGGTCGAGCAGGACGCGGCGCTCGGGCGCGTTGCGGGTGAGCTCCGCGGCGCGCTCGAACTCCGCGCGGGCCTCGGCGGCCCGGCCGAGGCGGGCGAGCAGGTCGCCCCGGACGCCGGGCAGCAGGGGGTAGCCGCGCAGGGCGGCTTCGCCGGCGATGGCGTCGACGAGCCGGAGGCCCGCCTCGGGGCCGTCCGCCATCCCGACGGCGACGGCCCGGTTCAGCTCGACGATCGGGGACGGCGCGACCCGGGCGAGGTGCCCGTACAGCGAGGCGATCTGCGCCCAGTCGGTGTCGGCGGCGGTGGCGGCCTGCGCGTGGCAGGCGGCGATCGCGGCCTGCAGGACGTACGGGCCGGGCGGCGCGCCGATCTCGCGCGCACGCAGCAGGGCGGCGAAGCCGCGGTGGATGAGCAGCCGGTCCCAGCGGCTGCGGTCCTGCTCGTGCAGGGGGACGGGTTCGCCGGACGGCCCGGTGCGGGCGCGGATGCGGGACGCCTGGATCTCCATCAGCGCGACGAGCCCGTGCACCTCCGGCTCCCCGGGCGCGAGGTGGGCGAGGATGCGGCCGAGGCGCAGCGCCTCCTGGCACAGGTCCGTGCGGACCCAGTCGTCGCCGCCGCTCGCCGCGTAGCCCTCGTTGAAGATCAGGTAGACGACCTCCAGGACCGACGACAGCCGGGCGGCCCGGTCGGGGCCCTCCGGCACCTCGAACGGGACGCCGGCCTCCGACAGCGTCCGCTTGGCCCGGACGATCCGCTGCGCGACGGTCGGCTCGGAGGTCAGGAACGCGCGGGCGATCTCCTCGGTGGTGAGCCCGCCGAGCATGCGCAGCGTCATCGCGACCCGGGCCTGCGTGGACAGCACGGGGTGGCAGGCGGTGAAGACGAGCCGGAGCACGTCGTCCTCGATGTGCTCGTCGTCGGCGGCGAGGTCGAACTCGGGCGGCGCCTCCCGCGCCTCGGGCTCCAGGCCGTGCCCGATCTCCTCGAGCTTGGTCTCCAGCCGCTGCTCGCGGCGGATCCGGTCGATGGCGCGGCGCTTGCCGACGGCCATGAGCCAGGCGCCCGGGTTGTCCGGGACGCCCGACCCGGGCCACTGTTCGAGCGCGGCCACCAGCGCGTCCTGCGCGAGCTCCTCGGCGAGCCCGACGTCGCGCACCAGGCGGGCCAGCCCGGCGATGATGCGGGCGGACTCCAGCCGCCAGACCGCGTCGATGCTCGCGTGCACGCCCGCCGGCCGGCCTCCGCCCGCCGCGCCCGCGCCGGCGCGCGGCGGTTCCGGGGCGCCCGCTCCAGGGCCGCCCGTGTCGGGAGGGCCGGCGTCGGGGCCGCCCGCGTCGGGAGGGCCGGCGTCGGGGCTGCCCGTGTCGGGCGCGTCGGGGGCGTCCGGGGCGGCGGATGGCGTCACGGTGCCGATGACAGCACCCGCGCCGCCCGCCGCGCAACCCGGACAACACCTCCCCGCAGGTCACCGGCCGTACGGGCGGGGCCGGGGCCGGGCGTTCAGGCGATCAGGCGCCGGGGACCTCGTCGCCCGGGCCGAAGACCTGCTGGATGACGCCCTCGCCGTCGCCGACGATCTGGAAGAAGCGCTTGGACAGCTCGATGGCCTCCTCCCGGCTCCGCGCCTCGACCAGCGCGAAGCCGACCACGCCCTCCTTGGCCTCGGCGAACGGGCCGTCGGTGACGGTGACCTTGCCGCCGGACGCCTTGATGCGGGTGCCGCCGGGCTCCAGGCCGCCGGTCGCCAGCAGCACGCCGGCCGCGGACATCTCGGCGATGAACGCGCCCATCTCCGCCATCATCGCCTCGTCCGGCGCGCCCTGCTGCTCGCCATCGTCCGTGGTCATCATCATGAAGCGCATCGGTGCCTCCGTGGTCCTGCCGGGCCGGGTCCTTCCCGGCCCTCACTGACGCGTCGAGCGGGGGCGGGGCGGATCGACATCCGCCGCGACTTTTTTCGGGGTTTTCTTGCCGGTTCGAATCCTGCCAGGTCAGTGGCGGTTCGCCGGAGATCTTCCGGAAGAATCGCCTGAGAATCTCACGAATCGGTCCACCGGAGTGCCTTGGGCAACGCGCACGCGGACGGGTAACTTCTTTGCGGAAGGCACGTCGACGTGCGCCGGAGGAGGCGTCCCGTGGGAGACCCGAGACTCGGACCGGAAGCGCCGCCCGAGGCGTCCGGGCCCGGCGCGCCCGTCCCGTCCGGCACCGCCGCGTCGGGCCCCACCGTGCTCCGCATGGTCGTCGGCGCGCAGCTGCGCCGGCTCCGCGAGGCCGCCGAGATCTCCACCGAGGCCGCCGGCTACGAGATCCGCGGCTCGCACTCCAAGATCAGCCGGATGGAGCTGGGCCGCGTCGGGTTCAAGGAGCGCGACGTCGCCGACCTGCTCACCCTCTACGGGGTGGACGACCCGGTCCGCCGCGAGGCGCTGCTGGAACTGGCCGAGCAGGCGAACCGGCCCGGCTGGTGGCAGCCGTACGCCGACGTCGTGCCCGGCTGGTTCGAGCCGTACCTCGGCCTGGAGCAGGGCGCCGTGCTGATCCGGGTGTTCGAGGTGCAGAACGTCCCGGACCTGCTGCAGACACCCGGCTACGCCCGGGCGCTCCTCGCCGCCCGGTACCCCGACGCGAGCGCCGGGGAGATCGACCGCCGCGTCGAGCTGCGGATGCGCCGCCGCCTCGTGCTGGAGCGGCCCGAGCCGGTGAAGCTGTGGGCGGTGCTGGACGAGGCCGCGCTGCGCCGCGTCGTCGGCGGGCCCGCGGTGATGCGCGAGCAGCTGCGGCACCTGGTCGAGATCTCGCGGCTGCCGAACGTCACCGTCCAGATGCTGCCGTTCGCCGCCGGCGGGCACGCCGCCGAGAGCGGCCCGGTGACCCTGCTCCGGTTCGCCGAGCCGGAACTGCCGGACGTCGTGTACCTGGAGCAGCTCACCGGCGCCCTGTACCCGGACCGCCCGTCCGACGTCACGCGGTACCGGGACGCGCTGAACCGGCTGGGGGTGCAGGCCGAGCCGCCCGCCCGCACGCCCGACCTCATCGCCGGCGTCCTCGCCCGCATCTGACGTCCCGGGCGAGCCGGCCTCGCCCGCGTCCGGCCTCGCCCGCGTCCGGCGTCAGCCGCCGCGCCGGAACAGCCAGGCCCCGGCGGCCAGCGACACCCCCGCGAACACCGCCGTCACCGCCGCGCCGACCGCGAACGTCCCGTTCGCGTAGTGACCGAGGTACGCCTGCCGGACGGCGTCCACCGTGTACCGGAACGGGACGGCCCGGGACGCGCCGTCCAGCCAGCCCGGTGCCAGCGTCATCGGCAGCAGCAGGCCGGACAGTAGCATCAGCGGCATCCCCGCCGTGTTGGCGATCGCGGCGAACTCCGGCGGCGTCCGCACGTTCATCGCCAGCCCGTACGACAGCGCCGACAGCGCGGCCGACAGCACGGCGACGAACGCGAACCCGGCCAGCACGCCCGCGACCGGGGCGCGCAGCCCGAACGCGAGGCCGAGCAGCACCAGCAGCGCCGCCTGGACGGCGAGCTGCACCACGTCCCGCAGCGTCCGGCCGAGCAGCAGCGCCGCCGGCCGCACCGGCGTGACCCGCATCCGGTCGATGACGCCCTGGCCGCGCTCCACGATGATGCCGAGCCCGACGTACGAGCCGCCGAGGATCGCGAGCTGGACGATCACGCCCGGCACGAACGTCTGCCATGACGAGCCGTCCGCGCCGAGGCTGAGCCGGGTGAGCAGCGGGCCGAACAGGGCGAGGAAGAGCAGCGGCTGCAGCATGCCGAAGAGCAGGTTCGTCTTGGACCGCGTCGTCGCCCGCATGCAGCGGCCGAAGATGACGCCGGTGTCGGTGAGGAGTTCGCGCATCGGGATTCTCCGGTTCAGATCGCGATGGGCGCGCGCTCGTCCGGGGCGCCGTGCCCCGTGATGGCGAGGAACGCGTCCTGGAGGCTGGCGGCGGGGTCGCCCGCATAGCGGGCCTTGAGGTCGGCGGGGGAGCCCTCCGCGACGACCGTCCCCGCGTCCACGACGACGATGCGGTCTGCGAGCGTGTCCGCCTCGTCCAGGTAGTGAGTGGTGAGGAAGACGGTGGTGCCGTGCTCGTCGCGGATCCGGCGGACGAGGTCCCACAGCTCGGCGCGGCTGCCGGGGTCCAGCCCGGTGGTCGGCTCGTCCAGGAACAGCACCGTCGGCCGGTTGACGAGCCCGAGCGCGATCTCCAGCCGCCGCCGCTGCCCGCCGGACAGCGCGCCGGTCGGCCGTGCCATCAGATCGGTGAGCGCCAGGTCGCCGGCCAGCCGCTCCGCCCGCTCCCGGGACTCGGCGCGGGTCAGCCGGTGCAGCCGCCCTTGGGTGACGAGTTCCTCCAGCACCGAGCAGGCCGGGTCGAGGCCGCCCGCCTGCGCGACGTATCCGATCGACCGGCGCACGCCGGCCGGGTCGCGGCGCAGGTCGTGGCCCGCGACCTCCGCTTCGCCGCCGGTCGGCGGCAGCAGCGTCGTGAGCATCCGCAGCGTCGTCGTCTTCCCGGCGCCGTTCGGTCCGAGGAACCCGAGGATCTCGCCGGACGCGACGGACAGGTCGATGCCGCGCACCGCGTGCACGGGGCCGGACTTGAGGGCGAACGTCCGGGTCAGGCCGCGGGCGCTGATGACTGGCGTGGACATGGCGGCGATAAAATCACAATGCATTGCAAACTTGCAATCGACTTGAACTTTGCGTCCGGCTACAGTGTCCGCATGGCGGAGGGGCTCCGGGACCGGAAGAAGCGGGAGACGCGGCGGCGCATCGCGGACACGGCCGTCGCGCTGTTCGTGGAGCGCGGCTTCGACCGGGTGACGATCGCCGAGGTCGCCGCCGCCGCGGACGTCTCCGTGAACACCGTCTACAACTACTTCGACGCCAAGGAGGACCTCGTCCTCCCGCCGCACCAGGGCGACCGGCTCGCCGGGATCGTCCGGGAGCGCGAGCGCGGGGAGTCCGCCGCCGAGGCCGTCCTGCGGTGCCTCCGCGAGGAGGTCGCGCGCCGCGACCCGTCCCTCGGCCTCACCCCCGGCTTCGCCGGCTTCTACGCGATGATGCGCGCCGCCCCGACCCTCATCGCGCGGCTCGACGAGATCGCCGTGCGGATGACCGCGTCCCTCACCGACCTGCTGGCCGCCGAGACCGGCGCCGCCTCCGGCGACCCGCTGCCCGCGCTGGTCGCCGGCCAGATCGGCTGGCTGCACGCGCACGTCCTGGGCGAGGTCGGCAGGCGCACCGACGCGCGCGAGGATCCCGAGAGGACGGCGGCGGCCCTCCTGCACCTCCTCGACGCCATCGAAGACCTCCTCGGCCCCCGCGTCCTCGACTACGCCCGCCGCCCCTGACCGGGACCGCCGTGCGGTCAGGGGGTGGCCGTTCCAGGGGACGCCTTCCAGAACGGCCGTCTCCGTCGGCGATAGTGGGGGGATGCCGAACTCGTTCACCCGGCCCGGGTACGCGTGCACGGACCACTTCCTCGACGTGCCGCTCGACCACGGCGATCCGGCCGGTCCCGCGATCCGGATCTACGCGCGGGAGGTCGTCGCGCCCGGGAAGCAGGGCGCGGACCTGCCGTGGCTGCTCTACCTGCAGGGCGGGCCCGGCAACAAGTCGCCGCGGCCCGGCGCGATGCCCGCGGCGTGGCTCGCCCGCGCGCTCCAGGACTACCGGGTGCTGCTGCTCGACCAGCGCGGCACCGGGCGCAGCACGCCGCTGAACCGGCAGACGCTCCCGGCCGACCCGGAGGCCGCCGCCGGGCTCCTGCGGCACTTCCGCGCCGACTCGATCGTCCGGGACGCGGAGCTGCTGCGCCGCCACCTGGCCGGGGACCGTCCGTGGAGCGTTCTCGGGCAGAGCTTCGGCGGCTTCTGCACGGTGACGTACCTGTCGATCGCGCCGGAGGGGCTGAGCGAGGCGTTCGTCACCGGCGGGCTGCCGAGCCTGACGGCGACGCCCGACGACTGGTACCGGGCGGCGTACCGGCGGATCGCCGCCGCCAACGAGCGCTACTTCGCCCGCTATCCGGGGGACCAGGACGTCGCGCGCCGCATCGCCGCGCACCTGGACCGGGCCGACGAGCGCCTGCCCGGCGGGGAGCGCCTGACCGCCCGCCGGTTCCAGGGCACCGGCATCGGGCTCGGCCATTCCGCGCAGTTCGACAATCTGCATTACCTGATGGAAGAGGCGTTCATCGCGGACGGCCGGCTCTCCGACACGTTCCTGCACGGCGTGAACGCGATCGTGTCGTTCGCCGCGCAGCCGCTCTACGCGCTCATCCACGAATCGTCCGTCAGCAACGGGACGGCGGCGAACTGGTCGGCCGCCCGGGTGGCCGAGGAGTTCCCGGAGTTCGCGCCGCAGGCCGAGCCGTTCCGTTTCCTGGGCGAGACCATCTTCCCGTCCTTCTTCGAGGAGGACCCGGCGCTGGTCCCGCTGCGGGAGTGCGCCGACCTCGTCGCGGCGCACGAATGGCCCGCCCTGTACGACCCGGAACGGCTGGCGTCCACGACCGTTCCGGTCGCGGCGGCCGTCTACTACGACGACATGTACGTGGACCGCGAGATGTCGATGGCGACGGCCGCCGCCATTCCGGGGATCCGGACGTGGGTGACCAGCGAGCACGCGCACAACGGCCTGTCGGCGGACGCGAACGTCCTGGACCGCCTCATCGCCCTCCGCCGCGGCGACGCGTGAGCGCGTGCCCGCGTGAGCGCCCGCACGCGGGCGCCGGCTTATCGGCGTGGCGCCTGATCTGTCCAGATCATGGTGAAGTACCGGAAATGTTGCGATAGGTAAAAGAAACAACCTCAGCTCTTGTTGTCCGGATCACACCCATTGATCATGTGCGGCTATGGGGCAACGGGGGCTCGTCGTCAGGCGCATGGCCGCGGACCGCACGCTGGTGCTGGCCGCGTGCGCCACCGCGCTGTTCGCCACGACCGTCCTCGCGGCCCTCGTCGGCTACGCGGGCTCGGTGACCCGCGAGGGCCTGCGGCGCACGCTCGCCGACGCGACGTTCGCCTCGGCCGGCACGACGCTCGGCACCAACGTCCCGGCCGGCGGCCTCGCCACCGCCCAGCACCAGGTGGACGGAGCGCTCAGGCAGATCTACCGGGACGTCCCGCTGACGGTCTCGATGGGCGTCCGCAGCGACTCCTACACCCTGCCGGGACAGGAGAAGATCGAGCACCCCCAGCTGACCGCGTTCGAGACCTACACCGGCATCGAGCGGCACGCGCGCCTCGCCCAGGGACGCTGGCCCTCGCCCGGCGCCGGGGCCGGCAAGGACGCCGAGATGGAGGCCGCCCTCCCGGCCGCCGCCGCCCGCTCCATGCACGCGTCGGTCGGCGACGTCCTCACCCTGCACGGCCGCGTCGACAAGACGTCGGTCGTGCGCGCCCGGATCGTCGGGCTGTTCGAGGTGCCCCGCCCGGACGACTACTTCTGGCAGGGCGACCAGCTGATCACCACCGGCGCCGAGCACGGCGACTACACCACCTACGGGCCGCTCGTCGTCCCGCAGGACGTGTTCGCCGCCCGCCTCACCGGCACCGGCCTGGACGTCCGGTGGACGGTCATGCCCGACCTCCGGACCATCGGCACCGGAGACCTCGACGGGCTCGCCGACCGCGCCGGCCGCAGCGCCGCCATCGTCCAGAAGGCCGCCGGCGGCGCCCAGTACACCGTCGTGACGAGCCTGCCGAAGCTCGCCTCCCAGCTCGCCGACGCGGTCCGGGTCACCCGGTCCACGATGCTGATCCCGGTGCTCCAGCTGATCCTGCTGGCCGGGTGCGCCTGGATGCTCGTCGCCCGGCTCCTGGCCGACCACCGGCGCGGCGAGGTCGCGCTGCTGCGCACCCGCGGCCTCGGCATGCGCCAGCTCGCCGCGCTCGGCGTCGCCGAGGGCGCCCTGATCGTGCTGCCCGCCGCGGTGTGCGGGCCGCTGCTCGCCGGGCCGCTGCTGCACCTCGCCGGATGGGCGCCCGCGATCCGCGCGTCCGGGCTGCGGCTCGACGCCGGGCCCCTCGCGCCGCTGTTCGGCGTCTCGGTCGCCACCGCGCTCGCCGGCGCCGCCGCGCTCACCGTCCCGACGCTGCGCGGCGCCAACCGCACCTTCGTCGAGGCGCAGGCCGGCATCGGCCGCACCCGCCGCGGCGGGCTCGTCGGATCGGGCGCCGACCTGGCGCTGCTGCTCGTCGCCGCGCTCGCGATCTGGCAGCTCACCCGGTACGGCGTCGACGGGACGGGCGCGTCCGGCGGCGCGTCCGGCGTCGACCCGGTCATCGTGTCCGGGCCCGCGCTCGGGCTGCTCGCCGGCGCCGTCCTGCTGCTGCGCGTCGTCCCCGTCGCGTCCGGCGCCGCCGAACGCGTCGCCGCGCGCGGCCGCGGCCTCGCCCCCGCGCTCGGCGCCCGCCAGGTCGGCCGCCGCCCGGTCCGCTACGCCGGACCCGTCCTGCTGCTGGTCATGGCGATCGCCGTCGGGGTCCTGTCGGTCACCACGATGGCGAGCTGGCGGCGCTCGCAGACCGACCAGGCCGACTTCCAGAGCGGCGCCGACCTGCGCGTCAGCGCGCCGGCCGGGGTCTTCGCGCCGACCGCGCTCGGCGGCGGCGGACGGGTCGCCGCGCTGCCCGGCGTCACCTCCGTGACCGGCGTCCTGCGCGTCGAGGGCGCCGTCGGCACCGCGTCCGCGACCATGCTCGCCGCCGACGCCGAGCGCCTCGGGACGATGCTGCGGATCCGCTCCGACCTCCGGGACGGGCTGGCGCTCGGCGAGCTGGCCGCGGCCCGCCCGAAGGCGCCCGCGCTCACCGTCCCCGGCAGGCCCGCGCGGCTGCTGTTCGACGTCCGGCTGAAGCGCACCGGCTCCGCGCCGCCGCTGCCCGACGGCACCGTCCCCCCGCCGGTCGGCGAGTACAAGGCCCAGGCCACCGTCGCCGACGCCCGCGGCGTCACCGCCCGCGTCCAGCTCGCCGGCATCCCCGCGGACGGCAGGACCCACACCGTCGCGGTCGACACCGCCGCCCTCGCCGGACCCGGCGGCGTGCTGAGCTACCCCCTGTCGGTCCGCGCCCTGCACTACTCCTACGACGACAACGGGTACAGCGGGCCCCTCGACCTGACCCTGGAGCGCGTCCGAGGCGAAGGGACCGGCGACGCCGCGACGCCCGCCGGAGCGGGCTGGGACGTCTTCGCCGAGCCGGTGGACCCCGTCCACCCGTCGCGCCCGAAGCTCGAGAAGGGCCCCGGGCTCGCCGAGATCGCGATCCCCGCGAGCCCGCCCGGCGAGGTCGTGTTCGGCAGCCTCCGGCTCGCCAGCGGGAGGACCGTCCACGCGGTGCTCGGCACCGGCGCGCCACCGCCACACGGCGACCAGAACGAGCACCTCCAGCCGGTCGTGCCGGGCATCATCACCGGCGCCGCCGCGTCCCGCGCGAAGGTCGGCGTCGGCGCCACCTTCACCCTGAGCACCATCGACGGGGACCAGCCCGTCAAGGTCATCGGCATCGTCGGCGCGCTGCCCACGACCACGCCGGACGCCCCCGCCGTCCTCGTCGACCTGCCCACCCTCGTGGAGAAGCGGCTCGCCGCCGGGCGCGCAGGCCCCGACAGCACCCGGCCCGGCGAATGGTGGGCGTCCGTCCGCGATGACCGCACGGGACCCGCCGCCAGGGCCGCCGGCGCCCACCGCGAATGGGGCGAGGTGACCGGCGACCGCGCCGCGCTCCGCTCCCGGCTGCGCGACGCCCCGCTCGGCGCCGCGCTCCAGGGCGCGCTCGTCCTCGGCTTCGGCTCCGCGCTCGCCTTCGCCGTCATCGCGTTCGTCGTGAACGCCGCCGTCACCGCCGGGCAGCGGTCCCGCGAGTTCGCGGTGCTGCGCGCCCTCGGCGTCCATCCCCGGCAGGTCACCGGGATGCTGGCCGTCGAGCAGGCGTTCCTCGTCGTGCTCGGCCTCGCCGGCGGCACCGCGCTCGGCCTGCTCGTCGCGCGGCTGGTCGTCCCGCACCTGGTCGTCGGGGTGCAGGCCACCGAGCCCTACCCGCCGGCCGTCCTGATCGTCCAGTGGCCGCTGGTCGCGGCGATGCTCGCCGGGACGGCCGCCGTCCTCGGGCTCGTGCTGCCGCCGGTCATCCGGGTCCTGCGCCGCCGCGACGTCGGCGCCGGACTGCGCGCGGGGGAGGAATGATGCGCCGAGCCCTGCACGCCGGGCCCTGGTTCCGGCTGGCCCGCTCGCAGTGGGCGCCGCTCACCGCGCTCGCCGTGCTGACGCTGGTGACGGCGCTGCTGGCGGTCGCCGTCCCGGCCGCGACCGCCGCCGGGTACGACCGCGACGCCACCGCCGCCGTCGGCACCGACGCCGACCTGAGGGTGGTCGGCCAGGCGAAGGGCGCCGGCGCCTCCAGCGCCGTCCCGAACATGGGTGCCCTCACCGCCAACGCGTTCACCTGGCAGCAGCTCCTCCCGGGTTCGCTGCGGACCGTCACGGGCCCGCCCGAGGCGTCCGTCGCCCTGACCAACCCGCAGGGGATCGGCGGGGAGTTCGCGCAGCCGCGGGAGCTGGCCCTGGACTGGGAACCGGAGGCGGACCAGCGCATCAGGATCGTCGCGGGGCGCCCGCCGGTGAACGAGCCTCCGCAGGGTCCCGGCCCCTCCACACCCGAGATCCAGGTGATGGTCTCGCAGCGGTACGCGGACGCCATGGGCTACAAGGCCGGCGCCCGGCTCACCCTCTTCGACGAGGACACCCCCGAGCCGCTGCACGTCCGCATCACCGGGCTCTACGCGCCGGTGAACCCCCGCGACACCTTCTGGGCGTCGCGCGTCTCCGTGCTCCAGCCCACCGAGAGGATCGTCGGGCGGGAGGGCACCAGGGTCGCCCACGGCACCGCGCTGATGGACGCCGGCGGCTACACCATGATCGCCGCCGGCTCCCAGCGGGGCTTCACCTTCACCTGGCGGTTCCCGGTGCGGACCGGTGCGGTCGACACCGGCCGGGCGCGCACCATCGCCGCCGACCTCGACTCCTACCGTGCCGCCGTGCAGGGCCGCCCGGGGCTGTTCGCGTGCACGGTGGACACCCCGCTGGAAGGACGGCTGGACGCCTTCCTCGGCCGGCTGCGCACCGCCCGGTCCGTTCTCGGGATGGCGCTGGCGGCGCTGCTCGCCGTCGGCGCCGGGGTGCTGCTGCTCGCCGCCGGCCTCCTCGGCGAACGGCTCCGGCCCGTCCTCGGCACGATGCGCGCCCGCGGCGCGTCGCTCCGCCAGCTCGCACGCTACGCCGGCGGCCTCACCGCCCTCGCCGTCGTGCCCGCCGCGGCGGCCGGCTCCGCCGCGGGGCTCCTGCTCGACACCGGGCCGCCCCAGGCGAGCTCGTTCTCCGCGGTCGCCGCGCTGGCCGTGGTCGTGCTCGCGCTGTCCGGCGCGATGGTGCTGCGCGAGCGCGGCGGCGGCCTCGGCTCCGCCGGCGGCGCCCGCCGCGACGACTTCACCGCCGCGCGCCCGTCGGCGCGCCGCCTCGTCCTGGACCTGCTGCTGGTCGTCGTCGCGGTCGCCGGTGTCGTGGTGCTGCGGCAGCGCGGCGGCGCGTCCGGCGGCGATCCGCTCGTCGCCGCCGTCCCCGTGCTGCTCGGCGCCGCGCTCGGCATGCTCGTCCTGCGCGCCTACCCGTACCTGCTGCGCGCCGCCGCGCCGCTGCTGCGCCGGGGCCGCGGCGCCGTCTGGTTCGTCGGCCTCGCGCGCGCCTCCCGGCAGAGCGTGATCGGCGCGCTGCCACTGGTCATCCTGCTGCTCGCCGCCGCCGTCGCCGGATTCAGCGCGACCGTGGACGCGGCGCTGCGGCACGGGCAGGTCCGCGCCTCCTACAGCGTCGTCGGCGGCGACGTCCGCGCCGGCTCCACCGGTCTCGACCCTGGCGTCGTCGCCAAGGCCCGCGCGGTCAAGGGCGTCACCGCCGTCGTCCCGGCCCGGGTCGTCCAGCAGGTCACCGGGCCCGGCGAGCCGGCCCCCATCACCGTCGTCGGCATCGACCTCGACGCCTACCGCGCGGCCTTCCCCGGCGTCCCCGGCATCCCCGACGCGCCGCACGGGCAGCTCGTCTCGCCCGGCGCCGCAGGGATCCTCGATTCCGGGTCCAAGGCGGTCACCCTCAGCAGCCACTACATCGACCCGTTCCGGTTCAAACCGGACGCGACGATCGAGCGGTTCCCCTCCATGGACACCGGATCCGCCTTCGTGGTCGTCCCGTACAAGACGTTCGGCTCCGGCAACTACCCCACGGAGCTCTTCGTCCGCGGGGACCACGTCGACGTCGCTGCGCTGCGCAAGGTCCTCGACGCCGCCGCCCCTAAGGGCGCCCCCAGGGACGTGCAGCTGCGCCGCGACGTCCTGCACGGCATGACCGCCGTCCCGATGGTCGACCTTGTGCACCGCACGTTCCGGAACGCGGCCCTGATCGGCGGCGGGTACGGGCTGCTCGCCGTCCTGCTCGTCCTGGTGGTCGGCGCGCGCGCCCGCGGACGGACCGTCGCGCACCTGCGCGTCCTCGGCCTGAACCGGCGGCAGAGCCGCGCTCTCGCTCTCGTTGAGATCGCCCCGGTGCTGCTGTGCGCGGTCGCCGCCGGCTGGATCCTCGGGCTGCTGCTGCCGGAGATCACCGGTCCGGTCGTCGACCTGCGCTCCTACACGTCCGGGTTCACCGCGACCGGCCACACGCCCGGCACCGCCGCGCTGCTGGGGCTGCTGGCCGCGCTGCTGCTCGCCGCCGCGGCGGCCCTCGCCGTCGACCGCGCCTTCGACCGCCCGGCCCTGGGCGACGTCCTGAGAACGGGGGACTGAGATGAGCGAAGCGAACCGGGGAGCGCGGGGGCCGTGCCCCCGCAGGTATCCCCGCAGGGAGGCGGAGCCGTGGTAGACGCACCGGATCTGGCCGAACTCGAACGCCGCGCCGTCGAACGCGGCCCCGCCTACGGCGAGGGCGCGCACATCGTCTGCGACAACCTCGTGCGCATCTACAAGAGCGAGGGCATCGAGGTCGTCGCGCTGCAGGGCCTGGACCTCCTCGTCGACCCGGGCGAGCTGATCGCCCTCGTCGGCGCGTCCGGGTCCGGCAAGTCCACGCTGCTGAACATCCTGTCCGGGCTGGACGTGCCGACCGCCGGCGTCGCCCGCGTCGCCGGGTCCGACCTGCTCACCATGTCGGCGAAGGAGCGGCTCGCCTTCCGCCGCGAGCAGGTCGGGTTCATCTGGCAGCAGACCGCCCGCAACCTCCTGCCGTACCTGACCGCCGTGCAGAACGTCGAGCTGCCGATGCGGTTCGCCGGCCGGTCCCGGCGCGAGCGGGCCACCCGGGCCGCCGACCTGCTCGGCATGCTCGGCGTCGGCGACTGCGCGGGCCGCCGCCCCGCGGAGCTGTCCGGCGGCCAGCAGCAGCGGATCGCGATCGCCGTCGCGGTCGCCAACGAGCCGCACGTCGTGCTCGCCGACGAGCCGACCGGCGAACTCGACACCGGCACCGCCGCCGAGGTGTTCGCCGCGTTCCGCCGGGTCAACCAGGAGTTCGGCACCACCACGGTGATCGTCACGCACGACGCCGGCGTCTCCGAGCGCGTGGACCGCACCGTCGGCATCCGCGACGGCCGCACCAGCAGCGAGGTCCGCCGCCGCGACGCGTCCGACGGCACCCGCACCGCGGAGGAGTACGCCGTCCTCGACCGGGCCGGGCGCGTCCAGCTCCCGCGCGGCTTCACCGAGGCCCTGGACATGCGCGAGCGCGTGCGGCTGGCGCTGGAGGACGACCACGTCGGCGTCTGGCCCGACCTGCCCCGAGAGGAGGGCGAATGACCGAGCCGATGGTCGCCGTCGACGGCCTGGTCCGCACCTACCGCGCCGGGAAGGTCGAGGTCCCCGCGCTGCGCGGCGCCTCGTTCCGGGTCGAGCCCGGCGAGCTCGTCGCGATCCGGGGCCGGTCCGGGTCCGGCAAGACCACGCTGCTGAACCTGATCGGCGGCCTCGACACCGCCGACGGCGGCACCGTCCGCGTGGACGGCCGGGAGATCGGCGCCCTGTCCGAGGACGACCTGCTCGCGCTGCGCCGCGACGACATCGGCTTCGTGTTCCAGTCGCACGGCCTGATCCCCGTGCTGTCCGCCGCCGAGAACGTCGAGGTCCCGCTGCGGCTGACCCGGACCGCGCCGGCCGAGCGCGACGAGCGCGTCCGGGTGCTGCTCGCGCTCGTCGGTCTCGCCGACCACGCCGCGCAGCGCCCTTACGAGCTGTCGGGCGGGCAGCAGCAGCGCGTCGCGATCGCCCGCGCCCTCGCCAACAGGCCGCGCCTGCTGCTCGCCGACGAGCCGACCGGCCAGCTCGACTCCGAGACCGCCGCCGCGCTCATGCCGCTGCTGCGCGCGATCGTCGCGGGCGAGGGCGTCACCGTGCTGGTCGCCACGCACGACCAGGCGCTGCTGTCGGAGGCCGACCGCGTCCTGAACCTGGAGGACGGCAAGATCACCGAAGCGCCGGTGCCCGCGGCGGGCTGACCCCTCTCTGGGCCGGCGCGTCCGGAGCGGGGCGTGCGTCCGGGCGGCGCGTGCGGCCGGTTGCCGGGCCCGGCGCGAGGGCATGATCTCCAGGGAAGTCAGGGACGGAGGTGCGGTGTGGCGACCGTGGTGCTGGTGGGGACGCTCGATACCAAGGGCGCGGAGTACGCCTGGCTGCGGGACCGGCTCCGCGAGCTGGGCTGCGAGGTCGTCCTCGTGGACGCCGGGGTCGGCGAGCCCGCGGCGGGCGTCGTGGCCGACGTGCTCGCGGAACGGGTCGCGGAGGCGGGCGGCACGACGATCGCGGCGCTGCGCGGCGCGGGCGACCGGGGCGCGGCCGTCACGGCGATGGGCGAGGGCGCGGCCGTCGTCCTCGCCCGGCTGGTCGCGGAGGGACGGGCCGACGCGGTCCTCGCGGTGGGCGGGAGCGGCGGGTCCTCGATCGCGGCGCGCGCCGTCCGGGACCTGCCGATCGGGCTGCCGAAGCTGATCGTGTCGACGATGGCGTCCGGGGACGTGGCGCCGTACGTCGGCGCGAAGGACGTGACGATGACCTACAGCGTCGTCGACATCGCGGGCGTGAACCGGGTGTCGCGGCTGATCCTCGGGAACGCGGCGGCAGCGGCGGCGGGCATGGCGAAGGCCCGCGCGGACGCGCCCCCGGAGCCCGCGGACGAGCGGCCCCTCGTCGCGGCGTCGATGTTCGGCGTGACGACCCCGGCGGTCGACGCGGCGCGCGAGCGGCTCGGCGACCTCGGCTACGAGGTGCTGGTCTTCCACGCGACCGGTGCCGGAGGGCGCGCGCTGGAGGGCCTCGTCGACAGCGGCCTCATCGCGGGCGTCCTCGACCTGACGACGACGGAGCTCGCGGACGACCTGGTCGGCGGCGTCCTGTCGGCCGGCCCGGACCGGCTCACCGCGGCGGGACGGCACGGGATCCCGCAGGTCGTGGCGCCGGGCGCGCTGGACATGGTGAACTTCGGCCCGCGCGACACCGTCCCGGAGAGGTTCGCCGGCCGCAACCTGTACGTCCACAACCCGACCGTGACGCTGATGCGGACGACGCGGGACGAGATGGCGGAACTCGGGCGGCGGGTCGCGGCCAAGCTCGCCGCCGCCACCGGGCCGACCGTGCTGTTCGTCCCGCTCGGCGGCGTGTCGGCGCTCGACGTGCCCGGCATGCCGTTCCACGACCCGGACGCCGACGCCGCCTGCTTCGCCGCGCTGGACGGCGCCGTCGCGACCGAGAGGCTGGACGTCGACATCAACGACCCGTCGTTCGGCCGCGCGATGGCCGACCGGCTGCACGAGCTGATCACGGAGCACGCGCGGAGCGCGGAGCACGGGCCGGAGGCGGGGCACGAGACGAACGCGGGGCAGGAGCCGAGCGCGGGAGGAGCGCAGTGAACCGTCAGACCGTCCTGGAACGCCTGCGGGCGGCGGTCGCGCAGGGCAAGCCGGTGATCGGCGCCGGAGCGGGCACGGGCCTGTCCGCGAAGTGCGCGGAGGCCGGCGGCGTCGACCTGATCATCATCTACAACTCGGGCCGCTACCGGATGGCGGGCCGCGGTTCCCTCGCGGGCCTGCTCCCGTACGGGGACGCGAACCAGATCGTCGTCGAGATGGCGTCCGAGGTGCTGCCGGTCGTCCGGGACACCCCCGTCCTCGCGGGCGTGTGCGGCACCGACCCGTTCCGGGTGATGCCCGTCTTCCTCGACCAGCTGAAGGCGATGGGGTTCTCCGGGGTGCAGAACTTCCCGACCGTCGGCCTCTACGACGGGGTGTTCCGGCAGAACCTCGAGGAGACCGGTATGGGCTACGACCTCGAAGTGGAGATGGTGCGGCTCGCCCGCGAACGCGACCTCGTCACCGCCCCCTACGTCTTCGACGAGGACTCGGCGCGGGCGATGGCGGAGGCCGGCGCGGACGTCCTCGTCCCGCACGTCGGGCTCACCACCAAGGGCAGCATCGGCGCCGGCACCGCCCTGACGCTGGACGAGGCGGTCGCGAAGGTGCAGGCCATGCGGGACGCGGCGGCCGAGGTCCGCGACGACGTGCTCGTCCTGTGCCACGGCGGCCCCATCGCCGAACCGGACGACGCCGCCTACGTCCTGTCCCGCACCGAGGGCGTCGTGGGCTTCTTCGGGGCCTCCTCGGTCGAACGGCTGCCGACCGAGCGGGCCATCACCGAGCAGGTGGCCGCCTTCAAGAATCTGGAGATCTGAATGCACGTGACGCCCGGCGACGTGTCCACGATGACGTTCGACTGGGGTTCGATCAAGTGGTTCGTCACCCCGTCCACCGTCGAGGGCGCGGGCAGCACCCTCGGCGAGGTGATCGTCAACCCGGGCAAGGGGCACGCGCGGCACAACCACCCGAACGCCGAGGAGGTCATCTACGTCGTCTCCGGCGAGGCGGAGCAGATGGTGGACGACGGCGCGCCGTTCACGATCCGCGAGGGCGACGCCGTCCACATCCCGAAGGGCGCGTGGCACTCCACCTACAACGCCACGTGGCGCCCGCTCCGCCTGATCGTCACGTACACGCCGGGCGGTGAGGAGAAGGCCCTCGAAGGCGCGCCCGACTTCTGCCTCCACGAGGCCGGGGCCGTCCCGGAATGGCGCCGGGCCTGAGCCGCCGTTCCGGGACGCCGCGGGAGCGCTACTCGTCGGTGAAGGAGCAGTCCGGCGGGTTGTCCGGCGGCTGGATCGTGCCGGTGGGGATCTCCAGTGGCGCCGCCTTGACCGTGTAGCCCTTCAACCACCGGCCGTCCGGACCCGCGCCGGCCGGGCTGAACGGCACGGGTCCGCTCCCCATCTGCTGGCACTGCGGGTACACCAGGCCCCAGGAGAAGCCCATCCGGTCGAACCGGTGGCCGCGCGGTGACTGGTAGAAGGTCAGGTTGGCGCGCTTCTCGTTCGGCGGGATGCCGTGCTCGTCGTCCTGCCGGATGCCCGACACGACCGCCACCGGCCCGGACGCCATCACGTAGTCGACCTTGATCGTCCCCCAGTGGTGCGTGGACGGCCCGCCCGGTACGTCCGGCGCGAAGTGGTCGAACCGGACCGTCCCGCGGGCGGCGCCCATGACCATCTTGCCGTCGACGAACTTCCACGGCCCGCCGTGCGCGTCCACGACGAACCGCCGGTACGGGTACTGCGGATCGCCCGGGTACTTCAGCCAGGCGTCGCCGGTGACGTGCGACTCGCGCGGGGCCGGCGCGCCGGTCTCCTGCGCCATGGCCGTCCCGCCGCCGACCGCGCCGGCCGCCGCGAGAGCGGCCGCCGCGACCGCGATCCTCCGGTGCGACATGTGGGTCTCCCTTCGCCGCGGGCGACCGCCGCCCGCGTCCCCAACGTCGCAGCCGCCGCGGGCGCCGGACCTCCCCCGCGCGGCCGAAGCCGCTGCCCCTCAGGGGCCGGCCTGCCTCCCCCGCGCGGGGGTCACGCGACCTTGCCCCGGACGTAGACCCACGCGCCGTCGTGCCGGACGAACCGGCTGATCTCGTGCATGACCCCGTCCTGCCCGCCGGCCGTGTAGTGCGCCCGGAACTCCACGATGCCCCTGTCGTCGCCGGGACCGCCGTCCTCGGTCCGGACGATCTCCAGCCGCGTCCACCGCGTCCCGGGATCGGTGTCGACGTGCTCGGGCCGAGTCGCCGGATGCCAGCTCTTCAGCAGGTACGCCTCGTCCCGGACGGCGAACGCGCTGAACCGCGACCGCATCAGCTCCTCGGCCGTCCGCGCCGCGGCCTCCCCCCGGTGCAGCCGTCCGCAGCACTCCCCGTACGAGGTCCCGGTCCCGCAAGGGCACTTCTTCGCCATGCGGCGATTCTTCCGCAGCCGCGCGGCGGCCCCGGCCTGACGTCCGGCTATTCCGCTTC
This sequence comes from Actinomadura nitritigenes, assembly GCF_017573545.1. GTDB lineage: Bacteria > Actinomycetota > Actinomycetes > Streptosporangiales > Streptosporangiaceae > Spirillospora > Spirillospora nitritigenes. Next base: position 105,666 of record NZ_JAGEOK010000028.1, on the reverse strand, counting down.
CTGGGGGGTAAAGGGACGAACATGCACAAAGAGCATGAGGACGACCTGGTCGAGTCGCAGGGGGTGAACGCGGGCGGACCCGTGGACGCCCCGCCGTCCGGCGCGAAGCCGGAGGGCCCCGCCTCCGAGCCGCCGGACGAGCCGCTCACCGCCGGAACGCTCGACGACGAGATGGTCGGGCTCCCCGCCCAGAAACCCGGCTACCCGGGTCAGCAACGCTCGGTCGACACGAGCTGAGCGGAGCGCCGCGCCGGACCTGATCGCGGGCGAGCGCCGGCCGGCGGGGCGCCCGGTCGCCGGGCGCCCGCGCCGGCCGGCGCCGTCCCTCGGGGTCAGCCGCCGACGCCGGAGTCCTGCGCGGCCTTCACGATGGCCGCCGCGTCCTCCGGCAGCAGGTACCCGCCGTCGACGGACTGCTGCGCCGCCGCCTGCACCTTGGCCACGTACCCGGCGTGCGTCGGGTACAGCCGGCTCAGCACCGGCTCGGCGACCGGCGGGAACGAGGGGTTGGACGGGTCGCCGGAGTCGTGCCGGTCCCACCCGTCCGCGTCGCCGTTCCACGGGTCCCGGGCGCCGTAGAGGCCGCAGAAGACCCCGTCGCCGAGGCCGAGGTTCCGCAGCCCGGTGAGCGTGCGCGTCGGCACCGTGACGTCCGGCAGCCGGACGCCGCCCGTCGCGAGCCCGGTGCGCGGGTCGCGCAGCACCGTGTCCAGCGGCGCGCCGCTCGGCGGCCGCGCCCCGCCCCGCGCCCATGACGCCAGGTGGCGCAGCGCCGCGTTCATCGAGTAGTGGCCGGGACCGTCGTTGAACGGCGCCGTTCCCGCGCGGCAGTCCGGCTGCGGCGCCGCCGACCCGACCGACTTCTTCAACGTCGGATCACCCAGGTCGTACGCCCACTGGTCGCCGTGCGACGTGCCGGCCAGCTCCCAGTGCACGACGCTGCCGGTGTCCGGCTGCCGCGCCACCGACGCCAGCGGCACGTCCGTCTCGGTGAGCACCACGAACGCCGGCACCGGCAGGTCCGTCCGGATCCGGGACGGGTTCGGCATCGTCAGCGTGTCCGCCAGCTGGCCGCTGATCGGCGCGCCCACCGCGCTGTTGCTGTGGATCATGAGGCCGTCGTAGACCTTCGCGACCGGCTGGACCGCGTCGGCGTACGTCGTCATGAATCCGGCCGACTGCGACTCGCCGTCCGCCAGCAGCGTCCTCACCTTCAGCCCGCCGAGCGGGTCCGGGCCGTCCGGCGCCCGCAGCGCCCGCCCGGCCTGCGAGAAGATGTCGTAGGAGTACGCGTCGCCCGGGTGGACGAGCGTCCCGTACCGTTCGGGATCCCAGCCCTTCAGGCCGTGGACCTCGCCGAGCCCGCCGTTGACGCCGACCGCCTGCGCCGAGACGCCGACCCACGCGTAGCCCTCGCGGAGCAGCTCGTCCCGCTCGAACCAGTAGTCCGGCGACAGCTCGAGCTGGCCGCTGACGTTCAGCCACTCGACGACGACCGTCCCGTTGAACTTCGCCGGGTCCGTGGGCCGCCGGACGAGCAGCCGGGTCTTGTACGCGGCGCTGCCGGACTCGCGCACGCTCCACCGCCCGTCCGAGCCCCACGGTCCCGCCTTCGCGTACGAGTGGGCGGTGCCCGAGATGAAGTACTCGTTCTCGGTGTAGCCGTACGAGCCGAGGTTCTCGGCGGCGGCGAGGAACGGGAAGCCGTGGCTCCCCGCGGGCGGGACGCTGACGGCCGGGTCGTCCGCCTCCGCGCGGGCGGACGGCGCCGCGCCGATGAAGGCGCCGAAGAGCACCGCCCCCAGAGCCGCGGCGGTGGCCCGCCGTCTCGGGGAGCGCAGGGGTAGTCGCACGGTTGCCTCCTTGAAGCGCTGGCAGGGGGAAGCACAGTGTCGGCCGCCGCCCCGCTCCCGGCATCGGGGAAATCGCCGGTCCGGCGGACCGGCCGGTGATTCTGCCGATGCCGGGGCGGCACCCGGGCCCCTACGTTCCTGCGCTGACCGGTCCCGGATCAGCCGGGGCCGGCGAGCAGAAAGAGGCCCGCATGTCCCTCTCCCCGTCCCTCCGGCGGCTCGCCGCCGTCGCGTTCGCCGGCGCCGTGAGCGCCGCCGGACTGGCCACCCTGTCCGCCGCCCCCGCGTCCGCCGCGAGCTGCTCGGACGTCGACGTCGTCTTCGCCCGCGGCAGCGGCGAGCTGCCCGGCCTCGGCATCGTGGGCACGCCGTTCGTCAGCGCGCTGAAGGGCGACCTGCCGGGCAGGACGGTGAGCTCCTACGCGGTGAACTACGCGGCCGACCTCGCGCAGACCAGCGCCGGTCCCGGCGCCACCGACATGAGCAACCACGTCAAGTCCGTCGCCGCGTCCTGCCCGGGCACCTCGTTCGTCCTCGGCGGCTACTCGCAGGGCGCCAGCGTCACCGACATCGCGATCGGCATCCCGACCCTCCTCGGCACCGGCGGGACCATCCCGACGAGCCTCGCCCCCCGCGTGAAGGCCGTCGTCGTCTACGGCAACCCGCTGCGCCTGTACGGCCAGACCATCAACACCGCCAGCTCCCTCTACGGCCCGAAGGCGAAGGAGTTCTGCAACACCGGCGACCCCGTCTGCGCGAACGGCGTCGACATCGCCGCCCACCTCACCTACGCCACGAACGGCACCGTCCCGCAGGGCGCCCAGTTCGCCGCCGCCAAGATCAACGGCTGACCCCGCCCCGAACACGAGCCCCCGGCCCGCCACCAGAGCGGCCCGGGGGCTCGACCAGCGTCTCGAACGCGAGAATCATCCGGGGCGATCCAGCCCCCAGGTCTGCAGGGCGTAGGGCCGCCCTTTCTCCTCGCCGGTGATGAGCGGCACGTCGAGCAGCCGGAAACCCGACCGCACGGCCACGGCGACGCTGGCCGCGTTCTCGGCCTCCAACTCAAGGATCACCCGTTCGGCCCCCAGATGCTCGAAGGCGTACGAGGCCATGACCCGGACCGCACGCGCCGCCAGGCCCCGGCCGCGGAAGGCCGGGCCGATGGCGTAGCCGAGCTCGATCCCCTCCGGAGCGCGCCGCAGCATCACCTCGCCCATCGGCGCGCCTCCGTCGGCGGTGATGGCCAGGAGGGCGCCGCCCTCCCTGCGCAACCGCCTGGCCCGGTCCAGCCGGGCACGCGCGGCCGCCGCGTCGAAAGGGGAGACGATGGGCGTCCAGTACGCAATGTCAGGGTGATCGAACAGGAACGGCATCGCGGGCAGATCCGCCTCAGTCCAGTCGCGCAGGACTAGATCCTCCCCCGAGAGCTCGATGTGCTCGGGCAAGGGGGACGGGCTGTTGGCCATGGCAGGAGGCTCCTCGAGGTTGACCGGCTTCGTCGAGACCGGGGTCCGCCATGCGGGGGGACCACAGGTCAGGAATCGTGCTCGGCTTTTCGCCGGCGGTACGCAGCGGATCGGTCCTTGCTTCCGCAGGCGGCGCTGGAGCACCAGCGGCGGCGTCCCGGGCGGCTGGTGTCGACGAACAGCAGGGCGCACTCAGGGCTCGCGCATTCGCGGATGCGGCCGGCGGCGGTGCCGGTGAACAGGTCGATGGCGTCGCGTGCGACGGTGCTCAGCGCCGCCTCTTCGCCGCCGCCGACCGGCAGTGCCAGCCGGCCGGTCCCCTCATGGAGGACAGGGATCAGAGGCGGGGCGGCGGCCGCGACGGTGATGGTGGACTCGTCTTGGACGGCGGCCGGCCGGCCGGCCATGACCGCGTGGGCGACGCGGTGGATCGCCTCGCGGAGCGCACGGGCTGTGTCCAGTCCGGTCGGCGTGACCGCGACCGGTTCGTCGAGCAGCCCGTACTCGCGGTACCACCGCTTCAGGTCGGCCGGTTCCCGCAGGCGCTCGTAGTTGCCGCGCCACCGTTCGCCGACCGTGGCGACGAAGGCCAGGCACAGGCGGTCGGAACGGAAGTTGAACCGCAGTTCCTCGGTGGGGACGTCTCTGCTCCTGGTTGCACCGGCTTCCATGTCACGAGTATAACGTGTGACGTGATCAGTTGGCGGGGGCGCGCATCGATGGACTCGGCTCCCAGATGGCCGTGCGGCCACGTTCGGAGAAGGAACCCATGCGCATCGTCCGCGCCGACCACCTCGTACTGACCGTTCGCGACATCCCGGCCGCCGTCGAGTGGTACAGCACCGTGCTGGGGATGACACCCGTGACCTTCGGCCAGGGCAGGCGGGCTCTCACCTTCGGCGGACAGAAGCTCAACCTCCACCAGGCCGGACGGGAACTGGAGCCCAAGGCCGCGCACCCGGCCCCCGGCTCGGCCGACCTGTGCCTGATCAGCGCCATCGCCCTCGCCGACGTCCAGGAACACCTGCGCGACCTGGCCGTGCCGATCGAGCTGGGGCCGGTCGCCCGTACGGGAGCCACCGGACCCATCACCAGCATCTATCTCCGGGACCCGGACGGGAACCTCGTCGAGATCAGCACATACGACTCGGGCCGCCCCCAGGCACCCGACCCGTACGACCTCCTCCCGCCGGTCACCGCCCTGGCTGTGCACAGCCCTGACATCGCGGACGGGCAGCCCCTCGCCAAACCGCACGTTCACGACAGCGTCGGCGGCGGGAACAAGAGCCCGGAGTTGAGCTGGACCGGCGCACCGGAAGGCGTGCACGGCTACGCGGTCACCTGCTACGACCCGGACGCCCCCACCGGCAGCGGCTTCTGGCACTGGATCCTGCTCGGGCTCCCCGCCACGTGCACCCGGCTGCCCGGCAACGCCGGACGGGGTGACGGCGGGCACCTTCCTGCCGGCGCACGGCATCTGCGCAACGACTTCGGCGCCCACGCCTACGGAGGCGCCGCCCCGCCGAGCGCGGACCCCGCCCACCGGTACGTGTTCGCGGTTCATGCCCTGGACACCGGCGACCTTGGGCTGACGGCCGACGCCAGCGCCGGATATGCCGGTTTCGTCCTGGGCGCCCATACCGTCGCCCGTGGCGTCCTCCGACCCACGTACCGACGCGACCGGCCAGGCACGGGATCGAGCGTGACCGACGGCTCACAGATGGACCCGCGACGAAATCGCGTCTGAACACCCGGATTCTCTCCGATCGCAGCAAGGAGCACGATGACCGACTCAGCACCCTTCACCGTGGCAGTACTCGGCCCCGGTGGCGTGGGCGGCCTGCTCGCCGCCCTGCTCGCCCGCGCCGGACACCGAGTGATCTGCCTGGCCGGCGAGCCGACCGCTGCCACGCTGCTCCGCACGGGGATCAGTGTGCGCAGTGCCCAGTTCGGTGACTTCACCGCGAAGGTCGAGGCCGATACCGAGCTCACCGAACCCGTCGACCTGTGCCTGATCACCTGCAAGCAGACCGCGCTGGAGGCCGCCTTGCGGCGCGTCCCGCCGGCAGCCGTCGACGACGGTCTCATCGTTCCGCTCCTCAACGGTGTCGAGCATCCGGACCTGCTGTGCCGGCGGTTCCGCCCGGAACTGGTGGCGCCGGCCGTCATCCGCGTCGAATCCACCCGGGTCGCTCCCGGACTCATCGAACACGGCAGCCCGTTCACCGACATCGACCTGGCCGGTGATGCCGTGCCTCCCGAGCGCCTCGACGCCGTGGCCGCGATGCTCAACGCAGCCGGGGTGCGCACCAAAGTGCAGCCCGACCAGACCGCCACGCTATGGCGCAAGATGAGCTTCCTCGCCCCGATGGCACTGCTGACCACACGACACGGACTGTCCATAGGCGAGCTGCGCTCCGCGCGGAGACAAGAACTGCTCGAGCTCGTCGAAGAGACCACAACGGTCGGTCGCGCCTTCGCGCCCGAGATCAACGCCGATGCGGTGATGCGGGCGTACGACGACTTCCTGCCGGAGACCAAGTCCTCCATGCAGCGCGACGCCGAAGCTGCTCGGCCGCTGGAGCTGGACGCCATCGGCGGGGCATTGCTTCGCGCCGCGGACCGGCAGTCCGTCCAGGCGCCGATCACTCGCAGGCTGGTCACGGAGCTGACAGCGCTCGCGCGTTCGACAGCGCCCTGACCAACCGCCGAATAGCGAAGGCGGCGGTGTCCGGGAGAGCAGGCCGCCGGGTGCCCGAGCCTCAGCGCTCCTCTCGCGGTCCTGCTCCGCGGCTCCGGTGTCCTACGGCGCGCCGCCACATCCGGCATTCCAGTGGACATGTGGATGGCCGCGGTGCTCTCGCCTCGGAGCGTCGGCAGGCAGACCGCGCCCGTCGGCCTCCCTCGCTCCCTGGCGCATCCGACGTCTTTCACGGGACGGCCCCACGCGTCCTGGACGATCGCCGGCTCGGCACGTTGATCGCGATTCGGCGCCCCGGCCAGGACAGGCACGCCGCCGGCCACCCGCGCGGCGCCGCGCTCCGGAGGGGCGCGCCGCCACGGTGCGCCGCCACGGTGCGCATCGCTTCAGGCGATCGACGACATCGAGGTGCGAAGGGCTCGCCTGGTCCGCGAACTCGGACTCCTGGAAAACGGCGACGGCGACCTGATGCGCGACATCCGTCACCACTCGGCGGCGCTCTCGCCTGAGCGGAACGCGAACCTCGACGAGATGGCGGCGCACGAGAGGCACTTCCGGTCCGCGCCCGCCCGAACTGCTGGACCTGATCCTTGTAGGCGAGGTGGACCTGACCAGCGCCCACGGGCCGGTGTTCCGAGGCGGGGGGCGGCGGGGCCGCCCCTGTTTCCCGCCTGTTCGGCGCCCCCGGCAGGATTCGAACCTGCGACACCCGCTTTAGGAGAGCGGTGCTCTATCCCCTGAGCTACGGAGGCATGTCGTCGCTTGCCGGAAGAGCGTAGCGGACGGCACCTACAGGGTAGGGGAAGGGGCGGGCTGGGCGCTCCCCGTTATGGGGGTGGCGGAGGCTCAAGAGAGCGCCAAAGCGTGGCGGGAGACGGCTTACGCGCGCTCTAGGCCGGATGGGGTCGGTGTGGGTACGCTTCGGTGCCGTGACGGGTCGGCATCGCGGGCAGCCGAAGGACCGGGAGCCCGGGGAGGCGGCGGAGACGCGTGCGCCTCGGCGGAGGCGGGTCGCGATGGTCGCGGGGGCGTTCCTGGTGCCCGTCGCGCTGGCGACCGTGGTGGCGCTCTCGCTGCGCGAGGAGCCCTCGGGACGGGCGGACGGCGCGCCCACGCCGACGCCGCGGGCCGCGCAGGCGGCGCCCTCGGCGGAGCCGACGATCGGGAAGTACGTCCCGCCGGAGAGCGAGCCGCAGGCGGAGACCAAGGCACCGCGGCGCGTCGCGACGACGCAGGCGGAGCCGACGAAGAAGGGGACGCCGAAGCCCTCGCAGCCGCCGGACGTGCGGCCGTCGTGCCCGTGGGCGGGCGTGCCGTACCTCGACCAGTGGTGCCATCGCCATCGTCACCCGGGCCGCTGATGCGGTTGCGCCCTGTTCAACTGTGAACCTGTAGTAGCGTTCTGCCGCTGTTCGTATTCGGGCATCAGGAGGAAAACCACCGTGCCGAACCCCCGGTCGGCTGCGTTGGCCGCGGCCGTCCTGGTGATGGCGACGCTCGTGCCGCAGGGTGCCGGCAGGGCGGCCGATGGCGGGGACGACGTCAAGTCGCTGCGCGAGGCCGCCGCGAAGGCTCGCGACGAACTCGAGTCGGCCACCAAGGACATGGAGGGCCGCAGGAAGGACCTGGCGGCCTCGCAGAGCAAGCTGAAGGCGACGCTGCAGGACCTCGCGGACGCCGAGGCGCAGCTGAACGAGATCCGGCAGCCGCTGGCCCGGCTCGCGAACTCCTCCTACCAGCAGCCCGGCGCGGCCGGGTCGATGGCGGTGTTCGGCGGCGGCGATCCGGAGGAGGCGCTGCGCGCCACCGCGGACGTGACCCTGCTCGCCCGGTCGCAGCAGGCGCTTGTGGACCGTGCCGACGCGCTGCAGAAGCGCAAGCAGCAGCTGGCGTCCACCGCGCAGGACCTGCAGTCCCGCAGCGCGATCGCGCAGACGCGCGTGCAGCAGGACATCGACGGGCTGAAGCAGCGGTCCGCGCAGCTCACCGACCAGCTGAACGCGATGCTCAAGAAGCTGCCCGCGAGCAAGCGGCTGGAACTCGGCTGTGACAAGAGCCTCGCCGCCGACGCCAAGAAGTTCCCCAACGGGCTGATCCCGCAGAAGTACCTGTGCCCGCTGCCGCAGAAGGGGCGCGAGCTGCGCGCCGACGCGGCGCTCGCCTTCTACAAGCTGAACGCGGCGTACAAGGCGCACTTCGGCCGCGACATGTGCCTGACGGACTCCTACCGGAGCCTGGCCGAGCAGCAGTCCGTCTACGTGCGGCGGCCCGGCTTCGCGGCCGTGCCCGGCACCAGCAACCACGGCAAGGGCCAGGCCATCGACGTCTGCGGCGGGGTGCAGAACCAGGGCTCGGTGCAGTTCAACTGGCTGAAGGCCAACTCCAGGAAGTACGGGTGGTTCCACCCGGCGTGGGCCTACAGCAACCCGTTCGAGCCCTGGCACTGGGAGTACGGCACCGAGAGCCAGTACTGAACGTCAGGGGGTCTTCGCCAGCGGGACGATCTCGGAGGTGCAGAACCGGCAGCGCCGCGCCCTGATGGGGATCTCGGCGAGGCACTCGGGGCACTCCCGCTCGGTGGCCTCCTTCCCGCGGTCCATGCGCTCGATCAGCTTCGTGGTCGGCAGCACGACCAGGAAGTAGACGATCACCGAGGTGATGAAGAAGGCGATCGCCGAGGTGACGAAGATGCCGTAGGGGAACTTCGTGCCCTCGATCGTCAGGGAGAGCCGGGTGTAGTCGGGCTTGCCGCCGATCAGCGCGATCAGCGGGGTGATGAAGGAGTTCGCGAAGTCCTTGACCAGCGAGGCGAACGCGGCTCCGACGACGAACGCGACGGCGAGGTCGACGAGGTTTCCGCGGAAGAGGAATTTCTTGAATCCGCCCATGTGCGTGCTCCTGGGGGTCGGTGGGGCGCGTCCCGTCGGACGCCCTCCCGGCGGGGATCGGCTGTGGGTGCGGGCGAGGGGCATGGCCGATCAGTGTCTGGTCTGCCCTGACCGGAGGGGGTTCTCGCTCCCGCGTGCGTCATATCACTGATGTTCGGTCCGGCCCGAGCCGGGCGGAACGGCTACGGATGGTAATGAAGGTTCACCCCTTGCGCCAAGTTGACGGCTGGCCGCGGCGGCGGTGAGCTGCCCGCCGACGCTTGATCCCCCGCCCGTCCACGAGGCGGTCAGGGGCCGGTGATGGTGATCGAGAGGGCGGGGCCCGCGCCGGCGAGGGCCTGGGCCTGCGCCCGGTCGGTCGCGAGGACCACCAGGGCCCCCTCCCGGCCGCCCTCGTCGCCGCGCCGCGGCACGGTCACCACCGGCACGCCGGACACGATCACGCGGGCCGCGCCCCACCGGCCGTCTCCGCCGGGGAGGCCGTCGGGACCGGAGGAGGGCGGGCCGGCCAGCACGTCGACCCGGTCGCCGGAGTGCAGCAGCCGGACGGTGTCGGCGTCGGCGATGCGGACGGGCGCGGCGACCGTCCCGGGGCCGTAGCCGCGCAGGAGCCCCTCGCCGACCAGGCGGGCGTCGGTGAGCGGCTCGCCGCGCCGCACGGGGCCCGCGAGGACCCGCCCGGCCGCGCCGGAGCGGAGCGCGCCCGCCGGGACGGCCGGGGGCGGCAGGTCGAGGGCGCGGAGGTCGGACGTGCCGAGCGTGGCGCCGGCGGGCAGGTCGCGGGCCGCGGCCAGGACGCGGGCCGAGGGCGGCGGCCCCGGCCGCAGCGCGGTGAGGGCCAAGCCCGCGGCGGCCGCGGCGGACAGCGCCGCCAGCGGCCGCCGGAGCCGGGCCGCGCGTGCCCTCACGGCAGCTCCAGCGGGAGGGCCATGCCGTCCAGGACCGAGGGGCAGGCGCAGCCGCGTTCGGCGGGCAGCGCCTTCACCACGTCCGCGACGAGGCCGCGCAGCCGCCCGATGTTCTCGCCGAACACCCGCAGCACCTCGTCCATGGTGACACCGTCACCCTCCTCGATGCCGGCGTCGAGGTCGGTGACCAGGCACAGCGGGGTGTAGCAGAGCGCCAGCTCGCGGGCGAGGACGGCCTCGGGGTGGCCGGTCATCCCGACGAGCGTCCAGCCCTGGCCGGCGAACCAGCGGGACTCGGCCCGGGTGGAGAACCGGGGGCCCTCGATGACGACGAGGGTGCCGCCGTCGACGGGCGCCCATCCGGCGGCGTCGGCGGCGTCGACGGCGGCGCGCCGGCCGACCGGGCAGTACGGGTCGGAGAAGGAGACGTGGATCGCGGCGCCGTCGTCGTAGTAGGTCTGCCGGCGGCCGGACGTCCGGTCGACGAACTGGTCGGGGACGGCCAGCGTGCCGGGCCCGAGGTCGGGGGTCAGCGAGCCGACCGCGCTCGGCGCGAGGACCTGCCGGACGCCCAGCGCCCTCAGGGCCCACAGGTTGGCCCGGTAGGGGATCTTGTGGGGCGGGAAGCGGTGGTCGCGGCCGTGCCGGGGGATGAACGCGACGCGCCGCCCGGCGAGCTCGCCGACGTGGACGCTGTCGCTCGGCGGGCCGTAGGGGGTGTCGACGCGCACCTCCTCGACGTCGTCGAGGAAGGAGTAGAAGCCGGAACCGCCGATGACCGCGATCTCGGCCGTGGGCTGCGAGTTGGTGGACATGCCGCCGACACTAACCAGCCCGCCGGACCCGTGCGGATCCGCCGTGAAATGTGGATAACTTCATGATCGGCGGACGCGGCGGACGCGGCGGACGCGGCGGAGGGGCCCGGCGCCCCGCCGGACCCCTCCGCGTCCCCAGGACCGGGCGGATATCGCGTCAGCCGACCCGGTCGAGGACCCGGGACCTGCCGGTGCCCGCCTCGCGCGCGGCGAGCCGCCCCGGCGCCCAGATCCGCCGTCCGAGGTCGTGCGACAGGGCGGGCAGGAGCAGCGACCGGACGACCAGCGTGTCGAACAGGACGCCGAACGCGACGACGAAGCCCATCTCCACCATGGACACCAGCGGCAGCGTCGCCATCGCGCCGAACGTCGCCGCCAGCACCACCCCGGCCGAGGTGATGACCCCGCCGGTGACGGTGAGGCCGCGCCGGATGCCGCGCCGCGTGCCGAGCGCCTGGGACTCCTCGCGTACGCGGTGCATGAGGAAGATGTTGTAGTCGACCCCGAGCGCCACCAGGAAGGTGAACGCCTGCAGGGGGAACCCCGTGTCCGTGCCCTCGAAGCCGAAGCCGTGCCTGAAGATGAGCGCGCACGCGCCCAGCGAGGCGAGGAACGACAGGACGACGGTGCCCATCATCAGCAGCGGCGCGACGAGCGCGCGCAGCAGCAGGACGAGGATGACGAAGACCACGCCGAGCACGATCGGCATGATGACCTTGTTGTCGCGCACGGAGGCCCGCTTGGTGTCCAGGGACGTGGCGGTGGTGCCGCCCACCTTCGCGTCGGCGGACGGGACGGCGTGCACCGCGTCCCGGAGCCGGTCGATGGTCCGCTCGGCCGCCTTGCTGTCGGCGGGGTCGCGCAGGGTCGCCTCGTACATGACCAGCCCGCCGGCGGTGGCGGGTGGACCGACCTGGGCGACGCCCTCCGTGCGCCCGGCCGCGGCGGCGATCTGCGCCGACGCCGGCGCCTTGCCGATGACGACGGCGGGGGAGCCGGATCCGGCGGGGTAGTGCCGCGCCACGGCCTCCTGCCCGGCGATCGAGTCGGGGCGTCCGGTGAACTGCCCCGCGTTGGAGAGCCCGTCGGCCTTGAGCGAGCCGAGGCCGAAGGTGAGGCCGACCAGGACGATGCCGGTGGTGAGCCAGAGCACACGCGAGCGCCTGCCCACGAGGCCCGCCACGCGGGACCAGATGCCGTGCTCGGCCTCGTACGCCTCGGGTTCGAGGTACTTGGCGTCGTAGCGGGGGACGAGCGGCCAGAACACCCAGCGGCCGAAGATGACGAGCAGGGCGGGCAGCAGCGTGACCATCGCGGCCAGCGCGGTGAGGACGCCCGCCGCGGCGACCGGGCCGAGCCCGGCGGTGGAGTTCAGGTCGGCGAGCAGCAGGCACAGCAGGCCGACGGCGACGGTGGCGGCGGACGCGATCACGGCGGGCGCGGCGCGGCGCAGGGCGAACGCCATGGCCTCGTGCCGGTCCTCGTGCCGGTGGAGCTCCTCTCGGTAGCGGGCGACGAGCAGGAGGGCGTAGTCGGTGGCGACGCCGAACACCAGCACGGTCATGATGCCGGAGCTCATCCCGTTGACGGTCAGGTCGGCGTACTTGGCCAGCAGGTAGACGACCGACTGGGCGAGCCCGAGGGCGAAGACGGCGCTGAGCACCGGGATGAACCACAGCATGGGGCTGCGGTAGATGATCAGCAGCAGGACGATCACCACGATGCCGGCCGCCATGAGCAGGAAGCCGTCGAGGCTCTGGAACACGCCGAACTGGTCGGAGCCGGCGCCCGCGGGCCCGGTGACGTGCGCGGACAGGCCGGGCGGTCCCCGCTTGACGAGGTCGCGGGCCTGGTCGACGGCGTCGGTCACGTCGTCGCTCTTGATCGGGACGAGGGTCTCCAGGGCCCTGCCGTCCTTGGACGGGAACGGCCCCTGCGCCTTCTCGGCACCCGGGAGGCGCTCGAAGGCGGGCCTGTCGGCGGCGGCCTTGGCGCGGTCGGCCGCGGTGATGCCGGAAGGGCGCTCGTAGACGATGACGGCGAGCATCGTCTCGTCCTTCTGGAAGGCGTCCTGCTGCTTGACGACCTGCGTGGACTCGGCGCTCGCCGGCAGCCATGACGCCGCGTCGTTGTCCTCGGCGTCGGCCAGCCGCCCGGCGAGCGGGCCGAGAGCGGCCAGCAGGACGATCCAGACGGCGAGGACCGCCCACTTGCCGCGGCGTCCGGCGATCAGCCCGGCGAGCCTGCGGGCCGGTGTTCTGGGGGGAGCCTGGCTCTGTGCGCGCATGGTCGATCTCCTGAGAAGTCCGTGAATCTCGCGATATGACGCGAAACTTGCTCAGAGCCAGAGTCTCTCGGAAGGCGAGAGAAAGCAAGTTATATCGCGAAATCTCGGGGTGGCCTCAGGGGCGGGGTAGGGGTGCCCTCAGGGATGTCCCCCAGAGCACGACGAAGGCCGGAGGAACCCGGGCGGGTTCCTCCGGCCTTCGAGAAGAACGGTGGTGAGGCGTAGTCCCAGATGCGGGCGCGACCCCTGGGTCAGGCCACCTTCTCGGACGAAGACGACTTCGGCGAAGAGGTGGAAGACGAGGACGACGACGAGTCGCTCGACGAGCTCGACGAGGACGCCGAGTCGGACTTGCCGGAGTCACCGCTCGACGACGAGCCGTTCGAGCCGTTGGACGAGCTCCCCACGGTGGAGGACGACTTGCCGGAGCCGCGGCTGTCGGTGCGGTAGAAGCCCGACCCCTTGAAGATGATCCCCGCGGCGGAGAAGACCTTGCGGAGCTTTCCGCTGCATGCCGGGCATTCGGTCAGCGCGTCGTCGCTGAACTTCTGCACGACCTCCAGAGGCTCGCCGCACTCGGTGCAAACGTACTGATACGTCGGCACGGTTCCTCCTCGCTGACTCAGTCCGGCGCCGTCCCGGACTGGCACTCACTCTAGATGACTGCTAATGGTACCCACCCGTGGAACACGATTCGCCGCGGGTCTGTTCCCAGCCGCCCCGAGGCCCGAGCCGGGTCGGGCCCCGGTGCCCCTGCAGCGGAACGCTCATGCGCCGGTCTCGCCGAACCAGCCGGCCAGCTTCCCGCGGCGGCTGATGGCGCGCAGCCTGCGTTCCGTGCTCTCGCGTACGGCCTCGGTGGTCACGACCAGCAGCGTGTCGCCGCTTTCCAAGGGCGTGGTGGGTTCCGGTACGAAGCTCTCCCCGTCCCGTACGACGAGGGTAATGGACGCTCCGGCGGGCAACCGCAGCTCGAAGATCTCCACCCCGCTCAAGAGGGAGTCCGGCGGGATGCGGACTTCGAGCAGGTCCGCATGGAGCTCCTCCAGGGGTGCGGCCTCCACGTCCAGTTCGCGCGTCTGCTCGTCGCTCTCGAGGCGGCACCAGCGTGCGACCAGGGGCAGCGTGGGCCCCTGCAAGAGCGTGAACACCACGACGATGTTGAAGACGATGGAGAAGAGCCGGTCGGCGTCCGGCACGTCCTTCACCATCGGGATGGTGGCCAGCACGATCGGGACGGCGCCGCGGAGCCCCGCCCATGAGGCGAACACCTTCTCGCCCCACGACAGCTTGAACCCGATCGAGGAGAGGACGACCGACACCGGGCGCGCGACGAGCAGCAGGACGAACCCGATGACGAGCGCCGGGACGATCTGGCCGGGGAGCGCGCCCGGCGAGGCCAGCAGGCCCAGCATCACGAACAGGCCGATCTGGGAGAGCCAGCCGATGCCTTCGGCGAAGCCCCTCGTGGCCGGACGGTGCGGCAGGCGCGCGTTGCCGAGCACCAGCGCGCTGACGTAGACGGCCAGGAAGCCGCTCGCGTGCAGCAGCGTGGCGGCGCCGTAGGAGCCGATGGACAGTGACAGTACGGCGATGGGGTACAGACCGGATGCGGGCAGGGCGACGCGGCGCAGCGCCTGCGCGCCGAGCCAGCCGATCGCGAACCCGAGCACGCCGCCGGCGACCAGCTCGTACACCATCACACCGGCGAGCTCGGCGAGGTTGGGGACGCCGCCGTGCTTGACGCTGAGCGTCGCCACGATGATCACGACGGGTGCGTCGTTGAAGCCGGACTCGGCTTCGAGCAGGCCGGTCAGCCGGGAGGGCAGGGGCAGCCGGCGCAGCACCGAGAACACGGCCGCGGCGTCGGTGGGGGCGAGCACGGCGGCCAGCAGGAACGCCGGGCGCCAGTCCATCCCGATCAGCCACATGGCGGCGAGCGCCACCACGACGATGCTGATCAGGGTGCCGATGGTGGACACGCTGAGCGCGACGGGCACGGACGGCCGCACGTGCCGCCAGCTGGTGGTGAGACCGCCCTCGGCGAGGATCAGGACGAGCGCGCCGAGGCCGAGCGTCTCGGCCAGCTCGGCGTTGTCGAAGTTGATGTGGAGGGGACCGGACTCGCCGATGAGAAGGCCGAGGCCCATGTACGCCAGGAGGGTCGGCAGGCCGGCCTGGTGCGACAGCCGGACCGCGACGATGGCGGTGAGTACGAGCACGGCCCCGAGGAGTAGCCAGATGTCGAGATGCACATCCCACCCTTCGGGGTCGTCAAAGTTGAACTTTTAGCAATACTACAGAATCGTGTGTCAAATGCATACTTGCGGTTGATGAACGGAATGCCTAGAACGTCCGTTATCTCCTTCTGACCTGGGGATCCACCCCGTTCACAACGTTCTGCACCGCGTGTCCCTGGACGGCCCTGGTGACGTTGTCGAGCAGCATCGTCACGATGTTCCGTTGCGACTCCGTCGTCCCTCCCGCCGCATGCGGGGACAGCAGGACGTTCTCGTGCGTGCGCAGGGGATGGTCGACCGGAGGCGGCTCCTCGTCGAAGACGTCCAGAGCGGCCCCTGCGAGCCGTCCTGACTCCAGTGCGGCGAGGACGGCATCGTCGGGCGCTATGCCCCCGCGCGCCACGTTCACCAGCAGCGCCTTGTCGGGGAGCAGCGCGAGACGTTCCGGCCCTATGAGTCCGCGCGTCTCGTCGGTGAGCGGAAGGGCGAGCACCACGATGTCGGACGTGGCGAGCAGATCGTCGAGCTCCCTGTAGGTGACCGGTGCCGAAGCACGCGGACGCCTCGTCCAGTAGGAGACCTCACAGCCGAGGGCCTGGAACAGCCGCGCCGCTTCCGCGCCGATGGCCCCGTAGCCGACGACTCCCACGCGCTGCGCATGGACCTCCCGGGTGCCCCGGGCGAGAAGCTCCGCCTGCGGCCATTCGCCCGCGCGCACATGCCGGTCGCCCCAGACGAAGTGGCGGCACAGGGCGAAGGCGGCGCCGACCGCCCACTCGGCCACCCCGCGCGCGTTGGCGCCCGCGGTGTTGGCCAGAGGCACGCCGGCCTCCGCCAGCGCGGCGCCGTCGATGCTGTCGGTCCCCACCGCGGGCATCTGCACGAACGCCAGGTGCGGCGCGGCGGCGACCGCCTCGGCGTCGAGTCTCAGTTGGGCGCTGAAGTCGCCGATGACCAGTTCGGCGTCCGGGAGCGCCGCGAGGAGCCCGGCGCGGTCCCTGGTCTGCGGGAACGCCACCTCCACGGTGTCGCCGAACGATCCGAACAGGCCCCGCACGATGTCCTCCCCGAGCGGGGGGAGGGAAAGGATCCGCCACGGCGCCGTCATCTGGAACCTCCCGGTGAGCCTCGCGTCCGACCGCGGTCCCCGATCCGCGATCTTGCAGTTCTCACCCTATGCGCCCGTCCGGTACTGGCCACAGGGCCAGGTACTGCTAACTGCCAGGCCACACCTATGCCACCCGGCGGCCGCCCACGGGACGCCGGTCGGCCGCCCGCACGACGCCGGTCGTCCGCTTGCTGGGCGCCGCCGGACGCGCCCTTCCGGACGCCGCCCGCGCCTTCGCCGCCGTCCGGACGACGGCCGGTGCCTCAGCCGAACCGCACCAGGCCCCCGGACGGCGTCGCCGCGGCCCGCACCCGCTGGTCGTGCGGCTCCGCGGGAAGCTCGTCCACCAGTTCGGAGTCGTACACCAGCCCGACGGTCAGGATCGCGGGCCCCACCCGGGCGAGCGCCCGGTCGTACGACCCGCCCCCGCGGCCCAGCCGCATGCCCGTCCGGTCGATCGCGACCGCCGGTGCCAGGACCACGTCCGCGCTGGCCACGGCTCCCGTGCCGCGCGGCGGCTCGGTCGGCTCCGGGCATCCGCGCGGGCCCGGCGTGAGCGAGTCGGGGCCCTCGTAGGACGCCCAGTCGAGGTCGCCGTCCGGCAGCAGGCGGGGGAGGAGCACGTACGCGCCGCGCTTCCACAGCGCGAACAGCAGGCTTCCGGTGTCCGGTTCGGTGCCGATGGAGACGTAGGCGGCGATCGTCCCCGCCATCTCGATCTCGGGCACGGACAGCAGCGCGTCGCGCAGCGACCGGCCCGCCGTGGCGCGCTCCTCAGGAGTCATGATCGCACGCCTTTCCAGCATTCCGGTGCGGAGGTCGGTCTTCGAAACGATGTCGTGCACGCTGTTGTCCTCGCGGATGGCTAGGGTCTTTTCATGGTCGACATTGCACCCGTGCTCAAGGCCGTCGTCCCGGCGGCGGGCCTCGGTACCCGATTCTTGCCCGCCACCAAGGCGACGCCCAAGGAAATGCTTCCCGTCGTCGACAAACCGGCGATCCAGTACGTCGTCGAAGAGGCCGTCGACGCCGGCCTCAGCGACGTGCTCATGATCACCGGGCGCAGCAAGCGGTCCATCGAGGACCACTTCGACCGCGCCTACGAGCTGGAGGAGGCGCTCAACGCCAAGGGCGACAGCGAGCGCCTCGCGGCCATCCGCGAGTCCGCCGACCTCGCGATCATGCACTACGTCCGGCAGGGCGAGCCGCGCGGGCTCGGCCACGCGGTGCACTGCGCCCGCCAGCACGTCGGCCACGAGCCCTTCGCGGTGCTGCTCGGCGACGACATGATCGACGCGCGCGACAAGCTCCTGCAGCGGATGATCGAGGTCCGCGGCCAGTACGGCGGCAGCGTCGTGGCGCTGATGGAGGTCGAGCCCGACCAGGTGTCCGCCTACGGCTGCGCGGCCATCGAGGCGACCGGCGAGGACGACGTCGTGCGCATCTCCGACCTGGTCGAGAAGCCCGCGCCCGAGGAGGCGCCGAGCAACTGGATCATCATCGGCCGGTACGTCTGCGACCCCGCGGTGTTCGACGTGCTGGAGAAGACCCCGCCCGGCCGCGGCGGCGAGATCCAGCTGACCGACGCGCTGCGCACCCTCGCCGACATGCCGGCCGAGAACGGCGGCGGCGTGTACGGCGTGAAGTTCCGCGGCCGCCGCTACGACACCGGCAACAAGCTGGAGTACCTGCGCACGGTGGTGCAGTTCGCCGCGGAACGCCCCGATCTGGCGCCCGAGTTCATCCCGTGGCTGCGCGAGTTCGTCCAGGCCCATGACGCCGCGGACGGCGTGGGCGGCTCCGGCGACGCGTGACGACCCGTCACACTGGGACCGTGGGCATGAGAACGGTCGATGAGCACCTGACGGAGATCCTCGGCAGCGTCGCGGCGCTGCCGCCGCTCGACCTCGCGCTGCTGGAGGCGCAGGGGACGGTGCTCGCCGAGCCCGTCACCGCGCCGGTCCCGCTGCCGCCGTTCGACAACTCCGCGATGGACGGCTACGCCGTCGTCGCGGCGGACATCGCGGGGGCCACCGAGGCGGAACCGGTCGTGCTGCCCGTGGTCGGCGACATCGTGGCCGGCGATCAGGGCGTCTCCGCGATCCGGACGGGGCTGACCGCCCGCATCATGACGGGCGCCCCGCTGCCCGCCGGAGCCGACGCGGTCATCCCGGTCGAGTGGACGGACGGCGGCGCCGCGACCGTCCGCATCAGCCGTCCCGCACCGGCGGGGAACTACATCCGGCGGTCCGGCGAGGACGTCCTCGCGGGCCAGACCGTCGTCGAGGCCGGGACGCGGCTCGGCGCGACGCAGATCGGCATGGTCGCGGCGGTAGGGCGCTCCCACGTCGTCGTAAGACCGAAACCGCGCGTCGTCGTCGTCTCCACAGGGGACGAGCTCCAGGAACCCGGCACGCCGCTCGCTCCCGGGCAGATCTGGGAGTCCAACAGCTACATGCTCACCGCCGCCGTCGTGGAGGCGGGCGGGATGGGCTTCCGCCAGGCGACCGTCCATGACGAGCCCGCCAAGGTCATGGAGATGCTGGAGGACCAGCTCGTCCGTGCCGACGCCATCATCACGTCGGGCGGCGTGTCCATGGGCACCAGAGACGTGGTGAAGGAGGTGCTGTCCGGCACCGACACCGTGCGGTTCCACAAGGTGCGCATGCGCCCGGGCAAGCCGCAGGGGTTCGGCCTGCTGGAAGGCACGCCCGTCTTCACGCTGCCGGGGAATCCCGTTAGCGCGTACGTCTCGTTCCAGGTTTTCGTACGTCCCGCCTTGCGCGCCATGCAGGGACTGCCGCCCGAACCGATGCCCACCGTGAGCGCCGTCCTGGCCGAGGACATCAAGTCGCCCGCCGGGCTGCGGCACTTCGTGCGCGGCCGGCTGTCGTCCAACCGCGGCCACTACACCGTCACCCCGGCGGAGACGCAGGGCTCCCACCAGCTCGGCTCGCTCGCCATGGCGAACGCGCTGATCGCGCTGCCGGAGGACACCGAGGCCCTGCCCGCCGGTTCGCACGTCGACGTCATGAGGTTGCCATGAGTGCCACAGGCACCGAGTTCTCGCATCTGGACGACAAGGGCGCGGCCCGCATGGTCGACGTGTCCGCCAAGGACGTGTCGGCCCGGACCGCCACCGCGACCGGGTTCGTCCGGCTTTCCGCCGAATGCGTCGGGCTGCTGCGCGCCGGGGACATGCCGAAGGGCGACGCGCTGTCGGTCGCCCGCATCGCCGGGATCATGGGGGCCAAGCGCGTTCCCGACCTGGTCCCGCTCTGCCACCCGATCGCCCTGCACGGCGTCACCGTCGAGCTGGAGATCCGCGACGAGGGCGTGGCGATCCGGGCCGTGACGCGCACCGCCGACCGCACCGGCGTGGAGATGGAGGCGCTCACCTCCGTCTCCGTCGCCGCGCTCGCCCTGGTCGACATGGTCAAGGCGGTCGACCCGGCCGCCGTGATCACCGACGTGCGGGTCGAGGAGAAGACCGGCGGCAAGACCGGCGTGTGGCGCCGATGATCCGGGCGATGGCGGTCACCGTGTCCAACCGCGCCGCCGCCGGGGTCTACGCGGACAAGTCCGGCCCGGTGCTGGTCGAACTGCTGGAGGACCTCGGCTGCCAGGTGGACGGCCCCGTCGTCGTGCCGGACGGCGAGCCGGTCGCCGGGGTGCTGCGGGACGCCGTCGCGCAGGGCTACGACGTCGTCGTGACGTCCGGCGGCACCGGCCTCACCCCGACCGACCGGACGCCCGAGATGACCCGGCTCGTCATCGAGCGGGAGGTCCCCGGGATCGCCGAGGCGATCCGGCTGGAGGGCCGCGACAAGGTGCCCGCCGCGATCCTGTCCCGCGGCCTCGCCGGGCTCGCCGGGCGGACGCTGATCGTCAACCTGCCCGGCTCGACCGGCGGCGTGCGCGACGGCATGGCCGTCCTCGGCCGCGTCCTGGCGCACGCCGTCGACCAGATCGGCGGCGGCGACCACCCCCGCCCCGCCGGCGGATAGCCCGCGGGCGGGACGGTCCGGACGCGGACTGCTCGGACTAGACCTGGACGACCCGGACGCCGGCCTCGGTGAAGGCGGCGACGTCGGCGTCCCCGACGGCGCCGTCGGTGACCAGCACGTCGATCCGGCTCGTGTCGCAGATCCGGGCGAACGCGCGGCGCCCCACCTTCGAGCCGTCCGCGACCACGACCACCTGGTCGGCGCGCTCGGCCATCAGCCGGTCGACGTCCGCCTCGCCCTCGTTGTGGCAGGTCGCGCCGTGCTCGACGGCGACCCCGTTGACGCCGAGGACCGCCACGTCCAGCGTCACGTGATCGAAGATCCCGGTGGCCAGCGGGCCGGTCAGCTCGTAGGACTGCGGACGGGGCACGCCGCCGGTCAGCACGATCTTCACGTGCGGGCGGACGGCGAGCTCGGTGCCGATGTTCAGCGCGTTCGTCACGATCGTGATCGCCGGGGAGCCGCCCTCGGCCCCTTTCCGGTACGCGGGCGGCCCTGCGGGACGGCTCCGGACCGGATTCTAGCGATGCACCACTATGGTCTTTTCTGCTCAGACTTGGTATTGAACAAGCAAGAACACGCAGACGGCTGCAGAGGGAGAGGTCCATGGCGGAGCGCGGCGGCGGGCACACCGAGGCCGAGATCGCGTCCCAGCCCGACCGCTGGCGGCGGGCCGCCGCGACGGCCGCGGACCTCGCGCCGGTGCTGCCCCGCCGCGGCGAGCGGGTCGCGGTGATCGGCTGCGGGACGTCCTGGTTCGTCGCGCAGGCGTACGCGGCGCTCCGCGAGTCGGCCGGACACGGCGAGACCGACGCGTTCGCCGCGTCCGAGTTCCCGGACGGCCGCCGCTACGACCGGCTGCTGGCGCTGACCAGGTCCGGCACGACCACCGAGGTCCTGGACGCGCTGGCACGCGTGCGCGGCACGACCCCGACCGTCGCGATCACCGCCGACGCCGCGACGCCGGTGATGAACGCGGCCGACGAGATCATCGTCCTCGACTACGCCGACGAGCGCTCGGTGGTGCAGACCCGCTACGCCACCACGCAGCTCGTCCTGCTCCGCGCCCACCTCGGCGAGGACGTCTCCGGAGTGATCACCGACGCCGAGCGGGCCGCCGCCGAGCCGCTGCCCGCCGCGGCCGTCGCCGCGGACCAGTTCACCTTCCTCGGCCGCGGCTGGACGATCGGCCTCGCGCACGAGGCGGCCCTCAAGATGCGCGAGGCGGCGGGCGCGTGGGCCGAGTCGTACCCCGCGATGGAGTACCGGCACGGCCCGATCGCGATCGCCGGGCCCGGCCGCGTCGCCTGGATGTTCGGCGAACCGCCGGAGGGCCTCGCCGACCAGGTCGCGGGCGCCGGCGGCACGATGGTCACGACCTCGCTGGACCCGCTCGCCGACCTCGTCCGGGCGCAGCGGCTGGCCGTCGAGATCGCCCGCGCGCGCGGGGACGATCCCGACCGTCCACGGAACCTCACCCGCTCGGTCATCCTGGACGTCCGATGACGAACCTCACGAACGCCCGGATCGTCCTGCCCGGAGGCGTCGCGACCGGGACGCTGCACGTCGACGGCGACCGCCTCGCCGCGCCGCCGGCCGGCCCCGGCGAGACCGTCGACCTCGGCGGCCGGTACGTCGTCCCCGGCTTCGTGGACATGCACGTCCACGGCGGCGCGGGCGCGTCCTACCAGACCGGACGTCCCGAAGAGGCCGAAAGGGCCGCCCGTTTCCACCTCGCCCACGGGACGACCACGACGGTCGCGAGCCTCGTCACCGGCACGCCCGACGAGCTCGCCGACGCGGTGACGGGCCTCGCCGACCTCGCCGCCGACGGCATCATCGCCGGCGTCCACCTCGAAGGCCCCTACCTCGCCCGGGACCGCTGCGGCGCCCACGACCCCGATCTCCTGCGCCACCCCGACCGCGCCGAGTTCGCCCGCCTCGTCCGCCTCGGCCGCGGCCGCCTCCGGATGATCACCCTGGCGCCCGAGCTCCCCGGCGCGCTCGACCTCGTCCGGGACGCCGTGGACGTCGGCGTGCTCGCGGCCGTCGGGCACACCGACGCGCCCGGCGCGACCGCCCGCGCCGCCTTCGACGCCGGCGCCACCGTCGCGACCCACCTGTTCAACGCCATGCGCCCGCTGCACCACCGCGAGGGCGGCCCGGTCGCCGCCGCCCTCAACGACCCCCGCGTCACCGCGGAACTGATCAACGACGGCGTGCACGTCGAGGGCGCCGTCGGCCGGCTGGCGTTCCGCGCCGCCCCCGGCCGGGTCGCGCTCATCACCGACGCGATGGCCGCCGCCGGCATGGGCGACGGCGACTACCGGCTCGGCGTCATGGACGTCCGCGTCCGCGACGGCCGCGCCACCCTCGCCGGAGGGACGTCCATCGCCGGAAGCACGATCACGATGGCGGACGCGTTCCGCCGCGCCGTCGCCGTCCTCGGCCTGCCCATCGAAGAGGCCGCCGTAGCGGCGTCCCTCATCCCGGCGCGCGCGCTGGGCATCGACTCGCGTGTCGGCTCCCTGGAACCCGGAAAGGACGCCGACCTTGTGGTCCTGAACGACGACATGTCCGTCCACCGCGTCATGAAGGCCGGCCGCTGGGTGTGACCCGCGCGCCCCCGGACGATTTTCAGGGCCACAATGGATGGCGTTCGCAGGTCCTACCAGGGAATCATGGAACCGTGGAACGATTGCGGGGATGGCCGGTCACCCTCACCGAGGGACCCGTCGGGCTGCGACCGCTGCGGCACCGCGACGCCGCCACCTGGCGCGAGCTGCGGGTCCGCAACGCCGACTGGCTGCGCCCCTGGGAGCCCACCAACCCCGAGACGCCGCTGTTCCGCAGCGGCCTCGGCCCCTATGTCAGCATGGTGCACACCATGCGCCGCGAAGCCCGCCAGGGCCTCGCCCTGCCCTGGGTCGTCACCTACGAGGACCGCTTCGCCGGCCAGCTCACCATCGGCGCGATCGTCTGGGGCTCGGCCCGCTCCGCGCAGATCGGCTACTGGGTCGACAAGCAGGTCGCCGGACGCGGCGTCATTCCGACCGCGGTCGCCCTCGCCGTCGACCACTGTTTCTTCACCGTCGGCCTGCACCGGCTCGAAGCGAATATCCGCCCCGAGAACGCCGCCAGCCGGCGCGTGGTCGAAAAGCTCGGATTCCGGGAAGAAGGAATTCGCCGCCGCCATCTGCACATCGACGGCGCCTGGCGCGACCACATCTGCTACGCCCTGACCGTCGAGGACGTCCCCGGTGGCCTGCGGGCCCGCTGGCTGGCCGAACGCAAACAGGCATTTCCCCGGCGCACTTGAGTCCGGAGTGACTTTCGCCGCGTAAGAATCCTGCGATCGAGAAGACTCGGCAAACGGAGAGTAACGGCGGCATCGATCTCGCGACACACCGCCCCTTATGCTCGTCAACCTCTGACACCGGCTCGTACCGTGCGGGGCGTGACCCTGCTCCCATTGCACGCCCGCGCGCCGAAAGTCGGCCCGCCGATTCCGCGTGCCCTGGGACGGCCCGAGGCGGTGACCGCGTGAGCAGCGCCGTCCTCTACCTCGCCATAGTCGCGGTCTGGGCCATCGTCCTGGTACCCATGTGGCTGCGCCGCGACACCGAGAACGCCGGCATCACCCGGCTCCTCCACAAGCGCGCCGACGAACTCGACGGCGACGAGGAGGCCGCCGAGGCGCCCCGGACCGCCGAGGAGGAGCCGCAGGAGGCCGACGAGCCCGAGGAGGCCCCGCGGCCCCGCCGCCCGGTGACCCGCGCCGCCGTCATCGCGCGGCGCCGCCGCCGCACGTCGGGCCTCGCGGCCCTCGCCGTCACCGCGGTGGCTCTCGTCGCGTCCGGCCTGCTGCCGTGGTGGGCCACGCTGCCGCCGACCCTGCTGCTGGCCGGCCACCTCACCCTGCTGCGCGTCGCCGTCGGCATGGACGCAGCCCGCCGCCGCGCCGCCGCCGAGGCCCGCGCCGCCGCCCGCGCCCGCGCGATCGAGGCCCGCCGCGCCGAGCAGGAGACCGAACCCGCCGAGGTCATCGAACTGGTGACGCCGGAGGAGGTCTTCGACCAGTACGCCGACGACCGCCGCGCCGTGGGCGAATGACGCGGCCGTGCGCGAGCACCCCTCGAAGTGCGCTAACCTTACAGAGTCCTCGGGGCTGTAGCGCAGTCCGGTAGCGCACCTCGTTCGCATCGAGGGGGTCAGGGGTTCAAATCCCCTCAGCTCCACCCAGGATTCGCAGGTCAAGGGCCTGATCGGAGCATACTCCGGTCGGGCCCTTAATCGTTGTCATCACGACCTCCCGGCACCAGATGGCGCGGCCCGGCGACCAGCACCTGACCACGCGCCACCTGCCGTGCTCGCATGGCCCGCACGCGCCCGGGCAGGCTCGCATCAAGCTTCGATGGTGGTGCGGTCGGTATTTGGTGTGGCCGATCAGTTCTCCCGCTTTCGGCGAGCGGTTTCGTTACTGGTTGTCCTTGAGGAGCTGTTGTGTGCGGGTGAGGAATGCCTGGCGGACCTCTTCTGGGTGCAGTATCCGGAGTGGTCGGCCGAGGCTGAGCAGGTAGCGGGCCAGGCCGTCGGCGTCCGGCCCGCCGATGTCGATGATCGTGGCGTCGTCGCCGTCCGGGTGGTGGACGCCGACCGTCGGCGGCACCAGCCTGCGGGCCTCATCGGCCGGTACGGCCAGGCGGATGGTCACCCGCACCGGGTAGGGCATCAGCGCGATGCCCGTGCTGACCATCTGTGCCGGATCCGGCGGGTCGGGCAGGGCGGCGGCCTGCCCGGTGGCTGCGGCGTCGATGATGCGATCGGTACGGAAGGTGCGCCAGTCCTGCCGCGTCAGGTCGTAGGCGAGGAGGTACCAGCGGCGGCCCGTGTAGATGAGCCGGTAGGGGTCCACTCGGCGGGTGGACGTCGTTCCCTCCCGGTCGCGGTAGGTCAACTCGGTGCGTTCGCCTCGTCGGCACGCGGTGGCCAGGTCGAGCAGCAGCGCGGGGGAGATCTGGTCGTCGTCGGGTCGTGCGGTGTGGGTGAACGCGGCGTCCAGCTCGCCAAGCCGGTCGGCGATCCTGGCCGGCAGGACCTGGCGTAGTTTCAGCAGCGCCGACAGGGCCGCCTGGTCGCTGCCGGAGACTCCGCTGAAGGCGGCGGTGCGCAGCCCGACGGCGACCGCGAGGGCCTCCTCCTCGTCGAGGATCAGCGGCGGAATGCTGGTTCCGGGCCCGAGGTGGTAACCGCCCCATGGGCCCATCTCCGATTCGATGCCGTAGCCGAGTTCACGTAGCCGGGCGATGTCACGGCGAACCGTCCGTTCGGTGATCTCGAGCTGGGCGGCCAGATCAGCGCACGTCCAGGACCGCCGCACCGACAGCAGGGACAGCAGCCGCAGCAGCCGCGCTGAGGTGTTGAGCACGGGCAACAGTCTGCTCGATGACCAGGACCGTTTCTGACCGGGTCATCCCGTAGCGTCGCCGGCACGACCGAGAACCCCCGGCCGAGAAGTCCATGACGACGATGGCCTCCGCCAGGGCGCGTTAGATGACGGGCCTGGGTGGACGCACGTGACCGACGAGGAGCAGGGCCCATGGAAGCACGCATGAAGAGCGTGGCGAGTCCCGACCTGATCACTGCGATCCAGCATCTCCACAAGGCGATTCACGCCGGTGGCGTCGACCCGCTCGTGCTCGAGCTGGTCCATCTGCGGGCCAGCCAGATCAACGGCTGCAGCCCGTGCGTGTTCGCCGGCGTCCAGACGGCGAAGAAGCACGGAGAGACCGACGAGCGGCTGCACAGCGTGGTCACCTGGCGCGAGACCCCGTTCTTCACCGAGGAGGAGCGGGCGGCGCTCGCGCTGGCCGAGGCGGCCACCCGGATCCAGGACGGCGCGCCGGGCGTGACCGATGAGATCTGGGACGCTGCGACCACCTACTTCGACGAGAAGCAGATGTCCGCGATCATCCTGAACATCGCGCTCACCAACTTCTTCAACCGGATCAACCACACGATCCGGGAGCCGGCCGGCAAGACCTGGTGAAGGCGCTGACGATCTGTAATGACGCGTCCGGTGCGCGTATGCGGCGAGATCCCGGGCGACCCCAATTGGTGATCATCAGGGGCACGTGACGATGAGCGACGAACTACCGGAACTGACCGTTACCGATGCCCGGGCCTGGCGGGAGTGGCTCGGCGAGCACCACGACGGCTCGGCAGGAGTGTGGCTGGTCCTCGCCAAGCAGAACACGACCCGGCCCACCAGCCTGACCTATGACCAGGCGCTCGACGAAGCCCTGTGCCACGGCTGGATCGATGGTCGGCTGCGGCGGCGGGATGAGAGCACCTTCTGCCGGCGCTTCACCCCTCGCGGAAGGCAGAGTCCCTGGTCGGCGCGGAACATTTCCATCGTCACCCGTCTGATCGGCGAGGGCCGGATGCATCCCGCCGGGATGGCCGAGGTCGAACGCGCCAAGGCCGACGGCCGCTGGGAGGCGGCCTACGCGGGACAGGCCGGCATCGAGGTGCCGGCCGACCTGTCCGCCGCATTGGCCGCGAATTCCCGGGCACAAGCGATGTTCGACATTCTCACCTCCCAGAACCGCTACGCCGTTCTTTATCGGATCACGAACGCCAAACGCGCCGAGACCCGAGCCCGCCGTATCACCCAGTTCGTTGACATGCTCGCCCGCGGCGAGACGATCCACCCGCAAAAGCGCACCCTCGGCAGTTGAATGCCCGCCCGCATCGCCTGCTCGTAGAGCGTTCGGTGCCGTGGGTGTGCGGCGCCGGACGTACGGGCGGAGGCGTTCGGCGGGCCGGCCGGTCATGAGCGCGGGTTTCCCCGCATAATCGGCGCGTGGCAGTTCACACGATCTTGATGTCGCCTCCCTTCCTCCTCGGTGTCGGCCCCGCCGGCAGGGAACCGGGCGACGCTGTGCTCAAGGAGTAGAGCCGCCCTGGACGCCTACACGCGGGCCGCGCAGGCGGTGTCGGAGAGCACCGCGCTTGTGGCACTGGACCACGGCCGAAAGGCGCTGATCAGGCTGGACGCCCGGGTCAACGGCCGCGCCGTGGCCGATCGACGCCCAGCCGCCCGCTGTGTTCGCCAGCGGCGTCGGAGAAGCCCCACCAGGATGTGGCTCCCGGGCCCCGGCCTGATCAGGCTGGATGGAACCCCCGCGCTTGGTCCCTGCACGTGCCGCGGCTCTAGGCGTCGCGCGTGCGCAGCAGCAGACCGCCGACCACGAGCGCCGCGGCGGCCCACGCGGCGGTCACGCCGAGCCCGGCCCAGGGGCTGATGGGCAGGCTTCCGAGATCGGTGGTGGCCTGGATGGCGAGTCCGGAGCTCATCGGCGCGATCTTCTCCAGCAGCCGCTGCCAGCCGGGGTCGCTGACGGTCTGGGAGACGATCGGGACGATGTAGAGCAGGCCGAGGACGGCGCCGATGCCGGTGGCGGAGTCCCGGACCGCGGTCGCGACGCCGAGGCTGAGAAGGCCGATCAGGATCAGGTAGAGGACCGTCCCGACGACCGCGCGCAGCGTCGGGCCGCTGGACGGTGACAGGGCCCGGTCGGCGAGGTCGGGCAGGACGAGCCGCCCGGCGAGCACCGCCCCGAGGACGGCGACGGTCCCGCCGACGGCCACGGCGCCGGTGAGAGCGACGGCCTTGGCCGCCAGGACCGTCATCCGCCTCGGCACCGCCGTCAGGGTCGCGCGGATCGTGCCGGAGCCGTACTCCCCGCTGATGATCAGGACCGCCAGGACGGCGACCGGCGCCTGGCCGAGGTAGACGCCCGTGAGGGTCAGCCTGGTCGTGTCACCGCCGCAGCCGCCGGCCGTGCAGTTCGCCACCGACGTCGCGCCGGCGCTGAGGGCCACCGTCGCCGCGACGGTGCCGAGCAGCAGCCACAGCGGGGCGGCGACGGTCCGCATCTTCGTCCATTCCGCGCGCAGCGCGAGCTTCATGCGTCCCTCCTGCCGAGCAGGACGGCGGCCGCGACCAGGCTCGCGACCGCGTAAGCGGCCAGGACGGCGAACCCGGCCCACGGCGCCAGCGGGTAATAGCCGTTGTAGGGCGTGTAGTGGCCTGCCACCTGGTGGTACTCCACGAGCGTCTGCTGGACGGCGAAGGCCGCCGCCGGTGTCACCCGGGTCAGCCAGTTCGCCGCGCTCGCGGGCATGAACGGGATGGCGGTCAGGATGTAGGGCAGCACGATGGCCAGGATGACGGCAGTGACCGCGCCGGCGCCGTGCCGGACGATCGCGCCGACCGAGAGGGCCAGGACCGAGGCGGTCGCGAGCAGCGCCGCGGTCTCGAACGCCACCCGCAGTTCCGTTGAGAGCGGCACCGGGAAGATGTAGACGCCGTTGTGGCGGGCGAGCCGCTCACCGAGCGGAGCCGCGACGACCGTCCCGAGCAGCCCGGTGACGAAGGTGGCGACCCACAACACGATCGCCTTGGCGGCCAGCACCCGGCTCCGCCCCGGGCTCGCGGCCAGGGTGAGGCGGATCATCTTGTTCCGGTATTCCGTGGTGATGAACAGCGCCCCCACGACGATCACCGCGATCAGTGCGGCGAACGTGCCGGTGAGGAGGTCCCGAAGGGTGCCGCCGGTCGGCAGGGTCTCCCGGTCGGCGGGTGCCATGTCGCCGGCGCCGGTCACCGCGAGCCGTCCGTCAGATCCCGTGACCGAACCCGACGTGTTCTCCGGGTAGCCGGCGAAGCTGGGGGATTCGGGCCCCACCTGGTCGCCGGTCCACCTGCCGCCAGCCCAGCCTCCGCGGAAGCGAAGGTCCCCGAAGACGGCCGTCGACACGCTGCCGGCCGTCCCCATGCCTTGCACGGCGGGCGGGGACGCGACGAACAGCCCGACTTGCGCGGTCGGTCCGAGCCCGCTCACCCGCGCGGTGCCCACCCTGGTCCAGTGCGCACCGTCGGTGGAGGCATAGCCGGTGATCGTGTCGCCCGAACGGTCCAGCCGGAGCCGGCGGGGGGACTCGGCGGAGACGGGGCCGGGCGGGCCGGCCCTGTCGTTGACGTAGGCGTCCTGCATGCGAACACCGTGGCCGCCGGTGACCATGATCGCCGCGTAGGGCGATCCCTGGTGAGTGCTCTGCTTGATGACGAGGCCGGCCTTCGCCCACGGCACGGTGCCGTGCCGCAGATCCCCGGGGCCCTGGGGAATGCTGCTTTCGAGCGCGGAGACCGAGACGGTGATGCCGCCGTCTCCGGAAAGCGGCTGGTGCACGAAGTAGAAGCTGTCGGTCACCGGCTCGCCGCCCGGCCCGATCGGAACGGGCGGCGAACCCTTCTGATCGCTGCTGACCCCGGTGAGCACGGCGAACAGCAGCAACAGCAGTGCCGCGGCCACCATGCCGATCAGCCGGCTGCGGACGGTTCGGAACTTGGTCCATTCCGCGTGCAGCACCTGGAGGAAACCGTCCCGTCCGACGCGCCGGCCGGGACGAGGAGACGTCACGGCAGGAGTCACCGTGTCACCTCCGTGGACGTGGCACGGAACTCGACGGCCTCGCGGGTGAGGTCCAGGTAGACGTCCTCAAGGGTGGCTCGGTGGGCCGACACCTCGGAGAACGGCACCGCGCCCTGGCTGAGCAGCGTCACGATCCGATCCGCGGGCAACCCCGAGACGGTGACGGTGTCGCGTCCGGTGGCCGCAACGGTCGCACCGGCATGCGCGAGGACCCTCGTCGCGTGCGCCCCGGCCGTGGTCCGAACGACCACCCGGTCACCGGAGGCGGCTGCGATCAGGTCGGCCACGGCGGCGTCGGCGATGGCCTTCCCGCGCCCGACCACGACGAGGTGATCGGCCGTGTCCTGCACTTCGCTCATCAGGTGGCTGGAGACCAGCACGGCGCGGCCCTGAGCGGCCAGTGACCGCAGGAAGCCGCGCATCCAGACGATGCCGTCGGGATCCATGCCGTTGAACGGCTCGTCGAGCATGATGATCGGCGGGTCGCCCAGCAGGGCCGCGGCGATCCCGAGCCGCTGCCGCATCCCCAGCGAGTAGCCTCCGGCCCTGCGCCGGGCGGCCGAGGCCAGCCCGACCTGCTCGATCACCTGCGTCACCCGCCGCGCGTCCAGGCCCTGCGAGTGCGCCAGCCACAGCAGGTGGTCGCGTCCGCTGCGGCCGGCGTGCAGCGCCCCCGCGTCCAGCAGCGAACCGACATGCTTCAGCGGATGCCGAAGTCCGCGGTACGGCCTCCCGTCGATGAGCGCGGTGCCCTCATCGACCGAATCCAGGCCGAGGATCACCCGCATCGTGGTGGACTTCCCGGCCCCGTTCGGCCCGATCAATCCGGTCACCGCACCCGGACGGACGGCGAAGGACATGCCGTCGAGAGCAAGGGCCCGCCCGTACCTCTTGCGCAGTCCGGCGACGACGATCCCCTGGGCGCTCATCGCGGCGCGCTTACGGTTCGTGATGCGATCATGCCGACGGTTGTACGCGGCACCGGGTTCCAGCCCGGTCGCAGCGGCTGCGACCGGGCTGAGACCGGGGATCTGGCATCGTCGGAGCATGACCCCTCGACCCGGCAGCCGCCCAGCGGGCACGACGGCCGGCGGTGCGCGGCAGTGAGGATCCTCGTCGTCGAGGACTTCGAGGTCCTCGCCCGTTCCATCGGAACCGGACTGCGCCACGAGGGCATGGCCGTCGACGTCGTCCTCGACGGAACCGCCGCCCTCGACCGCCTGGCCGTCACCCGCTACGACGTGGTGATCCTCGACCGGGACCTGCCCGGCGTCCACGGGGACGAGATCTGCCGGCGCCTCGCCCGCGCCCGCTGCGAGACCCGCGTCCTGATGCTCACCGCCTCCGGCACGATCGAGGACCGCGTCGACGGGCTCGGCCTCGGCGCCGACGACTACCTGCCCAAACCGTTCGCGTTCGCCGAACTGGTCGCCCGCGTCCGCGCTCTGGGCCGCCGGGCCGCACCGCCGCTCCCGCCCACCCTGGAAAGCGGGGACATCACTCTCGATCCGGCCCGCCGCACCGCGTTCCGGGCCGGCCGGCGCCTCGAGCTGAGCCCCAAGGAGTTCGCCCTGCTCGAGTGCCTGCTCGCCGCGCCCGGCCTGGTCATCTCCGCTGAGGAACTGCTCGAACGCGTCTGGGACGAGGCCGCCGACCCCTTCAGCAGCGCCGTCAAGCACACCATGCACCGGCTGCGGGCCAAGCTCGGCGAGCCGCCCGTGATCGAGACCATCCGCGAAGGCGGCTACCGCATCGGATCGCCATGACCTCCCAGCAGCTCGCCAGAAGGTCCCTGCAGACGCGGCTCGCGCTCGCGTACGCGGCGGGAATCTACGCCGCCGGGGTCTTCGTCCTCGTCCTCGTGCTCGTCCCGCTCGTCAGCGTCGACGGGGCCACACCCAAAGGCCGGCCCTCGTCGGGCGTGACCACCGGAGCCGGGCGCGGGATCGGCCTGTCCCAGCTCCTCACGGGTTCCGCCGTCGCCTTGATCATCTTGGTTCCCGTCGCCCTGGCCCTCGGCTGGTTCGTCGCCGGCCGGTTCCTGCACCCGCTGCGCACCATCACCGCCACCGCCAGGATCATCTCCGCCGGTGACCTCCACCGGCGCCTCGACCTCGGTGAGCCGACGGACGAGCTGACCGAACTCGGCCGCACCCTCGACGACCTGTTCGCCCGCCTCCAAGCCTCCTTCGACGCCCACCGCCGCTTCGTCGCCAACGCCTCCCACGAACTGCGCACCCCCCTGACCGGCCAGCGCACCCTCCTCGAAGTCGCCCTCGCCGCCCCCGATACCGACTCCGGCACCCTGCGCTCGGCCTGCCAGGAGGCCCTCGCCCTCGGCGAACACCAGGAGCGGCTCGTCCAAGCACTGCTCGCCCTGGCCACCAGCGAGCGCGGCGTCGCCCGCTGGGATCGCTTCGACCTCGCCCACGTCGTCGAAGAAGTGCTCGCCATCCGCCGCGACCAGGCAACGGAGAGAGGCATCGACATCGTCGAGCACCTGACGCCCGCGGTGACGGCCGGGGACCCGAAACTGATCGAAAGCCTCGTCGCCAACCTCGTCGACAACGCCATCCGCCACAACCACGCAGGCGGCCACCTGGAGATCACGACGCGGACCTCCGGCGCGCAGGTGGTCCTCGAAGTCACCAACAGCGGGCCGGTCATCCCCGGCGACCAGGTCCAGCGCCTCCTGCAACCTTTCCAGAGGCTTGCGCCTGATCGCCACGGGCGCCGCGACGGCTACGGCCTCGGGCTTGCCATCGTCGACGCCGTCGCCCAAGCCCACAGCGCCACTCTCACCGCCACCGTACGCGCCGAGGGCGGCCTGAACGTCTCCATCCGTTTCGGCTCCAGGCGCGCCTGAGCGCCCCGTAGGTGCGCAGGTCCTCGACGGCGCGGATCGAGGCGTTCTCCGAGCCGCTGCGGACCATGCCGCACAGGCGCCTTGACGGATTGCTCAAGCCTGGTCGCGGGCGCGTTGCCGCATCTCGCTCCAGAAGAAGCGCAACTCGGTGATCGACACCCTTCGCTGCCAGCGGCCTCTACGGCGGAACCGGAAGTGCAGCCATGCCGCGGGCTGCCACCTGTTCAGCAGACTGCGCTGGTAACTGCAGAACAGCTCGCTCAGTTCCACACGGCATTCCGGCCCCTTCGGCGGGTACGGGCACAGCCTGAACGGACACCCGTCCGCGCAGTTGTCGCCGGCATGCTGGGATTGCTTCAGAGCGACCGTCCGCTGAGGTGAAAGCGGGGCGCGATCCTTGGCCAGGCACACCGGGAGAAAGGGCTCGCCGTACCTGTCCGCCTGCCGCAGCAGCGCTTCGCAATTCGAATCATCTCCACGGTCCTGGGTAAGGACCGTCATCACCAGGACGTCAGCGAGCAGTTGGAGCGACCGGGCGTCCAGCGTGCTCCATCCCGCCGAAGGCGCGATCCACCGGTTGTGGATGCGGGGCTCGTTGAGGGACGGGTTCGTCGAACCGATTCGTGAGACGACATCGACTTCGTCCATCCACATGAACAGGTCGGGTCGCCCGGATTGGAGCGTTCTGCGGGCGAGCCTTCCGGCCTCGAGGACCAGGGGGTGCCGTTCGGCTTCCCGCCCGACGTCGCCGTATGGCCCGATACGCTCCTCAAGCCAGCTCTTCACCTGCTTGGAGGGCTGGGAGCCGCGGCCGCGCATCGGTTGCTCCTGGAGCGGATCGCTCCGCAGATCCCACAGCGTCAGCGCCTGCAGCAGCGTCATTCGCGCGAACCAGAAGTGGGTGCCCCGAAGCAACTCGAGCGTCCGCTCACGGAGAAAAGTACGCGCCGCTGTGGAATGACCCCGTCGCGGCCGGTTGTTGGCCGCCTGTTTGAATCCTTGCGCAAGGGCCAACTGTAGCCGTTGGATGGGCAGTTCATCTTCCTCCCCTGCCGGATCTTTCTCCTTATGAACGGCGCGTCTCACCCACTCGGTGAGATATCGCTGCGGGGAGTCGTTGTGATCCATCATGTCGGAGTGGAGTACCAACATGGGCAGAATCCAGGCGACCATCACCCGGCGATTGATGCTGACCTCCCTCTCTTTTTGCTCATTGCGTGCTCGGTACACTTCCCAGCGTCGATTCTCCCGGAACTCATCCCTCTCCAACTTTCGGTGCACCCGCTCACCCCAGGGTGGTGGCGGAACCCTCGAGACGCTTCTTTTGTCAGGTTTCGCCCTACCCTCGCCGGGTGGGGGTGTAAAATTATATTCGGACTCCCGGAAGTCAGCCGTTGGAGACAGTAGAGACTGCGACTCCTGGTCGCCGTCAGAGTCGAGTGGCCTCGGGGTGAGATCAGTGTAGGCCGCATTGCCGCCCCGGCCTATCTCCTGGGCGATTGCAAGACGCACGGCCCGTGCACGATCATCGGCTCCCATCTCCAGCATCAGGTCGTAGGCGGTTGCGTATTTGTTGTGGCTTTTCAGCCATGTCCGATGCCTGTCCGCGAGCCTGGCGGACGCTCCCATCCTCTCGATGAGCGCCATTTTGGCGGCGTCGAGCTCCTGCTCGGGTTCAGACTCCCTTCCAACAAGACGCCATTTTTCATTGATGTGCTCGGCGCATTTCCTGTGCTGGGACCATTCGTCGAAGCTGTCGATGTCGAGCGCGGCGGCGTACATCTCCAGCGCCTTCACCCGCTGGTCGTGCTGGCCACTGAAGGACAGCGGAGGGCGGTCGGGGCCGGCACCATCGCCTCCCGCGGCCGGTTTGATCCTCTGGAGTTGATCGACGGCGGTCCGGTGGAGAGGCCATTGACCCGTGCGGTCGACCTTGAGCGTTGTGGTGTACGTCACCACCTCTGCTCCACCCTCGCGCCGAGCCGCCTTCGGCACAGCTCGACCGCCTGCGGCCTCACCCAACCCCATAGCATCTCGGAACGTCTCTTCCGTGCCCTTCAAAAGATCATTCGCCGCTTCCATCAGTCGATCCCTCATTGCGGCGATCGGGCAGATCGGGTTGGTTTCATCGTCACATTTACACTCGAGTGTGTGGGAGCGTGAATAGAAGATCAGGGCCATGATCAGCTCGCGTCCCGGGTTCTGCAGGGCGGAATCGAAGAAGTCGCTGTTGAGCTGTGTCGGGTGCACGCCGTCCTCTTCGATGAACGCTTCCAGGAAGCGTGAGCCCAGGAAGGCCTGCATCACCGTGTGGTGAAACCGGACGCGATTGCCCAGATTTTCTACCAATCCCATCCGGGCGCCCCATGCGACGGCGAGCCCCTCATTCATCTGGAGTGCCTGCATGTCCACGTGGCCCTGTCTAATTTGCCAGCTATCCTCGCCCTCGAGGCTGTCACCTTCTCTTTTGTCGAACGAGACGATCTTTCTACGTCGACTTTTCATGATCGGTTCGATGCGCAGGTACGGGTCCGAGCCGTCGAGGATGGCGTCCCCGGCCTGGGCGGCGTACGACGATCTCGGCCGCTCCGTCGCTTCTTGCGGTTTGTCCTCGTCTGAGTCCGCATCGGTGTGCAGCGGCACGATCGCGTTGTTGCTCCTGAGCCCGATGCACGCGAGAGCCGACAGATTCTCGATGACCATGGCGCGGCTTTCCGGCGTCAGCGTTATCTCGTCGTATATCTCACCGTCGATGAGGGCGTCGACCCAGGCGTCCAGAAGGTCGGTGCGCAGTGCCCACTCGTCCGTGTCGTGAGGGTCCGACAGTTCGTCGCCAGCCTCCGTCACCTGTGCCAGGAGGCTCTTCTCCTCGAGTTCCCTTGCGATCTCCAAATATATGGGGGCCTCTGCCACGTTGGCGGCCTCGATCACCCAGTCCAGGCGCCTCGGGTCGGATCGCCAGTCGCTGCTGCCGCTGACATATTGGAGTGCCGCCTCCTCGTTGAGCGGTTCGAGGTAGGTGAGGGCCGCGCTCACGGCATGCAGGGAACCATGCGGGCGCGCGGTGATGACCAGGGGAAGGCGGTCGTCATCGGCCTTCGCTATCGCCCGCCGGATCTTGTTGTCCCGATCCGGGTCGTTCTTCAACGCCTCCTCCAGTCCATCGGCCAGGACGACCACCCTGTCCTGAACCTGCCGCAACCGGCGCCAGACCCTGTCTGCTTCGTCTTTATGAAAAAGAATCTCGTCGATCTCGCGGGAGAACGTTTCCTGTGCCAACTCGCAGAAGTCCAGGTCTTCTAT
The DNA here is from genome assembly GCF_017573545.1 of Actinomadura nitritigenes. Classification (GTDB taxonomy): domain Bacteria; phylum Actinomycetota; class Actinomycetes; order Streptosporangiales; family Streptosporangiaceae; genus Spirillospora; species Spirillospora nitritigenes. Next base: position 69,721 of record NZ_JAGEOK010000028.1, on the reverse strand, counting down.
GTCCTGGCAATCCCGGAGTTGGATGACGATGGGCACGGCCCCCTTCTTGGCCAAGCGTTCCACCAACCTGACCAACAGCGCCGTCTTCCCGCTTCCGATAGAGCCGATAATGAGATGCGGGCGTCTGTTGCCGGGGTCGCGCAGATCGCCCATGAGGACGTCACAGAGCCGATCGCGGCCTACCACCCGATTAATGATCTCTCCTGCGCGCACCAGCTCCTTGGCGTTGCGCCTGGCCTTCTTCTTGTAGAAGCGGTAAACCCGGTTAAATCGCCGGCCGAACCACGCGGCCGTGGCCAGGGCCACGCCGCCGACCGTGATCGCCGTGTTCAGGCCCAGGGAGGCGAAGAAGGAGATATCATTCAGATTCGGGGTGATGTTCCAAATCTTGAGAAAGAGGCCGTTCTGGTCGAAAATGATCACCAAGAATGACCAGATGATTGCGAGCAGGTAGCACAGCGCGAGTAGCGTGACGGCGGCGGTGAGAAAGAAGGGCTTGAAGCGGAACCATGTCATCGGGCTTCGGACGACGCGGTCGGCCAGCCAGGCCGAGCGCATTCTGCTCGACGTCATCTTGAACGGCCAGGCGACGGTGGCGCCCACTCGTCCGGCCCATCCTGCGTGCGGGGACTCGGGTGGTCCTTTCATCGCCGATTTCGCCCAGGACTCCCTGCGGACGGAACTCATCTTCACCTCCACTGCTCGAACGCCCGCGTGTGGCCTGTCTTGGTCGGAGGTTTCGGGCGCGAGGCCGTCCTCAGTGCCGCTCAGGACCGGGGCTTTCGACTGAGGGCGCGGGGATGGGTAACTCATATCCCGCGCTTTGCCGCTCGTAGACTTTCGTTTTTCCTTGGCGTTCTGCGAGGCAAGTGCCACTCGACCCGTCTCATTCCCGGGCAGATGACCGATAACCGCAGGTCGTGGAGTGCGGCCGCGAACACGCTCGCGATGCCCGGTACCGGGCTATGGCTCTGTGCGTGTGGGGCTGCGTTTGGCCAGGAGCATGACGAGCAGGCTGATGCCCACACCGCACAGCGTCCACAGCACTCGGAAGCCTTCGGCCGAGTAGTGGGAGGGCCGCGGGAGGTCCACCAGGATGAGCACTCCCGCGGCGATGCACGCGCTGTAGAACGTGTAGCTCCAGAAGCGGATCCCCGCTCCGTGCACGAACAGGACGAGCGCCACCATCTGGAGTCCGTGTTCTACCGCGAACAGGCGGAGTCCGTGCTCGCTCGCGGGCACCAGCAGGAGCAGTGCGGCGGCGACGGCGCCGACCAGCGCGCCGGTGAGGCGCTGCGCGGCCACGAGCGTCGCCTGCTCCAGGTTCGGCTTCATCGCGGTCATGGCCGCGATCGGGATCCAGTAGCCGTAGGGCAGGTCCAGTCCGAACGCGAGCGCGACGGTCACGGCGATGACGAGCGCGCGGATCAGGGCGAAGGCGACCAGCGGTCGGGTCAGCTTCTTCCGCGCGGTGTCGCCCGGGATCTCCGCGAACGGCTGAGGTGCGTCGCCTCCGCGCACCAGCCACCAGATGGACATCGCCGCGATCCACAGCGCCGCCCCGCCGGTCCAGGCGAGAACCTGCGCCCAGGTGTGGCTGCTGATGTGACTGTGCCGATGGAGGGTGAACCCCACGCCGATGGTGACGATGAACCAGATGTTGAGAAGCAGGGCGGTGACGAAGCGGTGCGCCCCGAAAGCGATCGTCAGCCCGGCCGCCAGCGTGACCGCGAAGGCGGCGAGGACCGGCCAGCCCCAAGGGGCCGCCCCGAGTCCGAACCCCAGAGCGGTCACGCCCGCACCGATCAGCGCGAAGACGCAGATGTGCGACAGGCGGCGCCGGTAGCGGCCCCCCGGATCGCACAGCACGCTGAACAGCAGGCCGAACAGCGTACTGAGAAGGTACTGCTCATGGCCGATCGCCCAGAAGACGAACAGCGGCACCAGGCCCACGTCCAGGAACACCACCGCTCGCGGCCAGTTGAGGCCCGCTGGTTCGACCTCGAACACCTTCGCCAGCCGGCTCATGGTCCACTCCTGCTGTCAGGCCGTCCTGCTCCCGGCCATCGACGTCCAGCGGATCGCAGACGCCGGGCCTGGTCAAACACCTGGGACCCCGCCTGAGCGTGTCCACCTCATGCCTTTGCCCCGGGGCGACGGTCGATCATCGGAAGTTCGACGGCACGGGGCGGGTTCTTCGGCAGGATGGCCGGGTGGCCGGAGAATCGTCGTACGTGGAGCGGGCGCCGGCGCCGGCGCTCGCGGCGGTGGTGTCGTTGGTATGGATCCAGCAGGTCGGGGACCAACCGGTTGCGCAGCGGATCGTGCCGCACGGCGGTGCCGAGCTGCGGTGCGTCCTCGGTGAGACGCCGCGGCTGCTCGGTCCCCTCACCACGGCGACCTACCATGACATCCCGGCAGGGGGCACGGTCGTGGGGGTGCGTCTGCGACCGGGTGTGCTCAGTGGTCTTGCCGGTATGCCTGCGGACGAACTGGTCGACCAGGACATCGCGGGTACCGACATCTGGCGCGGGCTGAGCCGCCTGACGGATCTGCTCGGGGACGCCGCGACGCCGCAGGTGGCGCTCGGCCATCTCCAGTCGTTCGCCGCGAGGTCCGCCAGTGCGGACGACCCGCTGGTAGGCGAGGCCGTCCGGCACCTCATGCCGTGGCGGGGCGGGAGGCCGGCGGCCCTGCCCGCGCTGCTGTCCATCTCCGAGCGCCAGCTGCGGCGCCGATGCCGGGCCGCGGTCGGCGTCGGGGTGAAGGAGCTGCACCGCATCCTGCGGCTGCAGGGCTTCATCGCCCGTGTGCAGGCGTCGGTGGATCAGGACGCGGTGGACGTCGACCTCGCGCGGTGGGCGGTCGAGACGGGCTACACCGACCAGGCGCACCTCGGCCGCGAGTGCCGCCGGCTCGTCGGCGTGACGCCGGGCGTGCTCCTCGCGCAGACGGGCGCGGCGTGCGGAAGCGGGCACGATCACGCCGCGTCCTACCTCCCGATGCTCCGGCCGGGGGATGGCCGTTTTGTACAAGAGCGGCGATCGGTGCCCGCCTAACGTCGGTCAGGGGAGAACGCCCAGGTCGCGTGCGGATCGCGATCTCCAGCGGATGAGCCGAGGAGCAGGTGGAATGGCCAGGGTTGTCATGCAGGCCGTGGTTTCGGTGGACGGCTACATCGCCTATCCCGACGACACGGTGGGGCCGCTGTTCGACTGGTACGGCAACGGTGACGTGGTGGTGCGCGCCAACGACGATTGGCAGTTCAGCGTCAGCCGCGCGTCCGCGGACTACGTCCAGCCCTTCTGGGACGCCGTCAAGGTCACGGTGATCGGACGGCACCTGTTCGACACCACCGACGGCTGGTCGGGCGTGCCGGCCGCCGGCGAGCAGCTCGTCGTCGTCACCCACCGGCCGCTGCCCGAGGAGTGGCGCGCGAGGTTCCCCGACGCGCCGTTCCATACGGCCGACTCGGTCGAGGCGGCCATCACGCGCGCCAAGGAACTCGCCGGGGACGGTCTCGTCTGTGTGTGCGCGGGCGACGTCGGCGGCCAGGCGTTCTCGGCGGGGCTCGTCGACGAGGTGGCGATGGACGTCGTCCCGGTGGTCCTGGGGGAAGGGGTGCGCTTCTTCGGCGGCCACGCCGGGACGGTCCTGCTCGGGGATCCCGACGCGGTGGTCCAGGGCGACCGCGTGCTGCACCTGCACTACACCGTCACGCGCTGACCGGCTCCCTCCAGAGGCAACAGGGGTACGAATGATCCTCGTAACAGGCGGCCTGGGTTCCATCGGGTCGCACACGGCACGGGCACTGCTCGATCTGGGCGAGTCCGTCGTGCTCACCGCGCACCGGTCCACCCGGGTGCCGGGGCACCTCGCCGGCGAGCCCGGCGGCCGGGTCGTCGTCGAACCGCTGGACACCACGGACGAGACCGCGTTCCTCGACATCGGGAAGCGGCACGAGATCACCGGCATCGTGCACCTCGCGGCGGGCCCGTTCGACCTGCCCGATCCGGTCGAGTACCTGCGCGCCGAAACCGCCGCCCTGCTCAACGCGCTGAAGGCGGCAAGGGAGTGGGGCGTGCGGCGGTTCTCCGTCGCCAGTTCCATCGGCGTGTACGCGGGGGTGGAGGAGTCCCCCTGGCACGAGGACGTCCCGCTTCCGGCGGTGGCACCGCACCAGATCCACGCGTTCAAGAAGACCGCCGAGCTGTTCACCGCGCTGGCCGGCGACAGTGCCGGGTTCGAGACGGTGAGCCTGCGGATCGGCACGATCTGGGGGCCGCTCGGCCTGCCCGACTCGCCGTTCTTCCCGCTTCCCCGCCTGCTCAGCGCGGCGGTCCGGGGCGAGGACCCCGATCTCACCCCGCCCCGTCCGCCCGCGTACGCCGAGGACGCGACTGACCTCTGCTACGTGAAGGACTGCGGCCGGGCGATCGCGCTGCTCATGCTCGCCGAGCGGCTGAACCACCGCGTCTACAACGTCTCGACCGGACGGCTGGTGCGCTTCAGCGAGGTGGTCGCCGCGATCAACGCGGCCGTTCCGGAGGCGAACATCGTCCTCCCGGAGGGGCGCGATCCCGACCGGCCCCGGCCCAACTACCTCGACATCACCCGGCTGCACGAGGACACCGGATTCCGGCCGGAGTACGACGTCGAGAACGCCGTGCCCGACTACGTCGACTGGCTCAGGAGGCACGACCGCTGAAGGGCCCGCTCGGGCACGCCGGTAGGCCGCTGACTCGGTCGCTCCTCTAGGGTCGGCAGCGTGAATCTGGACGAAGCGGTACGTATGTGGGACCCGGAACCGGGGCGGCTGAACACCGCGAGCTACGGCGTCCCGCCGGAGCCGGCGTTCGAGGCGCTGCAGGACGCGCTGGCCGAATGGCGCCGCGGCGCCACCGGCTGGGACAAGTGGGACCGGTCCACCGGCCGTGCCCGCGACGCGTTCGCGCGGCTGGTCGGCGTCGCGTCCGACGACGTCGCCGTGGGCGCCTCCGCCTCGCAGGTCCTGGCCCCGGTCGCGGCCTCGCTGCCGCCCGGCTCGCGCGTCCTCGTCCCCGACATCGAGCAGACGTCGAACCTGTTCCCATGGCTGGTGCACGACCTCGACGTGCGCACGGTCCCGCCCGCCGACCTGCCCGGCGCGATCGACGAGCGCACCGACGCGGTCGCCTTCAGCCTGGTCCAGTCCGCGACGGGCGAGGTCGCCGACGCCGGCGCGGTCGTCGCGGCGGCGCGGGCGCACGGCGCGCTCGTCGTCGCCGACGCCACCCAGGCCGTCGGCTGGCTGCCGGTCGACGCGGCGCCCTTCGACGTCCTGGCCGTCTCGGCGTACAAGTGGCTGATGTGCCCGCGCGGCACCGCCTTCTGCTACGTGAGCCCCGCCGTGCGCGACCGGATCCGCCCGATCGCCGCCAACTGGTACGCCGGTGACGGCGACGCCTCCTACGGCCCGCCGCTGCGGCTGGCCGAGGACGCCCGCCGCTTCGACATCGCCGCCCCCTGGTTCTCCTACGTCGCGGCCGCGCCCACGCTGGAGCTGCTCCTGGAGATCGGCGTCGGCGCGATCCACGAGCACGACCTGCGGATGGCCGACCGGTTCCGCGCCGGCCTCGGCATGCCGTCCGGCGACAGCGCGATCGTCACCGTCACCCGGGCGGGGGCGGCCGAGCGGCTCGCGGAGGCCGGTGTCCGGGCGTCGGTCCGCAAGGGTGCGGTGCGCCTGGCCTTCCACCTCTACACGACCGAGGCCGACGTCGACACAGCCGTCGCGGCGCTGAGCTGAGCCCGGCGCGGGAGACCGCGCCGGCCGCGGTCAGGCTTCGATCGTGATGCCCGCGTCGGCGGCCAGGACGTCCAGCAGGCTCGTCGCGTCCCGGGCGGCGACGATCGCCCCGTCGAACGACCTGATGCCCGCGACCCCGGACAGGTCGCAGTCCCGGAAGCGGGTACCGCTCATGGTCGCGCCCGAGAACTGGGTGCCGCTCAGCCTGCAGCCCTCGAACCGCACGTCGTGCAGCTCGGCGGACTGGAAGCTGGCCTCGCTCAGGTTGCAGTCCGCGAACACGACCGTCCGCAGGCGGGCGAACCGGAAGCCCGCCATGTCCGCCCGGCACCCGTCGAACCGCACGTCGCGCAGGCCGCCCTCGGTGAGCTGGAGGCCGGTCATGCGGCAGTTGCGGACCTCGGCGTTGAACATCCGCGCGTTGAACATCCGCAGGTTGGCCAGGTCGCAGCCCTCGAAGACGACGTCGGCGAACCCGGCGCGCTGGAGCCGCATCCCGGCCATGCTGCTGCGGGCGAACCGGCACCGCTCGAATTCCACGTCCTCGACGTCCTCGGCGTCCCCCGTGGTGAGGCGGACCTCGCCGTAGGCCAGCGACAGGTACTTCCCGTCGTCGCCCAGCTCGACGTCGTCGAATCCGGCCGCCGTCAGGTTCTCGGGGACCGCCGGGGAGCGCGGTTCGCGCGGCGGACGCGCGCGGTGCGCGGCGTGTGGGGTCGCGGACATGACGGCGACCCTACTGCGCCCGCCCCGCGCATCCGGCCGGGCGGCTCAGCCCGCCCGGCCGTCCCGGGCCTCGGGGGCGAGGGCGGCGGCGACGAAGGACGCGACCAGCGGGCGGCGGTCCTGCTCGTTCCAGGCGAGGACGAGGCGGCTGGGCGGCGCATCGGTCACGGGGACGCCGACCAGGCCGGGCGGGAGCGGTTCGACCATGGACCGGGGCAGCACCCCGATCATCCGGCCCACCGTGACCATGTGGAGCAGCTGGACGGCGTCGGCGACCTCCGGGCCGGTGCCGTCGCCTCCGGGGACGCCCTTCCAGCGCGGCAGCGTCTCTCCGTCCAGATCCGACGTCCGGACGGAGGCGCGCCCGGCCAGGCGGTGCCCGGACGGGACGACGGCGACGCGGTCCTCGGCGTGCAGCGTCTCGTGGGCCAGGCCGTCGAGGTCGTCGAACGGCGCGTAGAGCAGGCCGACGTCGGCGCGGCCGTCCCGCAGGAAGTCGGTGCGGTCGGCGGGGCCGCTGAACAGGACGTCCACCCGGCGGGCGTCGGGCTGCCGGGCGTACGCGGCGAGGATGCCCGACAGCAGGCCCGCGTCGCCGCCGGGCTTGAGCACGAGCCGCAGGTGGGCGCCGGGATCGGCGGCGCGGCGGGCACTGCGGGCGGCGGCGGCGACCGCGTTGAGCGCGTGCCGCCCGTGCTCCTGGAGCGCCTTCCCGGGCTCGGTGAGCTCGACGTGCCGGCTGGAGCGGACGAACAGCGGGACGCCGAGCCGGTGCTCGATCCGCCGGATCGCCTTCGACAGCGCCGGCTGCGCGATCGACAGGCGGACGGCGGCCCGGCCGAAGTGCAGCTCGTCGGCGACGGCTAGGAAGTACTCGAGGTCGCGGGTCTCCAGCTCGGCCATGCCTCCAGGTTATCGCCGGAGGCCGAACGGGTCTTGGACTCCGGAGGCGGTCCCCGTCGAGAATCGACGCATGATCCAGCACACAATGATCGTTTCCTTCGACGAGCCCCTGTCCGACGCCGAGCTCGACCAATACCTCGCGGACATCGAACGCGCCATGCGCGACACCGGTTCCGCCGAGTCGGTCGAGGCCCGGCGCCACATTCCCGTGCCCGGCGAGGAGGCCGTCCCGGCGCTGGTCGCGACCGCGATCGTGCAGGTCGGCGTGGCCGATGCCGGCGCGCTGGCGAAGGCGTTCGCGGCGCCCGGCGTCCACGAGGTCATCGGCCGCTGGCAGTCGCGGCACCCGTACAAGGTCGCCTGGGCGAACCACGAGCCGCTGGCCTGAGCGGCGCCGCCCGGCTGCTGTAGCTTCGGCTGATGACGATCGGCCTGATCTCCGCCCCCACCAACCTCGGGTTGCGCCCGCCCGCGCCGGCGAGCGTGCCCGGTACCGCCAAGGCGCCCGAGGCGCTGCGTGAAGCCGGCCTGTACCGGCGCCTCGCCGAGCGCGGCGCGCACGAGCGGGGCGTGGTGCTCCCCGGACGGTACGCCGACGACGCCGCACCGGGCAGGCTCCGCAACCAGGATCTGATCGTGGAGCACGCCCGGCGGCTCGCCGAGCGCATCGCGACCGCGCGCGCCGACGGCCTCGTGCCGCTGGTGATCGGCGGGGACTGCAGCCTGCTGGTGGGGGCGGGGGTCGCGCTGCGGCGGGCGCCGGGACGCCACGGCCTGGTGCACCTCGACGGGCACACCGACTTCCGGCATCCCGGCAACTCGGACCGATGCGCAAGCCTGGCGGGGGAGGACCTCGCCGCCGCGGTCGGTTTGCACTGGCCCGCCGTCGCCGACATCGACGGTCTGAGCCCCTACTTCGCCCCTGCCGACACCGCCCATGCGGGCTGCCGGGACGACGACGACGCGCTTGACGAGACCACCGCGCTCCTGGGGGCGGTCGTCCCCGCGGCGCGGATCCGGCGGGAGGGCGTGGCGGCGGCCGCGCGCCGGATCCTGGAGGTCGTCGACCGCGACGGCCTCGACGGCTACTGGCTCCACCTGGACGTCGACATCCTCGACGCGAGCGTGATGCCCGCCGTCGACTCCCCGGACCCCGGCGGCCTCGACGCCGCCGAACTGACCGACCTCCTCGCGGCCCTCGCACCGCGGGCGATCGGGGCGCAGGTGACCGTCTTCGACCCCGATCTCGACCCGGACGGCGGCCGCGCCCGCCTGCTCGCCGACGTCCTCGTCGCCGGTCTCGAAGCGCTGGGCGAGCGCCGCTGAGCCCGCCGGGCCCGCTGAGCCCGCTGAGCCCGCGGGGCCCGCCCGTTCTGCTGAGCCCGCCGGTTCCGGCCCGAGCAGGCGGCTATCCGGGCGCGCTGGCCAGCTGCTTGGAGTTGGGGCGGGACGGGTGGGTGCGCCCGAGCGGCCCGGCGGCCATGGCGCGGACGAGCGTCCCCGTGACCTGGGTGGTGAACGCGCGGCCGGCGTCGTTGACGCCGTGCCCGCAGGCGCGCCCGCGCATCGCGCACACCCAGCGCATGGTGCCGGTGGCGAACACGCCCGCGCCGCTGCGGGTGGTGTAGTAGGACGCGTTCGCCGTCGCCGGGCCGTTCCCGCAGGTGATGGGCGAGCGCGCGACGACCTCCAGGGTGGACGGCGTCGGGCCGGCGCGGTTCACCGCGTCCGCCTCGGGGCCGACCACGCCGGGAAAGCGCGTCCCCGCGCGGACGCCGGTGCCGCGGAACAGCCAGAAGTCGGGCTCGTAGACGGTGAACGCCCCCTCGGCCGGAAAGCACATGTACTGGATGCCGATGATGTCGCTCTCCGGCCGCGGCTTCGGCGGGAGCCGCCAGTCCTGCGTCGTCTCGGCCGGGTTCGTCCGGGACATGGGGTCGGCCGTGGAGTCCTTGTAGCAGATGACGAGCCGGTCGGCGCCGAGCGGCGTGCCGCCGAACCGTATGTGGCGGTTGACGGCGTTGGCGCCGAGGAAGGCGATGTTGACGCCGCGGTCGCGGGCCTGCGTCGCGCGCTGCCGCATGGCGGACGACCAGTACTCGTCATGCCCGAGGGTGAGCAGGCCGCGCGCCCCGTCCAGCAGGCGGGGGTCGGCGTGCAGGTCGTTGTCCGTCGCGTACGCCAGCGGGACGCCGAGCTTCTCGGCGAGCGCGATGGCGGGCTGCTCGTAGAGCATGAACTTGCTGGCGCCGGTGCCGTCGTAGGGGCGGTCGAAGCTGACCGCGTGCGCGCGGTCGGTTTCGCCGCCGGACGGCCCCTTGTACAGGTCGTAGCCGCCCCACATGTTGTACGCCTGCCAGGTGGTGGTCGCGTTGAGCACCACGACGCGCCCGGAGGCGTCCGGCGAGCGGACGGTCACCGGCACGTACCGCTGGGCGCCCGACGCGGCGGTCAGCCGGATCAGGTAGCTGCCGGCGGGCCAGCCGGACGTGGGGACGGTCAGGGACGGCCGCCACGGCGCCGACACGGTGCGGGTCGTCCGGTCGATCCGCGGCGCGGCCTGCCGGGTGCCGGCGACCTGCCCGGACCGCCACACGCGCCGCGCCTCCGCGCCGCCGTACCAGCCCATCCGGAACGCCTCGGCGGTGAACCCGGACGTCGTGGTCGAGACGAACAGCCGGAACGAGCCCCCGGGCTGCACGCTCACGTGATCGGCGTATCCCTCGATCTCGTGCTCGGCTCCCTTGTGCCGGATCTGCCAGTCCGGCGTGCCGGACCTGGCGTTCTCGGCCTTCACCGCGGTCGCCGCCGTGCCGGGCCGTCCGGTGGACGAGTGGCGGGACGACGTGCATCCGCCGACCAGCACGACCATCGCGAGCATCACCACCACGACCGGAGCCCCGAGCGCGCGCGGGACCGACCCTTCACGCGGGGGCCGCCCCTTCTCCCCATCGGACACGCCGCACCCACCCCTCCCTGCATTCCTTGCGGGTGTCCCGTCCGCCGCCACGCACCAATGATCGCTTCCCCCGCCGAGCGGGCTTGTAACCGCCGGTGGCATTCCGGGTAACCTCCGGTGGCGTCCAGGTCGCCTGGAGTGTCGCGTACGCCCCCGGAGGTGCGGAAACATGCTGGTGGAGGACGGTGCCGTCGCGCTCGACGACCCCGTGGGCGAGTCGCTGCGCGGCGCTCACGCGCACCTCGCCCGCCGGCTCGGCCGGGCCGCCACCTACCTGCCGGGAGTCGCGACCTTCTCCGCGGTGTCCGCCGACCCCGACGCGGCGGAATGGGGTGATCTCGCCCGGCTGCTGGGCCGGGGCGAACTCGCCGACATGTTCAGCGCCCCGGCGGCCCCGCCGCCGGACTGGGAGCCGGTCTTCGTCCTCGACGGCCTCCAGATGCTCTGGCCCGGAGGCAGCGACCTCGGCGATCCTCACGACCGCGACGGCGGCGTGGTCGAACTCGGCGCGGACGGCGTCCCCGAGATGCTCGACCTCGTCGCGCGCGCCCGGCCGGGGCCGTTCCGGCCGCGCACCCGCGAGATGGGGACCTACCTCGGCATCCGCGAGAACGGCCGGCTGGTGGCGATGGCGGGCGAGCGGCTCCGCCCGCCGGGCTGGACGGAGATCAGCGCCGTCTGCACCGCGCCCGAGGCCTGCGGACGCGGCCACGCCGCCCGCCTGGTGCGGGCGCTGGCGGCGCGCATCGAGGCCCGCGGCGAGCGGCCGTTCCTGCACGTGGCCGAGGAGAACGCCGGGGCGATCGCCCTCTATGAGCGGCTCGGCTTCGAGGTCCGCAAGCGGGTGACCTTCCGCGGATTCCGCACGCCGTAGCGGCCCGGGTCCGCCTGGTCCGGCGGGCGCGCCCGTCCTGCCGTCCCCGGTGATGCCTATACGGGGCCGATCCGGATAGGTATCGCCCCATGGGCGACCCGGAGAAGTCGACGGGCCCGGCGGCGGCCGGGCACGGCACCTCCGCGCCCGGGACGAAAGGACGCGCGGCGCTCATGCTGGGCGCCCTGGGCGTCGTCTACGGGGACATCGGCACCAGCCCGCTGTACTCCCTCCAGACGGTGTTCTCGATCGACCACGGGACCGTCCACCCCACTCACAGCGACGTCCACGGCGTCATCTCGCTGGTGTTCTGGACGATCACGGTGATCGTGTCGCTCAAGTACGTGACCCTCATCCTGCGGGCCGACAACGACGGCGAGGGCGGCGTGATGGCGCTGGCCGCCCTGGTCCGGAGGGTGCTGGGCGACGTGCGGGGCAGGGCCGCGGTGGCGATGGGGGTGGGGGTGCTGGGCGCCTCGCTGTTCTACGGCGACAGCGTGATCACCCCGGCGATCTCGGTGCTGTCGGCCGTGGAGGGCCTGAAGGTGAGCACGCCGGGCCTGTCGCACGTGGTGGTGCCGGTCGCGGCGACGATCCTGGCGCTGCTGTTCCTCGTCCAGCGCTGGGGCACGCACCGGGTCGGCAGCCTGTTCGGCCCGGTCATGCTGGTGTGGTTCGCGTCGCTGGCGGCGGCCGGCCTGGCGGAGGTGGTCGAGCGGCCGGCCATCGTCCGGGCCCTGCTGCCGTCCTACGCCGTCGAGTTCGCGGCCGACCGCCCCTACACCGCGTTCATCGCGATGGGCGCGATCGTCCTCGTGATCACCGGCGCGGAGGCGCTGTACGCCGACATGGGCCACTTCGGGAAGGGCCCCATCCGCCGGGTCTGGTTCGCGGTCGTGTTCCCGGCGCTGACGCTGAACTACCTCGGCCAGGGCGCGCTGATCCTCGACGACCCGCGCAGCGTAAGGAGCCCGTTCTTCCTGCTGTACCCGCACTGGGCGCGGCTGCCGATGGTGGTGCTGGCGACCGCCGCGACCGTGATCGCCTCCCAGGCGGTGATCTCCGGCGCGTTCTCGGTGTCGCGCCAGGCCGTCCGGCTCGGCTACCTGCCGCCGCTGCGGATCAAGCACACCTCGCCGCGCGAGATCGGCCAGGTCTACCTGCCGGCGATCAACGGGATCCTGTTCGCCGGCGTGCTGATCCTGATGCTCGGCTTCCGCTCGTCCAGCCGCCTGGCGACCGCGTACGGCATGGCGGTCACCGGAACCTTCCTCATCACCACCGCGCTGTTCCTGGTCATCGCGCGGGTGGCCTGGCGGTGGGCGGCCTGGAAGCTCGCGCTGACCGGGATCGTCGTCGGCGGCGCGGAGATCACCTACTTCTCCGCGAACCTCACCAAGGTCACGCACGGCGGCTGGCTGCCGCTGCTCATCGGGCTCACGGTGTTCACGCTGATGACGACCTGGGAGCGCGGGCGGGAGATCGTCACCGCCCACCGGACGGCCAAGGAGGGCCCGCTGCCGGAGTTCATCGAGAAGCTGCACCGGGACGGCGTCCGGCGGGTGCCCGGCACGGCGGTCTTCCCCCATCCGACCAAGATGACGACGCCGATCGCGCTGCGCGCCAACTTCGAGCACAACCACGTCGTGCACGAGCACGTCGTGATCGTCTCGATGGTGTCGGAGAACGTCCCGTACATCCCGGTCGACCAGCGGCTGAGCATCGACGACCTCGGGTACAGCGACGACGGGATCGTCCACGTCACCGTCCGGCACGGCTTCCAGGACCACCAGGACCTGCCGGCGGAGCTGCGCCGGGCGGCCCGGTTGCCCGGCGCCGAACTGCGCTTCGACCCCGACCGGGCCTCCTACTTCCTGTCGTACGGGGCGCTGCGGCTCACCCGCGCGCCCGGCATGCGCCGGTGGCGCAAGCGGCTCTTCCTGGCGCTGGCCCGCAACGCCGCGAATCGCGCCGAGTCCTTCGCCTTGCCGGAGACCCGCACCGTCCTGATGGGCTCCCGGATCGACCTCTGACGCCGCCGGCGGTGACCGCGTTCGGTCGGGTGCCGTGGCGTGGCGCCGGGGACCACCGGCCCCAGCGGGTTTACCGTGTCCGCACATGTCCTGGCATATGAGGCGGGGGGCCGGATGTACCCACGACGGTTCGGGCGCTACGAGCTGCTGGCCGAACTCGGTGCCGGCGGGATGGGCACCGTCCATCTGGGGCGCGCGCCGGACGGGCGGATCGTCGCGCTGAAGACGATGAACGGAGTCACCGTCGGCAGCGAGAGCGGGCACCGCCGGTTCGAGCGGGAGGCGGCCGCCCTGCGGAAGGTCGACGATCCGCACGTCGCCGCGTTCGTCGAGGCCGACCTCGCGGGCCCGGAGCCGTACCTGGTCACCGAGTACGTCCAGGGACTGCCCCTGGAAGCGCTCATCGCGGAAGGGCCGCTGGCGGCGGAGGACCTCGACCGCCTCGGGCTCGGTCTCGCGCGCGCTCTGGAGGCCGTTCACGGGGCGGGTCTCGTCCACCGGGACGTCAAGCCGGCCAACATCATCATGCCGGGCGGCAGGCCGGTCCTCATCGACCTCGGCGTCGCCCACCACCTCGACCGGACCCGGATCACGACGATGCCGATCGGCACGCTGCGCTACATGGCGCCGGAGCTGCTGGCCGAGCAGCGGCCGACCGGGAAGGCGGACGTGTTCGGCTGGGGCGCCGTGATGGCCCACGCGGCGACCGGCCGGCCCTGCTTCCCGGCGGACACGATCCCGGCGCTCGTCCACCAGATCCTCACGATGGAGCCGGACCTGTCCGGCCTGCCCGGCCGGCTGCGGGACATCGTCGCGCGGGCGCTCGCCAAGGAGCCGGCGGACCGCCCGTCCGTCCGGTCGCTGCAGGAGGCGATGATCCGCCGGCCGCAGGTCGAGCTGCTCCAGGCCGCGTACGCCGGCGCGCGAGCGGAGCACGACCACGCCCGCGCCGAAGGGATCGCCTTCGGCCTGCACGCCGTCGCGGTCGCCGCGGAGGACCGGGTGCTGGCCGCGAGCAGCCTGCTCGACCAGGCGCACGCCGCGCGGCACGCGGGCGCGTTCGACCGCGCGGAGACCCTGTTCGAGCAGGCCAGGGAGGCGTCCGCCGCCGTCGGCGCCCGCCGCGACGAGGGCTGGGCGTGGGACGGCCTCGGTGTGTGCCGCCGCCGCCGCGACGACGACGATCGCGCGCGGACGGCCTTCGCGGAGGCCCTCGCCATCGCCGAGGAGGTCGGTGACCCCGAGCTGCGCGCCTGGAACCTGTGCAACCTCGGTGACATGGCACTGCGGCGGGGAGACTTCGACGCCGCCGTGGCCCGGTACGACGAGGCGATCGAGGCGTCCCAGGGGCACCCGGGCATCGAGCTCGACGCCCTGCAGGGCAGGGCGCGATGCGCGCGCAAGCAGAAGGAGTACGGGACGGCGGAGGAGTTCCTCGAACGCGCGGCCCGCCGCGCGGAGGAGGTCGAGGACCTGCGGGCGGCGGGCTGGGCCTGGTACGACCTGGGCGAGGTGGCGCGCGAGCACCGCGACCACGAGCGGGCCAGGACGGCGCTGGAGACCGCTCTGGGCATCGCGACCCGGCTCGGCGACCGCCTCATGGAGGGCTGGACGCTGTGCAAGCTCGCCGGCTCCCTCCGCGACGCGGGTGCCGCCGGCGAAGCCGCCGCCGCGTACGAGCGGGGGCGCGACGTCGCCGACTCCCTGAACGACAAGGAAATGAGGAAGTACGCCGAGAGCCGCCTGGCCGCGCTGACCCGGCACTGACCACCCGCCACCCCCGGCCACCGTCGCCGCCCCTCTGCCGCCCCTCCGCCGGCTGGTCGCGCGGTGAGCGCGGTCGCCGCCGCCCTGCGGCGCCGGTGCGGTAGACGTGGTGCATGAGGCTGCGCGACGAGACCGAACGCGTCCTGCGGGCGTGGAACGCCCACGAGACGGCCCGCGGCGGGTCCCCGATCATCGACTTCGACTGCCGTCCGGAGGGGCCCGAGCCCGAACCGGCCTCCGACCGGCTGGCCGTCCACCGCCGGCTCGCGGAGCTGCGCGCGGACGCCGCCGGGCCGGTGGCGGCGCGCCTGGACGCCGACCTCGCCTACCTCGGCGCCCTGCTCGGTGAGCGGCCGCCCCTCGGCGACTACGTCCGCAGGACGCAGGGGTGCGGCACCGCCGGATGGCCCGAGGAGTACGTGGCGGAGCGCCGCGACCGGGCCCGCGCGGCGCTGGCCGACCTCGGCATCGGCTGGGGGCCGGGCGCCAACGCCGAACTCCGGCGGTTGGAAGGGCCCCTGGACGTCCGCGACGCCCCGGACGCCATCCGGCAGGCCGCCGCCGAGCTGGAGCCCGCCGTCCGGGAGGCGACGGGCAGCACCGCCCGCTACACGCTGACCATCGAGACCGCCGAGGTGGACGCGTACTGGGCCTACTGGCTGGACGGCGCGGGCCATGACGTCCGGCTGCGGCTCAACCTTCCGAACGTCGCGTTCACCGAGTCCGGCGCCCGGCAGTTCGCGCTGCACGAGGTGCTCGGCCACGGCCTGCAGAGCGCGAGCCTCACCGAGCGGGCCTCCGCCGAGGACGTCCCGTGGGTGCGGCTGCTCAGCGTCCACGCACCGCAGCAGGTGATGCTCGAAGGGCTCGCCCAGGCGTGGCCGCTGTTCCTGCTGCCGGGCGACCAGGTGCTGGCGGCGCGGATCCGGCTCGGCCACTACGTGCAGCTCGTCCTCGCGCAGGTCCATCGCGCGATCAACGACGGGACGCCCGCCGCCGAGTGCGCCGCCCATCTGCGCGCGGCCGTCCCGTGGATGACGGGCAAGGCCGTCGCGGGCGCCCTCGCCGACCGGGGGACGAACCCGGAGCACCGCTCCTACATGTGGGCGTACCCGGCCGGAATGGACTGGTTCGCGGCCCTCGCCGAGGCCGGCGGCGAGACGTCCCAGGAGGTGCTCCGGGCCGCGTACCGGGCCCCACTCACCCCGTCGGACCTCGCCGCGCTCTGGCCGGACGGCCCGGCCATCGGCGGTCCGGGCGCCCCGGCCGCCCTGCGGAGGTGAACGTCCGCGACCGCGGCTAGCCGTCGCGGGGTTCGCGGGGGACGGACGAGGCGCGGTGGAAGCGGCCGGCCCAGTCGCGGAGCAGGTCGACGAGCTCGGGCGGGTGCAGGACCCGGAAATCGGCGCCGATCGTGCCGAGGGCCAGGGCCGCCCAGTCCAGCGAGTCGGACGTGATGCCGACGCGGCAGTGGTCCGCGCCGTCCTCGTCGACGGCGGCCCAGCGCCCGATCCGTCCGCGGACCGTCGCGGCGGGCGCGTCCACCAGCACCTCGACGTGGTAGGGGCGGAACGCGGTGTCCAGCCGGGTGCGGACGAACTCGGCGGCGTCGGCGGCGGGGAGCTCGCGGGGGCGGAAGCGGGCGCCGGTGCCCGCGGGGTCCGCGATCCGGTCGACGCGGAGGTTGCGCCAGTCGGCGCGGTCGAGGTCGTAGGCGACGAGGTACCAGCGGCGGCCCAGCGACACGAGCCGGAGCGGCTCGACGTGCCGGTGGGTGCGCCGCCCGTCGGCGGCGGTGTAGGCGAACCGGAGCCGCTCGGTGTCGCGGCAGGCCAGCGCCACGGTCGTGAGGACGTCGGGGTCCACCTCGGTCCGGGCGGGCCCGCCCCAGCCGCCGGTCACCGTCATGGCGCGCAGCGCCTCGACGCGGCGGCGCAGCCGGCCCGGCATCACCTGCACGATCTTGGCGAGGACCCGCAGGGACGGCTCGGCGATCCCGTCCACCGGGCCCTGCGCGGCGGCCTGCAGGCCGACGGCGAGCGCGACGGCCTCCTCGTCGTCGATCACGAGCGGTGGCAGGGCCGCGCCCGCGGCGAGCTGGTAGCCGCCGTCGACGCCGCGTCGGGCCTCGACCGGGTAGCCGAGCTCGCGCAGCCGGTCGACGTCGCGGCGCAGCGTGCGTTGCGAGACGCCGAGGCGCTCGGCCAGCTCGCCGCCGGGCCAGAAGCGGTGGCTCTGCAGCAGCGAGAGGAGCCGCAGGGTGCGGGTGCTGGTGTTCGCCATGGTTCCGAGTCTCCCGCAATTCAGGTCAGAAAGTGGCCGCTATCGCCCGTAGCGTGGTCATCGTCCAGGGGAAAGACGAACCGGAGGTACGGACCATGACCGAGCACGCGATCGTCGGCGGAACGCGCGAGGACGCTCCGGCGGTGACCGGCGAGCGCGCCGACCTGCTGGCGCTGCTGGCCAAGGCCAGGCACTTCCTGCGGTTCCCCGCCCGCGACCTCACCGACGAGCAGGCCGGGCTGCGGACGACCGCGAGCGAGCTGTGCCTGGGCGGCCTGATCAAGCACGTCACCTCGTGCGAGAGGGGCTGGGTGGACTTCATCCTGGAGGGGCCGTCCGCGATGCCCGACTTCACGGCTATGACGGAGGCGGACTTCCAGCGCCGCGCCGACGAGTTCCGGATGCTGCCCGGCGAGACCCTGGCCGGCGTCCTCGCGGACTACGAGGAGGTCGCGCGCCGGACCGACGAGCTGGTCGTCTCGCTGCCCGACCTGGACGCCACGCAGCCGCTGCCGAAGGCGCCGTGGTTCCAGGCCGACGCGCACTGGTCGGCCCGCCTGGTGCTGATGCACATCGCCGCCGAGACGCTCCAGCACGCGGGGCACGCCGACATCATCCGCGAGGCCATGGACGGCGCCAAGAGCATGGGCTGACCGGCGGCGCGGCCGTCCTCAGGCCGGCTCGGGGGCCGGCTCGGGGGCGGGGGACGGCAGTAGGCGCGGCGCCAGGGCCGCGGCCAGCGTCGCCGCCACCGCCGACGCCGTGACGATCGCCCAGGCGCCCGGCCCGAGCGGCGTGCAGCCGAAGAACCGGCTGACGCCCGGCGTCTCGATCACCCCGACCAGCGCGGCGGCCGAGACGGCGCAGGTCGCCATGACGAGCGGGCTGCGCCAGCGGGAGATCAGCGTCTGCCCGAGCTGCGCGCCGACCAGCGCGGCGAGCGCCATCGTCGAGGCCCGGCGGCGGCCCCCCGGGACGAGCCGGGTCAGCCGCCCGAGCTGCCAGGACACCAGGGCCGCCGCGGCGGTCGCGGTGCCGCGGACGGCGAGCGCCCGCCGCATCTCCTGGCCGGTGAAGCCGCCGACCGGTTCGCCGCCGAGCGTCGCCGCCGCGTCCCCGCCGGGGTCGGCCGGCGTGATCGCGACGGCGAGCGCCGGGAGCATGTCGGTGAGCATGTTCACCACGAGCAGCTGCCGGGTGCTGAGCGGCGCGTCCCCGCTGAGCGCGGTGCCGAGGACGGTGAAGGAGACCTCGCCGGCGTTGCCGCCGACGAGGATCGCGACGGCGTCGCGGACGCTGTTCCACAGCGCGCGGCCCTCGCGCAGCGCGTCGAGGATGAGCGCGGTGTCGGGGGCGGTGAGGACGAGGTCGGCGGCGATGCGGGCGGCGCCGGAGCCGCGGCCGACGACCGCGATGCCGACGTCGGCGCGGCGGATGGCGGCGGCGTCGTTGGCGCCGTCGCCGGTCATCGCGACGACCCGGCCGGCCCGCCGCAGGTCCTTGACGATCCGGACCTTCTGCGCGGGGGACACGCGGGCGAACACCGCGGCCCGCTGGACGGCCGCGATCCGGTCGGCGGCGGGCATCGCGTCGAGCTCCGCGCCGGTGAGGACCCGGTCCGCGTCGGGGATGCCGAGCTCGGCGGCGACGGCCGCGGCGGTGTCCGGATGGTCGCCGGTGATCATGGTGGTCCGGACGCCCGCGGCGCCGAGCCGCCGCACGGCCTCCTGCGCGGTGGGGCGCGGGGTGTCGGCGATGCCGATGAAGCCGAGCAGCGCGAGGTCCTCGACGTGGTCGGCGATCCGGCCGCGCACCGCCCCCGGCTCGGCGACGGGCCGCTCGGCGATGGCGAGCACGCGCAGCCCCTGCCCCGCGAGCCGCCGCACGGTCCCGGCGGCGGCGCGGCGCCGGGACGCGGTGAGCGGCTCGTCGCGGTTGGCGGAGGTGTGGACGCGGGTGCAGCGGGCCAGCAGCACCTCGGGCGCGCCCTTGACCGCGAGGACCGTCCGGTAGCCGTCGTGGCCGAGCGACGCCGAGAAGCCGCGGGTGGTCTCGAACGGCAGCTCCTCCGCGAGGGACCAGCGGGTGTCGGGCGGCAGCTCGCCGACCCGGTCCAGGACGGCCCGGTCGGTGGCGTGCGGGACCTGCCGGCTCCCCGGCGGCGGGCAGGCGCGCGCCGCGACGCGCAGGACGCGCCGCTCGCCCTCGCCGGTGAGCGGGTGCGGGCGGGACGGGCCCGTCGCGCGGACGAGCCGGAGCCGCCCCTCGGTGAGCGTGCCGGTCTTGTCGAAGCACAGGATGTCGACGCGGCCGAGCGCTTCGAGCGCCCGCGTCGAGCGGACCAGCACGCCGAGCCGCGACAGCCGCCGGGCCGCCGCGAGCTGCGAGAGGGTCGCGACCAGCGGCAGCCCCTCGGGCACGGCCGCGACCGCGACCGCGACGCCGGAGCCGAGCGCGCGCCGCAGCGGCAGGCCGCGCAGCATGCCGAGCACGGTGACCGCCGCGCCGCCGAGCAGGGTGGCGGGCAGCGCCTGGTGGGTCAGCTCCGCCAGCCGCGCCTGCATGCTGGACGAGGCGTCGGCCGTCCCGGCGAGCGCGGCGGCGCGCCCGCTCTCGGTGGCCTCGGCGGTGGCGACGACCAGGGCGACCGCGCTGCCCGCGACGACCGTGGTGCCCTCGTACAGCATGCAGTGCCGGTCGGCGGGGTCGGCGCCGGGCGACGGCTCGACGTTCTTGTCGACGGGCACGGACTCGCCGGTGAGCGTGGCCTCGTCCACCTCCAGGGACTCGGCCCACAGCAGCCGG
This sequence comes from Actinomadura nitritigenes, assembly GCF_017573545.1. Lineage (GTDB taxonomy): Bacteria > Actinomycetota > Actinomycetes > Streptosporangiales > Streptosporangiaceae > Spirillospora > Spirillospora nitritigenes. Next base: position 49,583 of record NZ_JAGEOK010000028.1, on the reverse strand, counting down.
GCGTCCGCCGGGACGAGGTCCTCCGAGCGGAGCTGGATCACGTCGCCGACGCGCAGCCGGCCGGCCGTGATCTGCTCGACGGCGGCGGTCCGCAGGTGCGCGAACGGGTCGGCGGCCGTCCGGTCCGGCTCGGCGCCGGCCCGGACCCGGCGGGCGCGGGTCTGCTGGCCGAGCATCAGCTCGCCGAGCGCCTTCTCCGCGCGCATCCGCTGCGCGCCGCCGATCAGCGCGTTGCCCGCCATGACGCTGCTGACCAGCAGCGCGTCCACGCTGGAGCCGACCACGGCGGACGCGGCGGCGCCGAGCGCGAGCACCGGGGTCAGCGGGTCGTCGAGCTCCTGCCGCACCGCGGCGGCGAGCCGCAGGACGGCCTTCAGCGGCCGTATGGCGGTCCGCTGCGCCAGCGGGCCGGCCGTCCGCGGCTCCCGGTCCTCGCCGGGGCGGCCGGCGGCGCGGGCGAGCCGCCGGGCGGCCTCCTCGGCGGTGAGGGCGTGCCAGGCGTCCCGGACGACCGGCGGCGGCAGCGGCCGGTGCTCCAGCCGCCGCGCGCTCAGCCCGTTGGCGAGCATCGCCATCAGGGACGCCGCGTGCACCGGCGGCAGGTCCGACCAGGACGCGGCGGCCCGGCGCAGCAGCGACCCGCCGGCGCGCCGCCGGGGCCGGCGTCCCGCGATGAGGAGCGCGCCGAGCGCCGACGCGCTCAGCGACAGCTCCGCGGCCCGGTCGCTGGCGCGCCGGGCGGGCCGGACGGCGGTCAGCAGCCGCCACGCGCCGGCGAGCCCGGGCCCGGTCACCAGGTCCGCGCGCCAGTCGGTGAGCCCGCGGCCGCGCAGCACGCTCACGCCGACGTCGGCGGCGTCCAGCGCCTCGTCCTGCCCGCTGGAGATCGCCAGCACGACGTGGCCGTCGCGCTGCAGGGAGCGCACGGAGTCCGCCAGGCCGCCCACGTCGACGGGGGAGTCGTCGCCCCAGGCGACCAGCTCCTGGATGCTGGCGTGCTCGGTCAGGACGACCACGTCGGCCGCCTCGTGCGCCGCCGACAGCAGCGCCTCCGCCAGGGGGTCGAGCGAGGAGCCCACCCGCACCCGGCCGCAGCGCCGGCCCCGCCCGTCCAGCAGGTCGAGGGTGACGCCCTGCGGGTCGGCGGGGGCGCCGGACGGGGCGTCCGCCGCCCGCGCGAGGCGCCACGCGTCCCCGCGGCCGTCCGCGGGCCAGGGGCCCGTCCCCTCCAGGTCGTCCGGGTCGCAGCCGGCCAGGACCGTGCCGGCGGCGCGCCAGACGTCCGCGTCGTCCATGCGGTCGGTGAGGGCGACGGCCGACAGCAGCCGCAGCTCCCCGTCGCACAGCACTCCCGAGTCGATGACGACGGCGCCGACCCGGTCGAGTCGGCGCAGCGCGGTGGGATCGAGCACGACCGTGCCGCGGGCCGCGAGGTCGTGCCCCAGCACCGCGGCGAACGCCTCCCGGCCGTGCCGCGCCGCCTTCGGGACGGTCGCCAGCAGCAGGTCGGCGGCGGCGGACGCGTCCCGCGTGCCCGCGAGGACCCCGGCGCCGCCGAGCAGGTGCCCGAGCGCCGTCCGCTTCCCGGCTCTCTCGACCGGGCCGTCCGGCAGCGGGCAGGGCCGCTCGGCGCGGCCGGCGCCGGCGTGCGGCAGCTCCCCGGCGACCGCGAGGTCAGGTTCGCGGCGCCGCAACGCGTCGCGGCGCGCCGCGATCTCGTAGAGCTGGAAGGCGCGGTGCGCGGCGTCGGCGGCCAGCGGGGCGAGGCCCTGACCGGCGCCCTGGACGACGGCGTTGGCGGTGCCGAGCAGCGCGTCGGCGCGGAGTCGGCCGAGCCGCTGCTCCAGCACCGACCGGATATGCGGCAGCGCGTCCGCGACGGACACCGCGGCCCGCACGGGGCTCGGCATCGGCGGGAGCCTCAGCAGCCGTCCGGCGACGGCGCCGACGGCCCCGGCGCAGTCGGCGACGAGCGCGGACGTGGCGGCCGCCCAGGCCGCGTCGTCGTCGGGCGGCATCGCGTGCGCGCTGTGGTCGAACTCGGCCGCTTCGTGCGCCTCTTCGACGTCCTCTATGGTCGCGACGAGGTCGTCGGGGTCCACCGAGCCTTCCGCGTAGGTCACCATGACGCGGCCGGTGACCGCGTTGACCTCCGCCCAGTCCACGCCTTCGAGGCCGCGCAGCGCCTCCGTCAGCGCCCGCACGTACCGGCGATGGCGCTCCCCGCCGCCTCCCAGCCCGTTCGTCTGTATGTGGGCCCGGCCGCCGTGCGCCCAGACCAGCCGCCTGCGCCCGCCCGAGGCCAGGGACGCGAAGGCCCCGAGGACGTGGGACGTGTGGCGCACACCCGTCCGCACGCCGGTGGCGGTGGTCCGCGCGCCCAGTTCCGCGCCCTTGGCGGCCAGGCTCGACGCCGCGTCCGCGGCGGCCGCCGGCACGTGCAGCGCCGCCCTGGCCAGGGACGCTCCAGGAAACGCCACTGCCAGCCCTCCCGCCCGCGCAGTTCGACCTTGCCATCGACGATCGGCGGGTACCCGCGACCACGCTCAGTAAACAGGTGGTGAACGCAGTGGAGTCGTCAGCGCGCGCTCTGCGCCGCCTCCGCGGGCGGTGCCTGCCGGAGCGCCGCGTTCTCGACGCGGAGCCGCACAGCGAGCATCCCGAGGTTCGCGACGGTGAAGACCGACGCCGTGAGCCACGCGGTGTGGACGAGCGGCAGCGCGACGCCCTCCGCGACCACGGCGACGTAGTTCGGATGGCGCAGGAGGCGGTACGGGCCGCGGTCGACGAGCGGGAGCCCCGGGACGGTGACGACCCGGGTGTTCCACTGCTCGCGCAGGGACGCGATGCACCACCAGCGCAGCGCCTGGGCGAGGACGGCGACGGTCAGCATCGGCCATCCGAGCGCCGGGACGAACGGCCGGTGCAGCAGCCAGACCTCCAGCGGCGCCCCCGTTAGCAGGACGGCCTGGACGGCGACGAACCCCGGGTAGTGCCGCCGCCCGTACTCGACGCCGCCGCGCCGCCTGGCCCACGCGAGGTGGCGCCGCGACAGGGCGACCTCGGCGAGCCGCTCGGCGGCGACGAGCAGGATCAGCAGCGTGTAGGCGATCAGAGGGTCACCACCGCAGCAGCGCCATCTCGGCGGAGAACCCCGGGCCGAGCGCCATGAGCAGGCCGGGCGCGCCGGGCGGGCGCGGCCGCCGCGCGATCGTCTCCTCCAGCACGTTGAGCACCGACACCGACGACAGGTTCCCGGCCTTGCGCAGCGACTCCCAGGTCAGGTCCAGCTCGCCGGAGTCGAGCCCGAACGCCTCGGCGATCGTCTCGATCACCTTGGGGCCGCCCGGATGGCAGACCCACGAGGCGATCTCGCCGGGCGACAGGCCGTGCCCCTGGAGGAACGCGGCGACGTCGTCGGCCAGGGTGGCCTTCACGTGGTCGACGAGGTCGGCGGCCAGCACGATGCGGAAGCCGTGCTCGCCGACGTTCCAGCCCATCAGCCGGGACGTGCCCGGGTAGAGGCGGCTGGCGGTCGCGACGACGCGCGGGCCCCGGCCCGGGCCGTCCGGCCGCCGCACGCGGGCCCGCCGCCGGTCGCCGGCCGCGACCACGGCCGCGGCGCCGTCGCCGAACAGGCCGCTGCCCACCAGGTTCGCCACCGACGCGTCGTCGCGCTGGACCGTCAGGGAGCACAGCTCGACGCAGACCAGCACCGCGACCTGCTCGGGCCAGGCGCGCAGGTAGTCGTGGATACGGGACAGCCCGGCCGCGCCGGCCGCGCACCCCAGCCCGAACACCGGCAGCCGCCTGATGTCCTCGCGCAGCCCCACCCGCTGCGCCAGCGCGGCGTCCAGCGACGGGGTCGCCACCCCGGTCGACGAGCAGAACACCAGGTGGTCGACGTCCCCGGGAGCGAGGCCGGCGCCGTCCAGGGCCTTCCGCACGGCGCGTTCGGCCAGCTCCAGCGCGGTGGCGATGTAGGTGTCGTTGGCGGCGGTGAAGTCGGTGAGCCGGTCGTAGTCCTCGATCGGCAGCGCGAGGTTGCGGCCGCTCACCTGCGTCGCGGAGTGGAGCCGCTCGAGGAGCCGCTGGTCGGTCCGCACCGTCCCGGCGACGGCCTCGGTGATCTGGCGCTGGTCATAGCGATGTTCCGGAAGAACGGTCCGTACCGTCAGCAGACGCATGACACCTCCAGCTCTCCCGCCTCCCATGCCCACCTTGACGGCGTCGATGCCGGTCAGACGGCGGCGAGGTGACTCCGGCGCCGCGCCGGACCGCTTCCGCCGGGTGATCGTCACCGCGACAATGGGGCCGTGCTGCGGCTGGCGATCGTCGATGACCATCCGGTGGCCCGGCGGGGCCTGGCGGCGATCGTCGCCGAGGACGGGGGGATGCGGGTCGTCGCCTCGGTCGCGGCGCCCGCCGCGCTGCCCGACCCCGCCGGCTGCGACGTGGTGCTGTGCGACCTGTACCTGGACGGGGACCGCCCGTCCGTCGCGGCGGTCCGGGAGCTGAGCCGGGTCACGCGGGTGCTGGTGGTGTCGGCGGCGAGCCGCCCGGCGGACGTGCTGGCCTGCGTGGCGGCGGGCGCGGCCGGCTACGCCACCAAGGACATGGAGGAGGACGCGCTGCGGGCGGCGGTCCGCGAGGTGGCGGCCGGCGGGTTCCACCTGTCGCCGCAGCTCGCCGCGATCGTCGGGGCGGCGGAGCGGAGCAGGCCGGGCGGCGCCGGGACGGCGCTGACGGCCCGCGAGCGGGAGGCGCTCGACTGGATCGCCCGCGGCATGACGCACGCGCAGGCCGCGCGGCGGATGGGCGTCGCGCCGTCCACGGTCGACACCTACGTGAAGCGGATCCGCGCCAGGCTCCGGCTGGGCAACAAGGCGGAGCTGGCCTGGTTCGCCCGCAACCTCGCCGAAGGGGACGTCGGTGGACGCGGCGGCCCGCCCGGCTGACGCGGCGCCCGCGCGTCGCGCCGCCGCGGCCGTGCCCGCCGCGAAGGCAGCGGCGCGCCCCGGCGAGGCGGCGGCGCGGGTGGTGCGGATGGAGGCGTGGTCGCTGCTCGCCACCCGGCTGGCGGCGCTGCTCAACGTCGCGGTGGCGCTCGGCACCGGAGCGGGCGGCGGGCAGCTGTTCGGCTTGGCCGTCCTGCTGGCGGCCGCGATGTTCGCGGAGTCGATGCTGCTGGCCGGTCGGGCGCTGCGGCGGGGCGGCCCCGATCCGCGGGCGGGCTGGGCGGACCTGGCGGCGGGCTGTGCCGCGCTCGCGGCCAACGCGGCGCTGGTCGCCGGCGCCGACGTCCACACCTGGGGGTTCTTCGCCTACCCGTACACGCTCGTCGGGTCGTGCGCCCTCGGCCTGCTGCTCCCGCGCGCCTGGCAGGTCGCGGCGGGCGCCGCGGCGCTGGCGCTGGTCTACGGGGCCGCCGACCACCTGTCCAGCGGGCAGCCGCTGTGGAACGCCGTGCCGAACGGCGCCAGCTATCTCGGCATCGCGCCCGTCGTGTGGTTCGTCGCGCGGCAGCTGCGCCGGATGGCGGCGGAGCTGGACGCCTCCCGCGCGGAGGCGCTGGAGCTGGTGCGGCGGCGGGCCGTCGAGGCGGAACGGGAGCGGCAGTCGCGGATGCTGCACGACCGCGTCCTGCAGACGCTGGAGACCCTCGGCGGCGGGACGTGGGTCGCCGATGCCTGGATGCGCGACCAGGTGCGGGCCGAGGCGGCCTGGCTGCGCTGGCTCGTGGAGCGGGGCGGCGCCGTGCCGGACGGCGACGTCCCCGACCTGGCGTCGGGCCTGCAGGCGCTCGCGCGCGACCGCGCCCGCGACGGGCTGCGGGTGGAGGTGCGGTTCCCGCCGCCTCCCCAGGGCGACCTGTCGGGCGTGCCGGACGCGGTGGCGGGCGCGCTTCTCGGCGCCTGCCACGAGGCCCTGACCAACGTGATCAAGCATGCCGGGACGGACCGGGCCGTGCTCGGGGCCGCCATGGAGGACGGCGCGGTCGTGGTGACCGTCGTCGACCAGGGCCGCGGGTTCGACCCCGCCGCCCGGCCCCGGGGCCTCGGGCTGTCCCGCTCGGTCGAGGGGCGCGTGGCGGACGTCGGCGGTTCCGTCCGGGTGGACGCGGCGCCCGGCGCGGGCACCTGCGTGGAGCTGCGCGTCCCGCTTCCGGAGCCCGGCCGGGACGCCGCTGAGCAGCGCTGACCGTCCCTGTCCCCGGAACTGGGGACGGCGCGGGCCTGGCCCGATGATCGTCCCGGACCGTACAACGTGACCATGCACAACGTGAACCTCCCGCCCGGTACGGGCGGCGCGGGGCAGGGCGGGACGCGGCTCCGCCTGGGCCTGCTCGCCGGAGCCGCGGTGCTCGTGACGGCGGCGGCCGGGCTGGGCGCCGCCGCCCTGGCGTCCTCCGGCGGCGACGGCGCCAGGAGCGCCTCCCACGCGTTCGCGCTGCCCGCCGAGGGCGAGAACGACGCCGTGCACGCCCGCATGACGATGACCATCGGCGAGCCGGCCCGGCGCACCGGCTGCGGCCGGATGCGGACCGCCACCGTGTACCCGATCACGCTGACCGTCCGCAACGACGACCCGACCGGCTGGACCGAGGACTCCGGCCGGAGCACGACCCCGGGCCTGGAACTCGGCCTCGGCCGGGCCGACGGCGGGCAGGACCCGAGCGCGACGCCCGAGGACCCGTTCGTCGTGGCGGACTACGGCTGCCGGGCCTTCGAGGACGTCTCCGACAAGATCATGGAGATCCCGGCGCGCCGGTCCGCGACCGTCCACCTGGAGCTGCAGGCGTCGGCCGCGCCGGCCCACGACCAGGTCGTGCTCGCCGCCCTGCGCGCCGACGCGCTCACCAACGGTCTCGCCACGACGAAGGCCGCCTGGGCGATCCGGCTCGACGGCGCCCCCTTCCCGCTGCCGAGCCCGTCCTGACCCGATCGCCGCGCATCGCCGGGATATCCGCTCTGAACTGGGTAGACGTGAATTAAGGGGAAAACAACCTGATGGCTGGGTGTGTGACATGTTCGCCATAGAGGACATACGGGAGTGGCGGGGCCACGACGTGGTCGACGCCTCGGGGAGCCGGATCGGGGCGCTGGAGGCGGTGTACGTCGACACCGCCACCGACCAGCCCTCCTTCGCCACCGTCAAGGTGGGGCTGCCGACCCGGCAGCGGCTGGTGTTCGCGCCGCTCGCCGGAGCCGCCGTGGGACCGGGGCATCTGCGGCTCGCCCACGACAAGAAGGAAGTGAAGGGCGCGCCCTCGATCGGCACCGACGGCGAGCTGCCCGCGAGCGAGGAGCAGGCCGTCTTCGAGTACTACGACCTGCCGTACGGGGCGGCGCCGACCGAGCGCCGGCTGGGCCGCCGCTGACCGCCTCCGAGCCGGGGGCGCACGGGGCGAGGAGGGGAAGGCGCCATGGTCCTGTTCCTGCTGCTGCTCATCGTCGCGATCGCGCTCGGCATCGTCGGGGTGGTCGTGAAGGGCCTGTTCTACCTGCTGATCATCGGCGTGGTGGTGTTCCTCATCAGCCTGCTGGTGAGCGGAGTCCGGATGGGGCGCCGGCACGGGCCGCGCTCCCCCCGCTGACGCGCCCGCCCGCCCGGGGCGGCGTCAGCGGGTCCGGCGGTCCGCCGCCTCGTCCGCGTCCTGCCGGGGCCCGCCGTCATGCCCGGACGGCCGGAACCGCCCCCACAGCCAGCGCCCGCCCTCGACCAGGACCGACACGCCGATGGCGATCCCGAGACCGAGCAGCAGGCCCTTGAACGGGTCGTTCTGGAACGCCGCCCCGCCCAGGTAGCCGATCATCGTGGAGTACGTGGCCCACAGGCCGGTGGCGAGCGCGTCGAACGGCGAGAACGAGCGCAGCGGATAGTCGACGGCGCCCATCACGAGGGTCGCGGCCGTCCGCCCGCCGGGGATGTAGCGGGCGATGAGCAGGACGAGGCCGCCGCGCTTCTCGAGGAGCCGCCCGGCCTGGTCGTAGGCCTTGCGCCGGCGGCTGCCCGGACGCAGCCAGACCCGCTCCAGCCAGTCGCCCGCGTAGCGGCCGATGAAGTAGGAGACGTGGTCGCCGCAGAACGCGCCCGCCCACGCCGTCACGATCACCAGCGGCAGCCACGGCCGGCCGTGGTGGGCGAAGACGCCCGCGGTCACCACGAGGGACTCGCTGGGGAAGACCGGGATGAACGCGTCGACCATCGACAGCCCGAACAGCGCCACGTAGATCCACGGCGACGACATCAGGCCGCGCAGGTACTCCAGGATGGCGTTGCTCACGACCGGGAACCGTTCCCGGTGCCGCGCGACTGATGCACCGCGCGCGGGACCGCCATGATCCGGATCCTGGGAAGCGCAGGTCAGGGCGGTCCGTGGCGGAGGGCGAAGATCACAGCGGCGGCGCGGTCGCGGAGGCCGAGCTTGGCGAACACGCTGCCGACGTGCGTCTTGACGGTGCCCTCCGCGATCCTGAGCCGCACCGCGATCTCGGGGTTGGTGGCGCCCTCGCCGATCAGCGCGAGGACCTCGCGCTCGCGCGGCGACAGGCCGTCCAGCGCGGCGGGCGGCGGCGTGCGCCCGAGCCGTGACCGGTAGACGGCGAGCACCTGCGGCGCGACCGCCGGGTCCAGCCAGCCCCGGCCCGCCGCGACCGCCCGGGTGGCCTGGATGATCTCCTCGCAGGGCGCCTCCTTGAGCACGAACCCGGCGGCGCCGGCACCGAGCGCGGCGGCGACGACCTGCGGGTCGTCGAACATCGTGAGCACGAGCACGGGCGGCGCGCCCGGCACCTCGCGCAGCCGCCGGGTGGCCTCGGCGCCGTCCGTCCGCCTCATCCGGACGTCCATCAGCACGACGTCGGCCCGCACGCGGGCGAGCGCGGCCGGCACCTCGTCGCCGTCCGCGCACTCCCCGGCGACCTCCAGACCGGGCTCGCCCTCGAAGATCCGGACGAGCCCGGCGCGGACGAGGGGCTGGTCGTCCACCAGCAGCAGCCGGATCACCGGGCGCCGCCGGCCGGGATCGCGGCCTCGACCCGCCAGCCGGTCCCGTCCGGCCCGGCGCGCAGGGTGCCGCCCAGGGCGGTGACGCGCTCGCGCATCCCGGCGAGCCCGAGCCCGCCTCCCGCCGGGCGGCCCGAGCCGGGCCGGGCGCCGCGGTCGGCGACGGTGACGAGGGCGAGCGGGCCGTCCACGCTGACGGCGACGGTGGCGGGGGAGCCGGGCGCATGCCGGGCGATGTTCGACAGCGCCTCCTGCACGACGCGGTACAGCACCAGTCCGACCGACGGGTCGACGGACGCCAGGTCGCCGCGCGTGTCGAGGTCCACCCGCAGGCCGCCGGCCCGCAGCTCGCCGACGAGCGCGCCGATGTCGCCGGCGGAGGGCGGCGCCGGCGCGATCGGCGGGGCCCCGGGCGCGGGGTCGCGCAGCAGGACGAGGCCCTGGTGGACGTCCCGGACGCCGCGCCGCCCGACCCGTTCGGCCTCCTCCAGCGCGGCGATCACGGCGGGCCCGTCGCCGCGCGCGCTCGCGCGCCGGGCCGCGCCGATGTTCAGCAGCACGACCCCGAGACCGTGCCCGACCAGGTCGTGGACCTCGCGGGCGATCTTGCGGCGCTCCTCGGCGACGGCCTCCCGGTCGAGCCGCAGCCGCGCCTCGTACAGCGCGGCGTGCAGCCGGAAGGCCAGGCCGAGCAGCAGGAAGCCCGCGCCCCACAGGAGCCAGGTGGGCCAGAGCGGCAGGCCGCCGGCGGCGAGGTGGCGGGCCGGCGCGAGCGCCAGCGCGGCCGGGACGGACCACGCCAGATCGCGCGTCCGCGCGAGGATCGCCAGGTGCGCCCACGCGGGGGCGGTCGCGACGGCGAGGGCGCCGTCGGCGTAGGAGCCCCCGGCGGACGGGAACGGCCGGAACCCGCCGGCACCGGCCGCGGACGGCGCCGCCGCGAGCAGCACCAGGACGCCCAGGACCGCCCACGGCACCAGGGCGGCCGGGACCCGCCACGGGCGCGCCGCCTGCCAGGCCCAGAGCCCGGCGTAGCCGGCGACGAGGACGGCCCGGGCGGCCGGGGACGGCGACAGCGCCACCGCGAGGGCCGCCCACGCGATGCCGACGCAGCCGAAGAGGCGGAGCACGGGCCACGGCGGCGGGGTGCGGAGGAGGAACGCCCTGACCCGTCGCATGGCGCCGATCCTAGGGAGCGCGGGCCGGTCCGTCATCGGCCCGCGGTCGCAGCGCCGCCACGACCGCGGTCATAGCCGCATCGGGGACCGCGGGGCGATGCGGCGGCGGGCACCGTGCGGCGACGCTGGCGCCATGAGGATGCGATCTCTTCCCCGGATGGCGCGCCTGTCGGCGGTGCCGCTCGGCGCGGCGCGGCGGCTCGCCTGGGCGGGCGGGCTGCGGGCGCTCGGCCGGCTGACCGACGAGTCCGCGCTCGACCTGCACGAACGCACCGCCGACCAGCTCGTGGAGGTGCTCGGCGGGCTGCGCGGCGGTGCGCTGAAGTTCGGCCAGGTGCTGTCGGTGTACGAGGCGGTGATGCCGCCGAGGGTGTCGGCGGTGTACCGGGGGCGGCTGGCGGCGCTGCAGGAGGCCGTCCGGCCGGAGCCCGCCGGGACGGCGGAACGGGTGATGGGGGACGACCTCGGCCCGGACTGGCGCGGCCTGTTCGCCTCGTTCGACACCGGCGCGGCCGCCGCCGCGTCGCTGGGCCAGGTGCACCGGGCCCGGTGGGCCGCTGACGGCCGGGAGGTCGCCGTGAAGATCCAGTATCCGGACGCGCGCGACGAGCTGCTCGCCGACCGCGACGCGGTCGTCCTCGCGATGCGGGTGTTCACCTCGCTGCTGGCGCCGGGGCTGGACGGCCGGGCGCTCGCCACCGAGCTGATGGACCGGCTGGCCGAGGAGCTCGACTACGCCCGCGAGGCGGAGGCGCAGCGGGCCTTCCGCGCCGCGTACCTGGACGATCCCGACATCCTCGTCCCGGACGTCCTGCTGCACCGGGGCCGGGTGCTGGTCTCCGAGTGGGTCGGCGGGACGCCCCTGGCCCGCGTCATCGAGACCGGCGCCCAGCGGGAACGCGACCGCGCCGGGCTGCTGCTGACCCGGCTGATGCTCTCCGCCGTCGCCCGCTGCGGGATGATGCACGGCGACCCGCACCCGGGCAACTTCCGGCTCCTCGACGGCGGGCGCCTCGGCGTCCTCGACTTCGGCGCCGTGTACCGGCACCACCCCGGCACCCCGGCGCCGCTGGAGCGCTGGATGGACGTCCACCTCGCCGCCCTCGACCCCGGCGCCGGCATGGCCGAGGCCCTGCGCGGCGCGGGCTTCCTGCGCCCGGGCGTCCGGGTCGACGAGGCGCGGCTGCGGGAGCTGTTCCTGCGCTCGGGCGCGCCCGCGTTCACCGAGACGTTCCGGTTCGACGGCGCCTACCTGCGGGACGCGCTGGCGGGCATCACCGCGTCGATGCCGGTCGGGCTCAGCATGGCGTTCCCGCCCGGTGCCGTCCACGCCCAGCGCGCCCTCGGGGTCGGGATCGGCGTGCTGTGCCGGCTCGAAGCCGAGGTGCCCTTCCAGGCCGAGGCCCTGCGCTGGCTCGCGGACCGGCCGGAGGCTTTGCCTTTCCTGTGATCACGGCGCGCATTAGCGGGCTTTGTGGCGGGGCAATTCCCCTGCGATCACCAAGCGAGGGGCGACGCCGGGGGAAAGGGCAGGAATGCGGATAAAAGGAGCAATTCGGTCGCGGGGTGGGCGGGTGGCACTGGCGCTCGGCGGTGCGGCCGGCCTGGCGCTGACGGCGGCGGCCCCGGCGGCGTCCGCCCCGGCGGCGTCGGCCGGAGGGGGCCCGGCCGACGCGCGCACCGTCACCTACCAGGCCCGGCTGCGGCCCCTGAACCACCAGACCGGCTCGGGACGGCTGACCCTGCGGCTGCGCGAGAGCACCGCGACGATCACCGAGCAGTACTCCGGGCTCGCGGCGACGCTCGACGGCAGGCCGTACCCGCACCTGCAGCACATCCACGGCGGCGCCCGCGGCATGTGCCCGCCCGCGTCCGCCGACCGGAACCGCGACGGCGTCGTCAGCACCGCGGAGGGCACGCCGTACTACGGCCGGATCCAGGCGACCCTCTCGGTGAAGGGCGACATCACGCCGCAGGGGGGCACCGACCTGAGGAACGCGCCGAAGGGGCCGAGCGTGCGCTACCAGCGGACCATCACGCTGAGCCCGGCGGCCGTCGCCTCCCTGCACAAGGGCATCGCGGTCGTCGTCGTCCACGGCGACGACCCGAGGACCCTCGGCCGGAAGGCGCGGAACGAGAAGAGCGAGCTGGTGCCGTCGCTACCGCTCGCCGTGACGTCGCCCGCGCTCTGCGGCGTGCTCAGGGCGATCCCGGCCGGCGGCGCCGTCACCGGCACCGGATCCACCGCCGGTACCGGCAGGTCCACGGGCGCGTGGCTGCTCGGCGCGGGCGCCGGGCTGGCCGGCGCCGGGGCGCTCGCGCGCGTCCTGTTCGTCCGGCGGCGGAACCGCGCGGCGTTCCGGCCCGCATGAGGATCGCCCTGCCGCGCGGCGACCGCCGGGCCCTCGCCCTGTGCCTGGCGGCGGTCGCCTGCGGGGCCGCCGCCGTCGCGACGTCGGTCGCCGGGCAGCGGGACCCGGCGCCGCAGGCACCGCCCGCACCGCCCACCTGGGCGCCGCCGCGGCAGCCGGAGGCGGCGGGCGGTCTCGCGCTGCCCGCCGCGGAGCCGACCCGGCTCACGATCCCCGCGCTCGGCGTCCGCGCCCGCGTCGGGCGGGCCGGGCTGCTGCCGGACGGCACGCTGCGACCGCCCCGCCCCCCGCACGAGGACGAGCCCGCCTGGTACACCGGCTCCGTCACGCCGGGGGAGGCGGGCACCGCCGTCATCGAAGGGCATCTCGACGCGTCCGCGGGGCCGTCGGTGTTCTTCCGGCTGGGACGGCTGCGCCCCGGCCAGACCGTCCGGGTGCGGCGCGCCGACCGGACGACGGCGGTGTTCACCGTCGACGCCGTCCGGCGCTTCCCGAAGGACGCCTTCCCGACGCGGGCGGTGTACGCCGACACGGCGGGGCCGTCCCTCAGGCTCATCACCTGCGGCGGGCGGTTCGACCCCACCGCCCGCCACTACCGCGACAACACCGTCGCCTTCGCGCACCTCACGTCCGCACGTTGAGGCGCGGCGGGTCGCCGCCATGGCACCGCTCATGACGGCGACCCGCCGCAGGCCGAAGCGTCGTGGGGCCGTCAGTGCTTGCGGCCGGGGAGGCTCTCGTAGAGGTCGGTGAGCTTCTGGCGGAAGCCCCGCTCGGCGATGCCGAACTTCTGCGGATCCTTGATGCCGGCCTTGACCGTCTTCTTGGCCTGGTCGCTCATGATGTGGGGCGGGATCGGCGGGATCTCGTTGTCCACCACGAACTCCAGCACCACGGGGCGCTCGCTGGACAGCGCCTGCTTCCAGGCGTCGGTGACCTTCTTCGGCTCGTCGCAGTAGATGCCCTTCAGCCCCGCCAGCTCGGCGTACTTGGCGTACGGGAAGTCGGGGATCGTCTGCGAGCCCGGGTACTTCGGGTCGCCGCCCATCGCGCGCTGCTCCCAGGTGACCTGGTTGAGGTCCTGGTTGTTGAACACGCAGAAGATCAGCGGCGGGGAGCCGCCCAGCCGGTCCGCGTACCGCTTGACGGTCAGCATCTCGTTCATGCCGTTCATCTGGAACGCGCCGTCCCCGACGAAGCAGATCACCGGGCGGTCCGGGAACGCGAACCGCGCCGCGATCGCGTACGGCACGCCGGGCCCCATCGTCGCGAGCGTCCCGGACAGCGAGGCCTTCATGCCGTCGCGGAGCTTGATGTGCCGGGCCCACCAGTTGGTGGCCGAGCCGGAGTCGGCGGTGAGGATCGCGCCGTCCGGCAGCAGCGGCGACAGCTCGTGCGCGACCGCCTGCGGGTTGATCTTGCCGTCGAACGACTGCCCGGCGCGCTTGTCCATGACCGTGTTCCAGGCGCGGACGTTCTCCTCGATCTCCTCCCGCCAGGACCGGTCCTTCTTGCGCTTCAGGAGCGGGATCAGCTCCTTGAGCGTCTCCTTCGCGTCGCCGACGACGTGCGCGTCCATGGGGTAGCGGATGCCGATCATCCGGCCGTCGATGTCGATCTCGACGCCCTTGCAGCTGCCCTCGTCGGGCAGCCACTCGGCGTACGGGAAGCTGGACCCGATCATGAACAGCACGTCGCAGTTCATGATCATCTCATCGCTGGCCTTGGAGCCGAGCAGCCCGATCGGGCCGGTGACGAAAGGCAGGTCGTCCGGGACGACCTCCCGGCCGAGCAGCGCCTTGGCGATCCCGGCACCGAGCAGCTCGGCGGTCTCGATCACCTCCGCCTCGGCGTTGGCCGCGCCCTGCCCGATCAGCATCGCGACCTTCTTGCCCTCATTGAGGATGTCGGCGGCCTTGCGCAGCTCCTCGGGGTTCGGCAGGACCCGCGGCTGACTCCAGCCGACACTGGAGTACACCGATCCGTGCTCCTTCGGCGGCGACGGCACGGCCTCGCTCTCCTGGACGTCCTCCGGGATGATGATCGTCGCCACGCCCCGGGTGGTGAGCGCGGTCTTGAACGCCCGGTCGATGATGTGCCGCATCTGCCCCGGGGCCATGCAGATCTGCACGAACTCCGACACGTCCGCGAACAGGTTCTCCAGGGCCACTTCCTGCTGGTAGTGGGTGCCCTGCGACAGCCGCTTCTGCTGCCCGATGATCGCGACGACCGGCTGGTGGTCCAGCTTGGCGTCGTAGAGCCCGTTCAGCAGGTGGATCGCACCGGGCCCGGACGTGGCGGTGCACACTCCGACCTCGCCGGTGAACTTGGCGTGGGCGCAGGCCATGAACGCGGCCATCTCCTCGTGCCGGGTCTGGATGAACTCCGGCCGGCCCTTCGCCCGATCGAACGCACCGAGCATGCCGTTGATGCCGTCGCCCGGATATCCGTAGACCCGCTCGATGCCCCATTCACGCAGACGCTCGAGCACGTAGTCGGCTACCTGCTGCCCCATGATCTCTCCAGACGTCGGTCGGTGCGCGTGTGCCGTCCTTCGCCACGTTTCCGAGAAAGGGCAAGGCAAACAGGGAGCCGCGTTGCGGCGGCCCGGATCGTTTCACCGCCGTTCCCGGCGGTACTTAGAGGCCGAACCGAGAGGGGAGCGGCCGATGGGCACGGGCAGCGGCATACCCGTCGACGGGATCACGATCCACGCGTTCACGGTGCCGACGGACGGCCCGGACGGCGCGGAGGAGGACGGCACCCTGCGCTGGGAGTCGACGACGATGGTCCTCGTCGAGGCGAGGGCGGGCGGCCGGACCGGCATCGGCTACACCTACGGCAGCACCGCCGTGGCGAACCTGATCGAGTCGACGTTCGCCTCCCTGGTGAAGGGGGCGGACGCGCTCGCCCCGGCCGCGACCTGGCACCGGATGTTCGCCGCGATCCGCAACGCGGGCCGTCCCGGCGCCGGGGCCATGGCGGTGTCGGCCGTCGACATCGCCCTCTGGGACCTGAAGGCCCGGCTGCTCGACCGCCCCCTCTTCCAGGTGCTGCCGAGCTTCCACGACCGCGTCCCCGTCTACGGCAGCGGCGGCTTCACCAACTACCCGCTCGACCGGCTCGCCGGGCAGCTCGCCGGCTGGGTCGAGCAGGGCATCCCGCGCGTCAAGCTGAAGATCTCCCGGTCGCCGGACGACGACCCGCGCCGGCTGACCGCCGTCCGCGAGGCGATCGGCCCGGACCCCGACCTGTTCGTCGACTCCAACGGCGCGCTGACCCGCAAGGCGGCGCTGTACTGGGCGCGCCGCCTCGCGGGCGAGTGGGACGTGCGCTGGTTCGAGGAGCCGGTCAGCTCCGACGACACCGAGGGGCTGCGGCTCGTCCGCGAGCACGGCCCGGGGCGGCTCGAGGTGGCCGCCGGCGAGTACGGGTTCGTGCTGAAGGACTTCGCGGACCTGCTGGACGGCCCGTCCGTGGACTGCCTGCAGGCCGACGTGACCCGCTGCGGCGGCGTCACCGGGCTGCTGCAGGTCGCGGGCCTGTCGGCCGCCCGGCAGATCGGGCTGTCCGCGCACTGCGCCCCGGCCGTGTCGGCGCACGCGTTCTGCGCCGTCGAACGGCTGCGGCACCTGGAGTACTTCCACGACCACGTCCGCTTCGAGGACCTCCTCTTCGACGGCACGCTCAGCCCGGAGGGCGGCGCGCTGCGGCCCGATCCCGACCGTCCCGGCCTCGGCCTGGACGTCAAGTGGGCGGACGCCGGCAGGTACCGGGTCCACGGCCCCACCTGAGCCGAGCGGACGGGCGTGCCGGGCGGACCGGGCGTGCCGGGCGGTCAGCGGGGGCGGATCAGGCCGCTGCGGGTGGCGGCCGCCACCGCGGCGGTGCGGGAGTCGACCTCCAGCTTCGCGTAGATGTGCACCAGGTGCGTCTTCACGGTCGTCTCGCTGAGGAAGAGCCGCTTGCTGATCTGCCGGTTCGACAGGCCCTCGGCGACCAGGCCCAGCACCTCCAGCTCCCGCCCGGTCAGCGTCGCCGACGGTGCCCGCATCCGGCCCAGCAGCCGGGACGCGACCGACGGCGCGAGCGTGCTGTCCCCGGCGGCGGCCGACCGGATGGCGGCGTGCAGCTTCTCCGGCGGCGCGTCCTTGAGCAGGTAGCCGGTCGCGCCCGCCTCGATCGCCGCGAGGATGTCGGAGTCGGAGTCGAACGTCGTCAGCACCAGCACGTGCGGCGGGCGCGGTCCGGCCGAGGTGATCCGCCGGGTCGCCTCGGCGCCGTGGAGACCGGCGCCGAGCTGGAGGTCCATGAGGACGACGTCGGGGTGCAGCCGGGCGGCCTCCGCGACGCCCTCCTCGCCGGTCGCGGCCTCGCCGACCAGCGCGAAGTCGGGCTGGTCGAGCAGCATGGCGCGGATGCCGGAGCGGACCACGGGATGGTCGTCGACCAGCAGGATGCGGATCGGGGCGCTCATCGGTGCTCGCCCCTTTCCGGGTCGTCGGGCCCGGCGGGCAGCGGCAGGCTCGCCACGACGGCCGTCCCCTCGCCCGGCGACGACTCGACGGTCAGCGTCCCGCCGAGCGCGCGCGCCCGGTCCCGCATGGCGCGCAACCCGTAACCGGTGCCCCCGTCCGGTCCGGACGGCCCGGCCGGTTCGGAGAGGGCGGCGGCGGACGGGTCGAAGCCGCGGCCGTCGTCGAACACGTCCAGCACCACCATGTCGTCAAGGTAGGTCAGCGTCACGCCGACGTTCCGGGCGGCCGCGTGGCGGCTCGCGTTGCCGAGCGCGCCCTGCGCGATCCGCAGCAGCGCGACCTCGTACTCGGTCGGGAGGTCCGTGGGCGTCCCGGACACCTCGAACCGCATCCGGGCGGCGGACCGCGCGCCCGCCGACTCGGTGACGCGGCGCAGCGCGTCCCTCAGCGACGAGCGCTGCAGGACGGGCGGGGCGAGCGCCCGCACGAAGGTGCGGGCCTCCTCCAGGTTCTCGGCGGCGGCCTTCTCCGCCTCGTCCAGCCGTCCGCGCGCCGCGCCGGGGGCGTGGTCGAGGTCGCGGCGCGCCGCCCTCAGCAGCAGGATGATGCTCGACATGCCCTGCGCGAGCGTGTCGTGGATCTCCCGGGCGAGCCGCTCGCGCTCGGCGAGCCGGGCGGCGCCCGCCTCCGCGCGGACGAGCCGCTCCCGGGTGCGCACCAGCTCCTCGATCAGCAGCCGGCGCCGCTCGCTCTCCCGGTAGAGCGCCCCGTACGCCAGCGCCATCATCGTCGCCACGGCCGCGCCGATGCAGGGGCCGAGCACCTCGGCGAGCGTCGGCCCGCCGCCGTGCAGCGCGGGCGCGGCGATCGCCGCGCCCGTCAGCACGGCCACCCCGGGCAGCGCGGCCGGGAGCGGCAGCAGGTGCAGGCAGGCGAAGAACAGCGGGAACGCCAGCCACACGAAGTCCGGGGACGACAGCGCCAGCGCGACCCATCCCGCGCTGATCAGCCCCAGCCACGCGCGCGCGAGCGCCGGGCGGGTGCGGTGCTCGCGCAGCCGCGGGACGACCGCGGCCGCGTACATGACGCCGAGCAGCACGCCGCCCGCGGTGGCCGCGGCCATGCCGGCGTGCGCCACGCGGACCAGGGCGATCGCGAGCAGCGCCAGGAAGGTGCCGTGCACGGCCCAGCCGAGCAGCCGCACCGCCGGCGAGAACGGATCGTCCCTCATTTCTCACCCAGCGTAGGCGACCGCCCGGTCCCCGGAATCGATCGAAAGGTGGATCCGGGGCCGTCCGGAGTAAGGCGGTCCGGCGGTGCGCGGGAACGATGCGCCGGGGGCGCGCGCGGCGGAGGCTGGAAGCGTCCGGATCACCGAGGAACGGGGGGACGCACGGTGTTCGTGGCGCTCAGGGACCTGCGCTTCGCCAAGGGGCGGTTCGCGCTCATGGGCGCGGTCGTGCTGCTCATCACGCTGCTGGTGACGATGCTGTCCGGGCTCACCGCAGGGCTCGCCAGGGACAGCGGCTCCGCCGTCGAGGGCCTGCCCGCCGACCGCGTCGCGTTCGGCACCGGCGCGTCCGCGGACGGGAAGCCGTCGTTCTCTGACAGCCGGATCGACCAGCGGACGCTCCGCGGCTGGCGGGACGTCCCCGGCGTGACGGCCGAGCCGCTCGGCGTCGCCATGGGCCGCCTGTCCTACGGCCCGGGCGGGGAGCGCGGCGTGCCCGCCGCCTTCTTCGGCGTGGCGCCCGGCGGGAAGGCCGGCGGCGGCGCCCCGGCCGCCGGGCAGGTCGTCCTGTCGAAGGGGCTGGCGGACCGGACCGGCCTCGCGGCGGGCGCGAGGATCCAGGTCGCCGGGCATCCCCTCACGGTCGGCGAGGTCCGGGGCGACGCGTCCTACGGCCACACCCCGGTCGCCTGGCTGGCGCTCGCCGACTGGCGGGCGATGGACCCGCAGGGCGGCGGCGAGGCCGCGACGGTCCTGCTGCTGCGCACGCACGGGAGCCCGGACCTGCGGGCCGCCGACGCGCGGCTCGGCACCACCGCCGTCGCGCTGGGGGACGCGAGGTCGGCCATCCCGTCGTTCAGCGCCGAGAACGGGTCGCTGCAACTGATGCGCGGTTTCCTGTTCGCCATCTCAGCGCTGGTCATCGGCGCGTTCTTCACCGTCTGGACGATCCAGCGCCGCGGTGACGTCGCCGTGCTGAAGGCGCTCGGCGCGAGCACCGGCTACCTGCTGCGCGACGCGCTCGCGCAGGCCGTGCTGGTGCTGCTGGCCGGGGCCGGGCTCGGCGGCCTGGCCGGCGGGCTGGCCGGGGCCGTGGTCGCGGGACGCGTCCCGTTCGTGGTGTCGGCCGCCACCACCGTCCTGCCGGTCGCCGTCATGATCGTGCTCGGCGCCGCCGGGGCCGCCCTCGCCGTCCGGAAGATCACCTCCGTCGACCCGCTGACCGCCCTCGGAGCCGCCCGATGAACCACCCGACGAGCACCGCGCCGGCCGGACTCGCCCTGACCGGCGTCGTGCTGACCTACCCCGACGGGGACCGAACGCTGACCGCCCTCGACCACGTGACGATGGAGGTCGCGGCGGGCGAGTTCGCGGCCGTTGCCGGCCCGTCCGGGTCCGGCAAGTCGAGCCTGCTCGCGGTCGCCGCGCTGCTGATCGCCCCGGCGTCCGGCACGGTCGCCGTCGCGGGACGGGACGCCGCCGGGCTGAGCCCCGCCGAGCGCACCCGGCTGCGCCGCGACCACATCGGCGTCGTGTTCCAGCAGCCCAACCTGCTGCCCGCGCTGACCGCGCTCGACCAGCTGACCGTGATGGCGAACATGGCGGGCCGCTCCGCCCGCGCCGCCGCCGACCGCGCCCGCGAGCTGCTCGCGGCGGTGGGGCTGGCCGGGCTGGAGCACAAGCGGCCGCACCAGCTGTCCGGCGGCGAGCGGCAGCGCGTCAACATCGCCCGCGCGCTGATGAACGACCCGCGCGTGCTGCTGGTGGACGAGCCCACCAGCGCGCTCGACCACGAGCGGGGCGCCTCGGTCGTCGGCCTGCTCGCCCGGCTCACCCGCGAGCGCGGCGTGGCCACCGTCATGGTCACCCACGACCTCGCCCAGCTGGACGCGGTGGACCGGGTCTGGTCGATGCTGGACGGCCGGCTGTCGGAGACCCCCGGCCCGGTGACCGGGCCCGGTCACCGGGGCGGCCACGGCGGGCCGCCCTGCGTGGCCGCCCACACCCATACGTAGATGAGGAAACCGGTCGCGATCAGTCCCAGCAGCAGCGGCCAGTTCGGCCCGCCGGTCCTCTGTCCGTGCCTGGCGCGCACGTTCACCACCCGTTCCGTCCGATGATGCGTCAAGGGCGATGTCTCCGGACGAGCGCGCCCTATGCTCCAGGACGGGCAAACTCGGCGAGCGGACTCGGTACGGGAATCCCAGGTCAGGCGGCATCGCGGCGGGCGGGCGGGGTCCCGCCCCGCGCGGCGGCCGCGTCGCGGCGGGCCGGCAGGGCCAGGGCCAGCGCGGCCACGGCCACCAGCGCCCCGGCCATGATCAGGAACGCGTGCCCGCAGGTGGTGGCGAGGGCCCGACCGGTGCCGCCGCGGCCGGCGGTGGCGGCGGTGAGGGCGGCGAGGCCGAGCGCGCCGCCCGCCTGCTTCGCGGTGTTCATCAGACCGGCCGCCGCGCCCGCGTCCGCGGCGGCGACGCCCGAGGTCACGGTCGTGGTCAGCGGCGTGTTGAGCAGCCCGCCGCCGGCCGAGACCAGCACGGCCGGGCCGAGCACGCCGGTCGCGTAGCCGCTGGCGGCGGTGGCGGTGCCCTGCCAGAGGAACCCGGCCGCGGCGGCCAGCGCGCCCGCGACGATCAGCGTCCGGTCGTCCGTCCGGCGCATGAGCGCCGGTGTGACGCGCAATCCGACGATCATCATGAGCAGGGTGTGCGGCAGGAACCCGAGCCCGGTCGCCAGCGCCGAGAAGTGCAGGACGTCCTGCATGTAGAGGGTCAGGAAGTACCACATCGGCACCTGGAAGCACGCGCCGGTGAGCAGCATGACCGCGTTCCCCGCGGTGACGGCGCGCAGCCGCAGCAGGTGCGGCGGCAGCAGCGGGACGGCGGCCGACCGCGTCTCGACCAGCGCGAACGCCGCGAGCAGCAGCGCGGCGGCGGCGAGCGCGCCGGCGGTCACCGGGTCGCCCCAGCCGTGCGGGGCGGCCCGCGTCAGCCCGTACGCGAGCAGTGCCAGCCCGGCGGTCGCGGTCGCGGCGCCGGGCAGGTCGAGCCGCCCCTCCCGCCGCTCCCCGGCGGGCAGCCGCCGCGCGAGGACGATCGCCGCAGCGCCGACCGGCACGTTGACCAGCAGGATCGACCGCCACGACAGCAGTTCGGCGAGGGCGCCGCCGACGAGGTTCCCGGCCGCGCCGCCCGCCAGGCTCACCGCCGTCCAGATGGCCAGGGCGCGGGTACGGCGGGGCCCTTCGGGGAAGCGCGCGGTGAGGATCGTCAGGGTGGCGGGGGCGAGCACGGCGGCGCCGAGGCCCTGACCGGCCCGGGCGGCGATCAGGAGGCCGGGGTCCGCCGCGAGCCCGCCGGCCAGGCTCGCCACCGTGAACAGCGCGAGCCCCGCGGTGAAGACCCGGCCGGACCCGCGCAGGTCGGCGAGCCGCCCGCCGAGCAGCAGGAACCCCGCGAAGGCCAGCGTGTAGGCGCCCGCGACCCACGGCAGATCCGCGTCGCCGAAGCCGAGTGCGGAGCGGATCGCGGGCAGCGCGACGTTCACCACCGACACGTCCAGCACGACCATGAACTGCGCGGCGCAGGCGAGCGCGAGGACGAGCCCGGCAGGCGCAGCCCTCCCGAGCGCGCCCGCCGGCCCCGCCGCGCCTGCCGTGCCGGGTGCGTCCGGCGCACCGGCCGGTTCTCGCTCCGCCACGGCACCCCCTCGGCAAATCAATGTGCTCGACTTGGTTTGCTGGGTGCCACGCTACTGGCGCTAGACTTCCGAGGTCAATTCAATGTGATCGCATCGGAAAGCAAGGAGCGGCCGATGGACCGGCGCACCCGCGGCCCCGGAGCGCGGCACGAGCAGCGGCGGCAGGAGATCGCCGACGCGGTGCTCGCGGTGGTCGCCGACGGCGGCGTGCAGGCGGTGTCGCTGGCGGAGGTCGCGGCGCGCGCCGGGGTCTCGGCGGGCCGCGTCCAGCACTACTTCCCGGCGAAACGGCAGCTCATCGAGGCCGCGTTCGAGCGCGGCAACGAGCTGAGCAGCGCCCGGATCCGGGCGGCCGCCGGCGCCGACCTCGACGCCGCGCCGCCGCGCACCGTGCTCACCGCCGTGCTGACCGAACTGATCGCGCATGACGCCGACACCGAGGCGCACCTGCGGGTCCGGCAGTCGTTCACCGCGCTCGCCCTCGCCGACGAGGCCATCGCCGCCCGGCTGCGCGCCGACTACGCCCGCTTCCACGGCCAGATCGCCGACCTGCTGCGCCGGGACCGGCGGAGCGGCGCGCTCCGCGCGGACGTCGACCCCGGCGAGACCGCGCCCGCGCTCGTCGCGCTCGCCGAAGGTCTCGCCTACTACGTCCTGATCGGTGTCACATCGTCGTCCGCCGCCCGCGCGGGCGTCACGGACGCCATAGCCGCCCTCTACACCTGACACCCCCGCCAGGGCGCGGTGGTCGGCGCACGTCCCGGCCAAGCACGTCCCGGCCCAAACGCGTCCCCGGCGCAAACGCGTCCCGGCCGGAGCCCCGGGGGTCAGCGGCCGGCGCGTTGCTCGTGGCCGGTGTCGATGCGCTGCTCGTGCTGCGGCTGCCAGCCGTGCGTCTCCAGGGCGCGCAGGAACGCCTCCACCATCACCGGGTCGAAGTGCTTGCCCGCGCAGCGCAGCAGCTCGCGCCGGGCGTCGCCGACCGGCATCGGCTCCTTGTAGGGGCGGGCGGACGTCATCACGTCGAAGGCGTCCGCCACGCCGATCACCCGGGCGAACTCGGGGATCTCGTCGCCGACCAGGCCCATCGGGTAGCCGCCGCCGTCCATCCTCTCGTGGTGGTGCATGATCCCGGCGAGCGCCTCGTCCAGGAACCCGATCTCCCGGACGATCTCCAGCCCGCGCATCGGGTGCAGCTGGATCGCGGCGTACTCCTCGTCGGTGAGGCCGCCGCCCTTGCGCAGGATCTTCGTCGGCACGCCGATCTTCCCGATGTCGTGCAGCATGCCCGCGTACCGGATCGCCTCGACCCGCTCCGGGCGCATCCCGATCTGCCGCGCGATCATCACGGCGCCGCGCGACACCCGCTCGGAGTGCCCGCGGGTCGCCGGGTCCTTGGTCTCGACGGCCTGGCACAGCGCGGCGAGCGTCGCGTCGTAGGCGCGGCGCTGCCCGAACGTCTGCTCCAGCGCCCACCGGGTGACGAACAGCGGCAGCAGTACCAGCACCGCGACCAGCGGCCCGAGGGCCGGCCACAGGCCCGCGATCAGCAGCCCGTACATGCCGTACCCGACGCACACCCCGGCGAGCTGGCCGCTGTCGCGCACCATCTCGCCGGGCTCGGACTCGCCGCTGAGCAGCAGCGCCCCCGAGGTCAGGACGAGGTTGACCAGCACGAACGTGAGCAGCGCGCCGACGAACGGGCCGAGCGCGTCCCACACCCAGCCGGCCTGGCCGGGCTCGAACCGGGCGCCGCCGAGCGCGCGGAACACCACCCCGGCCGCGTAGCCGCCGACCGCGAACTGCGCGCCGTTGAACAGCCGCTTGACGAGGGCGACCCGGCGCTGCCCGGTCGCCACCGCGCTCAGCCCGACGAGCGCGGCGCCGGCGGGGCCGAGGAGCACCACCGACGCCAGGCTCACCGCGAAGCCGAGCGACATCCGGACCCGCTCGACGGTCAGCCGGGCCGGCAGCGAGTCGCAGAGGACGAACAGTGCGACCAGCGCGACCAGTACGCGCGGGTCGACGTCCCCGGGGGACGACGCGCCGATCAGGACCGCCGCCAGGGCGATGACCACGCAGACGTAGAGCCAGGCGGCGCGGGGCAGTCCAGGCATGCCGTCCCCCGGGGAGTCGACTTGCGATCACTCTAGGTGTCCGAGCGATCACCAAGAGCATACGCCACCTTGGGTTCGCCATGGGGCGATACGCCGAAAGGGGGTCGCGCTCCGGCCCCCGATGTTCACGGCACGTTCGCGAGCGATCGGGGTGATGCCGGGATGCGGCCCCGGTCGCCGGGGCATGTAGTACTACGTATCCGGTAGTAGGTCGATCGGGGTGAGGCCCTGGGCGCTTCGCCCCGTTGGGGGGCGGATGTCGTGATCGGGGCGGGTGGCCGCGAGCGCGGGACGGTGCTGCGGCGCGCGGTGCGATGGGGCGGCCGGACGGCCGTGCGGGCGCTGTCCGCGATGCTGGAGCCGCTCGCGCTCCTGCTGCTGCGCCCGGCGAACCGGCGGCGGGCGCGGCGCGCGCCCGCCGCGACGGCCCGGAAGGTGGTCTTCCTGGTCCAGCACGCCTACGGGGCGGGCGGCACGGTCCGGTCCGTGCTGAACTGCGCGGGGCAGCTCGCGCGGCAGCGCGAGGTCGAGGTCGTCGGCCTGATCCGGGAGCTGCGCCGGCCGAGCTTCCCGATCCCGGAGGGCGTCCGGGTGTCCAGCCTCGACGACCGGGTGGAGCCGCCCGGCGGGGCGCGCGGCCTCGCCCGCCGGGTGCTGTCGCGGCTGCCGAGCCTGCTCGTCCCGGTCGGCGAGCCGTCCTACCGCCGCTGCTCGCTCTGGACGGACCTGCTGCTCATCCGGTTCCTGCGGTCGCTGCGCACCGGCCTGCTGATCACCACCCGGCCGAGCCTGAACCTCGCGGCGGCGGTGTTCGCGCCGCCGGAGGTGCGCACGGTCGGGCAGGAGCACATGAACCTCGGCAGCCACCGGCCCGCCGTCCGCGACCGCGTGCTGCGCCGGTACGGGCGGCTCGACGCGGTCGTCACGCTGACCGCGACCGACCTGGCCGGGTACCGCCGCGAGCTGCCGGACGCGCGGCGGCTGGTGTGCATCCCGAACGCGCTGCCCGAGCTGGCCGGCGGGCCCGCCGATCCCGCCGCGCGGACGGTGCTCGCGGCCGGGCGGCTCGTCCGGCAGAAGGGCTTCGACCTGCTGCTGGACGCCTGGGAGCGGGTCGCGGCGGACCATCCGGGCTGGACGCTGCGGATCTACGGCGGCGGCCCGTGGCGGCAGCGCCTGCAGCGCCGGATCGACCGCCGGGGGCTGTCGTCCAGCGCGTTCCTGATGGGCCGGACGGGCGACATCGGCACGGCGATGGCGAAGGCGTCGATCTTCGTGCTCAGCTCGCGGTACGAGGGGCTGCCGCTGGTGCTGCTGGAGGCGATGAGCAAGGGCCTCGGGGTGGTGTCGTTCGACTGCCCGACCGGTCCCCGGGAGCTGCTCACCGACGGCGTCGACGGGCTGCTCGTCAAGGACGGGGACGTGCCGGCGCTCGCGTCGGCGATCGGCCGGATGATGGACGACCGGGGGCTGCGCGCCCGTCTCGGGGAGCAGGCCGCCGGCGCGATGGCGCGCTACACGCCGGAGGCGGTCGGCGCCGAATGGGACGCGCTGCTCGACGACCTGGTCAGGCCCGCCCCGGCGCGGCGCCCAGCGAGGCCGCGCGTCCCGGAGCAGGAGGCCGGGCTCCTCTAGCGGGACGCCCCGCCGCCCGGCCGCCGCGCCGCGCGCAGCCGCGCCGTCAGGACGGCTGGTCGCGAGGGTCGCCGCCGAGCAGCCGGAGCAGGACGCTCTCGTCCTCGGGGGACAGCTCGCCGACGAAGTGCGCGAGGACGTCGGCGCGCTGGTCCTCGCCGCCGAGGAGCCGCTTCATCTGCGCGGCCCTGCGGCCCGCCTCGTCGTGCCGGTACGTGTACGCGTAGCCGCGGCCCGCGCGTTCCCGTCCGGCCTGGCCCTTCTCGTGCAGCCGCGCCAGGACGGTCATCACCGTCGTGTAGGCCAGCGGGCGGGCCAGCCGCTCCCCGACCTGGCGGGGGGTGAGCGGTTCGCCGGACCCCTTCAGGACCGCAAGCACCTCGGCCTCCAGGCCGCCCTTCGCGCGCCGGTCGCCTGCGGGGCTGGGCATGGGCTGGCCCCTTTCTCGCGGATCGCGGCGGTGCGGCACGGGCGCCTCCAACCTACCCGTACGCGACCTCTGCCCGCAGATCAGGGCGCTCCGGACGCTCCGGGCGCGGCGGGCAGCAGCGCGAGGCGCTCGAAGCCGGGCGTCCACCAGCGGGTCCCGCCGGGCGCGACGGCGAACGCCTCGACGCCGGGGCGGGTCGACACCCACTCGCGCGCGGCGCCGCCCATCACGAACGCGGCGGTGGCGAGCGCGTCGATCTCGGTGAGGTGCCGCCCGACGAGGGTGAGGGAGGCCAGTGCGGCGGCGGGCCGCCCGGTGCGCGGGTCGACGATGTGGTGGCCGCGCTCGGCCGTGCCGGACGTCGCGATGGCGAGGTCGGTCCCGGACACCACGGCGGCCAGGGCGGCGGGGTCCGCCGGGTCGGCGAGGCCGATCCGCCAGGGTTCCCCGGGGGCGGCCTCGCCGCGCAGCTGGATGTCGCCGCCGCCGTTCAGGCAGTGGTCGCGGGCTCCGGCGTCGTGGAGGATCGTGGACGCCCGCTCGATCGCCCAGCCCTTCACCAGGCCGCTCGGGTCGAGCCGCCCGGCCGCCCGGGCGCTGAACGCCCCGCCGGTCCCGCGCTCCAGCTCGTCGCAGCGCCGCAGCACGTCGGCCACGTCGGGGTCGCAATCGGCCAGGCCGATCTCACCCCGCGCCAGGCGGGAGACGTCGCTGTCCTCGCGGTAGGTGGAGAACACGCGGTCGACGCGGTGCAGCCACGCGACGGCCTCCGCGAGCGCCACGGTGATCTCCGGGGTGCGGGGGGAGCGGACGTCGAACGAGAACACGGTCCCCATGACGTGCTCGACGTGCCGGATCGACTCAGACATGGGCGGCGTCCAATGCGCTCTGCAGCGACCGGATGTAGCCCTCGCTGGTGTAGGTGGCGCCGGACACCGCGTCGATGTGGGCGTTGCCCGCCTTGAGCGCCTCCTGCGTCAGCTGCGGCACCGCGAAGCCGGCGATCTCCCGGTCGCGCCCGTTCTCCGAAGGCACCTGCAGGACGCGGACGGCCTTCAGCTTCCCCCCGGACGTGGTGATCTCGACCTGCACGGGGCCGTACCGGGTGTCGATGACGTCGCCCTTGAACGTGCCGCCGGTCTTCGCGGACGATCCCCCGGACGACCCGGACGACCCGGACGACCCGGACGACCCGGACGACCCGGACGAGCCCGAGGACCCCGACGAGGACCCGCCGGCGGTGCCGGGCGCGCTGCTCTGCGGCGCGGACGAGGACACCCCCGTCACGTCGCTGTGATGCGGCTTGAGGCCCAGGAGAAGGGCGATGCCGGCGACGGTCGACCCGGTGGCGATCAATGCTCTGCGCATGGGACGGCCCCTCTCAGAACTCGAACGACTCGTTGCGGATGTGGCGGCGGCGCACGCCCGCCTGCTTCAGCGCCCGGAACGCGGCGTTGGTCATGCCGGGCGGCCCGCACAGGTACACGTCCCGGTGCCGGATGTCGGGGACCAGGCCGCGCAGCGCTCGCCCGTGCAGCGGCAGCGAGTAGCCGGCGGGCTCGTCCACGAAGTACAGGACGCGGGAGCCGCGCGCGGCGGCGATCGCGTCGAGCTCGCCGCGCAGCGCCAGGTCCTCGGGCCTGCGGGCCAGGTAGACGAGGACGACGTCGCCGGGGAGGGTCTCGAACAGCGTCCGCAGCGGCGTGATGCCGACACCGCCCGCGAGCAGCAGCGCGCGTTCGTGGTGCGGGCGCGCGCCGGTGAACCCGCCGTACGGGCCCTCGGCCCACACCCGGGTGCCGGGACGCAGCCGTGCGAGGGCCCGGCTGTGGTCGCCGGCCTCCTTCACGGTGATCCTGAGCCGCCCGCCCCGGGCGGTCTCCGACAGCGAGTACGGGTTGGCCGCCCACCAGAGGCCCCGGGTGAGGAACCGCCACCGGAAGAACTGGCCGGGCTCGACCCGCAGCTCCTCCAGATGCCGTCCCGTCATGTAGACGGAGACGACGCCCGGCGCCTCGGGCCGGACGGCGGCGACCCGCAGGTCGTGCCGGAGGCCCCGCACGAGCGGCATCAGGAACCGGAACCACGCCAGCACGACCGCGACGCCGATGTACAGCGTGTACCAGGCGGCCCTGGCCAGCGGGCTCGAGACGAACTGGGCGCCGTTGGCGAGCTGGTGCCCGAACGACAGGAAGATCGCCAGGTAGGTGGCGAAGTGCAGGTAGTGCCAGGTCTCGTAGCGCATCCGGCGGCGCGCGGCCCGCGCCGAGGTGATCGCGACGCCGAGGAACAGCAGGAACCCGAGGGTGCCCTTGAGCATCTCGGGGTAGTCGAACACGATCGAGGTGGTCTGGTGGACGACGTCGGTGTGCGACGTCACCGCGTAACCCCAGATGATGAACAGGACATGCGCGCACACCAAGGAGACCGTGTAGCGGCCTCCCATCGCGTGCCAGCGCGCCAGCCGGTCGGTCCCCACTCCCCGTTCCAGTGCCGGGATCCGCGCCATCAGCGCGAGCAGCACGGCGCAGCCGTAGCCCGCCAGCAGCCCGGTGACCCGGCCCGCCTCGGTCAGCCAGCCGTCGAGGCCGGTGACCGACCGGGTGCCGTGCCACCACAGCAGCAGAACGGCCACCGCGCCGGCGTAGATCAGCACTTGCGGCCACGAGGACGGGACGCGCCACGTCGCGCGGGGCGCAGGCGGCGCAGGCCGCGCAGGCCGCCTGATGTCTTGCCTGGTCGTGGTCATGCGGGCCACCCTGCCAACCGAGTTTCTGAGTTCCTTCTGATCCGCGGGGAAAAACACCGGTTGAGAGGCTTCTCTGAGGAAACGCAGAAGTTGGAGAGGGAGGCTGTTCCCATCATGAGCACTCCCGAACCCGCAGGCGCCGGACTGCGCCGTGCGGACGGCACGCCCGTCCGCGTCCTGGTCGTCGACGACGAGCCCGATCTCGCCGAGGTGCTGTCGCGCGTGCTGGCGTCCGAGGGCTGGGCGGTCCGCACCGCCGGGGACGGCGCGGGCGCCCTCGCGGCGGCCCGCGAGTTCCGCCCGGACGCCGTCGTGCTGGACGTGATGCTCCCCGACATCGGCGGCCTGGAGGTGCTGCGGCGGCTGCGCACCGACGCCCCCGACGTCTGCGTGCTCTTCCTGACCGCGCGGGACGCCGTCGAGGACCGCATCGCCGGGATCACCGCGGGCGGCGACGACTACGTCACCAAGCCGTTCAGCCTGGAGGAGGTCCTCGCCCGGCTGCGCGGGCTGCTGCGCCGCGCCGGGATGACCCGGCAGGCCGGGACGGCGGGGCTGCTGACCGTCGGGGCCCTGGCGATGGACGAGGAGGCCCGCGAGGTCACCCGGGACGGCGAGATCGTCGAGCTCACCCCGACCGAGTTCGAGCTGCTGCGGTTCCTGATGCGCAACCCGCGCCGGGTGCTGTCGAAGGCGCAGATCCTCGACCGCGTGTGGGACTACGACTTCGGCGGCCAGGCGCACGTCGTCGAGCTGTACATCAGCTACCTGCGCAAGAAGATCGACGCGGGCCGGCCGCCGATGATCCACACGGTCCGGGGCGTCGGGTACGTGCTGAAGCCGCCGGAGGCCCCGTGAAGCCGCCGTACGTCCGGACCCTCCGGGCCCGGCTGACGCTGGGCCTCGTCGTCCTGCTGGCGCTCAGCTGCCTCGCGGTCGGCGTCGCCACCACCACGGCGCTGCAGCGGTTCCTGGTGAGCCGGATCGACCAGCAGCTCACGGTGGTCGGCGGGCGCTTCCCGGCCAGCCTCCTGGAGCACGAGCACCGCCCCGACGAGGACAACCGCCCCGACTCGCGCGGCCAGGCGTCCGGCACGTTCGGGGCCCGCCTGTTCGGGGGGCGGGTCACCCGGGCCGCCGTCGTCCGCGGCCAGGCGGTCGAGTCCGTGCCGATCGCCGCGGCGGACGTCCGCGCCCTGTCGGCGCTTCCGGCCGACGGCCACGGCCATGACGTCGAGCTGACGGCGCTCGGCGACTACCGGGTGAGCGCCTCCCGGGGCGACGACGGGGACGTGCTGGTCAGCGGCCTGCCGCTGTGGCCCGTCGAGGACACCGTGCACCGGCTGGAACTGGTCGAGCTCACCGTGTTCGGCGGCGTGCTGATCGCGGCCGGGATCGCCGCGGCGGCGTGGGTGCGGCTCACGCTGCGGCCGCTGCGCCGCGTCGCGGCGACCGCGTCCCGCGTCACCGAGCTGCCGCTGGCGAGCGGCGAGGTCGCGATGCCCGAGCGGGTCCCCGACACCGACCCGCGCACCGAGGTCGGGCAGGTCGGCGCCGCGCTCAACCGGATGCTCGGGCACGTCGAGAACGCGCTCGCCCGCCGGCACGCGAGCGAGGAGCGGCTGCGCCGGTTCGCCGCCGACGCCAGCCACGAGCTGCGCACCCCGGTCGCCGCGATCCGCGGCCACGCCGAGCTGGCGCTGCGCACCCGCGAGGACGTCCCGCCGGACGTCCGGCACGCGCTCGGCCGGATCGAGGCCGAGTCCGTCCGGATGACCGACCTGGTCGACGACCTGCTGCTCCTCGCGCGGCTGGACGCGGGCCGCCCGCTGGAGTCCGAACCGGTCGACCTGACCCGGCTCGTCCTCGACGCCACGAGCGACGCCCGCGCCGCCGGACCGGACCACCGCTGGGAGATGGTGCTGCCGGAGGAGCCCGTCACGATCACCGGGGACGCCCGCCGCCTGCACCAGCTGCTGGCCAACCTGCTCGCCAACGCCCGCACGCACACCCCGCCCGGCACCCACGTCACGGTCCGGCTCACCCAGCCGCTGCCCCCGGCCGTCGTGCTGGAGGTGGAGGACGACGGGCCGGGCGTCCCGGCGGAGGTCCGCGACGAGATCTTCCAGCGGTTCGTGCGGGCCGACCACGGCAGGTCCCGCACGGCCGGGGGCACCGGCCTCGGCCTCTCCATCGTCCAGGCCGTCGCCGCCGCGCACGGCGGCACGGCGAGGCTGGTGGGCCGGTCGACCTTCCGCATCACCCTGCCGGGCCGATGATCAGGTCCCCGTCGCGCCGTTCGCGCAGATGTCGCCGTCGGCGTGGATCTCGCCCTCCAGCGTGGGGATGCCGGCCTTCTTCTTCGCCTTCACCCCGGTGAAGGAGGTGCCGAGCACCAGGTTCACGACCCCCGGGCCCGCCTTCGGGTACAGGGCCTTCCTGGCGCCCGGGATCACGGCGGCCAGCGCGGCGGCCTGCGCCTGCGAGCCCTGCGCGTAGTAGACGCCGGTCGTCGGCCGGGCCTTCATCGTGTCCGTTCCGACGATCACGAAGCCCTGCGCCTTGAGCTGCTTCGCGACGGTCGCCGCCGTGCTCGCGCGGCCGGTCGCGTTGTAGAGCCGCACCTGCACCGGCCCGGTGGTCCTCTTCGCGGCGGCCTCGACGGACTGGTCCTGGCGGATCGCGGTGAAGAACTGCCCGGCGGCCGGCTGGCTGAGCGCCACCCGGTTCGGGTCGGGCGCGTAGGCCGTGACGGGCACGGTGACGAAGTCGAGCTTGCCGGCGGTCAGCCCGTGCATGCTCCGCGCGATCTTCACCATCGTGCCGAGGTCCAGGCCCTTGTCGGTGGTCAGCGACTTCGTGCCGGCCTCGGCCAGGTCGTACACCTTCTTCGGGTCGGTCAGCGTCCCGGCGCTCAGCACCTTGTTCGCCAGCGACCCCATGAACTGCTGCTGCCGCTTGATCCGCTGCAGGTCGGACTCGTCGCCGAGGCCGTGCCGGTCGCGGACGTAGGCCAGCGCCGTCTCGCCCTTGATGGTGTGCTTGCCCTTGGTCAGGCGGAGCTTGGAGTCCTTGTCGTTCACGTCCTGCGGCAGGCAGACCTCCACGCCGCCGACCGCCTCGGTCACGCTCTTGAAGCTGGTGAAGTCGACCTGCATGAAGTGGTCGATCTTGATGTGGGTGAGGTCCTCGATCGTCTTGACCGTGCAGGACGCGCCGCCGTTGGTGAACGAGCTGTTGATCATCCCGATCGTCACGGCGGGCGAGGCGGTGCCGTCCGCCCGCCGGCACGCCGGGATCGGCACCATCAGGTCGCGCGGGAAGCTGATGCCCGTCGCCTGCTTCCCGCCCGGCGACAGGTGCAGCAGGATCATCGTGTCCGAGCGCGGCGGGTCGTTCTTCATGCGCCGCCCGTACTTGGCGTTGGCGCCCGCGCGGCTGTCGGTGCCGAGCATCAGGATGTTCAGCGCGTTGTTCAGCTTCGGCGGCCGGTTCCCGCCGATCAGCTTGTCGGTGTCCTCGTGGTCGATGTTGTGCTGGAGCTGCCAGTAGAACCCGTAGCCGGTGGCGCCGGCCGCGACGACCAGCACGGCGGTGACGATCGCGACCCACTTCAGGACCCGCCGCCCGCGCCGCCGCGGCGGCGCGGGATCGGGGTCGGGCTCCACCCCGTCCGCGTAGTCGATGTAGGTCGGCTTGCTGCTCATCGGCTCCAGCGGCTCCGTCTGAATCGTGAGCACCGGTCAGCGGCCACCGCGCTCAGTCGAACCTTGGTCAAACACGTGACTCAGACGACAGTATCCACTAGCCTCCCCTCTCCAGAAACGGTGGTCACAGGGTCGGCTGGAACGACTCCAGCGGGTCACCGGACGGGCCGCCGGGCGCGATCCGCCTTCTCGGCGGCGGCGTCACGGGCCGGCGCGCGCGGGCCCCTGCCCTCGGTGCCGGCCGTGCGGCTAGTCGTCGAGCAGGCCGTCGCGGCGGGCTTCGCGGTACAGCGCGATGCGGTTGGAGGCGTCGCGGCCGGCCCTGGCGTACTTCTCCCGGGCGCGCGCGAGGTACTGCTTGACCGTGTGCTCGCTGATGCCCATCTTGCGGGCGACGGCGGCGCGGGTGAGGCCGCCCAGCCACAGCCGCATCGTCCGCAGCTCCTGCTCGGAGAACTGCGGGCGGCAGGGGTCCGGCTCGCGGGGGGCGGGGGCGTCGTCGGCCACGGCGAGGATGGCCTCCACCAGGCGGCGCTGCCCCTCGGCGGACTCCTTGCGGACGAACGCGCGGGCGCCCGCCAGCTCGGCCCGGCGGGCGAGGTCGCAGTCGGCCTGCTGGGAGAAGACGACGATGCGGCGCCCGGCCGCGGCGAGCGCGGCGATCCGCTCGAACGCCGGCTCGCCGCCCGTCCGCGGGTCGATGACCAGGACGTCGGCGGTGACGCGCGGGTCGAGCCCGTCGATGCTGGTGGCGGTGTCCACGATCTCGATGGGGCGGGGGTCGCCGTCGATCCAGGCGCGGACGCCGGACAGCACCACGTCGTGGTCGTCGACGACGGCGACGGTGACTCGGCGGGTGGGAGCCATCGGGGAGCGGGTCAGACCTTCGTTCAGGGCGGGGAGCGTGCGTGCAGGCGGGGGCGGACAGGCGAAGGCGGGCGGGACGGTGCGGGGAGCGACAACCCCTCGATCTTACTGAGCGAGACCGTCCCGTCATAGAGAGTTTTGATTGGCCCGCCGGTGACGCCGGGCGGCCCCGGCGGCGCGGGGTCCATGACCCCCGAACGACCGTCATGACAGGCGACCCGACTCTGCGCAAACTGAGCCGTACGGCCGAAGCAGCCGTACCGACGCAGGGGGGAACCACATGAACGGGGTCGGTCTCAAGGTGCTCGGGCCGCTGGAGGCGGCCGTGGAGGGCCGGCGCGTGGAGCTGCCGAAGGGCGGGCAGCGGGTGCTGCTCGCCGTGCTGGCGCTGAACGCTGGGGAGGTCGTCCAGCTCGAGCAGCTGCTGGACCACCTGTGGGGGGACCGGCTGCCGGACCGGCCGCGCGGCGCGCTGTACTCCTGCGTGTCCCGGCTGCGGCAGTGGCTCGACCGGCACGCGCCCGGCTCAGCGGGGCTGCTCGCCACCTCCTCCGGCGGCTACGTCCTGGATCTCGGACCCGGCGGGCTGGACCTGCTGCGCTTCCGCGCGCTGATGCGCGAGGCCGCCGCCGCGGGGGAGCGGCGCGACCTCGCCGTCCAGTCGGCGCGGCTGCGGGAGGCGCTGGCGCTGTGGCGCGGGCCCGTCCTGGCGAACGTCCGGTCCGACGCCCTCCAGCAGACGGAGGTGCCGCGGCTGACGGAGGAGTACCTGCGGGCGGTGGAGTGGCGGTGCGAGGTGGGGCTGGCGCTCGGCGAGCACGACGAGATGGTCGGGGAGCTGCGCGCGCTGACCGACCGGTACCCGTTCCGGGAGCGGCTCTGGTGGCAGCTGATGCTGGCGCTGTCCCGGTCGGGCCGCCGCGTGGAGGCGCTGGCGGCGTACCGGAAGGTCAGCTCGCAGCTGCGCACCGAGTTCGGCGTCGACCCCGATCTCGAACTCCGCCGCCTCCAGACGGCGATCCTGCGCGACGACCATTCGGTCCTTTCACTCTGAACCGTCAGGGATCTCCGGGGACCGTCAGGGATTTCCGGCGGACATCGCCTTGGCGAGCAGTTCGTAGGAGCGCAGCCGCTCGTCGAAATCGTGGACGAGCGTCAGCACCATGAGTTCGTCGGAACCCGTCCGGGCGAGCAGTTCGGTGAGGCGTTCCCGGACGGTTTCCGGATCGCCGATCACATGGTGCGCCATGCGTTCGCGGAGAACCGCGTCCTCGTCGGCCGTCCAATGGAGTTTCGCGGCGTCCTCGGGGGTGACGTTCGGTCCGTTCCGGATGCCCCGCAAGGACTGCGCCACGATCACTTTGGACGGCCCGGAGAGCCATTCCGCGCGCTCGGTGGAATCGGCGACGATGACCGACGCGGCGAGGAGCGTTCGCGGTTCCGGGAACGCGGCCGACGGCCGGAAGGCGTCGCGGTAGGCGCGGAGCGCGGGCTCGGCGTTCTGCGGGCGGATGTGGTGCGCGAACGCGAACGGCAGCCCCAGCTCCCCGGCGAAACGGCCGTTCTCGACGCTCGACCCGAGCAGCCACACGTCCGGCGCGCCGCCCGCCGCCGGGACCGCGACGACCGGGTCGCCGGGCCGCGGCGACAGGAGCCCGACCAGCTCGCGGACCTGCTCCCGGTACGCCTCCGACCCGGGCGGGCTGCTGACCCGGCGCAGCGCCCTCGCCGTGGTCATGTCCGTGCCGGGGGACCGGCCGACGCCGAGGTCGACGCGGTCCGGGTGCAGCGCCACCAGCGTCCCGAACTGCTCGGCGACGACCAGCGGCGGATGGTTCGGCAGCATCACGCCGCCGGAGCCGACCCGCATCCGGGACGTGGCGGCCGCGAGCAGCGCGACGAGCACCGGCGGCGCGCAGCTGGCGATGAACGGGGCGTTGTGGTGCTCGGCGACCCAGTACCGGTGGTACCCCATCCGCTCGGCCTCCGGCGCCGTCCGCAGGGTCTCCCGCAGCGCCCGCGACGGCGACGAGCCCTGCCACACGGGCGCGGTGTCGAGGATGGAGAGAATCGTCATCGCCGGCTCCTTCGATCGGTTCTTTCTCCCTGCCGATGGTCGCGCCGGGAACAGGCGATCTCAATACCGCCCGGCTCCGCTGAGAGCCAACTGCAAGGTAAGTGAAATGACCTTCCTCCTAATGTGGTAGCGCAACGGGGAGGCCCATCCGGGGCCGCTCCGGTTCGCAGGGAGGGTGTTTCCATGCAGCAGAAGGTGGCGGCTTACGAGCCGCCCGCCCTGATGGAGGTCGGTGGCTTCGCCGAGCTGACCCTCGGCCGGCCGAGCTGGGGATTCGAGGCCGACTGGTCGTGCGTCATGCTCTGCTGACGGATCGCGCGGCCCGTCGGCTCGGAACGGAAGTGCCGGCGCCGGTTCGCCCCGGCGCCGGCACGCCCGGTGAAAGGGAAGAGGGAATGGTGGAGTTCCGCGTCCTTCCGGACACGGCCGCGGCCGCCGCGATGGCGGGCCCGGCCGCTTCGCGGTTCGAGCACGCGTCGGGCCGCCCCTGGATCGTCGGACGCTGGGAGAGGGAGAGCGTCGTGTCCGCCGCGTGCGGGCGCGATCGCGTCGTGCTGTTCGGGCCCGCCGACACGGCGCCGGACGAGCTGGAACGCGTGCTCGCCCGCGTCCGCTCCGTACGGGACCTGGACGCGCTGTGCGGGCGGCTCGCGGGGAGCTTCCACCTCGTCGCGTCCGTCGACGGGCGCATCCGGGTGCAGGGCAGCGTGTCGACCGTGCGGCAGGTCTTCCACACCTCGCTCGGCGGGGTGACCGTCGCCGCGTCCGCGCCAACGTCCCTGCCGGGCGACCACCGGGTGGACGAGGAATTGCTCGCGGCCCGGCTCGTCGCGCCGTGGCCGCCGTGGCCGATCAGCGAGACGCCGCTGTGGACGGGCATCGAGGCCGTCCCCGCCGGCTGCTACCTCGAGATCGGCGCCGACGGCCGGGGCCGCCCGGTCCGGTGGTGGACGCCGCCGGAGCCGCACCTGCCGCTCGCCGACGGGGCGCGCCGCGTCCGGCGGGCGCTGCGCGACGCGGTCGCCGTGCGCGCGCGGGGCGTCAAGACGATCAGCGCGGACCTGTCCGGCGGGATGGACTCCACCAGCCTGTGCTTCCTCGCCGCCGCCGACGCGGACCGGCTCGTCACGACCCGCTGGGAGGCCGTCGACCACGCCGACGAGGACCGGCACTGGGCGCGGCTCGCCGCCGCGGACCTGCCGTCCGCCGAGCACCTGGTGCTGGCCCGCGACACCGCCCCCACCTGGTTCGACGGGATCGCCGCACCCGATCCGGAGCCGGACGTCGAGGGGCCCTTCGCCTGGATCCGGACCCGGGCCCGGCTGACCCACCTGGCCCGCCGCGTCGCCGCCGCCGGCTCCGCGTCCCACCTGACCGGCCACGGCGGCGACGAGCTGTTCCTCGGCAACCCGCTCAACCTGCACACGCTCGCGCGGACGCGGGGCGGCGGCGCCGTCCGGCACCTGCGCGCCTACCGGGCGATGTACCGGTGGCGGCTGCTGCCCGCGGTGCGGGCGCTGCTGAACGGCGACACGTTCGGCGGGTGGCTCGCCGCGTCCGCCGGCACGCTCACCGACCCGGTCCGCGAGGTCGGCGGCGCGCCCGCGTTCGGCTGGGGGATCGCCTACCGGCTGCCGCCGTGGGCGACCGCGGACGCCGCCGGCGCGGCGCAGACCCTGTTCCGGCGGATCGGCGCCTCCGGCGTCGAACCGCTCGCGCCGCTGCGCGGGCAGCACGCCGCGCTGCAGGACGCCCGGCTCTGCGGCGACACGATCCGCCGCGTCGACCGGCTCACCTCCCGGGAGGGCGTGGCCTGGCACGCGCCGTTCGTCGACGACCGGGTCATCGAGGCGGCGCTCGCCGTCCGCCTGCGGGACACGACGATGCCCGACCGCTACAAGCCCGTCCTGTCCGCCGCGATGGCCGGCATCGTCCCGGCCCGGATCCTCGGGCGGGCGACGAAGTCGGAGTACAGCGCGGAGGCCTACGACAGCCTGCGCCGGCACCGCGCCGACCTGCTCGGCCTGTGCGGCGACGACATGCGCCTCGCGCGGCTCGGGCTCGTCGACCCCGCGGCGCTGCGCGCCGTGCTGGAGGCGCCGCCGCCCTCGTCCCTGACCCTGATGCCGCTGATCAGCACGTTCGCCTGCGAGACGTGGCTGCGCGCCGTCGAGCGCGACCGCGTCCCGCACCCATCGAACCGCGTCCCGCACTCATGAACCGGAGGCCCGAGATGCCCGTGACTCCCGGGGCGTCGCTGTCGCCCCATGTGACGATGACCGAGACCGAGCACGGCACGGTGCTGCTGGACGAGCGCACCGGCCGCTACTGGGCGCTGAACGCGACCGGCACCACCGTGATCCGGCTGCTGCTGGACGGCGGGACCGTCGACGACGCCGTCCGCGAGCTGCGGGCCCGGCACCCGGACGCGGCGGAGCGGGTCACCGCGGACGTCGCCGCGTTCGTCCGGACGCTCCGCGACGCCGAGGTGATGGCGCCGTGACGATGCCGGTCGCGCTGGAGCCGCCCGTCCGGCTGACGCGGCGGCGGCGGGCCGGGGCCCGCGCCGCGGTGGGCGCCGCCCGGCTGATCGCGGCGCTGCCGCCGCGCCGGCTGCGCCGCGTCCTCGCCTTCCTGCGGCGGGGCGCGCGTCCCGCGTCGGGGGAGGAGGCGCTCGCGGCACGGCAGGCGGTGGTGACGGTGAGCGTCCAGTGCGCCGGGCAGGGCTGCCTGCAGCGGTCCCTCGCGACGGTGCTGCTGTGCCGCGCGGGCGGGACGTGGCCGGACTGGTGCACGGGCGTCCGCATGGAGCCGTTCCGCGCGCACGCCTGGGTGGAGGCGGACGGGGTGCCGGTCGGCGAGCGCGCCGAGGTGCCGGCGTTCGCCAAGACGATGGTGGTCGCGGCGCCCGGCAGCGCGCAGGCGGACCGATGACGGACCTGGTGCTGCTCGGCTGCCGGGCGCTGATCCTCACGGTTTTCGCCGCCGCGTTCGTCGGGAAGGCGCGCGGCGCGGCGCGGTTCCGCGGGTTCACCGGGTCGATCCGGCAGCTCGCGATCCTGCCGGAGCGGGTCGCGGTCCCGGCGGGCGCGCTGGTCGTCGCGGGCGAGGGGACGGCGGCCGTGCTGCTGGCGCTGCCGCCCGCGGTCCGCGCCGGGTTCGCGCTGGCGTCCGCCCTGCTCGTCCTGTTCATCGGCATCGTGGTGCGCGCCGTCCGCGGCGGCGTCTTCGCCGAATGCCGCTGCTTCGGCTCGAAGGGCTCGGTGATGGGGCAGGCGATGATCGTCCGGAACCTGCTGCTGCTCGCCGCCGCGCTGCCCGGCGCCGTCGCGGGCGCGCCCGTCCCGGTCGGGCGGCCCGCCGGAGCGGCGGTGGCGGTCGCCGCCGGCGCGGTCGGCGCGTGGGCCTTCACCCGCTGGTACGACCGGATCGTCTCGGCGCTGATGAAGCGGCTGGTCGCCCCGACCCGGAGCGCGGGGTGACCGCCGCGCCCGGCCGGGCGGAGTACGCGATCGAGGCCGTGGGCGTCAGCACGTGGTTCGGGCCGGTCCAGGCGCTGGACGGGGTGAGCGTCGCCGCGCGGCCCGGCGCGGTGCTCGGGCTGCTCGGCCACAACGGCGCCGGCAAGACCACGCTGGTCAACGTGCTCGCGACGCTGTGCCGGCCGGCCGCCGGCACCGCCCGCGTCGCCGGGTACGACGTCGTCCGGCAGTCCCGGGAGGTGCGCCGCCGGATCGCGCTGACCGGGCAGTTCGCGGCCGTCGACGAGCAGATCTCCGGCCGCGACAACCTGGTGCTGGTCGCCCGGCTGCGCGGGACGGGGCGGCGCGCCGCGCTCCGCCGCGCCGCCGAGCTGCTGGAGATGTTCGACCTGACCGGCGCGGCCGACCGGCCGGTGCGCGGCTACTCCGGCGGGATGCGGCGCCGCCTCGACCTCGCGGCCAGCCTGACGGGCCGTCCCGAGGTGCTGTTCCTCGACGAGCCCACCACCGGACTGGACCCGGCCGCCCGCCTCGCGACCTGGGCGATCGTCGAGGACCTGGTCCGGGACGGGACGACCGTCGTGCTCACCACCCAGTACCTCGACGAGGCGGACCGGCTCGCCGACACCATCGCCGTGCTCGCCGGCGGGCGGGTCGTCGCGACCGGTGCGCCCGCCGACCTGAAGGCCCGCGTCGGCGGGCGCACCGCCACCGCGCGGCTCTCCGGCCGGGACGCCGTGCGGGCCGCCGCCCGCGCGCTCCGCCTGGAGGGACTCGGCCCGGAGTACGACCCGCGCCGCGACGTCCTCGCCGTCCCGCTGACGGGCCCGCGCGATCTCGCGGTCGTCGCGCGGACGCTGGACGCCGAGGTCGCGGGCGACTACGAGCTGGCCGTGACGGCGCCGACCCTCGACGACGTGTACCTGTCGCTGATCGGGCCCCGCCGCCCGGACGCGTCGGCGGGAGCCGTGTCGGCGCCGGACGCGTCGGCGCGGGACGCGGCGGTGGGGAACGCGTCGTGACGGTCGGCGCGCCCGCCCGGGACACCGCGCGCACGGCGCCCCCGCAGGACGCCGGGGTCTGGACGCAGCTGCGGGTCCTCACCGGGCGGTCGCTGCGCGCGCTCGTCCTCGACCCGCGGCTCGTCGTCGCGAGCATGCTCGGGCCGCTGCTGATGCTCGGCACGTTCAGCCAGCTGTTCGGCAGCGTCGCGCGGGCGCCCGGCTTCCCGCCCGGCGTCCGCTACGTCGACTTCCTGGTCCCGGCGATCATGGTGACGTCGGCGATGCAGGCGGCGCTGAACACCGCGGTCGGGCTCACCCAGGAGATGCGGAACGGGATCATCGCCCGGTTCCGGTCGATGCCGATCTGGCCCGGGTCGGTGCTGCTCGCCCGCAGCGCCGCCGACACCGTCCGCTGCGCGCTCCAGCAGCTGCTGCTGCTCGTCCTCGCGGCGGCGCTGCTGGGGTTCCGCCCGGCCGGCGGGCCGTTCGGCGCGCTCGGCGCCGCGGCGCTCGCGCTCGCGGTCGGCTGCTGCCTCGGCTGGATCTTCATCGCCATCGCCTGCTGGATCCGGAACACCGAGCTGGTGCAGAGCGTCGCGGGGCTGGCGACGTTCCCGCTGATCTTCGCGTCCGAGGCGTTCGTCCCGGCGAGCGCGCTGCCCGGCTGGCTGCGCGCGGTCGCCGGCGCCAACCCCGCCACCTACGGGATCCGGGCGGCGCGCGCCCTCGCGCTCGGCGGCCCGGCGCTCGCCGACGCGGCCACCGCCCTCGCGGTCAGCGCGGCCGTCGGCGCCGCCGCCGCCGCGCTCGCGATCCGGGGTTTCCGGCGCGGCATCTGAGCCGCGCCGGACGCATAGAGTTTCCGGAGTGGGGGAGAAGACCGGCGTCCCGACGGAGGGGCGCGGATGAGCGACGAGCGTCACCGCAGGTCCGCGGCGTCGGCATCGCCGCCGGCGCCGCCCCTGCTCAGAGCGGCGGCCGCGTGGTCCTGGCGGCTGATCGCCGTCGGCGCGGTCGGCTACGGCCTCGTGTGGGTCATCGGCACGCTGAAGATCGTCTTCCTGCCGTGCGCGATCGCGCTGTTCCTGTGCGCGCTGCTGCGCCCCTTCACCGCCCGGCTCGAACGGGCCGGGCTGCCGTCCCTCGCCGCCACCTGGATCACCATGCTGATCGCCCTCGCGGTGCTCGGCGGGATCGGCACGTTCGTCGGGGTCCAGGCGAACCAGGAGTTCCCCAAGCTCGCCACCGAGGTGCAGGCCACCGCCCGCTCCCTGCAGCACTGGCTGGAGACCGGCCCGCTGCACGTCAAGCACTCCCAGATCCAGAACTCGATCGACCAGGGCATCGCCTACCTGGAGAAGCGGCGCGGCAAGCTCGCGAACACGGCGGTGCAGGCGGGCGCCGTCACCGTCGAGGTGCTCGCCGCCCTCGTGCTGATGCTGTTCATCACGTTCTTCCTGCTCAAGGACGGCGCCCGGATCTGGGACTGGACGATCAGCGGGACGGGCCGCTACCGGCCCCGCATCGACCGGGCCGGCCGCGCCGCCTGGGAGACGCTGTCGCAGTACGTGCACGGCACCGTCATGGTCGCGGCGATCCACGCCGTCGTGCTGGCGATCGTGCTGGCCGTGCTCGGCGTCCCGCTGGTCGCGCCGCTCGCCGTGGTGATCTTCCTGGGGAGCTTCATCCCGATCGTCGGGATCCTGGTCGGCGGCGCGCTCGCGGTCGCGGTCGCGTTCGCCGCCAAGGGCGGCGTCATCGCGCTGATCTTCCTCGGCGTGCTGATCGTCGAGCACCAGGCCGAGAGCCACCTGCTCCAGCCGCTGCTGGTCGGGCGGCTCGTCCGGCTGCACCCGCTCGCCATCATCCTGGCGATCAGCATCGGCGGGATCGTCGGCGGCATCCCCGGCGCGGCCGTCGCGGTGCCGGTCGCCGCGGTCGTGTACCGGTCCTGGCCCGCCCTGCGCGACCCGCCCGAGGAGTTGCCTCCCGACGTCGCCGCCGCCACCGAACCCCCGGGCGGCGACGGGCCGGAGGGAGACGATGGCCGTGCCGCGGGCGACGAGCGCGACGAGCGCGACGAGCGCGACGAGCGCGGCGGGTCCGGCGGAAAGGCGGACCGCGAGGGCCCGGGCGACTGACGCCCGCCCGTTCCGCCCGCCCGTTCCGAATGCCGCGGCGGCGGCCGGGTAGTGCGGCTCCATGGCATTTCCCACGCCCAGGCGGGCCGTCATCCTCCCCGGCCTGGCCGTGGTCGCCGCCGCGACCGACGTCGTCAGCTACCTCGGGCTCGGACACGTCTTCACGGGGAACATGACGGGGAACACCGCGCTGCTCGGCATCGGCATCGCCACCGGCAGGGCCGGCGCCGCGCTGCGGTCGCTCTGCGCGCTCGGCGCCTTCGTCCTCGGCGCGTCCGCGAGCGGGCTCCTCCCCTCCGGGCGGCGGCTCCTCGCGTCCTGCCTGGCGATCGAGCTCGTGCCGCTGGCCGCCTGGTTCGTCTGGTGGGAGACGCTCGGCGGGCCGGCGCACGGCGCGCCGAGGCTCGGCTTCATCGCGCTCGCCGGCGTGGCGATGGGCCTCCAGGCCGGGGCGGTGACGCGGCTGGGGGTGTCCGGCGTGACGACCGTCTTCATCACGGGCACCATGACGTCGCTCGTCGTCGATCTGAGCAGCCGCCTGCACGGGGCCCGGCTGCGGCGCCAGAGCCGCCTCGGGCACGTCCTCCAGGCGCTCGTCCTCGCCTTCTTCCTGGCCGGTGCGGTGGCCGCCGGGTTCACGTCCAAGGGCGCGGGGCCCGGGGCGGTGCTCATCCCGCTGGCCATGCTCGCGGTCGTGGTCCCGGCGGCGTACATCCTTCCGCCGGAGGACGAGTCCGCCGCGGGCTGAACCGGCGGACGCGATGATTTCCGGCGCCGCCGTACGTCATCACCATCATGGAATGGAAACTGGAAGTCGTGCCGGTGCCCGTCTCCGACGTGGACCGGGCCAAGGAGTTCTACGCCGAGCAGGTCGGTTTCGCGGTCGACCTCGACCGGACCGTTCCCGGCGGCATGCGGATCGTCCAGCTCACCCCCGCCCGGCTCCGGCTGCTCGATCCACTTGGTCACCGGCGGCGCGCCGGGGAGCCTCAGCGGGCTGACGCTGCCGGGAGGTCGGTCGGGTGTCGGTTGGTCGGGGAAGCAGAGTCTTCGACGTGTTGCGGCGCGGGAGGAGCTGGCCGGACGGGGCGTCCCGGTCGGCGACGTCGTGCACTTCGACAACGGCGTGCAGGTCAAGGGGCCGGGGCCGGGGCCGTGGAGCACGATGGCGTTCTTCGCCGACCCGGACGGGAACGCATGGGTGGTTCAGGAGCGTCCACGGGGGGCCGGTGGACAGGACGGGGTGTAAGCGAGCAATTATTAGCTGAGCGGCACACCACCCGACATGCGCCGCAGGCGCGGAACACCTGGGAGGATCCATGGCGATCGCCATCGGCGAGGAGCATCGCGAACTGGCGCGGACGGCGCGCGCTTTCCTGCGCGACCATGACGCGCGCGCCGCGAACCGGGCGCTGCTGGAGGCCGGCGAGGAGACGCTCCCGGCGTTCTGGAAGGAGTTCGCCGGTCTCGGGCTCCTCGGCCTGCACCTGCCCGAGGAGCACGGCGGCGGCGGGTACGGGCTCCCGGAACTCGTGGTCGTCGCGGAGGAGATCGGCAGGGCCGTCGCCCCGGGGCCGCTCGTCCCGACCATGGCGGCGTCGGCGGTGATCGCCGCGCGCGGGACCGGCGAGCAGCGCGCCCGGCTGCTGCCGGACCTGGCGTCCGGCGAGGTCCCCGCCGCCCTCGGCCTGGACGGCTCGGTGACCGTGGACGGCGGCATCGCGTCCGGCGAGGCCGTGGTGCTCGGCGGCGGCCTCGCGGGTCTGCTGCTGCTGACCAGCGGCGACGACGTGGTGATCGTCCGGCCGGACGCGGCGGGCGTGGGCGTCGAGGTGCCCGCGAACCTCGACCCGTCCCGCCGCGCCGCCCGCGTCCGGCTCGACGGGGCGTCCGTGGAGGTCATCGCGGGCGCCGCCGCCCACGCGACCGCGATCGCCCGCACCCTCTACGCGGCCGAGGCCGTCGGCGGCGCGCTGGAGTGCGTCGAGTCGGCCACCGAGTACGCGAAGGTCCGGCAGCAGTTCGGCCGCACGATCGGCACGTTCCAAGCCGTCAAGCACCACTGCGCGAACATGCTGGTGGCCGCCGAGCTGGGCACCGCCGCCGCGTGGGACGCGGCGCGCGCCGCGTCCGGGCCGTCCGACCAGTTCGAGCTCGCCGCCGCGATCGCCGCCGCGCTCGCCGTCCCGGCCTTCCTCGACGACTCCGGGCTGAACATCCAGGTGCACGGCGGCATCGGCTTCACCTGGGAGCACGACGCGCACCTGCTGATGCGCCGCGCCGCCGCGATCGAGGCCGTCGTCGACCCGGAGGCGGCCGCCCGCGACGTCACCCGGCTGCTCGCCGCCGGCGTCGTCCGCGCCACCGCCCTCGACCTGCCGCCGGAGGCGGAGGCCAGGCGCGCCGAGGTCCGCGAGCTGGCCCGCGAGATCGCCGCGCTGCCCAAGGAGGAGCAGCGGGTCCGCCTCATCGAGACCGGCTACGTCCAGCCGCACTGGCCGAAGCCGTGGGGCCTGGAGGCCCCGGCCGGGCTCCAGCTCGTCATCGACGAGGAGTTCAGGGCCGCCGGCGTGAAGCGCCCGCAGTACGGCATCACCAGCTGGAACATCCTCACCATCATCCAGCACGGCTCCCAGGAGCAGATCGACCGCTGGGTGCGGCCCGCGCTGCTCGGCGAGGA
The DNA here is from genome assembly GCF_017573545.1 of Actinomadura nitritigenes. Lineage (GTDB taxonomy): Bacteria > Actinomycetota > Actinomycetes > Streptosporangiales > Streptosporangiaceae > Spirillospora > Spirillospora nitritigenes. The sequence continues at coordinate 4,727 of NZ_JAGEOK010000028.1, read as the reverse complement.
GATCTGGTGCCAGCTGTTCAGCGAGCCCGAGGCCGGGTCGGACGCCGCGTCGGTGAAGACCCGCGCCGTGAAGACCGACGGCGGCTGGATCGTCAACGGCCAGAAGGTGTGGACGAGCGGCGCCCACTACTGCCGGTGGGGCTTCGCGACCGTCCGCACCGACCCCGACGCCCCCAAGCACGCCGGCGTCACCATGATGGTGATCGACATGGAGCACCCGGGCGTCGAGGTCCGCCCGCTCCGCCAGATCACCGGCGACTCCGAGTTCAACGAGGTGTTCCTCTCCGACGTCTTCGTGCCCGACTCCGACGTCGTCGGCACCCCCAACCAGGGCTGGACGGTCGCCCGCGCCACGCTCGGCAACGAGCGGGTCAGCATCGGCGGCGGCGCCGGCGGCTCCTACGAGCTGCCGGACCTGGTGAAGCTGTGCACCGAGCACCCGGACCGCGTCCCGGCGGGCGCCGAGCGCGTCGGCGCCCACGAGGCCGAGGCGCAGGCGCTGCGCCTGCTCAACCTGCGCAGCGCCGAGCGCGCCGTCGCGGGTGGCGAGCCCGGCCCCGAGGGCAACATCACCAAGCTCGTCCTCGCCGAGCACGGCCACGCGGCCGCCGCCCTGCTGTCAACGTTCGCCGGGCCCGAGCTGGTCTTCTCCGAGGGCCTCGGCATGGTCGCCGGCCGGATGCGGCTCGGCTCGCGCGGCATGTCCATCGCGGGCGGCACGTCCGAGATCACCCGCAACCAGATCGCCGAGCGGATCCTCCGCCTTCCGCGCGACCCGCTCATCAAGTGACCGCAGGCCCGGGGGTTCCGGCCAGACCGGAGCCCCCGGCCCGGAACCGTCGGCGCTGGGCTCGCGAGCACTGACGGAAGGCTCAGCCGCCGGCGATCACCCGGTCGAGCCACTCGGTCAGGAGCCGCCGCTCGCCCTCGGTCAAGGCCGTGAGGCCGGGGGCGATGGCGCGGAACGCGACCGCCGTCGCGGTCGATCCGCCCGCCGTGCCGTCGGGCGCGTCGGTGAGGATCTGCCGGAGTACGGCCTCGTACATGCTCTCGGCCAGGGCGGCGTCGCGCTGCTCGGGTGGTGTCGCCAGCAGTGTCTGGATGGTGCCGATCCCCGCGGCCTGGATGAGGTCGACGGCGCGTCGTTCGCTGACGCGCAGCCGCCCGGACTCGGCGACGCGGTGCACCCGTGACTCCAGGACGCGCCGGCCCGACCGCGCCGCCGGCGAGTGAAGCACCCGGTCGGGGTCGCTGAAAAGGCGGAAGAGGGCCGGGTTCGCGACGCCGAAGTCGATCTGCATCAGCCATCCCGAGCGCAGGTCGTCGAGGGGGTCGGCCTCTTCGGCCGCCGCCGCCCGCACGATCTCCGCTTTCGCGGAGACATAGGTCGCCATCACGTGCTCGGCCACGGCCTCCAGCAGGCCGTCCTTGTCGCCGAAGAGCCGGTAGATCGCCGGGGCCTGCACTCCCGCGGCCTCGGCGACCCCACGCGTGGTCACCGCCGCCGGCCCGTGGTCCTGGAGAAGGCGGGCGGCGGCGTCGATGATCCGCGCTCGCGTGTCGGCACGGCGGCTCGGCGCTTCGGTCATGTTCCAACGATAACGCCTCCTTGCTATCAATGATTTATCAGTGTTAGCGTCATCGTGATACCACTGATAACAAGGGAGGGACGTCGAATGATCGTCATCACCGGTGCGACCGGCGCGCTCAACGGCGCCACCGTCGACCACCTGCTCGAGCGCGTGCCGGCCGGCGAGATCGCGGTCGCGGTGCGCGACCCCGCCAAGGCCCGGCGGTACGCCGACCGCGGGGTCGAGGTGCGCCACGGCGACTACGCCGACCCGGCCTCGCTCCCGGCCGCGTTCGCCGGAGCCGACCAGCTGCTGCTCGTCTCGTCCAACGACCCCGCGGCCGACGCGGTGGCGCTGCATCGCAACGCGATCGAGGCGGCCGTCGCCGCCGGGGTGGGACGCGTCCTCTACACGAGCCACCAGGGCGCGGCTCCGAACACCCCGTTCGGCCCGGGACGCGACCACGCGGCCACCGAACGGCTCCTCGCCGGCTCCGGCGTCCCCTGGACCTCCCTGCGCAACGGCTTCTACGCGCACAGCCTCGCCTGGCTGCTGGGGCCATGGCGCCAGACCGGCCGCATCACCGTGCCGGCCGACGGACCGGTGTCCTGGACGGCACGCGAGGACGCGGCCGAGGCCGCCGCGGTCGTCCTCGCCGCCAAGGGCGGCTATGACGGGCCCGTCACCCTGACCGCGAAGGCCGCACCGACGTTCACCGAGATCGCCGCGACCGCGTCCGAGATCATCGGACGCGCCGTCCGCACCGAGGTGGTCCCCGCGGACGCGTGGGTCGCCGCCCGCGTCGCCGCCGGCCAGCCCGAGCCCATGGCCAGGTTCACCCTCGGCATGTACGAGGCCGCGTCGCAAGGCTTCTTCGCCGGAGTCGACCCCCTGCTCGGCGGCCTGCTCGGACGCGAGCCGCGAACCGTCGGCGACGTCCTCGGCGAGCTGCCCGCTCATTGAACCGGCGATACCGCATGCCCCGCGTGCCGGCGGCGAGACCCGACGCCCGAACCTGGTGGAACCCCGGCCGGGGCCCCATCAGGCGCGCTTGAGGAAGATCGGGTTGGTGAGCGCGGCCATCGGGCCCCAGACCAGGGCCGGTCCCATCGTGTTGCCCTTGCCGGGGCTGCCGTCGGCCATCGGATGGCGGACCTCCGCGCGCACGTACGCCGCGAGGCTCGTCGTCGTCCGCCAGACCACGGTGCCCTTCCCGGAGGCCGGAAGCGACTCCTGGTGCATCTGGCCCTCGTCGGTGATGAACCGGACGGTGCCGTTCGGCACGCCGGACACCTCCAGCCGCACGTCGACGGGGGCGTCCGCCTTTGCGGTGAGAGTGTCCGCGATGCCCGCCTCCCGCCCTCCGGAGGCCGCGGTGAACGCCAGGTTCACCGACGACGACTCGGCGATCCAGCTGCGGCCGGCGCGGATGCCGGCGAGGACGGCGCCGGTGCTCAGCTCGTCGGCGTGCACGACGGTGTGCGGCAGCCCGATGACCTGCGGTTCGCTGTGCGCGTCGCTGTTGCCCACCGCGGGCAGCCAGCCCTTGCCCGACCGCACCGCCTCGCCGAGCCGGGCGTCCCAGGTGTCGACCGCGGACTCGTCGTCATACGTCCACGGGCCGTTCCACACCTCGACCGCGTCGGCCTCGTCGTAGCCGAACTTCCACTGGCAGGCGACGTAGGGGCAGTACGGGTGGGCGGGCACGACGGCGCCGCCGGAACGGCGCACCTGGCGGGCGAACCGGGCGAAGCCGTCGTCCCGGGCGCGGTAGCGCCAGTCGATCCACTCGCCGGCGGGCAGGCCGAGCGCCAGCCAGTGGCCGTTGCGGGTGGTGACCTCCTCGCCGGTGATGATGAGGAGGTCGTCCCCGGCGAACTCGCCCCAGGCGCCGTGGGACGAGGAGGTGTTGTGGTCGGTGGACACCATGAAGTCCAGCCCGGCCGCCCGCGCCCCGGCCGCCACCTCGGACGGGAGCCGCCGCCCGTCGGAGTGGACGGTGTGCAGGTGGCCGTCGCCCCGGTACCAGGCGCGCCCGCGCCCCTTCGCCTTCGTGGGCGGATACTTCGGTGCGAAGGGCGCGCCGTCCCTGCCGTACGTCAGAGCGATCTTGACCCGGTAGTTCATGCCCTGCGGCGCGACCTGGTACGGGCCGAGGACGATGTTCCAGGTCCCGGCCCCGACCGGCCCGGGGAGGTAGCCGGGCGTGGCCTCGGCGGCGCTGATCTCGAACGAGGTGCGGAAGCCGCCGGACCAGCCGCGGAAGCCCTTCCCGCCCAGCTTGACGCCGCGCTGGTCGAAGACCCCGATGTCGCAGGAGTTGCCGGGCGTGCCCGCCGGGACGGCCGGCCTGTCGTAGGAGTACTCGACCGCGATCTTCTGCACGCCCTTCGGCACCTCGACGGGCAGGTACACGAAGTCGGCGGCGCCGGTCTCCAGGTGCCCGGTGACGGTGCGGCTGACCTCCGCACCGTCGCCGGGCGCGGCCGCGGGCCCGGTGGCGGCGCGCGCCTGGGGGAAGGAGACGGGGACGAGGGTCAGCGCCGCTCCGGTCGCGGCCGCCATCAGCAGCCGCCGCCGGTCCAGGGTGTGCGCACCGTCGTCGGCCGGGAGCGCGGCGGCGTGCCGCTCGCATCGTCCATCAAGGCACATGGCCATCCTCACCGAGAAGGGAAAACCCCTGCATGCTCGGCCGCCTGGCCGAAGGCCAGATGATCTTCCGATTTCCCGCAGCCATCGGCGACATGACGAATGCGCCTCGCCCGCCGTGGCTCACGCCGGGTCAAGGACCGCGAAGACGACCTCGCCCGAGGCCTCGGGCCGTCGGCCGGATCCCCGGCCGCTGGCAGGACTCCCCGGTCGCCGGCAGGATTCCCCGGCTGCTGGCAGGACGGCCAGCCGCCAGCAGGACTCTCGGTCGCGGCCGGACTGCCTGGTCGCGGCCGGACTCGGAAGCAGTCGATGCGGTGGCGGTGCGGGATAGCAAGAAGTGCGTCGGGGGTGTTCTGTGAGGGGCGCTCTAACGATACGGGGAATGGGTGTTCGGGTGGTGGGGTGGCGCTGGCGTACGGGGCCGCCCCTCCAAAGTCAAGGGCGCCTTCGGCGTCGCTTCGCGATGGACTTCGTCCACCCTTGACTTTGGAGCCTCTGCGGCCC
>NZ_JAGEOK010000027.1 GCF_017573545.1 Actinomadura nitritigenes | reverse complement strand
GGTGGGGCATGAGGGCCTCCTGCGGTGTCGGCGTAGATGTCGCAATCCACACCGAACCCGGAGGCCCTCCCTCATTCCAAGATCATCCGACCGTGTCCCCGCGTTCACAACCTCCATAGACAGAACAGCTAGCCCGCACGGCGCCGGAGGCGGGAGCGGGCTCAGACCCGCCGGATGTCGGCGAGCCAGGCGGCGACGCCCTCGGCGTCGAAGCTCGTCACCAGCCGGTCCGGGGCGATGGTCAGGACCTCCCAGCCGTGCGCCCGGTCGAAGGACGCCCGGAGCTCCTCCCGGGTGACGCGGCGCGGGCCCCAGTCGCCCGGCTCGGCGTCGCTGAAGCAGAGCAGGTGGAGGCGGCCTCCGGAGGCGGTCACGGAGGCGAGGCTCTCGACGTACTCCCGCCGCTCGCCGTCGTCGAAGGTGTGGAACAGGCCGCAGTCGAGGACGGTCTCGAACGTCCGGCCGAGGCGGGCGAGCCGGAACGCGTCGGCGAGGGCGAACTCCGCGTCGACGCCGCGCTCCCGCGCCTTCTCGCGTGCCATCGACAGCGCCGTCCCGGCGATGTCGACGCCGAGGACCCGCGCGCCCGTGGAGGCGATGCGGAGGGCGTTCTCGCCGGTGCCGCATCCCGCGTCGAGGACGGGGCCGGTGAAGGCGCCCTCGCCGGCGAGGCGCACCACCGCCGGCTGCGGCCGGCCCACGTCCCAGGGCGCCGGCTCCTCGCCGCGGTAGGAGTCGTCCCAGGGCCGCGCGGTCGCCCGCTCACGGCTGGTCGGCTGTCGCCCGCCGTACCCGTCGTCCGTTCCCTCTGACACCTCGCGCCTCCTCACACCGTGCTGGCACAGACGGGCCACATCGTCGCACGGGCGTCCCGCGGGCCGCCCGCGAACGGGGACGGTGCGCCCCGGCCGGACCGCCGGGTTTCCCGGTTCGTAGGGGAGGCGTTACGCCGCCTTTAGGGCGCGCGGACCAAGGGCCGCGCAACGGTGCCGCCTAATAGATGGAGGGGACAGGCCGGCGGTGATCGGGGGGTGACGGAAGGGTGCGTCCGCGTCTCGCGCCGACCTCGATCCGCGCGCGCTTCACCCTGGCCATCACGGGCGTCTCCCTGCTGGTCTACGCGATCATCGGCGTCGGCGTGGACACCACCGTCCGCAACCGCATCGAGCGGGACGGCTTCCGCGACACCCAGCGGGCGGCCACCGAATGGATCGGCTCGATGCGCTCGCCCGTCCCGCCGCAGCCGATCACCAGCGGGCGCGTCCCCTACCTGCAGCTCGTCGACGCCAACGGGAGCGTGGTGTCGGACAGCAGGGCGGCGAGCGGGCTGCCCGCGCTGAGCTCGCTGAAGCCGCCCCCCAGCGACCGGATCCAGAACCGTGTCCAGTGCGCGAACGGACGCTGCCTGCTGCTCACCGCCAGCAGGGTCTCCCCGCAGGAGGCCGCCCGGCTGTGGGCCGGCCAGAGCCACATCGTCTACGCGGCGATGCCGCGGCCCGCGCTGCTCGGCACCGAGCGGCTGGAGGCCCTCGTCGCCGCCGGCGTGCTGGCGGCCTCGCTGCTCACGGGCTGGGCCGCCTGGGTCCTGGTCGGCCGCACCCTGCGCCCCGTCGAGGCGATGCGGGCGCAGATCGCCGAGATCACCATCAGCGACCTCAGCCTGCGCGTCCCGCAGCCGTCCGGCGACGACGAGATCGCCCGGCTGGCGCGGACCGCCAACCAGACCCTCGCCCGGCTGGAGGACGCGATGGAGCGCCAGCGCCGGTTCGGCTCGATGGTCTCCCACGAGCTGCGCCGGCCGCTCACGGGCCTGCGCACGCAGCTGGAGGAGGTGCTGCTGTACCCCGAGGCCGACGCGCGCCGCGGCGTCCGCGACGCGCTCGCGACGGCCGAGCGGCTCCAGTCGATCATCGAGGAGATGCTGATGCTCGCCCGCGTCGGCACCGGGCCGCGGACCGTCGAGCCGGTCGGCCTGGCCGCCCTGGCGCGCGAGGAGGCCGCCCGCTGCGCCGGCGGTCCGCCCGTGGAGGTCAGCGCCCCGGAGGAGCTCACCGTCACGGGCAACCGGGTGCAGCTCGCCGGCGTGCTCGCCAACCTGCTGGTCAACGCGCAGCGCCACGCCCGCGCGAGCGTGCACGTCACGGTGCGGCGCTCGGACGGCGCCGCGGCGGTCGCCGTCCAGGACGACGGTGAAGGGATCGCCCCGGGCGACCGGGAGCGCGTCTTCGAGCCCTTCACCCGGCTGTCCGAGGGCCTCCGCCGCGATCCCGCCGGGAGCGGCCTCGGCCTGGCGATCAGCCGCACCGTCGCCGAGGCCCACAACGGCACGCTGCGGGTCGAGGACTCACCGCGCGGCGCGCGGTTCGTCCTGCGCCTCCCGCTGGCCCCGCCCCAAGCCTGACCCCCGCGCCTCGCGGCACGGGGGCCTGGGGCCGTCATCCGCAGTGGAAGCCGAAGAGTTCGCGGACGTACGCGCCGGACGGGTCGTTGGGCAGGTCCGGGTCCGGCCTGCAGGTGACCGTCACGGGCTTCGCCTTCTCGGGGACGAAGCCGCGGATCGTGAAGGTGCCGTGGATGTCGCCGGCGGCGCGGGCGCCGCCCTTCTCCGGCCGGCAGCCGAGGATCCCGCGGGCGAGCCCGCTGGTGGACAGGACCAGCTTCGAGCAGCTGAAGTCGGCGGCGGGCCGGCCCGGCCTCTCGGCGGCGGAGGCGGCCGTCGCGGTGATAGGCCCGGTCGTCGCGGCGGCCAGCGAGGCGGCCGTGAGGATGCGCAGGCAGGAGAGCATGGAAGACGTCCTAACTGCCGGGGCCGGCGGGCCTGGGCCGCACCGGCCTGACCTTGAGACTTCTGTGTCATGCCGTCAGCGGGCCGTCCTACCCGGCTTCCAGCGGCTCTCACTGATTTCCATGCGAACCTTGCGAATCGTGTGAAACGCCCATATCGGGCGGCGCATCGCGCGCCGCCGGCCATTCCGCGCGGAGGATCGAGTAGTGGACGCTGGCGCGCCACGTCCCGTCGGGGCGCGGCCAGTCGCGCCGCACCAGGCCGTCGCGGCGGGCGCCGAGCCTCTCCAGCGCGCGCTGCGACCTGGCGTTGGCGGGGTCGGTGCGGAACGCGACCTTCGCGAAGCCGAGGACGTCGAAGGCGTGCGCGAGCATGAGGCGCTTGGCCTCGGCGTTGGTGCCGGTTCCCCACCAGGGGCGTCCGAGCCACGTGGAGCCGATCTCGATCTGCCCGCGCACCGGGTCGGGATACCAGTACGAGCTGGTCCCGGCCACGCCCTGGCCGGTGACGATCGCGTACGGCCGGCGCTGCGGCGTGCCGAGCGCCCTCTCGATCCAGGCGCTCATCTCCTGGATCGAGGCGGGGCGCGGGTAGGGCAGGTGGGCGAAGACCCGGTCGTCGGCGGCGGCGAGCAGCCCGGCCGCGTGCCCGGCGGTGAGCGGCTCCAGCCGCAGCGCCGGTCCGGTGAGCACCTGTTGGAAGCCCGTTTCCGATCCCATGACCGCACAGTCTCCCTGAGCCGCCGCACACCGCCGGGCGACGGCGCCGGCGGGTTGGGGCCCGCGCCGCCGGGGAATGTCGGCGCAGGTGGGGAAGGGAGAGAACGGGTGAGCGTGGCGGCGGGGGTCGATCACGCGGCGCTGTTCGCCGCGATGCCGAACCCGTCGCTGGTGATGGGCCCCGGCCTGGTGATCGCGGAGGTCAACCGCGCCTTCGTGGACGCCACCGGGCGGACCCGCGAGGACCTGGTCGGCCTGCACGTGCGCCAGGCGTTCCCCGACGAGGCGGACGCCGAGGGGCTGCGGAGCCTGGAGGCGTCCCTGAACCGGGTCCTCGCCACGGGCGAACCCGACACGATGCCGCTGCAGAAGCACCGCATCCCGGGGCCGGAAGGCGTCGAGGAGCGCTGGTGGGCGCCGGTGAACGTGCCGGTGCCCGGCGCGGACGGACGCATCGCGTGGATCGTCCACCAGGCCGAGGACGTCACCCCGTACGTGACGTCCGGTCCGGGCGCGGTGCGCGGCGACCGTCCCGGCGTCTGGAAGGGCGCGCACCTGGAGACGGCGCAGACGCTGGAGGCCAAGCTGTACGCGCGGGCGCGCGAGCTGCAGCGGCTGAACGCGGAGCTGCGCGGGGCGCACGCGCGCGAGCGGCAGGTGGCGCTCACGCTGCAGCGGGCCATGCTGACGACGCCCGACCTGGACCTGCACGGCGAGGTGGCGGTCCGGTACCTGCCCGCCACCCGGGGGCTGAGCGTCGGGGGCGACTGGTACGACGTCGTCCACCTGCCGCCCGACCGGTTCGCGCTGGCGGTCGGCGACGTGGTCGGGCACGGGCTGGAGGCGGCCGCCGCGATGGGCATGCTCCGCAGCGCGCTGAGCGCGGCCGTGCGCGCGGTCGGGCGTCCCGCGCCGGCGCTGGAGGTCCTCGGGCTGTACGCGGGGTCGCTGGAGGCGGCGCTGAGCACGACCGTCGTCCAGGCGGTCGTCGACACCGGCAACCAGGTGATCACCTACAGCAGCGCCGGGCACCCTCCGCCGGTGCTCGCGCGCGCCGACGGCCGCCAGGACCTGCTGGACAAGGCGACCGATCCGCCGCTGGGCGTCCAGACCGTCCCGCGCCCGCAGGCGAACGCCTCCTACGAGCCCGGCGACACGCTGGTGCTGTACACCGACGGGCTCATCGAACGCCACGGCGAGGACATCGACATCGGTCTCGGCCGTCTCACCTGTGCCCTCGCCGATGCGGCCCGGTACGACGCCGCGCAGCTGGCCGACGCCGTGCTGGCCCGGCTCGGCGTCGCCGGCGGCGGCCCGGACGACATCGCCCTGGTCGTCGCCCGGCTCTGACGCCGCCCCGGACGGGCGGTTCAGAGCCGGATGCGGCCGGTGAGCCAGTCCGCGATGAAGTGCTCCAGGGACGGCGCGATGCAGCGCCGGTTGTCGGTCCGGTGGTCCCAGACGAAGATGTCGGGCCGGCCCTCGGGCACGAGGACGTAGCCGAACAGGTTGCCGTCGCCGGGGGCGTCGGAGAAGAACAGCAGCTGGTCGAACGCCATGTAGAGCCGCTTCAGGGCGGGGTAGGTGCGCATCTCCAGGTTGCCCTGGAGGAGCTGTTCGGCGGAGAAGACCAGGTTGTAGCCGTTGGCGTCGACGACGCCGTCGGTCTCGCCGAGCAGCTTGACCAGGTCGTCGGGGAGCAGGTGCCCGAGGCTCTCCTCGACCCGCTGCAGCTCCTGCTCGGTGGCCGGCGGGGCGAAGCGGGCCTCGCGGGTGTGTTCGTCGATCAGCTCACGCCACATTCGCGAATCATGACGAAAGGGAACCCGCGCCGTCCAGCCGACCGGCCCGGGGCCCTTGACGTGCCTTCTCGGCAATCATACATTCACTCATTATCTGTATGAATGGAGGGCGGCGGGATGGGACGCAGGACGGCCGTGGTGCTCGGCGGGAGCGTGGCGGGGCTGTGCGCCGCGGGGGTGCTCGCCCGCCACTTCGACGAGGTGATCGTCCTGGAGCGGGACCTGCTCCCGCCGGACGCGCGGCACCGCCGGGGCGTGCCGCAGAGCAAGCACCCGCACTTCCTGCTCAACTCCGGCCGCCGCGCGATCGGCGCGATCCTCCCCGGGTTCGAGGAGGCGCTGATCGCCGCGGGCGGGATGCACCTGATGCCGTCCATGGACGCGGCGTACTGCGAGAACGACGGCTGGGCGCCGCGCAAGTCCGGGTCGATGACGATGGTCTACAGCTCGCGCGTGCTCATCGAACGGGTGCTGCGCGACAAGGTCCGGGAACTGCCCGCCATCGAGATCCGCGAGGGCGCGACCGTCACCGGGCTCCGGTCCACCGGGGGCGGCACCGCGCGCGGACGCGTCGAAGGCGTGGAGTACCGCACCGCCGACGGCGGCGACGCGCACCTCGCCGCCGACCTGGTCGTCGACGCGCTCGGCCGCGGCTCCTCGGTCACCGACTGGCTGAGCGCGGCCGGCTGGACCGCGCCGCCCGAGAGGACCCTCGACGCCAAGGTCACCTACACCTCGCGGTGGTACGACCTGCCGCCCGCCGACCGGCGCCCCGAGACGTGGTGGTGGAAGCACCTGGTCGTCACCCCGACGCAGGACACCGGCGACCACCCCGCCGAGCACGAGTTCCTCAGCAACTTCTTCCCGATCGAGGGCGACCGCGCCATCGTGTGCATGGGGTCGTGGGGCATCGAGATGCCCCGCAGGCCCGAGGCGTTCGAGGCCGCGGTGGACCGGGTACGGGCCACGCTCTTCGGCCGGGCGACCCACGCGTGCACCCCGACCTCGGAGGTGCACCTGACCCGCTCCACCGGCAACAAGTGGCGGCGCTTCGACCTGCTGGACGTGCCGCCGGCCGGGCTGGTGTGCGTCGGCGACTCGATCTGCGCCTTCAACCCGTTCTACGCGCAGGGGATGAGCTCGGCGGCCCGGTCCGCGCTCATCCTCGGCGAGATGCTGCGCGCCCGCGACGATCTGGGCCTCGCCTTCGTCCGGGAGTTCCTCGCCCGGCAGAAGGAGTCCCTCGACGTGCCGTGGATGCTCGCGATGGCCCGCGACCAGGCGTACGACTTCGCGACCGGGACGGAGGTCGCCCCGCCCTGGCGGCGCCGGCTGGCCGCGCGCCTCGGCTGGCCGGTCTTCAACGCGATCAACGCCGCGAGCCGCGAGGACGCCTACGTCGAGCGGACGTTCGCCGAGGTGTTCAACCTCGACCGGTCGCTGAAGGAGATGGCCCGGGACCCGCGGTTCTGGTTCGGCATCGCGCGGTACAAGCTGCGGCAGCGGCTCGGCCGGACGGTCGTGCCCGGAGGGTTCGACGCCCGGCAGGACCCGCCCGGCACCGACTTCACCGGCTTCACCGGGGCCGCGTCGTCCGGGGCTGCGCGGCGCGGCGACGACCTCGTCGGCGCCTGACGGGCGGAGGAGACATGGGATACACCTGCGACCCGGTGGCCGAGCGCGTCGCCGAGAGGCTCGGCTTCTCCTGCCGGCACGCCCGTCCCTTCGTGACGTTCCGCGACCCGTTCGACCTCGCGAACGGCACCATGCCCGTCCTGGAACTGCTCATCATCGGCGGGGCGGTGTTCGCCCTCGTCCACGCCTGGCGGCGATGGCGGCGCGACGGCGACCCGGTCAACATCGCGCTGTGGTTCGCCTCGGTCGTCTACCTGGCGGTGATCGAGCCGCCGCTCTACTTCCCCGGCTGGTTCGGCCTGGAGGAGCAGGTCGGGTTCATCTTCTCGCACAACGTGTTCACCGTGCAGTTCATGTACGACCGGCTGCCGCTCTACATCGTGGCGTTCTATCCCGCGATCTCGCAGCTCGCCTACGAGCTGGTCCGGGCGCTGGGGGTGTTCGCGCGGCGCGGGCCGCTGGCCGGCGCGGTCGCGGTCGCGTTCGCCTGCCAGGTCTTCTACGAGGTCTTCGACCAGCTCGGCCCGCAGCTGAAGTGGTGGGCGTGGAACCCCGGCAACACGATGATCAACCGGCCGGCGCTCGCCTCGGTGCCGATGAACAGCATGCTGCTGTTCGCCTCGGTCTCGTTCGGCGCGATGACCTACCTCGTCGTCCGGCTGGTCGGCGCGAGGGCGGACCGGAGCGCGCCGCCGGGCCGGAGCGTGGCCTGGCGCACCGTCGTGGCCGGCGCCGTGACGCCGCTCGCGATGATCATCGCGAGCGCGCCGAGCGGCGCGTTCCGCGGCGACGACCAGGTCGGCGTCCAGCGGGGCATCCTCTCCGCCGAGCTGGCCGTGGTCTGGATCGCCGGGCTCTACCTGCTCGTGGACGCCTACCGCGCGACGCGCGCGGGCGACGCCGCGCCGGTGGCGTCGCCGGTGTTCGCGCGGATCTACCCGGCGGTGTACCTCGCCGTCCTCGCCGTCCTGTGGCTGGTCGCGCTGCCGGAGTACTTCGCCGCGACCGGCGGCGTCACCGAGCAGGGCACCCCCGTCGGCAGCCTCTGGTACGCCGCGCTGTGCGCCGTCGCCGCGGCGGGCCTCATCCTGGCCGTACCGCGCGCGAACGCGTCACGGCCGGCCGCGGAGGCTGTGCGATCCTAGGGCCATGGCGCACCACGGCTGGGGAGGCCGGCCCCCCGCATCGGATGCGGAGGCGCGGCAGCGCATCGTCGACGCGACCGCACGCTGCATCGACCGGCACGGCGTCGCGAAGACGACCCTCTCCGACGTCGCGAACGAGCTCGGCGTCACGCGCCAGACCGTCTACCGCCACTTCGCCCGGATCAGCGACATCGTCGGCGAGGTGGCGGCGCAGGGCGCCGAGTCGTTCGTCGACCGGCTGGTCGACCACCTCCAGGGCGTCGGCGATCCGGCCGAGGCCGTGGTCGAGGGCATGATGTTCTGCGTCCGGACCATCCCGACCGAGCCGCGCCTGAGCCTGCTGCTCCAGCTGAAGGACTCCAGCGCCTTCGGCCGCGGGGCCACCACCGCGGACGCCATCGGCTACGGCGCCCGCATGCTGCGGCGCTTCCCCGTCGACTGGGCGGCCGCCGGGGTCGGCGAGGACGACCTGACCGGCCTCGCCGAGATCATCATGCGGCTGCTGACGTCGCTGCTGCAGAACCCCAGCGAGCCGCCGCACGACGACGCCCGGCTGCGCGCCATGCTCGACCGCTGGCTCGCGCCCGCGCTGCGCCGGCCGGCGGCGTCGCTGCACCGCGTCCACTGAGCCCGGCTACTCCTTCCCCGCCGCCTTCCGGGTCGTGAACGGCAGCACGAGCCGGGACGGGTGGACCGCGTCGCGGTAGATCTTGTGGGTGACGGGGCGGCCCACCGGCAGGTGGAACGCGTCGGGCGGCAGCAGGGCGTTGTGCTCGTCGGCGAGCGGCTCGTCGTTGGACAGCTCCACCACCAGCCTGTGGCCGGGCAGGAACGTCGCCGCGAACGGGTAGACGCGCAGCACGTACTCCTCGATCCTCCCCGGCTCGACCGGCACCGCGCGGGTGTGCGGGTGGTAGGGGTTCCCCTCCGTGGTGCGCTCCTCGTCGAGCTCGCGGTGCGAGGCCTTGAGGTACGCGGTCGTGACGAGCTGCCGCTCACCGCCCGGCGCCTCGTCCCACAGGCGCAGGATGAAGTTCGTGTCGGGCTGGTCGATCTCCGCGAAGAGGTGCGCGGCGCCCTGCCCGATCATCTCCGCGGGCTCGCCGAACGGGGCCGTGCTCCAGCTCAGCATCTCCACCTTGTCGGTCACCGTCAGCGGCGCCTGGTAGAAGCCGTCCGGGGCGGCGTGCTCGGGGCCCATGGGCTCGGGCTCGAACGACAGCGCGCGGCGCGGGCGCAGGTAGAGCGACCGGTGCTCGACGTCCTTCGGCGGCCACTGCGCGCCGGTCACCCGCTCGCGGGAGCCCTCGACGTGGACGGTCACCGCGGGCTCGTCCATGACCCCGTTGTCGATGTCCTTGATCCAGTGGTCGTACCAGCGGAACATCTTGTCGTGCTCCTCGATGAAGGGGCGCGACTGCATCGGCGGGTACGGGCCGATGTCGAGCTTCTTGGGGCCCTTCAGGGCGTTGAAGACCTCGATGGTGCCGTCCAGCGTCCAGCCCCGGCCCTGGTCGATCTGCAGGTAGACGGGGACGTCGATGTTCGGGGCGAGGGTGACCGGGTTGCGCTCCTCGTACCACTCGCCGTCGACCTCGTTCATCACGATGTCGAACCAGGCCTCGTGGTTCTCCGGGTAGTTCAGCACGTGGACGAGGTTCGGCCAGGCGGCCACGTCCGGGTCCCGGAGGCGCTCGGCGACGCGCTCCTCGATCTCCCCGGGGGAGTAGGTCTCCAGCATGCGGGACCTGACCCGGTCGGTGAACGCCCAGCCGGAGTCGCCGCCGCGGCCCTCGCGGGCGGCGCGCGGCATGAACCACATGACGCCGCCGTGGTAGGTGGTCTCGTAGAAGTCGTAGTGGCCGCCGCTGACGAAGATCGCCTTGAGGCTCGGGGGCCGCTCCGCCGCCGCCAGGACCTGCATCGAGCCGAAGTAGGAGATGCCGATCATGCCCACGCTGCCGTCGCACCACGGCTGCGCCGCGACCCACTCGATGAAGTCGTACGCGTCCTGGCCGAGGGGGACGCCGCCGGCGTTGTAGTTGCCGATGTGCTCGCCCTCCGAGGCGCCGGAGCCGCGCAGGTCGCCGATGACGTGGACGTAGCCCTCCCTGACGACGCGCGCGATGTCGCCCGCCTCGATGCAGCCGTCCCACATCGGGCTCGGGCGCCGCTGCGGCGGCGTGGTGAGGGCGAGGGCCTGCAGCTCCTTGCCGTACGGGCTGAGCGCGACGAGCGCGGGACGGGGCTCGTCGCCGGGGCCGTGGTAGGCGTCCGCCGCCAGCGTGACGCCGTCACGCATCGGCACGCGGAGGTCCTTGCGGACGGCGATCTCGTCAAGGCCCGCCTGGATGGTCCGGAAGTCAGCCATGGCTGCGAAGCTCCCCTGTCAGGTCGAAGTGCGTGCGGTAGCCGTGCATCGACGTGAAGAACGGCGACGGCTCCAGGGTGGGATCGGCGGTGTAGCCGACCTCTCGGGCCACGGGCGCGAAGGGGGAGTACGGCGAGTCCGTCTCCCGGAGGCCCGCGCACAGGCAGGCGCGGGCGGCCCTGCCGACCCGGCCCTCGATGTCGAGGCTCTCGCGCAGTGCCTCTTCTGCCTGCTCCGCGTCGAGTTCGACGCCGTACGGCGTGCCGTCGGCGCGGCGGTACGGGTGGCCGAGGTAGAGGTGCCGCGGGCGGATCTCGTCGCGCAGGCGCTCCAGGCTCGCGCGGTAGGCGGCCGGGTCCTCGAACCCGGGGAAGCCGTTGGCCGCGCCGTGCACCTGGACCGCGTCGCCGACGAAGACGGACCGCTGCCCGTCGACGACGTAGGCGACCGACCCCGGTGTGTGGCCGGGGATCGCGTGCACGGAGACGGTGACGCCGCCGCCGAGGGAGATCGTCTCGCCGCCCTTGACGAGCACGGTCGGCTCCATCTCGCCGGAGATGACGGCACCGGCCGCGGCCGTGACCTTCGCTTCGCCGTCGGGGTCGTCCAGGTACCGTCCCCGCCCGGCGAGGTACTCCTCCACGTGGGCGCGGCGCGAGCGCAGCAGCGGCGCGTCCGCCTCGTGGATCACGACCCGCGCGCGCCGGCCCGTGAGCTCCCACAGGGCGCGGGCCCCGCCGACGTGGTCGATGTGGCCGTGGGTGAGCAGGATCCAGCGGACGTCCTCGATCCTGCGGCCGACGGCCCGGAGCGCGGGCGCCATGCCCTCGGCGGGGGAGGAGGCGATGCCGGTGTCGACGACGGCCGGCTCCGGCGCGTCGATGAAGAAGCTGTAGAGACCGAACCGGCCCCACGGCGAGACCAGCGGATGGACGAGCACAGCAGACATGTCACTCCTTTCGGACTTCGTGGGGCGGTGGTCAGCGCGCGAGGAAGTCGCGGGTCTCCGCGTACGCCCGGTGGTACTCGGGGATCCACGCGAAGTGCTGCACGAAGCCGTGCCCCGCGCCGGCGTACCGGCTGACGGTCGCGTCCACGCCGGCGTCCTTCAGCCTCCGCCCGTACAGCTCGCCCTCGTCCCGCAGCGGGTCGAGCTCGCCGGTGATGATCAGTGCGGGCGGCAGCCCGGTCAGGTCGGCGCGCCTGATCGGGGAGACGCGGGGGTCCGCCGGGTCGGCGCCGCTGCCGAGGTAGAAGGCGTTGAACGGCTTGAGCCCGGCCGTCTCGAGCCCGTGGCCGACGGCGTTCTCCCGCAGCGACGCGTAGCGGTCGGCGTCGAAGTCCAGGTCGAGCGACGGATAGAACATCACCTGATGGGTGATCCGGTCGAAGCCGTCGTCGTGGGCCATGCCGGCGACCGCGGCGGCGAACGTGCCGCCGGAGCTGTCGCCGGCGATGGCCAGCGTCGTGCCGTCCCACCCCAGGGCGCCGCCGTTCTCGGCGGCCCACCGGACGGCGGCGTAGCAGTCGTCGAGACCGGCCGGGAAGGCGTGCTCGGGCGCCCGCCGGTAGCCGACGGAGACGACCTTGAGCCCGGTCTCCCCGGCGAGGGAGCGCGCGACGTGGTCGTGCGTCTCCAGGCTGCCGAGGAAGAACGCGCCGCCGTGGAAGTAGATGAGCAGCCCGTGCGCGCGGGCGTCGTCCGGCGTGTAGACCCGCACCGGGACCTCGCCGGCGGCGGTGCGGGCGGTGACGTCCTCGACGGAACGGAGCGGGAGGCGCTCGGCGACGGGCGGGACCTGCGACTCCTCGTCCGCGCGCATGGCCGCCGGGTCCAGCGGGCCGGGCGGCGGCGCCGGCATGGCGGCGAGGGCCTTGGCGATCTCCGGATGCAGCGGCACGGCGTCAGACCTCCGCTTCCCGAGCGGCGGGCGGCTCCGACGCGGTCCTTTGCGACGTGGGCCTTTGCGACGCGGGCTTCTGGCCGGGGAAGACCTCGTCCACCTCGTCCTCGCTCCAGCCCTGGCGGGAGATGCGCTGCAGCTCGTCGGTCGCCGGCTTGCGGGTCGCCTGGTAGAGCGCGAGCGCCTCCGGGATCGAGTCCGCCTCCCGCAGCGCGTCCGCGAGCGCGCCGGCGTCGAGGATCGCGGAGTTCGCGCCCTGGCCCTGGTGGTGCAGCATCGAGTGCGCCGCGTCGCCGAGCAGGACGACGGAGTCGGAGTGCCACCTGCCGACCGGGTCGATGTCGTAGACCGCGCGGCAG
This sequence comes from Actinomadura nitritigenes, assembly GCF_017573545.1. Classification (GTDB taxonomy): domain Bacteria; phylum Actinomycetota; class Actinomycetes; order Streptosporangiales; family Streptosporangiaceae; genus Spirillospora; species Spirillospora nitritigenes. The sequence continues at coordinate 137,023 of NZ_JAGEOK010000027.1, read as the reverse complement.
TTGACCGTCTCCATGTCGAGGCCGCGGGTGATGCTCACGATCCGCTCGTCGAAGCCCTCGACGGTCTTGAGCAGGTCGTCCTTGGTGACGGACGGCGCCCACGTGGCGTCCGGGCACAGCGCGGTGATGTCGAAGGACACCTGGCCGCGGTGGCGCAGCGGCAGCAGGTAGACCTTCGTGCCCCGGCCGATGTACATCCGCAGGTTGTCGTCGACGGCCATGCCGTGGGCGTCGTCGACGTCGATGACGGCGCGGTAGGCGTGCTCTCCGGAGAAGACCGGCTCGCCGGCCGAGAACAGCTGCCGGCGCACCACCGACCTGATGCCGTCGGCGCCGACGACCAGGTCGGCCTCGACGGTGGTGCCGTTGGCGCACGTCAGGACGGCGCCGTCGCCCCTGTCCTCGATCCTCTCCAGCTTGTGGCCGAGGCGGACCATGCCGTCCGGCAGCACCGACAGCAGCGCCTCGATGAAGTCGCCGCGGTGGATCAGGTGGGTGGTCTCGCCGAAGGCGTCGATCTCCGGCCACGGCTCCTTCATGATCGGGTCGCCGGTGGCGGTGAGGATCTCGAAGTAGTCGCTCGGGGAGCTGACCTTGCGGACCGCGCCGGCGATGCCCCACTGGCGGAACCGGTCCATGGTGGAGGGGCGCAGGCCGATGCCCGCCCCGACCTCGCGGATCCGGCTCGCCTGCTCGTAGACGGTGACGGTGGCGCCGAGGAGGCTGAGGGCCTTCGCCGCGGCGGCGCCGCCGTACCCCGCGCCGACGACGGCGATGTTCAGGTTCTTCAGGTCCGAGGACTGCATGGCTCTGGTCCTTGTCAGTGCTTGAGGGAGAGGAAGGCGGCGGGGTTGTCGACGAAGATCGTCCTGATGGCGGCGTCGTCGAGCCCGGCGGCGCGGAGGTCCGGGATGAGGTCCTCGAAGATGTAGTTGACGGTGTGGCCCTTCACGCCGGGCCACCCCAGCGGGCTGCAGTTGGCGTCCGCCGAGGCGAGCACCTGCCCGAGGCGGCCCTCGCCGGAGATGAAGCGGAGGAAGTGGTCCAGCCGCTCCCGGCGCGGACGGGCCCAGAACGGCGGGTCCGGGAGCTCGGTCTCGTAGCCGAAGGTGTCGAACCCGATCCGGCCGCCCTGGTCGGCGATCCAGGTGTCGCGGGTCTTGCCGGCGTTGACGCCGTCGTCGACGTGCCCGAAGAGCACCCGGTCGAGGGGAAGCCCCTCCTCGTTGAAGATCGCGATGGCGTTCTCGGCGTCGATGGCCAGGTGCGTCAGGATGCCCGCGCCGGTGGCGATCGAGGCGCGGGCGGCGGCGCGGTAGATGCGCTTGTCCAGCTCCGTCATGCGCCCGCCGCGGCTCACCCCGACCTTGATGACCCCGGCGCGGCCACCGGTGCCGCCGATGCCCACGGTGATCTCGTGGACGAAGTGCCGGGTCAGGTAGTCGACGCCCGCGCGGGCGAAGAACGGCAGCGCGGTGTCGCCGCCGACGAAGCCCGTGCAGGCGACGATGTGGACGCCGGTCTTCGCCGACAGCGACCGGTAGTAGTCGACGTCGCGGCCGTTGCAGATGCCGGTCACGTCGACGAACGTGCCGCCGCCGTGCGCGCGGAACGCGCGCAGCTTCGGGACGGTCTCCGCGTACCGCTCCTCCGGCGTCTTCCACCACGTCGTGTCCAGCTCCGAGCCGGGCATGCCGTACCCGATGTGCTCGTGGACGGCGACGACCCCCAGCTCCTCGGCGGGGATCGGCCCCAGGACGGTGTTCACCCTCGACATTCGTCTCGCTCCAAACTCAGGAAGATCGGCGCACGGTCAGCAGGTCGCGCGGGTTGCCGGCGAGGATGCGCTCGGCGTCCTCGCGGCCGAGCCCCAGCGACGTCGCCAGCGGGACGAACACCGAGGCGACGTGGCCGAACGGCAGGTCGTAGGCGGCCTGGCCCTTGGCCACGCCGATCGCGTTGCCCGACAGCAGGATCCGGCCGCCGTGGCCGGCCGCGACCAGGTCGAGCACCAGGGCGGCGCGCTCGCGGTCGGTGACGTGGGCGACGTCGTCGTTCAGGCCGACGTGGTCGATCGCGACGTAGGCGCCGCGCCGGGCGATCGCGAGAGGGGCGCCGGCCTCGACGGCGTCCCTGCGGTCGAGGCCGCCGACGACGACCCGGTCGGCCGGGAGGCCCTCGTCCAGGACGACGTCGACGTCGTGCACGGCGTCCTTGCCGTAGCGGACGGAGAGGGGGACGCCGGTGGCCAGGGCGGTGCGGGCGGCGCCGCGGAACAGGCTCTCGTCGGTCGCGGTCATGCCCGCGCGGGTCGCGGCGGTGGCCACGAGGCCGGCGGCGCCCCGCCGCTCCACGCGCGGGACCACCATGCCCTCGGTGATCTCCCGGGTGAACAGGTCGGCGAACCGCTCCGCGGGCCATGGCGTCGGCGGGTTCGTCTGCGGCGTGAGGAAGTAGCCGCCGAGCAGCTCCTCGGGCCCCATCCCGGTGGACGCGACGATGTGCACCCCGGTCGAGCGGGACAGCGCCTCGTAGAGCCGCACGTCGCGGCCGTGGAACATCCCCGTGGCGTCGACGATCGTCCCGCCGCCGTGCGCGCGGAAGTCCGCCAGCTTCCGCGCCAGGACCGCGAAGATCTCGGCGCGGTCCATCGTGACGTCGAAGGCGTGCTCGGCGCCGGGGACCACGGAGAGCAGGGCCTCGTGGACCGTGACGTTCCCCAGGTCGTCCGCCGGTACGGGGCCGAGGACGGTGTTGACGGTCCCGGTCGCGCTGCGGGCGGTGCCGTCCCTGTCGCTCTCGGCGGTCGGTGCGCCGGTCATGGCCACTTCCTTTCGTCGGCGTCGGTCACCGCGGCCGGCGCGCACGGCGTGACGGCCGTCACGCGCCGCCGTGAAGGGTGTCACTTCGCTTTACGTCGTGTCAAATGAACTATCGATGCGTAAGTAGTTCGATCGTACCGCCAAGTAAGCGCGTGCCGACCCAGGTCAGGCGGCGACGCGGTCAGGCGGCGAGGTCAGGCGGCGACCAGGTCGGGCGACTCGCTGCCGTCCGCCTCGGCCGCTGCCTCGCGGTGGCCGAACAGGCCGACCAGCGTCAGTACCCCCGCCGCCGCCGCGCACAGGCCGGCGACGAGGAACGCGGTGTCGTAGGCGCTGCCGAGCGACTCGAAGGCGAGCTGGTGCAGCTGCCCTGGCATCGGCACGGGGCGCGCGCCCGGACCGGCGCCCGGCACCACGGGCATCGAGTTGATCGCCATGGCGCCGCCCTCGTGGGCGATGCCGCCCGCGACGCCGGAGTACGGCGCCTGCAGGCCGGAGGCGCCGATCGCCCGGCCGAGCCCGCCGAGCAGGGTGTCGTTGGCCTTGTTGATCGCGAGCGCGGCGATGAGCACCGGGCCGAGCGCGAACCCGAAGTCGCGCAGCAGGTTCGTCGTGGCGCTGGCCATGCCCGCGAGCCGGACCGGGACCGTGTTGATCGCGACGGCGGTGATGGACCCGACCGTCAGCGCGAAGCCGCAGCCGAGCAGCGTCATCGGGGCGACGAACCGGGTCCAGCTCATGTCGGCGACGTCGAACGTCGAGCACCAGACGCCCGCGGCGGCCATGAGCGCGAACCCGCCGGACAGCACCCAGCGCGGTGAGACCGTGCGGATGAGCCGGGACACCACGGGCACCAGCAGGAAGGCCGGGCCCTGGATGAACAGGAACAGCACGCCGATCCTGAGCGCGCTCTGGTGCTGGACGGCGCCGAGCCAGATGCTCATCGAGTAGCAGACGGCCAGGAACGCGAACATGCCGACGACCGTGGCGACCGCGACGATCGCGTAGGCGCGGTTGGCGAACAGCCGCAGGTTCAGCAGCGGCACCTCGGTCCGCAGCTCGATCGCGAGGAACGCGGCCAGCAGGACGGCGCCCGCGGCGAACGCGGCGAGGATCTCCGGCCGGCCGAAGCCGCTCTCCGACCCCTGCGTGGCGGCGAACAGCAGGGCGATGAGGCCGAGCGCCAGCGTGACCTGGCCGGGGAGGTCGAGCCTGCGGCCCTCGGGGGCGGCGGAGTCGGCCGCCGCGAAGGTGATCAGGAAGGACAGCACGGCGGCGCCGATGACGACGGCGTACGCGCCGCGCCAGTCGCCGTGCTCGGCGAAGGCGCCGCCGAGCAGCGGGGAGATCGCCGCGCCGATGGACAGGAAGCCGGCCCACAGGGCGATGGCCTTGGCGCGCTCCTCCTGGCCCGGCGCGACGGCCGCGATCATCGCGAGCGAGATGGGGTAGAGGATCGCCGCGCCGAGGCCGGCGACGACCTGGCCCGCCCACATCACCTGGACGGTCCCGGCCAGGCAGCAGACCAGCGAGCCGATCACGGTGAGGACGGCGCCGAGCTGGAGCAGCCGCTTGCGGCCGAACAGGTCGCCGATCACGCCGGTGGTCAGTTCGAGGACCACCATCGGGATGGCGAACGCGGCGGTGATCCAGGTGAGCTGCGACCCCGTGGTCGCGAACTCCTGCTGGAAGGTGCCGTTGAGGGCGCCGGGCAGCGAGTACGCCACCTGCGCCAGCAGGACCGCGAAGCAGCCGGCGACCACCGTCGGGATGGGGCCCGGCGTGCGCGCGCCGGACGACGGCCTCCGTGTCATGGGGACTCCTTGTCGTTGCGGGGCGTCCTCGCGCCCACGGGCCGGCCTCGGGCACCCGGGACGGCGGCTCGCGCGGACGGCTCCGGCGCGTGCTCACGGATCGGGGCGGAAGGCAAGGCCGTGTGAGTGAGATCACCCGTCAGTGCGTGCACAGTGTCATATCGATTTACATTGCGTCAAGTGAATGACCTGTGCGTATGCAGAGGTTGCGTCGCGAAAGGAGGACTGACGGGTGCGCTAGGGTTGCCGGGTGGCGAGCCTGCGCGAAGCACAGAAGGAAATGACCCGGCGGATGATCCTCGACGCCGGGCTGGAGCTGTTCTCGACCAAGGGCTACCTCGCCACGACCGTCGAGGACATCGCCGGCGCGGTCGGCACCACCCGGGTCACCTTCTACGCGCACTTCCCGTCGAAGAGCGAGCTGATGAAGGCGCTCATCGCCGAACGCCTCAACGAGGTGCTGCTGCGCAGCAGGTCCCCGGAGCACGGGTCGACGGCGCTGGACCTGGTGGAGGCCGTGAAGGACGGCGGCCGCGACGCGATCGCGGCCTGGCTCGCCCGGACGTCCGAGCGGTGGCCGGCCATCCACCCCATCATCCGGATCGGCCGCGACGCCGCCGCCGCCGAACCGGAGCTGCGCAACCTCGTGGAACGCTGGCTGGAGGAGGCGATCAGCGACATCGAGGACGGCCTCGCCGCCGCCGGGCGCTTCGAGCCGTACCAGCGGCACTTCCGCGGCGTCCTGGCGATGGCCCAGCTCGACTACGTGGCGCAGAACTGGGCCGGCGCCGACTGGAAACTGAGCCGCGAGCAGATGCTCGACGAGCTCACCGACAGCTGGTTCGCGCTCCTCGGCGCCCGCTGACCGCCCGAGCCGCCGGCCGCCCGGGCCCCGCGCCGGGCGGGGTCACTCCCTCAGGTCGCGCTCCAGCGCGTCGGCCACGGTGCGCAGCGTGCCGGCGAGCGCGGGCAGCCGCTCCTTCTCGTACCGCGCGCTCGGCATCGACACCGAGAGCCCGGCCACGACCTCGCCGTCCGGGTCGTGCACGGGGACGCCGACCGCGACGACGCCCCGCTCGGAGCGCCCCTGGTTGAGCGCGAACCCGTTGCGGCGCACCCGCGCCAGGTCCGCGCGCAGGGCGTCCAGGTCCGGGCGGTCGGCGGGGCGCTCGGTGTAGCGGTCGGCCGCGTACAGCGCCTCCAGCCGGTCGGCCGGCAGCTCGGCGAGCAGCAGCAGGCCGGCGGTGGTGCGGTGGGCGGGGAAGACCATGCCCTCGCGCGAGCCGACCCGCAGCGCCTGCCGCGACTCGACGCTGGCGATGAAGCGCACCGTGTCGCCGGTGCGGACGGTGAGGTTGGCGGACTCGTCGAGCAGCTCGGCCAGCCGGTGCAGGTGCGGCAGCGCCGCGGCGCGCAGCCGGGCCGCCGCCGACTGCGAGTGGGCGGCGAGCTCCAGGACGGGCCCGACGCGGTAGGTGCGGTCGGAGTCGCGGACCGCGAAGTCGCGGTAGACGAGCATGGCGAGCAGCCGGTGCGCGGTCGAGTTCGCGACGCCGATCCGCCGCGCCACCTCGGTGACCGTGAGGGGGCCCTCCAGCTGCAGCATCGCCGCGATGCGCAGCGCGTTGTCGACGCTCGCCACGGCGTACGGCGGCGGTGCTTTGAACGGCTGGTCCACCCTGACCCGATTCTGTAGAACAGAATTTCCTATTCTTCACAGCGTACAGGCATCACGATTGCGGGTATGACCAGCACTCCTGCCGCGGCCTCGCCGGTGCGGCTGCGGGCCGTCGACGCGCCCGGCCAGCCGGAGGTCACCCCCGAGCTCGAGGACCTCTACCGCGGCTTCGAGGCCGAACTCCTCGTCCCGCTGTGGACCGAGATCGGCGGCCTCATGCCGCCCCATCCGCGCTCCAGCGCCGTCCCGCACGTGTGGAAGTGGGACCGCCTGGTCCGCCTCGCCGACCGGGCGGGGCGGATCGTCCCGGTCGGCCGCGGCGGCGAGCGCCGCGCGATCGCCCTCGCCAACCCGGGGCTGGGCGGCCGCCCGTTCGCCGCCCCGACCCTGTGGGCGGCGATCCAGTACCTCATGCCCGGCGAGGACGCCCCCGAGCACCGCCACACCCAGCACGCCTTCCGCTTCGTCGTCGAGGGCTCCGGGGTGTGGACGGTCGTCGGCGGCGACCCCGTGCCGATGAACCGCGGCGACTTCCTGCCGCAGGCCGGCTGGAACTGGCACGCCCACCACAACGCCACCGACCGGCCGATGGCCTGGATCGACGGCCTCGACATCCCGTTCCAGTACCTGACCGAGACGCAGTTCTTCGAGTTCGGGCGCGACGAGATCTCCGACGCCGAGCGCGCCACGCCCGAGCGGTCCCGCTCCGAGCGGCTCTGGGGCCACCCCGGGCTGCGCCCCGTCGGCGTCGGCCACACCGCCCCCGGCTCGCCGCTGCTCTCCTACAAGTGGGAGCACACCGACCGCGCGCTCGCCGACCAGCTCGCGCTGGAGAGGGAGGGGCACGCCGCCACGGTGGAGCCCGGCCACGCCGCCGTCCGCTACGCCAACCCCGCCGACGGCACCGACGTGCTCCCCACCCTGCGCGCCGAGTTCCACCGGGTGGCCCGCGGCGCCGAGACGGCCCCGGTCCGCGAGACCGGCTCCAGCGTCTACCAGGTCTTCGACGGCTCCGGCACGGTCTCGGTCGGCGACCGGACCTGGTCGGTGACGCGCGGGGACCTGTTCGTCGTCCCCTCGTGGGAACCGTTCTCGGCCCGGTCCGAGGCCGGGCCGTCCGACTCCGACTCCGGGGCCCTGGACCTGTTCCGCTTCGGCGACGCGCCGATCTTCGAGGCCCTCAAACTCCACCGAACCGCCACCGACCGAACCGCTGAGGACGACGCCCGATGAAGCTCTCCACCATCCGCACCGCCGCCGGGACCCGCGCCGTCCGCCTCGACGGCGGCGGGCTCGTCGACCTCGGGTACCCCGACCTGGGCGCCCTCCTCGCCGAGCCGGACTGGCGGGCGAGGGCGGCGGGCGCCTCCGGCGCCGTCCACGACGTCGAGGGCGCCGACTTCGCGCCCGTCGTGCCGAACCCGTCGAAGGTGATCTGCGTCGGCCACAACTACTCCGACCACATCAAGGAGATGGGGCGGGAGCTCCCGGCGTACCCGACGCTGTTCCCCAAGTTCGCCGACAGCCTGATCGGCGCCCGCGACGACATCGTCAAGCCCGCCGAGACCGACGCCCTCGACTGGGAGGTGGAGCTCGCCGTCGTCATCGGCGCGGAGGTCCGGCGCGCGGACGACGCGCAGGCGGAGGCCGCGATCGCCGGGTTCACCGTCATGAACGACGTGTCGGTGCGCGACTGGCAGTTCCGCACCATCGAGTGGACGCAGGGCAAGATCTGGGACTCCTCCACCCCCGTCGGCCCGTACCTGGTGACCCCCGACGAGGTCGGCGGCGTCCGTCCCGCGCTGCGGGTGCGGACCCTGGTCGACGGCGAGGAGATGCAGTCCGACGACACCGGGACGCTGCTGTTCGACCCCGTCTTCCTGGTCAAATACGTCTCGACGATCGTCCGGCTGCGGCCCGGCGACCTGATCGCCACCGGCACCCCGGCCGGCGTGGGCCACGCCCGCGACCCGAAGGTCTACCTGACCGGCGGCGAGACGGTCGTGACCGAGATCGACGGCCTCGGCGCCTGCGTCAACCGCGTCGTCAAGGACGCCTGATGGCCCGCACGCTCGACGACGCCGTCCGCTGGGCGCGGGAGGGCACGGACCTGTTCCTCGACGCCGCCGGCGGCCTGACCGAGGCGGACTACGACGCCCCTTGCCTGCTGCCCGGCTGGTCCCGCAGGCACCTCGTCGCGCACGTCGCCGCGAACGCCGACGCGCTCGGCAACCTGGTGCACTGGGCCGCCACCGGCGAGGAGACCCCCATGTACGCCTCGCCCGAAGAGCGCGCGGCCGGGATCGAGCGCGGCGCCCGGATGACCGGTCCCGAGCTGGCCGAGTGGCTGGCCCGCTCCAGCGGGGAGCTGCGGACGGCGATGGACGCGCTCACCGAGCGGCAGTGGCGCGCCGAGGTCGTCACGGCGCAGGGCCGCTCCGTCCCCGCCGCCGAGGTGCCCTGGATGCGGTCGCGGGAGACGTTCGTCCACGCCGTCGACCTGGACCGCGGGACGTCCTTCGCGGACCTGCCGGGCGGCTTCCTGGACGCCCTCATCACCGACATCGCCGCCAAGCGCGGCCTGGACGCCGCGTCGCCGAACGAGCAGTCGCTGCCGGACGGGCCGCGGCCCGAGGTCGCCGCCTGGCTGGCCGGCCGCCCGCACGCCCTCGCCGACGCCCCGACCCTCGGCCCCTGGCTCTGAGGCGCCCGAGAAGGAAGAGACCATGACCGACCCTGATGTGATCGTCGTCGGCGGCGGGATCGGCGGGCTGGGCGCCGCGTACGCGCTGAGCCGCCGCGGCCTCGCGGTCCGCGTGCTCGAACGGGCCTCCGCCTTCGGCGAGGTCGGCGCGGGCATCCAGCTCGCCCCCAACTGCACGCGCATCCTCGACGACTACGGCCTGCTGGACGAGGCCAGGAGCCTCGGCGTCCTGCCCGAAGCGATGATCATGCGCGACGCCGTCGACGGCACCGAGCTGACCCGCCTGGACCTGCGCGACCTGGAGCGCCGCTACGGCTTCCCGTACCTGGTCATCCACCGCAGCGACCTGCACGCCATGCTGCTGCGCGCCTGCGAGCGCGCCGGCGTCGACCTGCGGACGTCGCAGCAGGTCACCGCCTGCGCGAACACCGCCGGCGGCGCGAGCGTGACGCTCGCCGGCGGCCGCGTCGAGGAGGCGCGGGTCGTCATCGCGGCCGACGGGCTGCACTCGGTGGCGCGGCGGCTGATCGTGGACGACGAGCCCGTGTCGTCGGCGTACGTCGCCTACCGGGGCACGACGCCGACCGCGAGCGGCCGGGCCGCGGAGGTCGACCTGTCCGAGGTCGTCGTGTACGTCGGCCCCCGCTGCCACTTCGTCCACTACGGGCTGCGCGGCGGCGAGCTGCTGAACCAGGTCGCCGTCTTCGAGTCGCCCAAGGCCCGTGCGGGCGAGGAGGACTGGGGGACGCCCGACGAGCTGGACGCGGCGTTCGCCGGGACCTGCGACTTCGTCCGCGGCGGGCTGCCCGACATGTGGCGCGACCGGTGGTGGCGGATGTACGACCGCGACCCGATCATGACGTGGGTGGACGGGAGCATCGCGCTGCTCGGCGACGCCGCGCACCCGCCGCTGCAGTACATCGCGCAGGGCGCGATCATGGCGATCGAGGACGGGTGGGTGCTCGGCGAGCAGGTCGCCCGGCACCTCGCGGGGGACGGGTCGGTGGACTGGCCGGCCGTCCTCGCCGCCTACCAGGCCGTTCGGCCCGAGCACTGCCGCCGCGTCGTCACCACGTCGCGCGCCTGGGGCGAGCTGTGGCATCTCGACGGGCTCGCCCGGCGGCGGCGGAACGTCCTGCTGCGGGAGCGCGACACCTACGACTACGCGTTCGTGGACTGGCTCTACGGGCCGACCGCGCTGGACCCGTCCGAGGAGCCCCCGATGTTCACGCCGATCCCGCTGGCGTCCGCGCGGCCGGACGCGCTCACCGGGACCGGCGGCTGAGCCCGGTGCCGGGCCGGCGGGCGAGCCGGCCCGGCACCGCACCACCTGGAGAAAGGAGCGGCCCGGCGGCCGCGGTCCCGTGAGTCGGGTCGCGGCCGCCGGGCCGCTCCGGCGTCAGGCGCCCTTGAGCGGGACCGGCACCCGCTCGCGGAGCTCGTCGAGCGTGATGCCGAAGGTCTCGCGGACCGACGCGCCGTCCGGGCCGACGTCGATGACGGCGACGTCGGTGTAGACCCGGCTGACGCAGCCGACTCCGGTCAGCGGGTAGGTGCACGCGGGCACCAGCTTCGACCGGCCCTGCTTGTCGAACAGCGTCATCATCACGAACACCTGCTTGGCGCCGATGGCCAGGTCCATCGCGCCGCCGACGGCCGGGATGGCGCCGGGGGCGCCGGTGCTCCAGTTCGCGAGGTCCCCGGTGGCCGAGACCTGGAACGCGCCCAGCACGCACACGTCGAGATGGCCGCCGCGCATCATCGCGAACGAGTCCGCGTGGTGGAAGTAGGACGCGCCGGGAAGCTCGGTGACCGGGACCTTCCCGGCGTTGGTGAGGTCCGGGTCGATCTCGTCGCCCGTCGCGGCGGGCCCCATGTTGAGCATGCCGTTCTCGGTGTGCAGCACGACGCCCGAGCCGTCCGGGAGGTGGTCGGCGACCTTGGTGGGACGGCCGATGCCGAGGTTGACGTAGGAGCCCTCCGGGATGTCGCGGGCGACGACCGCGGCGAGCTCGTCCGGGGTGAGGGGCCCGGCGGCGGGGGACTCCGCGGCGGGCCCGGTGGTGGGGGACATCGTCAGCGTGCTCCTTGGACGGTGTAGTGGCGTTCCTCGACCCGCACCACGCGGTCGACGTAGATGCCGGGCGTGACGACCGCCTCCGGGTCGAGGTCCCCGGCGGCGACGACGCCGCCCACCTGCACGATCGTGGTGGCCGCGGCCGTCGCCATGACGGGGCCGAAGTTGCGGGCGGTCTTGCGGTAGACGAGGTTGCCCAGCGCGTCGGCGCGGTGGGCGCTGATCAGCGCCACGTCGCCCCTGATCGGGTACTCCAGGACGTGGACGCGGCCGTCGATCGTCCGGGTCTCCTTGCCCTCCGCCAGCGGGGTGCCGACACCGGTCGGGCAGTAGAAGGCGCCGATGCCCGCGCCCGCCGCCCTCATCCGCTCGGCGAGGTTGCCCTGCGGCACGATCTCCAGCTCGATCCTCCCGTCCCGGTACAGCTCGTCGAAGACGTAGGAGTCGCTCTGCCGGGGGAAGGAGCAGATCACCTTGCGCACCCGTCCGGCCTTGAGCAGCGCGGCGAGCCCGACGTCCCCGTTGCCGGCGTTGTTGGACACGATGGTGAGGTCCTTCGCGCCCTGCCGGATCAGCCCGTCGATGAGGTCGAACGGCATGCCCGCGAAGCCGAAGCCGCCGACCAGGACGGTGCTGCCGTCCTCGATCCCGCGGACGGCCTCGTCGATGCTGTCCAGGATCTCCGTGCGGCTCACGCCCCCGCCTCCGTGTTCTCCAGGACGACGGCGAGGCCCTGCCCGACGCCGATGCAGATGGCGGCGACGCCCCAGCGCTCGCCGCGCTCGCGGAGCACCTTCGCGAGCGTGCCGAGGACGCGGGCGCCGCTGGCCCCGAGCGGGTGCCCGAGCGCGATCGCGCCGCCCCGGGTGTTGACGATCTCCGGGTCGACGCCCCAGGCGTCGACGCAGACGAGTGACTGCACGGCGAAGGCCTCGTTCAGCTCGACGGCGCCCACCCGGTCCCAGCCGATCCCGGCCCGTGCGAGGGCGCGGTTCGCCGCCTCGACCGGGGCGTACCCGAAGTCCTGCGGGTCGAGGGCGAACGCGCCCCGTCCGGCGACGCGCGCCAGGGGCTCCAGGCCGATCCGGTCGGCGGCCCCGGCGGAGCCGAGCAGCAGGGCGGACGCGCCGTCGCTCAGCGGCGACGCGTTGCCGGCGGTGATGGTGCCGTCCGGCCGGAAGCTCGGCTTCAGCCCGGACAGCTTCTCCAGCGACGTGTCCGCGCGGATGCCCTCGTCGCGCTTCAGCCCTTCGACGGGGACGACCAGGTCGTCGTAGAAGCCCTCGTCCCAGGCGGCCGCCGCGAGCCGGTGCGAGCGCAGGGCGAACGCGTCCTGGCGCGCGCGGCCGACACCGTACCTCTCCCGGAGCAGCTCGTTGGCCTCGCCCAGGGAGACGGTCCACTCCTTCGGCATGCGCGGGTTCACCAGCCGCCAGCCGAGCGTGGTCGACACCGCGGTGACGTTCCCGGCGGGGAAGCCCTTCGCCGGCTTCGACAGCACCCACGGCGCCCGGGTCATCGACTCGACCCCGCCGGCCAGCACCACGTCGGCGTCGCCCGTCTCGATCGTCCGGGAGGCGATCATCGCCGCGTCGAGGCTGGACCCGCACAGCCGGTTGACGGTCGTGCCGGGCACGCTCGTCGGCAGCCCGGCGAGCAGCGCGGCCATCCGGCCGACGTTGCGGTTCTCCTCGCCCGCGCCGTTCGCGTTCCCCCAGACGACCTCGCCGACCGCCGCGGGGTCCAGCCGGGGCGCCCGCTCCAGCAGCGCGGTGATCACGCCCGCCGCGAGGTCGTCGGGCCGCACGCCCGCCAGGGCGCCGTTGAACCGCCCGAACGGCGTCCGGACGGCCGAGTACAGGTAGGTGCTCATGCCCTCGAGGCTAGGTGGCCTCCCTTGATACAGTGAAGTATCAATATTCACACCGATTGATATGCACTCCATATGGATCTCCGTCACCTGCGGTACTTCGTCGCCGTCGCCGAGGAACTCCACTTCGGGCGCGCCGCCGAACGGCTCACCATGGCCCAGCCGCCGCTCTCCCAGGCGATCCGCCGGCTGGAGACCGACCTCGGCGTCGAGCTCCTCCACCGCAGCACGCGCCGGGTCGACCTCACCGACGCGGGCCGCGGCTACCTCGCACGCGCCCGGAGGATCCTCGCCGAGGTCGACGAGGCGGCCCACGAGGCCCGCCGGATCGCGGCCGGAGCCGTCGGGCACCTCACGATCGGCTGCGTCGGCTCGGCCACCTACAGCCTCCTGCCCGCCCTCTCGCGCGGCCTCTCCCTCGAACTGTCCGGCGTCGACTTCTCCTTCCGCGGCGAGATGCTCGTGCCCGACCAGGCCGCCGCGCTGCGCACCGGCGAGATCGACCTCGCGCTGCTGCGCCCCCCGATCGCCGATCTGTCCCTCACCGTCCTGCCGCTGCGCCGCGACCGGCTCGTGGTCGCCGTCCCCGCCGACCACCCGCTGGCCGCCCTGCCGCAGGTGGAGGTCGCCGACCTGGCGGGCGCCGACCTCATCGTGCACTCCGCGGACCGCCGCTCCGTGATGTACGACGTGGTGCTCGGCCTCTTCCGCGACGCCGCCGTGGAGCCCCGGATCCGCCACGAGGTCGGTGAGACCTCGACCCTGGTCACCCTCGTCGCGGGCGGCCTCGGCGCGGCCGTCGTCCCCGAACCGGTGACGGCCCTGGCCCTCGACGGCGTCGCCTTCCGGCCCCTGGCCCGTCCCGACGCCGGCGTCGACCTCGCCATCGCCCACCGGACCGACCGCACCGAACCCCACCTGGCGCGCGCCGTCTCCGTCGTCCGGCGGATCGTCCAGGAACCGGCCGCCTGAGCGCGCCGGGGCCGCGGGTCCGCGCGGCTACGGGTCCTTCGGCGCGAAGGGCCAGCGGAGCCCGACGCCCACGCACAGGACGATCGCGGTGCCGAGGAAGCCGAGCGCGGCGGTGGTGACCCAGTCGTCCGCGGTCGCCCTCGTCCAGTGCCGGCCGGCGGCGTAGGCGCCGAAGGCGCGGTGCAGGACGAGCGCGACCAGCGCGACGAGGACGAGGGTGAGGACGCGGTTCGGCAGGGGCCTCAGGCGGGCGGCGGGCCAGTCCTCGAACAGGACGGCCACGACGAGGACGGCGCCGATCACGCAGCCGCAGGCGGCGCTGACGGCCGCCATCCGGCGAGCTCGCGGAAGACCAGGTAGGTGACGGCTCCGGGGACGATGACGAGGACGTTGCCGACGAGCAGCCGCGGCGCCCGCCGGGCGAGCGCGTTGACGGGCCGGCCGCGCAGCGCGATGAAGAACACCCCCTGCCAGACCCCGACCGCGGCCAGCGCCGAGCCGAAGTCGGCGGCGGCGACGGGGCCGCCGGGGCCGCGCAGCCCCTCGGCGGCCCGCTCCGCGGCCGGGACGGCGTCGTGGTCGACCAGCAGGAGGTACGCCCCCGCCCCGATCGCCCAGGTGAGGGCCAGCGCGGCGGAGCCCGAGGAGAGCCGGCCCAGGCCGGCCGGCGGCCAGCGCTCGCAGACCAGCGTCAGCTGGAGCATGGCGGTGAACAGCGCGGCGGCAAGCGGCAGGTTCGCGGGGAACGTGGCCGCGGCGGCGGGTCCCGCCCCGGCCTGGAAGACGCCCCGCAGGTCGGACCGCTCGACCACGGCCAGGTGCCGGCACCGCCGCTCGGCGGCGGGCGCGGGCAGCCGGTGCGCGGGGTGGTCAGCGACGGCCGCGCGGGCAGCGGCGACGTGCTGCCGCAGACGAGGCCGGCCGCCCGTTCCCGCCCCCGGGCGGCGCCGCTCATCCGGTCCCGGACCGGGCCGCGGCCGGGACCGGCAGGTGCGGCAGCAGGTGCTCGACCGTGATCGGCAGTTCGCGGACGCGGTGCCCGGTCGCGTGGTGGACGGCGTTGGCGATCGCGGCGGCCGACCCCACCTGCCCGATCTCGCCGACGCCCTTGACGCCGAGCGGGCCGGTGACCGGGTCGTCGACCTCGATGAGGGCGACGTCGACGTCCGGCGCGTCGGCGTTGACCGGCACCAGGTAGTCGCCGAGGCTCGCGTTGGCCCAGCGGCCGAGGCCGGTGTCCATCCGGGTGCCTTCGAGCAGGGCCTGGCTCATGCCCCAGAGCATGCCGCCCATCAGCTGGCTGCGCGCCGTCATGGGGTTGAGGACGCGTCCCGGCGCGAACACGCCGGTCATCCGCCGGACCCGGACAAGGCCGAGGTCGGCGTCGACGGCGACCTCCGCGAACTGGGCGCCGAAGGTCAGCAGCCCGTACGGGGTGTCCAGGGGCGGCGGGTCCCAGCTGCCGATGGCCTCGGCGTCGTTGGCGCGGTGGCGTTCCATCAGGTCCCGGTAGCCCTCGCCCGCGCCGCCGGGCAGGGACAGGCGCCCGCCGGTGGCGGTGACGTCGGCCGGGTGGGCGCCGTGCAGCGGCGAGTCGGGATCGACGACCGCCATGGCGATCAGCTGGTCCCGGAGGGCGGTGGCCGCGTTGTGCACGGCGGCGCTGACCATCATCGCGCCGTTGGACCCCACGGGGGAGCCGGCGGTCGGCAGGTCGGTGTCGCCGAAGTCGAGCCGCACGTCGCGCAGGTCGACGCCGAGGCCGTCGGCGGCGACCTGCGTCAGCACGGTGGTCATGCCGGTGCCGAACTCCTGCGCGGCGGTGGACACGACGGCGGTGCCGTCGGAGTACAGGCGGGCGCGGGCCCGCTGGGTGCGCATGAAGAACGCGACGGGGTACGCGGCGGCGGCCATCCCGGTCCCGACGAGCTGGTTCCCCTCGCGCCGCGCTCCGGGCGCGGGGTCGCGGCCGGCCCAGCCGAACCGTTCCGCGCCGAGCCGCAGGCACTCGGCCAGCCCGCCGCTGGACCAGGGGTGGCCGGTGTTCGGGTCGACCTCGGCGAGGTTGCGCAGCCGCAGGTCCACCGGGTCGACGGCGAGCTCGCAGGCGAGCTCGTCCATCGCGCATTCGAGGCTGAACACCCCGGCGGCCTCGCCGGGCCCGCGGGTGAACGTGGGCGTCATGGTGTTGCCGCGCACCAGCCGGTGCACGCCCTCGAAGGCGGGGGAGGCGTACAGCTGCGAGGCGGCGCCGAACGCGGGCTCGGCCCAGTCGTCGAACGGCGAGGTCAGCGAGATCTTGTGGTGCCGGATCGCGGTGAGCGCCCCGTCGCGCCGCGCCCCGAGCAGGACGCGCTGCTCCTGCTCCTCGCGGTGCCCGCAGGAGGTGAACATCTGCCCGCGCGTGACGACGAGCCGGACCGGCCGCCGGACGTGCCGGGCGGCCAGCGCGGTGAGGGCCACGTGCGGCCAGACCATCGCCTTGGACCCGAACGCGCCGCCGACGAACCTCGTCAGCACCCGGACCCTGGACGGGGAGAGGCCGAGGAGCGCGGCGACGGTCAGCTGCACGGCCTTGATCCCCTGGCAGGAGTCGTGCAGCGTGAGCCGGTCGCCGTCCCATTCGGCGGTGGTCGTCAGCATCTCCAGGGCGTTGTGGTGGTTGGCCGCGAATCGGAACGCGGCGTCGACGCGCACGTCCGCCGCCGCCATCCCCTCTTCGACGTCCCCCCGGTGCAGCTGCGCCGGCATGAAGCCGCCGAAGATCTTCTCCGGTTCGTAGGCGTCCCGGCGGCCCTGCTCGATGGTGGTGACCGACGGGGTCTCGGCGTACTCGGCCCGGACCAGCGTGGCGGCGTGCTGGGCCTGCTCCAGGGTGTCGGCCACGACGATCGCGATCGGCTGGCCCGCGTAGTGGACGGCGTCGTCCTGCATCGGGAAGAACGTCTCGCCCGGCGCCGGACCGCCCATCAGGGAGGGCACCAGCGGCACGTCCGCGACACCGGGCAGGTCGCGGTGGGTGAGGACCGCGGCGACGCCGTCGGCGCGTTCCGCCGCCGCGGTGTCGATCGAGGCGATGCGCCCGGCGGCCACGCGGGCGCCGACGATCTGCGCGTGGGCGAGGCCGGGCAGCGGGAACTCGGCCGAGTACCGCGCCGCGCCGGTGACCTTCGCCGGGCCGTCGACCCGGGCCGTCTCCCGCCCGATGGACCCGCTCATCGTCCGTCCTCCGCGAGCGTCGCCAGCGCCCGGACGATCGTCCGCCGCGCCAGTTCGACCTTGTAGGCGTTCAGTGGCCGCGGCACGGCCGCCGCCAGTTCCCGGTCGGCCGCCTCGGCGAAGGCGTCCGGCGTGGCGGGACCGCCGAGGAGGCTCCGCTCGGCGGCCCGCGCGCGCCACGGCTTGGTCGCGACCCCGCCGAGGGCGAGCCGCACGTCGGCGATCGCGCCGTCCTGGACATGGATCGCCGCCGCGGTCGAGGCGAGCGCGAACTCGTACGACGCGCGGTCCCGGACCTTCACGTAGACCGACCGGCGCGCCACCGGGACCGCGGGGACCTCGATGGCGGTGATCAGCTCTGCGTGGTCAAGCGGGCGCTCGCGCTCCGGGGTGTCCCCGGGCAGCAGGAAGAAGTCGTCGATCGCGATGGCCCGCTCGCCGCCCGGACCGCGGGTGCGCACCACCGCGTCCAGCGCGGCGAGTGCGACCGCGGCGTCGGACGGGTGCACGGCGATGCACCGGTCGCTGGTGCCGAGGACGGCGTGCCCGCGGTGGAACCCGTCGATGGCGGCGCATCCGCTGCCGGGGTCGCGCTTGTTGCACGGCGAGGCCGCGTCGCGGAAGTACCCGCACCGCACCCGCTGGCACAGGTTGCCGCCCATCGAGGCCATGTTCCGCAGCTGCGCGGAGGCGCCCAGCAGCAGCGCCTGCGCGAGCATCGGGAACCGGTCGGCGACACCGGCGGCCCGGGCGACGTCGCTCATCCGCGCGAGCGCGCCGATGCGCAGGCCCCCGTCCGGCAAATCCTCGATCCCGTCCAGGGGCAGATCGTTGATGTCCACCAGCAGGTCGGGCCGCAGGACGTTCTGCCGGACGAGGTCGACCTCGGTCGTGCCGCCCGCGAGGAACGCGCCGCCCGGATGCTCCCGGACCGTCGCGATCGCCGTCTCGACGTCGGCCGCCCGCGCGTAACCGAAGGGGCGCACCGTCACGCACCGCCCGCCGCGTCGCGGACCTCGCGGATCGCGGCCCGGATGTTCGGATAGGCGGCGCAGCGGCAGAGGTTGCCGCTCATCCATTCGGCGATCTCCGAGTCGTCGGCGGCGTGCCCCTCGTCCAGCAGCGCGACCGCGGACATGATCTGCCCCGGCGTGCAGAAGCCGCACTGCAGGGCGTCATGGGCGACGAACGCCGCCTGCATCGGATGGAGGCCGTCGCCGTCCCCGAGCCCCTCGATGGTGGTGACCTCGCGCCCGTCGCACGTGACCGCGAGGGTGAGGCAGGCCAGCACCCGGCGGCCGTCCACCCACACCGTGCAGGCGCCGCAGGCGCCCTGGTCGCAGCCCTTCTTCGAGCCGGTCAGCCCGAGATGCTCGCGCAGCGCGTCCAGCAGGCTCACCCGGGGCTCGACGCGCGCCTCGCGCTCGCGGCCGTTGACGGTGAGCGCGATCGTCCTGGCCTCGGCCCCGGTCTCCGCCGGCGCCGCCTTGATGTCCGTCCCCATGCGGGCGGTCCCTCACTGGTCGACTGATGATCACTGTCCGTGTCCCATCATGCCCATGCGGTGACGGATCTCACTCCGGGCCGGGACCGGACGGTGAGCGGATCGGCGCAGGTCAGATGCTCTTCGCGAGGGGCCGCGTGGTTGTATGGCCCCATGGCTCGCAGCAACATCTGGGGGCACGGCACGGACGCTCCCGTACCGGCGGTCGCCGTACTCGACGACCGGGGCGACGTGGTCGGCTGGTCCAAGGCGGCGGGAGAGCTCCTCGGCTATCCGGCGGCGGAGATCCTCGGCCGGCCCGGCACGGACCTGCGCATGGAGCGCGACCGCGCGACGCGGATCTGGACGTGGAACGGCGGCCACGGCGACGACGACTACCGGATCGGCATGGTCGACCTGCGCCACCGCGACGGCGACCAGATCGTCACCCACCTGGAGCGGATCCGGATCGACACCCCGGGCGGGGCGCCCGCCTGGGTGGTCGCGGCGATCCCCGCGTCGGTCTTCACCCTCGGCACGTCCGTGCTGGAGCCGCTGCTCAGCGCCGCGCCCGTCGTGATGGTCGTCTGGGACACCGACCTGCGGTCGGTCTGGCGGAACGAGCAGGCGCAGCGGCTGGAGGGCTTCTTCCCCTGCTTCGAGGTCGGCCGGCCGCTGCCCGAGGCGCAGGGCGAGGAGGACCCGCTGGTCCCGCCGGAACTGATCCGCGAGGTGCTCGCCGACGGCGTCCCGGTGCTGGACCGCGAGTCCCGCTGGGGCGGGGCGGACCGCGAACGCACCTTCTCGACCTTCCTGTTCCGCGTCGAGGCCCTGGACTCGCGGCCGCTCGGCGTCTGCCTCATGGCCATCGACATCACCCACAGCAGGGCGCGGGAGCGGCTGGCACTGCTCCGCCGGGCCAGCGTCCAGATCGGCACCACCCTCGACGTCCAGCGGACCGCGCAGGAGCTCACCGACCTCGCCGTCCCGGCGTTCGCCGACTACGCCACCGTCGACCTCACCGAGGCCGTCATGCCCGGGACCGAGCCGTTGGAGCGGCTGGAGGCCAACCAGAACGGCATCCCGGTGTTCCGCCGCGCGGGCCTCGCCTCGATCCACGACGGCGTCCCCGAGGCCCTGTGGCCGCTGGGGCAGCCGGTGTACGTGCCGCCCGGGTCCCCGTTCACCAAGGTCCTCGCCTCGGGCCGCTCCTATTTCGAACCCGAGATGGACACCTCGCCCGGCAACTGGCTCGACGACGACCCCCACCGCGCCCGGGTCATCGCCGCCATGGGCATGCACACGCTGATCATCGTCCCGCTGTGGGCCCGCGGCAGCCTCCTCGGCATCGCCGTGTTCGTCCGCACCGACACCAAGGCGCAGTACACCAGGGACGACCTGGTGCTCGCCGAGGAGCTCGCGGCCCGGGCCGCGCTGAGCCTGGACAACGCGCGCCAGTACACCCGCGAGCACGACGCGTCCCTCGCCCTCCAGCGGCAGCTCCTGCCGCGCAGGCTGTACGGCGGGGACGTGATGGAGCTGGCCTCGCGCTACCTGCCGTCCGACGTCCACCAGGGCGTCGGCGGCGACTGGTACGACACGATCTCGCTGCCCGACTCCCGCCTCGCCCTCGTGGTGGGGGACGTGACCGGGCACGGGATCAACGCCGCCGCGAGCATGGGGCGCCTGCGCACCGCCATGCGGACGCTGGCCTACCTCGGCCTCCCCCCGGCCGAGCTGCTCGCCCGCCTCGACGAGCTGTACGCCCGCCAGGACGAGGAGGAGCAGGGCAGCGCCCTGTCGCCGATCGCGGCCACCTGCCTGTACGCCGTCTACGACCCGGCCGCCCGGCGCTGCACCCTGGCGTCGGCCGGGCACCTGCCGCCGGCGATCGTCGACCCCGGCGGCGGCGTCTCCTTCGTCGATCCTCCCGCGGGCACCCCGATCGGCCTCGGGCTGGGCGTGCACGAGTCCGTCGAGTTCGAGTTCGGCGAGGGGTCCCTGATGGCCCTGTACACCGACGGGCTGATCGAGCGCCGCGACGACGATCTCGACGAGGGCATGCGCCGCCTCGGCGCCGCGCTGGCCGGGACCGAGGGCCCGCTGGACGGCCTCTGCACCAGCGTGATCGACGCGATGGTGACGAGGACCGCCGAGGACGACGTCACCCTCCTCCTCGCCCGGACCCTAGCGCCGTCCTGAGTCACTCCAGGTCGAGGTCCTTGGGAATCTGCATCGGGTGCAGCTCGCCGCGCGTCCGGACGTACCGCACCGAATGGCGCCAGCGGCCGTGCTCCGTCGCGGCGTCCACGCTGATCTCGACGACGAGGTCCGGGACGACCCGGACGTACGGGATCGGTGCCTCCGCGCCGGGCATTCCACCGGCCCACCCGGCGGGCAGGACCGCCGGCCACGGGTGGTCGTCCCCGGCGGGCGCCAGGAGACCGGCGAGCTCGCGGCGCGCGGCCGGGGGCAGCGGACCGGAGCGGGCGACGACGCGAAGCCGCCCGTCCGGCCGGTACCGGCCGAGGATCAGGGTCTCCGGGGCGGCGGCGCTGCCCGTGACACCGCCGACGACGGCTTCGGTGGTGGTGCGGTGCTTGACCTTCCACCAGCCGCGCTTGCCCTCCTGGTAGCGGCCCGAGGCGGCCTTGACGACGAGGCCCTCGATGCCCTGCGCGGGAAGGACCTCGAACCACACCCGGGCCTCGCCCACATCGCGCATCTGCGGGCACAGCACGATCCGGGACGTGTCAGGCACCCCGGCGAGGAGGCGTTCGAGGACCTCGCGGCGCTCGGACAGCGGCCTCGGCCGGTAGTCGGTCCCGCCGGTCTCCAGCACGTCGAACACCACGTAATGGCACGGCTCGGTCAGCGCGAGCTCGCGGCGGCGGCGCCCGGCGACGTGCCGGCGCTGCAACGCCGCGAAGTCCAGGCGCCCGTCGCGCCCCCAGCGGACGATCTCGCCGTCGACCACGGTCCCCGGCGGCAGCGCGTCGAAGACCGCGAGCACGACCTCGGGGAACGCGTCGTTGAAGCTCTTCAGGCGCCGCGACCACAGGCGCACGCCGCCCTTCTCGTTCACGATCGCCAGCGCGCGGAACCCGTCCCACTTGGGCTCGTACCGGCACCCGCCGGGACAGGCCGCCTCGTCCGGGACGCGGTCGATCGCCGTCGCCGCCATCGGGACGACGGGCCCACCGATGCGCATAGCCGCCACCCCCTGTGACGTGCGGCTACCCGCAACCCGGTAGGGGACAGCGCGGTGGCGGGATTCTTGGACAGGGCATGGCCGGCCCATTGCCCCCGGGCCCCGGCGGCCGGACGAGCCGCCCCGAAGCCCCCACTCCGCCGATCGTGCCGGTCTAGGCTGGGCGGCGACTCGGCGCCGGAAGGTCTGGAGGTCCGACGATGGCCGGCGAGACGCACGACGGGGCGCCGGACACGCCCTCGTTCGACACCGGCGTAGCGCACATCGCCCGCATCCAGGACTACTGGCTCGGCGGCAAGGACAACTACGCGCCCGACCGGGAGGCCGCGGAACAGGCCATCGCCGCGCTGCCCGACATGGTCGCCTCGGTGCGCAACACCCGGGCGTTCCTGGCCCGCGCCGTCCGCTTCCTGACCGCCGAGCGGGGCGTGCGGCAGTTCCTGGACATCGGCACCGGCATCCCGACGGCCGACAACACCCACGAGGTCGCGCAGGCCGCCGCCCCCGAGAGCCGCGTCGTGTACGTCGACAACGACCCGGTCGTGCTCGCGCACGCCCGCGCGCTGCTCAACGGCACCCCGGCCGGCGCCACCTCCTACATCGACGCCGACGTCCGCGACACCGGCACCGTCCTGGACGCGGCGCGGGAGATCCTGGACTTCGAGCGGCCGCTCGCGGTGATGCTGATCGCGATCCTGCAGTACGTGCCGGACGGGTCCGACCCGTCCGGGGTCGTCCGCACGCTCGTCGACGCGGTCCCGAGCGGCAGCTACGTGGCGATCTCCCATCCGGCCACCGACATCCAGGCCGCCCGGATGGCGAACATGGCCGACCGGCTGAACGACGCCATGGCGCAGACGATCACGCTGCGCAGCCGCGACCAGGTGGCGGCGTTCCTGGACGGCCTCGACCTGGTCGAGCCCGGCCTCGTCCGGGCCCCCGAATGGCGCCCGGACGACCCGGCCCTGGCCTCCACCCCGTCCACCATGTGGAGCGGCGTCGCCCTCAAGCCCTGAACCGGTCCGGTCAGCGGGAGCGTGCGGGAGGCACGACCTCGCCGACGGCGCCCGCCGGGTCCAGCCGGATGACGGTGGGCCCGCGTTCGCACTCCCAGGTGGTGACGTTCGCGAAGGCCGTCCCGCCGTGGTGCCAGAGCCCGCCGTCCTGGTGGATGTGCCCGAACAGGTGCAGCTTGGGGCGGACCTGCCGCACCCGCGCCAGGAGGTCCGCGCAGCCGTGGCGGCCCGGCGGGGCGCCGGCGTCGCCGATGCCCAGCGGCGGGCCGTGCGTGATCAGGACGTCGACCCGCTCGGGGATCAGGGCCCACTTGCGGGCCAGCGGGCGGCCGCGGGGAAGGTTGAAGGCCCAGTCGTTGAACTCCGGCTGCCAGGGGCTGCCCCAGAACGTGACGCCGTCGATCTCGGTTCCGCCGTCCTGCAGGTAGCGGATGCCGCGCTCGGCCAGGACGGCGCGGGCCCGGCCGGGCCGGTCCTCCAGCATCCGGTCGTGGTTGCCGGCGACGACGACCTTCGTCCGGTGGGGGAGGGCGTGCAGCCAGTCGGCGGCCTCCTCGAGTTCCGCGAGGTCCTCGCCGCGCCGGCACAGGTCGCCCGCATGGACGAAGACGTCCCCCTCGGGGACGGCGAGGTCGTGGTGGTAGGTGTGCGTGTCGGCCACCGCGACGATGCGCATCAGATCACCCCGGCCTCGGCCAGCCAGCGCCACAGCTCGTCCTGCTGCACGACCCTGACCCCGAGCTTCTCGGCCTTGCCGGTCTTCGCCGCGCCGACGTTGGCGCCGGCGAGCAGGTAGTCGGTGACGGCCGAGACCGACGAGGCGGTCGCCGCCGCCGCCTGCTCGACCAGGCGCGTGACGTCCGGCCGGCTGATCTTCGCGCCCGAGCGCGGGTCGGTGAAGGCGCCGGTGATCACGACCGACGCGCCCTTCAGCGGCGAGTCGCCCGCGGCGGCCGCGTCGACCGGCCGGTCCTCGTCCAGCACGTCCAGGTTCACGCCGCGCTCGCGCAGCGCCGCGATCTCCTCCCGGACGTCCGGGCGGGCGAAGAACGCCACGATGCTCTCGGCGGCCTTCGGCCCGATGTCGCGGATCGCCACCAGGTCCTCGGCGGTCGCCGCCGCGACGTCCTCGACGCGCTCGTAGCCGGCCAGGCACAGGCGCTTCGCCGTGCCCTCGGACGCCATCGGGATCGCCAGCCCGATCAGCGCGCGGCGCAGCCCCATGCCCTTGGAGGACGCGATCGAGTCGACCATGTTCCGGGCGCTGACCTCGCCCATCCGCTCGTAGCCGAGGAGTTGCTCGGCGGTCAGGTCGTACAGGTCGCTGCGGCGCTTGAGCACGCCGTCCTCGGCGAGCTTCTCGATCCAGACGTCGCCGACGCCCTCCATGTCGGCCGCCTGCCGCGAGGCCCAGTGCATCAGCCGCCGCGTCGCCTGTGCCGGGCACTGGAGGTTCACGCACCAGCGCTCCTCTCCGGTGCCGCGGACCTCCAGTTCCGATCCGCACGACGGGCAGTGCGCCGGCGGGACGATCTCGACCTCGCTGCCGTCGCGCCGCTCCGGCAGCGACCGGCCCGCGAACGGGATCACGTCGCCGCGCCGCACGACCGCCACCGTGTCGCCGATCCGCAGGTCGCGCTCGCGGATCAGGCGCGGGTTGTGCAGGGTGATGTTCTCCACCGTCACGCCGCCGACGAACACCGGCGCGACCTTCGCGCGCGGCGGGACGCGGCCGATCTTGCCGACCGGCCACTCGACCGACAGCAGCGTGGTCAGCTTCTCCTCCGGCGGGTACTTGAACGCGATCGCCCCGCGCGGCTCGGCGCTGTTGAAGCCCGCCGCGTCGAACGCCGCCGGCTCGTGCAGCCGCACCACGGCGCCGTCGATGTCGTAGTCCAGCCCGTCGCGGCGGCCGCCGATCTCGTCGATCGCGTCCACCACCTCTTCGGCGGACGCGCACACGTACTGGGCGACCGGCTCGAAGCCCTCCGGGAGCTCCATCGCGACGCCGTCGCGGTCGGCGCCGAACGCGTAGAACCGCAGCAGCCGCCGGGCCTTCGCCGCCGCCTCGGGGTCCTTCAGCACCAGCGTCCCGGCGGCGCCCGACCGCGGGTTGGTGAGCGTCTTGTCCGGATGCGCCTCGTTGTAGGCCGCCCACACCGACCGCAGCATCACGGCCTCGCCCCGGACCTCGACACGTCCGGGCGCCTCGATCCCGGTCGGCAGCCCCGGGATCACATGGCGCACCTTCTCGGTCACCAGCTCACCGACCGCGCCGGTGCCGCGGGTGGCGACGTAGTCGAGCCTTCCGTCGGTGTAGACGACGCTGAGCGAGAGCCCGTCGAGCTTCTCCGACACGCGGAACACCTGGCCGCCGAAGCGCTCGCAGAACGTGCGGATCTGCTCCTCGCTCGTCGCCTTCGCCAGCGAGAGCATCGGCCGCGCGTGCCGGACGGTCGGGCCGGTCAGCTCCGCCGGGGCGTTGACCTTGCCGAGCGGGCTGTCCGCCGGTTCGAGCTCGGGGTGCTCGGCGACGAGCGCCGCCAGCTCGTCCTTCAGCGCGTCGTAGTCCGCGTCCGGCAGCGGGCTGTCACCGGTGCCGTAGTACAGGTCGTTCAGCCGCCTGACCTCGGCGGTCAGCTCCGCGATGCGCTCTTCAACGTCCACTCCTCGATTAAAACCGACACCACCGACATTGCTCCGTCAGTCCGTCGTGCCGTCCAGCCGCCCGCCGAGCAGCATCTCGCACGAGACACGGATGTCGACGTCCGCCTCCGCCGGGGAGAGCCTCCCGTTCAGGCAGGACAGCAGCACGCCGTACCAGCACGATTCGAGCAGCCGCACCAGGCGCTCGTCGGCGGGCCCGGGGGCATCGATGCCGGCCGCCGCGAGCAGCATGTCGCGGAACGTGCGGTCCGACGACCAGGGGCCGTTCGCGGTGGCCTGCGCGGTCTGGTCGGCCTGGAGGATCGTGCGCGACAGCTGCGGCCGCCGCATCAGCTGCTCCCTGGCCCGCACCAGGGTCCGCACCACGGCGTCGAGGGGGTTCTCCGACGCCGCCCTCAGCCGGGCCACCTCCTCCGAGAGGAGTTCGACCTGCCTGCGCTTCACGGCGGCGAACAGATGGGTCTTCGAAGGGAAGTAGCGGTACAGGGTGGCGATCGCGACCCCGGCCTCGTTCGCCACGTCCTGCATCTGGACGCGATCGAGGTCGTGCACGCCGCCGAGCCTCCGCGCCGCCCGGAGGATGCGCTCGTGGCGGTCCTTCTGGTGCGGCGACCTGGGCTCGGCCGCCGGCCGGGGATCGGCGATGCGCGGCACGGCTTCTCCTTCGTCTCGACGCGGTCGATTGTGCCGTGCGCACCCCGGGGCTCGCACCCGTGGAGCCGCGGCCGCTCAGATCCAGGCGGCGTCCCGGTCGATCGCCGCGAGGCGGGCCAGCGTCTCGGCCGACCAGGTCTCCGCCGGTGCGCCGGCGGGTTGCCCCTCGACCTCCGAGACGAACTCCGCCGAGATCGTCCGCACCGCGGCGGCCACCAGCGGGGCGACGGTCTCCAGCAGGCATCCGGCGTCACCGGCGAGCGAGACGGCCCCGAGCGGACCCTCCGGGCCGCGCACGGCCGCGGCGACGCACGAGATGCCGGGGGTGTGCTCGCCCCGCTCGTAGGCGACCCCGCCGCGGTCGCGGATCCGGTGCAGCTCCTGGTACAGGGTCCGCAGGTCGCCGATCGTGCGCTGGGTCAGCCTGCTCATCGGGGCACCGACCCGCGCGTCGACCTCCTCGGCCGGCAGGCGGGCCAGCATCGCCTTGCCGAGCGCGGTGGAGTGGGCCTCGGCGCTGCCGCCCACCCGGGAGGGGACCTTGGCCGCGAACCGGCCGCCCATCTTGTCCAGATAGCGGACGCGAGCGCCCTCCAGCACGGCGAGATGCACGACCATCCCGGTCCTGAGCTGCAGCTCGTGCAGCACCGGGGCGGCGGCCGAGCGCAGGTCGACGAACCCTTGGGCGTCGCTGCCGAGCCGCAGGGAGCGGCGGCCGAGCAGGTACCCGGGCGGCGCGTGCTCCAGCCACGCCGCCCTCACCAGCTGGTCGAGGATCCGGTGCGTGGTGGACCGCGGGAGCCCCGACGCGTGGACGACCTCCTCGAGGGTCAGCCGCGTCGTCGAACCCCGGAACGCGTCCAGGATGAGCGTCATCCGCTCGACCATGGACGGCGGGAGCTCCCGCGGACGGCACCCGCGTCGCCCGGCCGTGGCGGCTGACGTCAACCCGACCACCTCCGAAACTGAAGTGAATTCTGGTTTCTGTCTCGCAAGGTAGCGCTCACGTGCGCAGAAGGGAAGCAATGAGCGCAGGCAAGGTGCGCGGGACGGCGGCCGGAGAGGCTAACGGGCTTCGGGTTCTCGTCCGGCGAGGCGACGTCTCAGACCGGCTCGCATGCGTGCTGACGCACCGGGCAGCGCGGCCAGGCGCTGCACCTCCTCCGGCTTCAGTTCCCGGCGGGCCGCGAGGGCGAGCACGGCCGCGTACGGCCGGCTCGCGGAGGTCAGCAGGTGAGCCTCGACCTCGGCCAGCACTGCGAGCAGCACGGCACGATCGGCTCTCGGGTGCTCGGCGAGCAGGTGCAGGAGCCGGCCGTCGTTCCACGCGCTGTCCCTCTTCGAGCACAGGTCACCCAGGACGTGCGCGGGCGTGCCGGGGTTCGCGGCCAGCGCCTGCCAGACGAACGGATACGGGCACCGGGCGAGAGAGGCCAGCGTCCGCGCGTCGGTGTCCGGGTCGCGCGCCGCATCGCGGTAGTCCGCAGGCCCGCGGAAGCGCAGCGGTGCCCGGTCGCCTTCGCTCTCGCCCACCCCGAGAATCTACGCTCGAACGGCCGAGGGACTCGCGTTCGCCGGGGGAAGCGCCGACCGTCCCGCATGCCGCGGCCTTCCAACTCCACCGCCTTCGTTCGTGCCTGCGGACGCTTCTCTGAGGGGGCGGCCGGTCTGTCGGGGCGGCCTTCTGCACGGCGCGGTCGTAGGATGGCGCGCCGTGGACCTGACAGCCGAACACCTTGATTCGCCCGTTGCCGAGGCCGGGCACTCGCCGGTTCCCGCCGTACCCGGCCTCGCCGGTCAGCCCTGCCCGCTGTGCGGCGAACTGATCAGGGAAGCGACGCAGGCGGGCGACGACCTCCAGGTCCTCCGTCCCTGCGGGTGCGTGGTCTAGCGACGTAGGCCGCGCTCGGCCTGGTCAGAGGCGGTCGCGGCGACGCGGCCGCCGTCACGGCCCCGCCGGCGGCGGCACCGCGGCGGCCGGCGGCGGGCGCGGTTCACCATTCCCGGGTGGCGATCAGCTCCTCGATGTCGGCCTCGGCGAAGCCGTAGGCGGTGGCCACGAACCAGAACTCTTCGCCGATCACGTCGCGGGCGACCGTCTCGATCTCGCTGCCGGCCGCGTCGAACTCCGCCTGCAGAGCGTTGAACTCCTCCGTCGCGGCATGCGTCAGCGTGTAGAGCGCCGCCAGATCCGCCGGCCGGTCGGCCTCGATCCGCTCGCACAGACCCACCAGGATCGCTTTGCCTTTGTCGACGAGGTGATCGGGGAAGTACCCGTCGTTGTACATCCCGGTGAGGAACTCGTGCTCGAGCACCTTCTGGTTCGTCACGGCCACCATGCTTGCCCTCTCGTCGCCCTGCCGGTCTCCGGCGCATACTTCACGGCGCCACTGACAACGCCGGGGACGTTCATCCGAACCCGGCGGATGCGCTCGCCTACAGCGATCGCTGTCAGTCGGGCTTTCGGCGGAGCATGGCGAAGGAGACCAGTCCGCCGATCGCCGACAGCGCGCTGAGCAGGACGAGGCAGAGGCGGAATCCCGAGGCGAGCGCGTCGGCGCGGCTGGGCGGGGCTTGCTGCGCGAGCAGGTGCTCGGTGCGGGTGGCGGCGACGGACAGCAGCACGGCGACCCCGATCGCGACGCCCAACTGGTAGGCGGTCTGCCGCAGCGCAGCCGCCATCCCCTGTTCCCCGGGCGCGACGCCGGAGGAGACCGCGACCGTCGTCGCGACCGCGGCCGTGGTGAACGCCGCGCCGATCAGCACGAGCCAGGGAAGGAGCGCGAGGTATCCGCCGGGCAGCCGGGCCAGGCCCGCGATGGCGGCGGCCGATGTCAGGAGCATCACGGCGAGTACGGCGCGGACGCCCCAGCGGGTGACCAGCGGTCCCGCGAGCCTCGTCCCCGCCAGCAGGCCGGCGAGTCCGGTGGGGACGAACGCGAGCCCGGCCTCCAGCGGCGTGTAGTGCCGGGCTTGCTGCAGGAACAGCGTGCACACGAGAACCACGGCGCCGTTGAGCGCACCGGTGACGGCGGTGGCGAGGTTGGTGCCGGCGAGCCACCGGGAACGCAGCATCGACAGCCGGATGAGGGGATCGCGGTACCTGGCCTCCACGGCGATGAAGACGGCGAGCAGGAGCAGTGACGCCGCGACCGCGGCGTAGAGCCCGGCCGAGGCCCAGCCGTGCTGGGAGCCGTACGTGGGCGCCCAGACGAGCAGGGCGACGGCCGAGGTGATGAGCACCGCTCCGGCGACGTCCGGCCTGCGGCGGGCGGCGGGCGGCACCGACGCGGGGATCGTGCGGACGGTCAGCAGCGCGGCGAGCGCGGCGACCGGGACGTTGACGATGAACACGCTTCGCCAGCCGAGCGTGTCGGCCAGCACGCCGCCGAAGATCTGGCCCGAGACGAACCCCAGCGAGGTCGCCGCGCCGAAGACCCCCAGGGCGCGGTTGCGCTCGGCCCCCTCCTCGAACGTGGTGGTCAGCAGCGCCAGGGCCGCCGGCGCCAGGACGGCGGCGCTGAGGCCCTGCGCGACCCGGGCGCCGATCAGGACCGCCGGGGCGCCGGCCAGGCCGCACGCCAGCGAGGTCGCGGCGAAGCCCAGGAGCCCGGCGACGAAGACCCGCCGATGCCCGAACTGGTCGGCCAATCGGCCGCCGAGGACGAGCACGCCGCCGAAGGCCGTCGCGTACGCGGTGATCACCCCTTCGGCGCCGACGGCGGAGAAGCCGAGGGAGTGCTGGATCGTCGGCAGAGCCACGTTCACGATCGCCGCGTCCAGGATGACCATGAACTGAGCGGTCACCATCAGGGCCAGGCCGAGGCGGCGCTGGCGTCTTCGGTCCTTGGCGGCGCCCGGCGCGGTCTCGTTCCTCAGGGGCAGGCCGTCGGTGGAAGCGCTCATCCTCATCCCTCATCGGTCAGCGAAATCCGGCCGACGCCGATCGCTCCGCTGATGCCGACCGCGACGCGGGCAGGGGCGATCGGCATCGGGCTTCTTTCGTCGGTTTCCGGCTCGGGCGTGAATTCCACGCTTTCAGCGAACGCGGCGCCGGAACAACGGCGATCTGCATCATGTTCGATCAGTCGCGCTCATCGATGGGAGGACCAGTGGACGTCGGAGAGATCGAGGTGTTCCTGGCGGTCGCCGAAAACCTCCATTTCGGCCGTGCGGCGGAGAAGGTGGGGCTGTCTCAATCGCGGGTGAGCCAGCTCGTCAGGACATTCGAGCGCCGCATCGGAGGGACGCTGTTCGAACGGACCAGTCGGAGCGTGGCCTTGACGCCGCTGGGCGCGCGGCTGCGCGACGGCCTGGCTCCCACGTACGCTCAACTCCTCGCCGTCCTGGAGGAGTCCCGCAGGGAGGCGGCGCGGACGGGCGAGGTGCTGCGCGTCGGGTGTGCCGGGGCCACCGGAGGTGCGATCCTCGACGCGGCCATCGAGGCCTACCGCGCGGAACGCCCCGGACGCGAGGTGGTCCTCTCCGAGACCCCGCTCGACGACCCCTACGGTCCGCTGCGCCGCAAGGAGGTCGACCTGCTGGTCGCCCGGCTGCCCGTCGGCGACGTGCCGGACGTCGCCGTCGGGCCGGTGATCGGCACCGACGAGCGGCTCCTCGCCGTCCCGGCCGGCCATCCCCTGGCCGAGCGCGGATCGGCGAGCGTCGAGGATCTCGCCGAGCTCGGCGTCTTCTCGCTCCGCTCGTCGCCCACCGGCCTGACCTGCCCCTTCGTCCCCCTGCACACGCCAAGCGGCCGGCTGATCCCACGCCGGCACGTCTTCTCCTCCTACACCGAGATGCTGGAGTTGGTCGCGCGGCACAAGGGCGCCCATCCCGTCGCCGCCTCGCTGCTGCGCTTCCACAAGCACCCGGGCGTGGCCTTCGTCCCGGTCCGGGACCTGGCACCGGTCGATGTGGCGCTCGTGTGGCCGGCCGGAGCACGGCATGCCGACGTCCGCGCCTTCGCCGAGGCGGCGGCGCGGGCACGAGCGGCAGTCGACCACTCGGACGCCGCAGACGGCTGATCCAGATCGGTTCGGTGCCCCGTTCGAGCCGGACCATGCGCGCGCCATCGGAGCCGCGGAGGCAGTTCCCCGACTCGGCAGCGGCCTGACCTTTTAAGACGGGATCCGATAATCGCGACCGCCTTTGCTGAGCGATCGTCGCCCTTGCACTCTCGTCCATTCGTCGAACGAGTGCCGGTAAGGGCCAGGCCGTCTTGCGAAGGAAAGGCACGCTCCGACGCGGGCGGTCGCCGGGCAGGTGACGCCCGGCGAGCCGTGAGAGCTACCGGCTCCGGGACCGGTCGCGGTCACCGCATGGGTTCCAGGGTGATCAGGTAGATGGCGTTGGGGTCGAGGTCGATGGCCTGGGTGTAGGTCTTGCCAGGGGTGATGGTCTTCTGGTCGACCATCTGGAGGCCGGCCGTGGCGGGGTTGGTGAAGTAGTTGCTGGTGGTCTGGTCGATCCGGTAGGTGCGCTGGCGGACCTTGCCGTGCCGGAGGTCGGCCGGCAGCCGGGACATGTCGATGGTCGCCCGATAGCTGTCGGTGTGGGTGTGCTGCCAGTTCCACACCATCAGGGAGGCGCCCGTCCTGTCCTTGGCGGCGAGCGCGTAGACGCCGTTGTCGCCCTTGAGGCTGCCGGAGACTGCGGACACCCGGGTGTCCTTCATCTTCGACTGCATCAGCATCATGTTCCCGTAGGGCGTGAAGGTGTCGAGGATGGGTCCGTTGGGGGTGCGGGTCACCAGTTGGTCCTTACCGGTCGGTGTAGTACGCGTGGGCGGGATGGTCGGGTGAGGTGGCCTCGCCGTGTAGCTGATGCCCGCCCGCCTGGCGACGTCCTTCATCGTGGCGCCGTAGAAACCCGTCTGGGCGAAGGCGTCCACGCACGCCTCCAGCACCCGGCGCCGGACCCCCGCCGACTTCGCGTACGGGCCGCGGCCCGGCCGAGAGCCCATGCAGCCATCTCCTCCCCGGGGCGATCCGCGCGACGAGCCCGCCCTGCCGATCCGCGACGGCAGCGCAAGCCGATCGGGAGCCCTGCCGATCCATCCTGGACGGCCGACCCCCGTCCGGGCAACGAGCTCGTCCCTGCCGGCGGCCACACGAGGAGCGGGTCACCGAGCCGGTCGTGGTACCACCGACCTCCACGGTCAGCCCGGCGGCACGGGCGTTGCGCAGAGCACCGGTCAGGGCGTCCCTCGTAGCGCCGGCAGTACTAATCGCGGCCTTGCCGACCGACACACCGACCGGTGTCGGGCATGGAACGGCGCAGGGTTCAGGCGGAATCCGGGCCTTCCGCCGCGGTGGAACTGGTGGCCGGCTCGGGCCGGTCATCGCGCAGGCGCTCTCGGCTCCGCCCGGGGTGCGCCGCCGGGGATCGGTCGGTGCCGTCGGCCGGCAGCCTGGCCAGGTGGGCCGACCGCACCATGTCGATGGTCGGCTTGATGGCGAACAGTACGGAGCCGATGAGAAACAGCCAGTCGGCCGGAAGGGACAGCGCCTCGTAGAAGAAGACACTACCGACGACGAAACAGGTGGCGGCACCGAAATCGACCCCCGTGCGGACCACCTGGTAACGCCAGAAGATCTCAAGATGACGGGGGGTGAGGTCGTTCAGGATCGGGTCGAGGATCTTCATGATGAAGCCGTTACCGAGAGGACGAGGCAGAAACACTCCCGCCGACGACCGGGGCCGCCCCGCCGAAGCGAGCCCCCGGCGCCTCACTCCCAGCGCGACCGTGGTGGCGTCCTGAACGGTGCAGTGCGGTGCCGCACTACCCGCGATCGTGGCCGCCTTGCGTGCCGGACGCGGAGTTCCCGCCGGTCCGACGTTCGGGTCCGGGCGGCACCCGCCGGGTGACGGGCACACCGCCGTAGGCCAGCGGGATCGGGCGGCCCTCCTCGTCGACGCCGCCAGGCGGCACTCGCAGTTCCGTGAACGTTCCGTCCGGCCGCTCCTCCAGCAGCCCGGTGGGGACGCCGTGCTCCAGCGCGTCCGCGTCCCTGCGCCGAAGGCCCGCGCAGACCCGATACGCGATTACGGCGGCGGTGAGCGGCACCACGAACACCCCGACCCGCCCACCCCACACGATCCACTCGAACGGCACCTCGAACATGGACGCCAGGAAGTCGTCCGCCCCGCACACCATCAGCACCAGGTAGAAGGTGACGGCGAAGACGCCGAGCGCGGTGCGGACCGGGGCGTCCCGGGGCCGCTGGAGCAGGTTGCGCAGCCCGTGGTCCTTGGTGGTGACCCGCTCCGCGTACGGGTAGACGGCCAGCAGGAACAGCATGCCGAGCGGCATCACCGCGGCCGGCCAGAAGGGGGCCGGGACGGTGTACGGCCCCAGGTGGATCGTCCAGGCGGGGAAGAGCTTCAAGGCACCGATGACGTAGCCGAGATACCAGTCGGGCTGGACGAACGTGGAGACCTCCGCGGGGGAGTACGGGCCCCAGAGCCAGACCGGCTCGATCTGGAGGATCCCGCCCATGATCGTCATGACGCCGACGGCGCAGGCCGCGTACGCGAGCGTCCGGCCGCCGAAGTGCCGGACGGCGCGGAACCCCACGATCGTGTGCTCGCGCGCCCCGGGCCCCGGCATGTGGGTGAGCCGCTGGTACCAGACCAGTCCCAGATGCACGGCGATCAGCGTGCCGAGGACGGCCGGCAGCACGAACACGTGGCCGAAGAAGAACCGGGGAAGCCACAGGTCGCCCTCGTACTCGCCGCCGAACACCATCCAGTGCAGCCACGTGCCGAACAGCGGGATCGACAGCAGCACGCCGGAGAAGATCCGCACGCTCTGCCCGGACAGCAGGTCGTCCAGCATCGCGTAGCCGGTGTAGCCCTCCACCAGCGCGACGATGAGCATGACGGCGCCGGTGAGCCAGGTCGTCTCGCGTGGTTTGCGGAAGGCGCCGGTGAAGAAGGTGCGGGCCATGTGCAGCGTCATCGACATGAGGAAGAGCAGGGCGGCCCAGTGGTGGACCTGCCGGAGCAGCAGCCCGCCCCGCACGCTGAAGGTGATGTCCAGGACCGACTTGTACGCGCGGGAGACGTGGGCGCCCCGCAGGTTCCCGTACGGGCCGTGGTAGACGACGTCGGCCTTGTCCGGGACGAAGAACAGCGACAGGACGATCCCCGACAGCAGCAGGACGGCGAAGGAGACCGCTGCGAGCCGCCCCCAGAAGAAGGAGTGGTGGGACGGCGTGACGCGGGACGACTCCCTGCGGACCCGGCCGAACAGGCGGTAGCGCTCGTCCAGTCCGTCGAGCGCGGCCCTGGCGGCGCGCCCGGCGAGCAGGCGGGCGGGGCGCGGAAGCCTCATCGGTCCGCTCCGGCGGGCGTCTCGGCGAGCGCGGCGCGGCGCTCCTCCGAGCCGATCCAGTTCCAGGTGATGACGACCATGGCGAGTCCCATCGGCAGCATTCCGACGATCATCGACAGGCCGCCGGCCTGGTCGCCGGACGCGACCCGGTACACCCCTGCGAGGTCCAGCAGCGGCATGGCGGTGAACAGGTAGAGCGTCCGGCCCGCGTCCGGCAGCCGCCGCCGGACGCCCAGCACCGGCGCCCAGAACGCGACCGCCCCGGCCAGCAGGACCAGCGCGGGCACCGCGTCGTGCGGCGACGGGCCCATGGGCATGTGGTCGCGGTGGTCCGGCCACACCGTGACCGCCGCGTGCAGCAGGACGAAGCCGGGCAGGGCCGCCCAGGCGGGCACGGCCCAGCGGTCCGCTCCCGGCGCGAACCGGGCCAGCAGGATCGTCACCGCCGGCGCCGCCACCGCCACCAGAAGCCCCATCCCCGCCATGTGCGCCATGTGCCAGCTCACCGGCGCCTCCCGCGGAGGGCGCGCGCCCCGGCCAGGGCCAGCGCCGCGGCGCGCGCCCACCAGGGCGGTTTCGGCGCCTCCCGTTCCGGCCCGGCGGCGGTGTCGGCGGCCTCGACCGTCCCGGCGTCGAGGCCGGAGCCGCGGTGGAGGGCGCGCGGCGGGCCTGCGGGCTCGGCGTCGTCCGGCACGACGGGCTCCGGGCGCGCGCCGCGCCGCAGCCGCTCGCCGCGCCGCAGCCGCTCGCCGCGCAGCAGCCACACCGCGAGCCCGAGCGGGTACAGCGCGAGCAGCGCCGGGACGCCGGTCGGCGCGGACCACCAGCCGTAGACGGCGCAGATGACGACCACGCCGACGGTGATCGCCGCCAGGACCGAGGCGCCCGCGCCGACCGGCTGCCGGAGCTGCGGCCCGGCCCGTCCCGCCCGGAGGGACCGCCGCACCGCGAGCCCGAACGCGGCGACGATGACGGCCGCTCCGACGAAGATCCCGACCGGCAGCGGCGGCGGCCCGAACGCCAGATGGACGAGCGCGAGCCCGAGGACGGCCGCCGCCCATCCGGCGACGACGGGGAACGGCCTCATCCGGTGCCCGCTTCGGCCTTGCCCTCCTTCTCCCGTTCCCTCTCGCGGAGATCCAGCAGCGGGGCGTGGCTGCGCACCGGAGGGACCGGGTGCCGGACGTCGAAGTTCCATCGCGGTGGCGG
This sequence comes from Actinomadura nitritigenes, assembly GCF_017573545.1. GTDB lineage: Bacteria > Actinomycetota > Actinomycetes > Streptosporangiales > Streptosporangiaceae > Spirillospora > Spirillospora nitritigenes. The sequence goes on along the minus strand of NZ_JAGEOK010000027.1, from coordinate 101,289 downwards.
CGACGACGTCGCCCACTCCAGCGTGTGAGCCTGCCAGGGGTCGTCCGGGGCGTCCGGAGGGCGGCGCAGCGTGACGGCGACGTTGACGATGAACACCACCGCTCCGACGCCGAGCAGCGCGGCGCCGGCGGAGGAGACCAGGTTCCCGGTGGTGAAGCCGTCCGAGGGCAGGTACGTCGGGACGCGGCGCGGCATCCCGTGGAGCCCGAGCCAGAACATCGGCAGGAACGTCAGGTTGGTGCCGGCGACCCACAGCCAGAAGTGCGCCCTCCCGAGCGGCTCGCCGAGGATCCGGCCGGTCACCTTGGGGAACCAGAAGTACATGCCGGCGAACAGCCCGAACAGGCTGCCGGCGGCCAGCGTGTAGTGCCAGTGCGCGACGAGGAAGTAGCTGTCCTGGATCTGGTAGTCCAGCGCCGGCGTGCCGACCATGATCCCGGTCAGGCCGCCGACGAGGAACTGCGGGATGAACGCCAGCGCGAACAGCATCGGGGTGGGGAACCGCAGCCTCCCGCCGACGAGGGTGGCGAGCATGTCGAAGTACTCGACGCCCGCCGGGACGATCAGCGCGATGGACGTCAGCGAGTAGTAGTCGTTGGTCGCCTGACCGGTGGTGAACATGTGGTGCCCCCACACGCTCATCGACAGCGCCGCGAACCCCAGCTGCGACAGCGCGAACGCGCTGTAGCCGAAGAACCGGCGCCCGGCGAACGTGGCCAGCACCTCCGCGACCGCCGCCAGGAACGGGAAGAACATGACGTAGACGACGGGGTGCCCGAAGAACCAGAACAGGTGCTGGTAGCCGATGTTCCACGCGTTGTGGTCGAACAGGCCGGGGTCGGCGCGGCCGGCGACCAGGATGCCGACGGCGAACAGCAGCGACGGAAACGCGCCGATCACCATCAGGTTGGTCGCGACGGTCGACCAGCTGAAGACGGGGATCCGCATCATGGTCATGCCCTTGGTGCGCTTCAGCAGCACCGTCCACAGCACCGTCCCGGCCATGACCAGCATGCCGACGGCCGTCAGGGCGACGCTCGCCAGCCACAGGTCCACTCCCGGGCCCGGCGAGTAGCGGCTGCTCGCCAGGGGCGGGAAGGAGTACCAGCCCTGGTCGGCGGCGCCGGGGCCGGTCAGGAACCCTGCCGGCATCAGGACCGCTCCGATGAGGTACAGCCAGAACGCGAGCATCGTCGTCCGGGGCGCGGCGACGTTCGGTGCGCCGACCTGCAGCGGGACCAGGTACAGGCCCATCCCGATCGCGAACGGCGTGAGGACCAGGTAGATCATCATCGAGCCGTGGATCGTGAAGAACTGGTCGTACCGGTCGTTGGTCAGCACGTGCATTCCGGGCTGCGCCAGCTGCGTCCGCATCGTCAGGGCCAGCACGCCCGCCACCAGGAGCAGCAGCGTCGCCGTGCCGATCGTCATGAGCCCGATGCGCTTGTGGTCGGTGCTGGCGAGCCAGTCGACGACGGGGCCCGGACGCCGGCCCGCGTCCGGCTCGACGGCGGCGGACTTTTCGGTGTTCGCCGTCATACCGGCGCCCCGCCGCCCGCCAGGTACTGCCCGTACTTCTCGGGGGAGACGGCCTGCACGTAGAAGTCCATCGTCCAGTGGTGCGTCCCGCAGTACTCCGAGCAGCGCCCCCGCCAGCGTCCCTCATGCGGGAACGTCATCCGCAGCCTGTTCACGTGGTCGGGGAAGATGTCGCGCTTCACGGCGAAGTCGGGCAGCCAGAACGCGTGGATCACGTCCTTCGACCTCAGATCGAACTCCACCGGCTGCCCGGCGGGGACGACGAGCGTCGGGTACCGCCCGGCCCTGCACTCGCCGGTCACGCCGACCCGCGTGCCGCGGTAGGCGATGTCCCAGCACCAGCGGTACGCCGTGACGTCGATGCGGGCGCCGGGAGCCGCGGCGGCCGTGGTCACGGGCCCCTCGCCGCCGTCCAGCCGCCCGTTCGCGACGAAGCTGCCGGTGAACAGGGCGCCGACGATCGCCGCGAGGACCGCCACGTAGCCGAGTTCGAGCTTCTTGTTCTTGTCGGCCTGGAAGGCGACGCCGTGCCGCCGGTGCGCCCGGTTCCGCACCACCGCGACGAGCATGACACCGGTGACGAGGAGGAACACGGCCCCGGCGGTGGACGCCCAGATGGCCATCACCTGATCGAACACTTCGCGGAACTTCACGGCGCCCCCGGCAGGGAATCATCACCAGTTGTGATGAACTGATCACGGACAGCGTACATCGCGGCGTCGAAGCGGTGATCGCGGGTAGGGCCGGGGGAGCCGCGTGGACGGGAGGTGGAGATGGCGCGTCGGGGTCCGCGCGTCCGCGATCTCCGCCTACCGCGCCGGCCGGGCAGAGCCGCGCGCGCCCTCGTGCTGCTGTTCGGCCTGCTGGTGACCGGCGGTCTGTACGTCCTGCTCGTCCCGCAGGCGAGGCACGCCGCGGCCGAAGGCGGTCCGCCGCCGTCCACCGGGCAGCGCCTCTACGAGACCAACTGCATGAGCTGCCACGGCGCCGACCTGCGCGGCATTCCGCGCCGCGGACCGGGCATCGCCGGGACCGGCGAGGCCGCCGTGTACTTCCAGGTCTCCACCGGCCGGATGCCGCGCGCTCGGAACAGCGGCGTCGCGCAACGCAAACCGCCCGTCCGCGAACTGGATCCGAAGACCGCCGAGGGGCGCGCGAACCTGCTCGCCCTCGGCGCCTACGTCCAGGCGCGCGGGGGAGGCCCGCGACTCCCCGCCGAGCACGGCGGCGCGCTGGTCGGCCGCGACACCGCCGAGGGCGGGCAGCTGTTCCGCGCCAACTGCGCCACCTGCCACAACTTCACCGGCCGCGGCGGGCCGATGCCGGGCCGGAAGTTCGCACCGTGGCTGCGGGAGTCCGGTCCCGAGCAGCTCTACACCGCGATGCTCACCGGCCCCCAGGACATGCCGGTCTTCGGCGACCGCGACCTCACCCCCGGCCAGAAGAAGGACATCATCGGCTACGTCCTGTCGGTGCGCGGGCAGCGGAACGCGCCGGGCGGATTCGACCTCGGCGAGATCGGCCCGGTCACCGAGGGCTTCAGCGCCTTCGCCGTCGGGCTGGCCACGCTGTTCTTCATCGCCGTCTGGCTCGGGGCCAGGCTGTGAGCGACGAGCCCTCCGGCGCGCCCGCCGGCGGTGCCGGACGCCCCCTGCCGAGCGACCGCGAACTCTCCCGGATGAGCCGGGGCGAACTGGCCGAGCTCGCCGCCGAACTCGAAGACGTCACCGTCGTCTCGCGCACGCCGAAGCCGCCGGAGAAGCGGTCGGAACGAGCGGTCCTCGCATGGCTCGTGCTCTCCGCCCTGTCCGCCGTCGCGTTCGTGGTCGTGTACGTCGTATGGCCGCACGACTATGTCGCTCCGTCCGCCGGCGACCATACGATCCGCCTCTTCTACACGCCCCTCATCGGGCTCTTCGCGGGAACGTCCGTCCTGTCCCTCGGCATCGGCGCCGGCCTGTACGTCAAGAGGTTCGTCCCGGACGAGATCGCCGTGCAGCGCCGCCACGACGGGCCGTCCGACGACCTCACCCGCCGCACCGCGACCGCCCAGATCGCCGGCGCCGCCGCCGACACCGGCCTGGGCCGCCGCCCGCTCGTCCGATGGGCCGCGCTCGGGGCCCTGGGCCTGACGGGCGTCATCGGCGGAGTCCTCACGGTCGGATTCTTCGTCCGGAACCCCTGGAAAGGGCGGCCCAGCGCGCTCCGGAGGACCCTGTGGGCGCCGAGCGACGGCGAGACCGTCTACCTGCGGCACCGGACCACCGTCTCCGGCGAGGTCAGGCGCGTCCGCCCCGAGGACCTGCAACCCGGCTCGATGATCACCGTCTACCCCTACCGGCTCTCCGACGGCACCGACCCGGAGCGCCTCCACGAGGTCGACATCACCGCGGACGTCCCGGTGATGCTGTTCCGGTTGCAGCCCGGCGCGGACGTCCGCAAGAAGCGCGGCCAGGAGAACTTCAACCACGGCGACTACTACGCCTTCTCGGCGATCTGCACGCACCTCGGCTGCGCCACACCGCAGTACGACCCGCTGGACAACATCAGCATGTGCCCGTGCCACCAGTCGGAGTTCCTCATCACCGAGTGGGCCCGGCCGGTGTTCGGGCCAGCCGACCGCGCCCTCCCGCAACTGCCCATCGGGATCGACGGCGAAGGCTTTCTCATCGCCACCGGCGACTTCATCGAACCGGTCGGGCCGTCCTTCTGGGAACTGCGCTCGTCCTGACCGTCGCCGCAGCTAAGCGGCGCTGCTTCCCTGACCGGCACCCCCACCTGCAAGGGGGGTCCGCAGACGAGGCCCGTTCACCTAAACGACCACGGACCCGCCCTTAATCGAAGTCAGCACCATGCCCGGAATGGCGGCCGAATCTCAGGGGTCATCCAGCGGTGAATCCGGCGTCCAGCCCGCGGGCCTGTTCCTCTTCGGTCGTCCTGATCCGGAAGAAGCGGTCGATGACCTTGCCGATGATGTAGGTGACGAGGAATGCGTAGGCGCCCACGGCGAGCATCGCGGCGACCTGTTTGCCGAGGACCGAGACCGGCCCGCCGTAGAACAGTCCCGGTGAGCCCTTCTCCCAGCCGGTGGCCAGGAAGCCGAGCCCCACCACTCCCACGATGCCGCCCGCCCCGTGGATGCCGACGACGTCGAGCGTGTCGTCGTATCCGGCGACGAGCTTCAACTCGACCGCGTAGGTGCAGGCCAGGGCGGCCACGACTCCCATTGCCAGGGCGCCCTCCACGCTGAGGAAGGCGCAGGACGGGGTGATGGCGACCAGTCCGGCGAGCGCGCCGCTCGTGGAGCCCAGCCTGGTGAGATGCCGGAAGCGGATCCACTCCACCAGCCGCCAGGTCAGCATCCCCGCGCAGCCCGCGATCATCGTGCTGATGAACGCCCGGGTCGCCAGCACGCCGTCGTTCAGCGCCGAGCCGGCGTTAAAGCCGAACCAGCCGAACCACAGGAGGCCGAGTCCCAGCATGACGAACGGGATGTTGCCCGGACGGGGTCCTTCGCGGCGGCGGAAGGCGATTCCCGGCCCCAGTACGATCGCCATGGCGAGCCCGGAGATACCGGAGTTCAGTTCGACGACCAGTCCTCCGGCGAAGTCCATCACTCCCCATCTGTTCAGCCAGCCGGAGTCGGCGAAGACCCAATGGGCGACGGGGATGTAGACCAGCGTCACCCACACGATCACGAAGAGGATCCACGGCCCGAACCGGGCCCTGCCCGCGATCGAACCGCTGATCAGCGCGACCGTGATGATGGCGAAGGTCAACTGGAAGCAGACGAAGATCTGTTTCGGGATGCGGCCCTGCAGAGCCTCGGGGGAGATGTGCCCGAGGCGCCAGTCGCCCCAGCCGAGAAGTCCCAGACCGCCGAGATCCTTGCCGAACGCCATTCCGTATCCATAGAGGAACCAGAGGACCGTGACAAGGCTGATGGAGATGAAGCTCATATAGAGCATCGTCAGCATGTTCTTCGAACGGACCATGCCGCCGTAGAAAAAGGCGAGCCCCGGCGTCATGAGGAGCACCATCGCCGTGCTCGCCATCAACCAGGCGGAATCGCCCGTATTGAGACCGGTCGACATATCGGGCCTATCGGTCGTTTCTTGCCTCGCCGGGATCGCGGCGGGGATGCTTTCAGTCCTATTTGTTGCACGGCCAGGATGGGGCAAACTCCTGATTTCTGGACTTGACCAAACGTTGGCGGCAGCGGGTTGTTGTGGCATTGGCCTTCGGGGAACTCTGCTGGATGCCGTCCTCCGCATGGGGCGCCGTCCTCCGCATGGGGCGCCGTCGATCGCCATGCGGTCCATTCCGCGATAGGAGAGGCGTCCATGGACTCACCGCCGACGTCGGCGGGCGCGCGCGGTGAGCCGCCGCGCCCGCCGGCGGACCGGATCAGGGACGGAGTCCTGGCGATCCTCCGGGGTGTGGCCCAGGTCGACTTCCAGCCCGGCCACTGGACCGGGCTCATCTTTCTCGCCGCCCTCTTCGTCGGCGGATGGCAGTTCGGTGCCTTCGGGCTGCTCGGCTGCGTCACGGCCACCCTCACCGCGTGGCTGCTCGGAGTCCCCCGGGACCGGATCTCGGCCGGTCTCGAAGGGTTCTCCGGGACGCTCGTGGGGGTCGGCCTGGTGCTGTACCTCGGAACGAGCTGGGTGACGGCCCTCGTGGTCATCGGCGCCGCGATCGGGGCCAGCATGGTCAACTCGGCGCTGAACGTCCTGCTCAAGTCGTACGACCTGCCGGCGCTGACCGCGCCGTTCTGCGTGGTCACGCTGCTGATGCTGATCGCGGCGCCGTCCTTCCACCGGGTGTGGGTCCGCCATCCGCGCAACGTCGCGCCGGCGGTCGCCCATCCGGGCACGGCGGTCTCGTGGACGGACGTCTGGCACGGCTTCTTCAACGGGTTCGGGCAGATCTTCTTCCAGGACAAGTGGTACGTGGGGCTGATCTTCCTGGTCGGCCTGGCGGTCTCGAGCAGGACGGTCGCGGCGGTCGCGTGCGCGGCGAGCCTGATCGGCCTGCTGATGGGCTGGTGGCTCGGAGCGCAGGCGGCGAACCTCGGTGCGGGCCTGTACGGCTACAACGCGGTGCTGACCGGAATCGCGCTGGCCGGGACGTTCGTCGCGCTGGGGCCCGTCTCCCTCGGCTACGCGGCGATCGGGGCGGCGACCGCCGCGGTGACGACGCCCGCCATCACCAACACGTTCGGAATCATCGGCGGTCATGCGCTGACCTGGCCGTTCGTCCTGGTCACCTGGGTCTTCCTGGCCGCCGTGCCGACCCTGTCCAGGCTCCGGCGGACCGCGTGACCGGGCCGGGGGGCCGCGCCGTGCTGATGGTCGGCGGGCATGAGAGCCTTCCCGCGCACGTCCCGCGGGGCGGCGTTCCCCTGCCCGGCGCCGGGGGGATCCACGACCCCGGACGGGGACTCAGGACCGCCCTGCGAGACCGTGCGCGCGCCGTGGTGGTGCCGATGACGCTGGGCCGGGACCCCGTTCTCGGGCCGACGGCCGCGCAGACGCTGGCCTGGGCGGGGCGCGACCGGCCGGGCGACCTGCTGCTCGCCCCGCCGCTCGGCACGATCACGCACCTGATCGGGTGGATCCGGGCGGCGGTCCTGCGGGCCGTACGCGACGGGGACATCCGCGACGGGGACTCCCGCGCCGCGGTGCTGCTGGTGGCACGGGCGGCGGACCCGGAGGCGGACGCGGAACTCTTCAAGGTCGCACGGCTGGTCAGGCGGTATCTGCCCGTGCGCTGGGTAGAGGTCGCCTTGACGGAGGGTGATCCGGACGTGGCCGAGGGTGTGGAGCGCTGCCGCCGGCTGGGTGCCGGTGAGGTGGTGCTGGTGCCCGCTTCGCTGGTCCCGCTCCCGCCGTGCCCCGCGGCGGACCGCGTCGCCGGGCCACTGCTGGGAACGGCGGCGCTCACGGCGCTGGTCCGCGACCGCGCGGCCGAGGCGGAGCGCCGGTGGAGCCGGAACCGCGACGACGGCCTCGCCGCGGCCGCGCAACACGGCCACGGGCACGGGCACGGGCATGGCCACGGGCACGGCGGGGAGGACGCACCGCACCGTCACGACGATCTGCCGGAATTCACGAGGACGACACCGGGGGAGGAGACCGCGCATGGCGAACGGCGGTTACATGTTCGGGGACGGGGAGATCGAGCTCAACGCCGGTCAGCGCCGGGAGACGCTGACCGTGCACAACACCGGTGACCGGGCCGTCCAGATCGGCTCGCATTTCCATTTCTTCGAGGTCAACCGGGCGATGAGCTTCGATCGCGACAAGAGTTTCGGAATGCGGCTCGACATTCCGGCGGGCACCGCCGTCCGGTTCGAGGCCGGCGACACCAAGGAGGTGCAGCTCGTCGAGTACGGCGGCGGGCTGCGCATCGTCGGGTTCGGCGGGCTGCTGGACGGGAGCGTCCGCTCCTCGGCCGCGCGCAGGGAGGCGCTCGTCCGGCTGCGCAAGAGGGGATACCAGGACACCGAGGCGCACGGTGCATCGACCGGCGACCACTGAGGCGCTGGAGCCGCTGCTGGCGCAGTTGCAGCTGACCGACTCCGGATTCCCCAGCGGTCTGTACACCCTGTCGCACGGGGTGGAGGGCCATTTCCAGCTCCGCGCCTTCGGCGTGGACGGCCTGTACGACCTGATCCGCGACCTGGTGCGGGCCGCCGGGACCGCCGACGCGGCGGCGCTGGTGCTCGCGCACCGGGCGGTGACCGCCGGGGACTGGGACGCGCTCGTGGAGACCGATCGCAGGCTCCACGCGATCAAGCTCAACCGGGAGCAGCGGGCGGCCTCCGTGCGCACCGGGCGGCAGGTGCTGGACACGGCCGCTCCCGCGTTCGGCTCGGCCACGGCGGCCCGGCTGGCCCGCCTCGTCGCGGACGGTGCGACGCCGGGCAACCACGCGGTCGTCGTGGGCACCGTGCACGCGGGGCTCGGCGTGCCCGCGCGGAACGCCGTGGCGGGTGACCTGTACGCGTTCGCGGCGGGGTGCACGTCGGCGGCGGTGCGGCTCGGCCGGATCGACTTCCGGCGGGCGCAGGCGCTGCTGCGGGAGGTCCGGCCGAAGCTGGTCGCGGCGGCGGACGCGGCGCTGGCCGCCCGCGACCCGCGGGACCTGCACGCCTCGCTCCCGGCCGCGGACGCCGTCGCCGCCGAGCACGAACGGGCCGAGGCGCGCCTGTTCGCCACCTGATCCGATCGACGTCCAGGGGGACGACATGGAACTGGAAGAGGTGTACAAGGTCGGCGTCGGCGGGCCGGTGGGGTCGGGGAAGACCGCCCTCATCGAGGCGCTGGTGCCGCTCCTGGTCGCCCGGGGCCACCGCCCCGGCGTGATCACCAACGACATCTACACGCAGGAGGACGCGGAGCACGTCCGCCGGACGCTCGCCGGGATGCTGGACGCCGAGCGGGTCGTCGGCGTGGAGACGGGGTCCTGCCCGCACACGGCCGTCCGGGACGACCCGACGATGAACCTGGCCGCGGCGGCCGAGCTGCTCGACCGCTTCCCCGACATCGACGTGCTGCTGTTCGAGAGCGGCGGGGACAACCTGACCCTCACCTTCAGCCCGGCCCTGGCCGACGTGTACGTGTTCGTCCTGGACACCGCCGAGGGGGAGAAGATGCCGCGCAAGCGCGGCCCGGGCACCACCGACTCCGACCTCCTCGTCATCAACAAGATCGACATCGCGCGGTACGTGCGCACCGACCTGTCGGTCATGGAACGTGACGCGCGCGCGGTGCGGGGCGACGGCCCGGTCGTGCTGACCAACTGCCTCACCGGAACCGGCGTCCCGGAGGTCGCGGACTTCGTGCTGGGACGCCGGGAGGCGCTGTGCTCACCGGCGGGATGACCTCCGGCGGGCCGGTGACGGACACCGCCGGCCCGGTCCGGCCCGACCGGACGACCCCGGCGCACTGCGCTCCGGAGCGGGTTCCGCCCGCGGTGGCGCGGTACGCGGCGGTTCCCGACACCTTGCCGGTCGGCGCGGCCGGCAAGGTCGGCGTGCTGGAACTGGGATTCGCGCTGGCGGGCGGGCGGACCGAGCTGACCCGCCGCTACCAGAAGGCGCCGCTGCACATCGCCCGCCCGCTGCTCCTGGACGCCGCGTTGCCCGACATGCCGTACGTCATGTTCCTGTCGTCCGGGGGCGGGGTGCTCCAGGGCGACCGCTACCGCATCGGGCTGGAGTGCGGGCCGGGGACGTCGGCGCATTTCACGACCCAGACCGCCACGCGCCTGTACCGGATGGAACACGACTACGCGACCCAGGTCGTCGAGTTGAAGGCCGGGCCGGACAGCTACGTCGAGTACCTGCCCGCGACCACGATCCCGTTCGGCGACTCACGGTTCTACCAGCAGATGAACGTCACCGTCGGCGCCCGCGCGACGGTCGTCCTGGGTGAGAAGCTGATGGCGGGACGGCTCGCGCGCGGCGAACGGCACGCCTACTCCGCGTACTGCACGGACCTGGAAGTCCGGGACGGCCAAGGCCGCCTCCTGTTCGCGGATCCCCTCCGGCTCGTCCCCGGTGAGCGTGCGGTGACCGGTCCCGCCGTGCTGGCCGATTTCGGGGTGATGGCCACCCTGTACGTCGTCACCGAGATGGCGCCGGCGAGCGAGGTCGCCGGCGCCATGAACGCCGCGATCGCCGGTACGGGGCTGCGCGGCGGCGCGAGCGTGCTGCCCGGCGGCTGCGGGGCATGGGCCCGGATGCTCGGCGACCGGTCCCCGGAGGTCGACTCGGCCTACGCCCGGACGTGGGACGCGGTGCGGCGGCTGCTGCTCGACGTACCCGCGCCGGAGCACCCCGCCGGCCGCTGACCGCGGCGACTTGATCATTGGGGAGTCATGAGGCGCCCTTGGCTTTCCGGTGCGCGATAACGGAGATCAGGATATCGGGTCGCCCTTCCGTCCGGCTCGCGGCCATATCGTCCACGGCTCATGCCCGCGAGACGTCGGCACCGCCGCCTGGGGTCTTTCCGTACATACTCATCGAAAGGATCGCCGGTGAATCTCACGCCACGAGAGATGGACCGCCTGGTCATCTTCACCGTCGCGCAGATGGCCATCAAGCGGCGCGATCGCGGGCTGAAGCTGAACTACAGCGAGGCGGTGGCGCTGATCACCCACGAGGTCGTCGAGGCCGCCCGGGACGGCAAGTCCGTCGCCGACTGCATGGAGTTGGGCAAGCAGGTGCTGGGGCCCGACAAGGTGCTGCCCGGAGTCCGCGAGATGCTGCCGCTGCTGCAGGTCGAGGCCGTCTTCGACGACGGCACCAAGCTGATCTCCTGCCACGACCCGATCGGCGCGCAGTAGCCGGCCCGCGGATCACCCGGCCGTCCGCCGGAGCGGTCTCGGGCCGCCGGGCCCGCGGAAGCACGAGGCGCACAAAAGTATCTTCTCCAGGAAAGGTGCAATCGAATGACCTCCATGAGTCGGCAGAAGTACGCGTCGATGTACGGTCCGACGGTGGGGGACCGCTTCCACCTCGGGGACACCAACCTCGTCGTCGAAGTGGAAAAGGACCATAACGAGGGCCATTACGGCGACGAGACCCAGTACGGAGGCGGGAAGACCGCCCGCGACGGCATGTCGAGCGACCCCGCGTCGACCGGCGCGGTGGCGCTCGATCTGGTGATCACCAACGCCGTGGTCATGGACCCGATGATCGGCATCGTCAAGGGCGACATCGGCATCAAGGACGGCCGGATCGTCGGGATCGGCAAGTCCGGCAACCCCCACACCCAGAACGGCGTGGACCGGCGCCTCATCATCAGCGCCGACACCGAGGTGATCTCCGGGGAGAACCTCGTGGCCACCCCCGGCGCGATCGACACCCACGTCCACTTCATCTCGCCCGAGCAGGCCGTCCACGCGCTGAGCAACGGGATCACCACCCTGGTCGGCGGCGGCACCGGCCCCGCGGACGGCACCCGCGGCACCACCTGCACCCCCGGCCCGTGGAACCTCGCCCGCATCCTTCAGGCCTTCGAGGACATCCCCATCAACGTCGGGGTCTACGGCAAGGGCAACAGCAGCCTGCCCGCGCCGCTGGAGGAGCAGATCCGCGCCGGCGCCGCCGGGCTGAAGGTCCACGAGGACTGGGGGACCACGCCCGCCGTCATCGACACGTCCCTGTCGGTCGCGGACGCCTACGACATCCAGATCGCGATCCACACCGACACCCTCAACGAGGCGGGCTTCGTCGAGGACACCATCAACACGATCAACGGCCGCTCGATCCACACCTACCACTCCGAGGGAGCGGGCGGCGGGCACGCTCCCGACATCCTGCGGGTGACCGGCGAACCCAACATCCTCCCCGCGTCCACCAACCCGACGCTGCCCTACACCACCAATTCGGTCGACGAACTGCTGGACATGACGATGGTCTGCCACCATCTCAGCTACGACGTGCCGGAGGACGTGGCGTTCGCCGACAGCCGGGTCCGCGGCGAGACCATCTCCGCCGAGACCGTGCTCCATGACCTCGGCATCATCAGCATCATCGGGTCGGACTCGCAGGCGATGGGCCGGGTCGGCGAATCGGTCACCCGCGCCTTCCAGATCGCCCACCACAACAAGGACAAGCGGGGCGCCCTCCCGGAGGACTCCTCCCGGAACGACAACTTCCGGGTCCTGCGCTACCTGGCCAAGGTCACCATCAACCCGGCCCGCGCCAGCGGCATGGCGGACGAGATCGGATCGTTGGAGGACGGCAAGCTCGCCGACGTGGTGCTGTGGCAGCCGCACTCCTTCGGCGCCAAGCCCTTCATGGTGATCAAGGGCGGCCTGATCAGCTGGTTCCAGATGGGCGACCCGAACGCGTCCCTGCCCACGCCGCAGCCCGTCTACTACCGGCCCACCTTCGGCACCCACGCCGCCGCCCTGTCGGGCACCTGCGTGACCTTCATGTCCCAGGCCGGGATCGAGGCGGGGGTGCCCGAGAGGCTCGGCCTGCAGCGGCTCATCCGGCCGATCCGCCAGTGCCGGACGGTCGACAAGCGCCACATGGTGCGCAACTCGACGGTCGCCGACATCGCCGTCGACCCCGAAACGTACAAGGTGTCGGTGAACGGCGAACCCGCCCACATCGAACCGGCCAGGGAGTTGCCGCTCAACCGCCTGTTCTTCCTCACCTGACCGAAGAGCACCGCCGAGGACCTGCGGGACGTCGCCCGCGCCCGGAGCGGTGGGCGGGCGACGCCTCTGTTGTCATCCGCACTCCACCGGGCGGCACTCCGGGGCGGCGCCGCGATCAGACGAGGTGGCCGAGAAGGGTGTGGAGCGCCAGGTACGCGGCGAAACCCAGGAGCAGGCTGCCGATGGCGTTGACGGCGGCGCGGCCGTACGCGCCGTCCTGCATCAGGTGGACGGTGTCGAGTTCGAAGGTGCTGAACGTGGTCAGCGCACCGCACAGGCCCGTTCCCAGGAGCGCTTCGACGTAGGTGCCGGTTCCGGCGCCGTGCAGCGCGCCGAGGAGGCCCGCACCGAGGACGTTGACGCAGAGCGTGCCCCACGGGAACGCCTTGCCGAGGGCGGCCTTGACGTAGCCGTCCAGGATGTAGCGGCACACGGCGCCGACGGCGCCGCCCGCGAGGACCAGCACGATCGCCAGGAGGCTCGTCATGCCCGCCCTCCGCCGCGCCGGTCGTCTCCGCCGCCTCCGGCGCCGCCGCGCGGGCGGCGCGGGATCCTGCGCCCGAGCGCCAGCCCGAGGACGATCGCGATCCATCCGGCGACGACGCTCCCGGCCGCGTAGCCGATGCCCAGGCCCGGGTCGCCGCCGTGGCCGAGTCCGTAGACGCCGTCGATGAGGTGCGAGAACGTGGTGAAGCCGCCCAGGTAGCCCGTGACCGCGAACGGCCGGATCCACGGGTGCGGCCTCCCGCCGAGCAGGTACGTGGTCAGCACGCCCATGGCCACGCATCCGAGCATGTTGACGGTGAAGGTGTTCCAGGGGAACCCGGAGGCGGGCACCGGGATCGCCTCGCTGATCAGGTACCTGGCGAGCGCGCCGAGCGCGCCGCCTGCGGCGACCTCCGCGAGGACGCGCGGCCCCAGCCCCGGCGGCGGGGGCTTGCCGGTGCCCTTGTGGAGCGCGGCGGCCTCGGCGCGCTCGCGCCGGTACAGATGATGCAGGCGGTGCCCGGGGCCGTCCGCGTCCTGTACGCCGTTCACGCCGTTACCGATCCCGCTGCTTCCGGCCGGTGCCGGCCCGGAGCGGGGGAGCTTGGCGGGACGCGCCGGACGGCCATCGCCGCCGCCCCGGTCACGGGCTGGTCACCGGGGCCGAACCGGGTCGGTTCGGCGGACGACTCGAGCCCGCCGCGGTAGTGAACGTCGAGGTCGGCGCGGCGGGCGAGCCCGTAATTGTCGCGAGTAGGGCAGTAATGGCGGAAGCGGAGCACGGGTACCGGTCGTCAGGCATTCGCACATTGTTTCAAGAGGGGAAAGGCGAGGGGCCTGAAGTAGCAGCGTGTTGCCGAATCGGCGGTGCCGTGAACTTCGATATAGCGATGACATCGGGGTGCTTGCCAGACTTATCCGGGTATGTGGCCCGTGTGGGCATGGGGCCGTGGTCCCCGTGCCTGCACGGACCCGGGCCGATCGGCTGCCGATTCGCGGCCGACCGCCTCTCGCGCCGACTTGATCGATCCTTGATGGAACGCTCTTTTGCTGGTCCGGCTCGGGGGTAATCGAGCTTGGTGTCGGCTCGTCTTCGGCCTGCTCGAAAGGGTGAACATGCGCTCGTCTGCCGCGCTGGGCCGATGGCAGTTCGCGGTCACCCTGCCCGTCGTCTTCTTCTGGACCCGCAATGGTCCCATCCGAAGACATCCCAGTGGCGGCCGGGCGGGACCCGCACGGTGAAGGTTCCTGACGGCGTTGCACGGGAGCCCGGATGAACTACAAGATCAGCGTCCTCTTCCGAGCCGTACCCGTTCTCATGGGTGCCGTATCAGCGGCACTGGGTGGATACGTGCTCGCGCATGCGTCCGGGCCGAGTGCACGCGTCGCGGGCCTGGTCCTCATATTCCTGGCGGCCATCTGCGCCTGCCTGTTCGCCACCGCGGCGGCGATCATCAGGCAGCTCATCGACCGCTACACCGCCCTGGACAGGCTGCTTTATCCGGTGTTCGCCGTCGCCGTCGGCTGCATCCCCACGGGTTACGGGCTCGCCCTGCTCTCCGGATCCCCCCGACCGCCGCCCGACTTCGTCGCCGGGCACGTGCTCTTCGGGGTCGGCATGGTCTGCGTGTGCGTCTCGTGCGTGGCCACGGTCTCCACCCGGTTCCTTCTGATCGGCGAGAACTCGGCGCTGGCCGAGGGCGCGCCGCCACGTTCACCGGCGCCGTTCGACCCGCTCACGGCCCGGGCCCTGACGGCGCTTCCGGTCCTCGCCGCGCTGGCCACCTGGGTGTGGGCCTTCGTCCTGCTGGCGGGCGGAGGCGGCGGAGCCGCGGCGGGGCGCTTCACCGCCGCCCACGTGATGATCGGTCTGGCGCTCGTCTGCACCTGCCTCATCGGCCTGGTGGCCAGCATCCTGCGGCAGATCCAGAACACCTACACCCCGCGGGAGCGCCTTCTCTGGCCCGGATCGGCCGCCGCCCTGGGGACCGTCGGCATCGTGTGGGCACTGATCGTCATCTCCGTGCACACGCGACCCGCCCAACTGGCCGCCGCGTACGTCCTGATCGGGCTGGGGCTCATCTGCTGGAGCATCCTCAGCAAGGTGCTGCTGCTCGCGCTCGTCTGGCGGCGGAAGGCGCCCCTGGCGAACCGGGTTCCGCTGATCCCGGTCGGTACGGCCCTGCTCTGCCTGTTCCTCTCGGCCTTCCTCTTCGAGTCGGCCGATCCGGCAGTGCTCGTCGCGGCCCGGGTCCTGGTCGGCCTCGGCTGCATCTGCTTCTCGCTGTTCTCCATCGTCTCCATCCTGGAGTCCGGCACCAGCTGATGGACGGGTCACGAGTGCCCGTTGAAGGGTGTTCCTGAGCGGTCGGGTGGCCGGCGTCACGGCGGCGAGAGAACGCGGATCGTGCCGGAGCCGGGCGAGACGAGCCCGCAGGACGAGCAGCGTCGACCTGCCGGCACCGTTCGGTCCGACCAGGCCGACGAACCCGGCCCTGCGGGCTGTTCAGGCACCGCCTGGACGGGAGCTCGTGAGCCGGGCCGGCCGATCAGCTCGCCAGTACTGACGACACGGTGGCGACATCCGGGCGAACAGCGAGCCGGTGTGCGGGCACATCGGGCGTGGATCTTCGTGTGTAAGCACACGTTTACCCTGGTCGGGGGTGGCGCGCCCGGCAGGATTCGAACCCGCGACCGTCGGTTTAGAAGACCCCTGCATGACCACGGTCCCAGTGCCGGCTGCCTGTCGACCCGTACGGTTCTGTGCCGCTCTCTCCGCGGTACGGCCGACACTGCTGCTGCCCTGTGCCGGCCCCTGCCGCGCTGTTCCGCGACATACGAGCAAACAACGAGCGAACACGGTCGGTGCGTCACGTCAGTTCGGAGCGCCGGCAATACCATCAGCAGCGGGCTTGAGCGCCTGGCTGTCGTAAACGTTGGCCGCCGACACCGCGACCACCAGTGGCAGCCCGGCGGCGTCGGACAGTACATGGAGCTTGCTGCACTTCCTGCGTTCGGGGGAGATTCTTCTCCTCGGTGTGAGAATCCTCCCCCGGAGGCGCCCTTCTCAACTTTTTGTGGCCGGAGCGTCACGCACGTCTCATCTCGATCCCACTCACCACTGTCAACTGAGCCAATTCGACCGCTGCCGACCGGCAGGCGATCGGACTGAGGGAGGTGGGTCAAGATGGGAGATCCAACACTGATCGGTGCGGCGGTGGTCGTAACGACCATCGTCGCGGGCGTGGTTACGACGTGGTTACGGACGCGCTCGCTGGAGCGGCTCCACCGAGAGCGGATGAGCACCCGCGAGGCCATGGTGCGACGGCTCGCCCCCAAGGGCCGCCTCATCGATGTCCTGGACGGCCGCCTTCTCGTGATCGAGGTCGGGGAGCGCATGCCCCCACACGACCTGACCGTCCCACTGTTGGCCGCGCTGTCCCAACAGTCCGGCGACGGACGGTGCCAGGCAGTCGCCGGAGGGTGGCTGGAACACCCCCGTGCAAAATGAGATCAGCGAGTACTTCAAGCAGGACTACAACGAGCTTGTCGGGTTCGTCATGAGACTCGGTGCCCAGCAGTCGACCGCGGAAGACGTGGCCCAGGCAGCCTTCGTCGAGGCCTACATCCAATGGAGCCGGATCACCCATCCCCGCGCGTGGGTTCGCCGCGTCGCTTCCCGCATCCACTACCGGGAGTCTAAGAAGGCCGACCGCCTGAGTGAACAGCGTCACCTTGCATCGACGCCCGCAGTCGACCCGGCCGATCACGCGGCCGGCTGCGACCGGGTGCTGGCAGCGCTGGCGATGCTTCCGGTCAGACAGCGGGAGGTGATGGCGTGGCATCTGGACGGATACGAGCCTGAGCAGATCGCCCGCGAACTCGGGTTGACCGCCGACAACGTCCGTAAAGCGCTGCAACGAGCACGGGAGCGGCTCAAGAAGCTGCTGGCAGAGCAACCGGAGAGGGGGACACCATGATGAGCCATCACCATGATGCAGAACCGTCGCCTCTCCTCACAGACGCCGAATTGGATTCGCTGCTCTCCACGTCGGACGCGCAACTGGCCGAGACGCTGCGACGTACGGTCGATCAGCCCGCAGGGCTCGCCGCTGTGCTCGAAGAGGCCAGGGAAAAGCAGGCATCGGTCCCACCGCGGGCAACCAGACGATCCGTCAGCGCCATGAGTCCGGGAGATCACGGCTTGCTGGCCTACGGCAGCCATGAAGAGCGCGACAGGGTCATCGGCCGCTTCGTCCGGGAGGGTCTCGAGACCAACGAGAAGGTCGTCTACGTGACCGACGCGCCCGCCGAGCGGCTGCCCGGCATCGGCCCACGGCACCGCGTGGACGTGCAGGCCTACAGCAGGACGGGCCAGCTCCGGGTGATCGCCCGGCGCGACGCCTGCCTCGACCGGCGCGGCGCCTTCCAGCCCGGACGGATTGTGGAGACGATCGGCCGGGAGGTGGACGCGGCGTTCGGCGAGGGCTTCCGCGCCGTCCGGCTGACCACCGACTACAGCTGGCTGCTCAGCGAGCCCGGGCGCTCCGACATCGCCGAGATGTTGGGCTGCGAGCACGGGGTCGGCGACGCCGTCTCGTCCAGCACGATGGCGATGGCGATCTGCCAGATCGACCGGCACGCGTGCCCGCCCGACGAGCTTGCCGCCCTGCGGGACATGCACGAGGTGCTCGTGGAAGTGAACCCCGAGTTCGACGATGGGATCCTGAAGATCGTCCGCACGTTCGAGCCGAACGGGCTGCGCCTTGAAGGGGAACTCGACGCCGCCCGGTACGCAGTGTTCGCTGAGCAGCTCGCGCAGGTGTGCATGACGCGGCGGCGCGTCCATCTCGACTTCGCCGACCTCGGCTTCATCGACCTCGGCGGCCTGAACCTGCTGGCGCGGCACGCCGCCGTCCAGCCGGCTGGCGAGCCGCTGGTGCTCGACCACCTGCCCCCGGACGTGGAGAACGTCATCGAGATGGTCGGCTGGCACCGGCTACCCGGACTGGCGCGAGGGAAGGAAGCCGGGGACTGGATCGACGGAAGTCATGCCGCCTCGACCGGAAGCTCGAAGGCTGCGAGCGAGGAGAAGGCCGAGCACAAACCAGGGCACTAGGTGTTGTTGGCCAACACGTTGTTGACAGCGGTGGGAAGCCAGATGCTCTGGCCGCACCGTCAGCGCTACCCGGGGCAGGTGGTGGCAGTTACCGTCTGAAGGCGGCGGCCGTCGCTTCGCTGATCGCGCGTTCGGCGATGTCGGCGGGTGCGGCGGCGATGACGGCGTCGAGCGAGGACCGGGAGACCTGAAGGTCGGTGATGGCCTTGGTGATCCGCTCGCGTTCCCTGTACAGGTCGGCGACGAGGTCGGGGCAGGTCGGCACGAGGCGTTCGTCCTCCTCGCGCAGGCAGGGGAGGATCGTGGCGATGGTGGCGGTGTTCAGGCCGGCGGCGAGCAGGCTGCGGATGCGGCGCACGGTGTCCACGTCGGCCTCGCTGTATTCGCGGTAGCCGCTGGGGCGCCGCGCGGGGTGAAGGAGCCGCTGCTCCTCGTAGTAGCGCAGCAGCCGTTCATGCACGCCGGTCCTGCGGGACAGTTCACCGATCCGCACGCGGCCCTCCTCACCGATGCCTTGCCGACGGGTAACGCCGCTTGACTCTCACATCGATGTCAGAGTCTAGCGTTCCGGGCATGAGTAAAAGCGCCGTCTCGCTCGCGGCCCTGTGCGCGAGCGTCTTCGTCGTCGGTACGTCGGAATACCTGGTCGCGGGCATGCTGCCCGAGATCGGCGCGGACCTCCGGGTCTCCCAGGGCACCGCCGGGCAGGCGGTGACCGCCTACGCGCTCGGGGTGGTGATCGGCGGCCCCCTGGTGACCATGGCGACCGCACGGCTGCCCCGCAAGGGACTGGCGATCGGCCTGATGCTGCTGTTCGCCGCGGGCAGCGCGCTCAGCGCCCTGGCCCCGACGTTCGCGCTGCTGCTGGCTGGACGGGTGGTCTCCTCGCTCAGCCACGCCGCGTTCCTGGCGCTGGCCCTGGTGATGGCCACCAGCGTGGTGCCCGAGCACAGGACCGGCTCGGCGATCGCCACCGTGGCCTCCGGGTTCACCGTGGCCACCTTGCTCGGGGTTCCCCTGGGATCGCTGCTGGGACACGCCGCCGGATGGCGCGCCCCGTTCGCGGTGCTCACCGTGCTCACGCTGGCCTCCGTCGCGTCGCTGGCCCTGGTGCTTCCCAGGCGGCAGGCGCCGGCCATGAGCCTGCGTGACGAACTGCGCGTCGTGACCCGCAAACCGGTGCTGCTGGCCACCGCCACCACCGCGGTCGGCTTCTCTGGTGTCTCCGTCGTGTTCACCTTCATCGCACCGCTGCTCACCCGCATCACCGGTTTCTCGTCGGCCGCCGTCTCAGCCCTGCTGCTCGCCTACGGCGCCGGCAGCTTCCTGGGCAACCTGGCCGCCGGCAAGCTGACCGACAGATCCATGACCGCGACCGTGCGCGGGGTGTTCGGCGGCCTGACCGGCGTGCTGGCGGCCATGCCGTTCGCCGCCGCCTCGCGGCCCACCGCCGTTCTCGCCGTTCTCGCCTTGGGCCTGCTCGCCACCGCCACCATCGCCCCCGTTGCAAGGTCTGATCCTGCGCCACGCCGGGACGGCACCGACCCTGGCGGTCTCCGTCAACGTCGGCGCGTTCAACCTCGGCGCCGCCGCCGGCTCCGCCCTCGGCGGGCTCCTCGTGGCCGGGGGCGCGCTGCGCTGGAACGGGCTGGCCGGGGCCGTGCTGAGCCTGACCGGCCTGGCCCTGACCTACCTGATCCTGCCCCGCACCCGCACCGCGTCACCCGCCGACAAGGCTGCGGTCTCCACCGCCGCTTGAACGTCCGCCCTATTCCCCCTTGGAAGGTCCTTCCTGACCGTGCATGCCGTCCAGATCGACCGCCACGGCGGCCCCGACGTCCTGACCGTCCACGACATCGCTGAACCAGCCCTCGCCGTCGGCGAAGTCCTCATCCGCACCACGGCCAGCAGCCTCAACCCGGTGGACTGCAAGACCCGCGCCTGGCAGGTCGGCCCGCCGCTGCCGGCAACCCTCGGCTGGGACCTGTCCGGCCGGATCGTCGCCAGCACCGACCCCGCCCACCAGGTCGGCACGGCCGTGATCGCCATGTCCGCGCAGATCGCCACCGGCCGCGGCACTTGGTCCGAACACGTGGCTCTGCCCGGCCATCTGGTGACCGCCGCACCGGCCTCCATCCCGTTGGCGGAAGCCGCGGCCCTGCCCCTGGCCGGAGTGACTGCCCTGCAGGCCCTGCGCACCGCCGAGCTGACCGCCGGCGAGCGCATCCTGGTCATCGGCGCGGCAGGGGCGGTCGGCGGCCTGGCCGTCCAACTCGCCCGTCAAACCGGCGCCCACGTCGACGCCCTGGTCTCCCGGCCCGGACACGAACACGCCGCCCGGGACCTCGGCGCACAGCAGGTCTGGCACCGCCCGGACGACCTGCCCCACGACCGCTACCCGGTCATCCTCGACACCGCCGGCGTCGACGCAGGCGCCGCCCTCACCCCGGGAGGACGCTACGTCTCCATCGCCGACCACCCGCTGCCCGATGTGCCCGGCGCCCGCAAGAGCTATGTCCAGGAGAACGCCACCGACCTGGCCCACCTCGCCCACCTCGTCGACACCCGGGAACTGCGCCTGCGGATCGCCGACCGTTACCAGTACACCGACATCCGCGCCGCCCACGAGCGCTACGAAGCCGGTGGCCTGCTCGGCAAGATCCTCATCACCTTCTGAAGCATCCCGCCCTTCGCCGATGACCCGCAATCACTGACGGAAGATCCCCTTGCCCCACGCCAACGCCCCCCTGTCCGTCGAAGGACGCCGACGCCTCATCGAACGCTGCGAGAGCCGACCGATCGCCCACGTGGCAGCCGAGATGGGAATCTCCCGGGCCTGCGCCTCCAAGTGGGTCAACCGCTACCGCCGCCACGGTGCGCCCGGCCTGATGGACCGGTCGTCGACCCCAAGACGCCAACCGACCGCGACCGATTCCGACATCGTCTCCCGGATCGAGGTGCTCCGCCGTACTCAGAAATGGTCGGCGTCCCGGATCGCCTTTGAGTTGCGGTCCGCGGGGATCTCGATCGATCGCCGCACCGTCTCACGGCACCTGCTCGCGCTCGGGCTGAACCGTCGCAAGTTCATCGATCCGAATGGCGAATCGAACCGTGAGCCCCGGAAGATCAACGCCCGCAGGCCCGGGCACATGGTGCACATCGACGTGAAGAAGGTAGGCCGGATCCCCGACGGCGGCGGCTGGCGGGTGCACGGGCGTGGAAGCGAACAAGCCAAGAGCGTCGAGCGACACAAGAAGAGTGAACGCCGCGGCGGCTACGTCTACCTCCACTCCGCTGTCGACGGCTTCACCCGACTCGCCTACACCGAGGCGCTCTCCGATGAAAGAGCCGTAACCGCCGTCATGTTCATGCACAGGGCCCGTGCGTGGTTCGCGATCCACGGCATACACCACATCGAAAGGATCGTCACATATAACGGTGCCTGCTACCGCGCCGACGCCTTCGCCCGAGCACTACTCGGCTCACGCCACCAGCGCATCACGCCCTACACACCCAAACACAACGGCAAGGTGGAGTGCTACAACCGAATCCTCGCCGAGGAATTCCTCTACGCCCGAACCCGGCTTTCCGAAGACCAGCGCCGCGAAGCCCTTGGAGTCTGGAACATCCACTACAACTACCACCGCCCCCACAGCGCAACAGGAGGTCAACCACCGGCCGCCCGAAAACGAGGAGGCGTAGCCAACGTCATGGCCTCCTACATTCAGCCCCGACGGCAACCTCCTGGCCACTGTCGGCTACGACAAGACCGTGCGGCTCTTTGACACCCGCACCCGCCAGCAGATCGGCGCCCCCCTCACCGGCCACACCGGCTACGTCAGATCGGTGGCGTTCAGCCCCGACGGCAAAACCCTGGCCACCGGCGGCGAGGACAAGACCGCGCGGCTCTGGGACATGACGATGCCCAAGGACGAGGACCTGGTCGGCCTCGCCTGTGGAGTGGCCAAGCGTTCGCTGACGCACAAGGAATGGGCCCAGTACGCACCGGCCGGAATCAAGTTCCAGAAGGCCTGCCCCTGACCAATCCTCAGGGTCTCACTCCGGCCTTCACCGCCCTCCCCGCGAACGCCCCCCGGAGCCTTGTGTGCCTGTATGAGATGGCGCCCCGCCAGGGCGCCGTGACCGCCTTGGTTCGAAGATTTGCAAAGTAGAGTGAGATAGTGATCTCTCCGCCAGAAGATCCCCTGATCAGCAACCAGCCGTTGACGCGGAGCGCCGCGGAGATGTTCGTGACGTAGCGGTCTGACGGCGTTCGGGCAGGTGGATGAGGCGCCAGGCGATCAGGGCGGCGGCGATGTAGGCGGCGCCGACCAGGAGGAACGACAGGGCCGCTCCGGCGGTCCAGCCGGGAGCGACGGCCAGGACGGCGCCGGTGGAGGCGATGCCGACCAGGGAGCCGAACTGCCTGTTGGCGTTGAGGACCGAACCGGCGGTGTTGGCGTGCCGGGTGCCCGCCGCGTTCACCGTGGCCGCCGTCATGGCGGGGGAGATGAAGCCGCCGGCGATGCTGGTCAGGCCGAGGGCGACGGCCAGCATCCAGTACGGGGTGGAGGGCGACAGCGCGACCAGGGCCAGCGAGGCGACCCCCGCGCCCAGGAAGGAGACGGCCAGCAGCGGACCGGCCGCGATGCGCCCGGAGATGCGGGCGAAGGCGATGTTGCTGAATGGGATGAAGATCGTGAGAGGCAGGATCTCCAGCCCGGCCTGAAGCGGGCTCGCGCCGCGGGCGTGCTGGAGGTACAGGCCGATCATGAACAGCGAGCCGTAGAACGCGGCGTTGAACAGGAAGCCCACGGCGTTGGCGCCGGCGAAGCGGGCGCCGCGGAACAGTGTCCAGGGCATCACCTGGTTGGTGGTGCGGCGCTCGCGGGCGATGAGCAGGACGGCGGCGAGCATGGCGGCGGCGATGGCGCCGATCACCGGGGCCGAGTTCCAACCGAGCTGCGGCCCCTCGATCAGCGCGAAGCTGATGCCGGCCAGCCCGACGATGACGGCGGCGTGCCCGGGAGCCGCCAGCGGCCGGGCGTCGCCCTCCTCCCCGGTGATGTGCCGGCGGGTCAGGAGCATGCCCGCGATGCCGACCGGCAGGTTGATCAGGAAGATGCTCGGCCAGTCGAACGCGCCGACCATGAGGCCGCCGACCGTCGGGCCCAGCGCCATGGACGAGGAGACTATCGCCGACCATACGCCCAGCACCCTGGTGCGTTCTCGCGCGTCCGGGAAGGCCCGCACCAGCAGCGCGAGCGAGCTCGGCATGAACAGCGCCGCCCCGGCCCCCTGCAGGAGCCGCGCCGCGATCAGGACCTCGATGCCCGGTGCCAGCGCGCAGGTCAGCGATGCGCCACCGAAGATCGCCATGCCCCACATGTAGACCCGTCTGGCGCCCACCCGGTTCGCCAGGCCGCCGGCCAGCATCAGCAGGGCGGCGAAGGTGAGAACGTAGCCGTCCACAGCCCAGGTGAGCTGGGAGAGGGAGGCGTGCAGGCGTTCTTGGATCGTCGCTCCGGCGACCTGCATCACGGTGGTGTCCAGGCTCGCCATGACGAACCCGGCGGCCAGCGCCGCGATCTTCATCGGGCCCGGCGGAATCTTGGGCATGATCGACCTCGCATCTCCGGAACTAAATGGACGGGTGAAGTCCGGATCGGGACGCTAGTGCAACCGGACTCCTATTGTCCACTTAAATCGGACTAGATCCGTCCACTTGCTAGGGTGGCTGCATGACAGCAGCACTCGCGGTGGACCGGCTCCTGGACGACGGCTCCGGCCGACGCCCGCGCGCCGACGCCCGGCGCAACGTGGCACGCCTCGTCGTCGCCGCCCGTCAGGCCGTCGTCGAGGGCGGCGAGATCACCGCACACGAGATCGCGCGCCGCGCCGGTGTGGGCATCGGCACGTTCTACCGCCGGGTCGGCTCCCTCGAGGCCCTCCTCGATGCGGTCCTCACCGAGGTGCTGGAAGAGATCATCGCCAAGGGCGACGAAGGGCTGGCCGATCCGGACCCCTGGGCGGGCTTCACCAGGTTCGCCCTGTCCTACATTCACCTGCGCAACGAGCTGTGCGACGTGAACAAGCGCCTCGGCGATGTTCTGGACCACTCCAGGGCCGAGCTGCGCCACCGCATTCGGCTCCTGGTGGAGCGAGCCCAGCAGGCAGGAGTGATGCGCACGGATGCGACCTGGGAGGACGTGGCATTCCTCATGGTCGCCGCGTCCTCCACCGGGCCCCACACCCTGGGCCTCCAGGCGGACACCCGCCAGTGGGACCGCAATCTCCAGGTCGTCCTGGACGGCCTGCGTAACCCCGATCCCGGCCCCCTCCCCGGCGAACCGCCCGTCCTGGACCCCCGACCGGAAGTCCCCTGACCACAGCCGGGCCGGCTACGCCGGCATCACCGCTGGTCGCGGGTGGCGGCGCCGAGCTGCTCGCGCACGGCCGCGGCGTCGGCGCGCGCGTCCTCCAGCGCGCGTCGCAGCTCGGCCTCGGCGGCCTTGCGGCCGCCGCGTTCGACCTCCAGCTCGGCGCGCGCGGTGTCGCAGTCGTGTTCGGCGTTCTGCAGTGCCTCGCGCAGCCGCGCGTTCTGCTGCTGCCGACCCGAATTCTGTCCGTCAGCCACTCGGCCAGCCCGTCCTCATCCGCCCGGGTCGACTTCTGGAACCAGTCGACGCGGCCTTGGGCAAGGCATCCACGTGCCGGGGGAACCGGCCCTCCTACTCAAAGGACTTCATCAAGAGGTCGAAGCCCAGACGCGTCGCCTCGGGGTTGTTCCCCACCAGATCCCAGTCGCCGTCCAGCAGCGTCCACGCCGCGATCAGCTCCTCCGGCTCCCACTCCCGACGCATCCGAACCTGACCTCGACCCGACCGTCTCCGACGCGAAAACGATCGTGCGAGCCCCCAACCAATCCGCCGCATTCCCCGCTCGCAACGATCACCAACCGCAATGCGACCTCTCACTCAGCTACCTGGCGGCTGGGGACAGGTTCGGGAGCGGAGGGCTGGATCGGCCGGGCCTGACACATCAGCCCGCGATCCAGGACACACAGCGCAGAAGTTGTCTTCGCTCGGACAAGGAGTAACCTAGGCCAGGAATGACCGACCGGTCGGTCAACGAATCGAGGATGTGCGATGCCTTTCGTCCAAAGCAGAGCAGGGCAGGTGTTCTATACCGAGCAGGGCCGTGGTCGGCCGGTCGTGCTGCTGCACGCCGCACTGCACGACCACACCGACTTCGACGCGGTGGCCGAGCCTCTTGCGGCCGCCGGCCATCGCGTGCTGGCCGTGGACTGGCCGGGTCACGGTCGTTCCGAGACACCGACCAGGGGGCCGCGGTCGGTGGCCGCGCCGCTGCTCGCCGGTGTCCTGGCCGATCTCGTCGCCGAGCTGGACCTGGAGCGGGCCGTCTTCGTCGGCAATTCGGTCGGCGGGTACGCCGCGGCCAGGCTCGCGTTGGACCACCCGGACCGGGTCGCCGGGCTGGTCCTGGTCAATGCCGGCGGGTTCGTCAAGGTCCCCCGCCTCGCGGCCCGCGCCTTGGGTGTCCCGGCCGTCAACCGGGCGGTGTTCCCCCGGCTCGTTCCCCGGTACATGAAGCCGGACAGCGACCGGCTGCACGCCATCACCCGCCGGGTCCAGGACAGGGCGCGCAGCAGGACGGGCGCCGCGGTGTCCGCCGCGCTGTGGCGCAGCATCGCCGATCCGGCCTACGACCTGCGGGCCGACGGACCCCGGCTCGGTGTACCCGTGCTGCTGGCCTGGGGGGCCCGCGACATCATCCTCCCCATGTCGGCCGCACGCCAGACGCAGGCGGCGATACCCGACGCGGACCTGCGGACGCTGCAGACCGGGCACGTGGCCTTCGCCGCCGATCCGGACGGCTTCCTGGGTCTGGTACTGCCCTTCCTGGAATCGGTGGAGACCGCCGGGAGCGCGCAGTGAGCACCGGCGTCCGGCAGCAGCGCGCGGCGGCCACCCGCCGGCAACTCATCACCGCGGGCCTGTCCCTGGCAGAGCGGACGGGCCTGGCAGGCATGAGCGTCAATCTCATCGTCGCTGAGGCGGGTGTGGCCAAGGGCACCTTCTTCCACCACTTCCGCGACCGGTCGCAATTCCTGCTGGCGCTGCACACCGAGTTCCACGACCGCGCATTTGCAGAGATCAACAAGACGATCGCGGGGATGGCCCCGGGCCGAAGTCGGCTGCTCGCCGCCGCGAACGCCTACCTGGACGAATGCCTGCGCCATCGTGGTGTCCGCGCACTGCTGCTGGAGGCCCGTGTCGACCCCGCGATCATCGAGGCGATCGCGTCCCGGAACAGAACGGTCGTCCAGCTGACCAGTCCCGACTTCGCCGCCATGGGCCGGGCGCACCCCGAGCCGAGCGCCGCCATGTGGAACAGCGCCGTCGTGGAGGCCGCCATCCTCGAACTCAACCAAGGCGGCCACCAGCCCCACATCCGAACAGCACTGGCCCAGTTCCTCCCCGAATAGCGGATTCCAGCGAATGGCGAAGCAAAGACCATCATCGCGGCGCCCAAGCGCCCAAGCGCCCAAGCGCCTAACGCCGAAGCGCCCGCTCGGCCGTACGCCAGCACCGGTCGCGGGCTCTCGCATCAAATAGGTCCCCGCTGTGGCAGGCGTGCCACAGGCGGCACCCCTGAGGTTCCTTCCGAGATGCGGAGGGAGCTGACAGCAGGTAGGGGATGTATTGCGCCACTGAGCCGAAGCCGTTCTTGATGGTCTGCGAGATGACCGGTTATTTTGTCGAGCAGTTCTGGCCCGGAGATGTCGCTCTGTCTTGGCCCAAGGGCTGAGGTCGGCGTGGGCCGTGGGCGGGTCGGCTTGGATAGGCTTGTCAACGTTTCCTCGCCACGGGTGGGGGGACTTCCACCCTGATCGTGGACACCGGTTGCTATGCGGCAGCGGTCAGCGTAGTTGATCGCTTCTCATACTCTGTCGGGCTGAGATAGCCAAGAGCCGAGTGGCGGCGGTGGGTGTTGTAGAAGGCCAGCCGGCCAAAGACCGCCAGGCGGGCCTGGGTGATGGTGGACCAGCCGCCGGCGCCTCGGCCAGGGCGTTGTCGGCGCTGGAACCGGCCGCGCCCATCGACTGGCGTATCCCGGCCGCCGCGCACGCGCCGGCGAACGCGGCTGATGTGTACTGGGCGGACTCAACCGGTCGTCGCAACACCTCGATCTCGGAGGTGTTGATGGGGCGTCCAGCTGGGTGGATGCAGGCATTGACGGGGCGGTCACCGATGAAGTCGCCGGGTGCGCCGGCGCATCGGCGGGAGATCGAGCGGGCGTTCTGGCGGGAGATCGCGAAGGGGCTTCTTGCGGAGGAGGCGGCGGCTGCGGTCGGGGTGTCGCAGGCGGTGGGTGGCCGCTGGTTCCGGCATGGTGGCGGCATGCCACCGATGGATCTTGCCCCGCTCTGCGGCCGGTACCTGTCCTTCCAGGAGCGGGAGGAGATCGCGATCTGGAAGGCGCAGGATGTCGGGGTTCGGGAGATCGCCCGGCGGCTTGGCCGCCACCCGTCGACGATCTCCCGGGAGCTTCGGCGCAACGCCGCGACCCGCGGCGGCCGGCTGGACTACCGCGCGTCGGTCGCGCAGTGGAAGGCCGATCTGGTGGCCCAGCGTCCCAAGGCAGCCAAGCTGGCCACTGACGATCGACTGCGCCAGTACGTGCAGGAACGGCTGTCCGGTCAGATCCACGGGCCGGACGGGGCGGTACTCGGACCAGCGGTCGGGCCGTGGAAAGGGCGAAACAAACCGCACCGAGGAGACCGCCGGTGGGCGAGCGCCTGGAGTCCGGAGCAGATAGCCAACCGGCTCAAGGCCGACTTCCCCGAAGATGAGTCCATGAGGATCAGCCATGAGGCGATCTACCAGGCCCTCTACGTCGAGGCCCGGGGCGCGCTCAAGCGCGAGCTTGTCGCCTGCCTGCGCACCGGTCGTGCGCTGCGGGCTCCCCGAGCCCGCTCCAAGCGCAAGGCGTGGGCGCACGTCACACCTGAGGTGATGATCAGCGAGCGACCGGCCGAGGCCGATGACCGCGCCGTCCCCGGGCACTGGGAGGGCGACCTGGTGATCGGGTTGGAGCGGTCGGCGATCGGCACGTTGGTCGAGCGCACGACCCGCTTCACGATGCTGGTCCACCTGCCTCGCCAGGAGGGATTCGGCGTCACCCCCCGGACCAAGAACGGGCCGCCGCTGGCCGGCTACGGCGCTGAGACGATGAAGAACCCCCTCGCCACCACCATCGGTGCCCTACCCGAGCAGCTGCGCCGGTCACTGACCTGGGACCGGGGCAAGGAGTTGTCAGCACACGCCCAGCTCACGATCGAGACAGGCGTGCCGATCTTCTTCGCCGACCCGCACAGCCCTTGGCAGCGCGGCACGAACGAGAACACCAACGGCCTACTTCGCCAGTACTTCCCGAAGGGCACTGACCTGTCCCGCTGGAGCGCCGACGACATTGCGGCAGTCGCGGCCGCTCTCAACGCCCGACCTCGTAAGGCCCTCGGCTGGAAGACGCCTGCCGAGGCCCTCGATGATCACCTACTATCGCTCCAACAGGCCGGTGTTGCTTCCACCGGTTGAGTCCGCCCAGTTCACCTCCTGGGCCTTCACCGAACGCGCCCGCAAGGCCGGGCTGCTCCCTTCCCTGGGAACCGTCGGCGACCCCTACGACAACGCCGTCGCCGAAGCGTTCTGGGGCCGGATGCAGACCGAACTGCTCAACCGGCGGCGCTGGAACACCCGTCTCGAACTCGCCAACGCGATCTTCGAGTACATCGAAGGGTTCCACAACCGCACCCGACGCCACTCCGCACTCGGGTGGAAGACACCACAAGAGTTCGAACAACACCACCAACTCCAGGCCACCATCTCCTCACACGCGTGACCGCGAAACCGGGGGAACATCAATCTACTGATGCCGCGTGCACGTCGATGGCGTCACGGATCTGGTCGCAGTCTTCGACGATGTCGTCGATATCGCCGTTCTGGACCTCCATGATCGCCATGTTTGGGCCTCGGTGCGGACGATGTTCGCCTGTTCTGCGGTCATCGCCACATCCAAATTCTCGCTGGCGGTACGGTCAGGCCGTTCGATCGGTCATGCCGCACGGGGCGTGCCTACCCGTCCTGCAGTTGACGGTAGAGAGGGGTGTCGTGGATGCCGAGCACGGTCTCGATGGTCTCGGCGGCGTCGAGGCACAGGTCCTCCCGGAAGCGGGGTCCGATGATCTGGACGGCTTGAGGCAGGCCGTCCCGGACGCCGACCGGGACCGTCACGGCGGGCAGCCCGAGCACATTGACCGGCAGGACCATGCGCATGGCAGTGATGAGTTCCTCGGTGGTGTCGGGAACCTTGAGGTCCCAGCCGACGGGGAACGGCGGCTGCGCGCAGACCGGGGCGAGGATCAAGGGGGACTCGGCCTGGAACCGGGCCCACTGCGCCGCGACGCTCTTGCGGGCGCCGTAGGCCATGCCGTGCGCGACGGGGTCGGGTGCGGGGAAGAGATGAAAGTAGCCGTCCTCGACGACGGTCCGCAGCTCCTCGGAAGCCAGCGGGCCGAGCCGCTGCCACGCCCATCGGAACTCGCTGGCGGCCAGGATGTTCCACAGCTCCACGGCACGGTCCACCTGCGGTGGCTCGTCCTCCTGGACGGTGTATCCGGCCTCGGCGAGGACCTGGGCGGCGCGCAGCACGCCTGACTCCACCTGCGGATCGACGCCGTCCCACAGGGTGAGCGCGACACCGATCGGACGGGAAAGCGGGGGACCCTCCAGCGGGACGGGCACCTGCCACGGGTCCCGCGGGTCGGCTCGGCAGGCCGCGGCGAACGCCGGGCGCAGATCCGCCACCCTGCGCGCCATCGGTCCGTTCGCCTGGAGCAACTGCAGGCTCATCGGCAGTTCGGCCGCGGCCTCCGAGTGCGCCGCGATCCGCCCGAAGGACGGCTTGAGCGAGGCAACACCACAGCACTGCGCGGGGAACCGCAGCGAACCGCCAAGGTCGTTGGCGATCCCCAGCGCGGTCATCCCCGTGACGAGCGCGACCGCGTCACCGCCGCTGGAGCCTCCGGGGGTGCGGGCGCGATCCCAGGGGTTGAGGGTGGTGCCGCCGATCCCGCTGGTCGTGTGGTAGCGGAACCCGGCCTCGGACATGTTCGTGCGGCCGATGGGTATCGCGCCCGCCGCCCGTAAACCGGCCACGATCGGAGCGTCGGCCGACGCAAGGGCCTGGCCGAGCCCGGCGAAACCGCGGGTGGTGGCGTTGCCCGCCAGGTCCAGGTTCTCCTTGACCGTGAACGGCACGCCGTGTAGCGGCCCGACCTCCTCACCGGCGGCCAGACGGCGGTCCGCCCCGTCTGCGGCCGCCAGGGCCTCGTCCGCCAGGACCACCCTGATCGCGTTCAGCTCGGGGTTGACCGCCCCGATCCGGTGGAGCACGCCCTCGACCACCTCACGGCTGGACACCTCCCGTGCCCGGACCGCACGCGCCAATTCCAACACCGACGAAAACATCAGAAAATTCCTTTCACCAGATCAACCTTGTCCCTGCGCCCTTGGCGGGATCGTCGTCCTCGAAGGTCATGACACCGTGGCGTCGACGAGCCGTTCGGCCGTCCGGCGGGCACGCGCGGCGGCGTCCCGGTCTCACCCACGACGAAACGCGCGTAGAGCGTCCAGCATGGGACGTCGCTGCAGTCGCGGCGGCCCTGGGCCAGCCGCGACTGCAGCGAAAAAGGGTCAGAATGGCGGCGCCGGCGTTAGTTCTCGCCGGCTACGGCACGGTTCTCCTGCCACCGCTGCACTGCCGTCTGTACGGCCTCTTCGTCTTCGAGTGCATGCCCACCGGATGCGCCTGCGGCACCGAGAATCACCCCGCCGTCGGTGATCAGGACACCGCCCGCCCACGGGATGAAGTCGCCGCCGTAGAGGTGCTGGATGCCGTCGATGATCCCTCCGGGGAGTTTGATCGAGCCGGAGGGCTGCAGCGCGAACAGCGCGGTGCGCGCCTTGGACACCGCGATGCGGCTGGTCATCGGCATACCACCGTCGTCTCGCCGCAGGGCCGTCACCGCTCCGACGACATCGATGACGGCCACCGCGAGCGGCGGGAAGCCTCGCTCCGCACCGACCGCCAGCGCAGTGCGCACCAACCAGTCCGCCTCGGCCGACTTCAGTCCAGGAAGACGCGGAGTATCAGACACGGGCACGGGCTTCTCCAAGATTCTCATTGGGCGGTGACGGGGTTCTCTGGGCCCAGGGGCGCGCCTGCTCGAGTTGCGCGGCAATGGCGATGAGGAGGTCCTCGCGGCCGTGGGCGGCGGCGAATTGGACGCCGATCGGAAGCCCCGCGCGATTCCAGTGGAGCGGAAGGCTGACGGCCGGCTGGCCGGTGATGTTGAACGGTCTGGTGAAGACGATGTACCTGGCGCCCAGCGCCGCGGCCTGCCGCGGATCCCCGCTGTAGGACCCGATGGCTGGGGCGGGGGCGGCCGTCGTCGGCGTCAGCAGCAGGTCGAACCCGTCCGCCCACCACTGCTGCATCTGCCTGCGGTAACGCACGCTCTCCGCGTACGCCTGCAGGTAGTCGTCGGCGAGGACCCGCTTGAGCTTCTGGTAGGCGGCCCAGGTGAGCGGCTCCATGTCCGCGGCGGTCAGGTCGCGGCCGAGCGCGTCGGCGAGGTGGCGGAATGAGCCGAGCATCGGGCTTGTGGCCATGAGCGCCAGTGGGCCGTCGGCGACGTCGGCCTGTCCGAGGACCGGGGGGAAGGCGGATTCGACCTGATGTCCGAGTTCTTCGAGCAGAGCCGCCGCGTCGTGAACGGCTGCGGCGCAGTCGGCGTGGACGGCTCCCCCGGAGGGCAGGCGATCGAGAACGCCGATGCGGAGCGGGGCGGGAGCCGCGTCGAGTTCGCGGACGTAGGGCCGATCGGGTGCCGGTGCGACGACGAGATCGCCCACCGATGGCCCGCAGACCGCGTCGAGGAGCGCCGCCGTGTCGCGGACGGTGCGGCTGACCGCGAAAGACACCGCGGGCCCCCATTCGTCCGCGAAGGGGCCGGCGGTGATGCGGCCGCGCGATGGCTTGAGGCCCACGAGGCCGCTCAGGGCGGCCGGAATGCGGATCGAGCCCGAGCCGTCGGATGCGTGCGCGATCGGCACCATGCCGGCCGCCACCGCGGCGGTGGCGCCGCCGCTCGAGCCCCCGGTCGAGTAGGCGGGATTCCAGGGGTTGCGCGTGGGGCCCCAGGCTCTCGGTTCCGTGGTCCCCATCGCGGCGAACTCGGGCGTGTTGGTACGTCCCACCGTGATCAGGCCGGTTCCGCGGAACCTGCTGACGAGCGTGGAGTCGGCGGTCGACGGGACCGCGAGGTCCTTCAGCCTGCCGTTCCCGTTCGACATCGTCTGCCCGGCGTAAGGCGCCATGAAGTCCTTGAGGAGGAAGGGCACGCCGGCGAACGGCCCTTCCGCGGCTTGGTGCGCGACGAGCGATCGTGCGTGGTCGTACCACTCCATGACGACCGCGTTGACGGCCGGATTCAGCGCCGTGATCCGCTCGATCGCCGCGTCCACCAGTTCGAGCGCGGTGACCCCGCCGGACCGGACCAGGCGCGCCTGGTCCGTCGCGTCCATCCATCGGGTCTCACGCGCCAGCCCCCGCAGCGCGACATCGGGTGCGAGGTGTTCGTGGGGCATGGGTCATTCCTCCGTCGCCGGGTCGACGCCGCTCTTCAACTCCACGAGCACGTTTCTGTATCGTTCGCCGCCTTGGTTCTGGAAGCTGTGAAGCTCTCCCGAGTCGTGCCATTCGACCGCGCCGGCCTCGAGCGTTCGCTCCGCGGGCGGACCTTGCGGGCTTTCGACGCTCAACCGGCCGTCGGTGAGATTCACCAGAAGATACGGGCGCAGATGGTGGTGGAGCGGCAGCGAGTCGCCCGGGGCCACATCGACGAGCCATACCCGGATAACGTCGTTTTCGAAGATGATCTCGTTTCCAACGGGATGCAGCTGTTCCTTCATTGTCCTGCTTTCCTATTCTCCCTGTACGGGCCGTACGGGCCTGGGTGCCGGTCGAAGGACGGAGTCCATCCCCGATCGCAGTGACACCGCCACGCTCCGGCGGGGGTTCACCACCTGGCACACGGTTATCTCCAGAAGGAGCCCGACCGCCAGGTAGGCGTCGCGGTGGGCGATTCCCTGGGCGTCGGCGAATCGCGTCACACATTCCTGAACGGCGACCTCGAGGGCCTCGTCGAAGGTGTCGCCGACGCCGATCACCCACGCCCGCCGGCCCATCGTGACGACCGGCGCGCGGCCCGGCCACGGTTCGCCGCCGACGACCGAGAGGTCGACGATGCCGTCGACCTCGACGCCGGTGCCGCAGACCTCCCCGTCACCGATGGCCGTGTGCACATCGCCCAGGTACAGGCCGGCGCCGTCGACCCGCGCGCGCAGCCAGACCGTCGCTCCCGGGCCGCAGTGTGCGAAGTCCAGGTTCCCGCCGTGGAAGCCAAGATCGCGGGGCTCCGTGGGATCGGAGGGGAGAAGCCCGAGCGTGCCGACATGAGGTCTGGCCTCGAGGTCGACGGTCGCGCCGCCGCCAAGCCAATCGATCACCGGGCGCCGGGCGCCGAGACGCCGGACGTGGAATTCGACGTCGGAGCCGAAACCCAGCCCAGGCCGAGTCCACGTGTGCCCCCACTCGCTCGCCGGACGTACGGACCGCAGCTGGATGCCGACCGTGTCTCCCGCGCGGATCCCCTCGACCCCGATGGGGCCGGTCACCGGGAACAGTGCGGCCTGATCGATCGCGTCCGCCGAGACCGCCTCGTGCATCTGACCGCCCGACGCATCGATCGTCCGCACCCGGAAGTGCTCGCCGAGCCGCACGCGGGCCGCCATCGGCACGTCGGGGCCCACGGTGTACGTCACCGCGTCGATGTCCGTCTCCTCGGCGACGTCCGTGTCCGTCTCCCCGGTGATCTCCGTCATTTCGCCTCCGGCGCGAGGACGAAGGGCTGGTCGAGCTGCGCGCATTCGGCGGAGATCTCGGCGCACACCCTCTTCAGGTCCTCGCCGCGGTCGCGGATGTCGTCGTCGCTCCATTTCGCGCTGACATTGGCGATCGCCGCCGCGCCGAGAATCTCGGATCTCGCGTTGACGATCGGGGCGGCGATCGCGGAGATGCCCACCTCGACGTCACCGATGCTGACGGCGTATCCGATGTTCCGGATCCGTTCGAGGTCGGCTCGGATCGCATCGGGTTCGAGCGGCGTTGCGTCAGTGAAGGTCGTGAGCGTGCGGGAAAGGTACTGTCCGCTCAGCCGTTCAGGACCATGGGCCAGAATGGCGCGGGACGCGGCACCGACATGCAACGGAAGGCGCTTGCCGATGTCGCAGTAGAACTGCACGTCGCGGTTGGCGTTGACTTTGTCGACGAACACGACGTGGTCGCCGTCGGGAATGGCGACGGTGATGGATTCGGCGTAGTGCTCCGCGAGCGCGGCCAGTCGTTCCGCCGCCACCGTACGCAGTTCGGTTCGTTCCAGGCGGGCGGTGGCCATCTCAACGATCTTCCAGGTCAACTCGTAGCCGGCCCGCCGGGAGGGCGCCTGCCGGACGTACCCCTCCGCGATCAGCGTGCAGGCGACCCGGTAGGCCGCCACCTCGGAGGTGCCCAAGGCGTCGGCGAGCGCCGCGAGCGTGACCGGTTCTCGCGCCTCGGCTATGACCTGCAAACCCTGGAGGACTCGACGCGCCGAGGAAAGGACGTTCTTGCTCTCGGCGTCGGACCGCGCTGGAGCGTCGTCTGCGCGGTCCGGCGCGGGCGCCGGACCGGCGTCCGGACGCGGCGAACGTGACGAGGACTTCATATCGAGATCCGGACCCATCCCTCTACTTCCATTGGCTTTCTGGTCGACATTCTGCTCACCCTCCCTCGGGCCGATGGCGGACCGCCGTCCCCGGCGGGCCGCCATCGGCGTCCGGACGCCGGTTACGTATCGGAGCCGGCCGTGACGACTTCCGGGTGTCGTTTGCGATAGGCCCGCAACCAGACCCATCCGGCCACGGTCGCCAGTCCCGCGACGATGACCATCAGCATCAACGGCACCGACGAGCCACCCGTTTCACCGACCCAGGCCAGTGCCGGGATCGGCAGGACCGCCCCGGCGATGATCCCGCTCAGCGCGATGCAGACGCCCACGCCGATGAACCTGAACTCCACCGGGAAAAGCAGCGATATCAGCCGCGGCGCGACGCCCCCGAACGCCCCGTACCCGATGGCGCCGACCGCCATTCCCGTCCAGAGCAGGACCGGGACCTGCGCGTCGATCAGCGCATAGGACGGCACCGCCCAGACCACGAACCAGATGCCCGACGCGAGCACGACACGGTCCGGGCCGAGCCGGTCGCCGTACCGGGCGGTGACGGTCACGACGGTGATCAGCAGGACCGAGGTGATGATCAGCCCGATCTGCGCATCGACCGGCGCGAGGTCGGTGCGCCACGACGACACGAAGGCGATGACGCTGTTCAGGAACGCGTAGCTGAACGCGAGCGGACCGATCCACAGCAGTGTGGCGATCACGAGTGGCTGAGCCGAACGCCGCAGAAGCACACCGAAGGAGACCCGGCCGTGCTTGACGGCGCCTTCCGTCGCCCTGACGAACTCCGGCGTCTCGGCAAGGCGGGTACGGATCGCGAGGCCGATGACGAGCAGGACCGCACTCAGCAGGAAAGGCACCCGCCACGCTCCCGCCCGCCACGTCTCCGGGGAGACCGCCAGGGTACTGATCACGAGAACGATGCCGCCCAGCAACGACCCGAGCATGTTCCCGATCTGCGGGAAGGCCCCGTAGAGCGTCTTGTGGTGAGG
This sequence comes from Actinomadura nitritigenes, assembly GCF_017573545.1. Classification (GTDB taxonomy): domain Bacteria; phylum Actinomycetota; class Actinomycetes; order Streptosporangiales; family Streptosporangiaceae; genus Spirillospora; species Spirillospora nitritigenes. Next base: position 65,048 of record NZ_JAGEOK010000027.1, on the reverse strand, counting down.
CGGGGCATGCTCGACGGCCACCACGACGGCCCCGGGGTACTCGCCCCCGATCGCGACTCCCTGCAGCAACCTCAGCACGGTCAGCAGGATCGGGGCCGCCGCTCCCACCACCGCATAGGTGGGCAGCAGACCGACCAGGACCGTGGCGCTGCCCATGAAGGCCAGCGACAGCAGCACGGGAGCGCGCCGCCCCCATCGATCGCCGACGCGGCCGAAGATGATCGCGCCCAGCGGCCGCACGAAGAAGGCCAGGGCCTGCGTGGAGAACGCGAGCAGGGTCCCGACCCATGCCGCGTCGGTGGGGAAGAACAGCGGTCCGAAAACGGCGCCCGCGGCGTAGGAGTAGATGATGAAGTCGTAGAGCTCGATCGCGTTGCCGAACATCGTGGCGAACGCGACGCCGCGCGGCGTCAGAGGCCGACGTCCGGCGGTCGGGGAAGCCGGGCTCGCGAGCATGACCGGTTCATCGGTCGCCATGACCGCCCCCTTGTCCGGCCGGCATGTCCTGTGCGGGCGCGGTCCGGTTCGGCGTCGCGCATGGTCGGGCGTGATGGGCGGCCACGAGGGCTGCCGGTGGATCGTGCTGATCCGCCACGGTGGGGTCTCCATTCGGTGGCAACGAACGATGTCGGACGGAACCGCTGGGAGCGGTGCGCCCGAGTACGGCGCATGGCCGCCTCCACGAGTCGCGTGTGCTGTCGCTCGGGAGCGGTCGCCACAGCACTTACGCTATATGTAAGTGAACTTACTTATAGCGTTAGAACGCCCACACGTTAAACAGGACTCGTCTGGAAAGTCAACGGGCCGTGCGATGTCAGGCCGAGGTCAGTTGCAGCCGACGATGTGCCTGCGGTCCGTTCCGCAGAGAGGAAGACAGGCGGTCAGTGGCGCTCATCGCCGCGTTCTCCGCGCGTTCGCGGCAATGGCGGTGGGCGCCGACGCGCCCGCGACGAAAAGAGAAGACCGCCTCCTCTCGATGAGGAGGCGGCCGGCCGGCGTCTTCGAGACGGGGCGGTACCCGCGGCGTCCGCCGGGCAACGCCGCGCCGTGCGGCGTCACACGAGTTGGGCCTGGAGCCTGTCGGCGGTCTCCAGCAATACGGGCAGCACACGCTCGCGCATCTCCTGGCTGGATATCCGCTCCAGGGTGGCGCCGACGTTCAGGGCCGCGATCACGGTGCCGTCCCACCGGCGCAGCGGCACCGCGGTCGAGTGGAAGCCGGCCTCCACATCGTGGGCGACGTACGCGCGGCCGGCCGCCGCCACCTCCGCGATCTTCCGCTCCAGCGCCGCGACGGCCTCCTCGTCCCCGTCCGAGTGGGTGACCAGATGCCGGTGGCGGCGCTCCTCGTCCAGGGCGCCCAAGAGGACCAGCCCCAAGGCCGACCGGAGGGCGGGCACGCGGAAGCCGACCCCCTGGCCGATCGGCAGGGTGTGCCGCGGCAGCCCCCGTGCGATCATCACGGCCGCCGCGCCGTCCAGGACCGCGGCCGTGCATGATGCCCGGAACTCCTCGGCGAGCCTGTCGCACACCGGTTGCAGCACGTGGCTCACGGGGTTCGTGGTCAGGTAGGCCGAGGCGAGCGTGAGGACCTTGGGCCCCAGTCGGTAGGCCTTGTCGTCGGGGATCACGTAGCCCAGGTGCGTCAGCGTGAGGAGGGCGCGGCGCACGGTGGCCCGGGGCAGTTCGAGCTTGCGGGCCAACTGGGCTTGGGACAGGCGTTCCTCGGTGTGCTCGAAGGCGGTCAGGACGAGCAAGCCGCGTTCGAGGGCCTCGGAATAGTCCGCGTGGTTGCTGCCGTCCAGTTCGCGCGCGGCCCGCCGGGCCTCATCCCGTGCGTTGAGCTTCGCCATCGATCCCCACTTTGTTCGATTAACGCACACTCCGTACGGAATATAGCAGCGGATCGCTGCCCAGATCTTGCGACGGGCGACAACGTCTGCCTACATTGCTCATATCTGAGCATAGTGTTCGTTAATCGAACATATGGAGGTCGCCCATGCGCGCTGAGGACAACCGGAAGATCACCGAGACGGGGCCCGGCACGCCCGGAGGCGCCTGGATGCGCCTGTACTGGCAGCCGGTCGCGCTGACGGAGGAAATGGAGGGCGAACGTCCCGTCGTCCCGGTCCGGATCCTGGGCGAAGACCTCGTGCTGTTCCGCGACGACGACGGCGCGATCGGCCTCATCGACCGCCGATGCGCGCACCGCGGCGCCGACCTGTCGCTGGGGCGGCTGGAGGACGGCGGGCTCCGCTGCTACTTCCACGGCTGGCTCTTCGGCGCGGACGGGTCCTGCCTGGACACGCCAGCTGAGCCGGCGGACAGCAGGCTCCGCTCGAAGGTGCGGATCCGGTCGTACCCGGTGCGGGAGCGCAACGGGATCGTGTGGGCGTTCCTCGGAGACGGAACGCCGCCGAACCTGCCCGCGCTCGACTGCCTCATCGCCCCGCAGGAGTACACCTTCGCGTTCAAGGGCTACCTCGACTGCAACTGGCTGCAGGCGCTCGAGGTCGGCATCGACCCCGCCCACGCCTCATACCTGCATCGGTTCGAGAACGACGAGGACACCGCCGACGGCTACGGCAGGCAGTTCCGCAACGCCTCGCTCGGGACCGACCTGCCGATGACCAGGATCCTCCGCGAGTACGGGCGGCCCGAGATCCTCAACGCGCGCACCGAGTACGGCCAGCGGCTCGTGGCGTTGCGCAGGCTGGACGGCGAGGGCCTGGACGGCTCGTCCACCCACGTGCGGATCACGCATCAGGTGTTCCCGCACGGGATCACGATCCCGCTGAGCGCGACGATGGCGATCACTCAGTGGCACGTGCCGACCGACGACGTGTCCTGCTACTGGTACGCGATGTTCACCAGCCTCGACGAGCCGGTGGACAAGGCGACTATGCGCGCCCAGCGCCTGGAGGGCATCACCCTGCCCGACTACAAGCCGGTGCGGAACAGGGCCAACAACTACCGGTTCGACCCTCACGAACAGCGGACGCAGACCTACACCGGACTCGGACGGGACATCAACGTGCACGACCAGATGGCGGTCGAGGGACAGGGCCGCATCTACGACCGCAGCCACGAGCACCTCAGCCGGTCCGACCGGGCGATCGTCACCTACCGGCGGATGGCCCTGCAGGCGATCGACACCGTCGCCGAAGGCGGCAGCCCCGAGACCCTGCTGACGGACACCGCGGATGTGGAGAGCCGCGGGCCGATCCCGCTGGACGGCATCGGCCCCACGGGAGAGTGGGAGCAGTACTGGGCCCGCTCGATCGCCGACCTGCGCAAGGCCAGCCCGTGGGCGTCCCGTCTGCAGGCGGCGCTCGCGACGGGGCCGGCCGGCGTTCCGGGCTCGGAGATCGAACCCGACCGCTCCGGGTCGCCCGACGCATACGACCGCTCGAACGGCTGAGCGGACCGCCATGGGCTTCATCGAGAAGTTCGGCTTGTGGACCGAGGAGCAGCAGGAGGCAGCCCGTGCCGTCCTCGCCCGGATCGAGGCCGAGGAACTGCGGTCGGTCCGGGTGTCCTTCGTGGACCAGCACGGACTGCTGCGCGGCAAGACGATCCCCGCGAGCGGACTCGCCGCCGTGTTCGGCAGCGGCGTCAACTGCGTGTCGACCCTCCTGTCGAAGGACACCTCCGGCGCCACCGTCTTCGCGGCCTTCGACGCCGACGGCGGACTCGGCGTGGCCGAGATGGCCGGCGCCGCCGACCTCGTGATGGTTCCGGACCCGACCACCTTCCGCCTCGTGCCGTGGGCGGATCGGACCGCCCGGGTGCTGTGCGACCTGCGCTTCCAGAACGGGGCGACGGTACCGTTCTGCAGCCGCGGGTTGTTCCGGGCGGCCCTCGACCGCGCCGGCGCGGCCGGGTACGGCTACGTGGCCGGTCTGGAGATCGAGTTCCACCTATACCGGCGGGCGGAGCACAGCCCGAACGCCGACGGCATCGGCCGGTCCACGTACCCGACTCCGGTGGAACCCATCAACCAGGGCAACCAGCTCCTCGCCGAGGACCGCGGCGACGAGGTCGAGCCGGCCACCCGGCGGATCCGCGAGGCCCTCGAACGGATGGGCATCGAACTGCGCACCATCGAGGTGGAGTACGGCGCCGACCAGCTCGAGGTCACGCTGGACCCGGTGGCCGGGCTCGGCTCCGCCGACGCCATGGTGCTGCTGCGCAGCACCATCAAGCAGATGGCACGGCGCACCGGCTACCACGCCACCTTCATGTGCCGGCCGCAGCTCACCGGCAGCAAGGCGAGCGGCTGGCACCTGCACCAGAGCCTGGTCGGCACCGGGGCGGACGCCGGCCGCAACATGTTCGTGCCGAAGGACGGGCAGGAACCGATCTCGCCGATCGGCCGGCACTTCATTGCCGGTCAACTCGCCCACGCGCGCGGCGCCTGCGTGTTCGCGAACCCGACCGTCAACGGCTACAAACGTTTCCAGCCGTACTCGATGGCCCCCGACCGGATCGCTTGGGCGCGCGACAACCGGGGCGCGATGATCCGGCTCGTCGGCTCGGCCGAGGAGGACTCCACGCACCTGGAGAACCGGATCGGCGAGTCCGCGGCCAATCCCTACCTGTACATGGCGTCCCAGCTCCATTCCGGTCTGGAAGGCATCGACGCCGGGCTGCCGCTGCCTTCGTCCGCCGACGACCCCTACACCACCGAGGCCGGGCGCCTGCCGGCGAACCTGCGGGAGGCCGTCGACTCGCTGGAGGCCGACACCGGCCTGGTCAAGGCGATGAGCCCGCAGTTCACCGCGTACTACGCCGCGATCAAGCGAGCCGAGATCGCCCGCTTCGAGCGCACGGTCACCGACTGGGAGCAGCGTGAGTACTTCGACCTTTTCTGAGAACCCATGGACATGATGGACCTGCCACTGCGCGTCACGCGAATGACCTGGGAGGCCGAGGGCGTGGCCGGGGTGCGCCTGTCCGCACCGGACGGGCGGCCGCTGCCGCCCTGGGAACCCGGCGCGCACATCGACGTCCGGCTGCCGTCGGGACTGACCCGCCAGTACTCGCTCTGCGGGGACCCGCGGGAGCGCCGGCATTACACGATCGCGGTGCGGCTTGTGGCCGCCGGACGAGGCGGCTCGGCGGAGATCCACGGTACGGCGCTGGTCGGCCGGGAGTTGGTGGTGACCGGGGTGGGCAACCATTTCCCGCTCGGCGACGCGGACGAGTACCTGCTGATCGCCGGCGGCATCGGGATCACGCCGCTCCTGCCCATGGCCCGTGTCCTCGCGGCACGCCGGGCGACGTGGACGGCGGTCTACTGCGGCCGTGGCGCCGCCACGATGCCCTTCCGCTCCGAACTGGCGGCCACCGGCGCAGACCGGGTCCGGTTCGTCGACACCGCGACCGAACCGCGCCCGGATCTCAAGGCGCTGATCGGCGGCCTCGGAGCGAGCGCCGCGGTCTACTGCTGCGGCCCGAACAACCTCCTGGACAGCGTGACCGAGATCTGTGCGGCCACCGGCATCAGCTGCGAGACCGAGCATTTCGGCGCCGCCGCCCCGAGCTCCGGCACCGGAGACGGCGAAGCGGTCGAACTGGAACTACGCCGCTCCGGGACGACCGTGCTGGCCGCCCCGGAGACGACGCTGCTTCAGGCGATCCGGAACGCCGGAGTGGACATCGAATCCGACTGCGAGGAGGGCTACTGCGGCACGTGCGAAACCCGTGTCCTCGACGGCGTTCCCGACCACCGCGACGTCGTGCTCTCCAAGGCCGAGCGGGCCTCAGGCCGAACGTTCCTGCCCTGTGTGAGCCGGTCGCACGGCCACAAGCTCATCCTCGACCTCTGACAGAGATGATGCAGGTGAGCATCTCGCGATGGGGTCTGACCCGGGCTCTGACGGGCTTCGGGCCTTTGACCGGGCCTGTGGCCCTGGTCGGCAGGCGCTCATGTGAAGCGCCCCGGTCCCGATGGAGGCTCGACCAGACGGGGCGCTTCACAGCGTGAGGGCAGTTGGTGCATGCGGGCGACGCCCCCGGAGATCTTCGTCCATAGGCAGGCACCAACGACAGGGCGACGACATCCGAGCAAACATCGAGCTAACACGGGGACATATTTGGCGTGGATCTTGGCGTGTAAGCGTGCGTTTATGCAGGTCAGGGGTGGCGCGCCCGGCAGGATTCGAACCCGCGACCGTCGGTTTAGAAGACCGATGCTCTATCCAGCTGAGCTACGGGCGCTCGGCGGCCCGGCGGGACGCCGGGACACAGTGTAAGGCGGAGCGTCCTCCGGCTCCACATCCATAATGCGGCGACCTGGGGACGCGTCGGGACCGGGCGGTGGGCGGAGGGTCCTATCTTGGGGTGCTGTGGCGGTGGACAGCGAGGTGCCGCTCTCCGGCGGAGACGTGACGGAGGGCGTGGTGCGGGTGGGGAACACGGTGCGCAGGCCGCTTCGGGCGCACAGTGCGGCGGTGCACGGGCTGCTGCGGCATCTGGAGGCGGCCGGGTTCGGCGGGGCGCCGCGGGTGCTCGGGGTGGACGAGCGCGGGCGGGAGATCCTCAGCTGGGTTCCGGGGGACGTGCCGCACCGGCCGCTGCCCCGGTACGCGGTGTCGGAGGACGCGCTGCGGGGCGTCGGGGCGCTGCTGCGGCGGTACCACGACGCGGTGGTCTCCTACGGGGTGCCGGATGGGGACTGGGACCGGGAGGCGTCGAACCTGGACGGGCCTCCGGAGCTGATCGGGCACTGCGACGTGACGCCGGAGAACGTGGTGTTCCGGGCCGGTGCGCCGGCGGCGCTGATCGACTTCGACCTGGCGCGGCCGACGACGCGGCTGTACGACGTGGTGACGGCGCTGCGGCACTGGGCGCCGATCGCCGATCCGGCGGACCGGGACGCGCTGCTCTACGGGGCGGACGTCGCGCGCCGGGTGCGGATCTTCTGCGACGCGTACGGGCTGGACCGGGAGCGGCGGCGGGAGGTGCTGCCGGCGGCGCGGGTGCGGTTCGAGCGGTCGTACGAGGCGATGCGGGCGAGGGCGGCCGGGGGCGGCGGCTGGGCGCGGATCTGGCAGGGTGGGGCGGGCCCGCGGATCAGGCGGGCGCAGGACTGGTTGGAGCGTCACTGGGATGAGCTTGATGCGCGGCTCTGCTGAGGGGCTGGTTCTGGGGGTGGCGCTGGACGCGCTTCTGGGGGATCCGAGGAGGGGGCACCCGGTCGCGGGGTTCGGGCGGTTGGCGTCGGGGTTCGAGCGGCTGGCGTACCGGGATTCGCGGGCGGCGGGCGTCGTCTACGCCGGGGTCCTCGTGGGCGGTGCCGTGGTCTCGGGGGTGCTGCTGGAGCGGGTCGCGCGGGGGCCTTCGAGGGTCGTGCTCACGGCGGCCGTCACGTGGGCCGTTCTGGGCGGGACGTCGCTGGGACGTGAAGGGCTCGCCATGGAGCGGGTCCTGGAAGAGGGCGATCTGGAGGCCGCGCGGGAGCGGCTTCCGCATCTGTGCGCGCGGGATCCCAAGGGCCTGGACGAGGCGGCGCTGGCCAGGGCGACCGTGGAATCGGTGGCGGAGAACACCTCGGACGCGGCCATCGCCCCGCTGGTCTGGGGGGCCGTGGGCGGCGTTCCGGGGCTGCTGGCCTACCGGGCCGTCAACACCCTGGACGCGATGGTCGGCTACCGGAATCCGCGTTACGAGCGGTTCGGGTGGGCGGCGGCGCGGCTGGACGACGCGGCGAACTGGGTTCCGGCGCGGGTGACGGGAATGCTCGTCGCCCTCTGTTCGGGACGGGATGCCTGGCGCGTGCTGCGGCGGGACGGCGGCAACCACCCGAGCCCCAACGCGGGGCGGTGCGAGGCCGCGTTCGCCGGTGCGCTGGGCGTCCGGCTGGGCGGGACGAACTCGTACGGGGGCGCGGTGGAGCGGCGGCCGGAGATGGGGGACGGGCGGGCTCCGGAGGTCCGCGACATCGGGCGGGCGGTGCGGTTGTCGGCGGCGGTGACGTTCGCGGCGGCGGCGCTGGTGTGGGGGCTGCGGTGAGCGGCGGTCTGCTGGTCGCGGGGACGACGTCCGACGCGGGCAAGAGCGTGGTGACCGCCGGGCTGTGCCGGTGGCTGGCGCGGCGGGGCGTGAAGGTGGCGCCGTTCAAGGCGCAGAACATGTCGCTGAACTCGATGGTGACGGCGGACGGCGCCGAGATCGGGCGGGCGCAGTACATGCAGGCGCAGGCGGCCGGGGTGGAGCCGCGCGCGGTGATGAACCCGGTGCTGCTGAAGCCGGGCAGCGACCGGCGCAGCCAGGTCGTGGTGCTGGGCCGGCCGGTCGCCGAGGTGGACGCGGTCCAGTACGGCGACCACAAGGAATGGCTCCGCGGCGTCGTGAAGGAGAGCCTGGACGAGCTCCGGAGCGAGTACGACGTGGTGGTCTGCGAGGGCGCGGGAAGCCCGGCGGAGATCAATCTGCGCGCCGGGGACATCGTCAACATGGGCCTCGCGAGAACGGCGGACCTGCCGGTCGTCGTGGTCGGGGACATCGACCGGGGCGGGGTGTTCGCGTCGCTTTTCGGGACCGTCGCCCTGCTGGAGCCGGCCGATCAGGCGCTCATCACGGGATTCGTCATCAACAAGTTCCGGGGCGCGAAGGAACTGCTGGAGCCGGGGCTGGAGCAATTGCGGCGGCTCACCGGGCGTCCCGTCCTGGGCGTGCTGCCGTGGACGCTCGGGCTGTACCTGGATTCCGAGGACACCCTGGTCCTGGACGCGCCGCGTCCCGGCGCCGCCGCGCCTTTCGGGAGGCAGACGCTGCGGATCGCGGTCGTGCGGTTCCCGCGCATCTCGAATTTCACCGACCTGGACGCGCTGGCCTGCGAGCCGGGCGTCGTGGTGCGCTATGCCGCCGGCGCCGGCGACCTCGCGGAGGCGGATCTCGTCGTGCTGCCGGGGACGCGGGCGACGGTCAGCGACCTGGCGTGGCTGCGGGAGCGGGGAATGGCGGACGAGATCGTGCGGCGGGCCCGGGAAGGGCGTCCGGTGCTCGGCATCTGCGGTGGCCACCAGATGCTCGCGCGGGAGATCGAGGACCGCGTCGAATCGGGGACGGGCCTCGTCGAGGGGCTCGGCCTGCTGCCCACCAGGGTCGTCTTCGAGAGTGAGAAGACCCTTGGCCGGCCCAGGGGAAGCGCCTATGGCGAGAACGTCGACGCCTACGAGATCCACCACGGCATCGTGTCCGTGGAAGGCGGCGAGCCCTTCCTTGACGGGTGCCGGGCAGGCGCCGTCTGGGGGACGACCTGGCACGGCGCCATGGAGAACGACGGATTCCGGCGCGCTTTCCTGAAGGACGTCGCGGAAACGGCCGGACGCGATTTCACACCGGCGCCGGACGTGGAGTTCGCAGCGCTGCGGGAAGCGACGATGGACGCGCTGGGCGACCTCGTCGAGCGGCATCTCGACACCGACGCCGTGTGGCGGCTCATCGAGAAGGGCGCGCCGGACGGGCTGCCGGTGGTGCCGCCGGGGGGCGCTCCGGCTATCTGATGAGCCCCTGCTCGCGCATCCAGTCGCGGGCGACGAGGACCGGGTCGTCGCCGTTCACGTCGACCTTGCTGTTCAGGTTCCGCATGACGCCGGTGGTGAGCCTCGGGCTGATCTTCGCGAAGAGGCCCGTGAGCTCGGGATGCGCGCGCAGCACCGTCTCGCGGACGGTGACGGCGGGGTTGTAGTTCGGGAAGAAGTGCTTGCTGTCGCCGAGCACGTGCAGGTGGAGCGCCTGGATGCGGCCGTCGGTGGTGAACACCTCGCCGAAGGTGCATTTCCCGCTCGACGTGGCGTTGTAGACGACGCCCGACGACATCTGCCGGACGTTCGTGGCGGGGACGCTCGACCCGTAGGACAGCCCGTACGCCTGGAGCATCCCGCGCAGCCCGTCGTTGCGGGCGAAGAACTCGGGGTCGACGCAGAACGTCCGTTGCGCGGCCGGCACCTTCGCCATGTCGGAGAGGTCGGTGAGCCCGAACCGTTTCCGGTTCGCGGTCGTGACCGCCATCGCATAGGTGTTGTTGAGCGGCGCCGGAGGCGCCAGCCAGGCGATGCGGTTGCGTTTCATGTCGAGGTCGCGGACGGCCTCGAACTGCTTCTGCGGGTCCGGGACCGGGTTCTCCTGCCCGAGGTAGGTGATCCAGCCGGTGCCGGTGTACTCCCAGGCGAGGTCGTTGTCCCCGCTGGTGATGGACTTGCGGGCGGTGACGCTGCCCTGCACGTTGGTGTGGTCGACCGCGTTGGCGCCGGCGGCGGTGAGCGCCAGCACCGCGATCTTGCCGAGGATGATCTGCTCGGTGAACTCCTTCGAGGTGACCCGGATCGTCGCGTCCTTCAGGTTCGGGACGGGGCGGATGGCGCCGGGCTCGATGTGCGGGAGGAACGCCGACGCGGGCTTGAGCCCGCACCCGGCGAGGAGGAGCGGCAGCGCCGGCGCCAGGCCGGCCGCCAGGAGCCTCCGCCGCATCACAGCCCCTTCGGTGCGAGGACCCGGGCCGCCATCCCGCCGAGCCAGTCGATCAGCAGCGCGAGCAGCGCGATGAGGACGCAGCCGGTGAGCAGCACCGGTGTCCGCTGGGTGCTGACGCCGCCGGTGATGAGGTCGCCGAGCCCGCCGCCGCTGATGAACGCGGCGATGCCGGCCGTCCCGACCATGAGCACCAGCGTGGTGCGGATGCCGGCCAGGATGACCGGCGCCGCCAGCGGGAGCTCGACGCGGCGCAGCACCGTGCCCGGCGACATGCCGATGCCCCGCCCCGCGTCGGTGAGGGCCGGATCGACCTGCTGGAGCCCCACCATGGTGTTGCGGAGCGCGGGCAGCACCCCGTAGGCGACGAGCGCGACGACGGCCGTCCAGAAGCCGATGCCCCAGATCACCGCGAGCAGCACCACCACGCCGATCGCGGGCGCGGACTGCCCGACGTTGGCGACCGCCAGCACGAACGGCGTGGCGGGACGCGCCCACGAGCGGCTCAGCAGGACGCCGAGCGGGATCGCGATCACCAGGACGGCGAGCGTGGACGCGACGGTCAGCTCGATGTGCTCCCACGTCTTCTGCCCGACGTAGCGCGTAGCGAGGCTGCGGCGGGCGATGCCGTCGAGGTTCGCGTTCTCCACGTACAGCAGCCAGGCGGCGCCGATCAGGACGATGGCGACCGGCTCCAGCCACGACCGCCAGGACCGCCAGGTCGGCGTGTGCAGCGACTGCCGCGGCTCGGCGGCGGCGCTCGGGTTCTCCGCCGGCGCTTCCCCGGACGGCGCCGGGGCGGCGGGCGGCGGTGCGCTCACGAGGGCCGCCTCCGGGCCCGCGCGCGGTCCCTCATCTCCTTGAGCGCGTTCTGCAGGGTGCCGAGGGTGACGGTGCCGCGGTAGGCGCCGTGCGGCCCGACGACCGGCACCCGCTCGTGCTCGATCTGGATGAGCGACTCGAGGGCCTGCTGGAGGGTGTCGCGGGCCCGGATCGGCGGCGCGACGTCCATGCCGCGCTCGCCGATCGGCCCGGTGACGCCCTCCAGGTCCTCGGGGCGGGCCCAGCGGACGGGCCGGTCCCGCTCGTCCAGGACGATCGCGAAGCCGGTCTCGCCGCCCTCGATCCGGCGCCGGACCTCCGCCGCGTCGTCGCCGGTCCGCGCCCGCGGCACGTCCTGCAGCGGCACGTCCGCGACCCGGCTGAACCGCAGCAGCCGCATCGCCTGCCCGCCGCCGAGGAACTGCTCGACGTACGCGTCGGCCGGGTTCAGCAGGATCTCCTGCGGCGCCGCGTACTGCGCGACGCGCGAGCCCTTGTCGAGGATCGCGATGCGGTCGCCGAGCTTGAGCGCCTCGTCGATGTCGTGGGTGACGAACACGATCGTCTTGCCGAGCTCCTCCTGGAGCCGCAGCAGCGAGTCCTGGAGGTTCCCGCGGGTGATCGGGTCGAGGGCGCCGAACGGCTCGTCCATCAGCATGGCGGGAGGGTCGGCGCCGAGCGCGCGCGCGACGCCGACGCGCTGCTGCTGGCCGCCGGACAGCTCGCGCGGGTACCGGTCGCGGTACCGGGCGGGATCGAGGTCGACGAGGTCGAGCAGCTCGTCGACGCGGGCCGCGATCCGCTTCCTGTCCCACTTCAGCATCTGCGGGACGAGACCGACGTTCGTCGCGACCGTCATGTGCGGGAACAGCCCGGCGTTCTGGATGACGTAGCCGATGTGCCGGCGCAGCTCGGTCGGGTCGAGGCCCAGCGCGTCCCGCCCCGCCACGATGATCTTCCCGGAGGTCGGCTCGATCAGCCGGTTGATCAGCCGCATCATCGTGGTCTTGCCGCTGCCGGACGGGCCGAGCAGCACGACGATCTCGCCGTTCCGGATCGTCATCGTGACGTCGTCGACGGCGGGGGCGGCCTGCCCCGGATACCGCTTGGTGACGTTGATCAGCCGGATCCCGCCGCCCTCAGACACGGACGCCCCGCGGGGTCGTCAGCCGCCCGATCAGGACGAAGCACCCGTCGAACAGCAGCGCCAGGATGATGATCAGCACCGTCCCGGCGAGCGTCATGTTGATCGCGTTGGCGCCGCCCAGCCGGGCCAGCCCGGAGAAGATCTGCTCGCCGAGCCCCGGCCCGGACACGTACGCGGCGATCGCGGCGATCCCCATCGCGAGCTGCGTGCTCACCCGGACGCCGGTGAGGATCACCGGCCACGCGAGCGGCAGCTCGATGCGCAGCAGGATCGCGGTGCGGGTCATCCCGATGCCGCGCGCCGCGTCCACCAGCGTCCGGTCGACGCCGGCCAGCCCGACGATGGTGTTCCGCACGATCGGCAGCAGCGAGTACAGGGTCAGCGCGACGACGCTCGGCGCCACCCCGAGCCCGAGCGGCGTGATGAGCAGGCCGAGCAGCGCCAGCGACGGCACCGTGAAGATCACTCCGGCGGTGCCGGTGGCCACCGCGGACAGCCGGCCGCTGCGGTAGACGGCCAGCCCGATCAGCAGGCCGAGCACCAGCGCGGCCAGCACGCACTGGAACACCATGCTGGCGTGCTGCCAGGTCTCGAACTCGAGCCGCTCGCGCCGGCTGCCCAGGTACTCCCAGAAGTTCACAGCGCCTCCGCCGTGATCACTACCCACCTGCCCGTGCGATCACATGCGCCCGCGCGGGGCAGTCCGGCCTCTCCCGCACCCGTACTAAGCTCGACCCTCAACGACCTCAGTGTTGCGATCGCGTGCGAGGCAATGAGTACGGAGGAATGTCGGTGACCGACGAGCGGTCCAGTCTCATCGTCCCGCTGATGAAGGCGCGGGTTCCGGCGGAGATCCAGCTGGAGTTCCCGCTGCCGCCGGACGAGGAGCCCGTCCGCGACGCGTTCGCCGGCGACCTGTACGTCACCTACGCGCTGGAGATCGCCGACGAGTCGGCGGTGGCGGGCCGCCGCTACGAGCACGTGGCGCCGCGGCACTGCGCCGAGCTCGGCGTCGCGGCCGGCGACCTGCGCCGGCAGGCGGTGATCAACCTGCGGGACCGCAGGCCGGAGCTCGGCCTCAGCTGGTACCCGGACGTGCGCGCCGTGACGGTGACGCTCGGCGAGCCCGGCCCGACGGGCGCGGCGTCGCGGCGGGGCGGCCTGGAGGCGGCGCTGCTGCTCGACGAGGGGTTCCTCGACAAGCTCGCGCAGGACGTGGAGGGCGACCTCGTCGTCGCGGCCCCCGCGCGGGACGTGTTCGTGGCGTCCGGCACCGGGCACCCGGACGGTGTCGACAAGCTGCGCTGGGCGGTCGGCCAGGTGTGGGCGGAGAACCGCGGCGACGGCGTCGCGGACCCGGCGTGGGACGTGCCCGCCGGGAGCCTGCTGACCCACGACCTGCTGGTCCGCCGCGGCACGACCTGGGAGATCCTGGCGGGCTGACCCCGGTCGCGTGCGTGCTGACGTTCCGGGTCAGCCGAGCTTCTTGAACTCGGGCCACAGGCGGGTCCAGGGGCCGCGCTGCCCGCGGCACACCCATACCGGCTTGCCCTGCTCCTGGTTGTCGAGTCCGACGCCGTCGTCGATGCGGCCCACCGGGCGGACGTCCGTCCAGTAGCGGCGCAGGGACGAGCCGTCGGCGACGGTGTCCGGGCCGACGACGATCGCGGGGCCTCCGGTGTCGGGCGGGCGGCCGAAGTACCAGAACCCGTTGTGCCCGCTGTAGGCGCGTGGCAGGCCGAGCTTCGGGCCGTACCGGTCGAGCGCCCCGGCCTCCCCGTAGTTGCCCGTCACGATCACGGCCCTGGCGCGCTCGTCCGGCGGCAGCGTCCGGTAGACGCGCGCGACCTCCCGCGCGAAGCGGGGCCAGCCGACCGTCTCGGCGGAGTCGGCGTTGATGACCGGCTGCGGCGTGTCGGCCAGCCACTTCACCGGGTACACCGGCAGCGTCAGCGCGACGCTGCACAGCGCCGTCACCGCGTACGCGGGGACCGTCACCGCCCAGCCCCACCCGCGCGGCGCGCCGTGCCGCTCGACCTCGACGGCGCCGGCGGCGAACAGCGCCGCCCACAGCCCGGCCAGGTAGTACGGCTTGCCGCCGGTCGCGATGAACACGACGTTCAGCAGCAGGTACGCGTGGCCGAGGAAGCGGAACGGGCGCAGGGCGTCCGACCGGTACGTCCGCCACAGCCCGTAGATCCACAGCCAGGACGGCACGATCCCGGTCATCAGTATCTGGAACGGGACGAAGCCGGGCCGCCCGGCGAAGTCGCCGCTGCCGGCGATCTCACCGGCCATGTCGATCTGCGGCCAGCCGTGCCGGGCCTGCCACACCAGCCCGGGGACCACCGCGACCGCGACCACCGCGGCGCCGGCCGCGAGCATCGGGCGGCGCAGGAAGTCGCGGGGCCCGGAGACGAGCAGGCCCGCGACGATCGCGGCGAGCAGGAACCCGGCCAGGTACTTGACGTTGAGCGCCGCCGCCGCGACCACGCCGGCCGCCAGGAGCATCCGCTGGTCGGACGTCCGCACCCACCTGACCGCGAGCCACACCAGCGCCGTCGACAGCAGCAGGTCGAGCGTCGCGGTGTAGAAGCTGTGGCCCACCGCGACCGCGAACGGGCACACCGCGTAGGAGGCGGCGGTGAGGATCTGGGCGCGGCGCCGGCCGCCCATCTCCCGCGCGGTGAGCGCGGCGACCACCACGCTCGCCGCGGAGAAGGCGGCCGCGGGGACGCGCAGCGCCACGAGCGTGTCGCCGAACGCGGCCGTCGCGGCGCGGGTCAGCAGCGGCAGCAGCGGCGGCTGGTCCGGGTATCCCCAGGCCAGGTGCCGCCCGGCGACGCGGAAGTACAGCTCGTCGCGGTGGTAGCCGTAGCGGGCGGCGACCGCGAGCAGCAGCGCGCCGAGCGCGCCGGCCATCAGCAGCACGGGCCGCCAGGCGACCGGCGCCGGGCCGTCGGGGGAGGTGACGTCTACGGGCCCGGACGCGGCGCCGGCGGGGGCGGACATGCGATCACCGTATGCCGGGAATGTGGCCTAGGTCACGATCATTCCTCCGGCCAGGGCCGGTCATCTCCGCCCGCGGCGTCCCGGAACCGGCCCGGTGCTTCCGCGAACTCCCGCTTGAACGCCTTCGCGAACGCGAACTCCGACGCGTACCCCACCCGCTCCGCGACCGCCCGCAACGGCAGGTCGGTGTCCCGCAGCAGCCGCGCGGCGACCGTCATCCGCCACCACGTCGCGTACGCCAGCGGAGGCGCGCCGACCGTGGCGGTGAAGCGGCGCGCGAACGCGGCGCGGGACAGTCCCGCCCGTTCGGCCAGCGACCGGACGGTCCACGGCCGGCCCGGCTCGTCGTGGACGCCCCGCAGCGCCGCCGCGACCGCCGGATCGCGGAGCGCCGCCGCCCAGCCCGTCGCCTCGCCCGCCGGACGGTCCTCGTACCAGGCGCGCACCATGTAGAGCAGCAGGATGTCCAGGAGCGCGGGCAGCGCGGCGTCACCACCGTGCCGCGTCCCGCCGTCGAGTTCGCGGCCGAGCAGCTCGATGGCCCCGCGCAGCGACGGGTGCCTGCCGATCCGCGCCGGGATGTGGACGACGTCGGGGAGTTCGGCGAGCAGGGGATGCACCCGGGACTGGTCGAGCCGGTACGCCCCGCACAGCATCTCCGTTCGGCCGTCCGCGTCGTGGCCGTTCGCGCCGGCCGGGCCGGCGGCCTGCAGGCGGGTCAGGGAGCGCGCGTCGGCCAGCGGACGGTCCGGGACGTCCGCGATGCCGTGGCCGAGCTCGCGCGGCAGGAACGCGACGTCTCCCACGCTGAGCCGGACCGGGTCGCCCACGGTGGGAATCAGCCAGCAGGCGCCCTTGAGGAGCACATGGAAGCCCGCGCCCTGCTGCGGCTCGAACCGCACGCCCCACGGCGGGTCCAGGACGGTGCGCGAGGAGTGCGGCCGCCCGAGCCGCATGGCGGAGATCGCGTCGCTGAGCACGTCCATGTGTCCGACCGTATCGCGAGACGACCGGTAGCAAGACGAATGGACATGGTGGCTGGACCTTCAGGCATGGGGAGTCTCGCGCGCTCTCCCTACGGTGATCGCAGAGAGCACATCGACAGGGAGGCAGCAATGAGAATCGCCGTCTACGGAGCGAGCGGGTTCACCGGAGGGCTGGCGCTCGCCGAACTGCACCGCCGGGGCATCGCGGCCGTCGCCGTGGGGCGCGACCGCGAGCGCCTGTGCGCGGCCGCCGACCGCGCCGGCGCGCCGGACGCCGACCTCCGCGTCGCGGGCCTCGGCGACCACGCCGCCCTCACCGAGGCGTTCCGCGGCTGCGACGCCGTGGTCAACTGCGCGGGGCCGTTCGCGCTGTGGGGCGAGCCGGTCGTGCGGGCCGCGATCGCCGCCGGATGCCACTACGTCGATACCACGGGCGAGCAGGGCTACCTGCGGCACGTCCTCGACGCGTTCGATGCGGACGCCGCGCGCGCCGGGGTCACGGTCGTCCCCGGCCTGGCCGACGACGGCGGGCCCGGCGACCTGATCGCCGCGCTCGTCGCCGCCCGCCTCGGCGACGTCGACGACCTGCTGGTCGCCGACCTGCGGCGGCCGGGTGCGGTGTCGCGCGGCACCGCGCGGTCGATGGCGGCGGCGGACGGCGCGGCGCCGCTGGATTATCTCGACGGGGACTGGGCCGCCGCGCCCGCCGGCGACACCGGGCGGACCATCGCCCTGCCCGGCGAGCCGGAGAAGGTCGCGGTCGCGCCCTTCGCGCTGCCCGGCGTCGTCACCGTCCCGCGCCATGTGCGGGCCCGGCGCGTCCGGGGCGCGATCCGCACCGAGGTCGCCGCGCTGTTCGGGGGCCTGACCACCGAGGCGGTGGAGAGCGTCCCGGAGCGTCCGGACGAGGCGTCCCGCACGGGGGCCCGGTGGCTCATGCTGGCCGAGGCGTCCGACCCGTCCGGGCGGACCGTGCGCGGGGTGGTCACCGGGACGGACGCGTACGGGACCACCGCGGTGATCGCGGTCGAGGGCGCCCGGCGGCTCGTCGCGGACGGGGCGCCCGCCGGCACCCGCACGCCCGCCGAGGCGTTCGACCCGGCCGGCTTCCTCGGCTTCCTGGAGGCGTCCGGCGCGACCTGGCGGGTCGAGACCGCGTGAAAACCGGTGGGCGGGCGGGAAATCCGGTGCGTACTGTTCGTCCATGATGTCGACCGGACAACTGCTCGCCTTCTCCGCGATGGCGCTGGCCATCATCCTGATCCCCGGCCCGACGGTCCTGTTCGTGGTCGGCCGGGCCCTCGCGCACGGCCGCGGCACCGCGCTGACCAGCGTCGTCGGCAACGAGATCGGCGCGCTGGCGCTGGTCGTCGCCGTCGCGCTGGGGATCGGCTCGATCGTGGAACGGTCCGTCGTGGTGTTCACCGCGCTGAAGCTGGCGGGCGCCGCCTACCTCGTGTACCTCGGCGTCCAGGCGTTCCGGCACCGCCGGTCGCTGACCGAGGCGATCGGCGGCGCGGGCGGCGCCGCCGGCCGCAGCCGCGCCCGTGACCTGTGGCAGGGCTTCGTCGTCGGGGCCACCAACCCGAAGACGACGGTCTTCTTCGCCGCCGTGCTGCCGCAGTTCGTGGACCGCGGGCACGGGCACGTGCCGCTGCAGATGCTGGTGTTCGGCCTGATCTTCGTGGTGATCGCGCTGCTGTGCGACAGCTGCTGGGGGCTGGCCGCCGGCGCCGCGCGCGGCTGGTTCGCCCGGTCGCCGCGCCGGCTCGCCGCGATCGGCGGCACGGGCGGCCTGATGATGATCGGCCTCGGCGTCACCATCGCCGCGACCGGCAGGAAGGACTAGGGCGCCTTCGTGAGGGCCGGGGGAGCGGTGACGGGCGGCTTGCGGCCGAACCGCGCGCGCAGCGGGTAGCAGGCGGCGACCACCGCGAGGCTGACGAGCGAGGCGATCAGCTGCGACCGCTGGGCGTGCATGAAGGCCATCGACGCCAGCACCGCCAGCAGCGCGCCGATGACCAGGCACGACAGGTACGGGTACAGCCACATGCGGTAGGTCAGGCTGCCCGGGTCCTCCCGCCGGAGCCGGGCGCGCAGCCGCAGCTCGGACAGCATGATCGCCAGGTAGACGAACGCCAGGACGACCCCGATCGAGTTCATCAGGAACTTGAAGACCTGGTCGGGCGAGGTGTACGAGGCGATCACCGCCGCCCACGCCGCGACCGTGCCGAGCAGGATCGCGCGGACGGGGACGCCGCGCCGGTTCAGCCGCACCAGCCCGGCGGGCGCGTCCCCGTCCCGGGTCAGCACGTACAGCATCCGGGACGAGACGTAGATCGCCGAGTTCAGCACCGACAGGACCGCGGTGAGGATCACCGCCTGCATCACCGTGCCGGCGGCGGGCACGTCCAGCCGGTCCAGGGCGCTGACGAACGGGCTGGTCAGCACCTTGGCGTCGTTCCATGGCAGGATCGACACGACGAGCAGGATGGACAGCACGTAGAACAGCGCGACGCGGTACAGCACGTTGCCGGTCGCCTTCGCGACGGCGCGGCCGGGCTCCGCGCTCTCGGCGGCGGCGACCGTGACGATCTCGGTGCCGCCGAACGCGAACATCACCGCCACGATCGCGGTGAAGATCGCCTTGACGCCGTTCGGGGCGAAGCCGCCGTGCCCGGTGAGGACGTCCAGGCCGCCGGGGGAGCCGGGCCACAGGCCGGCGACCCAGAGCACGCCCAGCACGAGGAACACCAGGATCGCGGCGACCTTGATCGAGGCGAACCAGAACTCGAACTCGCCGAACGAGCGGACCGAGACGAGGTTGACCGCCGTCATCACCACCAGCAGCGCGGCGGCGAGGCACCACTGCGGCAGGCCGATCCAGCCGGCCAGGATCGCCGCGCCGGCCGTCGCCTCCGCGCCGACGAGGATGACGTACAGGTACCAGTACAGCCAGCCGATCGTGAACCCGGCGAACGGGCCGAGCGCCATCCGCGCGTACTCGGCGAGCGACCCGGCGACCGGCCGCGCCACCACCATCTCGCCGAGCGCCCGGAGCACGCACAGCACCAGGACGCCGGCCGCCGCGTACGAGACGACGGCGGCGGGCCCGGCGGTGCCGATCACGGTGCCGCTGCCGACGAACAGGCCCGCGCCCACCGCGCCGCCGATCGCGAGCATCGTCATGTGGCGGCGGCGTAGTCCGGTCCGCAGCCGGGTCGGGCGGTCGTCGGTGGTGTCGGTCATCGCTCCTGGTTCCGTGTCCGCGGCCGGGGGGCGCGACCCGTGACGGGGTCGTCACTCACCTTAGGGGAGTTCGGGACCTCGGCGACTCGCATATCGGACGTCCAAATAGGGGGCTCCGGGTGGAATGCCCCTGGCCGTACGCTGAGGGTGGCGGTACGGCGAAGGAGACGCGATGGACGTGACGGAGGACGTGCTCGGCCCCGGGTACGAGGCGATCGAGCTGCCGATGGGACGCGACGCCGAGGGCGAGGTCGTGGCGACCCTCGTCCGGCGGCGCGGCGCGGAGCCGTCCCGCCGGGCCGTGCTGTACCTGCACGGGTTCGTCGACTACTTCTTCCAGGCCCACCTCGCCGACTTCTACCTCGGGCTCGGCTTCGACTTCTACGCCCTCGACCTGCGCAAGTACGGGCGGTCGCTGCGGCCGCACCAGACCCCGAACTACGTCGAGAGCCTGACGGAGTACTTCGCGGAGATCGACGAGGCCGTCCGGATCGTCCGGGACGTCGACGGGCACGACACGCTGCTGCTGAACGGGCACTCCACCGGCGGGCTCATCGCCGCGCTGTGGGCCGACCGGGCGAAGGGCAAGGGCCTGGTCGACGGGGTGTTCCTGAACAGCCCGTTCCTCGACATCAACGAGTCCCTGCCGATGCGCAAGGTCGGTGCGGGGCTGGCGCGGGCGCTGCGCCCCCGGTTCCCGAAGGCGGCGCTGCCCGCCGGGGTGAGCGACCGCTACCCGCGCAGCATCCACCGCGACCACGAGGGCGAATGGGACTTCGACCTCGCCTGGAAGCCGATCGAGGGGTTCCCGGTGCGCGCGGCGTGGCTCGCCGCGATCCGCCGCGGCCAGCTGCGCGTGCACCGCGGGCTGGACATCGACGTGCCCGTGCTGGTGATGGCGTCCACGCGCAGCGTCCGGCCCACCCGCAAGGTCCTCGACGTCACCGGTGCCGACGCCGTCCTGGACGTCGCGCACATGGCGAAGTGGGCGCCCCGGCTCGGCCGGCACGTCACCCTCGTCCGGATCGGCGGCGGGCTGCACGACCTGACGCTGTCGGCCGAGCCCGCCCGCGGCGAGGTGTTCGCCGAGCTGGCCCGCTGGATCGCCGGCTACCTGCCCGCCGACCGGTGATCCGCGCCGGCCGGGTCCTCCCGGTCAGCCGGTGATCTTGGAGAGGTCGAAGTCGTCGAAGCCGACGACGCTCTTGTCGGCCTGGTTGCCGCCCCGCTCGATCTGCAGCTTCGCCCCGCCGTTCGGCAGCGGCTGGTCGGCGTCGGTCTTGTCGACGACCCGCTTCCCGTTCACCCAGAGCCGCAGCCGGACCTTCTTGCCGCCGTCCTCGCCCTCGCAGGCGACCTGCACCTTGTTCGGCCCCTTCTCGGCGAAGCCGGGGACGGAGTCGGGGGAGGCCAGCTCCTTGGAGCCGAGGGCGGCGCTGGTCTTGCGGAGCGTCGCGCCCTTGCCGTCGTGCCGGACGAGGAACGTGTACTGCTGCTTGCCGTCGTCGCCCGACCGGCACGCCATGCCGTAGTGCGCGTCCGGCGCGCCCTGCCAGACGGTGACCGTGACGGTCATCAACATCTTCTCCGGGACGTCCTTGGGATCCTTGGGCACGTCTCGCGACCGGGCGGCGCTGTAGGTGTCGACGTCGAGCCAGTACTTGCCGTCCCTGTAGCCGTACTGGCTGCCGTAGAGGCCGCCGCTCCAGCCGGAGTCCTGGCTGGAGAAGTCGTCGCTGAACACGGTGGCGAGCTTGTCCGGCGGGCCGTCCGAGCCGAACACGGTGAACGCCACGACCGCGGCGACGACGGCCAGCGCGGCGACGGCGGCGCCCGCGATGATCAGCGGCCGCTTCGGCGCGCCGCCGGAGCCGGCCGGCCCGCCGGCGGGCGTGGAGTCGCGGCGCGTGGCGTCCGCGCCGAACAGCGTGGCGGGGGCCGGGGCGGGGTGAGCCTGCGGCGCCTGCACGGTCGGCTCCGCCCCGGCGCCGTGCCAGCTCGCCTGGACGGTCTGCGCGAGCACGGCCGGGTCGGGCGTCTGCCCGGCGCCGACCAGGCGGCCGAGCAGCTCCTGGACGGACGGCCGCTTCCGCGGGTCCTTGTCGAGCGCCGCGGCGACGATGTCGCGCAGGCCCGGGTCGAGGCCGTCGAGCTTCGGTTCGTCGTGCGCGACCCGGTAGAAGATCTCCGGGACGGTGTTCCCCGCGAACGGCGCGGTGCCCGTCCCGGCGTAGGCGACGACGCAGCCCCAGGAGAACACGTCGGAGGCCGGGGTGACCGGCTCGCCGCGCAGCAGCTCGGGCGGCAGGTAGTTCGGCGTCCCGACGAACTGGCCGGTCCGGGTCGGGCCGTCGGCCGCGTCGAGGGCGCGGGCGATGCCGAAGTCGATCACGCGGGGCCCGGTGGAGGACAGCAGGACGTTGGCGGGCTTGAGGTCGCGGTGCACGATGCCCGCGCCGTGGATCGCGGCGAGCGCCGTCGCCACCCCGACCGCCAGGCCCTCCAGGTCGGAGCCGGGCAACGGCCCCCGCTCCCGGACCGCGGCCTCCAGGCTCGGCCCGTCGATGTACTCGGTGACCACGTACAGCGGGTCCTGGTCGAGCTCGGCGTCCAGCACGGGCGCCGTGCAGAACCGGCGGACCTGCCGCGCGGCCGTCACCTCGCGCCGGAACCGGTCGCGGAACGGCGCCTCCCCGGCCAGCTCGCGGTTGATCACCTTGACGGCGACGCGCCGCCCGCCGGCCTCCTCGCCGAGGTAGACCGTGCCCATGCCGCCGCGGCCGAGCCGTCCCACCAGCCGGTAGGGCCCGAGCTCGGTGGGGTCCTCGGGGCGCATGGCCTCGCCGTTCTCTCCTGCGTGCGTGGTCATGGTGTGAAGTTCCTGGGGAGGGGGTTGCCGGGAGGTTGCGGGGGTTTCGGGTAGCACCCTAGTGGCCGCCGACGTTTCAGACGCGCGGAGGACCGGCCGGGTTCGGGCGGCACGGGTGGTTCGCGCGCCCCGGCGGCTCAGCGCGACCGGCGCGCGCGGGGCAGCGTGCGGAACGGCGGGATCTTCTCGCCGGTGAGCCCGAACGCGTACGCCACGACGCGGCTCGACCAGCGCTGGCAGCCCACGGCCAGGCCGTAGAGCGGGCGCGGATAGCGGCCGGTGAACGGGATGACCACCCAGCTCACCAGCATGACCAGCACCAGCGCGGTGTACATGAGCAGCATCACCAGCAGGTGCGGGATCACCAGCAGCCCGCGCAGCAGCGTGAACCAGCGCCGCGGGCCGCGCCACACCTGCGGGAACGGCAGGTCGACCACGACGGTCTCCTCGTCCGGCCCCGGGGGCGCGGCCTTCGCGGGCGGCGCGGCGGCGGACGCGCCGTCGTCGGGCGCTCCGCCGGCGGGCGGCACGGAGGGACGCGGCTTCGGGACGTCCGCCGGGGCGGGAACGGGAGCGGGAGCGGGCGGCGGCGGGGCGGGCGCCGCCTCCGGACGCCGCCAGGTCGCCGAGACCGTCTCCGCGGTCCGCGCCGGATCGGCGGCCTCCTGCCCGACGAGCCGGGCGAGGAGCCGCTCGGCGGTCGGCCGCCTCCGCGGGTCCTTCGCGAGCGCGGAGCCCACGATCGCGCGCAGCCGCGGGTCCAGGCCGTCCAGCACCGGCTCCTCGGCGCCGATCCGCCGGAACGTGTCCGCGACCGACTCGCCCTGGAACGGCGGGCGGCCCGTCCCGGCGTAGGCGATGACGCAGCCCCAGGCGAAGACGTCCGACGCCTGCTCGACCGGCCCGCCGTGCAGCACCTCGGGCGCGATGTAGGACGGGGTGCCGACGAACTGGCCGGTGCGGGTGGGGCCGTCGGCCGCGTCGAGGGCGCGGGCGATGCCGAAGTCGATCACGCGGGGCCCGGTGGAGGACAGCAGGACGTTGGCGGGTTTGAGGTCGCGGTGCACGATGCCAGCGCCGTGGATCGCGGCGAGCGCCGTCGCCACCCCGACCGCCAGGCCCTCCAGGTCGGAGCCGGGCAGCGGCCCCCGCTCCCGGACCGCGGCCTCCAGGCTCGGGCCGTCGATGTACTCGGTGACCACGTACGGCGGGTCCTGGTCGAGCTCGGCGTCCAGCACGGGCGCCGTGCAGAACCGGTGGACGCGGCGCGCGGCGGTGACCTCCCGGCGGAACCGGGCGAGGAACGCCGGCTCCCCGGCCAGCTCGCGGTTGACGACCTTCACCGCGACCCGGCGCCCGTCCGGCTCGGCGGCCAGGTACACGGTGCCCATGCCGCCGCGGCCGAGCCGGCCGAGCAGGCGGTAGGGCCCGAGAACGCGGGGCTCGTCCTGTTCGAGGGGATCGGCGGTCCGAGTCGTCATGGAGGCAAGATTAGGGGAGCCGGCGCCGTGCTGATCATCGTTAGGGGATGATCGTCAGGGGACGAGGAGCAGCTTCCCGGTGGTGCGGCGCGCCTCCAGGTCGGCGTGCGCGGCGGCCGCGTCGGCGAGGTCGTACCGCTTCCCGATGTGCAGCCGGAGGGTGCCCGACACGATCCAGCCGTACACGTCGGCGGCGCGTTCCAGCAGCTCATCGCGGGTCGCGGTGTAGTGCGCCAGCGTCGGCCGGGTCAGGAACAGCGACCCGGCCGCGTTCAGCCGCTGCGGGTCGAACGGCGGCACCTTCCCGCCCGCCGCGCCGTACAGCGCGAGGACCCCGCGCCGCCGCAGGCTCGCCAGGCTGCCGTCGAACGTGGGGGCGCCGACGCCGTCGTACACCACCGCGACGCCCTCGCCGCCGGTCAGCTCCCGCACCCGGTCGGCGAAGCCGTCGTAGTCCAGCACCTCGTCGGCGCCCGCGTCGCGCGCCGTCCGCTTCTTCTCGGGCGTCGAGGCGGTCCCGATGACGCGCGCGCCCGCCGCCTTGGAGACCTGCGTGAGCAGCAGGCCCATCCCGCCCGCCGCCGCGTGCACGAGGACGGTGTCGCCGGGCTTCACCTCGTGCACCGAACGGGTCAGGTAGTGCGCCGTCAATCCCTGCAGCAGCGCGGCGGCCGCGTCGTCCAGCCCGACGCCGTCCGGGACGGGCACGACCTTGTCCACCGGGACCACGGCCTTCTGCGCGTACGAGCCCTGCACGTTCGACCACGCCACCCGGTCGCCCACCGCGACGTCGCCGACGCCCCCGCCGACCGCCGCGACCGTCCCCGCGCCCTCCACGCCCGGCACGTACGGCAGCGGCTGCGCGTAGGCGCCCGTCCGGTAGTACACGTCGATGAAGTTGACGCCGCTCGCCGCCACGTCGACGAGCACCTCCCCGGGCCCGGGCACCGGGTCGGGACGCTCGCCGGGCACCAGCACCTCGGGGCCGCCGCTCTCGGAGACGACGATCGCGCGCATTTCCACTCCTGCCGTTCGGGGAACCTACGACAACGGCGAACCCGGTGCCCGCACCGGCTATTCCGTCAGACCCAGTCGCGCATCGTGCGGCTGACGAGCGCCACCGCCTCCTCGACCCGGGACGCGACCGTCTCGGGATCCCAGATGTCCTGCCGCGCGCAGTCCTCGAACGCGATCCGCGCCGCCGACGAGTAGAACGCCACCACGATCCGGGGCCGAAGGTCGCCGAGCGGGTCCACGCCCTCGCGCCGCGCGATCTCCTCGGCGAGCTTGTTCTCCGCGGCCTGGTACCGCGCCATCTGCGCCGAGATCAGCGACGGCGTCGCCTCGATCACCCGCCGGACCCGGCGGAACCGCTCGCTGTCGGCGGGGTCGCTCCCGGCGATGGTGCGCAGCACCACCCGCAGCGACTCGAACAGCGCGGTGAACGGGCGCTCCTGCGGCGGCCGCGCCGCCAGCGCGTCCTCCAGCACCTGGTCGTGCTCGGCGAGGAAGCTCGTGACGACGTCCTCCTTGGTGGCGAAGTAGCGGAAGAACGTGCGCTGCGACACCTCCACCGCCGCCACGATCTCGTCGATCGTCGTGGCCTCGTAGCCCTGCGCGAGGAACAGGTCGAGCGCCGCGTCGATCAGCGCGAGCCTGGTCCGCTGCTTCTTGCGCTCGCGCAGCCCGGCCAGCTCGTGCCCGGTGCGGTGCGGGGCGTCCTCGTGCTCCTGCGGACCGCCTTCCGGTGGATCCGGTTCCTCGCCGGCGGGGGCGGCGGTCATCGGCTGACTCCTTCTCCGGGCCGGGCGCCGGACGCCCGTCTCAGAGAGGCTTCTATCACGGACGGTACCTCCGGATCAGAACCGGGTTCCGCTCGCCGGAACCCCGCACCAGGAGAACACCTTTCGACTCTCCGCGTTTTCCCTGCGCGAGGCCCCCGCTTGGGGTCATCCTGAGAGCCGGTCACCAACCGTCGCCGTCCGATCGCCCACGGTCGTCCGGAAGACGGTCCGGTCCATGCTGAGGCGGCTGATGCGGGTGTCTGTAGTCGAGGGACGAGATATCGCCGAGGTGCGTCGCCGGCACCTGGCGGCCCTGGCGGGCGAACTCCACGCCAGGGGCCTGACCTGCCGGTTCGCCGGGCCGGGCGAGAGCGTGCTCAGCGTCCACGGCGCGGGTGCGGGCGCGGACCGGCGGCTCATGGTCGTCGCCACCCCGGTCGGCACCGGCTGGTCCTACCTGTGGCCCGGCGGCATGGCCGATGTCACCACCGCCGCCGACGTCGCTGTGTCCATTTGCATCGCCCTCGGCGTCAGGCCCTAGGGGGCCTTCCTTCAACGGGCGCTGCGTGCGATCGCTGTGTTGATTGCACCGCCCTCGGCGGTCGGGCCCTGGGGGCCCTCCCTTCAACGGGCGATGCGGGCGATCGCTGCATCGCTCCGGCTCGCCCTGGGGGCTCGCTGCGCGATCGGATTCTCGCAGGCTCGAATCCGGCTTCGCTCGCGATCGCTACGGCCCGGCTCGCCGCGCGGCCCGGGCCCCGCCTTGCCCGGTGGTCGCCGGGGTCTCTAGACTCGGTCGCGAACGTATGTTCGAACGGCCGCATGCTCCTTCCCCCGTGCGGCGAGCACGAGGGGGAGGCAGATGACACGCGTGTTCGGCGACCCGGTGGACGTCTGGGCGAGCGACGGGCGTCCGGTCCGGTTCGTCTGGCGTGGCCGGCTCTACCGCGTCCGGCGGGTCCTGGAGCACTGGGTCACGACCCGCGACTGGTGGCGGGAGCAGCATCCCGACGGCGAGGCCACCGGCGAGCGGGAGTTCTGGCGGGTCGAGGCGACCCCGGACCGGGAGATCGGGGTCTACGAGCTGCGTTACGACGCGGTGTCCGACAGCTGGCTGCTATCCCGGGTATGGGATTGACGTGCACCTTCACGTCGCTTCGGCGTATTCGCTCCGGTACGGCGTGGCGCCGCCCGCCGCGCTGGCCGCGCGCGCGGCCGACCTCGGCCTGGAGACGCTCGCGCTGACCGACCGGGACGGCCTGTACGGCGCGGTCCGGCACGTCCAGGCGTGCGACGCCGCGGGGATCGGCGCGGTCGTGGGCGCCGACCTCGGCCTCGCCGGCGGCGAGCGCGTCGTGGTGCTGGCCGAGGGCCGCACCGGATGGCGGTCGCTGTGCCGGCTGGTCACCGCGGCGCACGCGGCGGGCGAGCGGGGGCACCCGGTGACCACGCGGGAGATGATCGGCGCCCATGCCGAGGGGCTCGTGGTCCTGCTCGGCCCCGCCTCCGATGTGGGACGGGCGATCGCGGCGCGGCGCCCCGACCTGGCGTCCCGGCTCCTCGACGCCTGGCGGGCGACCGCCGAGACGGTGATCGAGATCGTGGACCACCACGACGTGGGCGACGGGCACCGGGCGGCGCGGACGCTCGCGCTCGCCCGGGCGTCCGGGGTGCCCGCGGTGCTCGCCAACGCCGTCCGGTACCTCGAACCGGCCGACCATCCGGTGGCGCAGGTGCTGGACGTGACGCGGCGCCTCGTCCCGCTGGACCGCCGGCACCTCGACGACCGCACCGGGCACGCCTACCTGAAGTCGGTGCCGCAGATGCGCCGGGTCGCGGAGCTGGCCTGCGGCCCGGACGAGGCGGACGAACTGCTCGCCGAGACCCGGCGGCTGTCCGAGCGGTGCGTCCTGGATCCGGGCCGCGACCTGGGGATGGACGCGGTGCACCTGCCCGAGGCGGCCGGTGACCCGCACGCCCGGCTCGCCGCCCGCTGCGCCGAGGGGATGGCCCGGCGCGGCCTCGCGGGGTCGCGGCGCGCCGAGACGCGGCTCGCCGACGAGCTGGGCGTGATCGCCCGCAAGGGGCTCGCCTCGTACTTCCTCACGGTCGCCGACGCCGCCGCGCTGATCCGGTCGCGCGGCATCCGCTGCGCGATCCGCGGCTCGGGGGCGGGCAGCCTGGTCAACCACCTGCTCGGCATCGGCGACCTCGACCCGCTCCGGCACGACCTGGTCATGGAGCGGTTCCTCGCCGACAGCCGCGAGGGCCTGCCCGACATCGACCTCGACGTGGAGTCGGCGCGGCGGCTGGAGGCGTACGAGGCGCTGTTCGCCCGGTACGGCGCCGACGGCACCGCGTGCGTGTCGATGATGGAGACCTACCGGGCGCGCAGCGCGATCCGCGACGTCGGCAACGCCGTCGGGCTGCCGCCGCAGGAGATCGACGCGATCGCCAAGGCGTTCCCGCACATCCGCGCGAGCCAGATCGGCGCCGCGCTGCGGGACCTGCCGGAGCTGCGGCAGAGCAACCTGTCGCAGGGCCGCCTCGACGTGCTGTTCCGCATCGCCGAACGGCTGGACGGCCTGCCCCGGCACATCGCGATGCACCCGTGCGGGGTGCTGCTGTCCAACGCGACGCTGCGCGACCGGGTGCCCGTCGAGCAGAGCGCGCTCGGGTTCCCGATGAGCCAGTTCGACAAGGACGACGTCGAGGCGATGGGCCTGCTGAAGCTCGACGTCATCGGCGTCCGGATGCAGTCGGCGATGGCGCACGCGGTCGCCGAGGTCGCGCGGACCACCGGCGAGGAGATCGATCTGGAGGCCGTCCCGCGCGACGACCCCGACACCTTCGCGCTGATCCGCACGTCCCGCACGCTCGGCTGCTTCCAGATCGAGTCGCCCGGCCAGCGCGAGCTGATCGGCCGGCTCCAGCCGTGGAACCTCGACGACCTCGTCATCGACATCTCGCTGTTCCGCCCCGGACCGGTCAACTCCGACATGGTGACGCCGTTCCTGGACGCCCGTGCCGGGACCCGCGCCCCGGACTACCCGCATCCCGACCTCGAACCGGTGCTGCGGGAGAGCCTCGGCGTCGTCGTCTTCCACGAGCAGGTGCTGCGCGTCCTCGACGTGATGACCGGCTGCGGGCTGTCGACGGCGGAGGCGGCGCGGCGCAGCCTGAACCACGAGCGCGGCCAGGCCGTCGTCGGCGCCTGGTTCCGCGAGAAGGCCCTCGCGCGCGGCTACGGCGAGGCGACCGTCGAACGGGTCTGGCGGACGCTCACCGCGTTCGGCGCGTTCGGGTTCTGCAAGGCGCACGCCGCGTCGTTCGCGCTGCCGACCTACCAGTCCGCCTGGCTGAAGCGGCACCACACCGCCGCGTTCTACGCCGGCGTCCTCACCCACGATCCCGGCATGTACCCCAAGCGGGTCATCCTGGACGACGCGCGGCACTTCGGCGTCCCGATCCTGCCGCTGGACGTCAACCGGTCCGCGCCGCAGTGGCACGCCGAACCCGTCTCCGAGGGCGGCGCCACCGGCATCCGCGTCGCGCTGAACGAGGTCAGGGGCATCAGCGACGCCGAGGTCGGCGCGATCGTCGGCGCGCGGCCGTACGCGTCGCTGACCGACTTCTGGCGGCGCGCCCGGGTGTCCCGCCCGACCGCCGAGCGGCTCGTCCTCGCCGGGGCGTTCGACGCGCTGTACCCGGGCGGCCCCGGCGGCGGGCCGGTGCCGCGCCGCGACCTGCTCTGCCGGGTCGGCGCCCTCGACCGCGTCACCTCCCGGCCCCGCCGCTCCGGCGCCGCGCCCGTCGAGGGGCAGCTGCCGCTCGACCACGAGGACGGCGACGGCGGCCTGTCCGGCGCCGAGCCCGGCCTCGCCGAACCCGTCCCGCTCGGCGAGCTGCCGCCGATGACGCCCGCCGAGATCGTCGAGGCCGAGCTGGACGTCCTCGGCATGGACGTCAGCCGGCACGTCCTCGGGTTCTACGACGGGCTCCTCGACGGCCTCGGGATCGTCCGCGCCGCCGCGCTGCCGGGCCGCCCCGCCGGATCCGACGTGCTGGTCGCCGGGGTGAAGGTCGCGACGCAGACCCCTGCGGTGCGGTCGGGCCAGCGCGTCATCTTCGCCACGCTGGACGACGCCACCGGCCCCGTCGACCTGGCGTTCTTCGAGTCGGTGCAGGAGCGGTGCGCCGCGACCGTGTTCGGCTCGTGGCTGCTGGTCGTCCGGGGCCGGGTCCGGCACGCCGGGGCCCGCGCCGTCTCGATCACCGCGACCGCCTGCTGGGACCTGAACACCCTCTACGAGGAGTGGCGGCGCGGCGGCCTGGACGCCGTCCGCTCCGCGATGGCCCGGCGGGGACCGCAGGGCCGCCCGGCCGGCCGCCGCGTCGTCCAGCCGACCGGTTTCGCGATGTCCCCGTACTCCGACATCGGCCATGCCGGACCCGCCGTCAAACGGCCCCCGCGCGCGCCCCTCTGGCACACCAGCGGAGGCTCGTCCGGCCCGTCCCCGAACTAGTCGCGCGCCACCTGGAGGCGGGTGATCTTGAAGACGGTGGCCATGCACAGCGCGGCGGCGAGCGCCTGGAACGCGGACGCGGCGACGCCCACGTGCACGTCGAAACGGGCGTCGGCGAGCGTGTCGACGCTGCCGTGGCCGAACATCCGGGCGAGCAGCAGGCCGACCAGCGCGCACGCCCACCAGGCGGCCACGACGAGGCCCGCCGCCTGCCGCTCCGTCGTCCGGTACCGGCCGCTGTTCACCCACACCTCGTAGACCATGCGCGGCGGCAGCCACAGGTTCACCACGGGGCAGAACCAGCCGAGCAGCACCCACGCGCGGTGGTGCCGGTGCGGCCCCGGCGACTGCCCGTACGCGCGCCACAGCCACGCCAGGTACAGCATCCCGGTGACCGCCGCCATGATCGCGCCGATCAGGAACACGTCCTGGTACGGCGTGAGGGCCTTGTCCGTCACGGACGCGTCGTAGGTGTCATGAGTGGCGTCGTGCAGCGGGCGCGCCATCCGCAGCAGGCTGATCCCCGACCCGAGCGAGACGAACGCGTCGAAGCCCAGCAGCATGAACACCGCCACCCCGACGGCGCGGAAGTCGCGGCGCCGCGCCCAGGCCCCGCATGCCGGGCACCGGGCGACCTCGGACGGGATGATGTCGCCGCATAGCGCACACGGCATGGTTTCACCTCCGAGGGCCCCTTTTTACCGTTCGCTGCTTCGGATACTACGTATCTTTGACTGGCTTGGGCCCCGAAGGGTTCGCGCTCTTCCAGGGGATCTTTCGGGAGCGGCCGCCGCTACCGGCCGAGGACGAGGCGCCCCGTCACATACGTCACGGCGGCGGTCACCAGCAGCCACGCGGCCAGCCGCCGCAGGCCGCCACCGGCCACGAGCCGGGCCGGCTGGAACCCCGTCACCGCCGCCAGCGACCACCACTCCGCGGCCAGCGCGATCGTCGCGTACAGCGACCCGTACCCGAGCACGGCGAACGTCAGGACGACGCCCGCCGGGGTGACGGTGTGCGCGAACAGCGCCGGGCCCCGCTCCCGGCCGCGCAGCCCGCGGCGCAGCCCCGCGAGGACCACGCCCCATCCGGCCGCGCACAGGATCCAGATGACCACCACGGTCACGGGGATGCCCTCGATCGACTCCGGTGCCAGTGCCGTTCCCCCGTGCTCCTCCGATGTGCGCGCCGCGGCGCCGTGCTCCGGTCCGCAACCCGCTAGGCCATCAGGCCGGACTCCCACGCCCACGCCGCGACCTCGACCCGGTTCCGCGCGCCCAGCTTGCGGTGCACGCTGCCGAGGTGGGTCTTCACCGTGGACAGCGACACGAACAGCTCCCCGGCGATCTCCTCGTTCGTGCGGCCGCGCGCGACGAGCCGGATCACCTCCAGCTCCCGCTCCGTCGGCTGCTCGCGGGGCGGCGCGGGCGCGGCGGGCGGGCGCGCCAGGTGCTCCAGCAGCCGGACGGTGATCGAGGGCGACACCAGCGCCTCCCCGTTCGCCGCCGCACGCACCGCCTCCAGCAGCAGCGCCGGCCCGCTGTCCTTGAGCAGGAACCCGACCGCGCCGCCGCGCAGCGCCCCGTACACGTACTCGTCCATGTCGAACGTCGTGACGATCACCACCCGGGGCGGGTCCGCCACGTCCGGGCCCGCGACGAGCCGGGTCGCCTCCAGGCCGTCCATCTTCGGCATCCGGATGTCGAACAGGCACACGTCCGGGCGGAGCCGCCGGGCCAGCGCCACGGCCCCGGCGCCGTCGGCCGCCTCCCCGACCACCTCCATGTCGGGCTGCGAGTCGACGATCATCCGGAACCCGGTCCGGACCATCTCCTGGTCGTCGGCGATCAGTACGCGGATGGTCACGGGATCATTTTGCCCTGTCCTCGGCGCCGGGCCGCAGACGGCCGCGGGTCACTCGTTCCCGGCGGCGGGGAGGAGGGCGACGACCTCCCAGCCGCCCTCCGGGCGGGGGCCGGCGCGGAGGCGGCCGCCGAGCGCGTTCACCCGCTCGGTCAGCCCGGCCAGCCCGAACCCCGAGGACGGCAGCCGCCGGCCCCGGCCCTGCCCGTCGTCGCGGACGCTCACCTCGACCGACCCGCCGGCCGCCCGCGCGACCGCGACCCGGACGGACGCGGCGTCCGCGGCGTGCTTGCGGACGTTGGTCAGCGACTCCTGCACCACCCGGTGCACCGAGGCGGCGACCTCGGGCGGCAGCGGGCCGAGGTCGGGCGCGAGCGCGAGGGTGGCGGGCGGGTCGGCGAACCCGGCGACCAGGTCGCGGAGCCGGCCGAGGTCGCCGACCGGGCGGGTCGCCGCCGCACCCGCCGCGCCGCCCGCCGCGCCGCTCGCCGTCCTGCCCGCCGCCCCGAACGCCTCGCCGTCGGCCGCGCCGGTGTGCTGCGCGTCCCGCAGCAGCCCGACCATCTGCCGCATCGACGTCAGCGCCTCGGTGCCCGCCTTCTCGATCCCGGCGAACATGGTGTCGAGCCGCTCGGGCGACTGCGCGGCGCCCGACTGCGCCGCGAACCGCGCGGCCTGCGCCTGGACGACGATGCCGGTCACGTGGTGGGCGACGAAGTCGTGCAGGTCGCGGGCCAGTTCCAGCCGCTCGTCGCGGCGCGCCGCCGCGAGCGACCGGGCCCGGCGGGCGTCGATCGCGCGCAGGTAGAGCCCGACGCCGAGGGCGACCGCGACCGTGATGCCGAGCGGCGCCGTGAACACCAGCGCGGCGACCGGCGACCAGCGCAGCGGGACGGCCAGCACCGCCGCGCCGAGCAGCACCGCGAGCGGCACGAGCCGGTCCCGCGGCGCCTTCCAGACCGCCCGGGCGATGACGATGAGCAGCCCGCCGATCTCGGCGGCCACGCCGGGGTTGCTGTGGTGCAGGTCGGCGGCGGTGCTGATGTAGAGGGTGCCGAGCAGGGACAGCGCGCCCGCGCCGAACGCCGCGCGGATCCGCCACCGGCCCGGGGCGAGGACCGCCGCGTTGGCCACCGCGGCGAAGACGATCAGCCAGATCTGCGGCCGCTCGTGGTGGACCGCGATGAGCCCGGCCAGCAGGTACAGCGAGGCGAAGCCGCCGTACGCGATGCGCATGAGGCACCCGCCCACCGAGTGGACGCGGTCGAGCCCCGTTCCCGTATCGCTCACGATTATGCAGATTACGACCCGGAGCGGACCCCGGGATCGGCCGTTCGGCCGATGGGCGGCCGCCGGGGACCGGACCTGTGCCCGATGTACGCGCGCCCCCGCCGCGCGCACGCTGGAGCCATGGAACTGATCTACACCCCCCTCATCGTCGTGTTCGCCGTCTTCGTGATCTACGGCGGGCTGGTGATCCCCGTCCGGGAGATCGTCGAGTCGGTCCGGGACCGGCGCTCCCGCGGCCCGTCGGACCACGCCGAGCCCGGACCGGGCACTGGGCCCGGCGCGGGGACCGGCGCGGGGACCGGCTCGGCGTCCGGCGAGGTCATCGAGCTGCGGTCGGCCGGGGAGCGGCGGAGGGCCGCGGCGTGAGCGAGCCCCGTCCCCTCGCCGGGCCGGAGCCGGTCCTGACGGGCCGCGGCCTGGCCAAGCGGTTCGGCGCCGCCGTCGCGCTGGACGGCGTCGACCTCGCGATCGGCCGCGCCGAGGCAGTCGCGATCATGGGGCCGAGCGGGTCCGGCAAGTCCACCCGCTGCACTGCCTCGCCGGGATCATGCGACCGGACGCGGGAGAGGTGCACCTGCTCGGGCAGCGCATCGACGCGCTCGGCGAGCGCCGCCGCAGCGCGCTGCGGCGCACCCGGTTCGGGTTCGTGTTCCAGTTCGGGCAGCTGCTCCCCGAACTGCCCGCCGAGGAGAACGTCGCGCTCCCGCTCATGCTGAACGGCACGCCGCGCCGCGAGGCCGTCACGGCCGCCCGGACCTGGTTCGGCCCGCTCGGGCTCGCCGGGCTGGAGGGCCGGAGGCCGGGCGAGCTGTCCGGCGGGCAGGCGCAGCGGGTCGCGATCGCCCGCGCGCTGGCGCCGCGCCCGGCGGTCGTCTTCGCCGACGAGCCGACCGGCGCCCTCGACCAGGCCACCGGCCACGAGACGATGCGGCTGCTGACCGAGGCGACCCGGCACAACGACGCGTCGCTGGTCGTGGTGACGCACGACCCGTCCGTGGCGCGCTGGTGCGACCGGACGGTGCACGTCCGCGACGGCCGCGTCCGGCAGCCGGTCCCCGGGGCGGCGTGATGCGCGGCACGCTGGACCTGACCTGGCGGTTGCTGCGCGGCGGGGGCCGCCGCAACCTGCTCGGCTCGGGGCTCACCCTCGCCGCGGTGGCCGTCTCGACGGGCCTGCTGCTGTTCGCGGTGACGGCCAACCTCGCGTTCGCGCAGCGGACCCGCGCCGACGCCTGGCGGCACCCCGGCAAGGCGGCCGCGGCCCCCGTGATGATCGAGGCGCTCGCGACCGACCACGTCCGCGGCAAGCCGATCACCGTCGTGGACCTGGCGGCGCTGAAGCCGGACGCGCCCGCCCCGCCCGGCATGCCGCGCTTCCCGAGGCCGGGGGAGACGTGGACCTCGCCCGCGCTCGCCCGGCTGATGAAGGACCTGCCGTCCGACCAGCTCGCCGGCCGCTTCCCGGCCCGCGCCGGGACCCTCGGACGGGCCGCGCTCGTCCATCCCGGGGAGCTCGTCGCCGTGGTCGGCCACGCCCCCGGCGACCCCGCGATGACGGCGCCCCGCGACGGCCTCTCCGGCATGGAGGGCACCGCCGCGCCCACCCGGATCGCCCGCTACTCCACCGGCGCCACCGCGTTCTCCGGCGCCTACCAGGCGCTCGTCGCGATCGCGTCGGTGCTGATGGTCGTCCCGCTGCTGGTGTTCGGCGGCGCCGCCGCCCGGCTGACCGTCGCGCGCCGCGACCGGAGGCTCGCCGCGCTGCGGCTGGTCGGCGCCACCCCCGGGCAGGTCGTCGCGATCACCACCGCGGAGGCCGTGGTCACCGCGGCGGCGGGCGCGCTGGCCGGGACCGCCCTGTACGCGGCGGCGATCCCGGCGCTCACCCGCATCACCATCGCGGGCGGCGGCTGGTATGCCTCCGACCTGTGGCCGGGCCTCCCCGTCGCCGGGGCGGTGCTCGCGGCGGTGCCCGTCCTCGTCGGCGCCAGCGCGGTCGCCGGGCTGCGCCGCGTCGTGGTGAGCCCGCTCGGCGTCGCCCGGCGCGAGACGCCGCCCGCGATGCGCGCCGTCCGGTTGCTGGTGCTCGGCGCCGTCGTGGTCGCGTTCGGCGCGACGAGCGGCGGGCTGACCGGCCTCGGGCGGCTCGGGCTGGTGATCATGCTGGCGTTCCTCGTGCTGGCGTTCCTCGCGATCAATCTCGCCGGGCCGTGGGTGGTCGCGCTGATCGGCCGGATCACGGTCGGCCTCGCGCGGAGCCCGGCACGGCTGCTGGCCGGGCGCCGGCTGATGGACGACCCGCGCTCCGCCTGGCGGACGGTCGCCGGCGTCGCGCTGACCGGGTTCGTCGCCGGGTTCCTCGCCCTGCTCAGCGGGGCGGCCACTGGGACGGGGGACTCCGGCGAACTGCGGCTGAGCGTCCCGCCCGGGCGCGCCGCCGCCGTCGCCGAGCAGGTCAGGGGCAGGCTGGACGGGATCGACGCGGGCGTCGCGGTGCGGCCGCCCGTCGCCGGGAGCCCGGTGGAGGGCGCCGCCGTCGTGGCGATCACCGTGCGCGGCGGTGCGGGCGCCGTCGACCGGGCTCGTACGGCGCTCACCGCGGCCGTCCCCGGCCACGTGGCCACCACCCCGGCCGACGAGGACCGGAGCGAGGCGCAGCTGTTCGCCGACCTGCGGACGGGGGCGCTCACCGTGCTGGCCGTGTCGTTCCTCATCGCGATCACCAGCGCGGGCATCACCGGCGCCTCGGCCGTGCTGGACCGGCGGCAGGCCTACGCGATGCTGCGCCTCGCGGGCACCCCGCTGCGGGTGCTGGACCGGGCGCGGCGGCAGGAGACGCTCATCCCGCTCGTCGTGATGGGCGGCGGCTCGCTGGCGACCGGGCTGTTCTTCGCCTCGCCGTTCGCGATCGGGTTCGGCGCGTCCGGGGCGGTGACGCTCGCCGCGTTCGTGGCGCTGGGGTTCGGCGGGATCGCCGGCGCGAGCGCGCTGAGCCGGCCGCTGCTCCGCTCGGTCACCACCGACCCCGCGCCCGCCCCCGACTAGCCGAATATCTGTTCGAGAAATGTCCGAGGGGGGCTCTAGGTTGGGATGTGACTTAGGGGACAACCTGGGGCGATTGGGAACAGGCGCCGAACCGAGTGGCTTGTGCCTACGTACCTAGGGGTATGTGACAACCGGTGGCCGCCGCACAGGCGCGGGGCCGCCGGGTCAAGGAAGGGGTGTCGACAGTGAGCGAAGCGACCGGCACATTCCATCTCACCCACCCGCGGCTGGACGGGCCCGCCGAGCGGACCGTCGTGCAGCCGTGGCTCACCGAACTCACCCACGCGACGCTGAACGCCTACGCCGAGGTTCCGCCGGCGCTGGCCATGATCGAACCGCTGCCCGCCCCGGCGCCCGTCCCGGCGGTCCCCGCCGCGCGGCGCGTCGCCGCCCGGCGCATCGCCCTGGCCGCATGACGAGCAACGCGACCTGGCGAGCAACCCGGCCTGGCGAGCAAGGTCGCATGACGGGGAAGGCGGCCTGACGGCGGCCGCCTGACGAACCGGCTCCGGAAGGGGGCCGAGGCATCGCGCCTCGGCCCCCTTCCGCATGTCCGCACGCCGACACTGTCTCATTATACGAGATTCAGTTCTCAAATTCTGAGAAGTCGGCGTAGGGTACGGACATCGACAGAGAGGTGATCCCGATGTCCGCGAACGCGACCTACACCCACGGCCACCACGCGAACGTGCTGAGCGCGCACCAGTGGCGCACCGTCGAGAACTCCGCCGCGTACCTGGTCCCGCACCTGCGTGCCGGGCTCTCGGTGCTGGACGTCGGCTGCGGTCCGGGCACCATCACCGCCGGGATGGCCGAGCTGGTCGCGCCCGGACGCGTCGCCGCCACCGACGCCGCCGAGGTCGTCCTGGCCGAGGCCCGCCGCAACGCCGAGGCCAAGGGCGTGACCAACGTCGAGTTCGCCGTCGCCGACGTCCACGCCCTGGACTTCCCCGACGACACCTTCGACGTCGTCCACGCCCACCAGGTCCTGCAGCACATCGCCGACCCCGTCCGGGCGCTGGCCGAGATGCGCCGGGTCGCCAAGCCCGGGGGGATCGTCGCCGCCCGCGAGGCCGACTTCGGCACCATGATCTGGTACCCGGAACCCGAGGCCATGGCCCCCTGGCGGCACATCTACTACAAGGTGGCCCGCGGCAACGGCGGCGAGCCGGAGGGCGGGCGGCGGCTGGTCTCCTGGGCGCGGCGGGCCGGGTTCACCGACGTCACCGCGTCCGCGTCGGCCTGGTGCTATGCCACCCCGGAGGAGCGCGAGTGGTGGAGCGAGTCATGGGGAGGCCGGATGCGGGACTCGTCCGTCGCGGACAAGGCCGTCGCCGCCGGCCACGCCACCCGCGAGGAACTGCAGCGCGTCTACGAGGGCTGGAAGGAGTGGGCCGCCGCCGAGGACGGCTGGTACTCCGTCACGCACGGCGAGATCCTCTGCCGCGCCTGATCCGCGTCCGGGACGCGGCGGCGGGGGCGGCCGCGTCCCGGTCAGGACCGCCCGTCGAGGAACTCCTCGGCCAGCCTCCGGGCGAAACGGGCGTCGGTGCCCGGGATCGAGAAGACGACCCGGAAGTACAGCGGCGCCACCACCCGGTCGATGATCTCCTCGACCGGCGGCGGGTCGGCCTCACCGCCCGCGCGGGCCGCGGCGACGACCGCCTCCAGGTCGCCGTTGACCTGCCGGAGGCATTCCCGCAGGCCCGCCTTGCGCTCGTCGAGGTCGTCCGCGACCTCCGCGCGGAAGAACGCGATGCCGCCGGGGCGCGACAGATGCGCCAGGTCCCACTCGGCGTACGCCGCGAGGTCGGCGCGCAGGTCGCCGGTCGGCGGCGGAGGCGCGTCGGCGTCCAACTCCTTGGCGGCCACATCGGCCAGCAGCGCGGGCACGGTGCCCCAGCGTCGGTAGACCGTCGTCGGGTTGACGCCCGCGCGCGACGCGACCAGGGGGATCGTGACCCGGTCGGCGCCGCGCTCGCAGATCAGCTCGGTGACCGCGCGGTGCACCGCGTCCCGGACGCGGGCGCTGCGCCCGCCGGGCCGCGCCGCCGCGGAACGGGTGGCGGTGCTCATGGGGCCAGGTTAACGCAATAATCTTTGCTTTAGTGTCCGGAGGGGAGTACGGTCTCTTAAAGCCAATATCTTTGCTTTAGGAGTTCGCCGTGACCACCGCCCTCCCGGCCGCCGAACCCGCCGCGCGCCCGCGGACCCGCCGGCTGCCCCGCGCCGCCGCTTTCTGGACCCTCGCCGCCACCCTCCTCGCCTTCATGGCCGCGGCCGCCGCGCCGTCCCCCCTCTACGTCGTCTACCAGGCCGAATGGAAGTTCTCGGCGACCACGCTGACCGTCGTCTTCGCCGTCTACGCTCTCGCGCTGCTGGCCGCGCTCGTCACCGTCGGCGCCCTCTCCGACCACATCGGGCGCCGTCCCGTGCTCGCCGCCGCGCTGGTCGCCCAGGTCGCCGCCATGCTGATGTTCGTCGCCGCGGACGGTGTCGGCTGGCTCGTCGCCGCCCGCATCCTGCAGGGCCTCGCGACCGGCACCGCCACCGGCGCGATCAGCGCGGGCCTCGTCGACCTGCAGCCCCCGCACGACCAGCGCCTCGCCTCCCTCGTCAACAGCGCCACCCCGGGCATCGGCCTCGGCGCCGGCGCCCTCGGCTCCGGCCTGCTCGTCCAGTACGCGCCCGCGCCGACCACCCTCGTCTACTGGCTGCTCGCCGCGCTGTGCGCCCTCGCCGCCGCCGCCATGCTGCTCATGCCGGAGACGTCCGCCCGCCGTCCCGGCGCGCTCGCCTCGCTGCGCCCGCAGGTCAGCGTCCCCCGCGGCGCCCGCGGCACGTTCCTGCTGATCGTCCCCAGCCTGATCGCCACCTGGGGCGTCGTCGGCCTCTACATGTCGCTCGGCCCCTCGCTCGCCGCCGGCGTCCTCGGGGTCCGCAGCCACCTCGTCGGTGGACTCGTCGTCTTCGCGCTGATGGTCGCGAGCGCCACCGCCGTCATCGCGACCGGCGCCCGCCGCCCCCGCCCCATGATGATCGGCGGCTCCGTCGTCCTCGCGGCCGGCCTCGCCCTCACCCTCACCGCGCTCGCCGCCGCGTCCACACCGCTGTTCTTCACCGCCACCGTGATCTCCGGCTTCGGCTTCGGGGCCGCGTTCCTCGGCGCCTTCCGCATCGCCGCGTCCCTCGCCGAACCGGCCCGCCGGGCGGCCCTCTTCGCGACCGTCTACACCCTCAGCTACCTCGCGTTCAGCCTGCCCGCGATCGCCGCCGGCATCGCCACCACGCACATCGGCCTGCGCGACACCGCCGACATCTACGGCGGCGCCGTGATCGTCCTGGCCCTCCTCGCCGCCGCCGGCCTCCTCCTCAACCGCTCCACCACCGAGAACCGCCCGCAGAGTTGATCACGCTGCCCCGCCCTGGTCGGCCGACGTCAGCATCATCCGGCGGATCGTGCTTTGCTCACCGCGTCCGGGATCTCCCGCCAGAACGGCCCGAGATGCCGCCCGGAGAAGCGAACAGGACGGTCCGCCCCCCGTGACCCCAACCCACGAACCGGTCCCGCCCACCACAGGACGGGACCGGACCCGCATCAGTCGAAGAGGCCGTCCGCAACGTCCATGTCGACCGCGCGGTCGAGCCAGCGCTCAAGCTGTTCGATGTCGTCGCAACCGGCGATCCGGTCGCGCGTCTCGTCCGTGACGACGACCCCCCGCCTGTCCAGAACTCGCAACACCACCTTGGCCATGCCCTGGCGGTATCCCTCGGCGATGTGCTTCTTGGCGAAGTCCGACTGCCACTCGTAGTTCTTGATGTCCATGGTCTCTTCCCCGAGGCCGATGCGCTCAGCAGAGCGAGCCGGGCGCGGAGCTTCGATGGCGTTCGGAGGTGGCCGCCCCCGCTCGGCAGCGGGGGCGGCCGGGACATCAGTCGAAGAGCTGCTCGGCGCGGTCGATGACGAGTGCTCGGTCGCCCCAGCGTTCGAGCTGGTCGGTGTCGGTGCAGCTCGTGATGCGCTCGCGGACTTCGTCGGGGACGGTGATGCCGCGGTTCTTGAGGATGCGGAGCAGGAACCTGGCCTCGCCGATCGCCTCTCCCTCGGCCCGCCCTTCAGCTCGTCCCTCGGCCCGTCCTTCAGCGAGTCCTTCGGCTATGTGCTTCTTGGCGAAGTCTGACTGCCACTCGTAGCCGGCGGTCTTCACAGTGTCCTCCAGGAGCTTGCGTGCAGCGTCGGAGAGCAGCGTCCTCAGGTAGTCATGGTACAGAGGGCCGGTGTCTCCGGTGAGCGTGTCGATGGCCGCCGCGACGGCGCTGACCACGTCTTTTGCGTGCGGGCCGTCGGCGTGCGCTGGGGCGCTGAGGACGGCGAGCTCGGGCATGCGGGCGGCTTCGTCGGGGTCGGTGATCGGGGGGAGCATGCCGGGGTGGACGGTCAGGGGTTCGAGCACCCAGTTGGGATGCCCCATGTCGATGGGGGCGGCGCATCTGCGGGCGCTGTTCTCGTCCGGGCAGAGGACGAGCAGCGTCGCTCCGCATTTGTGGCGTAGCCGGAGCAGCGCGATGTAGGCGGGCCAGCTGTACTGCTTGCCGCCGTCGAACCGCTGCTGCGACTCGACGATGACGCCGTGGGCGCGCTTGTCCCGGGTGTCGAACAGGACGGTGGCGTCGCACCGTAGTTCGGCCGGGTTCAGATCCGCGAAGGACTCGGACGTGATGCTGGGTTCGCCGAGGATGTCCAGGCCGAAGACGGTCCGCAGGATGGTGGGGACGAGCTCGGGCCGGTTGCGGACCATCTCCAGCGGGAGCTCGTGTGCACTTGTTGGCATGCACGCCAAACTAAGGGTAATCGAACGGTCACGCGATGTTCATGGTCTCGAATGGTCATTCGAGACCATGAACACCGCGGCGGATGATCAGAACGGGCCGGTCAGGTCGCCCAGCTTGTCGGTCAGCTGCAGATTGTGGGAGTAGTCCACCGGGACGGTGATGACGGACACGGTGTCCTCGGCGAGGGCCTTGCGGAGGGTGGGGAGGAGCTCGGCGGCGGATTCCACCCGGTAGCCGCGGGCGCCGAAGCTCTCGGCGTACTTCACGAAGTCGGGGTTGCCGAACTTGATGTGGGAGCTGGTGCCCATGTCGAGGTCCATCTTCCACTCGATCAGGCCGTAGGCGGAGTCGTCCCAGATCAGGACGGTGATCGGGATGTTCTCGCGGACGGCGGTCTCCAGCTCCTGGGAGTTCATCAGGAACGCGCCGTCGCCGGTGGCGGCGAGGACCCTGCGGTCGGGGTGGGCGAGCTTGGCGGCGATGGCGCCGGGGACCGAGAAGCCCATGGACGACAGGCCGTTGGAGACGAGGAGCGTGTTCGGCTCGTACGTCGGGTACATGCGGGCCATCCACATCTTCACCGCGCCGGTGTCGGCGAGGACGATGTCGGCGCGGCCCATGGCGGCGCGGACGTCGGCGACGATGCGGCGGGGGGAGAGAGGGAAGCCGTCCTCGGCGGCACCCTCGGCGAGCTCGTCGCGCATCATCCGGCGGATCTTCTCGCCGGTGCCGTTGACGTCCCAGCGGCGGTGGACGCTGTCGGCGAGGGCGCGCAGGGAGCGGGAGATGTCGCCCTGGATGCCGACGGTGACGGGGTAGTGGTCGTCGACCTCGGCGGGCGA
The DNA here is from genome assembly GCF_017573545.1 of Actinomadura nitritigenes. GTDB lineage: Bacteria > Actinomycetota > Actinomycetes > Streptosporangiales > Streptosporangiaceae > Spirillospora > Spirillospora nitritigenes. The sequence goes on along the minus strand of NZ_JAGEOK010000027.1, from coordinate 22,820 downwards.
CTGGTGAATGTGGATGATCTTCTTGTCGGCGTTCGGGTTGATCTTGACGGGGTCGAACTCCTGCAGCTCGTAGCCGACGGCGATGAGGACGTCCGCCTCGTCGAAGCCGAAGTTGACGTAGTCGTGGCGCATGAAGCCGACGGCGCCGAGGGCGTTGCGGTGGTCGTCGGGGAAGACGCCCTTGCCGTTGAAGGTGGTGGCGACGGGCAGGCCGAGGCGCTCGGAGAAGTGGATCAGCGCGTCGCTCGCGCGGTCGCGGGTGGCGCCGTGGCCGGCGAGGACGATCGGCTGCCGGGCGAGGGCGATCACGTCGGCGGCGCGGGCGATCTGCGACGGCGACGGCTCCTGCGGCCGGACGATGTTGACCGGCAGCGGCCTGAGCGCGTCCGAGACCTTCGCGGACTCGACGTCCTCGGGGATGGCGAGGTACACGGCGCCGGGCCGCTCGGTCTGCGCGGTCTTGAACGCCTTGCGGACCATCTCCGGCAGCGCCTCGGCGGTCGGGGCCAGCTCGGACCACTTGGTGATGGGACGGAACAGCGACACCAGGTCGACGATCTGGTGCGACTCCTTGTAGATGCGGTCGAGGCCGACCTGGGCGGAGATCGCGACGACGGGGGTGCTGTTGGTGGTGGCGTCGGCGACGCCGAGCTGCAGGTTGATCGCGCCCGGGCCGAGGGTGGCGGAGGCGACGCCGGCCTTGCCGGTGAGGCGGCCGTAGATCTCGGCCATGAACGCGGCGCCCTGCTCGTGGCGGACGAGGATGTAGCGGATCGGTGAGTCGTTCAGGGCGTGGACGAAGTGGATGTTCTCCTCGCCGGGTATGCCGAAGACGTATTCGACGCCCTCCGCCTCGAGGGTCCTCACGAGCAGCCGGGCGGCGTCTTCCTGCGTGGACATCGTGTGTCCCATCTCCAGTCTCTGATCTCCGGGTGCCTTCGGTGCAGCACCCGGTTCGCCGCCTCCATTCCATCGCGCCGTGTGTGATCGGTTACGGGCGCCCCACCCCGGAATGGGGAGGGGCGGCCCCGCCTGAACCGGACCTCTCGCTCAGCCGTCGACCATCTCCCTGATCGCGCGCAGCGTCGGCTCGTCCTTCACCCCGGCGATCAGCACGGTGCTGACCGGGCTGTCGCGCCAGAGCTGGAGCCGCTCCTTGATCCGGCCGATGGGGCCGAGCAGCGAGATCGAGTCGGCGAGGTCGTCGGGGACGGCCTTGATCGCCTCGGCGCGGCGCCCGTCGAGGAACAGCTCCTGGACGCGCTGGGCCTGCTCCGCGTAGCCGAGCCGGCCGATGAGGTCGAGGTGGAAGTTGCGGTCCTTGGCGCCCATCCCGCCGATGTAGAAGGCGAGGGGGATCTTGGCGAACTCCAGTGCGGACGCCAGGTCGTCGGTGACGATCGTGGTGACGGTCGCGGCGATCTCGAAGCCGTCGGGGCGGTTCGCCAGCGACGCGCCGAACACCGGCTCGATCTGCTCGGGGTCGACGAACAGCGGCAGCCAGCCCTGCGCCACCTCGGTGGACAGCGCGACGTTCTTGGGCCCCTCGGCGCCGAGGTAGACGGGGATCTCCGGGCGGACGGGGTGGACGATCGACTTGAGCGGCTTGCCGAGGCCGGCGCCGCCGGGGTACGGCAGCGGGTAGTGCGGGCCCTCGCTGGTGACCGGCTCCTCGCGCCGCCAGACCTGCCGGACGATGTCGAGGTACTCGCGGGTGCGGGCGAGCGGCTTGGGGAACGGCTGCCCGTACCAGCCCTCCACGACCTGCGGGCCGGACGCGCCGAGGCCGAGGATCACGCGCCCGCCGGACAGCGCGTCGAGGGTGAGCGCGTGCATCGCGGTGGCGGCGGGCGTGCGCGCCGACATCTGGACGACGGCGGTGCCGAGCTTGATCCGGGACGTGCGGGCGGCGTACCAGGCGAGCGGGGTGAACGCGTCGGAGCCGTAGGCCTCGGCGGTGAAGACCGAGTCGTATCCGCAGCGCTCGGCGGCCAGCACCGTCTCGGTCTGGTCCTCGGGGTCGCGCTGCCAGTAGCCGACGTTGATGCCGAGCTTGAGTTCCGCGGTCACGATGCCATCCTCCGGTCGCGGGGGCCGCGTCGCCGGGTCGGCGCCGCACGGGCGATACTAGAACACGTTCTACTTTCGAGGGAAGGGCGGGGTCACCGCGCCGGTCCCCGTTCCGGCCCCGGCACGGCGCGCGGGCACGGCGAAGGGCCGCGGCGACGTGCGCCGCGGCCCTCCGGGGTCGTGCTCAGACCTCCCGGATGGAGTCGAGGAGGGTCTGCCAGGCGTCCGGCGTCAGCACCAGGGCCGGTCCGCCGGGGTCCTTCGAATCGCGAACAGCGCGTAGATCGCTGGAGAGGGGGGCCACCTCGACGCACTGGTCGCCGCTCCCACTGCGGGAGGACTTGCGCCAGGTGGCTCCGTTGAGTTCGCGCTGCAGGTTGGTCACAGGCTGCTCCTTGCTGCCTCGGCTATGAGGTGCGCGGATTCCTCGGGGGACAGGGCGGCCGCCTCGATCCGATCGAAGCGGTCCCTATGTTTTGCTATTGCCTCGCTGCTCTCAAGGTAAACGTCGCCCATGGTCCCCTCTACGTAGGCGATATCGGGGTCTGCGGGGTCCGGATACGACAAAATGGTGAAACGTCCGTCAAGGCCCGCATGTCCCCCCTGTGCGAACGGGAGGACCTGAACGGTCACCGTTGGGCGGTTCACCGCCTCGACCAGGGACTCCAGCTGGGCGCGCATCACGTCGCGGCCGCCGATGGGCCGGAGCAGCACCGCCTGGTCGAAGATCACCTGGAGCCGGGGCGCGCTCTCGCGGTCGAGCAGCGCCTGGCGGATCTTGCGGGCCGCGATGCGGCGCTCGATGTCCTCCTGCGCGGGCAGCAGCCGGCCCGCCGTGATGACCGCGCGGGAGTACTCCTCGGTCTGCAGCAGGCCGTGGATGAGCTGCGGGTCCCAGGTGCGGATGTGCGACGCCTCGTCCTCCAGCGCGACGTAGCTGCCCGCGAAGACGTCCTGGTAGGCGGTCCACCAGCCGCGCTGCCCCGCCTGCCTGGCCAGCGTGATCAGCGCGTCGCGGTCGGGGCTCGGCACGCCGTACAGGTCGAGGATGTCGGCGATGTCGCCGGGCCGCGGCCGGGTCTGGCTGGTCTCCAGGCGGGAGACGGTGGCCCTGGACCAGTCGAGCCGGTCCGCGACCTCCTGCAGGGTGAGTCCCTGCTCCTCGCGCAGCTTGCGGAGCTCCCGCGCCAGACGGCGGCCACGAACGGTGGGGCGGTAGGTCATGGGAGCGAAGTCTCGCTGCTCTCGGGCCGCGCCACAACGCGATTGGCGAACCCGGCACGAAGGGCAGGGCAATTCCATCAAGGCGCTTGCGTACGTGAGAATCTCACGAGAGTCTTGAATGCGTGACTGCTCGGGGACCGATAGTGACGGCGACCGGACCGCGCTCCCGGCAGGCGGCCCGCGGGAGGCGCTCGTGAAGACCCCGCCTGAGACCACCGACGCGAGCCGGCGCGCTCCGCGGCACACCGCCGCCCCGCGCGCCGGGCACGACCTGGCGGCCGGCGTCCCGGCCGCCGCCGACCGCGCGGCGCCGCCCGGCGCCCCCTCCGACCCGGCGGCCGACCTCGCCGCGGACATGATGATCGACGCCGCCGCCATGGCCGACGCGATGGCCGCCGGGGGTGCGTGCGGGCCGGGCGGCGCCAGGCCGGGATGGGTGTGGGCGCTGCCCGGCGGGCCCGGCTGCGCGAGCCACGCCCGCCGCGTGCTGCGCGACGCGCTCGCCTCGCTCGGCGTGCGGGACGAGGTGATCGGCGACGCGCAGCTGATGGTGAGCGAGCTGGCCACCAACGCCCACCAGCACGCCGGCGACCACGGTCCCCACGAGCTGTGGCTCTACCTCGGCGACCCGCCCGGCGCCGGGCCCCGCGCGTCCGGCGTCCCGGCAGGTCCCGGCGCCCCGGCCGGCGCCGAGGTGCGGTGCGCCGTCTTCGACGCCCACGTCGACGCGTCGCTGCCCGGCTACTCGTGGACGTCCGGGGACTGCGGGCGCGGTCTCAGCATCGTCCGGGAGCTGTCGCGGGGGCGCTGGGGCATGCTGCGGACGCTGTCACGGCTCGGCCCGGGCGTCCGGGGGAAGGCCGTCTGGTTCGCCGTCCCGGTGCGCGGCGGCGTGAAGCAGCCGGTCCCCGGTCTCTAGTCGCCTCCCGGCTCCGTCCTGGGCCTCCAGCGCGGGGGCGATGTCGGTGACCATCGACAGCAGCGACCTGGTCAGCAGCGTCTGCACCTGCGCGCGGTCGAGGGTCCGCTCCTGGAGCCACTGCCGCGTCGCCGCGTCCGCGAGCCCGGAGTAGATGCGCAGGACGGCCCGCAGCGTGCCGGTCGGGGCGGGCACCCGCAGGACGGCGAGCATGTGCTCGACCGTCCGGTCGCGGAACCGGTTGACGATGTGGAGCAGTTCCGGGTCCTGCCCGAAGCCCTCCGCGTCCAGCGCCGCGAACCAGGTGGTGGCGTTGCGCTCGGCGGTGTCGAGGAAGAGGTTCACGCACAGCTCGACCGTCTCGGGCAGCGTCATCCGCTCGTCCGGCGGCGGGGCCTGCACCGCCGCGGTGGCCGTCAGGCCCTGGACGACCTTGAGGAACAGCTCCCGCTTGGTGCCGAAGTAGTAGTGGATGAGCCCGCGCTGGACGCCGGCCTCGCGGGCGATCGCCGCGGTGGCCACCTCCGCGTACGGCAGTTCGGTGAACATGCGGCGCGCGACGTCGAGGATCTGGTCGCGCCGCTCGTCGCGCGGCAGGCGCTGGTAGCGGGCCTTCGGGCTCCGGGTGTCGCCCGGGCGCGGCGTCGCGGCTCCGGCGGCCTCGCCGCGCGGGGCTGCGCGTCGCTCCATACCGACCAGTAGACCATCTCATTGGCGTATCGCCAACATGGATCGGCACTTCGCCGATAGACGGCCGGGTCGAGCGCGTCCGGCCGGTGTGCGATCCTGGGCGGGCGACGGACGCGGAGGAACCCGGTGCGAATCCGGGGCTGTCCCGCAACTGTGACCAGGGGAGCCCCCCTCGACGCGGCCACGGCACCACGAGGTGCTGGAAGGCCGAGGGGGAGCGGTGATCCGGGAGCCAGGAGACTCCGGCCGTCGGACAGGCACCGCCACGGGCGTGGACACCCGAGGAAGGACGACGAGACGTGCGATCTGCGTCGGCGACGGACGCCGGCCGGCCGGAGAGGCGCGCCCGCGCGCGCTACCCCTTCTCCGCCGTCGTCGGAATGGCCGATCTGAAGCTCGCCCTGCTGATCAACGCGGTGTCGCCGGGCGTCGGCGGCGTGCTGGTCCGCGGCGAGAAGGGCACCGCGAAGTCGACGATCGTGCGCGCGCTGGCCGGGCTGCTGCCCCCGGTGCCGGTCGTGCCGGGCTGCCGCTTCTCCTGCGACCCGGACGATCCCGACCCGGCGTGCCCGGACGGTCCGCACGGTTCGGGCGAGGCGGGGACCCGGGCGGCGCGGCTGGTCGAGCTGCCGGTGGGCGCGTCCGAGGACCGGCTCACCGGCTCGCTGGACATCGAGCGCGCGCTGACCGAGGGCGTGAAGGCGTTCGAGCCGGGCCTGCTCGCGGCGGCGCACCGCGGCGTCCTGTACGTCGACGAGGTCAACCTCCTCCATGACCACCTGGTCGACCTGCTGCTGGACGCGGCGGCCATGGGCGAGTCGTACGTGGAGCGCGAGGGCGTCTCCGTCCGGCACGCGGCGCGGTTCCTGCTGGTCGGGACGATGAACCCGGAGGAGGGCGAGCTGCGCCCGCAGCTGCTGGACCGGTTCGGGCTGACCGTCGAGGTCGCCGCGACCCGCGATCCGGCCGAGCGCGCCGAGGTCGTCCGGCGGCGGCTGCGGTTCGAGGACGACCCGGACGGCTTCGCGGCGGCCTTCGCCGCGGACGAGGCGGACCTGGCCCGGCGGATCGCCGCCGCCCGCCGCCGGCTGCCCGGCGTGGAGCTGACCGACGCCGCGCTCCGCCGGATCACCGCCGTGTGCGCGTCGTTCGAGGTGGACGGCCTGCGCGCCGACCTGGTGACGGCGCGGGCCGCGATCGCGCTGGCCGCCTGGCACGGCCGCGACGCGGTGACGGCGGACGACGTCCGGACCGCGGCACGGCTGGCGCTGCCGCACCGGCGCCGCCGCGACCCGTTCGACGCGCCCGGCCTGGACCGGCAGAAGCTCGACGAGGTGCTCGACGAGCACGGCGACGACCCGGAACCGCCCGACGACCCGGGACCTCCCGGCGACGGGCCGGGCGGCCCGGACGGGGGAGGCGGCGTTCCCGACGACGGCCCCGGACAGGACGCGCCCGTCCCGCCGCCGGCCGGCGCGCCCTCAGAGGAGACGCCGCAGTCCGCGGAGAGCGGCGGTTCGGGGCGGTCGGGCGAGAGCGAGCCCGCGCCGGCGGACGCCGCCTACAAGCCGCGCCTCTTCACCGTTCCCGGGCTGGGCGAAGGCGCGCCGGGACGGCGGTCCAAGGCGCGCAGCCCGTACGGACGCGTGTCAGGTGCACGTCCGGGGGCGCGCGGGCTGCACCTGACGGCGACGCTGCGCGCGGCGGCACCGCACCAGCGCGCGCGGGGACGCACTGGTTCCGGTCTGGTCGTGCAGCCCGAAGACCTGCGCGAAGCGGTCCGCGACGGGCGGGAGGGCAATCTCGTCCTGTTCGTCGTCGACGCCAGCGGTTCGATGGCGGCGCGCAAGCGGATGCGCGCGGTGAAGGGCGCGGTCCTCAGCCTCCTCCTCGACGCCTACCAGCGGCGCGACAAGGTCGGCCTCATCACCTTCCGGGGCCGGGACGCGGACCTGGCGCTGCCGCCCACGTCGTCGGTGGAGGCCGGGGCCCGCCGCCTCGACGCGCTGCCGACCGGGGGCCGCACCCCGCTGTCCGCCGGACTGGCGCGGGCCGCGGAGGTGCTGCGGGTCGAGCGGCTGCGCGACCCGGCCCGCCGCCCGCTGCTGGTCGTGGTGACGGACGGCCGCGCCACCCACGGACCCGACCCGTCGGCGGCGGCCGGGCTGCTCGCTGGCGTCGCGTCGGTGGTCGTCGACTGCGAGTCCGGGCCGGTGCGGCTCGGCCTCGCCGCAGCGCTCGGCGCCCGGCTCGGCGCCGAGGTCGTCCGGCTCGACCGCCTCGCCGCCGACGCGCTCGCCGGGGTCGTCCGCGACGCGCGGAACGTCGCGTGACGCCGGCCGAGGCCCGCGCCTGGCTCTGCGCGCACCTGCGGCCCGTGCTGGAGGACGAGCTGGCGGCCGGAGCCGAGGCGGTCGGGTTCGTGTCGGGGCTGGACAACGCGCTGGCGGTCACGGCGCCGCAGGGACCGCCGAGGGACTACCCGGCTCCCGTGACGTTCTGGGACGACTTCCCCAAGAGGGGCAACCCGTACGGCGTGGGCGGCGGCTACACCTGCCCGGAGCACGGGCAGCTCCTCTACCTGGTCGGCGGTTCGGCCATCGCCGTCAACGACAATCCACGAACGGGGCGCTGAGATGCCGCAGGGCAAGCCGGAGTACGTGCCGGACGACGGGCTCACCACCAGGCAGCGCCGCAACCGGCCGCTGGTGATGGTGCACACCGGCCCGGGCAAGGGGAAGTCGACGGCCGCGTTCGGGCTCGCGCTGCGGGCCTGGAACCAGGGCTGGCCGATCGGGGTGTTCCAGTTCGTCAAGTCGGCGAAGTGGCGGATCGGCGAGGAGAACGCGCTGCTCGCGCTGGGCCGCCTGCACGAGCAGACCGGCGAGGGCGGGCCGGTGTTCTGGAACAAGATGGGCGAGGGCTGGTCGTGGATCCAGCGGCCCGGCACCGAGGCCGACCACGAGGCCGACGCCCGCGAGGGCTGGGAGCAGATCAAGCGCGACCTGGCCGCCGAGACCTACCGCCTCTACGTCCTGGACGAGTTCACCTACCCGATCAAGTGGGGCTGGGTCGACGTCGAGGACGTCGTCGCCGCGCTGGCGGACCGGCCGGGCAACCAGCATGTGGTGATCACCGGCCGGGACGCGGACCCGCGGCTGATCGAGGCCGCCGACCTGGTCACGGAGATGGCCAAGGTGCGGCACCCGATGGACGGCGGCCAGAAGGGGCAGAAGGGCATCGAGTGGTGAGCGTCCCGCGCCTCGTCGTCGCGGCGCCCTCCTCAGGCAGCGGCAAGACGACCGTGGCGACCGGCCTGATGGCCGCGTTCGCGATGCGCGGCCTGCGGGTCTCGCCGCACAAGGTGGGCCCGGACTACATCGACCCCGGCTACCACGCGCTCGCCACGGGCCGCCCCGGGCGGAACCTGGACCCCTGGCTGGCGTCCGAGGACCTGGTCGTCCCGCTGTTCCTGCACGGCGCGGAGGACGCGGACATCGCGGTCGTCGAGGGCGTGATGGGCCTGTACGACGGCGCCGCCGGCCTCGGGCCGTCCGACTCGGCCGGGGGCGGGGACTACGCGTCCACAGCGCACGTCGCGACGCTCCTGGACGCGCCGGTCGTGCTCGTCGTGGACGCGTCCGCCGCCGCGGGGCGGTCCGTCGCGGCGCTCGTCCACGGGTTCCGGTCGTTCGGGACGGTCCGCGTCAGCGGCGTCGTGCTGAACAGGCTCGGCTCCGACGGCCACGAGCGCATGTGCCGTGAGGCCGTCGAGGAGCTCGGGCTCCCCGTCCTGGGAGCGCTGCGCCGCAGCGACGACGCCGCGACGCCGTCCCGGCACCTCGGGCTGATCCCGGCCGCCGAGCGCAGCGCGGAGGCGGTGGACACCGTCCGGCGGCTGGGCGAGCTGGTCGCGTCCTCGTGCGACCTCGACGCCCTGCTCGCGCTCGCCCGGGAGGCGCCGGAGCTGGACGCCGCGCCCTGGGATCCGGCCGAGGCCGTGCCGGAGAAGCACCCAGGACGGCCCCGGATCGCGGTGGCGGGCGGGCCCGCCTTCACGTTCGGCTACGCGGAGAACGAGGAACTGCTCGAAGCGGCGGGCGCGGAGGTCGTCCGGTTCGATCCGCTGCAGGACGCGGGCCTGCCCAAAGGGACGCGCGGAGTCGTCGTCGGGGGCGGGTTCCCCGAGGTGTACGCGGCGCAGCTGTCGTCCAACGAGCCGCTGCGCGAGGAACTGGCGGCGTTCGCCGACGCGTCCCGGCCCGTGTACGCCGAGTGCGCCGGACTCCTCTACCTCGCGGAGGAACTCGACGGCGCGCCCATGTGCGGTGTGCTGAATGGCGCCAGAGCGGCCATGGCCCCGCGGCTGACGCTGGGTTATCGTGCCGCGGTGGCGGTGGCCGACTCGGTCGTCGCCCGCGCGGGCGAACGGGTGCACGGGCACGAGTTCCACCGCACGGTGACGGACCCCGAGCGCGGGGAGACCGCCGCCTGGCAGTGGTCCGCGTCCGGCCCGGTCGGCTTCGTGCGGGGCGACTGCGTCGCGTCCTACCTCCACGTGCACTGGGCCGGATCGCCCTGGTTCGCCAGCCGGATGGTCGCGGCCTGCCTGTGACGGTCCCGCCTGCGGGCATGGAGGGGAGCGGTGTGGACGTCTTCACCGGGAGCGTGCGCCTGGAGGCGGGGCGCCTCGTCCTGCGCCCGTTCGGGCTCGACGACGCGCCCGACCTGATCGAGGTGATCCGTGCGGGCGAGGACTTCCTCCCGCCGAACTTCCCCGACGCGCTGGAAGCTGAGCCGCTCGCCTGGTTCCTGCGCGAAGGCGTCCACAAGGTGCACCGCTTCGGCCTCGGCATCCATCTGGCGGTGACCGACCGCGAGACGGGCGGCCTCATCGGCACCATCGGGCTCTTCAAGGTGGACTGGACTCAACTGACCTGCGAGGTCGGATACGGGGTGCGGTCAAGCGCGCGCGGGCGCGGGTACGCGACCGAGGCGCTCACCCTCGTCTCGAACTGGGCGCTGCGGGACTGCGGGCTGTTCCGGGTCGAACTGCGCGCCCTGACCACGAACCACGCCTCGATCCGGGTCGCCGAGAAGGCCGACTACGTGCGCGAAGGGGTCGCGCGGGGCGCGGAACGCGACGCCGACGGCGTCAACCGGGACATGTTCGTCTTCAGCCGCATCGCGCCCGATCTCCGGCAAGGTGGTCCGGCATGCTGACCGATCCGGGGACGCGCGGCGCGCCGCGTCCCGGGCCGGGCGCGCCCTCCGGGAGGCTCGACGCCCACGACCAGGAGGGACGGGCATGACCGGGACACACGCGACGGAAGCGCCGGCGGTACGGCGGACGCTGGTGATGCACGGCGCGGACGCGGCGGACACCGCCCGCCGCATGCTGCCGGGACTGCCGGACGACTGCTTCGTCCCCGCCGGCCTCGACGCGCTGGGCACCGCGGTCGGGGAGGGGCTCGCGCAGATCGTGCTGGTCTCCGGCGTGGACGAGCAGGCCGCGATCGCGGGCGGCGTCCCCGCCCTCGCCGCGATCACCGCGGACATGGACGGCGGCCCGGCGCTGGCGGCCGAGGTCGAGGCGGCCGGGACGCCGCGCCGCGCCTACGAGCTGTGGGAGGCCGCCGGACGGCTCGGGCCGTGCGGGCGGGAGCTGTGCCGCCGTACCGCGGGGGAGCTGGAACGTCTCGCCGCCGAGGCGGCCGGGTCAGCCGAGAGCCCGGTGGCGGCGCAGGTCGTGCTGGTCGACGCGAAGGGAGAGCGCATGGTGGGAATGTTCGGGCGGATGGCGCGGTAGCCGTGCTCACGGTCAGCGGCCGTGACGGCGCGCCGCGCTCAGGGACGGCCCTTGCGGCACGGGCCTTCGCGCTGGCGGGCGTGCCCCGGGACGATGCCCTCGTCGTGTCCGCCGCAGAGTTCCGGCGCGCGGTGAACGCCTGCCGTGCGCACCCCAAGGTGGCCGTCCTGACCGCCCCCGGCGCGGGACCCGCCGAACTGGGGCGCGCACTGTTCCCGCAGACGCCTCGCTCGTTCATCGTGTGCGAGGACGTGGACGGGCCTTCCCAGCGCGTCGTCCACGTCCGTCCGGCAGAGGCGACCACGCGGCCCTGGCACAAGCCGGACGTGGTCCTCGTGCTGGACAACCGGCGAGCGGGGGACGCGCCAACATGGATCGCGGGCCTCGCCCTGAGGGAACCGGTCTGGGCGCTGGCTCAGGACGACTTCGACGGGGAGCCGGCCTTGACGCCCGAGGCGCGTGCGTTCGCCTTGGCCAAACTGGGGCCCCGCACAGGGGACATGGTGTGGGACATCGGTTCCGGCGACGGCTCGGTGGCGATCGAGTGCGCGCGGTTCGGCGCTGCGGCCGTCGCCCTCGACCGTGACGACTCCGTCTGCGTCCGGCTGCGGGAGAACGTCCGCAGGCACGGCGTCCGGGTCGCGGTGTCGCGAGGCGAGATCGGCACGGTCGTGGACCACCTGCCCGTCCCCGACGCCGTCTTTCTGGCGGACGCGTCCCCGAAGGCCCTGGCGACCTGCGCCGCGCAGGCCCTGCACCGCCTCGTCGTGACGGCACCGGCCGGCGCCGTCCCCGCGCTCATGGACGTCCTCGCGGGCCACGGCTTCACCGCGCACGCCACGACCCTCCAGACGATCCCGCTCGTCGGCGACGCGGAGCCGCCGTCCCCGATCACCCTCATCTGGGCCGAACGCCCCGCCCCCGTCGCCGAGACGCCCGCCGCGAAGCGGATCAGGGGCATCGAGACGCTCTCGCCCCCGCCCGGACGCTCGGTCCTGTGACGCTGGTCATCGGCGTCGGCGCGTCCAGCCGGGCGGACGCGCGCGAGATCGGCGAGCTGATCGGCGCCGTGCTGGCCCGCGACGACCTGCGCGGCGAGGACGTCGCGTGCGTGGCGACCGTCGAGGCCCGCGCGGGCACGGGCGGTGTCCGCGATGCCGCCGAAATGCTCGGATTTCACCTCGTCGCCTACTCTGTGGGCGTGCTGGCGCAGGTGGCGGTGCCGAACCCGGCGGAGGGCGTACGGGCCCGGACCGGGACGGCGAGCGTGGCCGAGGCGGCGGCCCTGCACGGGGCCCGCTCCCTCGGCGGCGACGCCCGCCTCGTCGTGGCGAAGCGCGCGACCGCGCGCGTCACGGCGGCGGTCGCCCGGATCGTCCCGGCGGCGCCCCGCGCCGCGGGCGCGCCGGCCGCCGCGGGCGGCCTCCGGATCACCGGCGAACCCGGTGAACCCGGTGAAGCCGGGTCATAGCGACCGGCGACCCGTGAAACCCTAGGTGCCCGACGACGAACCCCCGGCGACCGCGAGGACCGACCGTGACCCACCCGACCATGATCAATCCGGAGGCGCAGTGACCGTACGCCAGCCCCACCCGATCGAGGTCCGGTCCTACGAGATCCTGCGCTCCCGGGTCGACCTGTCGCCGATGCCGCCGCTGTGGCGGGCCGTCGCGGAACGGGTGATCCACGCCACCGCCGACCTGGAGTACGCGGTGGACCTGGTCACCACGGAGGACTTCCTCGTCCAGGGCTGGTCCGCGCTGCGCGCGGGCGCCCCGATCGTCACCGACGAGCACATGACCGCCGCCGGGATCAGCGCCCGCGAGACGGCCTGCCACGCCGACGACCCCGCCGCCGCGCGGATGGCGCGCGCCGCCGGGATCACCCGGCCCGCCGCCGCGGTCCGCATCGCCTACTCCGAGGTCGGGCCGGGCGCGGTCTGGGTGGTCGGCTCCGCGCCCGAGGCGATCTTCGAGATCATCGCGCGCCGGGTCCGGCCCGCGCTGGTGGTCGGCACGCCCGTCGGCTTCGTAGGGGCTGCCGAGGCGAAGGAGGCGCTGCGGGCCAGCGGGCTGCCGCAGCTCAGCAACGTCTCGGAGAAGGGCGGGCCGGCGGTCGCCGCCGCGGCCGTCAACGCGCTGCTCTACTTCGAGCAGGCCCCGCAGCCCTTCGGCCAGGGCGCGTCCTCGCACGGCCAGGGCGCGTCCTCGTACGGGCAGGGCGCGCCGTCGTTCGAGCAGGGGGCGCCGTGATCGGGCAGAGGCCGGTGATCGCCCCACCCGAGGACGGCGCCGACGAGGTCGACCTGCGCCACCACGGTGACGCCGAGGTCGGCGGCGGGCTCGCCGACTTCGCCGTGAACGTGCGCACCGGCATGCCGCCCGCGTGGCTCGCCGACCGGCTCCGCGCGTCCGTCGCCGACCTGGCCGGCTACCCCGACCCGCGCCCGGCCCGGCGGGCCGTCGCGCGGCGGCACGCCCGTGCCGCCGAGGAGGTGCTGCTCACCGCCGGCGCCGCCGAGGCGTTCGTGCTGCTGGCGCGCGTCCTGACGCCCCGCAAGGCGGTCGTGGTGCACCCGCAGTTCACCGAGCCGGAGGCGGCGCTGCGGTCCGCCGGGCACGCGGTGGAGCGGGTCGTCCTCACCAAGGACTTCACCCTCGACCCGGCCGCCGTGCCGGACGACGCCGACCTCGTCGTGGTCGGCAACCCGACCAACCCCACGTCGGTGCTGCATCCGGCCGCCGCGATCACCGCGCTGGCCCGGCCCGGCCGGACGGTCGTGGTGGACGAGGCGTTCATGGACTGCGTCCCGGGCGAGCCGGAGACCCTCGCGACCCGGCTGCCCGCCGGGATCGTGGTGATCCGCTCGCTGACCAAGACGTGGGGCCTCGCCGGGCTGCGCGCCGGATACCTGCTCGCCGACCCGTACCTGGTGAGCCGCCTGGCGGACGCGCAGCCGCTGTGGGCGGTGTCCACGCCCGCGCTGGTGGCGATCGAGGCGTGCTGCGAACCGGCCGCGATCGCCGAGGCGGCGGCCTGGGCCGCCGACCTCGCCGCCGAACGCGACCGGCTGGCCGGCGAGCTGACCGCCCGGGGCCTGTACGTGGTGCCCGAGGCGCGCGCGTCGTTCCTGTGCCTGCGGGTGCCGGACGCGCTCGGCATCCGGGCGCTGCTGCGGCAGCGCGGCTACGCGGTCAGGCGCGGGGACACCTTCCCGGGCCTCGGCACCGACTGGCTGCGGATCGCCGTGCGCGACCGCCCGTCCAACGACGCTCTGCTGGAGGTGCTCGGTGAGCTGGGAATCTGAGGGAGACGACGTGCCGGACAAGGAAGCGGGCGGCGTGATCGAGGAGACGCTGGCCGCCATCGCGCCGCCCGACCGGGCCGCGATGGACGAGGCCCGCGACCTGCAGGGCCGCCTGACCAAGCCGCCGGGGTCGCTCGGCGTGCTGGAGGAGGTCTCGGTCCGGCTCGCCGGGCTGGCGGGACGGTGCCCGCCGCCGCTGCCCGAGCCCGCGGCCGTCGCCGTCTTCGCCGCCGACCACGGCGTGCACGCACAGGGCGTCACCCCGTGGCCACAAGAGGTCACCGCGCAGATGGTCGCGAACTTCGTGGCGGGCGGGGCGGTCGTCAACGCGTTCGCCAAGCAGGTCGGCGCCCGCGTCACCGTCGTGGACATCGGCGTCGCCGCGCCGCTGGAACCGGCGCCCGGCCTGCTCTCCCGCAAGATCGCGCCCGGCACCGCCGACATGACGGCCGGTCCCGCGATGACCGCGGACGAGGCCCGCCGCGCCGTCGCGACCGGCATCGAGGTGGCCCGCGAGCTGGCGGGCCGGGGCGCCCGCTGCCTGATCACCGGCGACATGGGCATCGCCAACACCACCGCGTCCGCCGCGCTGATCGCCGCGTTCACCGGCCTGCCGCCCGAGCGGGTCACCGGCCGCGGGACCGGCATCGACGACGCCACCCACGCCCGCAAGGTCGAGGTCGTGCGGACGGCCCTCGCCCGGCACGGACTCCTCGACGGCGCGGGCTCCCGCGACCCGATGGACGTCCTGGCGGCCGTCGGCGGCTTCGAGCACGCCGGGATCGCCGGGTTCGTCCTCGGCGCGGCGGCGCTGGGCGTGCCGGTCGTGCTGGACGGGGTGATCGCCGGATCGGCCGCCCTCGCCGCCGCCGCGCTGAGCCCCGACGCCCTCGCCGGCTGCGTCGCCGGGCACCGCTCCGCCGAACCCGGCCACTCCGCCGCCCTCGATCATCTCGGGCTGCGCCCGCTCGTCGACCTGGAGCTGCGGCTCGGCGAGGGAACCGGTGCCCTGCTGGCGTTGCCGCTGGTCCAGGGCGCGGTGCGGGTGCTGCACGAGGTCGCCACGTTCGACTCGGCCGGCGTCACCGAGAAGGAGGCGGCGCCCCGTAACGACCTGATCTCGGAATGAGTCACGCTCGGCTATCGAACGGCCGGAGCCCCTCTCCATGAACTCGCCAACCCGAGTACCTTTGTTCCGCAAAGACACTTGTCCGTCACCGGCGTCCGAAAGAATCACCACGTGCCCCCGTACCTGCTAGGTCTGCGCCTTCGAGGGCGACGCGTCCTCGTCGTCGGCGGCGGCCGGGTCGCGCAGCGCCGCGTCCCCGCGCTGCTGGACGCGGGCGCCGAGGTCGTCCTCGTCTCGCCCGAGGTGACCGCCTCGCTGCAGGGCCTCGCCGAGGCCGGCCGCATCGCCTGGCACGCGCGCCCCTACCGGCGCGGCGACTGCGCGGGCGCCTGGCTGGTGCAGGCCGTCACCGACGACGCCAAGGTCAACGGGGACGTCGTCGCCGACGCGGAGGCCGCCCGGATCTGGTCGGTGCGGGCCGACGACGCCGAGTCGTCCCCGGCCTGGACGCCCGCGAGCGGGCAGGCCGGCGACGCCACCGTCGGGGTGCTGCTCGGCGGCGACCCGCGGCGCGCCGCCGGCATCCGCGACGCCGTCGTGGACGGGCTCCGCGACGGCGCCCTGGAGTCCCGGCACTCCCGGCGCAAGCCGTCCGGCGTCGCGCTGGTCGGCGGCGGCCCCGGCGACCCCGGCCTGATCACCGTCCGCGGGCGGCAGTTGCTGGCGATGGCCGACGTCGTCGTCACCGACCGGCTCGCCCCCGGCGGGCTGCTGGACGAGCTGGCCGCCGACGTCGAGGTGATCGACGCCGCGAAGATCCCCTACGGCCGGACCGTCACCCAGGACAAGATCAACGACTACCTCGTCGAGCACGCGAAGCAGGGGAAGTTCGTCGTCCGGCTCAAGGGCGGCGACCCGTTCGTCTTCGGCCGCGGCGGCGAGGAGGCGCTGCACTGCGCCCGCAACGGCGTCCCGGTCATGGTGGTGCCCGGGATCAGCAGCTCGGTCGCGGTGCCGTCCGCGGCCGGCATCCCGGTGACCCACCGCGGCGTCGCGCAGGAGTTCCACGTCGTCTCCGCGCACGTCCCGCCGGGGCACCCCGAGTCCACCGTCGACTGGGAGGCGCTCGGCCGCGCCCACGGGACGCTCGTGCTGCTCATGGCGGTGGAGCGGATGGCGCTCATCGCGCCCGCCCTCGTGCGCTATGGTCGGTCGTCCGACACGCCGGTCGCCGTCATCCAGGACGGCACCCTCCCGGGCCAGCGGACGCTGACCGCGACGCTGGGCACCGTGGCCGACGAGATGGCCGCCGGCGGAGTCCGGCCCCCGGCGATCGTGGTCGTGGGCGACGTGGTCGACGTGGCGCGAGAGATCGACATGATTCGAGCCGACTTGGGACGGGATCCGTGACACCCCCCGCAGAGCGAAGCGCGGTCCACGACGAGGAGGCGGGCACCGGACGCGGAAGCGAGGACTCCGCGAAGCCCGCGTCCGGGAACGCCATGCCCGAAGAGCACGCGCCCTCCGGCGCCGCGACGGTCCGGCAGGGCGAGCTGGTCAGAGCGCTGACCGCGCTGCGCGAGCAGCTCGGCGCCTTCGACTTCCTGCTGGACGCGCCCGGCGTCGAGGAGGCCCGCGAGGCCCGCGACGAGCTGCGCAACCAGCTCGACGACTACGTCCTGCCCCGCCTGCAGGCGGCGGGCGCGCCGATGCTGGTGGTCCTCGGCGGGTCGACGGGCGCGGGCAAGTCCACGCTGGTCAACACGCTCGTCGGGGCCCGCGTGAGCGCCACCGGCGTGCTCCGCCCGACCACCAGCAGCCCGATCCTGGTGTGCCATCCCGACCACGTGCGGTGGTTCATGGAGGGGCCGCTGCTGCCCGGCATGGGCCGCGTCCGCGGCCCGGCGCCCGACGCCATCGCGGGTGACCAGCTGGTCATCATCGCCAGCGAGGCCCTCCCGCCCGGCCTGGCGCTGCTCGACAGCCCCGACTTCGACTCCGTCTTCGAGGACCACTACGAGTTCGCCACCAAGCTGATGGCGGCCGCCGACCTGTGGCTGTGCGTCACCACCGCCGCCCGCTACGCCGACGCGCAGGTGTGGCAGATGCTCCAGCGCGCCAAGGAGAACGGCGCCACCATCGGCGTCGTGCTCTCCCGCGTCCCGCAGGGCGACGGCCCCGGCGGGCGCGCCGGATCGGTCGGGCAGGGCAGCTCCGACGTCGTCGAGCACTTCGGCGAGATGCTCGACGAGCACGAGGTCGGCGACGCCCGCCGCTTCACGATCCCCGAGACCCGGATCGAGGAGAGCCGGCTGCCCGAGGAGACCGTCGAGGACATCCGCGCCTGGCTCACCGGCGTCGCCGAGGACGTCGAGGACCGCGAGGTCGTCATCAGCGACACCCTCGCCGCCGTCCTCGACAGCTTCCGCACCCGCGTCCCCGAGCTGGCCCGCCAGGTCGAGGCGCAGGTCGAGCAGCGCGCCGAACTCGCCCAGCAGGTCGAGGCCGCCTACGGCACCGCCCTCGCCGAACTCGACGAGGCCACCCGCAACGGCTCGCTGCTGCGCGGCGAGGTCCTCGCCCGCTGGCAGGACTTCGCCGGCACCGGCGACCTGCTGCGCGCCCTGCACGTCCAGCGCGCGCGCCGCGGCCGGGGCTCCAACCGGCGCCGCCGCAGCCCCGCCCGTGTGCGCGCGCTCAAGGCCGCGCTGCGCAGCGGCCTCGAATCGCTGATCATGTCGACCGCCGAGCACGGCGCCGAGCAGGTCGTCGCCCGCTGGCGCGCCCACCCCGCCGGCGGCACGGTGCTCGCCGGGCGCGGCGACGAGATCGGGCACGTCTCCCCGGAGCTGTCGCGCCGCGTCACCCGTGCCGTCAGCTCCTGGCAGGACCACGTCCAGGAGCTGATCCGCACCGAGGGCGTGACCAAGCGCTCGGTCGCCAAGCTCGTCTCGTTCGACACCGAGGCGGTCTCCCTCGTCCTGATGATCGGCCTGCTCGGCTACGGCACCTCCGACGTGGCCGTCGAAGGCGGCAACAGCGCCGTCCCGCAGCGGCTGCTGAAGGCGCTGTTCGGCGCCGAGTCGCTGCGCGGCATGGGCGCCAAGGCCCGCGCCGACCTGCGCAGCCGCATCGGGATGCTGTTCGACGAGGAGGCCATCCGGTTCGGGCAGGTGCTCGACGGCGCCGGCATCCCCGACGAGACCGTCCCCGTCCAGCTGTACCAGGCCACCTACAACCTCGAGGTCGCCCGATGACCACCTCGGCCCTGCCCGCCGGCTCGCCGACGAGCCCCGGCGGCATCCCGCTCCCCGCCACGGACGTCCCCGGCGCGCCCCCGGCGGTGCCCGCCGAGCACGCCCCGCACGCCGAGCCCGCGGCTCCCACCCTCACCGACCGGCTCAACGGCCTGGACCGCCTCGTCCAGGCCGGCACCGGACGGCTGGACCGGCCCCTCCTCGACGACGCCGGAGCGCTGCTCGACCGGGCCGGCCAGCGGCTGCGGCTGTCCGGCGAGCACACCGTCGTCACCCTCGCCGGCGGCACCGGCAGCGGCAAGTCCTCGCTGTTCAACGCCATCTGCGGGCTGGAGCTCTCGCCCACCGGCATGCGCCGTCCCATGACCTCCAAGGCGCACGCCTGCGTCTGGGGCCTCGACGGCGCCGGCCCCCTGCTGGACTGGCTCGACGTCGACAAGCGGCACCGCTACGCCCGCGCCAGCGCCCTCGACCTGGAGCGCGCCGACAGCTCCCTGCAGGGCCTCGTGCTGCTCGACCTGCCCGACCACGACTCCATCCAGGCCATGCACCGCGCCGAGGTCGACCGGTTCGTCGCGATCGCCGACCTGCTCGTCTGGGTCGTCGACCCGCAGAAGTACGCCGACGCCGCCCTGCACCGCAACTACATCGTCCCGTTCGCCCGGTACGCCGGCGTCACCCTGATCGTCCTCAACCAGGTCGACCGGCTCGCCCCCGACGAGATCGACGACTGCGTCGCCGACCTGCGCCGCCTCCTGGAGGCCGAGGGCCTCGCCCAGCCGCGCATCATCACCACCTCCGCCGTCGCCGAGGACGGCGTGCACGGTTTCCGCGACGTCCTCGTCGACACCGTCGCGGCCCGCCGGGCCCGCAGCGAACGCCTCGCCGCCGACGTCGACCGGATCGCCGAGCGCTTCGCCGACCACCGCTTCGACGCCGAGCCCCCCACCACCGTCGACGAGGGGCGCCGCACCGAACTCGTCCAGGCCCTCACCGACGCCGCCGGCGCGCCCGCCGTCGCCGAGGCCATGGAGAGCGCCTACGAGCTGCGCGCCGCCGACTTCGTCGGCTGGCCCGTCAGCGCCCTGATCACCCGGCTCCGCTCGGACCCGCTGCGCCGGATGCGCCTCACCGAGCTGCGCGAGGAGCTGCGCAACGCCTTCACCGGCCCCATCGGCGCCCAGCAGGGCGACGTGGACAACGCCCTGGCCGGCGTCACCGACGGCGTCACCGGCGAGCTGCCCGTGCACTGGGCCCGCTCCGTCCGCGCCGCCGCCCGCTCGCACGCCACGGAGATCCCCGAGGCGCTCGGCGAGTCCCTCAAGGAGGCGCTTCCCACCTTCAACCAGGTGCCGCGCTGGTGGTGGCTGGTCAAGACCTGGCAGTACTTCCTGATCCTGGTCGCCGTCCTCAGCGTCGTCTGGATCGGCGTCCTGGTCGCCTACGGCGTGCTCAAGGTCGGCGGGGACGACCCGAGCGGCTTCATCGGCCGGTCCGGCCTCATCCCGTACGTCGCCGTCCTGGTCGTCTGCACCCTCGGCATGGGCTGGCTCACCTCGTCCGCCTGCCGCAACCTCGTCGCGCTCTCCTCGGCCAAGCACGGCGACAAGATGGAAGAGCACATGCGCGAGGGCATCGAGCGCGTCGCCCGCGACAAGGTCATCGAACCCGTCGCCGCCGACCTGCGCGTCTACGCGGGCTTCCGGCACGATGTGGACATCGCCCTGGGCCGCCCGCCCGCATAGTTATCCACATTTTCCGCAGGACTGTCGCGGACGGTGACGGCTCCGGCACTGTTGGTTCCGTAAGTCGCGAACCAACGGAGGACCCGTGAACGAAGCGCACGTCACCGTCATCGGCTGGACGGCCGCCGAGCCCTATTACACCGTCACCGGCAACGGCACGCCGTTCCTGTCCCTGCGGGTCGGGTGCACGCCCCGCCGCTACGACCGCGAGGCCGGCTCCTGGCAGGACCTCGACACCATGTTCCTGACCGTCAACTGCTGGCGCGGCCTCGCCGACAACGTCAACGCCTCCGACTTCCGGCGCGGCACGCCGGTCCTGGTCACCGGCCGGCTCCGCGTCCGCCAGTACGAGCGCGACGGCCAGTGGCGGTTCTCCGCCGAGATCGAGGCGAACACGGTCGGCCACGATTTGGGCCGGGGCACGGCCGACTTCCGCCCCGTCCAGCGGGGCGGCGCCCTCACCGACGAGGACCGCCAGGCCGCCCGCGACGCCGCCGACCAGTGGGCCCTGACGGCCCCGCCCGACGCCGAGGGCGGCATCCCCGCCGAGGCCGCCCCTCAAGCCGCCTGACCCGGGGGAGCGGTACCTCCGCCTCAGGTCGTCCCCACAACGAAAAAGCACCGCCGCACCGCCCCAAAAGCTCGCAAGGTAGCAGCACAAGGGCGACAAGGGTGGCGTTGCGTGAAGATCCTTGCGCGATGAGTGAGGTGGAGTGTGCGCACAACACCGGCGGGCGCCTGGGCGTCCGGGATTCGCGGTCGGACGGGGGCGCGGCCGGCAGGTCGGTCACTGCCGGTCTTTGCCCCCGCACCGTCGGGGTCCTGCGGCCCGCCTAAATCCAGGAAACGCCGCGCATGGTGTTGCCCCCCTCAGGATGTGCCGAGGTCCGCCGATCCGCGGCCTCCTCTGCATGGTGCCCAGAACGGTCACCAGCATGTCCCCTACCGAAGGTACCTGTTTCCCGCCCGTTCCGCACACGTTGCAACTATCGTGTTACACAACGTGATGCGTGTAAGGGGGAAGGATGACGGCAGTGCAGTCGTCCGCCGAGGACCGGGGCGGGGAACTCACCCGCGTGCCCCGCCGCCGATCGCTTCTGGGGCGTCCGTCCCTGCTCGTGGTCTATGTGCCGGCGGTCGTCGCCGTCCATCTGGGGTTGATCGTCGCCCTGCTGTTCCGCACGCCGTTCCGCCTCCACGACCTGGCGACCTTCGCGGCGCTGCTGGCGTGCGGCGCGGTCTGCATCGAGGCCACCCGCCGCCTCGGCATGCCGGCGGGGGTGGCGCGGGACCTGCTGTCGGCCTGGTGGCTGCCGGTTGCGCTGCTGCTACCGCCGCTGTACGCGCTGCTGATCCCGATCCCCCTGCAGGTGCTCCTGCAGTTCCGGGTGCGCCGGACGCTCGTCTACCGAAGGGGCCTGGTCGCCTCGGCGCTCGGCATAGCCGGAGCCTGCGCGTCGCTGGTGTTCCACCTGGTGGTGCCGCAACCCCTGGGGGGCGCGCCGCAGTGGGTGGTGCAGGCGTATCCGGGCATCCCTGCGGCGGTGGGGTGCGCGGCGCTGTTCACCATCGTGAACACTGCGCTGGTCGCGGTGGCCGCGCACGCCGCCAACCCCGAGAGCCGCTGGCGGGACGTCCTCTGGACGCGCGAGAGCCTGCTGCTGGACGTGGTGGAACTGTGCGTCGGCATCCTCGTCGCGATCACGAGCGCGCTGACGCTCGGGCTGCTGGTGCTGGCGCTGCCGCCGGTGATGCTGCTGCAGCGCAGCCTGATGCACCAGCAGCTGCAGGCCGCCGCGCGCACCGACGCCAAGACCGGCCTGCTGAACGCGGCGGCCTGGCAGCGGGAGGCCGACACCGAGCTGTCCCGGGCCCAGCGCACCCACGACGCCCTCGCGCTGCTGCTGATCGACATCGACCACTTCAAACGGGTGAACGACACCCACGGCCACCTGATCGGCGACCAGGTGCTCGTCGGCGTGGCCAGCACCCTCTGCCACCAGCTGCGCGACTACGACCTGGTGGGCCGGTTCGGCGGCGAGGAGTTCGTGGTCCTGCTGCCGGGCGCCGACACCGTCGAGGCGTGCCGGGTGGCCGAGCGCCTGCGAGGCCGCGTCCGCCGCCTCGCCGTCCCCGCGGAGGAGGGCACCGTCACCGTCACGGTCTCGGTCGGCGTCGCGCTGTTCCGTACCCACGGCGAAGACCTCATCGAACTGCTCGCAGCGGCCGACCTCGCCCTCTACCGCGCAAAAGAGTCCGGCCGCGACCGCGTCTGCCTCCCCGCCGTAGACACCCCCCGCCCCGACGACACCTGATCCCCCAACCTCCCCACCGACCCGCCCCGCCTACCCGGCCCCCGTCTGCTCAGCCCGCCCACCCCTACCGGTCCGCGCCTACGCAGTCCCGTCCGCTAGACCCACCAACTCACCCGCGCCTCCAACCCCTACCTATCCAACCCGCCCCGCTCGCCGGTTCGCGCTTGCCGGCCCGCTAATCCGACCCGCCTACCCGTCCCCGCCTATGCGGCCGCCCCCGCCTACCGGCCGCGCCTGCGACTCGCCTACCAGCCCGTCCGCCACTTGATCCGTAGCCCCGCCTACTCGGCCCCGCCTACTCGGCCCCGCCTACTCGGCCCCGCCTACTCGGCCCCGCCTACTCGGCCCCGCCTACTCGGCCCCGCCTACTCGGCCCCGCCTACTCGGCCCCGCCTACTCGGCCCCGCCTACTCGG
>NZ_JAGEOK010000026.1 GCF_017573545.1 Actinomadura nitritigenes | reverse complement strand
CATTCCGAACCCGGAAGTTAAGCCCTTCAGCGCCGATGGTACTGCATGGGAGACTGTGTGGGAGAGTAGGACACCGCCGGACATTTTTTAGGAAGGCCCCGCCGTTACGGCGGGGCCTTCCGCATTTATCGGGGTTTCCGGTCAGGGATCGATCAGAGCCTTCGCGTAGTTGGACAGGGAACGGTTGTAGCGCGGCAGGTGGCGGGAGAGCGCGCCGAGCGCCAGAGCCGCTGCTTCGCGGTCACGACCGAGGTCGGTGAGCGCCAGGGCGAGAAAGGCCGTGACGGCATCGTCCAGCTCGTCGGAGCCGGCGTCACGTTCCGCCGTGAGAAGCCTGACGCTCTCCTCCGCCTCGCCGAGGTTGCGGAGCGTGCTGGCGAACTGGATGGTCGCCGGGCGGCGGCGCGAATCGGGCAGGCCCTCGGCGAACGCACGTCGGTAATGGACGGCCGCCTCCGCTTCATACCCGGTGGAGTCATAGGCGGAGGCGAGCTCGTACTCGGCGATGGCGTTTCCGGCAGGAAGCTCGCCGGTCAGGTCCTTGACCTTGGCGAGGAAGTCCTGCGGTTCGTGATCATCGAAGGTGGCCCAGAGGTCGGCGATCCGCCGTTGCCACCGTTCGTCCGGAATGGTCATCCGGGAAGCCTTCCACACGAGGCCGATGGTGCGCCCGGCGGCCCCAGACGTGCAGGTCGGGCAGGGACGCAACGCGTGTGCAACGTGTGATGAGTGATAATTCAACTGTCTGGTGATGACCGGGCTCATGGTCGCGCCGGTGCCAACCCACACACTGCACCGGCGCGGCCACCGGCCCGCACCACACGCCGGCGTGGTGGTCACATGCCGGTGAGCGTGAGCACATACCGAGGCGGGACAACGTCACCCCCGCGAGGCCGCACACAAGGGGCGCGCCAGGCAGGTTGGGATCATCATGTCGCCGAGCACCGCGAGGGCCGCAGTCACGAGGACGTGGCGTTGCGAGCGGGCGTTTCCGTCTGGCGGGTCCGGCGGCCGGAGGCGGTGGAGCGTCCGGGAGGGCGACGCGGGGAAATCGAGCGCCATCGCGTCGTGGACTTCGGGGCGAGGAATGTCGCGCGCGATCCGGCCGCCATCGCCGGATGGGAGGGGACGCGCGGCTCCGCGAGGTCGGTGGCGCAGGACAGCAGCGTCCACAGGGGAGGACTCGTGCGGGGGAGCACGGTACGGCCGCGACCACGGCGCAGATGACCGGGAAGACCGTCACCAGTTGGCCGGCGGCTGCCTTGCCGGGCGACACGCCGCGGGCGATGGGCGGCAGCACTCGGGCGATGAGGAAGTCGTCGGTCTGCGGGGCGAAGGCGGCAATTACGCGAGTGTGACGAGCCAGGGACCGCCAGAGGCGCGTCGGGTGGGTGGCATCGGGCGGCCAGCCCCGTGATCCGCCTCGCCGCATGCAGATCCTCGACGCGGTTCTTGATCATTCCGCCGGGACGGGGGTGTCCGGGCTGTCGATGCGTCACGTTGGCCAGGCGCTCGGGCACTGAACGCGTGCTCACGCATCACCTCGTGACAAGGACGCGCTGCTCACGCGGCTTCCAAAGATTCAGCACTAGAAGTCACCGACCGGGGGATCGGCGCGATCGTCGCGAGTCGTGGCACCGCCACCTTGCGGTGGAAGATCTCGTGCGCATGCGCTTGGTCCGCGAGATCGAGGTGCTCTGGTGGCGGGCCGCTTCGGCGACCGGGTGTCCGCATGCCTGGCCGCGGGGGCCGAGGTCGTCGCCGGAGCGCTGGTCACGGCCCGCGTCAGCCCTCGCGACCTGCGACCGCGAGCCGGTCGAGGTCGCCCTCGACCGGCTCTGTGCCCTCGCCGACTCCTGGACGGTTGCCCCGGCTGACCGGCGCTGCGCACTCGCCGGTCAGGAGGCCGTGTGCGTCCAGGTGAGCAGAGCGAACGATCGCCGGTCGCCCTCGACGACGGTGGCCGGCGCGTCGGTCGGCCGGTAGCCCGCGGCCCGGGCGACCGCAATGCTGGCCTCGTTGTCCGGCTCGATCTCCAGGAGGGTGCGGGGGAGTCCGGCTTCGGCGTGCGCGTAGCGGGTCATCAGCTGGAGTGCGCGCGAGGCGAGGCCCTGCCCCCGGTACCGGGCGCCGACGACATAGCTGATGGTGCCGAGCAGCCGGTTGAGCCGGATCTCGCCCTTCGCCTCGAGGCCGTCGGTCGTGATCGCGCGCTGGACGCGCTCGCCGCTGCGGCGTGCCTTGCGCGCGTCGTCCAGATAGCGGCGGGCCGCGGCCCGGTCGAAGGGCGAGGGGAGCGGCGTGCGGTGGGCGACCACCGGGTCGTCGAGCAGGGCGACGAGGGCGTCCAGGTCGCCGTCCGCCCATTCGCGCAGCACCAGGCCGTTCCCGCGCACTCCCCGCGGCGGCGTCTCGTCCATCGGGCACCCTCCGCTCCGCCCCGGTCAGGCGCCGGGGTCCTCCCGGAACGCGGCGGCGTTGCGGGCGCACCAGTCGGCGAACGTCCGCGGAGCGCGTCCGGTCAGCCGTTCCACCGTATCCGTGCGGAACCCCGCGGTGTCCGCGCGCATCAACGCGAACCCCTCGACGAGGGCTTCGGCGAGCGCCGGGGGAGCGCCGGACGGGAACCGGGCGCGCACCGCCTCCTCCGGTGTGCGGACCTCCCGTACCCGCAGGTCGCGGCCGATGGCGCGGGACAGGACGGCGACCTGCTCGGCGACGGTGAAGATCTCGTCGCCGGTGAGCGCGTACGCCTCGCCCTCGTGGCCGTCCCCGGTCAGGACGGCGGCGGCCACGGCGGCGATGTCGGCGGTGTCGATCGGCGCGAACCGTCCGGGGCCGACCGGGTCGAGGACGTACCCGCCCTCCCGGATGGTCGGCAGCCACTCCAGGGCGTTCCGCATGAAGCCGCCGGGCCGCAGGATCGTGGCGGGGACGCCGGACGCGCGGACCGCCTCCTCCCGCTCGTGGTGCCAGCGGCCCATGGCGGGCATCGGGTCGCCGAGCACGTTCGTCGACGACAGGAGCACGATGTGCCGGACCCCGGCGTCGCGTGCGGCCGCCGCGGCGTGCGCCGCCTGGGCGGTGCCGATGCCCGGGGTGAGGAGGAACAGCCGCTCGGCGCCGCGGAAGGCGGCCGGCAGGGTGGCGGGGTCGTCCAGGTCGCCGACCGCGCGTTCGGCGCGGGCGGGCAGGTCGGCGGCGCGGGCCGGGTCGCGGACGAGGATCCGCACGTCGGCGCCCTTGGCGTCCAGCTCGCGGACGAGGTCGCGGCCGATGTTCCCGGTGGCCCCGGTGACGAGTAGCATGGCGGCTCCAGAAGTCGTTTGCCGTCTAATGAACGTCGAGAACGTTAGCCGGTAAATGATTAGCCGTCAATCGATACCTCGGAGGTCCGATGCCCGAGTTCCTGGACCTGCACGGCAGGACGTCGAAGGCGCTCCGCGCGGCGGCGGACGACGGCATGCGCCGGCACGGCCTGCATCTGGGGCAGAACCACCTGCTCGCCGCCCTCTGGGAACGCGACGGCCGCACCCCCGGCGAGATCGCCGCCGAACTGCGGGTCACCACGCCCACCGTCGTGAAGATGGCCACCCGGATGGCCGCCGCCGGGCTCCTCACCCGCCGCCGCGACGAACGCGACAACCGGCTCGTCCGGCTGTGGCTGACCGAAGAGGGGCGGGCGCTGCAGGAACCGGTCGAGGCGGAGCGCCGCGCCTTGGAGGAGGCGGTCCTGGCCGACCTGACCGGGGCGGAGCGCGAGCACCTGATGGCCGCGCTCGAGAAGATCCACCGCGCCGCGACCGCCCTGCTGGAGGACTCCCGCCCGGCGGACTGAACCGTGCCGCCGTCCGCCGCGTCCCCTCCGAGTCGGACAATTCCAGGCGCCTGATCCCCGCAATGAAGATCAATGCCGCGTTCTGTCGGAGGCCGTTGTTAGCGTGCGGTCATGACTCTGCTCGGGACGTACGAGGACGGTCATTATCGGACCGAATTCGGTGTGCTCGTGGTCCGTGGCTTCTGGCCCGCCGGGGTCGGAGGAACGGGCGAACTCCGCCATCTGAATCTGCCCCTTCTCGCGGAGGACGCCTTTGCGGCCGGGGCGCGAAGCGATGTAGCGAGGGCAGGCGCCGGCTGGGTTCTCGGTACCGCGGCCCCGCATGCCCACGTGCGCATGGAGGCGCATGACGGCCCGCCCGGGCGAGGTTCCGGCGGGTGGAGCGATGCGCTCGATACGCCGTTCCTCACGTCGCGCGGCGATATGAAACTGACCCGCGGGCGCGGTGACGATTCGCCATGGAACCTGAAACTGGCACGGCCCGGCCTGCACCGGCTTCGCGTTCTCCGCCGCCGGACCTCCGACGGGCACCGATGGCTTCTGCAATTCTGGCCGGTGGCCGGTTCTCCCGAACCGCCGCGATTCCTGGCCCGTTCCCGTCCGGCCGTCGCCACCGACGGTGCGGGGCAGGGGGACAAGCGCTACGGGCCCCTGGCCATGGACGTTCTATCGGTGGCGCTGTGGTCGCCCGGCCGCCACACCCGTGCCGCCCTGGCGGATCGCCTCCTGGCGACCCCGGAGCAGGTCCGGGAGGCGCTCCGGTACCTGACCAGGCGCGGGCTGCTGCGCGTCGGCGGTGCCGACGCGGGCCCCACCTCGACGATCGCGCTCGTGCCCGAGCGTCCGCGTCCCGCCGGCGTGAGCGTCCCGTCCCCGGCACGACCCTGGTCGCCGGCGGCACGATGAGCCGGCCCGGCGAGGCGGCGGAGGTCAGGCGGCGTAGTTGCGGACGAGGCGGAGCGCCTCGGCGGCGTCCGGGCCCTCGGCGGTGAGGGCGGTCTGCTCGGGCGTGAGGCGGCGGGCGCCGACCCGGCAGAAGTCCGCGGCCGGACCGGTGATCCGGTTGGGTGCCGCGGGGTCGCCGAAGGTCCAGCGGGTCCCGTCCGGTGCGGTGAGGTCGCAGTGGACGGCCGCGTCGGGGCGGCCCGCGACCGAGAACGCGTAGGGGAGGGTCCGGTGGGCCAGCCAGGCGATGTGGCGCAGGCGGTCGGTGTCCGGGTAGTCGATGCCCAGCGGGACGGTGATGTCCTGCGCGTGCGCCCAGTGCTCGGCGAGCCGTGTCGTGGCGAGCGTCCGCGGGGAGAGGGACGTCCGGACCCAGGCGAGGCGGGTGCCCGGCGGGTAGGAGCGGAGCGTGTCCGGCGTGGCGGACGCCGCCTTGCGCCAGCGGGCGAGGAGGGCGTCCGGCGCCATGCCGCGCTCGGCGGCGACCAGGTCGGCCATCGCGCCGTCGACGGTGGTCGCGGTGGACGGCAGGAACGACCCGGTGTCGCCGATGGCCGGGCTGCCGATCGCCTCCTCGCTCTGCGCGAGGTGCAGGACCACGTCGGCGACCGTCCAGCCGTCCGCGCCGGACGGTGCGGACCATTGCGCCGGGCTCAGCGCCGCCAGCACGGCGTCCAGCCGCCGGTACTCGGCCGCGAGGTCGTCGAGGACATCCGTCATGCCGCCACCATACCGAATAGCGTTCGGTTCGTCGGTGGCCGATGGCGGCCGCTCCCTCGCGCCGTTCGCGCCGGCGGTCCGGAGGGCCTGGCCGCCACCTGCCTGCCGATCAGCGGGCGATGAGGTCGACGACGCCGGCGGTGCCCTCGTCGGGATGGCCGGCGTCGAGGCGGCGCCGCATGAGGTCCATGAAGGGGGTCAGCAGTTCGGGGCTGACCCGCTGCTCTTCGGCCGTGCGCAGCAGCGTCGCGTTGCCCCGCACCATCATGGCGAGGTTGGACGTCACGCCCCGGGTGTAGTCGCCGCTGTCCAGCTGCTCGGCGACGCCGTTCGCGTATCCGGTCATGGCCGTGAGCCAGCCGGCGAGCATGGGGGCGAAGTCCTTCAGCGCGACGTCCTCGTCGCGGACGAGCGCGAACGCGTGCGCGACGCCGGCGAACATCCCCGTCATCGCGCTGAGCAACGCCACGTCGTGCAGGGCGGCGAAGCCGGGATCCTCGCCGACGTAGACGGTGCCGGCCGGGACGGCGAGCGTCGCGCGGTGCGCGTCGAAGAGGGAACGGGACCCGCTGTAGAAGACGTAGCCGCCGGACCCCTCGGCCCCGATCATGGGCGGGACCGCCATGATCCCGCCGTCCAGGAAGCGGGCGCCCCTCTCCTCGGCCCACGCCGCCCGCGCGCGGGCCTCGGCGGGGGTGCCGGTGGTGAGGTCGACCAGGTCCTTGCCCGCCAGGTCGGCGTCCGCGAGGACCTCGCGGACCGACGCGTCGTCGAGCAGGCAGACGACGACCAGGTCGCCGGCTGCGACCGCGGCGGCGGCCGTGTCCGCGACCTCGGCGCCCGCCGCGGCGAGGGCCTCGGCGCGGCCGGGCGTGCGGTTCCAGACGGTCAGCGAGCGCCCGGCGGCGAGCCAGGCGCGGGCGAGCGCCGTCCCCATGTCGCCGAGCCCGAGCAGAGTGAGCGAAGTGTTGTCCGAATCGGTGTGGTTCATGCCGACTAGGCTTCTCGTGGGGCCCGTGGATGATCAAGTACGCACTTCGAAGTGCGTGGTTACCACGAGGTGAGCGAGCCGGCGGGAGGGCTGATGGGGATCGGGCGGAGGCCGGGCGCGTACGTGTGCGGGATCGACGCGGCGATGGACGTGATCGGCGGCAAGTGGAAGGTCCTGATCCTGTGGGCGCTCGCCGAGCGGCCCTGCCGGTTCGGCGAGCTGCGCAGGAACCTGCCCGGGGTGACCGAGAAGGTGCTCACCGCCCAGCTGCGCGAGCTGGAGGCGGACGGCATCGTGCACCGCGAGGTGTTCGATGAGGTGCCGCCCCGGGTCGAGTACTCGCTGACGGCGCTGGGCGCCTCGCTCAACGAGGCGCTGGCGCCGCTCGGGGCGTGGGGGCGCGAGCACATCATCGGCGGCGCGTACGACGCCCGCCACGACGCCCGCCAGCCGGCGCGAGGCCGTGACGGCGCGCACACCGGCGCGAACGCGCGGCCGTGAGCCGGGACGCCGCGCGTAGGATCCGATCATGCTGACGGCCGCGCTCGCGTTCGCCGGGGCCGCGATGATCATCAATGTGGTGCCCGGCCTGGACACCCTGCTCGTCCTCCGGACGTCCGTCGCGCTCGGACGCGGCGGAGGGTTCGCCGCGGCGCTCGGGATCGTCACGGGCTGCTGCGCGTGGGGGCTCGCCACCGCGGTCGGCCTCACCGCGCTGCTGACGGCGTCCCGCCTCGCCTACGACGTGCTGCGCGTCTGCGGCGCCGCGTACCTGGTGTGGCTGGGCGCCGCGGCGCTCTGGAAGGCCAGGCGGGAGGAGCCCGCCGAAGAGGTCCCGGAACCGGCCGTGGCCGGGTCGCGGTGGGCGGCGTTCCGGGCCGGGGTCGGGACGAACCTGCTGAACCCCAAGGCCGGGGTGTTCTACATGAGCCTGATCCCGCAGTTCGTGCCGCACGGAGCGCCGGCGTTCGGCACGACCGTCCTGTTCACGGGCATCGACGTCGTGGAACTGGCCGTCTGGTACTGGCTGGTGTCGGGGGCGGCGGCGAAGCTGGCGGAGCGCCTGCGGCGGCCGCGGGTGCGGCGGCGCCTGGAGCAGGTCGCGGGGGTCGCGTTCCTCGGCTTCGCGGCGAACCTTCTCGCGGACCGCGCCTGACGGGTCCGGATCGGCCGTAGGCTTGCACGGGTGACCGAGAAGCTCTGGGAGATCGAACCCTCCGGACCTCTGCGCGGCGACGTCACCGTGCGGGGGGCGAAGAACGCCGTCAGCAAGCACATGGTCGCGGCGATGCTCGGGGCGGAGCCGAGCACCATCCGCAACGCCCCCGACGTCGGCGAGGTCGGGATCACGGCCGGGATACTCGAGCACGTCGGGATGGCCGTCGAGCGGTCCGGCGGCGAGATCACCGTCGTTCCCCGGCCGGTGGCGGACCCGAGCGTCGGCAAGGCGTTCACCGGGCTGAACCGGATCCCGATCCTGATGCTGGGCCCGCTGCTGCACCTGGCCGGGGAGGCGTTCGTCCCGCTGGTCGGCGGCGACCCGATCGGGCGGCGGCCCGTCGACTTCCACGTGGACGCGCTGCGCGCGTTCGGCGCCGAGGTGACGATCGCGGCCGACGGCATCCACGCCCGCGCGTCACGGCTGGTCGGGACGCGGATCGACCTGCCGTACCCGAGCGTCGGCGCCACCGAGACCGTGCTGCTCGCGGCCGTCAGGGCGCAGGGCAAGACGGTCATCCGGAACGCGGCGACGGAACCGGAGATCATCGAGCTGGCGCTGTTCCTGCAGCGGATGGGCGCGCGGATCTCGTTCGCGCCCGACCGCCGGATCGTCGTCGAGGGCGTCGACCGGCTGGGCGGGGCCGTGACGCGGCTGGAGGGCGACCGGATCGAGGCGTTCTCCTACCTGGTGGCGGGGCTGGTGACCCGCGGCGAGGTGCGGGTGCACGGCTGCCCGCAGGACCGCCTCGTCACCGCGATCACCACGCTGGCCCGGATGGGCGCCCGGTTCGAGATCACCGACGACTGGATCATGGCGTCGGCGCCGGACGGGCTGCGTCCCGCGGCCGTCCAGACCGACACCCACCCCGGGTTCGCGACGGACTGGCAGACGCCGCTGATGGTGCTGTTCACGCAGGCGGACGGCATGTCGGTGCTGCACGAGACCGTGTACGAGAACCGGCTCGCGTACGTCCCGGCGCTGCAGAGCATGGGCGCGGAGATCGAGGTCTACGACACGTGCCTCGGCGGCCCCGCGTGCCGCTACCACGACACGGCGGCGCTGCACTCGGCGGTCGTGCGCGGGGTGTCGAAGCTGCGCGGCGGCGACGTGACGATGCCGGACATCCGGGCCGGGTTCTCGGCGGTGCTCGCGGCGGCGGTCGCCGAGGGGCCGTCGACGCTGCGCGGCGTCCACCACATCGAGCGCGGCTACCACCGGCCGGTCGAGCAGTTCCGGGCGCTGGGCCTCGCGCTGAAGGCGGTCTAGCCGACGACGGCGACGGCCTCCACCTCGACGAGCTGGTCCTCGTAGCCGAGGACGGCCACGCCCAGCAGCGTGCTGGGCGCATCGTGCTCGCCCATGTGCTCGCGGACCACGGCCCAGGCCTCGACCAGGTCGGCCCTTCGGGAAGAGGCGACGTAGACGGTCGTCTTGACGATGTCGGTGAGGGACGCGCCCGCGGACTCCAGGGCCGCGGCGAGGTTCCGCATGACCTGGTGGGCCTGGGCCGCGACATCGCCGGGCGCCACGGTCGTGCCGTCGGCGTCCAGGGGGCAGGCCCCCGCCGTCCAGATGGCCCGCACCGGGGAGGCGGACGTCGCCGCGTACGCGTAGTCGACCGGCGCGAGGGCCGTGTCGCGGACGAGACGGACGGCGCTCACCGGGCCGCCACCGGGTCCGTCGCGCGCCGGGCGCAGGCGGGCGAGCCGCCGGCGGGCGGCCCGTACCGGAGCGCGGTGGCGGCCCGGGTCCGTTCGAAGATCACTGCCACGTGGTCAGGCTAGGGTGGCCCGCCCGGAGATCGCACGCCCATTTCCGCGGCGGGTAGCGTGGGCCGCTCGTCCGCACGGAGGGACCGCTCGTGGAATTCGACCGGCGCGACCCGTACCCCTGCTACGCCCGGGCCAGGGAGGCCGAAGGGCTCACGTTCGTCCGCGAACTGGACGCCTGGCTCGTCGCGCGGGACGCGGACGCGCGGGCGGTGCTGCGCGACGCGGAGACGTTCTCGTCCGCCGGCGCGATGCGCCCGGAGGCGATGCCGGGGCCGGAGGCGATCGCGGTGCTGGAGACGGTGCCGTCGGGGCGCCCGGTGGTGCTGT
This sequence comes from Actinomadura nitritigenes, assembly GCF_017573545.1. GTDB lineage: Bacteria > Actinomycetota > Actinomycetes > Streptosporangiales > Streptosporangiaceae > Spirillospora > Spirillospora nitritigenes. The sequence continues at coordinate 150,472 of NZ_JAGEOK010000026.1, read as the reverse complement.
CGGCGGACGGCGACGAGCACCGGCGGGTGCGCGAGCCGCTGGTGCGCGGGCTGTCGCCGCGGCGGGTCGCGGCCGCCGTGCCGTTCGTCGAGCGGCGGGCCGCGGAGCTCGTCGCGTCGTTCGCCGGGGACGGGCGCGTCGAGCTGATGTCCCGGTACGCGCGGGTCCTGCCGGGCGAGGTGATCGGGCACCTGCTCGGGCTCGACCCGGCGGACGTCCCGGCGGTCATCCGGGGCAGCTACCGGGCCGAGGAGCTGGTCTTCACGCCCATGGAGCCGGACGAGCAGGTCGCGGCGGCGCACGAGGTCGCCGGGATGAAACGGCTGCTCGAGGCGCTGGTGCGGGGGCGGGACGGCGATCCCGGCGACGACCTGACCGGCGAGATGATCCGGGCGATCGAGCCGTACGGCACGCTGATCTCCAACCTGCAGAACCTGCTGCTGGCCGGGCACCTGACGACGACGGCGCTGATCGGCACCGCCGTCCTGCACCTGCTGCGGGACCGGGACCAGTGGGAGCTGCTCTGCCGGCGGCCCGAGCTGGCCGCGGCGGCGGTCGAGGAGGCCGCCCGCCACGACGCGCCCGTCCAGGGGTTCCGGCGGGTCGCGACGCGGCCGGTGACGATCGCCGGCACCGACCTGCCCGCGGGCGCGCACGTCTTAGTCGCCTTCGGCGCCGCCGGCCGCGACCCGGACGCGCACGCCCGGCCGGACGCGTTCGACATCACGCGCGAGCCCGCGCGGCACCTCGCCTTCGGGCACGGCGCGCACGCCTGCCCCGGGGCGCAGCTGGCCCGCGAGCAGGTACGGATCTCGCTGGTGACGCTGGCGCGGGAGCTGCCCGGCCTGCGGCTGGCGGGACCGGTGGAGACGCAGCCGAACCTGATCCACCGGTCGCCGGAGGAACTGATCCTTACCTGGTGATGGCCGAAAGCTCCAAGACGTCCGCGCCGCGCGCGGCAAGGCTGTCGACATGGATCTGACCAAGGCCTCCGACTTCATGGCCACCCATGCCCGCCTCCTCGACCGCCGCCGTTTCGAGCTGCTCACCGGCGAGGGGGACCGGGACGCCGCGCTGGCCGCGCTGAACGCCTACCGGAATCCCGACGGCGGGTACGGCCACGGCCTCGAACCCGACCTGCGGTCGCGGACGAGCCAGCCGGGCCCCGCGCTGCACGCCTTCGAGGTGTTCGCCGAACTGGCGCCCGTGGCGGCGCCCGAGGCGGCGGCGCTCTGCGACTGGCTGGAGACGGTGACGCTGCCGGACGGCGGCATCCCGTTCGGGGTGCGCATCCCCGACCCGGCGGGATGCGCCCCGTTCTGGGCGGGCGCCGACCCGGCCGCGTCGTCGCTGCAGATCACCGCGGTGGTCGCCGCGACGGCCCACCGCGCCGCCGCCCATGACCCGGCGGTCGCCGCGCATCCGTGGCTCGCCCGCGCCACCCGCTTCTGCCTGGACGCCGTCCGGGCCGGGACGGAACCGCACGCGCTCGAGCTCGCGTTCGCCCTGTGGCTGCTGGACGCCGTCCACGCGACCGAACCGGAGGCGGCCGAGCTGATCGCGCTGCTGGGCGAGCACATCCCGCCGGACGGCCTCGTCCACGTCGCGGGCGGGCTGGAGGACGAGATGATGCGGCCCCTCGACTTCGCGCCCCTGCCGGACACTCCGGTGAGGGCGCTTTTCGCGCCCGGCGTCGTCGCCGCCGAGCTCGACCGGCTGGAGCGCGGGCAGGAGGCGGACGGCGGGTGGCGCGTCGACTTCGCCAGCTACTCGCCCGCCGCCGAACTGGAGTGGCGCGGCTACCAGACCGTCAAGGCCGTCTCGATCCTGCGCGCCAACGGCCGCGCCTAGAGGGCCAGGCGGAAGCGCTCGCGCAGGTCGCCGAGCCGTTCGGCGGGTTCGTTGGCGAACACCAGCCGCAGGTACTGGGCGCCGCTCGGGCCCCAGCCGTCCATCGGCGTCGCGGCGACCTTCGCGCGCTCGAACAGCCGCCGCGACAGGTCGGCGGGGGACAGGCCGAGCGGGCGCGTGTCGATGAGCAGCGACCAGCCGCCGTGCGGCCGCACCGCGGGCAGGTCGGACAGCTGGGCGAGGATCGTCTCGCAGCGTTCCCGCCAGGTCGCCGTCGCGGCCGCGACGTCGGCGTCGGCGTCCGGCGCGGCGAGCGCCGCCGCGACCGCCTCCTGCGCGATCCCGACCTGGCAGACGACGTTGGTGAGCCCGACGAGCCGGACGTCGTGCAGGATCGAGGCCGGTCCGGTGACCCAGCCGACCCGCCACCCGATCATCCGCAGCTCCTTGGACGCCGATCCCACCGTGATGGTCCGGTCGGCCAGCCCGGGGATCCGCGCGGGATGGTCGGGGCCGCGGCCGTCGAACCGGATCCGCTCCATCGCGGCGTCGTAGACGAGCCACGCGTCGTGCCGTTCGAGCGCGCCGGCGAGGGCCGTCCAGTGCGTCTCGTCCAGGACCAGCCCGGTCGGCATCGCCGGGCCCATCATCAGGACGGCGGCCGTCCGCGGCCCGACCGCGTCCGCGAGCCGCCGCGGGTCGACCGTCCAGCCGCCGGCGGACGCCTCGCACGGGACGAACCGGGGCACCCCGCCCGCGAGCCGCACCCGGTTGACGAGCCCGGCGTAGATCGGGTCGCAGAGCACGACCTCCTCGCCGGGCTCCACGGTCGCGAGAAGCGTGTTGAGGATCCCGTTGAGCCCGCCGGCGACGCCGACGCATTCGGTGGCCGGGTCGTAGGTGCGCCCGGCGATCCGCCCGACGTGCGCCGCGGCGGCCTCCAGCAGGCTCCCGCGCCCCTGGAACGGCAGGTAGCTGTTGGCGTCGTCGGCGTCCACCGCGGCGCGCGTCGCGGCGAGTGCCACCGCGGGCGGGCGGACGTCGGTGTCGAGGTTCTCCAGCCGGAGGAACTCCGGGTCGGCGGCCGCGTCGGCGGCGTCGCCGACCTCGTCCACGCCGATGCCGGGGATGTCGCGGAGCCGGGACACGGGCACGCTGCCACCTCTCGTCGATCTTGATCCTCCGGCCAGCCTCGCGCACGCCGGCCGCGGCGTCCAGGGACGGACGGGCCGCCCGTGGGATCCTTGGGCGCAGGCCACATCCGTGCCGCGGGCGCCGGGCGCCCCGGCCGACGGCACCGGAGGACCCATGGACAACGGCCCCGGCTACACCGCGCTCACCCCGCTGGCGTTCCTGAAACGGTCCGCGGAGGTGTTCCCCGGCAAGACCGCCTACGCGTACGGGGACCGCCGGGCGACGTACGCGGAGTTCGCCGCGGAGGCGACGCGGCTGGCGAACGCGCTGCGGGCGTCCGGGATCGGGCCGGGCGACCGGGTCGCCTACCTCGCGCCGAACGTCCCCGAGCTGCTGGTCGCGCACTTCGGCGTGCCGCTGGCCGGCGCGGTGCTCGTCGCGATCAACACGCGGCTGGCGGCGGCGGAGATCCGCTACATCCTCGAGCACTCCGGGGCGAAGGCGCTGGTCGTCGACGCGGGCCTGCACCCGGCCGTCGCGCCGCTCGCCGGGGCGCTGCCCGAGGTCGTCACCGTCCCGGCCGAGGGATGCGAGCCGGACCCGGCCGTCGGCGGGATCTCCTACGCCGAGTTCCTGGAGCGCGGCTCGGACGACCCCCTCCCATGGGAGGTCGACGACGAGAACGCGCCCATCTCCATCAACTACACGTCCGGGACCACGGGACGGCCGAAGGGCGTCGTCTACACCCACCGCGGCGCCTACGTGAACGCGCTCGGCGAAGTGGTGCACTCCCGGCACACTCCCGGCAGCGTGTACCTGTGGACGCTGCCGATGTTCCACTGCAACGGGTGGTGCACGGGGTGGGCGCTCGCCGCGATCGGCGGGACGCAGGTGTGCCTGCGCGCCGTCGACGCCGCGGAGGTGTGGCGGCTGATCGACGCCGAGGGCGTCACGCACCTGAACGGCGCCCCCACCGTCCTGGTCGCCATCGCGAACGCGGCGCAGGCGCACCCGCTGGACGCGCCGCTGACCGTCACCACCGCGGGCGCCCCGCCCAGCCCGACGATCATCGGGCAGATGGAGGCGCTCGGCGCGACGATCGTGCACGTCTACGGGCTGACCGAGACCTACGGGCCGTACTCGGTGTGCGAGCCGCAGCCCGGCTGGGACGCGCTCGCCGCGCCCGAGCGGTCCCGGCTGCTGGCGCGGCAGGGCGTCGGCATGGTCCAGACCGACGGCCTGCGGGTCGTCGACGCGGACATGAACGACGTCCCCGCCGACGGCGAGACGCTCGGCGAGATCGTCATGCGCGGCAACAACGTGATGAAGGGCTACCACCGCGACGAAGAGACCACCGCGCGGGCGTTCCGCGGCGGCTGGTTCCACTCCGGCGACCTCGGGGTCCGCCACCCCGACGGCTACGTCGAGCTGCGCGACCGGTCCAAGGACATCATCATCTCCGGCGGCGAGAACATCTCCACGGTCGAGGTCGAGCGCGCGATCGACGCGCACCCGGCGGTGCTGGAGGTCGCGGTCGTCGCCGTGCCGGACGACAAGTGGGGCGAGCGACCGAAGGCGTTCGTGGTCCTGCGCGCGGGGCGCACGGCGACGGAGGCGGAGCTGATCGAGCACGTCCGCGCCGGGCTCGCCCGGTTCAAGGCGCCCGACACAGTGGAGTTCGTCACCGAGCTGCCGAAGACGTCCACCGGCAAGATCCAGAAGTTCCAGCTGCGGGAGCGGGAGTGGGCCGGCCGGGACCGCCGCGTCCAGGGCTAGCGGGCCGGTTTCCGGCCGCCCCCGGCACGTGAGGAGCCGCCGTTCGTGGGAAGGGGTGTAGGGCCGCACCCGCGCACGGACGGAAGGGGATCCGGATGCCGCCCAGGTCGACGGGGAACGTGCTGATCGTGGGCGCGGGGCCGACCGGGCTCCTGCTCGCGGGGGACCTGGCGGCGGCCGGCGTGGACTGCACCGTGCTGGAACGGCGCCCGGAGGAGACCGACAACCTGACCCGCGCGTTCGCCGTGCACGCGCGCACGCTGGAACTGCTCGACGCGCGCGGCGTCGCCGACGAGCTGGTCGCGGCGGGGGAGCGGGTCGGCGGGCTGCGGCTGCTCGGAGCCGCGGCGCTGGACCTGTCACGGCTCCCCGGCCGTTTCCCGTTCGTGCTGGTCACGCCGCAGTACGAGACGGAGCGGGTGCTGCGCGGTCGCGCGCTGGAGGCCGGCGCGGAGATCGTCCACGGCGCGGAGGCGACCGGGCTCCGGCAGGACGCGGAGGGCGTGGACGTCGACGTCCGGATGTCCGACGGGTCCACGGCGACCCGCCGGGCGTCGTACGTCGTCGGGGCCGACGGCGTCCGCAGCACCGTCCGGGAGGCGCTCGGCCTGCCGTTCCCCGGCCGGGCCGTGGTGCGGTCGGTGATGCTGGCGGACGTGCGGCTGGACGACGCGCCCGCCGAGGTCCTCACCGCCGGCGCGTCCGGTGACGCGTTCGCGTTCATCGCGCCGTTCGGCGACGGCTGGTACCGGGTGATCGCCTGGGACCGCCGGCACCAGGCCGCCGACTCCGAGCCCGTCGACCTGGAGGAGGTCCGCGACGTCGCGCGCCGCGCGCTCGGCTCCGACCACGGGATGCGCGACCCGCGCTGGACGTCGCGGTTCCACAGCGACGAGCGGCAGGTGCCGCGCTACCGGGTCGGACGGGTGCTCCTCGCGGGCGACGCCGCGCACGTCCACTCCCCGGCGGGCGGCCAGGGCATGAACACCGGGATGCAGGACGCGGCGAACCTCGGCTGGAAGCTCGCCGCCGAGCTGGCCGGCTGGGCGCCGTCGTGGCTGCTGGACAGCTACCACGAGGAGCGCCATCCCGTCGGCAGGCAGGTCCTGCGCGGCAGCGGCGCGCTGCTGAGGTTCGCGATGGTCGAGCAGCCGTGGCTGCGCCGGGGGCGGGCCGTCGCGGCCTGGGCGGCGACCCACGTCCGGCCGGTCGCGCGGCGGCTGGCCGGCGCGGTGTCCGGCATCGACATCGCCTACCCGGCGCCGCGCGGCGCGCACCGCCTCACCGGCATGCGCGCGCCGGACGTCCCCGTCGCGGGAGCCCCGGGGCGCCTCTACCGGCTGCTCGGCGACGGGCGGTTCGTGCTCGTCGTCGCGGCCAACGACCCGGCGGTCACCTACCTGGCGACCAAGCGGTGGGCGGGACGGGTGCACTGCGCGCTCGCGGGCGGCGCCACCCGCACGACCGCGCTCGTCCGGCCCGACGGCTACATCGCGTGGGCGTGCGACGAGACCGCGCCGGACCGGCGCGCCGCCGCGATCCGTGAGGCGCTCGCGCACTGGTGCGGGCGCCCGGCGGACCGTCCGGCGCACGACCGGGAGCGTCCCGCCCGGCCCGTTTGAGCGCGGCCGTTACACGACCGGAGGGAGCGGAGGAAACGCCCATGGCCAACGGCACCGGAGGCCGCAACGTCGCCCGCAAGCTGATCGCCTCGCACCTGGTCAGCGGCGAGATGGAGCCCGGCACGGAGATCGGGGTCCGGATCGACCAGACCCTCACCCAGGACGCCACCGGCACGATGGTGATGCTGGAGCTGGAGGCGCTCGACCTCGGCCGGGTGCGCACGGACGTGTCGGTGCAGTACATCGACCACAACCTGCTGCAGTCCGACGAGCGGAACATGGCCGACCACATCTTCCTGCGGTCGGCGTGCCGCCGCTACGGCCTCTGGTACTCCAGGCCAGGCAACGGCGTCTCGCACCCCACGCACATGCAGCGGTTCGGCGTGCCCGGCGCCACGATGGTCGGCTCGGACTCCCACACCTGCGCGGCGGGGTCGCTCGGCATGCTCGCGATGGGCGTCGGCGGCCTGGAGGTCGCCATGGCGATGGCGGGCGAGCCGATCCACGTGACGATGCCGGAGATCTGGGGGATCCGCCTCACCGGGGAGCCGCCTCCGTGGGTCAGCGCCAAGGACGTGATCCTGGAGATGCTGCGGCGGCACGGCGTCCGCGGCGGCGTCAACCGGATCATCGAGTACCACGGGCCGGGCCTGGCGGCGCTGACCGCGATGGACCGGCACGTCATCGCGAACATGGGCGCCGAGCTCGGCGCGACGACGACGGTGTTCCCGTCCGACGAGCGCGTCCTGGAGTTCCTGCGCGGCGAGGACCGCGAGGGCGACTTCACCGAGATCGTCGCCGACCCGGACGCCTCCTACGACGTCACCGGCGAGATCGACCTGTCGGCGCTGGAGCCGCTGATCGCCCGCCCGTCCTCGCCCGGCGACGTGGTGCCGGTCCGGGAGGCCGCGGGGGAGGAGGTGCACCAGGTCGTCGTCGGGTCGTCGGCGAACCCGGGACTGCGCGACTTCGCGTCCGTCGCCGCGATCGTCAAGGGCCGCCAGGTGCATCCGCACGTGTCGCTGGACGTGAATCCGACCTCCCGGCAGATCCTCGTCGACCTCACGAAGATGGGCGCCGCCACCGACCTCGTCCAGGCCGGCGCCCGGATCCACCAGGCCGGCTGCCTCGGCTGCATCGGCATGGGGCAGGCGCCCGCGATCGGCCGCAACAGCCTCCGGACGTTCCCGCGCAACTTCCCCGGCCGCTCCGGGACCGCCGACGACCGGGTCTGGCTGTGCTCGCCGGAGACCGCCGCGGCCGCCGCGCTCACCGGCGAGATCACCGACCCGCGCGAGCTGGACATGGAGCCCCCGGTCCTGCGCCTGCCGGAGCGCTCCAGCGTCAACCGGGAGATGCTCGAGGCGCCGCTCCCCGAGGACGAGGCGCGCCGCGTGGAGCTGGAGAAGGCGCCGAGCATCGGCGTCCTGCCCGAGCTGGACCCCTTGCCGGACGAGCTGGACGTGCCCGTCGTGATCAAGGTGGGGGACGACGTGTCGACCGACGAGATCCTCATGGCGGGCGCGCGGGCCCTCCCGTACCGCAGCGACATCGCCAAGCTGGCCGGCTTCGCCTTCGTCCGCATCGACGAGGGCTACCCGGATCGGGCGCGGGAGGCCGGAGCGCACGCCGTCGTCGGCGGCCGCAACTACGGGCAGGGCTCGTCCCGGGAGCACGCCGCGATCGCGCCGCGCCATCTCGGGCTGCGGCTCGTCCTCGCCCGCGGGTACGCCCGCATCCACTGGCAGAACCTGGTCAACTTCGGGATCCTGCCGCTGGAGTTCGCCGAGGAGGCCGACTACGACCGCGTCGAGCAGGGCGACCGGCTGCGGATCGAGGGCGTCCGCGCGGCGCTGGAGAAGGGGACCGAGGTCGAGGTCCGCAACGTCACCAAGGACCGGACGTACCGCGCCCGGCACCGGCTGTCGCCCCGCCAGCGCGAGCTCGTCGCCGCCGGAGGCCAGATCCCCCTGCTCCGCGCCCGCGCCTCCCGTTGAGCTGCGGCGAGTCGCCGTCATGAGGTTCGCTCACAACGACGGCTCGCCGCGCGTGAACGTCGTCGAACGTCGTTCGGAGGATGGTCAGAAGCGGCGGTTCTCCCGTCCGTAGCCGAGCTCGTCGGCGACGTCGGCGACGTTCTCGTACTCGCGGTCGGGCAGCGTCTCCAGGGCGCCGACCGCCGCGTCGTCCGCTCCCGCGCCGGAGGCGTGCGCGACCAGGTCGTCGAGGCGGGCGGGGTAGCGGACGCCGGAGAGCAGCCGCGCCAGGCCGCTGCGGCCCTCCACGTCGCCCGCGCTCATCCCCGGCGGGGATCCCTCGCGCGGGTCGCCGGTGGCGGCGGTCGGGTCCCAGGGCGCGTCACCGGAGTACGGTTCGGTCTCCTTGAACTCCTCGGCGTGGGTGGAGTGCCCGCCGCGGACCATGCCCTCCGTCTCGTGGCCGATCTCGTCGTCCACCTTGGGACCGTGCTTGTCGCTCTTGTCTGGCATGTTCGTCCTCCCTGCGCCTTGACAGGAAGAGCGTTCCCGGGCGGGGTCGTCTAAACAGGCGGCGATCACCGCGGGCGGGCGCGGTACGGTGTGCGCATGCTGCCGGAGGAGGGCGTGAACGCCGTTCGGGTCGTGGTCGGGCTGCTGGTCCGCGGCGAGTACGAGGAACTGGAGACGCTGACGGAGGCCCGCCGGCTCACCGCGGCGGAGATCGCCGCGGCCGTGGCGCGGCACGGCCGGGACCTGATCAGCCCGCCGGACGCGGCGTTCCGGGAGGTCGACGCGGTCGCCGTCCCGCACGAGCCGGCGGACGAGCACGCGTTCCACGTCGAGTTCCCGCTCTGGACGGCCCAGGACGGCCTTTCGGACCTGACGCTCGGGCTGACGGTCACCGAGGTGATGGACGGCGTGTGGACGGTCGAACTGGACGGCGTCCACACCGCCTGACCCCGCCCGGCACCCGCCGAAAACCCTCGTTCGGGCCCATATGATCATGGTCCGGCCCCGGGCGGGCGGGCCGGTCCGTCTCAGCAGGGAGGACGCGCGCGGTGGCAGCGCACATGACGCCGGACGAGTTCCGCCGGTACGGCAAGCAGGTCATCGACTGGATCGCCGACTACCAGGAGAAGATCGAGTCCTATCCGGTGCTGTCGCGGGCCCGGCCGGGCGACGTGCTGGCGAACCTGCCCGCCCACCCGCCGGAGCGGGGCGAGGGGTTCGAGGCCGTCCTCGCCGACATGGACCGGGTCGTCATGCCCGGCGTCACCCACTGGCAGCACCCGGACTTCTTCGCCTACTTCCCCAGCGGCGCCAGCGGCCCCTCGATCCTCGGCGACCTGCTGTCGGCGGGGCTCGGCGTCCAGGGGATGCTGTGGGCGACGAGCCCGGCCTGCACCGAGCTGGAGATCCGGGTCCTCGACTGGTTCGCCGAGCTGCTCGGCCTCCCGGCGAAGTTCCGCGGCGACGGCCCCGGCGGGGGAGTGATCCAGGACTCGGCGTCCGGCGCGGCCCTGGCCGCGGTCGTCGCCGCGCTGCACCGCGCGGACGGCGGCGCCGCCGGACGCGACGGCATCACCCGGCGCCACACCCTGTACGTCAGCTCCCAGACGCACTCCTCGCTGGAGAAGGCCGCGCGGATCGCCGGGATCGGAGCGGCGAACGTCCGCGTCGTGGACGTCGACCCCGCGACCCTGGCCATGGACCCCGCGCACCTCGACGCGCTGCTCGCCGAGGACGCCGCGGCGGGCGCGCTGCCCGTGATGGTGTGCGCCACCGTCGGCACCACGTCGACCACGGCGGTGGACCCCGTGCCCGCGATCGGCGAGGTCTGCCGCCGGCACGGCGTCTGGCTGCACGTGGACGCCGCCTACGCGGGCGTCGCGGCCGTCTGCCCCGAGCTGCGCGGCGTCAACGACGGCGTCGCCGAGTACGCCGACTCCTACGTCACCAACCCGCACAAGTGGCTGCTCACCAACTTCGACTGCACCGCGATGTGGGTGGCCGACCGGGAACCGCTGGTGAGCGCGCTGTCGATCCTGCCGGAGTACCTGCGCAACCAGGCGTCCGCGTCCGGCGAGGTGATCGACTACCGCGACTGGCAGATCTCGCTCGGACGCCGGTTCCGCGCGCTGAAGCTGTGGTCGGTCATCCGCTGGTACGGCGCGGAGGGGCTGCGCGAGCACGTCCGGACCGGCGTGCGGCTGGCGGCCGGGCTCGCCTCGCGGATCGCCGCCGATCGGGCGTTCGTGCTGCTGGAGGAGCCGAGGCTCAGCCTGGTGTGCTTCCGTCCGCGCTGGGACGGTCTGGACGGCGGCGAGGCCGACACCGCGACGATGCGGCTGATGGAGCGGCTCAACGCGTCCGGCGACCTGTACCTGACCCACACCAAGGCCGGAGGCCGCGTCCTGCTGCGCGTGGCGATCGGCGCGGCCGGCACGACCGACGCGCACGTGGACGCGGCGTGGCGGCGGATCCGGGAGGAGACCGCCGCCCTGACCGGCGAGCGGGCGGGCTGACGCCCGCCGAGCGGACGCGTCGACGGCGGGCGGGCGGCACTGCCGGGCGGGCGGCCCTGCCGGATGGCCGGCTCCGCGGTGGCGGTCAGCTCTGCGACAGCCGCATCGTCCGCAGGATCCGCCGCACCAGCGACGCCGACCCGGACCCGGCGCGGTCCGGCTCCTGCGGGCTCCCGTCCGGCTCGGGGGCGGCGGGTGCCGGCCGCCGGGGCTCGCCCGCCAGCTCGTAGTCGACCGGCAGGGAGCGCAGCCCGCGGATGAGCGGGGACGACCGCCAGGCCAGCTGGTCCGGCGGCAGCGCCAGCCGCAGCCCGGCGAACCGCTCGAACAGCCGCTCCACCGCGATCGTGGTGACGGTCGTCGCGAGGTCGCGGCCCAGGCAGGCGTGCGGCCCCGCGCTCCACGCCAGGTGCGCGCGCGAGCTGTAGATCGAGTCGGGTGCGGCGTTCCCGGTGAACGCCGGGTCCAGGTGCGCGGCGGCGGGCGACACCATGACCGGGTCGCCGGCCGCGATCTGGAACCGGCCGACGCGCACGTCGGACCGGGGCCAGCGGAACGCCAGGTTCGCCATCGGCGGGTTGGCGGTGGAGGCCCGGTTGATCGCCTCCTGGATCATCCCGGCGGACAGGCTGTCGCGGGCGCCCGTCTCGCCGATCAGCACCTCGGTGATGGTGTTGCAGATGAGCGTGCCGGTGACGTCGCCGACCAGCCCCGTCATCATCGCCATCTCGCCGGTCAGCTCCTCGGCCGTGAGGTCCGGCATCGCCGCGAGCATGAAGGACGGCAGGTCCTGGCCGGGGGAGGCGGCCCGCGCCGCGCACACGCCCGCCGTCCGGGCGAGCAGCCGCGCGGACGCCTCCTGGGCGTCCGGGCCGGCGTCCAGGACCCGCCACAGGTCGACGATCAGCCCGTCGTCCTCGTCCGCGCCGGTGCCGAGCAGCCGCCCGACGACCATCAGCGGCAGCGGCCGCGCGTACTGCGCCGCGAGGTCGGCGTAGCCGGTGCGGCCGCCGTTCTCGGCCAGCACGTCGATCAGCTCGTCCGCGTACAGCCGGACGGCCTCCTCCAGCGCCTTGGCCTCCGGGCGGGTCCGGTCCTGGAACGGGCGCAGCCCCTCGCTCCACGCGCTGCGCAGCCGGGTGAGGTCGGCGCCGTCGCGGAAGCCGCAGTTGTCGGACTCGACCACCGGCAGCATCGGCCAGTCCGCGGGGACGGCGCCCTCCCGGTAGGCGCGCCACGCGTCGACCCGGCGGCTCCACACGCCCCGGGAGTCGCGCAGGATCTCCAGCGTCTGCGGGTAGCCGATGACCAGCCACACCGGCACGCCCAGCACGTTCACCGGCGCGACGGGACCGTACTCGGCGCGGAGCCGCTCGTAGAACACGGCGGGGCGCGTCTCGTAGTCGCGGTTGAGGAGCGGCTGGACGGCCAGCGACTCCAGCGGCGGATGGGCGGGCGCGGCCTCGGCCTGCGGGATCTGGGGCTCCACGATCACAAACCTTAGAGAGTTCCTCCCAGCCTGGCCGGTTGATGGGGAAAACTCCCAAGTTGATCTTCGGAGGGGGTGCGGATCGCCGTCCGGGCCGGGATGTGTGAGGCTAGGGGTGCCCCTATGAGAGCTGGAGGTCCGCATGGCCGACCCGAACGGAGACGGCGAGACAGGCGAGGACGACGTGAAGCGCAGGTTCAGGGAGGCCCTGGAACGCAAGCGCGGCGCGTCGGAGAAGAGCGCCGGCGGGGCGGGGCGGAACGGGTCGAAGGTGCGGGGCGTGCACGAGCGCGCCGACCACCAGCGCCAGTTCCGCCGCAAGAGCGGCTGACCCGGCCGCTCGGCGTGCAAGACCCCCGCGCGCGAAAGCGCGGGGGTCGTTCCACGGCGCCGGGGTTCGGCGGTGCCGACGTTCACGGGCGCCGGGGTTCACCGGCGCGGCGTCCGCGTCCCGCCCGGTGTCAGCCTCCGTAGAGCCTGTTCTCGTAGGCCGGCCCGTAGTACCGCTCCAGCTCGTCGAGGCTCTCCTCGGTGTACTGGACGGCCTTGACGATGTGGGCGTGCGAGGGGAGCGTGTCCTCCGCCCACTGCTCGGGCTTCCACATCCTGGAGCGCATCAGCGCCTTCGCGCAGTGGAAGAAGATCTGCTCGATGTCCACGATCAGCGCCAGCGACGGCCGGTGGCCCTTGACGACCATGTCGTCGAAGAACGGCGCCTCCCGGACCAGCCGGGCCCGGCCGTTGATCCGCAGCGTCTCGCTGCGCCGCGGGACCATGAAGAGCAGCCCGACATGCGGGTTGCTCAGGATGTTCAGGAAGCCGTCCGCGCGGCGGTTGCCGGGACGGTCGGGGATCGCGATCGTGGTGTCGTCGAGCACGTGCACGAACCCGGGCGGGTCGCCCTTGGGGGAGACGTCGCAGCCGCCCTCCGCGTCGCTGGTGGCGATCAGGCAGAACGGGGACCGCGCGAGCCACTCCCGGTCCCAGGCGTGCAGCGCCGTGCGCTCCTTGTCGATGGCCCGCCGCATCGGGGCGCCGAGCAGCTCGCGCAGCTCCTCCGCGGAGGTGATCTCGACGATGTCGGTGGACTCGGGGGCGAGCGTCATGGCGCTCCTTCCGCCGGGGGACTTGGAAGAGCATGCTAACCGGCGGCCCCGGGCCGCCCGCGGGCCGGGGCGCCCGGTGGGACCCGCCCTTGCGCCGCGCTGTCGCGCCATGGTCCTTATAGGGGCATGACGGCGATCGCAGACCTCGAGTTCTTCGACTCCCACGTGCACTTCTGGCGGCCCGAGGCCAACGACTGGTACCCGGGGCTGGCCGTGTGGAGGCCCGAACTCGTCCGCGACCACCTCCCGGACGGGTACCGCTCGGCGGCGGACGGTGTCGAGATCACCGGCGTCGTGCACGTCTCGGCGGTCACGAAGCCGGGCGCCCACCTGGACGAGACCCGCTGGCTGGACGAGACGCGCCGCGCCACCGGCGACCCCGCCGCGATCATCGGCACCGTGGACCCGTCCGCGCCCCTCGACGCGATCGCCGCCGACCTGGACGCGCAGGCGGCGAGCCCGGCGTTCCGCGGGATCCGGGTCTTCGACGGCCTGGACCCGGAGGCGGCCGGCGGCCTGTTCCGGCTGCTCGGCGATCGGGACCTGGTCTTCGACCTCGTCGTCCACCCCGGCGACGCCGCCGCCCACGCGGCCGCCGCCGAGCGGGCGCCCGGCACCGCGTTCGTGCTGGAGCACGCCGGATGGCCGGACGGCGACGCGCCGGACCAGTTCCGCGCGTGGCGCGACGGCGTGGCCCGGCTCGCCGCGCTCCCGCACGTCGACTGCAAGATCTCCGGGCTCGGGATGGCGCTCGGCACCCTCGAGACGGCGCGGCTGCGGCCGTTCGTGGAGACCTGCCTGGAGCTGTTCGGCGTCGAGCGGTGCTTCTTCGGCAGCAACTTCCCCGTCGACGGCGTCGCCGGGACGTTCCCGCGGCTCATCGCCGCCTACCGGGAGATCGTCGAGCCCCTGTCCGGCGGTGAGCGGCGGCGCCTGTTCTCGGGCAACGCCCGCCGCCGCTACCGGGCCTGACGCCCCGCCGGCGCGCGGCACGCGAAACTCGTCCGCCCTTCCCGGTGACTTTCCCGTCCCGCCGCGGTCAGTTCAGGTGGGGACGGTCCCCGGAAGGCGAGGGCGGGGATGAGCTCGGTGGAGACGGTGGCGCTGCTCGAACGGTCCGTGGGTTACGCGCTCGGCGGGCTCGGGGGCGTCACGCCCGCGGCGCTGGGCCGGGCGACGCCATGCCACGGCTGGGACGTCGGGGCGCTGCTGCGGCATACCGCCGACTCCCTGGACGCCTTGCTGGAGGCCGTCGACACGGGGTCGGTCCGGTTGCGCCCGGGGCCGGGCCCGGCGTCCCGCGGCGCTCCGCCGGACGACCCGGCGGCCGCGCTGGTGGCGGCGTTCCGGTCCGGCGCCGTCCGGCTCCTCGGCGCCTGGACGAGCGCCGACGACCGGCCGGTCACCGTCGGCGGGTGCCCCCTGCAGGCGTCCATGGTCGCCATGACGGGCGCCATCGAGATCGCCGTGCACGGCTGGGACATCGCCTGCGCGACCGGGAACCCGCGGCCGATCCCGCCGGGCCTCGCCGGGCTCCTGCTGGACCCCGCCATGGCGCTGGTCACCGACGCGACCCGCGCCGGCCTGTTCGCCCCGGCCGTCGCCGTCCCCGGCACGGCCGCGCCCTCCGACCGGCTGCTGGCCCACCTGGGCCGCGACCCGCTGGCCTTTCAGGCGCGCGGCGCGTAGCGGCGGACGCCGCCCTCCTCGTGGACGTCCAGGAGGCCCTGGTCGGCGAGCACGTCCAGGTGCGCCTCGATCTCCAGCACGGCGAGCATCCGGCTGAAGGCGTCCAGGTCGGCGAGCGTGCGGCGCCGCCGCGTCCAGGTCATCGCCGCGGCGACCTCGAAGGCCGTCCCGTGGCCCGCGCGGACCCGCTCGGCGGCGGCGTCGAGGCGGGCCGCGTGGTGCTCCAGCAGCTGGTCGATCCGGGTGTGGACGCTCGCCGTCACCGGGCCGTGCGCGGGCAGCAGCAGCGTGTCGGGCATGTCGCGGACGAGCCGCAGCGAGTCCAGGTAGCTGCGCAGCGGCCGCCGCTCCGGCTCGGCCTCGAGGCCGATGGACGGGCTGATGTGCGGCAGGACGTGGTCGCCGGCGAAGAGCAGCCCAGCCGACGCGTCCCGCAGCACCACGTGCCCGCGGGTGTGGCCGGGCGTGGCGAACACGTCCAGCCCGCGCCCGGTCAGCGCGACCCGCTCCCCGTCGTCCAGCCAGGCGTCGGGGGCGGTCAGCGGGTCCTCCTCGCCGGCGGGGTCGCGGGTGATCGCGGCGATCTCCGCGGCGAGCTCGCCGGCGCCGCAGCGGCGGAGCATCTCGACCTGGCGCGCGT
Organism: Actinomadura nitritigenes; assembly: GCF_017573545.1. Classification (GTDB taxonomy): domain Bacteria; phylum Actinomycetota; class Actinomycetes; order Streptosporangiales; family Streptosporangiaceae; genus Spirillospora; species Spirillospora nitritigenes. Next base: position 134,661 of record NZ_JAGEOK010000026.1, on the reverse strand, counting down.
GCACGCCGTGCGGAAGCGCGGACGCCTCGATCGACGGCCGCTCACCGCGCCCGACCCGCACCCGGGTGCCGAACGACCCGCGCAGCGCGAGCGCCTGCGAGTAGTGGTCCCGGTGCGCGTGCGTGACGAGGAACTGCGCCACGTCGTCGAGCCCGTGGCCGAGCGTCCGCAGCGCGGTCTCGAGCGCCGTGCGGCTGTCCGGCATCGCCCAGCCGGAGTCGACCAGGACCGGGCCCTCGGAGTCCTCGATGACGTAGACGTTGACGGCGTGCAGCGACGGTATGGGGAGCGCCAGCGGGATCCGGTGCACGCCGGGTGCCACCGGATGGGCCCCCGGTTCGTACCATTCCGCCGCCTGTTCCACCACCGGTGCCGTCACCGCGCGCCCCCTGATTCTCGAATCGCGTTCTATTAGTGGAACTTACTTCATCACGGGACCCGGCCGTGCGGCCGGGGTCCCGCGGTCAGCCGTGCGCGGCGTCCCGGTCGGCCGCCCGCCGCGCCTCCTTCGCCGCCTTCCGCGCATCCCGCGCCGCCTCCTCCGCCCGGTCGCGCGCCTGCTCGGCGCGCTCCGCCTTCCGCGCCGCCGAGTCCCGCTCCGCGGTGGCCCGCTCCAGCTCGTGTCGCAGCCGCCCCACCTCGGCCGACGCGTCCTCGGCCACCCGCCTCGCCGCGTCTGCGCGCTCGGTCCTGTCCGCCAGGGCGCGCTCCGCCTCGTCCGCCCGCCCGGCCAGGGCCTCCGCCCGCCTGGCGCGCGCCGCGCTCGTCCGCGTGACCCTCGGCCGCTCGGCCTTCCTCTCCGCCGGGGCGGCCGTGTCCTTGGCGGGGGCGGCCTTCTCCCGCGGCTTCGGGCGCTTCCCGGCCTCCGGTTCCCGCTCCGCCCCGGCCCCGGGGGCGAGGGCGAAGCCCGCCGGGACGAAGCCGGTGTGGCTGCGCGGCCGCGGCAGCCGCCCCTCCCGCACCTCGCCCGCGACCTGCTCGTCCACGGTGGCGGCCTGCAGGGTGTCCTCGACCTCGCGGACGGCCTGGTCGCGCAGCGGACGCCCCGCCTCCGCCGCGAGCTCGCCCGCGCGGCGCAGCAGCGCGGCGACGAGCCGCGCCCGCTGCCGTTCCAGGTCGCCGAGCCCGCCGCCGGAGCCCCACGCCTCCCGCATCCGCGCGCCGACGTCCAGCAGGCCGCCGAGATCGTCCGCCGCCGACCGCGTCAGCAGGTTCACCGCCCAGGCCGACAGCGTGGGCCTGCGCAGCGCGCCGATCCGCTTGGCGAGCGCGGCGTCGCCGTCCGCTCGGGCCTCGCGCGCCAGGCGCGTCCGGGTCGCCACGAACTCCTCCGGCACGACGCCGTACAGCTCGTCGGCCGCCGTTGAGAACTCCACGACCGTCTCCTACCCGCCCGGACGCGGCCTCAGGGGCGCAGCGCGTCCTCGATCAGGGCGAGGAGGCGGCCGCGCTGCCCGGGGTCGTGCGCGGTGTCCTCGGTGGCGAGCGCCACGCCGACGACCAGTTGCGTCATGTCGGCGGCCGTCACGTCGGGACGCGCCGCGCCGGCCCGCTGGGCGTGCCCGAGGACGCGCCCGGCCGCCTCCCGGATCGCGGCGTGGCAGTCGAGGCCGAGGTCCGGCGGTCCCGCCAGCGCCGCGCCGCCGAGCCCGTGGTCGCCGCTCGCGTGGTCGAGGAAGGCGCGCAGCCAGCCCGACAGCGCGGCCGCGGGGGACTCCGAGGCGATCAGCAGGTCCGCGCGGGCGCACAGCCGCTCGACGCGGTCGGCGAGGACGGCGGCCAGCAGCGCCCGCCGGGTGGGGAAGTGCCGGTAGAGGGTGCCGGGGCCGACGCCGGCGCGCCGCGCGATCTCGTTGAGGGAGGCGTCCGGGCCGCTCTCGGCGAACGTCTCGCGGGCCGCCGCCAGCACCCGCTCGCGGTTGCGGCGGGCGTCCGCGCGCAGCGGGCGCCCGGAGCGCGTCTCGTCCGCCGTGGTCATCGTCCCATCCTCGGCCGTCGCGGCCCGGGTCGCCAACTGGAGAACTTCTCCGTATCGTACCCGGCAGTGAACCGGAGAAGTTCTCCGGAAAACGGGAGGCATGCGATGCAGCGGGACGGGCTCGGCCGGGTCGGGATCTGGACGTTCGCGTTCGACGGGCAGCCGGCGGGACGGGTGCGCGAGGCGGCGGCGGAGATCGAGGAGCTCGGCTACGGGGCCATCTGGTTCGGCGAGGCGTTCGGGCGCGACAGCGCCGGGCAGGCGTGGCTGGTGCTGGGCGCGACGCGGCGAATCGCCGTCGCGTCCGGGATCGCCAACATCGCCTTCCGCGACCCGATCGCGATGGCGGGGGCCGAACGTACCCTCGGGGAGGCGTTCCCGGGCCGCTACCTGCTCGGACTCGGCGGCCACCGGGCCGGCGAGGCCGGCGAGCTGGACGGCTACGCGATGCCGCCGGTCGGGCGGCCGGTGCCGATGATGCGGGCCTACCTCGACGCGATGGACGCGGTGCCGGTGCACGCCGTCCCCGCCGATCCGGCGCCGCGCCGGGTGCTGGCGGCCCTCGGGCCGAGGATGCTGGAGCTGGCGGCGGAGCGGACGTGGGGCGCGCACCCGTACTTCGTGCCCGTCGAGCACACCGTGCGGGCCAGGCGGATCATGGGCACGGACGCCTTCCTCGGCGTCGAGCAGGCCGTCGTGCTCGACGCCGACACCGCCCGCGCCCGCGAGATCGCGCGGGCGCACGTCGCCGGCTACGTGCACGCGGCGGAGCACCAGCGGGCCAGCGTGCGGCGGCTCGGCTACGGCGACGACGACATGACGGGCGGCCCCGGCGGCGGTCCGAGCGACCGGCTCGTGGACGCCATCGTCGCGCACGGGGACGCGGACGCGATCCGCGAGCGCGTGCGCGAGCACCTGGACGCGGGCGCCGACCACGTCTGCGTCCAGGTCCTCACGGCGGACCCGGCGGAACTGCCGCTGGAGCAGTGGCGCGAACTGGCCCCGGCGCTTCTCTGACCCGGGCCGCCTCTTCGAGCCGGGCGCTTCGTCGAGCCGGGCGCTTCGTCGGGTCGGGTGCTTCGTCGGGTCGGGTGCTTCGTCGGGTCGGCAGGGCATGGACGCGATTGCTTATACTCGTCCACGAATAATCGTGGGCGAGGAGCACGGCATGGCGAAGCGGCGGAAGGTGGGCAACCTCCTGGGGCTCGCCGTGCTGTCGACGGTCTCGGCCAGGCCGATGCACCCGTACGAGATGGCTTCGCTGATGAAGGCGCGTGGCAAGGACCACGACATGGACATCAAGTGGGGCTCGCTCTACACGGTGGTCCGGAACCTGGAGAAGCACGGCTTCCTGGAGGTGGAGGGCAGCGTCCGCGACGGCGCCCGCCCCGAGCGCACCGTCTACCGGATCACCGACGCGGGGCGCGAGGAACTGGCCGACTGGGTGCGGGAGCTGATCGAGGTCCCCGAGACCGAGCACCGGCGGCTCGAGGCCGGGCTGTCGGTGCTCGGCGCGCTCGGCCCGGACGAGACCGCCGAGCTGCTGCGCCGCCGGCTCGACGCCCTGGAGCGGCGGATCGCGGACGGCCGCGCCGCGCTCGACGCGGCGACCGAGGTGCCGCGCGTCTTCCTCCTGGAGGCCGAGTACGCCCTGGCCATCGTGCGGGCGGAGGCGGACTGGGTGCGCGCCTTCCTCGGCGAGATCACCGGCGGCACCCTGGAGGGCCTGGCGATGTGGCGCGCGTTCCACGCCACCGGCCGCGTCCCGCCGGAGATCGCGGAACTCGCGGAAAGGGGCGCCACGGAGACCTGATCATGGCCCGGCGGCGGTGCGGCAACACCGCCGCCGGGCCTCAGAACCCACCACGGAAACCCGCTCGCGGAGCAGGTCCCGGCGGCGAGACCTCGAAACCAGCTTATCCGGGACGCCCCGCCGAGCACGTCTCGCCGTACGGAGGCGACCATGGCGCACGCCATCGAGGCCGACCATCTGGTCAAGCACTATCCCGGCGACGTCCGGGCCCTGGACGGGCTGTCCGTCACCGTCGGCCGGGGAGAGATCCTCGGCCTGCTCGGCCCCAACGGGGCGGGCAAGTCCACCACCGTCAAGATCCTCACCACGCTGGTCCGGCCGGACGCGGGCACCGCGTCCGTCGCCGGGCACGACGTCCTGCGCCGCCCCGGCCGGGTGCGGCGCGCCATCGGGGTCGTGGCGCAGCAGTCCGGCGCCGACCCCGGCGCCTCGGGCCGCGCGAACCTGGTCCTGCAGGGCCGGCTGCACGGGATGGGCGGCGCGGACGCGCGCCGCCGCGCCGACGAGCTGCTCGACCGCTTCGGGCTGCGGGACGCCGCGTCCCGCCAGGTGAAGACCTACTCCGGCGGGATGCGGCGCCGGCTGGACGTGGCGCTCGGCCTCGTCCACCGGCCGCGGGTGCTGTTCCTGGACGAGCCGACGACCGGGCTCGACCCCGAGGCCCGCGCGTCGATGTGGGCGGAGATCGCCCGGCTGGCGGGCGACGACGCGCTCGCGATCCTGCTGACCACGCACTACCTGGACGAGGCGGACCGGCTCGCCGGGCGGCTGGCGATCGTCGACCGCGGCCGGGTCGTCGCGGAGGGCACCCCCGACGCCCTCAAGGGAGAGCTTCGCGGCGACGCCGTCCACCTGGAGTGGCGAGAGGCGCCGGACGAGGCGCGGGTGCGCGCGGCGCTCGGCCGGCTGTCCGGCGTCCGCGACATCGTGCTGGACGGCGCGCGGCTCAGCGCGCGCGCCGACGACGGCGCGTCCGCGGTGCCCGCCGTCCTGGCCGCGCTCGACCAGGCCGGGATGCCGGCGGCGGCGGCGACGGTCGCGCGGCCCTCGCTGGACGACGTGTACCTGCGCTACGCCGGACGCCGGTTCGCGCACGCGGACGCCGTCCCCGGCGCGGCGTCCGAGCCCGCGGCGATCGGAGGCGCGCGATGAACGGGCTCCTCAGCGGCACCTGGTGGATGACGCAGCGCCGGCTGTCGGCGCTCGGCCGCAACCCGGCCGTCCTGGTCATGACGCTCGTCCAGCCGATGGTCTGGCTGTTCCTGTTCGGCGAGCTGTTCAAGCGGGTCGTCGAGCTGCCCGGCTTCGGCGCCCCGTCGTACCTCGACTACCTCATCCCCGGGGTCGTGGTCATGAACGCGGTGTCGCTGAACTCGTTCGCCGGGATGGCCACCATGGACGAGATCGAGCGCGGCACCCTGAACCGGTTCCTGGTGACGCCGGTCCGGCGCAGCGCGATCACCAACGCGGGCGTCGTCGAGCAGGCGCTCAGCACGGCGTTCCAGTCCATCGTGATCATCGCGCTGGGGTGGGCGGCGGGCGCGCGCTACCCCGGCGGCGCAGGCGGGCTCGCCGTGCTCGTCGCCGCCTCCGTGCTGGTCGGCGTGGTCCTCGCCGCGCTGTCGAACACGCTGGCCCTGCTGCTGCGCGACCGCAACACCATCATCGGGCTCAACGTCATGCTGCTGCTGCCGCTGACGTTCCTGTCGTCGGCGTTCATGGCGAAGGGCCTGATGCCGGCCTGGATCCGGCACGTCGCGGCGTACAACCCGGTGAGCTGGGCGCTGGACGCCGGCCGCGCCGCGATGGCCGGCGACCCCGACTGGGGCTCGGTCGCGCTGCACGGCGGATGGCTGCTGGCCCTGACCGCGCTCACCGTCGCGCTGGCGATCCTCTCGCTGCGCAGCTACCAGAAGTCGCAGTGACCCCGCGGCACGGCCCGCGCATGCGGCCCGGGGGTCAGCGCGTGTCCAGGAAGCGGTCGAGGACGCGGGTGCCGAACGCCAGGCCGTCCACCGGCACCCGCTCGTCCACGCCGTGGAACATGCCGAAGTAGTCCAGGTCCGGGCCGAGCCGCAGCGGCGCGAACCCGAAGCTGGTGATGCCGATCGCGTTGAACGATTTGGCGTCGGTGCCGCCCGCCATCACGTACGGGACGGGGCGGGCGAGCGGGTCCTCGGCCCGCAGCGACCCGGCGAGCGCGGCGAACGTCGCGCCCGCCGGGTCCGCCGCCGGGGCCTCCTCGTGGTTGATGAACTCCCGGGTGACCTTCGGGCCGAGCAGCCGGTCGATGGTGGCGAGGAACTCCTCGCCGGTCCCGGGCAGGTACCGGCCGTCCACCTGCGCGGACGCCGTGCCCGGCACGACGTTCACCTTGTACCCGGCCTCCAGCCGCGTCGGGTTGGCCGAGTTGCGGACCGTCCCGGCGAACAGGTGCCCGGCGCGGCCGAGCCGCACGGCCTCCTCGTCCAGCCGGTCGTGGTCGATGGTCGTGCCGAGGGCGTCCGCCAGGCCGTCCAGCAGCGCCCGCACGCCGGGCGTCAGCCGCACCGGCCACTCGTACGAGGCGATCCGCGACACCGCGTGCGCGAGCTCCGCGACGGCGTTGTCGGGCGCCGGCTTGGACCCGTGCCCGGCGGTCCCGCGCGCCGTCAGCCGCATCCAGGCGGTGCCGCGCTCGCCCGTCGCGACCGGGTAGATCCGCGCGCCCGCGCCGTCCCCGGCGGGCGCGGCGTCCACGCTGAACCCGCCCGACTCGCTGATCGCCTCGGTGCACCCCTCGAAGTGGGCGCGGTGCTCGCGCGCCACGTACCGGGAGCCGTACTCGCCGGTGCACTCCTCGTCGGCGAGGAACGCCAGCACCAGGTCGCCGCGCGTCCGGCGGCCCGCGCGCAGCCGGGCCCGGACCGTCGCGAGCGTCATCGCGAGGCTGCCCTTCATGTCGACCGCGCCGCGCCCCCACACGCATCCGTCGCGCACCTCGCCGGAGAACGGCGGGACCTTCCAGTCGGACGCGTCGGCGGGGACCACGTCCAGGTGCCCGTGGACGAGGAACGCCGGATGCGACGGATCGGTGCCGGGGATCCTGGCGAGCACGCTGGCGCGGCCCGGCGCCGACTCCACGATCTCGGCGGCGACGCCGACCTCGTCCAGCAGTGCGGCGACGTGCTCGGCGGCGGGCCGCTCCGGGAGGGCCACGCCCTCGCCCCGGTTGGTGGTGTCGAAGCGGATGAGGTCCGCGCAGATGGCGGCCGCCTCCGCACCCGGGTCCGGAGCCGCCTCCGGTGCCGTCTTCGTCCCCGCCGTCCCCGCCGTCGCGTCCGGCTGCCGAGTCACCCGTCGAGCCCCTTTCGCAGGAAACCTTAATTTTCCCCTGCCGCTGACCTGTGTCAACGGTTGATCAACAAGTCTCGATCAGGTTTCGACTCGGTCAGCGCCATACCGAAACCGCCGCGCCGGTACGACGCTGCCACCAACCTGAAGTGCGGCGGGTGTCCGGGCCCGGTGCACGAGGGGACAGCACGAGGAGGAGCATGAGCAGCCTCAGGGACGCGGGCCCGCGCAGGGGCGCGCGGGGGAAGGCCGCGGCGCTCGCCGCGGTGGCGCTGGCGGCATCGCTCGGCCTGTCGGCCTGCGGCGGGAGCGGGAAGAAGAGCGACGGCGTGTTCACCGTCGGCCACTCCGAACCCGACCACCTGGTTCCGGGCAACACCACCAGCAGCTACTCCTTCGACGTGCTCAGCGGGCTGTTCGACAACCTGGAGGGCCTCACCAAGGACGGCAAGCCGTACAACCTGGCCGCCGAGTCCCTCACGACCACCGACCAGAAGATCTGGACGATCAAGGTCCGCGGCGGGCAGAAGTTCCACAACGGCGAGCCCGTCACCGCGGAGAGCTTCGCCGACGCCTGGAACAACGCCGCGTACGGGCCGAACGCCTACTCCGCCAACGACTACTTCTCGCACATCCAGGGGTACGACGCGATGAACCCCGAGGACGAGAAGGCCAAGCCGAAGGCCGACAAGCTCTCCGGCGTCCAGGTCGTCGACCCCTCGACCCTCAAGGTGACGCTCACCGCGCCGTTCAACCAGTTCCCGCTGCTGCTCACCTACCCGGCGTTCGCGCCGATGCCGAAGGCGGGTCTGCAGGACCTCAAGGGCTTCGACAACCACCCGATCGGCAACGGCCCGTACATGATGAGCGGGAACTGGGAACGCAACAGGCAGATCAAACTCGTGCCGTTCCCCGGTTACACCGGCCCGCGCAAGCCGAAGAACAAGGGCGTGATCTGGAAGAGCTACTCCAGCGCCGACAGCGCCTACACCGACCTGCGCGCCGGGAAGATCGACGTGCTGCAGACGATCCCGGCGGCGAAGGTGCCGGAGGCGAAGCGGCTGCTCGGCGACCGGTTCCTGCCCCGCAAGATGGGCACGATGGACTACCTCGGCTTCCCGCTGTGGGACAAGCGGTTCGCGAACCCGGACCTGCGCAAGGCCATCTCGATGGTCATCGACCGGCAGGGCATCAACAAGGCCGTCTACAACGGCGACTACTTCCCGGCCGACTCGCTGCTGCCGTCCATCATCGACGGGCACCGCGCGAACGCCTGCGGTGAGCTGTGCACCTTCGACCCCGCGAAGGCCAAGACGCTGTTCGACAAGGCCGGCGGGTTCAAGGGGACGATGGAGCTGTACTTCTCCAACGCGCAGCCCACGTACTACCAGTGGATGCAGATCGTCGCGAACTCGCTGAAGCAGAACCTCGGCATCCAGAACATCGAGTTCCGGCAGGTGCCCGCCTCCGACTACTTCTCGATGCTGAACAAGCGCGAGGAGAAGGGGCCGTACCGGCAGAACTGGGAGGCCGACTACCCGAGCGCCCAGAACTACCTCGAGAACATGTGGGCGTCGGACGCCAACCGCATGGGCTGGAAGAGCAAGGAGTTCGACGACCTGATCGCCAAGGCGAACAGCTCCGCCGACCACCAGCAGGCGCTGCAGTTCTACAACCAGGCCGAGGACGTCGCCATCCGCGAGATGCCGATGATCCCGCTCTGGACATGGGCGGGCCAGGGCGGCCGTTCCAGCAACGTCGACAACGTCACCATCACGGCGTGGTCGACCGGCCTGATCGTCAACGAAGTGACGGTGAAGTAACCGGCGATGTGGCGCTACGTCCTGCGGCGGCTCCTCCAGGCGATCCCCGTCTTCATCGGGACCACCCTGCTCATCTACGCGATGGTCTTCGCGTTGCCGGGCGACCCGATCCAGGCGCTCGCCGGGGACAAGCCCATCCCCGCGAACGTCCTGGCGACGCTGCGGGACCGCTACAACCTGAACGACCCGCTGCTGGTCCAGTACGGCAAGTACATGTGGGGCCTCGTCCAGGGCAACCTGGGGGAGAACTACGACGGCCAGAACGTCGCGGACATGCTCGGCGGCCGCTGGACGGTGACCGCGCAACTCGCGCTCACCGCCTGGATCTTCGAGCTGGTCATCGGCATCGCGCTCGGCGTCTGGGCGGGGCTCCGCCGCGGCAGGGTGGCCGACACCCTCGTGCTCGGCGGCACCACGCTGCTGATCGCGGTGCCGGTGTTCGTGCTCGGCTACACCGCGCAGATCCTGTTCGGGCTGCACTGGCAGATCTTCCCGACGGCGGGCACCGACGACGGCTGGCCGATGAGCTACCTGCTGCCCGGCATGGTGCTCGGCTCCCTCGGCCTGTCGTACGTGGCCCGGCTGACCAGGACGAGCCTCGCCGAGAACCTGCGCGCCGACTACGTCCGCACCGCCAACGCCAAGGGGCTGTCGCGGGCGCGGGTCGTCGGCCGGCACGCGCTGCGCAACTCGCTGATCCCCGTCGTGACCTACCTCGGCGTCGACTTCGGGAACCTGATGGGCGGCGCGATCGTGACCGAGGGCATCTTCAACCTGCCGGGCATCGGCCAGCAGGTGTTCCAGTCCATCCAGCTGAAGGAGGGGCCGGTGGTGGTCGGCGCGGTCACCGTGCTGGTGCTGATCTTCCTGCTGGTCAACCTGGTCGTGGACCTGCTGTACGGGCTGCTGGACCCGCGGATCAGGTACGAGTGACGAGCGACCCGGAGGGGCATTGAAGACGATCGACCCGGGCGCGGCCGACCCCGGCCCGCCGGGCGCGGAGCCGGAACCGGCGGACGCCGGGGCGGGCGCGGGCGCGCCGGGCACCGCCGCGGCGGCCGTCGCGGTCGCCGGCGGGGAGCTCGGCCGGGCGTCGCTGTGGGACGACGCGTGGCGCGACCTGCGGCGCCGCTGGATGTTCTGGGCGTCGTCGGCGTTCCTGCTGCTGGTGGCGCTGATGGCGGCGGTGCCGCGGCTGTTCACCTCGACGGGCGTGAACGAGGGCTGCGATCCGAACCACGCCAAGCTCGGCCCGTCCGGCGCGCACTGGTTCGGCACCGACCTCGCCGGCTGCGACTACTACGCGCACATCGTGCACGGCGCCCGGCCGACCCTGCTGATCGGCGTCGCGGTCACGCTGTTCGCGTTCGCCATCGCGCTGGTGTTCGGGATGCTGGCCGGCTACTACGGCGGTCTCCTGGACGCGCTGATCGCGCGGCTCACCGACGTGTTCTTCGGGCTGCCGTTCGTGCTCGGCGCGACCGTCATCCTGGTCGCCTTCCCGAGCCACGGGGTCGGCGCGATGACGCTGGTGCTGGTGCTGCTCGGCTGGACCACGATGATCCGGATCATGCGGGCGCAGGTCATCGCCGTCCGGGACGCCGACTACGTGCAGGCGGCGCGGCTGCTCGGCGCGTCCGACCGGCGGATCATGGCGCGGCACATCCTGCCGAACGCGATCGCGCCGGTGATCGTGGTCGCCACCCTCAACGTCGGCAACGTGATCGCGGGCGAGGCGACGCTGGACTTCCTCGGCGTCGGCCTGCAGTACCCGAAGGTGTCCTGGGGCCTGCAGCTGAACCTGGCGCAGGACTCCTTCGTCGACCACCCGCACCTGCTGATCTTCCCCGCGGTGTTCCTGTCCGCCACGGTGCTGAGCTTCCTCATGCTCGGCGACGCGGCCCGCGACGCCCTCGACCCGAAGCTGCGGTGAGCGCCCGATGACGACCGAGCTGACCGAAGACGTCCCGCGGGAACCGGCCGCGCCGCCGCCGCTGCTGGAGGTGGAGGACCTGCACGTCCTGTTCCGCGTGCGGGACCGCGACGTCCGCGCGGTGAACGGGCTGTCCTACACGCTCGGCGAGGGCGAGACCGTCGCGATCCTCGGCGAGTCCGGGTCGGGCAAGAGCGTGGCGGCGCAGGCCGTCATGGGCATCCTCGACATCCCGCCCGCGCGGATCACCGGCGGCTCGGTGCGGCTGCGCGGCGAGGAGCTGCTGGGGCTGCCCGAGCGGCGCCGCCGCGGCTACCGCGGCGACCGCATCTCGATGATCTTCCAGGACGCGCTGACCGCGCTGAACCCGGTGTTCACCGTCGGCGACCAGATCCGCGAGATGTACCGGGTGCACCGCGGGCTCGGCCGCAGGGCGGCCCGCGACAAGGCGGTCGAGCTGATGGAGCGGGTGCGGATCCCGTCCGCCGCGCAGCGGCTCGGCGACTACCCGCACCAGTTCTCCGGCGGCATGCGCCAGCGCATCATGATCGCGATGGCGCTGGCGCTGGAGCCGGACGTGCTCATCGCCGACGAGCCGACCACCGCGCTCGACGTGACCGTCCAGGCGCAGATCATGCGGCTGCTCGCCGCGCTGCAGGACGAGCTGCGGATGGGCATGGTCCTCATCACCCACGACCTCGGCGTCGTCGCCGGCGTCGCGGACCGGATCGTCGTCATGTACGCCGGGTCGGTGGCCGAGCAGGCGCCCGCCCGCGAGCTGTACGCGCGGCCCGCCCACCCCTACACGCGCGGGCTGCTCGCGTCGGTGCCGCGGCTGGACCGGCGCGGAGACGCGCTCGTCCCCATCAAGGGGGCGCCGCCGAACCCGGCCGCGCTGCCGCCCGGCTGCCCGTTCCAGCCGCGCTGCCCGCGCGCCGAGGCGCTCTGCGCCGCCGAGCGCCCGCCGCTGGTCACCGTCGCGCCCGGCCACGAGGCCGCCTGCCACTTCGCCGAGGAGGTGCACGGTGCCGGAGCCGAGTGAGAGCCCGATCCTGCAGGTCGACGGCCTGGTCAAGCACTATCCCGTCACCCGCGGCGTGGTGGTCAAACGCGCCGTGGGGCACGTCCGGGCGGTGGACGGCGTCGACCTGGAGCTGCGGCGCGGCGAGACGCTCGGCGTCGTCGGCGAGTCCGGCTGCGGGAAGTCGACGCTCGCCAAGCTGCTGCTGGCGGCCGAGCGCCCGACCGCGGGGACCGTCCGGTTCGACGGGCGGGACGTCTTCGCGCTGCCGCGCGGGGAGCTGCGCGCGCTCCGCCGCCGCATCCAGATGGTCCTGCAGGACCCGTACTCGTCGCTGAACCCGCGGATGACCGTCGGCGACATCGTCGGCGAGCCGTTCGCCATCCACCCGGACGCGGCGCCCAAGGGGGAGCGGCGCGCCCGCGTCCAGGAACTGCTGGAGCTGGTCGGCCTCGACCCCGACCACCTCAACCGGTACCCGCACCAGTTCTCCGGCGGGCAGCGGCAGCGCGTCGGCATCGCCCGCGCGCTCGCCCTGCGCCCCGACGTGATCGTCTGCGACGAGCCGGTCTCGGCGCTGGACGTGTCCGTCCAGGCGCAGGTCATGAACCTGCTCGCCGAGCTGCAGCGCGAGCTCGGGCTGGCGTACGTGTTCATCGCGCACGACCTCGCCGCGGTCCGGCACATCTCCGACCGGATCGCGGTCATGTACCTCGGCAAGGTCGTCGAGACCGGCGACGAGGAGCAGATCTACGAGCACCCCACGCACCCGTACACGCAGGCGCTGCTGTCGGCCGTCCCCGTGCCCGACCCGGACGCGCCCGGCTGGGCGGGGCAGATCCAGCTGGAGGGCGAGCCGCCGTCGCCGCTGGACCCGCCGTCCGGCTGCCGGTTCCGCACCCGCTGCTGGAAGGCCCGCGACGTCTGCGCGGAGGACGTCCCCGAGCTGGTGGAGCGCGACGGGTCCGCGCATCCGAGCGCCTGCCACTTCGCCGAGGAGCAGGCGCTCACCGAACAGGCCTGACGCCGCCAGGCGGTGCGGTCCCGACACCGGTCGGGACCGCCCGGGACGGTTCCGTAGGGTGGAGGCATGGCGCGCAAGGGCAGGCACGGTCCGCGGCCGGACAGGTTCACGATCGCGGGCGGCGAGGCCGAGCTGCTGCGCGACGCCGACCGCGACGGCGGCTGGATGCTGCTCGTCGGCGGCGTCCCGCAGTCCTACGTGGACCTGTCCGACCCCACCTACCTCGACTTCGAGTACATGCGGCTGATGGGCGACGTGGTCGACGCGCTCGGGCTGGAGGGCGAGGCGTTCGACGCGGTGCACATCGGCGGCGCCGGGTGCACCCTGCCCCGCTACATCGCCGCGACCCGGCCGGGGTCGCGGCAGATCGTCCTGGAGCCGGACGCCGAGCTGGTGCGGGTCGTGCGCGAGCGGCTGCCGGTGAAGGGCGTGCCGGGGCTGCGGATCCGCATCACCGACGGGCGCAGCGGCATCGCCGCGCTCGCCGACGAGGCCGACGACCTGGTCGTGATGGACGCCTTCGCCGAGGCGTCGATGCCGGTCGAGCTGGCGACCCGCGAGTTCGTGCTGGACGCGGCGCGGGTGCTGCGGCCGCGCGGGGTCTACCTGGCGAACGTCGCCGACGGGTTCCGGTTGCCGTTCGCGCGGCGCGTCGCCGCGACCGTCCGGTCGGTGTTCCCGCACGCGCTGCTGATGGGCGACCCGGGCGTGCTGCGCGGCCGCCGGTTCGGCAACCTGATCATCGCCGCGTCGCGCGGGCCGCTGCCGGTCGCCGAGCTGACCCGGCGCGCGGCCGGCGGCGTCGCGCGGGCCAGGATGGTGGCGGGCGACGACCTCGACGCGTTCTGCGCCGGCGCGGCGCCGCTGCACGACGGCGAGGAGATCGTCGCGCCCACCCCGCCGCCCCAGGTCTTCGGGAGGTCGTGAATGGAGGCCGGCGCAGCCGATCTGATGGACGAGGCGGGCCTCGCGGCGTTCGAGGAGCTGCGGCCCCGGCTGACGGGCCTGGCGTACCGGATGCTCGGCGAGGTGCAGGAGGCCGAGGACGCGGTGCAGGACGCCTACCTGCGCTGGAGCGGGACGGACCGGGCGGCCGTCGAGGAGCCCCGCGCCTGGCTGATCAAGGTCGTCACGAACCTGTGCCTCAACCGGCTCGCCTCGGCGCGGGCGCGCCGCGAGACCTACACCGGGCCGTGGCTGCCCGAGCCGGTGCCCGCCGGCGCGGACGGGCTCGGCGCGCGGGTCCTCGGGCCGCTGGAGACCGCCGAGCAGCGCGACTCGGTGTCGCTGGCCCTGCTGACGCTGATGGAGTCGCTCACCCCGGCCGAGCGCGCGGTCTTCGTGCTGCGGGAGGCGTTCGGGTACCGGCACCGCGACATCGCCGGGGTGCTGGACGTGACCGAGACCGCGAGCCGCCAGCTGCACCGGCGCGCCCGGCAGCGCGTCGCGTCCGCCGAACGGCGGTTCGCCCCGCCGGGCGAACGGTGGCGGCGGCTCGTCGAGCGGTTCCTGGACGCGGCGATCCGCGGCGACCTGGCCGGGCTCGAGGCGATCCTGGCCGAGGACGTCGTCGCCTGGTCCGACGGCGGCGGCAAGGTCTCCGCGGCCCGCAACGCCATCACCGGGCGGGTCCCGGCGGCGCGCTTCTTCGCCGGCGTCGCCCGCCGCGTGGTGGACCGGCCGGGGACGTCGCTCGAACCGTCGGTCGAGGAGGTCAACGGCGTCCCGGCGCTGGTCGTCCGGGTGGACGGGGAGCTCACCATGATCGCCGTGCTGGAGGCGTCCGGGGACCGGGTCACCGCCGTGCACGCCGTGCTCAATCCGGACAAGCTCGCATTCGCTGCCCGCGCGCTGTCACGCTCTGGGAGACTGCCCGGTCCCTCTTAGCGGACGAAGGAGGAGCCAATGATCATCGTGACCGGGGCGAGCGGGACGCTCGGCGCGCCCCTGACCCGCAGGCTGGCGGCGGCCGACGCCGCCGACGTGCGCGCGCTGAGCCGGCGCTCCAGGACGTCGGAGAACGGCGTGACCTGGCATCAGGCGGACCTCAAGACGGGAGACGGGCTCGGCGCGGCCCTCGACGGCGCCGACACCATCGTGCACTGCGCCAGCGACTGGCGGCACTACAAGGACGACCTGACCGCCGCCCGGAACCTCGTCGACGCGGCGTGGAAGCAGGGCGCGCCGCACCTGGTCTACATCTCGATCGTCGGCGTCGACAAGATCCCGTACCCCTACTACCGGATCAAGCACGAGGTGGAACGGCTCATCGAGGACTCGGGGCTGCCCTACACCATCCTGCGGGCGACCCAGTTCCACACGCTTCCCGCGATGGTGCTGGACGCCCTCACCAAGGTCCCCGGGCTCATGCCGCTGCCGTCCGGGCTGCGGATCCAGCCGGTCGACGCGGACGAGGTCGCCGGGCGGCTGGCCGACCTGGCGCTCGCGCCGGGGCCCGCCCGGCGCGTCGACGACATGGGCGGCCCCGAGGTGCTCACGCTCGAGGACATGGCCCGCGCCTACCTGCGGGCGCGCGGCAGGCGCGGTCTGCGGCTGCCGCTCCCGCTGTTCGGCAAGACGGCGCGCGGCTTCAAGGAGGGGCACCACCTCGCCCCGGACCGCAGGACCGGAAAGCGGACCTGGCAGGAGTACCTCGACGAACGGTGGCCGCGCCGCTGACCGGCGCCCCCGTCCGCCGGTCCGGAACCGGAGGACGGCCGTGCCGAGCGGGTCGCTCGCCGTCCGCCCGCGGAGCCCATTCGCGGCCGGCGGGCGGCGGCCCGCCGGAACGGAATTCCGGACCGATCTCCCATGCCGTATCGGCTCCATCCGGCGGCGCCATGTCCCATAATCGAGCGATGGAGTCGTCCACCCGAATTCTCATTCTCGGCACGGATTCCTCGGGGAGAATACTCCAGTCCGAGCGGAACGCCGCCGCCGTTCTCTCCGCGAATCCGGACGGCCTCCTGGGCGCCTGCATCGACGAGGTGATCCCCGGCGCGCGCGAGCCGCTGCTGGAGGCGGTGAAGCACGGGCGGGAGCGCACCGCGATGCTGGCCGTCGAGACCTCCGGCGGCGCCACCCTCGACGCGGTGGTCACCGTCCACCCGATGTACGGCGGCGAGCCCGGCGGCCTCGCCGCCCTCGCGGTCATCCGGGTCCCGGTGCCGCTCGCCGACCGGTTCGTCGACCCCGCCGTCATCCGCCGGGCGCTGCTGGACGACGGCTTACCCCGCATCGGCTCCACCCTCGACCTGGAACTGCTGGCGCGCGGGCTGATGGACGTCCTCATCCCGCACTTCTGCAATTCCGGCGCGCTGATGCTGCTGGAAAGCCATCTCGACGCCGAGGAGGCGCCCGCCGGCCCGACCGGGCCCCCGCTGCGCCGGATGGCGATCGGTTTCGACGACGGCGACCCCGCCTGGGACGCGGCGTTCCCGACCGGCGAGTCCGTCATCTACCCGGCGGGCACCCCGTACGCGCGGTGCATGGAGGCGGGCGAGCCGGAGCTGACCGCGCTCGGCGGCGAGGGCGCGGCGCGGCTCGCCGAGGTCTGGCACCGCCCGCCGGTCGCGGACCTGCTCAAGGGCTCGTCGCTGCTGCTGCTGCCGATCATGTCGGCGGCGGGGGTGCTCGGACTCTTCGTCTGCGTCCGCAACGCCGCGCACCGCCCGTTCGACCGCTACGACATCGAGATCGGGATGGAGTTCGCCGCCCGCGCGTCCGGCTATGTGGAGAGCGCCCGGCAGTACTCGCTGGAGCGGGCGACCGCGCTGACCCTGCAGCGCAGCCTGCTGCCGACCGGGCTGTCGGCGCCGTCCCCGATCGAGGTGCACCACCGGTACCTGCCCGGCAGCCGGCTCATCGAGGTCGGCGGCGACTGGTACGAGTCGATCGCGCTGCCGGGCGCGCGGGTCGCGCTCGTCGTCGGCGACGTCGCCGGGCACGGGGTGAAGGCGGCCGTCACGATGGGGCGGCTGCGCACCTCGATCCAGACCCTCGCCGAGCTGGACCTGCCGCCCGCCGAGGCGCTCGAGCGGCTGGACTCGCTGATGCGGACCCTCGGAGACCGCGAACCGCACTTCGCGACCTGCGCCTACGTCGTGTACGACGCGGTCAGCGGCCGGTGCGAGGTCGCCAGCGCGGGCCACCTGCCGCCGCTGCTGGCGCCGCCCGGTGCCGCGTCGCACTTCCTGGCGGTGCCGCCCGCACCGCCGCTCGGCGTCGGCGGCGACGGCCCGATCGTCAGCCGCGAGTTCACCGTCGAGGACGGGACGCTGCTGTTCCTGTACACCGACGGGCTCGTGGAGAACCGGGCCCGCGACATCGACGACGGCCTCGCCCGGCTGCAGCGCACCTTCGGGCCCGGCGCGGCGTCCCGGCCCCTCCGGGACCTGTGCCAGGACGCGCTCGACGGCGTCTACGACGACCAGCACCGCGATGACATCGCGATGCTGGTGGCGCGGCTGTGCCGGATCCCCGAGGACCACCACGCCACCTGGGAGCTGCCCGCCGAGCCGGCCGCCGTGCGGCGGGCCCGGGGCCTGGTCCGCGACCGCCTCGCGGGCTGGGGCCTGGACGAGCTGGCCGACTCCACCGTCCTGATGGTGTCCGAGCTGGTCACCAACGCGATCCGGCACGCCGGCGGCCGCGTCGGCCTGCGGCTGGTCCGCGAGGGCGGGCTGGTGTGCGAGGTGTTCGACTCCTCCGACGGCCGCCCGCGCGTCCGGCCCCAGGACGACGAAGGCGACATGCCGGAGACGGGCCGCGGGCTGCACGTCGTCGGGCGGCTCGCGCAACGCTGGGGAGTGCGCCGCACCGCCGACGGGAAATCCGTCTGGTGCGAGCAGGAACTGCCCTGACCGCGGCTTTCCCGGCCGCTACCGCAGCACCGAGATGTGCACGTGGTCGTAGTGGTTCTGGGTGATGCCGCCCCGGTCCGCCATTGGACGCCATCCGCCGCCCCGCACATTCCAGATGTGCTGTTTCCAGATCACGTAGGAAATGCCGAGCCGCCGCGCGTTCGCGACCGCGTACGCCGCGACCTCGTCGCCGTGCCGCCGCGCCGGCGTGCTCGGCATCCGGCCGCCGGTGCCCTCCATGAAGTCGCAGGCGCGGCCGTCGCCGTGGTCCTGCGGGTCGCCGGTGGAGCGGTAGCAGCCGATCGTCGGGAACGGCCCGAACATCCCGTTGACCTCCAGCAGCACCGCGCGCATCGTCGGGGTCATCAGGTTGCCGGTGATCGGGGTGCGGGCAGGCGGCGCCCCGTCCGGGCGGCCGGTCATCCGCGGGGCGCTCTTCGGCGCCGCGGCCCTGCCGGGTGACGACGGGGCGTTCAGCGCGGCGATCCGCGTCCCGCGCGGCAGGATCCGCTTCAGCCGCCGGCTCAGCGCGCGGATGTCGGTTCTGGGCGCGCTGAGCAGAAGGGCGTTGCCGTCGGGCATGCCGAGCGCCTGGGCCTGCGCGTGCGAGACGACGGCGTCGACGCTGCCGATGCCGAGCGACGCGTACGCGCCGACCCGGACCCGCCCCGGGTGCGCGCTGCTCCCCGCCGGCACGACCGTGCCGAGCGGGAACGCGCCGTCCTGCCCGAGGGCGAACGACAGGGCGGCCCCGCCGGACGCCACCGTCCGCCAGAGCTGGTCGGACGCGGCGGTCGCCTCGGGCGCGAACGCCCGGAACGACGACGGGTCCACGCCGAGCAGCCCGACGCGGTGCCCGCCGACCTGCGCGCGGGCCGCGTCCACGACGGTCATCCCGGTGACCCCCTTGAGCCGCCGGGCACGCGCGAGGGCCCGCTCCGGCAGCGGCGCGGGCCCGGCGACCAGGAGGTGCGGGGTGTAGCGGCGGGTCAGCGGGGCGACGGCCGGCACCGCCGGCGCGCCGGCCTTGGCGACCGACACCAGGTCGCGGGGCGGCCGCTCATGCCCGCCGCCGTCGGCCCGGCCCGTCGCGAGCACCCAGGCGTCGGCGCCGAGGGTCAGCGCCACCGCCGCCGCGACGATCCCGGGCAGCGTCCTGCCGCGCCCGCGCGGCGTGCCGCCCTGCCCGCGCATCGAGCCGCCCCCGTCCCCTCGGTCCCTCGCGGCATCGTAGAGGACGCGGAGCGGCCGGCGCCGGGCGGCAGGTGCCGGCCGGTCAGTGCCTGCCGGTCACCGCCGCCCGGCGGTCAGTGCTGGACGGGCTGCGTGCCGAGCAGGTCGTCGTAGTCGTCCGGGAGCTGCGCCATGATGTGCTCGAACAGCCCCGGCTCGACCGACGCCTTGACGGCGGCCACCACCGCCCGCGCGTGCTGGCGGGCCTGCGGCGGCCGGGTGCCCTCGGTGTCGGCGACCCGCTCGTAGAACTCCTCCAGCCCGAAGCGCCGCCCGGGGCCCTCCTCCGGCAGCGCCTCGGCCAGCGCGGGCGGCAGCTGCGCGGCCAGATCGCGGCTCTGGCCGCCGGCCAGCCGCTCGCCGAGGACCGCGAGCGTGGCCTCGATCGCGCGCTCGGCGTGGTCGGCGGTGTCGATGCGCCCGGTCTCGCGGACGGCCGACACCATTTCGTGCTCCTTCATGATCCCCCCGAAGGTCGGCTCAGACGGTCACGGCCATGCGGACCCCGATACCCGCCGGTCAGTGGAGGCATTCATCCCGAATGTCCCACTCTGGTCCGGATCAGGCGGGGGCCGCGGCCTCCAGCAGCCGGCCCTCGGCGAGCCGCAGCCAGCGGTTCACCCCCACGTCGGCAAGGAACCGCTCGTCGTGGCTGACCACCACGAACGCGCCCTGGTAGGCGTTGAGCGCGCCGACGAGCCAGGCGGCGCTCGCCAGGTCGAGGTTGTTCGTCGGCTCGTCCAGGAGCAGCAGCTGCGGCGCCGGCTCGGCGCACAGCACGCACGCGAGCGTGGCGCGCAGCCGCTCCCCGCCGGACAGCGCGCCGACCCGCAGGTGCGCGCGGGCGCCGCGGAACAGGAACCGGGCGAGCAGGTTCATCCGCTCTGCCTCCGGCACGCCCGGCGCGAACGCGGCGAGGTTCTCCGCCACGGTGCGGTCCAGGTCGAGCAGGTCGAGGCGCTGCGACAGGTACGCGACGCGCCCGTCGGCCCGCCGCGCCGTCCCGTCGCCCTCGGGGGAGAGGTCGCCGCCGATCAGGCGGAGCAGGGTCGACTTGCCGGCGCCGTTCGGGCCGATCAGCGCGACCCGCTCGGGACCGCGGATCTCCAGGCTCGCGCCGGGCTCGGCGAAGACGGCCCGGTCCCCGTAGCGGACCCGCATGCGCTCGCCGAGGAACACCGTGCGCCCGGCGGGCACGGAGGTGGCGGGCAGTTCCAGGCTGATCGCCTGCTCGTCGCGCAGGGCGCGCTCCGCCTCCTGGAGCCGGGCGCGGGCGTCGCCGAGCCGCGCGGCGTGCGCCCCGTCGGCCCTGCCGGCCGACTCCTGGGCGCGCCCCTTGCGCGCACCGGCGAGGATCTTGGGCAGGCCCGCGTCCTTGAGGTTGCGCGCGGCGTTGCTCTGTCGGCGCGCCGCCCGCTCCCGGGCCTGCTGCATCTCGCGCTTCTCCCGCTTGACCTCCTGCTCGGCGCTGCGGACGTCCTTCTCCGCGGCCTCCTGCTCGATCCGCAGCGCCTCCTCGTAGGCGGTGAAGTTCCCGCCGTAGAAGCGCATCTCGCCGCGTTCCAGCTCGGCGATGCGGTCCATCCGGTCGAGCAGCGCCCGGTCGTGGCTCACCACCAGCAGGCACCCGTTCCAGTCCTCCAGGACGCCGTACAGCCGGTGCCGCGCGTCGATGTCGAGGTTGTTGGTCGGCTCGTCGAGCAGCAGCACGTCCGGCCGCTTCAGCAGCTGCGCCGCCAGGCCGAGCGAGACGACCTGGCCGCCGCTGAGCGTGTCCAGCCGGCGGTCCAGGGCGACGTCGCCGAGGCCCAGCCGGTCGAGCTGGGCACGGGTGCGCTCCTCGATGTCCCAGTCGTCGCCGATCACGGCGAAGTGCTCCTCGGCGGCGTCGCCGGACTCGATGGCGTCCAGCGCGCGGATCACCGGGGCGACGCCGAGGACGTCCGCGACCGTCAGGTCGCCGTCCAGCGGGAGCGTCTGCGGCAGGTAGCCGAGCACGCCCTCGACCGAGACGGTCCCGGCGGCCGGGCGGTGCTCCCCGGCGATCAGTTTCAGCAGCGTGCTCTTGCCGGCGCCGTTCGGCGCGACGAGGCCGGTGCGGCCGGCTCCGAGGGTGAACGACAGGTCCTGGAACACCGGGACGTCGCCGGGCCAGGAGAAGGACAGGCCGGAGCAGATGATGCGGGCATCGGACACGTGAGGGACCTCATGGGATGCGGCGGGCGTACCGGAGCCGCCCGTCAGGGGCAGGTAAGGGAATGGACGACGGCACGGCCACGTCGGCGGCGCTCGTCCGCGCGCACCGGTGGCCGATCACTTCCGGGATCACCCGGAGATGTCGTCGTCACCTGCCACTGCTGATCTCCCTCTGCGGATCACTCGTCCGGTCCCACTTTATCAGCGCGCGGCGCCCACCTGGCCGAGCAGCGCCGCGGTGGCGTCCTCAGCGAGGGCGCCGGGCAGGTCGGAGCCCATCCGGTCGGCGGCCGCCGCGCGCAGCCGGACGCCGGCCGCCGCGCTCGCGGTGGCCGCGGCGGCGGCGAGCACCACGGGCGGCCCGCTGCGGATGCCGTCGCGGCGCGCCATGGCGCGGGCCGCGACCGCCGCGAGCGCCACCCGGGGCGCCAGGCCCTGGGGCGAGGTCCGCGGCGGGACGGACGGGAGCTTGTCGATCCCCATCTCGGCCACCGTGAACAGGCCGTTCAGCGCCTTGACGGCGGGATGGGAGAGCCGTCCGGACAGCCCCGGGTAGTAGCGGCGCGAGCGCAGCGCCAGCGCGCTGAGCCCGGCGGAGCTGCGGCAGCCGGTGGCCGCGCCGAGCGCGGCGGCCCGCATCAGGGCGCCGCGGGACGGGCGGTCGGGCGCCGGCTGCCGGAGGGCCATGCGCTCCTCGTCGGCGCGGAACATCGCACGGAGCGCGGAGTGCGTCGTGATCCCGTACACGAGGTGCGGGATCGCGTCGGACGCCCAGTCCGTCCCGGTCCAGGCGCGCGGATCGGAGATCCCCAGCCGGGCGATCGGCAGGTCGGAGGCCGCCATCGCCGCCGCGCCCAGCAGCGGCCCGCCGATGACGGCGGGCAGCCGGATCCCGGCGGCGCGCAGCGCTCCGGCCACCGCGCCGACCGCCATCCCGGTGAAGGTGCCGCTGAGCGCGCCGAGGCCCTCCAGCCGGTTCGCTTGCTCCAGCTCGCCGCCGGGCAGGCGCACTCCGGCGCGGTCGGTCAGCGCGCCGGCGACGGCGGTCGGCGTCCCGCTCGCCGGGCGGCCCCGTATCGCCATGTCCGCTTCGGTCGTCGCGTTGAGCGCGGTCGTCCCCGCGGCGCCGGCCGCCATGCCGCGCAGGACGCCCTTCATTAGTGAGGTCACGCCCCGGCACTACCCGCGCTGTTGGCGATTACCCGCGCGCCCGTGCGCTCAGCCGAGATGCACCGGCAGCGAGTTGACGCCGTAGACGATCGACAGCTTGCGGTAGCTCAGCTTGTCCGGCTCCGCCGCGAGCCGCAGGTCCGGGAAGCGGCGGACGAGCGCGGGGTAGGCGGCGCGCAGCTCCATCTTGGCCAGCTCCGCGCCGATGCAGCGGTGCGCGCCCCAGCCGAACGCCAGGTGCGGCGGGGTCTTGCGGCCGGCGTCGAAGCGGTCCATGTCGGGGCCGAGCGCGGGGTCGCGGTTGGCCGCCGACAGCGAGATCAGCACCACGTCCCCTTCGGCGATGCGCACCCCGTCGACCTCGGTGTCCTTGCGCGCGAACCGCGGGAACGCCAGCTGCACCACCGTCAGGTACCGCAGCAGCTCGTCGACGAACGGGACGATCGCCTCGTCGTCGTCGTGCACCCGCTGGAACTGCTCCCGGTCGCGCAGCAGCACGATCGAGCCGAGCGCGAGCATGCTCGCCGTCGTCTCCAGGCCGCCGGTGAGCACGCCGTCGGAGAGCCCGGCGATCTCCAGGTCGTCGAGCTCGTCGCCGTGCTCGCGGATCAGCATGCCGATCAGGCCGGGGCCCGGCTCGACCCGCTGCCGGCGGACGACCTCGAGCAGGTAGTCCATCGACTCGGAGATCGCGCCCACCGACGCGCTCGCGCCGCCGAACAGGTCGAACCGGGCGCTGCTCAGCCGCTGGAAGTCGCTGCGGTCGTGGTGGGAGACGCCGAGCAGCTCGCAGATCGTCAGCAGCGGGACGGGCAGCGCGAACGACTCCATCAGGTCGACGGGGCCGGTCATGTCCGCCATCGCGTCGAGCCGCTCCTCCACGATCGTGTGGATCAGCGGGGTGAGCCGGCTCAGCCGGCGCATGGTGAACTCCGGCGTCAGCAGCTTGCGCCGCCGGGTGTGCACGGGCGGGTCGGAGAACCCCAGCCCGCCGGGCGTGAACCCGGCCGGGACGTCCACCTTGCCGACGAGGTTGGACAGGTCGTTGCTGAACGAGTCCGCGTCCGCGAGGACGGCCTTGGCCTCCTCGTAGCCGGTCACCAGCCAGACGCCGAAACCGAACGGGAGCGGCAGCTTGCTGACGCGCCGCGCCTCCCGGATCTCGGTGAGGTCGCTCACCGGGTCCAGGCCGTCGCGGCGCAACGGCGCCAGCGTGGAGTTGGGCAGGAACCGGATCGACTCGAGATTGAAGCCGGCACGCTGCTTCCTGGCGATGTATCCCCGTACAAGCCACTTGGCCGCGCGTGCCCCGACATTCGCCATGATCGCAGGTTATTGATCAGAAGCGCACATCGCACCTCCGTGCAGGATCTAAAACATCACATCTTTGAGTCGGCGGCTGCCAGATCCTGCCTTGTGTCCGGTTCATGCCGGTTTGCGACCCTTGGGGTGTTGCGGTCGAATGGCGCCGGGACGGGGCGGGTAGGACGGTGACCGCAAGCCGGAGACAGGGGGGAAGCCATGGCCGGCAAGAAGATGGAAGGGAACGTGGAGCAGCGCCGGAAGGCCGCCCGCGAGGCCAGGGAGCAGGGGAAGGCCCCGAGCGCCCGGAACGTCACCACCGGCGCGTCCAAGCAGCCGCATTCGGCGCCGAAGCACCAGCCGCACCACCACGCCGAGCGGCTCGACCGCATTCACCGGGGCAAGCAGCAGGACACCTCGCCCGCCCCGAAGCCGGGCTACGGCGAGCCGGCGTCCAAGAGGCGCCGCCAGGGCTGAGGCCGCACCGGAGCGCGCCCGGCCACGGCCGGCGGTCCCGGCCGGCCGTGGCGGCGCGGGTCAGAGGCCGGCGCCGCGGCCGATGATCCTCTTCATGATCTCGTTGGAGCCGGCCCGGATCCGGGTGACGCGGGCGTCCGTCCAGGCGCGGGCCACGGGTCTGCCGCTGGTACCGCCCTGAGGGGCCGCGCTCGCCAGAGGAGATCGGCGCGCTGACCGCCCACCCGCCGCTGCGGATGCTCGGCGCTAGTCCCACCAGAACGACCAGTGCGTCTTGCCCCGGATCTCCTCGGCGTAGCCGGCGAGGGTGCCGGGGCCCTGGAAGAGGATGTCGGGGCAGAACGCCCAGTGCTCCGCCGCGACGTGCACCGCGTGGCGGGTGGTCACGGGCGGGGCGGCGACGCTCAGCTCCAGCGTGTTGAACCCGAGCCCGACGACGCGCGCGCCGAACCGCTCCTCCCAGCCGCGCAGGACGGCGGCGAGCGGCGCGGTCCACTCGTTGTGGTTCAGCGCGCCCTGCCAGCCGACCGCGGCGATCGCGTCGGCGCCGCGCTCGACCGCGACCAGCCCGAGGGACGGCTCGCGCGCGCCGAGGGCGCGGGCGTACCGGTCGGCGACGGCGTCCGGGTCGTCCAGCAGGGTGCCGGCGGGGGCGGGGCCGGGGCAGTGCCGCCCGAACGGGGCGAGTTCGTCGTGGTCGTCGTCGGCGGCCTGCTCCGCCCAGTCGGCCCACACCTCGTACAGGAACGCGTCGGGCGAGTAGTTGCCGATCTCCGCCACCGGCTCCGGCGCGATCTGGCCGGACGCCCACGGCTGGTCGGTCTCGTCGAGGAGCAGCGGCCACAGGCCGGACCGGGAGTGCTCGGCGCGAAGCCGGCCCCACAGCTCGCCGTGCACGGGCTCGTCGCTCAGCCAGAAGGCGGGCCGCATCAGCAGCTGCCGCTGCGGGTAGCCGGGGTCCGGCCACACCACGTCCCCTTCGGGGAGCGGCACCGACAGCGTCCGCCCGGCGGCGCCGTCCGCGCCCGGGCCGGCGCCGTCCGCGCCGTCGGCGAACAGCTGCGGGAGGTTGCCCGGCAGGTGCCGCCGGATCTCGACATCATCCATTTCACGCCGTTCCGGTACAGAGCATGCCAACGGGATCTTGGCACTCCGAGATGGTAACGGCGGTGCGGGCCGCCCGGGGGACGAGCGGAGGGTTCGGCCGGCCGGGGGCGGCCCGCGCGCCGGGGGGTCAGCGTTCCCGGCGGCGGCCGCGCAGGAGGTGGTCGAGGACGACGGCGACGACGCCGAGACCGGTGAGGACGCTGACCGGGATCTCCAGCCAGGTGCCCTTCAGCGTGAGGTTGGAGACCACGTTCACGGCCAGGAGGAGGCCGAACAGGGTCCAGCGGGCGGTAGTGCCGGTGCCGTTCATGGTGTGCGCCTTTCAGTGGATTCTCGGGGAGGTGCGCCGGCGGAGCATCGCCCGGGCCGGCAGGAGGACGGCGGCGGCGCCGGAGCCCGCCACGGTCGCGAGGATCGCCGCGCAGGTCACCGGGGACACCGCGGGCAGCGGCAGTCCGGTGACCGCCGTCGCGAACGCCGGGACGACCACGGCGACGATGAGGGAGCCGGCGGCGGCGCCGGTGCCGAGCACGATGAGGGCCTCCAGCCGCAGCATCCGCAGCACCTGGCGGCGGGTCGCGCCGACGAGCCGCAGCAGCGCGAACTCGCGGCGCCGCGCCCCGGTCGCCAGCGCCAGCGTCGTGACGAGCCCGATGACGATGAACCCGGCGATCGCGCCGACGACGACGTAGTTGATGAAGCCCTGCAGCCTGGTCTCGTCCGACAGCCGCGCGCCGAAGGCGTCGCGGCCGACGGCCTGCGCGCCCAGGTACGCCGCCGTGACGGACCGGAGGTCGGCGTGCCCGCGGACGAGGACGTGGTCGTCGAGCGACGTGGACGAGTGCGCGGCGACCAGGTCGTAAGGGAGGAGGACGTCGCCGAAGCCGAGCCCCCGCTCGTACACCGCGACGACCCGCGCGTCGATCCGCGTGCCGTCGCCCAGCCACAGCGGCGCGGTGGAGCCGACGTGGAGGCCCGCCGCGACGTCGCGGCTGAGCGCCACCGCGTTGCCGCGCAGCGCGCCGAGCCTGCCCGAGGCGACCTTCGGGTCCATGGTGGCGGCGGCGTCCGCGCCGACGCCCTGGGCGGTCAGCGACCGCAGGTTCTTCTCGCCCAGTTCCTTGACGGCCATGACGACCGTGGTGCGCTTGACGGGCGTCGCGGCGGTGACGCCCGGGACGCGCCGCGCGGCTTCCGCCGCGCTCTGCGGCAGTCCCGGCCCGCTTGCCACGATGACCTGGTCGGCCCGGTTCCCGGCGGCGAACTGCGCGGTGGTCGCGTGGGCGATCGTCGACTGGGCGAAGAGCTGGACCCCGGCGAACGCGACGGCCAGCGTGACCGGCGTCATGATCGAGCCGGCGCGCAGCGCGGCGGCGCTCGCGGCGTGCCGGGCGAGCCGCCCCGCGACCGGGGACAGCGCGGCGGCGGCGCGTCCGAGGACCCGCTCGCCGGCCCGGGCCAGCAGCGGCCCGAGCAGCGCGACGGAGACGACCAGCGCCATGACCAGCCCGCCGAGCGAGGCGCTCGCGGTCGGCCCGGTCGTGACCGCCGCGACCCCGAGCGCGTTCGCGCCGGCGACGAGGAGGACGATGCCGGTGACGACGCGCCAGCGGGGCAGCCGGGGCGGCTCGGCGGCCGACTCGCCGAGGGCCTGCACCGGACGGATCCGGGAGACGCGCAGCGAGGCGAGCAGCGCGGACGCGGTCGCGGCGAGGACCGTGACGGCGAGGGCGGCCAGCGCCGGCAGCGGGGTGAGCGAGAGCCCGAACCCGTCCGGGAGCACGCCCTCGCGGACCATCGCGGCGTGCATGGCCGCGCCCGCGCCGAGCGACAGGACGCCGCCGATCAGCCCGGCCGGAACGGCGGCGCGCGCCGTCTCGCGGACGAGCCGCCCCCGCACCTGCCAGGGCGTGGCGCCGACCGCGCGCAGCAGCGCGAACTCCCGCCCCCGTTCCCGCACCGACAGCACGATCAGCCCGCCGACGACGACCAGCGCGGTCATGACGGCGACGCCGCCGAACGACCCCGCGATCTCCACGATGTCGGGCCTCGCGGCGGCGACGGCGCGGTCCTCGGCGTCGCCGCGCGCCGCGCCGGTCGCGACGGTCAGGCCGGGCGCCGCCTTGCGCAGCTCGCCCGCGTCCGGTTTCCCGCGGGTGAGCACCGCCAGGGCGTCCGCCTGCCCGGGGTGCCCGTTCAGCGCCGCTGCGGTCGCGGTGGTGAAGAACGCCGCCGCGGGTCCGGACGACACCAGTCCGGTGACCCGGTACGCGCGGGGCGCGCCGCCGGCCTGCAAGCGGACGGTCGAACCCGCCCGCACACCGGCCGAACGGCTCAGCACGACCTCGTCCGGCCCCTGCGGCGCCCGGCCCTCGCTCAGCTTGAAGGGGCGCAGCGCGGCGGACTCCCAACCGTGGCCCGTCACCGCGCGCCCGGTGGACGTCAGGACGGGGAACGACACGTCCGCGACCACCGCCCGGACGCCCGGCACCGACCGCAGTGCCCCGGCCGCCGCGACCGGGACCCGCGCGCGCTCGGCGAGGGGCCTGCTCTGCGTCTCCGGATCGTCGCCGACCCGCTTCATCCGCTGGGTGACGTTCTGCGGGCCCGTCACGACCGCGTCCGCCGCGGCGTACCGGTCCACCGGCGCGTGCGCCCGCAGTGCCGACTCCAGCAGCACCCCGCACGCCCCGACCAGGACCGCCGCGAACAGCAGTGCCGCGAAGACGCCCGCGAACGCGCCCTTCCCCTCCAGCCTCCTCACAGCGACTCCCACCGGTTCATCACGGCCGCGACGGACGGCGCGAACAGCTCGTCGACGATCCGGCCGCCGTTGAGGAACAGCACCGAGTCGGCGTTCGCCGCGGCCAGCGGATCGTGGGTGACCAGCACGACCGTCTGCCCGGTCAGGTCGGCGGCCTCGCGCAGCAGCCGCAGCACGTCGCGCGCCGACCGCGGGTCGAGCGCGCCGGTCGGCTCGTCGGCGAACACCACCTCGGGACGGGTGATCAGCGCCCGGGCGACCGCGGCGCGCTGCTGCTGCCCGCCCGACAGCTCCGCCGGGCGGTGCCGCAGCCGGTCCGCCAGCCCGACCCGGCGCACCACCTCGTCCAGCCACGCCGGGTCGGGCTCGGTGCCGCCGAGCCGCAGCGGGAGCGTGATGTTCTGCTCCACGTCCATGGACGGGATCAGGTTGAACGCCTGGAACACGAACCCGATCCGCTCGCGGCGCAGCCGGGTCAGCTTCGCCTCGCCGAGCCGGCCGAGGTCGGTTCCGGCGATCCGCACCGTCCCGGCGGTCGGCCTGTCCAGGCCGGACGCGCAGTGCAGGAACGTGCTCTTGCCCGAGCCCGACGGGCCCATCACCGCCGTGAACCCGCCGCGCGGGAACGTCCAGGTGACGTCGTCCAGCGCCCGCACCGCGCCGTAGGTCCTGGTGACCGACTCCAGGCGCACCGCCACCGCGGTCGCTTCGGCCGTCATCGTCGTCATGCTCGCCCTCCGTGGGAAACCCGCTCTCACCAGGACGAACCTAGGTTCCAGGGCGGTCCGGCCACATCGGTGCGCACTCCCCGATCGATGGTGTAGCGGGCTACACCATCGGCAGGGGACCTGGCCCGGGTGCGCCTCGCTGCGCGCTCGCATAGCGTGGGCCGAGAGGCGACATGACAAGGGCACAGATGAGCGTGACGGCGGCGCTGCGGCGCAGCGCGGAGGCGACGGGCCGCCTGGTGGGCGCGCTGCGCATCACCGTGCCCGCGCTGTTCGGCGTGGCGCCCCTGCTCGTGTTCCTCGCCCTGCTGGTCGTCACGCTGCCGTGGCTGCCGGACGCGGTGAAGCCGCTGCGCGCGCTCGCGAACGCCGAGCGCCGCCGGGCCGGCCGGGTGCTCGGCCGCGAGATCCCCGAGCCGTACCCGTCCCGCGAGGACGCGGGCTTGGGGGAGGCGCGCCGGATCGTGCGGTCGCCGGCGCTGTGGCGGGACATCGCGTGGATGGCGGCGCACGGCTACACCGGCCTCGTGATGGCGGTGATGGCGGTCGGCCTTTGGCCGGCGATCCCGTACGCGGCGTCCATACCGCTGTGGTGGTGGGCCGCGCCGCAGGGCTCGGTGTCGGCCTTCGTGGACCTGTACACCTGGCCGCAGGCGCTCACGCTGCCGTTCCTCCAAGCGGGCCTGGACCTGGCGGCGCTGCTGTGGCTGGTGCCGCGGTTCGTGCGCTGGCAGGCCCGGCTGGCCGAGGTGCTGCTGCGCCCCACCCGGCGCACCAGCCTCACCGAGCGGGTGGAGGAGCTCACCGAGACCCGCGCCGAGGCGCTCGAGGCGCACGGCGCCGAGCTGCGCCGCATCGAGCGCGACCTGCACGACGGGACGCAGGCGCAGCTGGTCGCGGCCGCGCTGCGGCTCGGCCTCGCCGACCGCCGCTTCGACGCCGACCCGGCCGCCGCCCGCACGCTGTTCCTGGAGGCCAGGGACGGCGTGGAGGAGGCGCTGGCGCAGCTGCGGACCGTCATCCGCGGGGTGTACCCGCCGATCCTGTCCGACCGGGGCCTCGCCGGCGCCGTGCGCGCGCTCGCCGCCGGGCAGCACATCCCGGTCGAGATGGACCTCGACGAGGCGGGCCGCGCGCCCGCCGCCGTCGAGGCCGCCGCCTACTTCGTCGTCGCCGAGGCGCTCACCAACATCGCCAAGCACAGCGGCGCCCGCACCGCGTCCGTCACCGTCCGCCGCGAAGGGGCCCGGCTGCTCATCAGAGTGCGCGATGATGGCAAGGGCGGGGCCGACGCGGGCCGCGGCAGCGGCCTGGCCGGCATCCGCCGCCGGGTGGCCGCGCTCGACGGGACCACCCGCATCGACAGCCCCGACGGGGGAGGGACGACGCTGGAAGCGGACCTGCCGTGCGGATCGTGATCGCCGAGGACAACGTGCTCCTGCGCGAGGGCCTGGTGCTGCTGCTGACCTCCGACGGGCACGAGGTCGCCGCCGTCGCTGGCAGCGGCCCCGAGGTGCTGCCCGCGCTGCTGGAGCACCGGCCCGACGCCGCCGTCCTGGACGTCCGGCTCCCGCCCGGGTTCCGGGACGAGGGGCTGCGCGCCGCCGTCGAGGCCCGCAAGCGGATCCCCGGGCTCCCGGTGCTGGTGCTGTCGCAGTACGTGGAGGAGACCTACGCCGCCGAGCTGCTGTCCGGGGGCGCGGAGGGCGTCGGCTACCTGCTCAAGGACCGGGTCAGCCGGGTGGACGAGTTCCTCGACGCGCTCGCCCGGGTCGCCGCCGGCGGCACCGCGCTGGACCCCGAGGTCGTCTCCCAGCTGATGACCGCCCGCAGCGACCCGCTGCGGGCCCTCACGCCCCGCGAGCGGGAGGTGCTCGGGCTGATGGCGCAGGGCCTCGACAACGCGACGATCGCGACCACCCTCGTCATCACCGAGCGGTCGGTCAGCAAGCACATCGGCGCGGTGTTCGCCAAGCTCGGCCTGCCGCCCACCGACAGCGGCCACCGCCGCGTCCTGGCCGTCCTCGCCTACCTCAACTCATGACCGCCGCACCCGGACCCGCGCCCGCGCCCCGCGTCCGGCGGGCCGTCCGCGCGCTCCTGCTCGACGGCGGCGACCTGGTCCTGCTGCGCCGCACCGTGCCCGGCCGCGCCGTCTACTGGACGACCCCGGGCGGGAAGATCGAGCCGACCGACGCCGGTCCGGAGGCGGCGCTGCGCCGGGAGCTGGACGAGGAGCTCGGCGCGACCGCCGGTCCCGTCCGGCAGGTGTTCGCGTGCGCCGAGCAGCTCCCGGAACTGCACCGCCTCAACGTCTTCTACGTCTGCCGGCTCGTCACGATGGACCTGTCGCGCCGCCACGGCCCCGAGTTCGACGACCCGTCCAACGGACGGTACGACGTCGACCGCTTCCCCTGCACGCCGGCGGGCCTGGCGTCGGTCGACCTCATCCCGGAGACCCTGGCCGCCTATCTCCAGATGCACGCCGAGGACCTGCCGGGCCTCGTCCCCGGCGCCGCTCCGGTCAGTGCGGACGCGCCGCCAGCGCCACGAGGTCGGCCAGCTCCGCGACGCTGAGCGGGGCGCCGGGGAGGCGGCCGGTCGCGATCCGGACGTGGGCGTCCGCCGGGACGACCTGGTAGCGGCTGCCGGGGACGGCCGCGACCCCGTGCGCCGCGAGCGTGACCAGGGCCGCGGACTCGTCGGCGACCGGAACCCACAGCATCAGCCCGTCCCGGTTGCCGGTCCGGACGCCGCGTTCGGCGAGCGCGGACGCGAGGCCCTCGCGGCGTTCGGCGTAGGCGGCGCGGGCCCGGCCGACGGCCGCGACGGCCGCCGGGTCGGTCAGCAGGTGCGCCAGCGCGTCCTGCAGGATGCGGCTCGTCCAGCCGGTGCCGAAGCTGCGCAGGACGCGGACGCGCTCCACCGGCTCCGCCGCGCCGCCGATCACGGCGAGGCGCAGGTCCGGCCCGTGGGACTTGGAGTAGGAGCGGACGAGCACGGTGCGCTCGGGCAGGTGCGCGCCGACGCTGACCGCCGGCGAGGACGACACCTCGCCGGTGCCGTCGTCCTCGATGGCGAGGGTGTTGGTCGGGGCGAGCAGCTCGGCGAGGGCCGCCGCGCGGGCCGGGGTCAGCGCGTGCCCGCGCGGGGTGTGGGCGCGTGGCTGGTAGACGAACGCGGCGGGCCCGGTGGCGAGCGCCTCGGCGAGCGCGCCCGGCTCGGGGCCCTCGTCGTCGCAGGCGACCGGCACGACCTCCGCGCCCTGCGCCTCCAGGATGTCGAGCAGGCGGGCGCCGGTCGGGTCCTCGACGGCGACGCGGTCGCCCGGCACGGCGACGGTCTGGCAGACGAGCTGGACGCCCTCGTAGCCGCCGCCGACGGCGAGCATCCCCGCCGGCGGGAACGGCCAGGCGGGTTCGACGGCCGCGCGCAGCGCCGGCGTGATCGTCTCCCGGGTGTAGTCGTTGAGCCGCGCGGTGCGGGCGCCCGCGGCGAGCGCGGCGTCCAGCGGCGGCAGCAGCGCCGGGTCGGGCGCGGCGATCGCGAGGTCGACGGCCAGCCGGTTGCCGAACTTGCCGATCCGCTCGTAGCGGGCGGGGTGCGGGATGTCCGGCGGGCCGATCACGATCGTGCCGCGGCGCCGCTGCGCGCTGACGGCGCGGTGCCGGCGCAGCGTCGACCAGGCGTCGGCGACCGTGCCCGGGCTGACCCCGAGCTCGGCGGCCAGCCCCCGGACGGTCGGCAGCCGCGTCCCGGCGGGGAGCTCCCCGCTGCGGATCAGGGTGGTCATCGAGGCGGCGATGCCCCGGGCCGTGCGGTCCCCGATGCGCTCGGCCAGCCATGCCGCGTCGATCACGTGCCCTCCGCGCGAAACTTTGTGTAGTAACAAAACACCCATTGTACGCGGTACAAACGCGCCCTAAAGTCGGGACCCATCGCGCCCCGAGCGCGACAAAACCCCTGTTACATGCGGAAATGGAGCGTTGTGCCGATTCCACGTATTCGCCTGGCGCTGCGGGACTGGGACCATCTCGTCCCGCTGCTCACCGGCCGGGTGCGCGCCCGCGGCGTGGCGCTGGAGATCGAGACCCGGGAGATCACCCCGGACGTCCTCGCCGAGCCCGGGCTCGACGGCGGCGAGACGTCCTTCAGCCGCTACGCCCTCGGGCGCGGCGACGGCGACGAGCGGCTCGCAGGGCTGCCGGTGTTCGTGATGCGCGGTTTCCGGCAGCGCTGCGTGCTCGTCCGGAACGACAGCGCCCTCGCCGCGCCGCGCGACCTGGCCGGGGCGACGATCGGGCTGACCGGCTGGCCCGACTCCGGCAACACCTGGACCCGGGCCCTGCTGCGCGCCGAGGGCGTCGACCTGTCGGCGATCCGGTGGCGCGTCGGACCGCTCGCCGCCGGCGAGACCGGCAAGGACCGGCTCGGCGCGCGCCCGCTGCCCGCCAACGTGCGGGTCGCGGACCGCTCGCTGATCGACGGGCTCGCCGACGGCACCTTCGACGCGGTGTTCACCCCGTTCATGCCGCCGGAGATGTTCACCGGGCACAGCCGGTTCCGGCACCTGTACGAGGACCACCGCCGGGCCGAGAAGGAGTACTTCGCCTGCACCGGCTTCGTCCCCGGCATCCACATCCTCGCGCTCAAGCGCGAGGTCGCCGACGAGCACCCGTGGCTCCCCGAGGCGCTGCAGGACGCCTTCGAGGAGTCCAAGCGGGTGTGGCTCCAGCGCCGCCGGCTGCTCACCGACACCACGCCCTGGCTGCTGGACGAGCTGGAGACCCAGGCGCGCCTCTTCGGCGACGACTGGATGCCGTACGGCGCCGGCGCCAACGCCGCGATGGTCGCGGCGTTCTGCGAGGAACTGCACGAGCAGGGCATCGCGCCCCGCCCCATCAAGGCCGAGGAGGTCTTCGCGTGAGGATCGCCGTGGGCCAGTTCGCCTCCACCGAGGACTGGCAGACCAATCTCAAGACCTGCATGACGCTCATCGACGGCGCGGTGGAGGGCGGCGCCGACCTGCTGGTGCTGCCCGAGGACTCCCTCGCCCTGTTCATCGACGAGCCGGACCGGATCGCCGAGGCCGCGCAGCCGCTCGACGGCCCGTTCGTCACGGGCCTGCTGGAGCACACCGTCGGCTCGCGCACCACCGTCGTCGTCGGCGTCCACGAGCCCGCCGGGGACGGCAAGGTGCACAACACCCTCGCCGCGATCCGCGACGGCGGGATCGTCGCCGTCTACCGGAAGGTCCACCTGTACGACGCGTTCGGCGCGCGGGAGTCCGACCGGGTCCGCCCCGGCGACGGCGAGCCGGTCGTGTTCGACTGCGCCGGCTGGCGGGTGGGGCTCATGACCTGCTACGACGTAAGATTCCCGGAAACGGCCAGGCTGCTGGTCGACGCGGGTGCCCAGGTGCTCGCCCTGCCGGCGGCCTGGGTTCGCGGCCCCGCCAAGGAGCGGCACTGGGAGGTCATGGTCACCGCCCGGGCGCTGGAGAACACCTGCTACGTGGCGGCCTCCGGCGAATGCGGCCGCCGCAACATCGGCGCGAGCATGGTCGTCGACCCGCTCGGCACCGTCCGCGACCGGCTCGCCGACCGGCCCGGGCTGCTGTGGGCGGTCGCCGACCGCGAGGAGCTCGACGAGGCCCGGCGCAGGCTCCCGGTGCTCGCGAACCGGCGCTTCCGCGTCGACCCGTCCATCCGGCCCAGGAAGGAGACGGCATGAGGCGCCGCACGGCGATCTCCACCGCTCTCGCGGGCGCGCTGCTCGCCGCGACGGCCGCGTGCGGCGCGAACCCGCCCGAGGCCGAGGGGATCCTCGGCGGCGGCAAGTCCGCGCGGGGCGTCAAGGAGGCCGACCTCCGGCAGACCGTCGACCACGGGCTGCACGACGCGCTGCCCGCCAAGAACAAGGCGTCCGGCAAGCTGATCTCGGTCAACAACGGCTCGTTCCCGCCGTACGAGATCGCCGGGTCGGACGGCCGGTCGCTGTCGGGGGCGTCCGCCGACCTCGCCACCGCGCTCAGCCAACTGCTCGGTGTGAAGATCGAGCACGTCACCGTGGACGGGCTGCCGAGCGAGCTGACCGGCATCAAGGCCGGCCGGTACGACTTCGCGCTCGGCCCGATCGGCGACTTCCCCGAGCGGGAGGGCGACAACGTCTTCGTCGACTGGGTGCGCGAGTTCGTCGTGTTCGCCGTCCCGAAGGGCAACCCGAAGCACATCGGGTCCATCGCCGACACCTGCGGGCTGAAGATCTCGGTGATGGCGGGCGGCTCGGCGGAGGACGTCGTCAAGAAGCAGTCGGGGACGTGCGTCCAGCAGGGCAGGCCGGCCGTGCAGGTCCAGTCGTACAAGGACCAGCCGACCGCGACCCTCGCCGTCCGCTCGCACCGCGCCGACGCCTTCTTCTCCTCGCAGGCGCCGCTCGGCTACTTCGTCAAGCAGTCCGGCGACGACCTGCAGCTCGCGGGCACCGGCAAGGCCAACGGCTTCGGCGACCTGTACCAGGGCGCCGTCGTGGCCAAGGACTCTCCGCTGAAGGACGTCCTGCTGCGGGCGCTGCGCAAGCTCGTGGAGAACGGCACCTACAAGAAGGTCATGACCGAATGGGGCCTGACCGCGAACATGCTCGACGCGCCGGGCGTGAACCTGGCGCCCAGGGAGGGGTGAACCGGCGGTGACCATGACCGAGAAGCGCTCCGGCGACACCGTCGCCGACGTCGACGTGGCGGGCGCCGCGCACGTCCGGCACCCGCTGCGGTGGGTGGCCTCGCTGGTCGTGCTGGTCCTCGCGGCCCAGTTCGCGCACCTGCTGTGGACCAACGACAACTTCCAGTGGGACGTGGTCGGCCGCTACGTCAACGCCTCCCTCATCGGGGACGGCATCGCGATCACCCTCGAACTCACGGTCATCGCGATGGCGGTCGGCATCGCCGGCGGGATCCTGCTCGCGGTCGGCCGGCTGTCGGACAACCCGCTGCTGCGCGTGGCGTGCGGCCTCTACGTGTGGTTCTTCCGCGGCATCCCCGTGCTGGTGCAGCTGGTGATCTGGTACAACCTGTCGGCGCTGCTGCCGCGCATCTCGGTCGGGATCCCGTTCGGGCCGGAGTTCGCGCACGGCAGCACCAACCAGCTCATCACGCCGCTGGTCGCGGCCATCCTCGGGCTCGGCCTGAACGAGGCCGCCTACATGGCCGAGATCATCCGCGGCGGGCTGCTCGCCGTCGACCCGGGCCAGGCCGAGGCCGCGCAGGCGCTCGGGATGGGCGGCGTGCGCACGTTCCGCCGGATCGTCCTGCCGCAGGCGATGCGGTTCATCGTGCCGCCCACCGGCAGCCAGGTGATCAACATGCTGAAGGCGACCTCGCTGGTCAGCGTGATCGCGCTCGCCGACCTGCTCTACACCGTCCAGTCCGTCTACAACCGGACGTTCCAGACCATCCCGCTGCTGCTCGTCGCCTGCCTCTGGTACCTGGTGATCACCTCGATCCTGTACGTCGGGCAGTCGTTCATCGAGCACCGCTACGCGCGCGGCGCCACCCGCGACGCCCGGCAGGGCTTCTGGGACTTCGTCCTGATGCGGCGCCGCCGTCCCGTCCCGCCCCCGGAGGTGATCGCTTGAGCACGCTGGAGAAGGACGCGCCGCGAAAGGAGGGCGCGCCGCGCACCGGCGTCCCGATGGTCCGCGCCCGCGGCGTCCGCAAGAGGTTCGGGCACCTGGAGGTGCTGAAGGGCGTCGACCTGGACGTGGACCCCGGCGAGGTCGTGGTGGTCCTCGGCCCCTCCGGGTCCGGCAAGTCGACGTTCCTGCGGTGCGTCAACCACCTGGAGACCATCGACGGCGGCTCGGTGCACGTGGACGGCGAGCTGATCGGGTTCAGCGCGTCCGGCGGGAAGGTGCGGCACCTGCGCAAGCGGGACGTCACCCGGCAGCGCCGCGAGATCGGC
This sequence comes from Actinomadura nitritigenes, assembly GCF_017573545.1. Classification (GTDB taxonomy): domain Bacteria; phylum Actinomycetota; class Actinomycetes; order Streptosporangiales; family Streptosporangiaceae; genus Spirillospora; species Spirillospora nitritigenes. Next base: position 97,939 of record NZ_JAGEOK010000026.1, on the reverse strand, counting down.
ATGGTGTTCCAGCAGTTCAACCTGTTCCCGCACCTGACCGTCCTGCAGAACGTCATCGAGGCGCCCACCGGGGTTCGCGGGGAACCGCGCGCCGAGGCGCGCGAGCGGGCCCGCGAACTGCTCGCCAAGGTCGGCCTCGCCGACAAGGCGGACGGCTACCCGCGGCAGCTGTCCGGCGGCCAGCAGCAGCGCGTCGCGATCGCCCGCGCGCTGGCGATGCGGCCGAAGCTGATGCTGTTCGACGAGCCGACGAGCGCGCTGGACCCCGAGCTGGTCGGCGACGTGCTGGAGACGATGAAGACCCTCGCCGAGGAGGGCCTCACCATGATCGTCGTCACGCACGAGATCGGCTTCGCGCGCGAGGTGGCCGACCGGGTGGTGTTCATGGACGGCGGCGTCGTCGTCGAGTCCGGGCGGCCCGCCGACGTGCTCGACCACCCGTCCAACGAGCGCACGAAGGCGTTCCTCAGCAAGGTCCTCTGAGAACCCCCGCCCGCGCCCGGCCCCGCCTCTCCGGGGCCGGGCGCCACGCGTTCCCCGCAGACGCGGAACCGCCGGATCGAAGGCGGTGGGCGATCCCGTCCAGAAGGCGGTCGAGTCGGGCAGGCTTCCTCGGCCCTGTCCGGTCGATCGGTGTCAGATGACGAGGGCGGCTGCGGTGACGGTGCCGAGGAAGACGTAGCCGCGCTCGTCGTCACACAGTCCGCCACGGCTTGCGCTGCCTGGGCGGCGAACGGTGCCGGCAGTTCATCCGCCGTCCACGGTGACCAGCCGTCCCACTTCTGCTCGGCGATCTCTTCCACCCGGGCGGCGGCCTCGGACGGACTCACTCCGGGAAGTCGCAGCGCCGCCGTCGTCCAGCCGATCAGCTCGTTCGCCTCGAGGTACTGGTACCACTCGGCGTCGTCCCAGCCGCTCATGTCGCGCCGGGCCCACGACCACCGCAGGGCCTCGGCGGTGGCATCGGCAGCCCGCTGCCGGGGGGTTCCCGTCGTCGTCCGGGCGGCGTACTTCACCAACTCCAGCGTGGGCCAGAACGCGAATCTGGCGAAGAAGCAGGCCGGGGCCACGGCGAACGGCACGCCCACAAAGCCGACGTTCCTGTGCCTGCTCGCCGGAGCGGACGTGCCTCACCGCGGCGAGGCGCGGCTCGGCGCGCGGGTCGTCGCCGGTCACTTCGTCCAGACGCACGCGCGGCCGGACCTGCGCGGCCGGACGAGGCGCTGCAGGACGGGCTCGCGTCCTGCTCCGCGGCCGTCCTGGCCGTCACGCACGACCGCTGGTTCGCCGCCGACTTCGATCGGTACCTGGTGTTCGGCGCCGACGGTCGGGTCGCCGAGTCCGGCGAGCCGGTGTGGGCATAGCGCGTTGGTGATAGCGGCGGACGAGACCGGTATTTGATCGATCCGGTCCCGTGGGGGGAGGCTGAAGCGGACCGGGAGGGGTGGGTGGTCGTGGTCGACCTGGACGACTGGCCGGGCAGCGAGCTGAGCGACGAGGAACTGGACGTCGCCTACAACGTGCGTCGCAAGGCCGGGCCGGAGCTGTTCGAGCGGCACATGGCCCGGTACCGGGCCGAGTCGGAGGCGGCCGTGGACGGGCTGCCCGGCCACCCGGGGATCGTCTACGACGAGCCGAGCGGCGAGCGGCTGGACGTGTGGGGCATCGGCGACGACGGCCTGCGCCCGGCGTTCGTGTTCCTCCACGGCGGCTACTGGATGGCGCTGTCACGCGCCGAGTCCTCGTTCATGGCGCGCGCGCTCTACGAGCAGGGGATCGCCACCGTGGTCCCGGACTACACGCTCGCGCCGAAGGCGACGCTGGAGGAGATCGTCCGGCAGGTGCGGGCGTCCGTCGCCTGGGTCCACCGGCACGGCCGGGAGCACGGCCTCGACCCCGAGCGGATCGTGGTCGGCGGCAGCTCCGCCGGCGGGCACCTCACGGGCATGACGATGGTCGGCGGATGGCAGGAGGAGTTCGGGCTGCCCGCCGACGTGGTGAAGGCGGCCATGCCGTTCAGCGGGCTGTTCGACATCCGCCCGATCACCCGGATCTATGTCAACGAGTACGTGAAGCTGGACGTGGAGCGGGCCGCGGCGCTCAGCCCGGCGCTGCTGCCGCGCGAGCGGCGCTGCCCGGCGGTCGTCGCGGTCGCCGAGCACGACGGCACCGGGTTCGTGGAGCAGTCGCGGAGGTTCGCGCCGCTGTGGGGCACGGGCGAGGCGATGGTGGTGCCGGACCGCGACCACTTCGACGTCGTGCTCGACCTCGGCGACCCGGCGTCGGCGCCCTTCGAGGCGCTGCTCGGCCTGGTCCGCTCGCTGTGATCAGTCCTCCGCGATCTTCGTGGCCTCGCGGCGCAGGTGGTCGAGCATCAGCCGGGCCGACGGCGTCGGCGCGCGGTGCGCGGGCAGCGTGACCCCGACCTGCCGGCGGACGGTCTCCAGCGGCACCGGCAGCGGCGCGATGTCGTCGTCGGTCCGCGCGACCAGCTGCGGCAGCGCGGCGATCATGTCGGTGTCGCGGACCAGCGTCCGGACGGTCAGCACCGACGTGCACTCCACCAGGTCGCCGGGCGGCTCCAGGCCCTCGGCGCGGAACACCTGCTCCAGCTCGGCGCGCAGCGCGGTCTGCTCCAGCGGCAGCACCCACGGGTAGTCGAGCAGGTCGGCGAGCGTGAGGCCGGCGCGGGACCGGGCCGGATGGCCGTGCCGCGCCACCAGCCGTACCGGCTCGCCGTACAGGGTGATCTGGCGCAGCCCGCGCAGGTCGCCGATCGGGTTGAGGCGGCCGAGGATCAGGTCGATCTCGCCGTCCAGCAGCCGCGGCACCTGCGCGTCGAACGTGGCCTCCTGGACGATCACGGTGACGCCGGGGCGGTCCTTCTTCAGCGCCGCGATCGCGCGCGGCAGCAGCACGTTCGAGCCGGCCAGCAGGGTGCCGATGGTGACGGTGCCGACCTCGCCGTCGGCCAGCCCGCTGATCCGCTCGCCGGCGCGGCGCAGCTCGGCCAGCACGGTCCGGGCGTGCTCGACGAACGCGTCCCCGAACATCGTCGGGGTCACGCCCCGCGGGCCGCGGGTGAACAGCTCGACGCCGAGGATGTGCTCGACCTCGCGGAGGCTGCGCGTCACGGCGGGCTGCGCCAGCCGCAGGTGCTCGGCGGCGCGCAGCACGCTGCCCTGGTCGGCGATGGCGACGACGAGGACCAGGTGCCGCAGCTTCAGCCGCCCGTTGAGCAGGTCGATCGCGCGCATACCGCTTTGATATCACAGCATCGTGATACCTCTCCGAATCTTTGGTATTTGCACGGCATAGCTCCGCGGGCAGAGGATCAGACCGTCAGGGCAGATCGTGTCGTGGAGGAGCGGAATGAAGGCTGAGCACTACGTCGGCGGGGCGTTCCGTTCGGACGGACCGGCCTTCCCGCTGATCTCGCCCTCGGACGGCGCGGAGGTCGGCGCCGTCCCGGAGGCGACGCGCGAGGTCGTCGACGACGCGGTCGCGGCGGCGCGCGGGGCGCTGCGCGGCCCGTGGGGCGCGAGCGGCGCCGAGGAGCGGGCCGCGGCGATGCGGCGCGTCGCCGACGGGATCGAGGCGCGGTTCGCCGAGTTCGTGGACGCCGAGGTCGCCGACACCGGCCGCCCCCGCGCGTTCGCCGAGACGGTCGACGTGCCCCGCGCCATCGGCAACTTCCGCGCCTACGCCGACCTGCTGTACGGGCGCCCCGAGCGCGCCTACACCACGCGGGTCCCCGGCTGGAGCGCCGGCGCCGGGGAGGCCCTGAACTACACGGTGCGGCGCCCGCTCGGCGTCGTCGCGATCGTCTCGCCCTGGAACCTGCCCCTGCTGCTGATGACCTGGAAGGTCGCGCCGGCGCTCGCCGCAGGGAACGCGGTCGTCGTCAAGCCGTCGGAGGAGACGCCGTCCACCGCGACGCTGCTCGCCCGGGTCATCGACCAGGCGGGGCTGCCGTCCGGCGCGTTCAACCTGGTGCACGGGCACGGCCCCGGCGCGGCCGGGGAGTTCCTCACGGGGCACCCGGGCGTCGACGCCATCGCCTTCACCGGCGAGTCCGCGACCGGCTCGGCGATCATGCGCAGCGCCGCCGACCACGTCACGCCGGTCTCGTTCGAGCTGGGCGGCAAGAACCCGGCGCTGGTGTTCGCCGACGCCGACCTCGACGCGGCCGTCGACGGCACGGTCCGCTCGTCCTTCACCCACTCCGGGCAGATCTGCCTGTGCACCGAGCGCGTCTACGTCGAGCGCCCCGTCTTCGACGAGTTCGTCGAACGGCTCGGCGCGCGCGCGAGGGAACTGTCGGACTACGGGCCGATGATCTCCGCCGCGCACCGCGACAAGGTGCTGTCGTACTACCGGCTCGCCCGCGAGGAGGGCGCCACCGTCGTCGCGGGCGGCGGCGCGCCGTCGTTCGGCGACGAGCGCGACGGCGGCTTCCACGTCGAGCCCACCGTGCTCACCGGGCTTCCCGAGACGGCCCGGACCGTCCGCGAGGAGATCTTCGGGCCGGTCTGCCACGTCGCGCCGTTCGACACCGAGGACGAGGCGCTCCGGCTCGCCAACGACAGCCCCTACGGCCTCGCCTCCACCGTGTGGACCCGCGACCTGTCCAGGGCGCACCGCGTCGCGCCGAAGGTGGAGACCGGCATCGTGTGGGTGAACTGCTGGAACCTGCGCGACCTCCGCACCCCCTTCGGCGGCGTCAAGGCGTCGGGGATCGGCCGCGAAGGGGGAGAGTACTCACTGGACTTCTTCTCCGAGCCCGTCAACGTGTGCATCCAGATCTGAGAGCGAGCCAGTGACCGAACCGACCAGCGAGAACACGGCGGACGCCGCGGCGATCGGCGCGGCGGCCGAGAGGCTGCTCGGCGCCTACGCCTCCGGCGTCCCGTGCCCGCCCGTCCGCGACCTCATCACCACGGCCGACGACGCCTACGCCGTCCAGGACCGGATGACCGAGAGGTGGCTGGGGGAGGGGCGGCGGCTGTCCGGCCGCAAGATCGGCCTGACGTCCCGCGCCGTGCAGGAGCAGATGCGCGTCGACAGCCCCGACTTCGGGATGCTGTACGCCGACATGGCCGTCCCGGACGGCGACGAGATCCCCGCGGGCGCCGTCCTGCAGCCGCGCGTCGAGGCGGAGGTCGCGCTCGTCCTGGAGCACGACCTGACCCACGAGCGGCACACCGCCGCCGACCTCGTCCGCGCGACCGCGTTCGCGCTCCCGGCCATCGAGATCGTCGGCAGCCGCATCCGCGACTGGGACATCACGCTCGCCGACACCGTCGCCGACAACGCCTCGTCCGGCATGTACGCGCTCGGCAACCGGCCCGTGCGGCTGGAGGACGTCGACCTGCGGCTGTGCGGGATGGTGCTGGAGCGGCGCGGCGAGCAGCTGTCCAGCGGCACCGGCGCCGCGTGCCTCGGCCATCCGCTGAACGCCGCGCTGTGGCTCGCCGACACGCTGGTCCGCGTCGGGCGCCCGCTGCGCGCCGGCGACACGGTGCTGACCGGCGCGCTCGGCCCGGTCGTGCCCGCCGCGCCCGGCGACGTGTTCGAGGCCCGCATCGACGGCCTCGGCGACGTCCGCGTCGCCTTCGGCCGTGCCGACGAGGACGGGGAGGACTCCTGATGGTGGACGTGCACGCGCTCGCCGCGACGCTGGACGACGCCGCCCGCGGCGCCCGCGCTATCCCGAGGCTCACCGACGCCGCGCCGTTCGACGTCCCGACCGCGTACGCGGTGCAGCGGGAGCTGATCGGGCGCCGCACCGGCCGCGGGGAGCGGATCTCCGGCGTGAAGATGGGCTTCACCAGCCGCGCGAAGATGGTCCAGATGGGCGTCGACGACGTCATCTGGGGCCTGCTCACCGACCGGATGCAGGCCGGCGCGTCGGCGGACCTGTCGGGCCTCATCCACCCGCGGATCGAACCGGAGATCGTGTACCTGATCGGCCGCGAGGTCCGCTCCGTCGCCGAGGTCGAGTCGGCCGTCGCGGGCGTCGCCGTCGGGTTCGAGATCCTCGACTCCCGCTACGAGGACTTCAGGTTCACCCTCCCGGACGTGATCGCCGACAACGCCTCCGCCGCCCTCTACGGGGTCGGCGCCTGGCACGAGCCGCGCGACCTGTCCAACGTCGGGCTGCTCATGGAGATCGACGGGCGGCCGGTGCAGACGGGGTCGTCCGCCGCGATCCTCGGCGACCCGGCCCGGTCGCTGCGCGCCGCCGCGCGGCTCGCGCTCGGCGCCGGGATGGCCCTCGAACCCGGCTGGGTGGTGCTGGCGGGCGCCGCGACGGCCGCCGTCCCGCTGCCGAAGGACGCCCACGTCCGCGTCACCGGCGCCGGCCTCGGCAGCGCGGAGGTGACGACCCGGTGAGCGATGCGATCCTCGTCGAGGGCAAGGCGAAGCCGCGCGGGCGGTTCCCGCACGTGAAGCGGGCCGGGGACTTCGTGTTCGTGTCCGGCACCAGCTCGCGGCGGCCCGACGGCACCTTCGCCGGCGCGAGCGCCGACCCGATGGGCGTCACCGACCTCGACATCCGCGCGCAGACCCGCGCCGTCATCGAGAACATCGCCGACCTGCTGGCGGCCGCCGGGGCAGGGCTGTCCGACGTCGTCAGCGTCACCACCTACCTGGTGAGCATGAACGACTTCGGCGGCTACAACGAGGTCTACGGCGAGTACTTCGACGAGACCGGCCCGGCCCGCACCACCGTCGCGGTCCACCAGCTCCCCCACCCGCACCTGCTCATCGAGATCTCGTGCATCGCCCACATCCCGGGCGCGGCCGCCTCCGGCGCGTCCCCGACCGGCGAGGAGGCCGGAACATGACCCTGCCGCAGCTGTCCTTCGGGCGCCCGTTCAACTTCCAGGCGTGGATCGACGAGCACCGCGACCTGCTGAAGCCGCCTGTCGGGAACGTCCAGGTGTTCGACGACGCCGGGCTGATCGTCATGGTGGTCGGCGGCCCCAACCAGCGCACCGACTTCCACGACGACCCGACCGAGGAGTTCTTCTACCAGCTCAGGGGCAACATGGTCCTGCGCGTCATGGAGGAGGAGGGCAAGCCGCCCACCGACCTGCAGATCAACGAGGGCGACGTGTTCCTGCTGCCGCCGCACGTGCGGCACTCCCCGCAGCGGCCCGAGGAGGGCTCGATCGGCCTCGTGGTGGAGATCCCGCGGCCGGAGGGGCTCACGGAGGCGTTCGAGTGGTACTGCACCGAGTGCCACCACCTCGTGCACCGCGCCGAGCTCCAGGTCCGCTCGATCGTGGACGACCTTCCGCCCGCCTTCGAGGGCTTCTACGGCGGCGACCGCGAGTGCCCGAACTGCGGCGCCGTCCACCCGGGCCGGCAGTGGCCCGCGCACATGGTCCCCACGACGGCGCCCCGCGCCTGACCCCCTCGCGTCCGACGGAGCTCCAGTGACAGTCATCGACGTCCACGCCCATGCTTTCCCCCGGCTCGGCCGCGCCGAGGGCCGCACGCTCGCCGACCGGGACGAGCCGTGGCTGCGCGTCCACGGCGACGGCACCGGCATGATGATGAGCGGCGACCGGGAGTACCGCCCGGTCGAGGAGGGGCTGTGGGACCCCGGGCGGCGGGTGGCCGACATGGACGCCGCCGGCGTCGACGTCCAGGCCGTCTCGTCCACCCCGCTGATGTTCGGGTACGCGGCCGAGCCGTCCCGCGCCGCCGACTGGTGCGATCTGGTCAACGACCGCATCCTCGCCTTCTGCGCGGACGCGCCGGACCGGCTGCTGCCGCTGTGCCAGGTCCCGCTGCAGGACCCGGCGCTCGCCTGCGAGGTCGCGACGCGGGCGGCTGCGGCCGGGCACCGCGGCGTGCACGTCGGCAACCACGTCGGCGACCGGAACCTGGACGACCCCGGCATCACCGGTTTCCTCGCGCACTGCGCGCGGATCGGCCTGCCCGTGCTCGTCCACCCGTGGGACATGCTCGGCGCCGACCGGATGCGGGGCCACATGCTGCCGTGGCTGTCCGGAATGCCCGCCGAGACGCAGCTGAGCATCCTCGGGCTGATGCTGTCCGGCGCGTTCGAGCGGATCCCGGCGTCGCTGCGGCTGTGCTTCTGCCACGGCGGCGGCAGCCTCGCGTTCACGCTCGGCCGCGCCGACAACGCCTGGCACCGGCGCGACATCGTCCGCGCCGACTCGCCGCGCCCGCCCTCGGAGTACACGGACCGCTTCTTCGTCGACTCCGCGGTGTTCGACCCGCGCGCGCTCCGGCTGCTGGTCGAGGTGATGGGCGCCGACCGCGTCATGCTCGGCACCGACTATCCGTTCCCGCTGGGGGAGCAGGAGCCCGGCGCGACGATCCGGGCGTGCCCCGGCATCGACGACGCCGACCGCGCCAAGCTGCTCGGAGGCAACGCGCAGGCGTTCTTCGCGACCGCCGCCCCGCCCGAGGCCGCCGTTCCCGCCGCCTCCGTCGAGGCCACGGACGTCACCGGCACCGCCGTCGCCGGGAGCGCGTCGTGAGCGCCGCACGGGAGGCCGCGGAGCGCGAGGCGCTGCGGCTCGACGAGACCGACCCGGTGCCCTCGCTGCGCGAGGAGTTCCTCGTCCCGCCCGCGCCCGGCGGGGCGTACCCGGAGGCGGCCTACTTCGCCGGCAACTCGCTCGGCCTCCAGCCGAAGGCCGTCGCGGGCCGCCTGCGCGAGGAGCTCGACGACTGGGCCCGGCTCGCCGTCGAGGGCCACACCCAGGCGCGCCGCCCGTGGGTCGACTACCACGAGCTGCTCCGCGAGCCCGCCGCCCGCCTCGTCGGCGCCCTGCCGCACGAGGTCGTCGCGATGAACTCGCTGACGGTCAACCTCCACCTGATGATGGCGAGCTTCTACCGGCCGTCCGGGGACCGCACCCGCATCGTCATCGAGGACTCGGCGTTCCCGTCAGACTCGTACGCGGTCGCCAGCCAGGCGGTCCACCACGGCCTCGACCCGGCGGACACCGTCGTGCGGCTGACCCCCCGGCCCGGCGAGGCCACCCTGCGCACCGAGGACGTCCTGGCGTTCCTCGAACGCGAGGGCGGCACGGTCGCGCTGCTGATGCTCGGCGGCGTCAACTACCTGACCGGCCAGCTCATGGACATGGCCGCGATCACCAAGGCGGGTCGCGCCGCCGGCGCCGTCGTCGGCTGGGACCTGGCGCACGCCGCCGGGAACGTCCCGCTGCGGCTGCACGACTGGGACGTCGACTTCGCCGCCTGGTGCACCTACAAGTACCTCAACAGCGGGCCGGGCGCGGTCGCCGGCTGCTTCGTCCACGAGCGGCACGTCGCCGACCCGTCGGTGCCGAAGCTGTCGGGCTGGTGGGGGACCGAGCCGTCCGTCCGGTTCCGGATGGACCCCGCCATCGCGCCGCCCGCCTCCGCCGACGCCTGGCAGCTGTCCAACCCGCCGATCCTGGCGCTGGCGCCCGTGCTGGCCTCCCTGGAGATCTTCGACCGGGTCGGGATGGACGCGCTGCGCGCCCGCAGCGAGCGGCTCACCGGCTACCTCGCGGCGCGGCTCGCCCCGCTGCCCGGCGTCCAGGTGATCACCCCGGACGACCCGGCGGCGCGCGGCAGCCAGCTGTCGCTGCGGGTGGCCGACGCCGGGGGACTGGTCCGGCGGCTCGCGGAGGCCCACGGCGTGGTCGCCGACGCCCGCGAACCGGACATCGTGCGGTTCGCGCCCGTCCCGCTCTACTGCACGTTCCACGACTGCCATCGCGCGGCCGCGGCACTGGATGATCTGACTTAGGTGTGTCGGGGTTCGGGGCGGGCCCGCATGGGGTAGGTTCGATGCTGTCGCCGCGACCGGCCAGGCGCGGCGGCCAGTCAGGCAGTCTCGAACGTTTGCTCTACGAAACGCCCGTAGAAGTTCAAGACGACGGGCGTTCTCCGTTTCTCCGGGTGACCGGCGGACGTGAGATGAGTCCGCTTGCAGCCCGGTCCGCCGCCCGGCGGCCCGGTGGTCACACCCAGAGGAGAGAGACCATGGCCGAAGGCACCGTGAAGTGGTTCAACGCCGAAAAGGGCTTCGGGTTCATCGCCCCCGACGGCGGCGGCCCGGACGTGTTCGTCCACTACTCGGCGATCACGACCAACGGCTACCGCAGCCTCGACGAGAACCAGCGCGTCGGCTTCGAGATCACCCAGGGCCAGAAGGGCCCGCAGGCCGAGGGCGTCTACCCGCTCTAAGGCCCGCGCTCACCGCGTGAACAGGCCGGGGACGTTCGCCGTCCCCGGCCTTTCGCATGCCTATCCGCGGTAGGTCGCGGCGTTGATGCCGACCGTCCGCAGGAGCAGCCGGTCCCTCGTGTGGTCGGGCAGCCTGGCGAGGGTCGCCATCATCCGGGCGTCGCGGCCGACCAGGTAGCGCGCCTTCGGGCGGCGCGCCGTCAGCGCCTTGACGATCGCCTTCACGGCGGAGTCGACCGGTCCCGGTTTCGCGCGGGCGTTGAACTCGCCCATCTTCGCGTTGACCCCCGCGTAGAGCCGCTGGGCGTCCGCGTCGCCGCGCCAGCCGATCGCCCGCCGCGAGGCGCCGGACTTGTCGAAGATCTCGGTGTCCAGCAGGCCGGGCTCGATCACGGAGACCTTCACCCCCAGCGGGCGCATCTCCACCCGCAGCGCCTCGGTGACCGACGCCAGCGCCGCCTTCGAGGCGGCGATCGGCCCGAACGCGGGCCCGCTCATCCGGGAGCTCACGGCGCCGATGTTGACGACCCGGCCCTTCGCGGCGCGCAGCATCGGCAGCACCGCCTGGGCCATCGAGATCTGGCCGACCACGTTGACGTCGAACTGCCGCCTCCAGTCCTCCAGCGGCACCAGCTCGACCGGGCCCTCGACGATGACGCCGGCGTTGTTGACCAGCGCGTCCAGCCGCCCGCCGGTGCGGGCGGCGATCTCCTTGGCGGCCGCCTCGACGGTCTCCTCGTCGATCAGGTCGATGGTCAGGGCGTGGACCCCGGCGGGCAGCCGGTCGGCGTCGGACGGCCGGCGGATCCCGGCGTAGACGTCCCAGCCGAGCCCGGCGAGCCTGCGGACGGCCGCGCCGCCGACGCCGCCGGCCGCGCCGGTGATCAGTACGGTTCGAGTGCTCATGGGGCCGATGCTGGGCCACCCGGCGGGGCCGGACAAGACTACTGTTAACGCTATTAACGCGGCTAACAGCCCTACGCGAAGCGAGGTGACCGCCCGTGTCCGCACCGACCGCCGACGCGCGCCGCCGGGAACTCGGCGACTTCCTGCGGTCCCGGCGCGGCCGGGTGACGCCGCGGGAGGCGGGCATCGTGCCGGGGCCGCGGCGCCGGACGCCGGGGCTGCGGCGGGAGGAGGTCGCGGCGGCGGCCGGCGTCAGCCTCACCTGGTACACGTGGCTGGAGCAGGGCCGCGTCAACGGGGTGTCGCGGCAGGTCCTCGACAGCCTCGCCCGCGCGCTGCGGCTCGGCGACGCCGAGCACCGGCACCTGCTGGAGCTGGCCGGCGAGCCCGCCGCCGAGCCGCCGGCTCCGGCGACGGTGACGCGCGAGGTCCGCGACCTGCTGGCGATGGTGGAGCCGAACCTCGCCCACGTGGTGACGCGCCGCTTCGACCTCGTGGCCTGGAACGCTCCGGTGGACGCGCTGCTGCGCACCATGCCCGAGCGGCCGTCCGGCGAGGACCTCAACGTCGTCTGGCTGATGTTCCACAGCACCTGGATGCGCGAGCGGTTCGTCGACTGGGAGGCCGAGGCCCGCTGGCTGACCGCGCTGCTGCGCAACGAGGCCGGACGGCAGGTCGGCAACCCCGGCTTCGAGCGGCTCGTGGCGCGGCTGACCGCGACCAGCCCGCAGTTCCGGGCGTTCTGGGAGTCGCACGACATCACGCCCTTCACCCCGTCCGAGCGGCGGTTCCGGCACCCGGACCTCGGCGAGGTCACGCTCCGCTACATGAAGATCAACATTGAGAACGATCCGGACCAGAGCGTCCTCGTGCACTACGCGCCGCCCGGGTCGCCGGCCGCCGAGGCCCTCGCCCGGCTCTCACGCGCGTAGCTCCCGGACGGGCGGCTCGGCGGCCTCGGGCGGCCGGGCGGGACGCGGGCGCAGCGCGCCGGCCAGCAGGACCGTCGGCGCGCAGATGCAGGTGATGAGCGCGAACGCGGCCGGGTAGGACAGCGCGCCCGCCGTCCAGCCGGTCACCGCCGGCGCGGTCAGCCCGGACAGGTAGGTGATCGTCGCGACGCCCGCGACGCCCTCGCCGGGCGTGCTCCCGGTGTCCCCGGCCGCCGCGAACACCAGCGGCACGACGGTCGCGACGCCGGCGCCGATCAGCGCGAACCCGGCGATGCCCGGCACCGCGTCCCGCGCCGCCACGACCAGGACGCCGCCGAGCACCGCGACGGCGCCGCCGCAGCGGACGACCGCCGCGGGGCCGAACCGGCGGACGAGGCGGTCGCCCGCGAGCCGCGTTCCCGCCATGCACGACATGAACACCGTGTAGCTGGCGGCGGCGAGCCCGGGACCGGCGCCGGCGACCTTGGTGAGGTAGACGGCCGACCAGTCGGCGCTCGCCCCCTCGGCGAACGTCGCGCAGAACCCGACGACGCCGATCGCCGCGACCGCCCGGTTCGGCAGCGCGAACCGGCGCGGCGGCGGGGCGTCCGCGTCCGCCCGGTCGGGCAGGAGGCCGCGGCCCGCCGCGGCGCCCGCGGCGAGCAGGACGAGCGCGACCGCCCCGAGGTGCACCCGGGCGTCCACCCCGGCGTGCGCGGCGAGGATGCCGGCGCCGCCGGCGGCGAGGCTCCCGACGGCCCACAGCCCGTGCAGCCCCGACATGATCGGCTTCTTCAGGTGCCGTTCCACCGACACGGCGTGCCCGTTCATCACCACGTCCGACATCCCGGCGCCCATGCCGTACAGGAGCATCGCGGCGAAGAGCCAGCCCGGCGCGGGCGACAGGGCGGGCAGCGCGAGGACCCCCGCCCAGTACGCGATCAGCAGGCGGGTGGCGGTGCGCTCCCCGATGCGGTGGGCGATCCGGCTCGCGGTCGGCATCGTCGCGAACGCGCCGATGGACGGGCAGAGCAGGGCGAGCCCGAGGACGGTGGCGCCGAGGCCGAGGCGGTCCTGGATCCAGGGGATACGGGTCGCCAGGGTGCCCGCGACGGCGCCGTGCACGGCGAAGACGGCGCCGATGGCGCGATGGGGGCGGCTCATGCCGATAAACTAACAGGCAGCCTTCCTGATGAAAAGCGGCCATCGGCGGCCTCGCTCGCTCCCACGCTCACTACCATGGGCCTCGTGAAGACCGCCGACCCGACGATGGCCCGCGCGATCAACGACCGGCTCGCCCTGGACCTGCTGCTGGAACGCGGCCCGCTGACCGCCCCGCAGCTGCGCGCGCTGACCGGGCTGTCCCGGCCGACGGTGTCCGACCTGGTCGAGCGGCTCCGCGCGGACGGGCTGATCGAGGTGGCCGGGGAGACCGGCGCCGACCGGCGCGGGCCGAACGCCCGGCTCTACGGCCTGGTCGCCGGCCGCGCCCACGTCGCCGGGGTCGACCTGCGGCGCGACGCCGTGCACGTCACCGTCGCGGACCTCGCCGAGAACCCGGCCGGCTCGTCGTCGCGTCCAATGCCGGACGCCCCGGACCTGCCCGAGCTGATCGCGGAGGCGGTCGCCGAGGCCGCCGGCGGCACCGCCCTGCACGCCGTCGTCGTCGGCACGCCCGGCCTGATCCATCCGGGCACCGGGCTGGTGACCGACGGCGACATGCCGGGGTGGCGCCCCGACCTTCGCCGGGCCCTCCAGGACCGGACGGCCGCGCGCGTCGTCGTGGAGAACGAGGTCAACCTCGCGGCCGTCGCCGAGCACCGCGACGGCGCCGCCGCCGGCCACGACGATTTCGCGCTGCTGTGGCTGGACGACGGCGTCGGCGCCGCGATCGTGCTGGACGGGCGGCTGCGGCGCGGCGCGTCCGGCGGCGCGGGCGAGGTGGGGATGCTGCGCTTCGGCGGGAGCGACCTCTGCCACGCGGTCGAGGTCGCGTCCGCCGGGCGCCTGGACGCCGAGGCGCTCGCGGACGGCGTCACCGAGGGCGCGTTCGCCCTCGTCGCGGTCCTGGACCCCGGCCTGGTCGTGCTCGGCGGCGCGCTCGGGCGCGGCGGCGGCGACCGCCTCGCCGGCCTGGTCGCCGACCGGCTCGCCGAGCTGAGCCCGGCCGCCACGGTGGTGCGCCCGGCCGCCGTGCACGAGGGGGACGCGGTGCTGCGCGGCGCCGTCCTCACCGCGCTGGACCTCGCCCGCGACGACGTCTTCGGCCGCCCGGTCGCCGCGGGCTGAGCCGTCCCCGGCCGGCCCGCCGCGGGGGACCGGCCATCACTCCCGGGGCAGCCGCTCGCCGGTGCGCAGCCGGTCCAGGCCGAGCCAGATGAACTCGAGCGCCATCTGCTCGGCGCGTTCGCGCGGAGTGTCGGGATGCTCCAGCCACCACGACACCATCGACAGCATCGACCCGTACATCAGCGGGACGAGCAGCCGCGCCCGCCGCTCGTTCACCGCGAGGGCGGCGGGCGACAGCTTCGGGTCGGCGCGGCGGCGGCGCAGCAGCAGGTCGGCGAACGCGGTGCCGAGCCGGTCGCGCAGCTCCCGCAACTCCAGCCCGACCTCCGGCTTGTCCAGGTGCCGGACCACCAGCGACCACGCGTCCGGCTCCTCGGTGGCGTAGTCGAACAGCACCCGGATCATCGCCCGGATGCCGCCCGCCGTGCCGTGCGCGGCGGGCACCGCATCGTTGAGCCGCGCCGTCAGCTCGCCGACGATCGCCTCCGTGACCTCGGCGAACAGCTCCTCCTTGGACGCGAAGTGCTGGTACAGCAGCGCCTTGGACACCTGCGCCGCCGCGGCGACGTGCTCCATCTGCGTGAGGTGGTAGCCGCGCCGGCCGAACTCGGCCAGCGCCACCTGCAGCAGCTGCTCGCGCCGCCGGGCGTACGGCATCCGCCGCCGCACGACCGGTCTGGTGTCCGGCGGCTCCGCACTCGCCGTCCCGGTGTTCGCCGGGTCGGTGTTCGCCGGTCGCGTGCCGGCGGGAACCGACCCGCGCGTTCCCGCGTCCCCCGTGCCTCCGGTCATTTCCCGAGGTACTTGCCCAGTTCGGCGCGCGCGACCGAGCGCACGTGGACCTCGTCGGGCCCGTCGGCGAGGCGCAGCGTGCGCAGCCCCGCCCACATGGCGGCGAGCGGGGTGTCGTCGCTGACGCCGGCGCCGCCGTGCACCTGGATCGCCCTGTCGACGACCTCCAGCGCGACCCGCGGCGCGATCACCTTGATCGCCGCGACCTCGGACCGCGCGGACTGCACGCCGTGCTCGTCGATCAGCCACGCGGTCTTCAGCGTGAGCAGCCGGGCCTGCTCGATCGCCATCCGCGACTCGGCGATCTGCTGGCGCACCACGCCCTGCTTGGCGAGCGGCCCGCCGAACGCCACGCGGGACGCCGCGCGCTCGCACATCAGCTCCAGCGCCCGCTCGGCCATCCCGATCGCGCGCATGCAGTGGTGGATGCGGCCGGGGCCGAGGCGGGCCTGCGCGATCGCGAAGCCGCCGCCCTCCTCGCCGACGAGGTTCTCCACCGGGACGCGGACGTCGGTGAAGGTGATCTCGCAGTGGCCGTGCTGGTCCTGGTAGCCGAACACGGGCAGCGGCCGCACGACCTCGACGCCCGGGGCGTCGAGCGGCACCAGCACCATCGACTGCTGCCGGTACGGGTGGCCCTCGGGGTCGGTCTTGCCCATCACGATCATGATCTTGCAGCGCGGGTCGGCGGTGCCGCTGATCCACCACTTGCGGCCGTTGATCACGTAGTGGTCGCCGTCGCGCTCGATGCGGGTCGAGATGTTGGTGGCGTCCGAGCTCGCCACGTCGGGCTCCGTCATCGCGAACGCGCTGCGCATCTCGCCGTCCAGCAGCGGCTTCAGCCAGCGCTCCTTCTGCTCGGGCGTGCCGAACAGGTGCAGGACCTCCATGTTGCCGGTGTCGGGCGCCGCGCAGTTGGTCGCCTCGGGGGCGAGGCTGGGGGAGCGGCCCGTGACCTCGGCGAGCGAGGCGTAGTCGGTGACGCTCAGGCCGTGTGCGGGGTCCTCGCTGTCGGGTAGGAACAGGTTCCAGAGGCCGCGCTTGCGCGCCTCGACCTTGAGGTCCTCGACGATCTGCGGGACGTGGTGCTCGCGGCCCTGCTCGCGCAGCTCCGCCCGCTGGGCCGCGTACACCGGCTCCGCGGGGTAGACGTGGGAGTCCATGAATTCCTGCAGGCGGCCGAGGTGCTCCTGGGCCCGCTCGCTCAAACCGAAGTCCATTCCGCTAGAGTAACTGACGAGTCAGTTACTTGGGAGGGGAGTCCCCATGGCAGCCTTCGACGGCACGGGCAAGGTCGCGCTGATCACGGGCGGATCCAACGGCATCGGCGCGGCGGTCGCGCGCCGGCTGGCCCGCGAGGGCGCCCGGGTCGTGCTCGCCGACGTCGACGCCGAGGCCGGCGACGCGCTCGCCAAGGAGCTCGACGGCGCCTTCGTCCGCTGCGACGTCCGCGAGCCCGCCGACAGCGAGGCCGCCGTCGCCGCCGCCGTCGAGCGCTTCGGCGGCCTGGACGTCGCGTTCCTCAACGCGGGCATCGCCGGCGGCGGCGACCTCGGCGAGGACTTCGACCCCGCCGTGTACCGCCGCGCCATGGGCATCAACCTCGACGGCGTCGTCTACGGCGTGCACGCGGCGCTGCCCGCGATCCGCGCCCGCGGCGGCGGGAACATCATCGCGACCGCCAGCATGGCCGCGCTCACCGCGACGCCCTTCGACCCCGTCTACGGCGCGAACAAGGCGGCGGTCGTCGGCCTCGTCCGCGCGCTCGGCCCCACCTACCTGCCCGAGGGCATCCGGGTGAACGCGCTGTGCCCGTCGTTCGCCGACACCGCGATCCTCGGCGAGATGAAGGGGCGGCTCCAGGAGAGCGGGTTCCCGATCCTCGAGGTGAACGACGTCGTCGAGGCGTTCATGCGGATCCTGGAGGCCGACGGCGCCGGCGAGGCGTGGTACGTCGTCCCGGGCCGCCCGTCCGAGCCGTTCACGTTCCGCGGCGTCCCCGGCCCGCGCTGAGCCCGCGCCCCACGCACCGAACAGGAGAGTCATGCGCGCGATCCAGATCACCGAGTTCGGCGGCCCCGAGGTGCTGACCGTCACCGAGCTTCCCGACCCGGTCGCCGGGCCCGGGCACCTGCTCGTGGACGTCTCCCGGGCCGGCATCAACTACGCCGACACCCACCAGGCCGAGAACAGCTACCTGTCGGAGTCGACGCTGCCGATGGTGCCGGGCGGCGAGGTCGTCGGCACCGCCCCGGACGGCCGCCGCGTCGTCGCACTCGTCGGCACCGGCGGGTACGCCGAGAAGGCCGTCGCGCCGGAGGCACTGGCCTGGGACGTCCCGGACGCCGTCGACGACGTCACCGCGCTCGGCATGATCGTGCAGGGCGCGTCGGCGTGGGTGCTGCTGCGGCGCAGCGTGCACCTGGCGCCGGGGGAGTCGGTCGTCGTGCACGCCGCGGCCGGCGGCGTCGGCACCCTCGCCGTCCAGCTCGCCAAGGCCTGGGGCGCCGGGCGCGTCATCGCGACCGCCTCGTCCAAGGACAAGCGCGACCTCGCCCTGGAGCTCGGCGCGGACGTCGCGATCGACGCCAACGAGCCCGACCTGAAGGACGCGCTCATCGAGGCCAACGGCGGCCGCCGCGTCGACACCGTGCTGGAGATGACCGGCGGCACCGTCACCGACCAGAGCCTGAAGGCGCTCGCGCCGTTCGGCCGGCTCGCCTTCTACGGCATGGCCTCCCGCAAGGAGCCGTCGCCGGTGCGGCCCGCCTCGCTGATGTCGCACTCCACGACGATCGCCGGCATGTGGCTGGCGCACGTCTTCCAGCTGCCCGGCGACGTCATGCGCACCGCGCTGGACGAGCTGTTCGGCCTGGCCGCCGACGGCCGGCTGCGGGTGGTCGGCGGCGGCGAGTACGGCCTGTCGGAGGTCCGCCGCGCCCACGAGGACCTCCGCGCGCGCCGCACGACCGGCAAGCTCGTCCTGGACCCGTCCCGCTGAGCCTCGCCGGGACCGGGCCCGGCCGCGGGCTAGCCGACGAGGCCGTTCTCGTAGGCGAACACCACGGCCTGGGTCCGGTCCCGCAGCGCCAGCTTGGTCAGCACGTGCCCGACGTGCGTCTTGATCGTCTGCTCGGCGAGCACCAGCTCGGCGGCGATCTCGGCGTTGGACAGCCCCCGCGCGATGAGCCGCAGCACGTCCATCTCGCGCGGGGTGAGCCCCGCCGTCGCCGTCGGGCTCGGCCGCTGGTGGCGGCGCCGGCGCGCGAAGTCGCCGATCAGCCGCCGCGTGATCGACGGCGCGAGCAGCGCGTCGCCCGCCGCCACCACCCGCACCCCGGTCACCAGGTCGGCCGCCGAGGCGTCCTTCAGCAGGAACCCGCTGGCCCCCGCGCCGAGCGCCTCGTAGACGTACTCGTCCAGGTCGAACGTGGTGAGCATCAGGACCTTCGGCCGGACGTCGGCGGGGTCCGCGATGTCGGTCCCGGCGGGCGCGCCGATCAGCTCGGCGGTCGCGGCCAGGCCGTCCATCTCCGGCATCCGGATGTCCATCACGACCACGTCCGGATCCAGCGCGCGGGCCATGTCCACGGCCTCGCGCCCGTTCCCCGCCTGCCCGATCACCTCGATCTCCGGATCGGAGGACAGCAGCGCCGCGAGCCCGTCGCGGATCATCACCTGGTCGTCGGCGATCAGCACCCGAATCGTCACGACGCCACCCTACGGCGAACGATCAGTCCCCGTACGGCAGCTCGGCCGCGACCGACCAGCCGGCCGGCGCGCGCGGGCCGGCCGACAGCGTCCCGCCGAGCATGGTGACGCGCTCGCGCATCCCGACCAGGCCGTGCCCGCCGCCCTGCGACCCGTCCGGGACGCCGCGCGGGCCGTCGTCGTCGACGGTCACCGCGAGCGCCTCCGGGCCGTACTTGATCTCCACGTGGACGCGCGAGCCCGGCGCGTACCGGGCGGCGTTGCTGAGCGACTCCTGGACGATCCGGAAGGCCGACAGGTCCACCCCGGCGTCCAGCTGGCGCGGCATCCCGACGACCACGGTGGCGACCGACAGCCCGGAGTTGCGGGCCGCCGCGGCCAGCTCGTCGAGCCGGTCCAGGCCCGGGCTCGGGGCGCGCTCGGCGCCCTCGTCGTCCGAGCGCAGCAGCCCGACCACGCGCCGGGTCTCGGTGAGGGCCTCGCGGGCCGCGTCCCGCACGACCCCGAACGTCTCGCGGGCGGCGTCCGGCAGGTCGGGGATCTTGAACGGGGCGGCCTCGGCCTGCATGGCGATCACCGACATGTGGTGGGCGACGACGTCGTGCAGCTCGCGGGCGATGCGGGCGCGCTCCTCCAGCACCGCCTGCCGGGCCAGGTCCTGCCGGTGCTGCTCCTCGCGGCGGCGCAGTTCCTCCTCCGCGGACCTGCGGCCGCCGACCGCGTCGCCGAAGGTCAGCGCGAGCGCGGTGATCCCGGCGAGGATGATGCCGAACCAGCCCGGCATGCCGAGCAGCACGGCGGGCAGCAGCACCGCCACGATCGTGACGGCGCCGACGCCGACGGTCGTCTGCCGGTCGCAGCCGATCCCGGCGAAGAACAGGATGACGACCAGCGCGAGGATCGCGGTGACCGGCCACGGCATGAAGCCGGTGCCGTGCCGGACGAACACGGTGGCCAGCAGCCCGATGGCCGCGATGCGCCAGGCGGCGAGCGGCCAGCGGACCGCGAAGATCAGCGGGGTCGCCATCAGCACCCCGAGCGGCCAGGCCGCCCCCGCGTCCACGTGGTACACCGCGATGGAGATCGCGATGGACCCGGCCGTGAAGCCGATCGTCATGGCGAGCATGACGGCGAGGATCGGCAGGCGCAGCACGAGCCGGCCGGGGAGCAGGGGGACGGCGGGGTCGTCGTGGCCGGGCACGACGGCGGAGGCGACCCCGGCGAGGAGCCGGTGCCGCCCGCCGGCGTCGGGGCGGTGTGGTTCGTTCATCTCGCTGCGAGCCTAGAGCGCCCGGCGCCGCGGCCGCCTGCCTCCGGGGAGGGAGATCGGGTCGCCCCCGCTGGTATCACCCCTGCCCAGGGCCGGGTCGGGCGCTTTCAGGGTTTCCCGATTGACTTTATAGGGATTGTGTTCCATCCTCGTGGGGTGACGATCTCCGCCGCACTGCACGAACGCCTGCACGTCGATCTGCGCCTCCAGGCCAGCGCGCTGTGTCGCCGGACGCCCCGCTAGCGGACACCCGCCCGCGGACGCGTTCCAGCACGGTTCACAGCACAGCCGAGGAGAGCGACAGATGACCGTCACCGCCACCGAGTCCGGCGCGCCCGAGTCCGGCGCGCCCGCCCGGACCGCCCCGAGCGAGGCGGGCTCGCCGTTCGCGCCGGCGCTGCTCGCGGAGCGCGCCCGCGCGCTGGCCGACCACCCGGAGGAATGGGTCCACCGGGTGCGGCTCGACCCGCAGGGCCGCTGGTACGAGCGCGTCCACCAGGACGCCGACCACGAGATCTGGCTGATCAGCTGGCTGCCCGGCCAGTCCACCGGCTTCCACGACCACGGCGGCTCCGCCGGCGCCTTCGCCGTCGCCCTCGGCACGCTGGAGGAGCACCGCGTGCACGACCGGCGCGAGGTCGGCGCCGGGCAGGTGCGCTCGTTCGGGCCCGACCATGTCCACGACGTCCGCAACACCTCGGACGCGCCCGCGGTCAGCGTGCACGTGTACTCGCCGCCGCTGTCGACCATGCGCCGCTACGACCTCGACGCCGGCGGCGAACTCGTCCGCCTCGCCGCGGAGTCCGCCGACGACTGGTGACGCCTTGTCCATCACGGGGCCCACCACGGGACCCGCCGCGGAGCGCGCCGCGGAACCGATGCCCAACTCCGTCCCAGCGCACGGTCGTGGAAGCGCCATTCGCGGGTGGGGCATGGGCAAGGCAGCCGCATAAGGTCCTTCCTACGGGGAAGATCCGGCTCCATGAGCACACCGGGAAGCGGATCGAAGACCACGGCAGGCGAGGAGCACGACGGCCCTTCCCACTCGGCCGCCACCGCCGCGCTCCTGGCGGGGGCCGCG
The DNA here is from genome assembly GCF_017573545.1 of Actinomadura nitritigenes. Taxonomy (GTDB): domain Bacteria; phylum Actinomycetota; class Actinomycetes; order Streptosporangiales; family Streptosporangiaceae; genus Spirillospora; species Spirillospora nitritigenes. The sequence continues at coordinate 76,731 of NZ_JAGEOK010000026.1, read as the reverse complement.
GCGCTCGGCGGTTTCCTGTTCGGTTACGACTCCTCGGTCATCAACGGCACCGTCGACGCGCTCAAGAACACCTTCCACCTGAGCGGCTTCGTCGTCGGCTTCGTGGTCTCCGCCGCGCTGCTCGGCTGCGCCGCGGGCGCCTGGTTCGCCGGCCCGCTCGGCGACCGGATCGGCCGGGTGAAGGTGATGCTGGCCGCGTCCGCGCTGTTCGTGATCAGCTCGCTCGGCTCGGCGTTCGCGTTCAGCGCCGCCGACCTGACCGCGTGGCGGCTGGTCGGCGGGCTGGCGATCGGCGCCGCGTCCGTCATCGCGCCCGCCTACATCGCCGAGATCGCGCCCGCCGAGCTGCGCGGCCGGCTCGGCTCGCTCCAGCAGATGGCGATCGTCCTCGGCATCTTCGCGGCGCTGGTCGTCGACTACGTCATCGCCCAGGTGTCCAAGGGCGGCGCGACCGGGACCTTCCCCTGGGGCGGCGGCGCCTGGCGCTGGATGTTCGCCAGCGCGGCCGTGCCCGCGGTGATCTGGGGCGTCATCGCCACGACGATCCCCGAGTCGCCCCGCTACCTGGTGAAGAAGCGCAGGATGACCGACGCGAAGCGGGTGCTCGCGCGGGTCATGGGCCGCGGCGACGTGGACGGCAAGATCAAGGACATCGTCCGGTCGATCGCCGAGGACCGGGCCGTGCACCTGCGCGACCTGCGCGGCTCCCGGCTCGGGCTGCTGCCGATCGTGTGGGTCGGCATCCTGCTGTCGGTCTTCCAGCAGTTCGTCGGCATCAACGTGATCTTCTACTACTCGTCCTCGCTGTGGCAGGCGGTCGGGTTCTCCGAGAGCAACGCGATGCTCACCTCCGTGATCAACTCGGTGGTCAACGTGGCGTTCACGCTGGTCGCGATCGCGCTCGTCGACCGGGTCGGGCGGCGCCCGCTGCTGCTCGGCGGCGCGGCGGGCATGGCGCTGTCGCTCGGCACGCTGGCGGCCTGCTTCTCGACCGCCCACGTGGTGGGCGGCAAGCCGGAGCTGAGCGGCGCCGCCGGGCCGATCGCGCTCGTCGCCGCCAACGTCTTCGTCGCCGCGTTCGCCGCGACCTGGGGCCCGGTCGTGTGGGTGATGCTCGGCGAGATGTTCAACAACTTCATCCGGGCGTCGGCGCTGGCCGTCGCCGCCGCCGCGCAGTGGCTCGCCAACTGGCTGGTCACGACGACGTTCCCCGGCATCTCGGGCTTCTCGCTCAGCCTGGCCTACGGCCTGTACACGGCGTTCTCCGTGCTGGCGTTCATCTTCGTGATCCGGGCCGTCCCGGAGACGCGGGGACGCGAGCTGGAGGACATGGACCGGCTCGAACGGCCGAGACGGGAGGCCCGCGCGTGACCGCGGAAACCGCCCTGCCGGAGGCGGCCCGCGTCGGTTACCATGGCCTCATGCAGGCCGTATCGATCGTGCTCGAGACGACGACGCCGGGTCGCCCCCGGCGCCACGGCCGCATGCACTGACATCGCACGCTGTGAAGGCCCCGGGAGCGATCCCGGGGCCTTCACCGCTTTCCGGGGTCGTTCCGGGGCCTCCCAGAGGAGGAACAGGAGCAGTCCGATGGAGCCGGATGCGTCCGGGGCACACCCCGAGTCGATAGCATCGGAACCCGTTGATCCCCACCCACCATCCCGAGGAGTACCCGTGTCCACCGTGTCTGAGCTGCGCATCACCCTCGACGGGAGCGAGCGGGCGGTGCCGGCGGGCACCACCGCGGGGCAGGCACTGGACGCCGACGGCCGCACCGTGATCGCCGCCCGGGTCAACGGCGAGCTGCGCGACCTGGCCGGGGAACTGCACGACGGCGACGCCGTCGAGCCGGTCGAGATCGGCTCCGACGACGGCCGTGCGATCATGCGGCACTCCGCCGCGCACGTCATGGCGCAGGCCGTGCAGGAGCTGTTCCCCGAGGCCAAGCTCGGCATCGGCCCGCCGGTCGAGAACGGCTTCTACTACGACTTCGACGTCGCCGAGCCGTTCGCCCCCGACGACCTCAAGCGCATCGAGAAGCGGATGCGCGAGATCGTCAAGCAGGGCCAGCGGTTCTCCCGCCGTCCCGTCTCCGACGACGACGCGCGCGCCGAGCTGGCCTCCGAGCCCTACAAGCTGGAGCTCATCGGCCTCAAGGGCTCGGGACCGGTCGAGGACGCGGCGGACGGCGCGAACGTGGAGGTCGGCGGCGCCGAGCTGACCATCTACGACAACCTCGACGCCAAGTCCGGCGAGCTGCGCTGGAAGGACCTGTGCCGCGGCCCGCACCTGCCGTCCACCCGCGTCATCCCCGCGTTCAAGCTGATGCGGTCCGGCGGCGCGTACTGGCGCGGCAGCGAGAAGAACCCGCAGCTGCAGCGCATCTACGGCACCGCGTGGGAGTCCCGGGAGAAGCAGGACGAGTACCTGGAGTTCCTGGCGGAGGCCGAGAAGCGCGACCACCGCAGGCTCGGCGCCGAGCTCGACCTGTTCTCCTTCCCGCCGGAGCTCGGCAGCGGACTGCCCGTCTTCCATCCCAAGGGCGGGATCATCCGCAAGGAGATGGAGGACTACATGCGGCGGCGGCAGCAGGAGGCGGGCTACGAGTTCGTCAACACCCCGCACATCACCAAGTCGTCGCTGTTCGAGATCTCCGGCCACCTGCCCTACTACGGCGACGACATGTTCCCGCCGTTCGAGGTGGACGAGGTCGAGTACCGCGTCAAGCCGATGAACTGCCCGATGCACAACCTGATCTTCCGGGCGCGCGGGCGGTCGTACCGCGAGCTGCCGCTGCGGATGTGCGAGTTCGGGTCGGTGTACCGGTACGAGAAGTCGGGCGTGGTCCACGGCCTCACCCGCGTGCGCGGCATGACCCAGGACGACTCGCACATCTACACCACCAAGGAGCAGATGGGCGACGAGATCAAGTCGCTGCTGTCCTTCGTGCTGAGCGTCCTGCGCGACTTCGGGCTCTCGGAGTTCTACCTGGAGCTGTCCACCCGGGACGACTCCGACAAGTTCATCGGCGACGAGGCCGACTGGGCGGAGGCGACCGAGGCGCTGCGCCAGGCCGCCGAGGAGTCCGGCCTCGACCTGGTGGACGACCCGGGCGGCGCCGCGTTCTACGGTCCGAAGATCTCCGTGCAGGCCAAGGACGCGATCGGGCGGACCTGGCAGCTGTCGACCATCCAGCTGGACTTCAACCAGCCCAAGCGGTTCGGGCTGGAGTACCAGGCGGCCGACGGGAGCCGGCAGACCCCGGCGATGATCCACCGGGCCCTGTTCGGGTCGGTCGAGCGGTTCATGGGCGTGCTGATCGAGCACTACGCGGGCGCGATGCCGCCGTGGCTGTCGCCGGTCCAGGCCGTCGGCATCCCGATCGGCGACGGGCACGTCCCGCACCTGGACAAGGTGGCCGCGCGGCTGCGCGAGCGCGGCGTCCGGGTGGAGGTCGACTCCTCCTCCGACCGGATGCAGAAGAAGATCCGCAACGCGCAGAAGCAGAAGATCCCCTACATGCTGCTCGCGGGCGACGACGACGTCGCGAAGGACGCGGTGTCGTTCCGGTACCGCAACGGTGAGCAGAAGAACGGCGTGCCGATCGACGAGGCCGTCGAGGAGATCGTGAAGGCCGTCGAGGCCCGCGTCCAGATCTGACGCCCGCCCGTCCCGGGCCGCGCCCGCCCCCGCGCGGGCGCGGCCCGGGACGGCCCGGTCAGCCCGTGGAGATCACGTAGGGCTTGCCGGCGAGGGCGCCGACCGCCCACAGCGTCCGGGTGCCCGGGACGCGCGTGAGGCCGCTGACGACCGCGGGCGTCTCGACCTCCGCCCGCCACGCGCCGTCGGTGTAGTGGAGCAGGACCGAGCCCTCCGGTGCGTTCCGCCGCGCACCGGTCGCCCAGACGCCGCCCGCGCCGTCGTCGGCGAGGGCGCCGGTGAACCGGACGCCGTCGGGCTCGGGCGCGCGCTCCCAGGCGGACCCGTCCCAGTGGTGGGCGCCGGCGTCGCCGACGACCCAGACGTCGTCGGCCGCGAGGGGAAGGACACCCGAGAGCGCCCCGTACGCACCCGCCGTCTGCGGGGGCGTCATGTCATGCCACACCGAGCCGTCGTAGCGGGTGGCGTAGACGCGCTCCTCCCCGTAGAGGTCGGCCTTCGCGCCGACGGCCCAGACGTCGTCCGGCGTCCGCTGCCTGATGGCGCGGACGTCCGTCGCGTCGGCGGCCTGCGGCGTCCATGCTCCACCGGACGTGCGGTAGACGGCCGAGCCGCCGTTCGCGCGGTCGGCGTACCCGGCGGCCCACGTGCCTGCTTCGTCCGCGTCGAGCGCGTAGACGCAGGTGAGGGGCGGCGGGGAGACCTCGCTCCAGGTGCCGCCGCTCAGGTGCGCCAGGTAGGGGGCGCCGCAGCCCCACCCGTCCAGCCGATCGTGCGGACCGCCGGCCCACACGTCGGTCGCGGAGACGGCGTCGAGCGCGGTGATCTGCCCGCTCCCCGTCATGCCGGGCGTGCCGATCCAGGACCAGGACGCGCCGTCGCCGCTCTGCAGGACGGGGTTCTGGTGCCGGTGCGGGGGGCACTGACTGCCGATCTCCCAGCAGAACGGGTCCTGGTAGGAGCTCTGCCACTGGTAGCCGCCGGTCCAGATCGCGCCCGGCGCGGCCGCGGTGACGGCGGTCAGCCCGCTGGTGCCGACCGTGAAGGGGGCCTTGCGGACCGCGGGGACTGGGGCGCGCTGCGCCTCGCCCGGGTCGCGCGGGCCGCCGGGGTCAGCCGGCAGACCGCCTACAACGAGTTCGGGTCCAAGGTGGGGCTCGGCCGCGCGCTCGTCGAACGGGAGGTCGACGCCTTCCTCGGCGGTGTGCAGGAGCGGAGGGAGTGGAACGCCGACGACGTCCCGGCTGCGGTCGAGGCGGCCGTGCTGTTCGCGCTCACCGAGGCGGAGCGGCGGTCCCTGCTGAAGAACATCTTCGGGGCCGGGCGGTCCCGCGACGACGAGCTGATCGCGCTGGCCACTCGCGGCCGCGACCCGGTGGTCGGGCACGTGGTCGCGGCCTTCCGCGGCTACGCCGACGCGACCTGGCCGGACGTCCCCGCCGACGTCAAGGACCTGCTGGTCGAGACGTTGATGCGGGTCACCGTCAGCCACGCGGTCGCGCCGCTGCACGCGCCCGCCGAGGTGGCGCGCAGCCTGGCGGAGCTGACCCGGCGGCTGCTGGCCTGACCGCGGCGTGCGGCCGCCCGCGAGCGGACGTGGGGGATCCGCGGAGTTGGTAGCCTCAACGGTCACGTTCACGGACCGGGGAGACGAGCGAGATGAAGTCCACGAGGCCGCCCCGGCGCGGGCCGCGGCGGGCGCGCTCGGTCTGGGGCCGGATCGCCGGCTACGGGGGCGCCGCGCTGCTCGTGGCCGCCGCCATCGTGGTGCTCCTGGTCCCGCTGCTCGACAAGCACGAGGACGGCACCGGTGCCGCTGGGACGACGAGTCCCGGCACGTCGCCCACGGCGGGCGTGGGCGTCGCCCCGGGCGCCTCCGGCGGGCCGGTGAACCCGACCAACCCCGTCCCGCAGAACAGCGGCGGCTCGCCCTACACGGGCGGCGGCCAGGGGGGCGGGCAGGGCGGCGGCATGCAGATCCCCGACCAGAACGGCGCCGGCGGCATCGGCTGGTGCCCGCAGGGGACGGCGTTCTACCGCGCCGCCGGCGGAGGCGTCGACGTCACCATCACCGTCTCCGCCAGCGGACTGGTCCGCGTCGAGATGTCGGTCAAGGGGCACGCCACGCAGACGCGGCAGGGCAGCGTCTCGGGCGGCAGTCCGCACACGTTCCGGTTCAAGGACGTGCCCGCGCAGCTGGTACGGCGGGTGAAGGTGACGACCGTCTCGGTCGGCGTGGCGATGCAGAACTGCTACGCGCGGCCCGCCTGACACCGAAACCGCTTGGTATGCGGGAGGGGTGCGCCTAGAGTGCGTGTCCTGCGCCCGGGCCCGTTCCCATGGGCGGGAGGGGAGCGGACCCGGCGGCGCCCCCCTCGCCGGAGCCCGGCCCCGGCGAGCGGCGGACGTCCTCGACCGTCACGTTGACCGCGGCGACCCGGGCGCCCAGCATCAGCCCGGCCATCCGCGCGACGCCGGCCTGCACCGCCGCCGCCACATCCATGATCACGTGGCCGTACTCGACGGCGATGCCGACGTCGACCGTCACCGCGTCGCCGGCGGACCGCACCCGCACCCCCGACCCGAGCGCGCAGACCCCGCCGACCTCCAGCGCGGCGAGCACGGCGACCTTCTCGGCCACCTCGTCCCCGACCGTGATCCGCCCCTCCACCCGGGGCGGCGCGGCGGGCTGCGCCGCATGCGCGCCCCCGGGCGGGCCCGCGGCGGGAGGAGCGGGCAGCGGGCCGCTCGGCGGCGGCACCGGGCCCGGCAGTCCGGGCGCTCCCGGGAAGAACGGCGTCGGACCCGCTCCCGGGCGCGGCTCGGCGCCGCCGTCTCCGGCGCGGCCCTTGTCGAGCTCGGTCATGATCGCTCCCACTGGTTCGGCTGGACGACCCATGGTGTCGGAGAGCCGGGCGGGACGTCACGCAGGCCCCCTCCCGCGGGCGCGCCCGGCGGTCCGCGGGGGCATCCCGGCTACGTGCCGGCGCGCGGGTCTCTCTATGCTGCTGGTCAGGCCGTGAACAAAAGGAGACCGCCGCCTTGACCACAGAGCCGGAGAAGCCCGTGGAGCAGCAGGGGCGCGACGAGGCGTCCGGCGCGGGCGCCGCGGAGCACCAGTCCCGCCTCGAGGAGGAGAGGGGCGGCGCGGGCGTGCCCGACAACTTCCAGCGGCTGTGGACTCCGCACCGGATGGCCTACATCAAGGGCGAGAACAAGCCCACCGGGCCGGGAGCCGGGGAGGGCTGCCCGTTCTGCGAGATCCCGGCGATGAGCGACGAGGACGGCCTCGTCGTCGCCCGCGGCCGGTCGGTGTACTCCGTGCTCAACCTCTACCCGTACAACTCCGGGCACCTCATGGTCGTCCCGTACCGGCACGTCGCCGACTACGGCGAGCTCGACGAGGCGGAGTACACCGAGCTGGCCGTGTTCACCCGCCGCTCGATCGCCGCGCTGCGCAAGGCCAGCGGCGCGCAGGGCTTCAACGTCGGCATGAACCTCGGCCTGGTCGCCGGCGCCGGCATCGCCGCCCACCTGCACCAGCATGTGGTGCCGCGCTGGGGCGGCGACACCAACTTCATGCCCGTCGTCGGGCACACGCGGGTGCTGCCGCAGCTGCTGCGCGACACCCGGCAGATCCTCGCCGACGCCTGGCCGCAGGACTGACGGTCCCTCGCGCGCGAGCGGTCGCGGGCCACGGCATGATGGACGCCATGACGCGACGCGAGCGGCCGGTGCTGGTCTACGACGGCGACTGCGGGTTCTGCACCACCTCGGTGCGGTTTCTGGAACGCCACGTCCCCGTGGACGCCGAGGTCGTCGCGTTCCAGTTCACCGATCTCGCCGCGCTCGGCACCACTCAGGAGCGCGCCGAGCACGAGGTGCTGTGGGTCGACCGGGCGGGACGGGTCAGCGGCGGCGCGGAGGCGATCGGTCAGCTGCTCACGGCCGCCGGCGGGATCTGGCGCGTCCCGGGCGTGGCCCTGCGGACGCCGCCGGTGAGCTGGCTCGCGCACGCCGTGTACCGGCTCGTCGCGAACAACCGGCAGCGGATGCCGGGCGGTACGGCCGCCTGCATGCTGCCGGCCGCGCAGCGCCCCGGCGCCCGGGGCTGACGCCCGCGCACGGCGCGGGCCTTCAGGCCGCCTCGGGCGCGGCCGCTCCCGACCGGCCGCCGAGCATCCGGCGGAGCCGCACCGGCAGGTGTCCGGTGAGCCGCTCCAGCGGCAGGAACGCCGCCAGCCAGATCGCGTGCGGCAGGAAGTGGATGCTCATCAGCGCGTAGGTGACGGCGTGGAACCCGGCGAAGAACAGCACGAACAGGTACAGCGGCCGCCCGCGCAGGAACAGCAGCGCCGGTGAGATCGCCTCCGCCGTGAACATGAACCACTGGCTCGCCTTCAGCAGCACCGGGTAGCCGATGAGGCTGCGCCCGAACGGCGTCCCGCGGCGGCTCAGCGCCCACTGGACCGTCGCCCCGTTCGGCCACTCGGGGAACCCGCCGATCTTCACCTTCGCGCACATGGACAGGAAGTAGGCGGCCACCACCGAGATCTGGATCCCGCGCACCGCCCACGCGGACGCCTCGCACCCGCGCTCGTCGTCGATCCGGGCCCGTCCCACGCTCGGCAGGACGAACAGCGCCACCACGAGCGCGAGGTGGTCGTGGTCGACCTTCCCGTACGACATGCTGATCGTGACCCACCACAGGTACCCGCAGGCGCAGACGTAGCCCGTCAGGCGCGGCAGGAACCGGCCCGTGGCCGCCACGAACCCGGCCGCGAGCGTCACGGCAAGCAGCGCGTACATCGCGGCGGGCGTCGGCGCGGGCAGATGCAGCAGCCGGCCGAGCAGCACCGGCTGGTACAGGTCGGCGGGCAGCCGGGCGTGCGCCAGCGAGCTGCTGGTCAGCAGCAGCATGTCGAACGGCAGGAACAGGTACCCGAGGATGCGCAGCCAGGCGATCCGGGCGCGGGGGACGGGCGTGAACCACCACCGGCCCCACGGCGAGCGGGCGGGACCGGGCTCCGGGGCGGGCGGCGAGACGGGGCGAGGCGCCTCCGGCGTCGCGGCGGCGGTCACCGCACGTCCCAGACGACGCGGTTGACGCGCCTGGTCGACGCGACCTTGCCGTGCTCCAACCTCTTGATCTCCTCCACGACGTAGATCCGGGTGAGCCGCGGGGCGCCGGGGTGCAGCCGGTGCTGCCCGTCGGCGATGCCCTGCAGCAGCGACGGGTCGCGGACGATCCGGCCCATCTGCCCCTCGATCTCGGCGCGCTTCATGCCCGTCCCGACGGCGTCCCGGGACAGCTCGACGTGCCGGCCCTCGGCGGTGTCGGCCTCCAGCCAGAACGAGCCGATCGTCCCGCCGTCGTTCTTCACCGAGAACGCGAACTGCGTCATCGGCCCGATGGGGAAGTCGTCGTTGCTTCCGAACGCGCTGGTGAACAGCAGCGCGGCGACGAACACCGCGGCCGCGAGCGAGCGCCAGAGGCGCGCGCGGGCGCCCAGGCGGAGTGGGGGGAGGCTCACCGGGCAAGCCTAGATCGCTGCCCGTCGCAGCTGCGACACGGTGACGAAGTCGAAACCGCGGCCGCGCAGCCCGCGGATCATCGCGGGCAGTTGCGCGATCGCGGTCCCGCGGCTGGCGGCGCCGACGTCGTGGCCGAGGACGATGGTGCCGGGCCGGGCGTTGTCGACGACCGCGGCGACCATCTCCGCCGGGTCGCGGCCGAGCCGCCGGTCCTGGACCAGCAGCGACCACAGCACCAGGTCGTAGCCGTGCTCCGCGGCGACGTGCAGGGTGGTGCCGCCGAGCCGGCCCCACGGCGGCCGCAGCAGTGTCGGGGCCCGCCCGGTGACCTCCTTGATCGTCTCGTGCGTGCGGTGGATGGAGCGGCGGGCGTGCGCGAGGCTCAGCCTGGACAGGTCGTCGTGCTTCCAGGTGTGGTTGCCGACCTCGTGCCGGTCGAGCCGGCCCTCGACGAGGCGTGCGTTGCGGGCGAGCCGGCTGCCGACCATGAAGAACGTCGCCGGCACCTTCGCCTCGTCGAGCGCGTCGAGGGCCTGCGGGGTCCACCGCTCCATCGGCCCGTCGTCGAAGGTCAGCGCGACCAGCCGGCGGCGGGTGTTCACCGCCCACACGACGTCGACCTGCCGGTCGGGCGGCTGCCAGGAGTCGACGGACGCCGCGGACGCGGGGGTCGGCGGGTCCTCCCGGCGCCACGCCTGCTCGGTGGCGAACCCGGCACCGCCGGCGAGCAGCCCGCCGGCCGCGAGGCCGAGGCCCCGGATGATGTTGCGGCGCCCGGGCCGGGCGGGCCGCCGGTCTTCCCCCGTGTCGTTCATGGCGCAGTCAGAGTTTCATGCCGCGAACCGCCCGCCATCGCCCCAGATGCCGAAATCGGAGTCACCCTCAGGGATGAGTCCGCGCCGCCATTTGGACGACTCCGGAAGGATCAACGGAGGTGTCCGAGGGGGACCAAGGGGCGGGAGCGGGAACCGGGCCCGCCCCCGCCCGCCGGCGCCCTAGTCGTGCACCGCCTCGGCCTTGGCGACCTTCTCCGCCAGATGCGAGGGGAGCGGCTCGTACCGCAGGAACGACCGGTCGAACGTGCCGGTGCCCTGCGACATCGACCGCAGGTCGATCGCGTACCGGACGATCTCCAGCTGCGGTACCTCGGCCTTGATCATCGTGCGGCCGCCCGGCACCGCCTGCGACCCGAGCACCCGGCCGCGCCGCGAGGTCAGGTCGGACATCACCGCGCCGACGTACTCGTCGGCGATCAGCACGCTCACCTCGTCCACCGGCTCCAGCAGCAGCACCGGCACCTGCCCGGCGGCGTCCTTCAGCGCGAGCGCGCCGGCGGCCTGGAAGGCCATGTCGGAGGAGTCCACCGAGTGCGCCTTGCCGTCGTGCAGCGTGACCTTGATGTCGACCAGCGGGTACCCGGCGGAGACGCCGCGCTCCATCTGCTGCCGCACGCCCTTCTCGACCGACGGGATGAACTGCCGCGGCACCACCCCGCCGACGATCCTGTCGACGAACTCGAAGCCCTCGCCCGACGGCAGCGGCTCCACCTCGATGTGGCAGATGCCGTACTGCCCGTGGCCGCCGCTCTGCTTGACGTGCCGGCCGAGGCCCTTCGCGGACCCGCCGAACGTCTCGCGCAGCGGCACCCGCAGCTCGATCCGCTCGACCTCGACGCCGTACCGCGCGCTGAGCCGGTCGATCAGCACGTCGGCGTGCGCCTCGCCCATGCACCACAGGACCAGCTGCCGCGTCTCGGGGTTGTTCTCCAGCCGCAGCGTCGGGTCCTCGGCGACGAGCCGGCCGAGCGCCTGGCTGAGCTTGTCCTCGTCGGCCTTGGACCGGGCGCGGATCGCGACGGGCAGCAGCGGGTCAGGCATCGTCCAGGGTGCCATCACCATCGGCGACGACGGGTCGGACAGGGTGTCGCCGGTCTCGGCGCGCGACAGCTTCGCCACGGCGCAGATGTCCCCGGCGCCGCACGAGGCGACCGTCCGCTGGGACTTGCCGAGCGGGGAGGTGAGGGCGCCCACCCGTTCGTCGACGTCGTGGTCCTCGTGCCCGCGCTCCTCCATGCCGTGCCCGGAGACGTGCACGGTGGTGTCGGGACGCAGCGTCCCGGAGAACACCCGGACCAGGGAGATCCGCCCGACGTACGGGTCGGACGTGGTCTTGACCACCTCGGCGACCAGCGGCCCGTCGGGATCGCAGCCGATCTCCTTCGGCGGCCCGCCCTTGACGGGCGTCACCGGGGGGATGCCGTGTTCGAGGGGCGAGGGGAACGCCTGGGTGATGACCTCCAGCAGCTCCAGCATCCCGACGACCGGACCGGGGTGGTCGCCGTGCGGCACCGACGTGGCGAGGACCGGGTAGAAGCTGCCGCGCGCCACCGCGGTCTCCAGGTCCTCGATGAGCGCCTTGACGTCGATCTCCTCGCCGGACAGGTACCGGTCCATGAGGGTCTCGTCCTCGCTCTCCTGGATGATCCCCTCGATCAGCGACGCGCGCTGCTCGGAGATCTGCTCCAGGTACCGCGGATCGGGCGCGCACTCGGTGCGCTTCCCGGTGGAGTAGTCCAGGCAGCGCTGCGTGAGCAGCCCGACCAGCCCCTTGAGCCCGTCGCCGTCCGCCGCCGGGAAGTACAGCGGGAGCACGCCCTCGCCGAAGGCGTCCTGGCAGCTCAGCACCACGTCGTCGAAATCGCCGCGCTGCTGGTCGATCTTGGTGATGACGACCGCGCGGGGCATCCCGACCCGCGCGCACTCGTCCCAGATCATCCGGGTGAGGCCGTCGATCCCGTCCACCGCCGAGATCACGAACAGCGCCGCGTCGGCGGCGCGCAGCCCCGCCCGCAGGTCGCCGACGAAGTCGGCGTAGCCGGGGGTGTCGATCAGGTTGACCTTGATGTCGCCGTGCATGAGCGGGGCGAGCGCGAGGTTGACCGAGCGCTGCTGGCGGACCTCGACGTCGTCGAAGTCGCTGACGGTGGTGCCCTCCTCGACACGGCCGGCCCGCTGCAGCGTGCCCGCCGCGGTCAGCAGCGCCTCCACGAGCGTGGTCTTTCCCGCCCCCGAATGGCCGACCAGCGCGACGTTGCGCACCCTGTCGCACCCGCCGGCCTCCGGTGCCCTGCCGGGGGCTCCCGGATGTCCTCCCTTGTCCGCCATGACTACCTCCTCGGACGGGCCTCCTCGCGGGGGCCCGCGTTCGGCTGGGGCCCGGCCCGGAGGGGCCCGGCCCTGACGTCCGAGTGCGGCGTCCTCGTCCAACGTGCGTGACCGACGTCACACCCGTGACAACACCCTTTCCCGTGAGCGGCGGGATCACAAGGGGTGAACGGCAAACAACCTGCTTCTGTCCGCCGCGCGGAACCGCAAACTCCGGCCTGACCGCGTCCGGTCGGCGGCGGCACTACGATTGGGCGCGCCAACGGCGGCCCCCTGGCCGATGCCGGCGGCCCCACTTCCGGCAGCAGGAGAACGGACGGCGATGCTCAACAGAATCAGGCCCGCGCTGGGGCGCGTCCTGACGCCCATCGGACGGACGGTCGCGCGGACCGGGGTGTCGCCCAACGCCATCACCGTCATCGGCACCGCCGGCGTCGCCGCGGGCGCGCTCGTGCTGTTCCCGCGCGGGGAGTTCTTCTGGGGCACCATGGTGATCACCGCGTTCGTGCTGTTCGACATGCTCGACGGCGCGGTCGCCCGGGTCACCGGCAAGATCTCCAAGTTCGGCGCGTTCCTGGACTCCACCATGGACCGGGTCGCGGACGCCGCGATCTTCTCCGGGCTGATGATCGGGCTGTACCGGGACGGGCAGCACGGCCTCGCCGGCGTCGCCCTGTACTGCCTCGTCGCCGGGGTCGTGGTGTCGTACGCCAAGGCCCGCGCCGAGGGCCTCGGGTACACCTGCAACGTGGGCATCGCCGAGCGCGCCGAGCGCCTGATCGTCGCCCTCGTGGCGGCCGGGTTCGACGGCCTCGGCGTGCCCTTCATCCTGGCGATCGCGCTGTGGGTGCTGGCGGTGCTCAGCACCGTCACGGTCGGGCAGCGGTTCGCGACGGTCTACGCCCAGGCGAAGGGCGACCCGGCGCCGAAGCCCGCCGCCTCCGGCCCCGCACCGGGGTCCGGCGCGTCCGCCGCCGGGAACGAAGAGGACGAGGAGAACGGCGAGAGGGCGCACGCGAAGGCGGGCCCGCAGCCGCGCCGGTGATCCCGCCGCGCCGAACGCCGTACCCGTGACCGGGCCGCGCCGCCGACCAGGCCGCGCCCAGGAGGGAGCCGTGCCCGTGACCGCGCCCGCCGGCGGCTCCGCGGCCGCGTCGCTCCGCGACGAGGTGATGGACGCCGCCTACGCGCTGGGTTGGACGGTCGTCCGCAAGATGCCCGAGGGCGCCGCCCGGCTCGTGTTCACCGCGGTCGCCGACCGCGCCTGGCAGGCGCACGGGGGCGGCGTCCGGCAGCTGGAGCGCAACCTGTGCCGCGTCCTCGGCAAGGACGCCGTGGACGACGAGGTCCGCGTCCTCAGCAAGCGCGTGCTGCGCTCCTACGCCCGCTACTGGCTGGAGGTGTTCCGGCTCCCCGAGTACGGGCGGGAGCGGATCGTCGGCCGGATGCGGGTCACCGGCGAGAAGAAGATCTTCGCGAACCTGGAGGCCGGCCGCGGCGTGATCCTCGCGCTGCCGCACATGGGCAACTACGAGCACGCCGGCGCCTGGCTCGCCGCCTGCGGGCACCCGTTCACCACGGTCGCCGAGCGGCTCCGGCCCGAGTCGCTGTTCGACCGGTTCGTGGAGTTCCGCGAGAGCCTCGGCATGGAGGTCCTCGCGCACACCGGCGCGTCCGCGTTCGGCCGGATGGCGCAGCGGCTGCGCGCCGGGCGGCCCGTCTGCCTGGTCGTCGACCGCGATCTCACCGCGACCGGCGTCGACGTGGAGTTCTTCGGCGCCACCGCGCGGATGCCCTCCGTTTCCGCCGCGCTGGCGCTCCAGACGGGCGCCGCCCTCATTCCCGTGACACTCTGGTACGAGGGGAAGTACTGGGCGGCGCGCGTCCACGAGGAGGTCCGGGTCCCGGACGAGGGCGCCAGGCGGGAGAAGATCCAGACCATGACGCAGGAGATCGCGCGGGTCTTCGAGGCGGGCATCGCCGCCCACCCGGAGGACTGGCACATGCTGCAGAAGGTCTGGGTGGACGACCTGGACCCGCCCGGGCCGGGAGGGGCGCCCCGGTGAACGTCGGCATCGTCTGCCCCTACACATGGAACGTCCCGGGCGGCGTCCAGCAGCACGTCCGCGACCTCGCCGAGGCGCTGATCGCGCTCGGGCACCGGGTGTCGGTGATGACGCCGGCCGACGACGACGCCGACCTGCCGCCCTACGCCGTGTCGGCGGGGCGCGCCGTCCCCGTCCCCTACAACGGGTCGGTGGCGCGGCTGTCGTTCGGGTTCCTGTCCTCCGCGCGGGTGCGCCGCTGGATCAACGAGGGCCGCTTCGACGTCCTGCACGTCCACGAGCCCGCCGCGCCGTCGCTCGGCCTGCTGGCCTGCTGGGCGGCGGACGGGCCGATCGTCGGCACCTTCCACGCCTCCTACGAGCGGTCCCGCGCGCTGTCGGTGACCGCGCCGATCCTGCGCAGCGCGCTGGAGAAGATCAACGGCCGGATCGCGGTGTCCGAGGCGGCCCGCACCAGCCTGGTCGAGCACCTCGGCGGCGACGCGGTGCTGATCCCGAACGGGGTCGCCACCGAGCGGTACGCGATGGCCGAGCCGCTGCCGGGCTGGCGGGGCCGGGAGGGCGACGGGCGCGGCCGGGACGGCGGCGAGGCGCTCGGCTTCCTCGGCCGGATGGACGAGCCCCGCAAGGGCCTGCCGGTGCTGCTGCGCGCCTTCGAGATCCTCGGGCGCCGCCGCCCGGGCCTCCGGCTGCTCCTCGCCGGGCCCGGCGACGCCGACGACGTGGCCGCCCGCGTCTCGCCGGAGCTGCGCGACCGGGTGGTCGTGCTCGGCATGGTCAGCGAGGAGGACAAGATCCGCGCCTACCACTCGGTGGACGCCTTCGTCGCGCCCAACCTCGGCGGCGAGAGCTTCGGCATCGTGCTCGCCGAGGCGATGTCGGCGGGCGCCCCGATCCTCGCCAGCGACATCGAGGCGTTCGACCGGGTGCTGCTCGGCGGCCGCGCCGGGGTGCTGTTCCCCGCCGGCGACCACGAGGCCCTCGCCGCCGCTGCCGCCGCCCTGCTGGCCGACCCGCCCCGGCGCAAGCAGCTGTCCGCGGAGGCCCGCGCCGCCGTCCGCGCCTACGACTGGTCGTCGGTGGCCCGGGACGTGCTGCGGGTCTACGAGACGGTCGCCTACGCGGGCGCGGGCGTCGTCGAGTCCGGCTCCGGCGCCTGAGGAACGGTCCGATGCTCTACCACTGGATCGTCGACGTGCTGTTCTGGATCGCCGTCGTGTTCCTCGTCGGGGTGTACGTGTCGTGGCGCGCCACCCGGCTGGACCGGCTGCACGTCCGCGTCGAGACGGCCCGCGCCGCGCTGGACGCCGCGCTGGTCCGGCGCGCCGCGGCCGCGCTGGAGCTCGCCGCGTCCCGGCTGCTGGACCCGGCCTCGAGCCTGGTGCTGGCCACCGCCGCGCACGAGGCCCGGACGGCGGACGCCGACAACCGCGAGTTCGCCGAGAGCGATCTGTCCCGGGCGCTCCGGGCGGTCGCGGACCAGCCCGACTTCGCGGGGACGGTCGCGGGGGAGGGCGGCGACGGCGGCGACGTCCTGGAGGAGCTGTCCTCGGCGGCGGTGAAGGTCGCCTACGCCCGCCGCTTCTACAACGACGCCGTCGCGCAGGCGCGGGCCGCGCGCCGCAAGCCGCTGATCCGCGTGCTGCCGCTGGCCGGCCGCGCGCCGCTGCCGGACTTCTTCGAGATCGACGACGACCCGCCGGGGATCTGACGCCCGGCGCCGAGTCCGGCGCGTAGTCCGGCGGCGAGTCCGGCGCGGAGCCGGCCGCGCCCTCGCCGCCGAGTTGATCGCCCGGAGGCCGCCCTCCCGTACAGCGGACCGGGCGAACGCATCATTTCCGTTCGCTACCCTCGGGCAGATCGCCGCAAAGGGAGGGTTATGCGACACGCGTGGCACAGGACGGCACGAGGCCGGGCGGCCGCGGGGCTCGGCGCCGCCGTGCTCGGCACCGCGCTCGCGGCCTGCTCCGACTCGCACGGACCGGGCACGGCGGCGCCGCCGAGCGCGCACGGCGGCACGGCGTCGGGGACCCCGGCGCCGACGACGCACCCGTTCAACGGCGGCACCGCGGGGCTGGACGACCCCGTCCTCGCCGTGAAGATCGAGAACACCAAGCCCGCGCTGCCGCAGTCCGGGGTGTCGGCCGCCGACATCGTCTACGTCGAGCAGGTGGAGGGCGGCGAGACCCGGCTGATGGCGGTCTACTCGTCCAGGCTGCCCAAGCGCGTCGGGCCGGTCCGCAGCGCCCGCATCTCCGACCTGCACATCCTTCCGCAGTTCGGGCATCCCGCGTTCGCGTTCTCCGGCGTGCAGAGCAAGATGAAGAAGTACATCCGCAAGGCGCCGGTGTACGACATCTCCCAGGAGAACGCGGGTTCCGCCTACTCCCGCTCCAGCGCACGGCGGATTCCGTACAACCTCTACGGCGACCCCAAGGCCCTGCTCAAGCGGGCGCCCAAGGCGTCCGCGCCGCACGACATCGGCTTCCGCTTCGGCCCGGCGCCCGACGGCGGCAAGCCGACGGCGTCGTTCACCGCGAAATGGCCGGCGGCGACCATGGGGTTCACGTGGTCGGCCAAGCAGAAGCGCTGGCTCGCGAGCTGGGGCGGCAGGCCCGACACCGCGGCCGAAGGCGGACGGCTCGGCGGTGCCACGGTCGTCGTCCAGTACGCCAGGACGACCCGTTCCCGGTTCCACGACTTCCTCGGGAGCTACACCCCCCTCATCCAGACGACCGGCACCGGCCGCGCCGTCGTGCTGCGCGACGGCAAGTCCTACGACGCCAAGTGGTCGCGCCCCTCGGAGACCGCCGGGACGACCTACACGACCGCCGACGGCAAGCCGATGACCTTCGCGCGCGGACAGGTCTGGGTCGTCCTGCTGAACGACGGCAAGCCCCACATTCCATAGCGCCGCGGGCGGCGGGTCAACGGCCAATTCCCGCCCATTGGCCTGGCCCCGAGGGGCGTCGAAAAGCCCCGCTAGCAGGCAATATCATGGAGAGCGACCTGTCGTCCGCGCACGTGAGGAATGCCCGTGTCCACTTTGAATTCCGCCCCGGAGAACGCGCCCGAGACCGGCACCGCCCGCGTCAAGCGCGGCATGGCGGAGATGCTCAAGGGCGGCGTGATCATGGACGTCGTCACCCCCGAGCAGGCGAAGATCGCCGAGGACGCCGGCGCCGTCGCGGTGATGGCGCTGGAGCGGGTGCCCGCCGACATCCGCGCCGAGGGCGGCATCTCCCGGATGAGCGACCCCGACATGATCGACGGCATCATCTCCGCCGTGTCCATCCCGGTGATGGCCAAGGCCCGCATCGGCCACTTCGTCGAGGCCCAGGTGCTGCAGGCCCTCGGCGTCGACTACGTCGACGAGTCCGAGGTGCTCACCCCGGCCGACTACGAGAACCACATCGACAAGTGGGCGTTCACCGTCCCGTTCGTCTGCGGCGCCACCAACCTCGGCGAGGCGCTGCGCCGCATCACCGAGGGCGCGGCGATGATCCGCTCCAAGGGTGAGGCCGGCACCGGCGACGTCTCCAACGCCACCACGCACATGCGGCAGATCCGGCAGGAGATCCGCCGGCTCCAGTCGCTGCCCGAGGACGAGCTGTACGTCGCCGCCAAGGAGCTCCAGGCCCCGTACGAGCTGGTCAAGGAGGTCGCGCAGGCCGGAAAGCTGCCCGTGGTGCTGTTCACCGCCGGCGGCATCGCCACGCCCGCCGACGCCGCGATGATGATGCAGCTCGGCGCCGAGGGCGTGTTCGTCGGCTCCGGGATCTTCAAGTCCGGCAACCCGGCGCAGCGCGCCGAGGCGATCGTCAAGGCCACCACCTTCCACGACGACCCCGGCGTGATCGCGAAGGTGTCCCGGGGCCTCGGCGACGCGATGGTCGGCATCAGCGTCGCCTCCCTCGGCGAGGACCAGAAGTTCGCCCACCGCGGCTGGTGAAACGCCCCGGCGGGCGCCGGCCTCGGGTCCGGCCGCCCGGTCTGATGACCGGGCGGTCAGCCGGGTGGCCCCCTCCCCGCCGCGGCGCCGGAGGGATTACGCTTGCGGCGCGGCCGGTGAGGGACCGGGTCTCCGGGGCGGGCCCCCCGGAGACCGGGCGCCCCTGCGCGGTGCCCGGCCGCGGGAGGGGAGAGCATGGCTTGGTCCGTCGCGCTGGCGTGCGCGAGCGCGGGTGAACCCACCGAGGTGTTCCGGCCGGGCCTCGTACCCGACCCCGACGAGGCCGCGCGGATCGCGCGCGGCCTCTACCCGGCGGACACCCTCACCGAGACCGGCGACACGGTCCTGGACTTCGCGCTCTGGCCGTACGAGGACGAGCTGTTCGTCGGCGCGTTCGAGCGGGCGCTGCTGCTGTGCGACCGGCGGCTGTTCTGCCTGGACGACGACGCCCGCCGGATCGCCGACACCGCCGCCGCGGCGCTGCCCGGCGCGTCCTGCGGCGTGCTGGTCCTGCACACGGTCATCCGCGGCTGCTGGTTCCGCTGGTACACCGCCGGCGAGCTGCGCCGCGACGTGTTCGTCACCGCCGAGGACGGCGTGGTCGTCGACCAGGGCGAGCGGCTCCCCGCGGAGCGCCCGTTCTGGCGGGCCATCGACGCGGGCGCCCCGGACGTCCCGCTCCCGTTCGACCACGAGGAGTTCGGGCTGGCCCTCGCCGCGGCCCACATGTTCGGCCGCGGCATCGCCGACCGCGGCAAGGACGGCTTCCTGCCGCTGGAGCTCCCGCTCCGCCGCTTCAAGCACGCGTAGTCGTCGCAAGGCCGGTCAGGGTCCGAGCCGCCAGGCGAGGACCCTGACCGGCCTTGGGCGAGCGCGGCATCGCTTCGCGATCTTCCCGGGGAGGCTCGCCTCCGGCTTCGCCTCCCCGGTCAGGTCACGCGCTCGCGCGACGGCTCAGGCGCTTGTGGCGGGTGCGGGTACACGCCGACCCCTGGGGAAGATCCCCCGCGTCCCGCCGCGTTGTAAGGAATGTCTACGGTTTCGCCCATAACTTCGTCCGCGCGACCCCTGAGAGGTTCACCCACGTGACTGCTGCCGTACCGACGATCGGCGTCCTCGCCCTCCAGGGCGACGTGCGCGAGCACGCCCGCGCCCTCGAGCAGGCCGGCGCCCGCACCCTGAACGTGCGGCGCGCCGAGGAGCTCGACCGGATCGACGGGCTCGTCCTGCCCGGCGGGGAGTCCACCACCATGTGGCGGCTGGCGCGCGCGTTCGAGCTGCTGGAGCCGCTGCGCAAGCGCGTCGAGGCGGGCCTGCCCGCCTACGGCTCCTGCGCCGGCATGATCATGCTGGCGGACCGGATCAGGGACGGCGTGGCGGGCCAGGAGACGGTCGGCGGCATCGACATGACCGTGCGGCGCAACGCCTTCGGACGGCAGGTCGACTCCTTCGAGTCCGACGTCCCGCTGACCGGTATGGGGGACACGCCGTACCACGCCGTTTTCATCCGCGCGCCCTGGGTGGAGTCCGTCGGCGACGCCGTCGAGGTCCTCGGACGCGCCGAGAGCGGGCCGAACGCCGGTAGGATCGTCGCCGTCCGCCAGGGTCGTCTCATGGCGACCTCCTTCCACCCGGAGCTGACGGGCGACTTCCGCGTGCACCACTACTTCGCCGATCTGGTGCGCCGGGCGATGCGCAAGGAGGATTGACTGAATGTCCGGCCATTCCAAATGGGCGACGACCAAGCACAAGAAGGCGGCCCTCGACGCCAAGCGGGGCAAGCTCTTCGCCAAGCTGATCAAGAACATCGAGGTGGCGGCCCGCACGGGCGGCGGCGATCCCGACGCCAACCCCACCCTCTATGACGCCATCTACAAGGCGAAGAAGAACTCCGTCCCCAACGACAACATCGAGCGCGCGCGCAAGCGCGGCGCCGGTGAGGAGGCCGGGGGCGCCGACTGGCAGAACATCACCTACGAGGGCTACGCCCCCGGCGGTGTCGCCGTGCTGATCGAGTGCCTGACCGACAACCGCAACCGCGCCGCCTCCGAGGTCCGGGTGGCCCTCACCCGCAACGGCGGCTCCCTCGCCGACCCCGGCTCGGTGTCCTACATGTTCAACCGCAAGGGCGTCGTGATCGTCCCGAAGGCGGGCACCAGCGAGGACGACCTGATGATGGCCGTCCTGGACGCGGGTGCCGAGGAGGTCGGCGAGCTCGACGACGAGAACTTCGAGGTCGTGAGCGAGGCCGGCGACCTCGTCGCGGTCCGCAAGGCCCTGCAGGACGCCGGCATCGACTACGAGTCGGCCGAGAGCAAGTTCCTGCCGAGCGTGACCGTCCCGCTGGACGAGGACAACGCCAGGAAGGTCTTCCGGCTGCTGGACGCCCTGGAGGACTCCGACGACGTCCAGGACGTCTACGCCAACTTCGACGTCACGGACGAAGTGATGGAGAAGATCGACGCCTGAGCCGCGCCGCATGCCGCGAACGCCGCCGCCGCCCGGAAGGGCGCGGCGGCGTTCGGCTTCCCGGGCGGTCCGCGCGATGGTCTACGGTCGGGGATCATGGAGATCCGCGTGCTCACCGCCGCCGAGGAGATGGCCGCCACCCGCGACATCCGCGCCCGCGCCTTCGGGCGGCTGTCGGACGCCGAATGGGAGGCCACGCTGCGCCGCACCGCGCCGGTGCTGGCGGCGGGGCGGCAGTTCGCGGGCTTCGACGGCGACCGGATCGTGGCGACGGGCCGCATCCATGACATGACCCAGTGGTGGCACGGCCGGGCCGTCTCCACGGGCGGCATCGGCGGGATCACGGTCGCGCCGGAGGAGCGCGGGCGCGGCCTCGGACGCCGCCTGATGACCGAGATCCTCGAACGCTGCGCGGGTTTCGGGCACGCCCTGGCGATGCTCTACCCGGCGACGACGCGGATCTACCGGTCGCTCGGCTGGGAGCACGCCGGCGCCCAGCACACGATCGAGCTCCCGGCGGAGGCGCTGCGCGGCATCGCCGCCGACCGGGTGCCGGTGCGCCGCGCCGGGCCCGGCGACGCGGCCGAGGTCGCGGCGGTGATCGGCCGCGTCCACGCGTCCGCCGGGGACTGCGGGCCGATCGGCTGGGACGAGTCCATGTGGCCGGCGTTCCTCGACACCCCCGACGAGTACTGCTACCTGGCCGAGGACGGGTTCCTCGCCTACCGCTGGGCCGAGGGGAACGCGGCGCTGGAGGTGGTCCGGGCCGTGGCCGCCTCAGAGCGGACGCTGCGCGCGCTCTGGGCCATCGTCGGCTCCGGCTCCTCGACGGCCCCCACGGTGAAGGCCTGCGTCTCGCCCATGGACCCGGTCCTCTGGCTGCCGGGCGAGCGCGAGAAGGAGACCGTCCGGCGCAGCCAGTGGATGCTGCGGGTGGTGGACGCGCCCGCCGCGATCGAGGCGCGCGGGTACCCGGAGGGCGTCGCCGCCGCGGTCCCGCTGGAGATCGACGACCCGCAGCGGCCGGGGAACTCCGGCCACTGGCGCCTGGAGATCAAGGACGGCGCGGGGCGTCTGGAGCGCTCCAGCGAGGACGCCGCCGCCGTCCGCCTGGACGTGCGGGGCCTGTCCGCCCTCTACGCCGGCGTGCCGGTGACGACCCTGCGCCGCGCCGGCCTGCTCGGCGGCGGGGACGCGGGAGCGCTCTCCGCCGCGTTCGCGGCCACGCCGTTCTCCCTCGACTACTTCTGACGGGACACGCCCGCCGCAGGTGAACGATGTCATCCCGACTTGGTAGCGTGTTCGGCCGAACAGATGATCGAAGGAGCGGCCGTGCGGGTGATGGGGGTGGACCCCGGGCTCACCCGGTGCGGGGTCGGGGTCGTCGAGGGCGCGCCCGGCAAGCGGCTGCACCTGGTGCACGTGACGGTGGTGCGGACCGGCGCCGACGAGGACCACGCGCTGCGCCTCCTCGGCGTCGAGCGGGGGATCGAGGCGCTGATGGACGAGCTGCGCCCCGACGCCGTCGCCGTCGAGCGGGTGTTCTCCCAGCACAACGTCCGCACCGTGATGGGCACCGCGCAGGCCGCCGGGATCGCGATGCTGGCCGCCGCCCGCCGCGGCCTGCCGGTCGCGCTGCACACCCCGAGCGAGGCCAAGGCCGCCGTCACCGGCAACGGCCGCGCCGACAAGGCGCAGGTGACCGCGATGGTGACCCGCCTGCTGCACCTCGACACGGCGCCGAAGCCCGCGGACGCGGCCGACGCGCTCGCCCTCGCGATCTGCCACGTGTGGCGCGGGAGCGCGCAGCGGCGGCTCGCGCACGAGCGCGTCTCGCGGATCGAGGAGCTGGCGCGGGCCGAGCGCGAGCGGCTGGCCGCCCGGAACGGCACCGCCCCTTCGGGCGGCCCCCCGGCCCCCCGGGGCTCCCGCCCGAAGGACCCGAGCAGAGGAGGAAGTGCCCAGTGATCGCCTTCGTCAGCGGCCAGGTGGCCGCCGCCGGGCCGGACGGCGCGGTGATCGACGTGCACGGCGTCGGCCTGGCCGTGCAGTGCACGCCCGCCACCCTCGCCGGGCTGCGGGTCGGCGACCAGGCGAAGGTGCCGACCTCGCTGGTCGTCCGGGAGGACTCGCTGACCCTGTTCGGGTTCGCCGACGACGACGAGCGGACGGTCTTCGAGCTGCTGCAGACCGCCAGCGGCGTCGGCCCCCGCCTCGCGCTGGCGATGCTCGCCGTGCACACCCCGAACGCGCTGCGGCGCGCCGTCGCCGCGGAGGACCTGACCGCGCTGACCAAGGTGCCCGGGATCGGAAAGAAGGGCGCCCAGCGGATCGTCCTGGAGCTGAAGGACCGCCTCGGCGGCCCGGTCGGCGACGGCGCCGCGGAGGTGCGGGCGCCCGCCGCGTCCGAGGCGTGGCGCACGCAGGTCCAGATGGGCCTGATCAACCTCGGCTGGTCCGCCAAGGACGCCGACGCGGCCGTCGACGCCGTCGCCGCCGACCTCGACGGCGCCGAGGCGCCCCCGGTCGCGGCGCTGCTGAAGTCCGCCCTCAAGAAGCTCGCCAAGTGATGCGCGCGAACGGCCGCGTCGTCGCTGGACTGAGGAGCGCAGGGAGCTTGCGACCGGAGCGACGAGGGAAGCGGCGGCGTGGAAGGGCCGTTCGCCGCCGAGCGGAGGCGAGGCAATGAGCGGCGAGGCGGACCGGCTGGTCTCGGCGGACGCGGACGGCGCCGAGGAGCAGGTCATCGAGGCGGCGCTGCGGCCGAAGAGGCTCGACGACTTCGTCGGGCAGGAGCGGGTCCGCGAGCAGCTGTCGCTGGTGCTGCACGGGGCGCTGCGGCGCGGCCGCACGCCCGACCACGTGCTGCTGTCCGGCGGCCCGGGGCTCGGCAAGACGACCCTCGCCATGATCATCGCGGCGGAGCTGGGGCAGCCGCTGCGGATCTCCTCGGGGCCCGCGATCGAGCGCGCCGGGGACCTGGCGGCGGTGCTGTCCACCCTCGCCGAGGGCGAGGTGCTGTTCCTGGACGAGATCCACCGGCTGGCGCGGCCCGCCGAGGAGATGCTCTACATGGCGATGGAGGACTTCCGGGTCGACGTCGTCGTGGGCAAGGGGCCGGGCGCGACCGCGATCCCGCTGGACATCGCACCGTTCACGCTGGTCGGCGCGACGACCCGGGCGGGGATGCTGCCGGGGCCCCTGCGCGACCGGTTCGGGTTCGTCGCGCACATGGACTTCTACGAGCCCGCCGAGCTGGAGGTGATCGTCCGGCGGTCGGCGCGGCTGCTGGACGTGGAGATCACCGACGACGGTGCCGCCGAGGTCGCCGGGAGGTCGCGCGGGACGCCCCGGATCGCCAACCGGCTGCTGCGCCGCGTCCGCGACTACGCCGAGGTCCGCGCGGACGGCGTGATCACGCGGGAGCTGGCCGAGGCCGCCCTCCGACTCTACGAGGTGGACGAGCGTGGTCTGGACAGGCTCGACCGCGCCGTCCTGGGGTCCCTGTTGCGCAAGTTCGGTGGGGGGCCGGTGGGGCTGTCGACGCTCGCGGTGTCGGTGGGGGAGGAGCCCGAGACGGTCGAGGTCGTCGCCGAGCCGTTCCTCGTCCGGCAGGGCCTGCTGGCCAGGACGCCCCGCGGGCGCATCGCGACGCCCGCCGCGTGGGCGCATCTCGGCGTCGCGCAGCCGCCCTCGTCGCCGATGGCCGGTACGCTGTTCGAGGTGGACGACGACGCCGATCGGCCCGAATAGTGATCATGTTGTAACGGGATGGGAACTTCCCGGCGTCGCGGATCGTCACGTCGTTGCCGGGGTCTCGCGTACTCTCTAGACTCCGGGACTTGGTTCCACCGTCTCCAGCCCTCGTTCCCCATGGGGTGGCCGATCCGGTCACAGGCTGGGCAAACCACATCGGAAGGATGCCCCAGTAATGGGCAGCGACATGATTTTGGCGGCTTCGTCCGGCGGCAGCGGGGGCTTCAACCTGCTGCTGCTCCTCGCCGTCCCCGTGGTCTTCTACTTCCTGCTCATCCGGCCGCAGAGCAAGCGGCGCAAGGAGCAGATGCAGATGCAGAGCGCCACGGAACCGGGAGCCCGGGTGCTGACGACCAGCGGCATCCGCGCCACCGTGGTCTCCGTCGACGACGACGGTCTCCTGCTGGAGATCGCGCCGGGCGTCGAGGTCCACTTCGTCAAGCAGGCCGTCATGCAGGTCCTCAAGGACGACGAGCCGGAGGAGCTGGACGACGAGGCCGACGACGACGAGCTCGAGGCGGACGAGGACGCCGAGCGCGTCGACCTGTCCAAGGACGAGCCGTCCGAGGTCGACCTGTCCAAGGACGCCGCCCGCGTCGAGGAGGCTGACCTCGACGACGAGGACGAGGCCGAGGAGTCCAAGCCCAAGGCGAAGGCTCAGGCCGGGGAGAAGCCCTCGGCCTGACACGCCTCCGGCAACGACTCAAGGACGGGAAGAAAACGACCAGTGGCCTCGCCTAGCAACGTTCCCAAGCCCGGGCGCACGCTCTTCGCGCTCTTCGCGGTCATCGCGATCCTGGCCGGCGTCGCGCTCCTGCAGGGGCAGACCAAGCCGAAACTCGGCCTGGACCTGGCGGGCGGGACGACCGTCACGCTCACCGCCAAGACGGAGAAGGGCAAGAACCCGCCGGCGGACCTGATGGACCAGGCCGTCAAGATCATGACGCAGCGGGTCAACGGTCTGGGCGTGTCCGACGCCGAGGTCGCCAAGCAGGGCAGCAACAACATCGTGGTGAACGTGCCCGGCGAGGGGCAGGGCCGCGTCGTGGGGCTGATCGGCACGACCGCGAAGCTCCAGTTCCGGCAGGTGTTCGCCTACGCGGACGGCAAGCCCACGGCGGGCGGGGCCGCGCCCTCCCCGTCCGCGAGCCCGTCCGGCACGGCGAACCCGTCCGGCAAGCCGACCGCGAAGCCGTCGGGGTCGGCGTCGCCGTCCGCGTCCGCCACGCCGCGCAAGCGCGCGGTGTCGGACGCGCTGGCGGCGCCGACGCCGAACCCGTCCGGCTCGGGCTCGCCGTCTCCCACGGCGTCCCCGTCGGCATCGGCGTCGCCGTCGTCGCCGCTGGTGTCGCCGGCGCCGTCCACCGGCGCCCAGACCTACCCGGGCGTCACCGACAAGGCGGTCATCCAGCAGTTCGAGT
Organism: Actinomadura nitritigenes; assembly: GCF_017573545.1. GTDB lineage: Bacteria > Actinomycetota > Actinomycetes > Streptosporangiales > Streptosporangiaceae > Spirillospora > Spirillospora nitritigenes. The sequence continues at coordinate 50,708 of NZ_JAGEOK010000026.1, read as the reverse complement.
CGCTGGACTGCTACAACGGCGACCGCCACGCCCCGGGCGCGAACGACCCGAACCGCAAGTTCGTCGCGGCGTGCGCGCAGAAGGTCGAGAACGGCCAGGCCGGCAAGTACATCCTCGGCCCGGTCCGGGTGCTCGGCGAGAACGTCAAGAGCGCGACCGCGATGCCGCCGAACTCCCAGCAGGGCCAGGCGAGCTGGTCGGTGGCGCTGAAGTTCGACGGCAAGGGCGCCCGCCAGTTCGGCGACGTCACCACCGACGCGTCCAAGGCCTACCAGAGCGACTCGTCCTCGCCGCAGGCGCAGGTCGCGATCGTCCTGGACGGCCAGGTCGTGTCCGCGCCGCAGATCAACCAGGGCGCGATCACCGGCGGCAGCGCCAGCATCGACGGCCCCGCCGACAGCTTCACCCAGCAGTACGCGACCGACCTCGCCAACGTGCTGAAGTACGGGGCCCTGCCGCTGGAGTTCAAGCAGAGCTCCATCGACGAGGTGTCGTCCACGCTGGGCTCCGACCAGCTGACCGGCGGCCTGATCGCCGGCGCGATCGGCCTCGGCCTGGTCGTCCTCTACTGCCTGCTGTACTACCGGGGCCTCGGCCTCGTCGCGGTGTCCAGCCTGATCGTCGCGTCCGTGATCACCTATGAGGCGGTGGTGATCCTCGGCGAGGGGATGGGCTTCCGGCTCTCGCTGCCGCACATCATCGGCCTGATCGTGTCGATCGGCATCACCGCCGACTCGTTCATCGTCTACTTCGAGCGGCTGCGGGACGAGCTGAGAGCGGGCCGCAGGCTGCGCTCCTCGGTGGAGAACGCCTGGAAGCGAGCGCGGCGCACCATCCTCGTCGCCGACGCCGTGACGTTCCTGGCCGCCGTGGTGCTGTACTTCCTCGCGGTCGGCGGCGTCGCCGGGTTCGCGTTCGCGATGGGCCTGACCACGCTGATCGACATCGTGGTGGTGTTCTTCTTCACCAAGCCGATGGTGGCCCTGCTGTCGCGGACGAACTTCTTCGGCCGCGGGCATCCGATGTCCGGGCTGGACCCCAAGCGGCTGCGCCGCGACCCGCAGGACGCCGGCGGCGTCACCACCGCCCGCAAGACGAGCCAGGAGGCCTGAGCCATGGGGCTGCGCGCGGTCATCTCCCGGATCTACCGCGGTGAGATCAGCGCCGACATCGTCGGCAAGCCGAAGATCTGGTACTCGCTGTCCGGGGCGCTGCTGATCCTGTCGATCGCCGGGCTGCTGATCCAGGGCCTCAACTTCGGCGTGGAGTTCAAGGGCGGCTCGGTCTTCACCTTCCAGGCGCCGAGATCCTCGATCGAGCAGGTGCGCGGCGCCGCGACCGACGGCGGCGCGCACGACCCGATCGTGCAGAAGGCCGGCGAGGACTGGCGGATCACCACCCAGACCCTGTCCTCGGACCAGGTCACCCAGGTCAAGGCGACCATCACCAAGGAGCTGAACGTCCCCGCCAGCAAGGTCAGCACCCAGGTGGTCGGCGCCTCGTGGGGCGGGGAGATCCAGAAGAAGGCGTGGCAGGCGCTCGTCGTCTTCATGATCCTGATCATCGGCTACCTGTCGGTGGCGTTCGAGTGGCGGATGGCGGTCGCCGCCGTGGTCGCCCTCGTGCACGACCTGATCATCACGGCGGGCGTGTACGCCTGGTCCGGGTTCGAGGTCACGCCCGCGACGCTGCTGGGGTTCCTGACGATCCTCGGGTACTCGCTGTACGACGCGGTGGTCGTCTTCGACATGATCAAGGAGGTCACCAAGCCGCTGAGCCCGACCTCCAGGACGACCTACAGCGAGGCGGCGAACCAGGCGCTGAGCAGCACCCTGGTCCGGTCGCTGAACACCTCGCTGGTCGCGATCCTGCCGGTCGGCGCGATCCTGTTCATCGGCACCACGCTGTTCGGCGCGGGCACGCTGAAGGACCTGTCGCTCGCGCTGTTCGTCGGCATGATCATCGGTACGTACTCCTCGCTGTGCGTGGCGACGCCTCTGCTGGTGCAGCTCAAGGAGCGCGAGCCGAAGTACAAGCAGATCCGCGCCAACATCGCCCGCCGCGAGCAGAGCGCCAAGCGGCAGGCCAGGAGCGCGAAGGTCAAGGCCGCGACCGGGGCGTCCGGCGACGCGCCGCCGGACGACGGTCCGGACGGCGGCGACCCGGACGACGACGAACCGGCCTCCGAGGACCTGCCGTCCGGTGTGACGGTCCGGAAGGTCGTGCAGACGGGGCAGCGGCAGCAGCCGCGCCGCGGCAGCCGCCAGCAGCGCCGCGGCGGCAAGTAGAGCAGGACGCGCCGTGCCCGCGCCGGTCACCCATCGTGGTGACGGGCGCGGGCACGGCGCGGTCATGAGCGGCATCACGTGGGATTCGTCACAGGGAGTGAAACGGTGGACCTCGGCAAGCTGATCCAGGAGCGGATCCGCGACGTGGACGACTACCCGAAGCCGGGCGTGCTGTTCAAGGACATCACCCCGCTGCTGGCCGACCACGTCGCGTTCGCCGGGGTCGTCGACACGATCGTCAACCACCACGGCCGCGGCACCGTCGACAAGATCGTCGGGATCGAGGCGCGCGGGTTCATCCTCGCCGCGCCGGTCGCCTACCACTTCGGCGCCGGCTTCGTCCCGGTGCGCAAAAAGGGGAAGCTGCCGTCGCGGACGCACGAGGAGACCTATGATCTCGAGTACGGGACGGAGACGATCGAGATCCACGTCGACGCCTTCGAGCCCGGCGACCGGGTGCTGATCGTCGACGACGTGCTGGCCACCGGCGGGACGGCCCGGGCCGCCGCCGAGCTGGTCCGCCGCGGCGGCGGCGAGGTCGTCGGCCTGTCGGTGCTGCTGGAGCTGACGTTCCTGCACGGACGCGACAAGCTGGGGAATCTGGACGTCCACTCATTGGTTACGGTCTAGGACGAAATGCCCGGCGGATACACTGGCCACCAGGATCCGCCGGAGACGGGCGCGTGCCGCCGGCGCGGAGACGGCGCCCGCGAGGGCTGAGGAGGCTGGGTGCGCGGTGAGGTGGTATCGACCGGAGCGGTGACCGACGCCGCCGCGGACGCCGCGGACGAGGCCCGCCGGGAGCGGGACGCCGCGGAGCCCGCCGAGCGGACCGGTGCGCCCGCCGCCGGCCTGCGGCGCGCCCCCGACGAGCCCGCCGCCCGCCCGCCCGCCGACGGCCAGGAGCCCTCCACCGCCCAGGAGCCCTCCGCAGCCCAGGAGTCTTCCGCAGCCCAGGAGCCCTCTGACGCCGGCTCGCCGCCCGCCCAGACCTCCGCCGCCCAGACCTCCGCCGCCCAGACCTCCGCCGCCCAGACCTCCGCCGCCGGACCGGCGCCCGCCGCCGAGCCCGGCGCCGCGTCGCCGCCCGGACCGTCCGCGGCGAAACCGTCCGCACCGAAACAGGCGGCGACGAGACCGTCCGCCGCGAAACCGTCCTCGCCGCGAACGGCCGCGGGCAAGCCGCGGGCCACGGCGTCCCCCGCCGACGGAGCCGCCGACGCGGCGGCCGCGGCGGCCCGTCCCGTCCAAGGGCCGGCGACGCCGCCGGCGCCCGCCGCTCCGGGAGCCACGCCCTCCGATGTCCAGTCCAGGCCGACGCCGGCCGCGATCCCACCGTCCGCCGCCCGGGTCCGCCGCAGGCTCGCCAGGCTGGGCGCCCAGCGGGGTCCCGCTATGAACCCGGTACTCGAACCGCTCATCAAGACCGTCCGCAACACCCACCCCAAAGCGGACCTGCGGATGATCGAGCGCGCCTACGACGTCGCCGCGCACTACCACCGCGACCAGAAGCGCAAGAGCGGCGACCCCTACATCACCCACCCGCTCGCCGTCGCGACCATCCTCGCCGAGCTCGGCATGAACACCGAGACGCTGTGCGCCGCGCTGCTGCACGACACCGTCGAGGACACCGAGTACACCCTCGACGAGCTGCGCACCGACTTCGGCGACGAGATCGCCGCGCTCGTCGACGGCGTCACCAAGCTCGACAAGGTCAAGTACGGCGAGGCCGCCGAGGCCGAGACCGTCCGCAAGATGGTCGTCGCGATGTCCCGCGACATCCGCGTCCTGGTGATCAAGCTCGGCGACCGGCTGCACAACATGCGGACGCTGCGCTACATGCCGCGGCACAAGCAGGAGAAGAAGGCCCGCGAGACCCTCGAGGTGTTCGCGCCCCTCGCGCACCGCCTCGGGATGAACACGCTGAAGTGGGAGCTGGAGGACCTCGCGTTCGCCACGATGTACCCCAAGCGGTTCGACGAGATCGCCCGGCTGGTGTCCGAGCGCGCCCCGCGCCGCGACGTCTACCTGCAGGAAGTGATCGAGAACGTCTCCACCGACCTGCGCGAGGCCCGGATCAAGGCCACCGTGACCGGCCGGCCGAAGCACTACTACTCGATCTACCAGAAGATGATCGCCCGCGACGTCAGCTTCGACGACATCTACGACCTGGTCGGCATCCGGGTCCTCGTCGACAGCGTCCGCGACTGCTACGCCGCCCTCGGCTCGATCCACGCGCGATGGAACCCGGTCCCCGGCCGGTTCAAGGACTACATCGCGATGCCGAAGTTCAACATGTACCAGTCGCTGCACACCACGGTGATCGGCCCCGAGGGCAAGCCCGTGGAGCTGCAGATCCGCACCTGGGGCATGCACCGGCGCGCGGAGTACGGCGTCGCCGCGCACTGGAAGTACAAGGAGGAGACCGTCGGCGGCCGCAAGGCCGGCGACATGCAGTGGCTCCGCCAGCTCCTCGACTGGCAGAAGGAGACCGCCGACCCGGCCGAGTTCCTGGAGTCGCTCCGCTTCGACCTGTCGGTCTCCGAGGTGTTCGTGTTCACCCCGAAGGGCGACGTCATCGCGCTGCCGCAGGGCGCGACCCCCGTCGACTTCGCGTACGCGATCCACACCGAGGTCGGGCACCGATGTATCGGCGCCCGCGTCAACGGCCGCCTCGTCCCCCTCGAATCGACCCTCGACAACGGCGACACCGTCGAGGTCTTCACCTCCAAGTCGCCGGACGCGGGCCCGAGCCGCGACTGGCTCGGCTTCGTCAAGAGCGCCCGCGCCCGCAACAAGATCAAGCACTGGTTCTCCAAGGAGCGCCGCGACACCGCGATCGAGTCCGGCAAGGACTCCATCGCCCGCGCGATGCGCAAGCAGAACATGCCGCTGCAGCGGATGATGTCGGGGGAGGCCCTGCTCGCCCTCGCCCGCGACATGCGCTACACCGACGTGTCGTCGCTGTACGCGGCGGTCGGCGAGGGCCACGTGTCCGCGCAGACCGTCGTCCAGCGCCTCGTCGACGCCCTCGGCGGCGTCGAGAGCGCCGAGGAGGACCTCGCCGAGATCGCGCTGCCGACCCGCCGCAAGCGGGGACGTCCCGCGGGCGACCCCGGCGTCGTCGTCGCCGACGACCCCGACGTGTGGGTCCGGCTGTCGCGCTGCTGCACCCCCGTCCCCGGCGACGACATCGTCGGCTTCGTCACCCGCGGCCACGGCGTCTCCGTCCACCGGGCCGACTGCGCCAACGTCGCCAGCCTGAAGTCCCAGCCCGACCGGCTGATCGACGTCAAGTGGTCCCCGGGCGAGGACTCGGTCTTCCTCGTCGCGATCCAGGTCGAGGCCCTCGACCGTCCCCGCCTGCTGTCGGACGTGACGCGCGTCCTGTCCGACCAGCACGTCAACATCCTGTCGGCGTCGGTCACCACCACCCGCGACCGCGTCGCCGTCTCCCGGTTCACCTTCGAGATGGGCGACCCGAAGCACCTCGGCCACGTCCTCAAGGCCGTCCGCTCCATCGACGGCGTCTACGACGTCTACCGCGTCACGAGCGGCGCCACCCGCTAGAGAACGCCGGAGGGCGGCCACCGCGGGATCGCGGCGGCCGCCCTCCGGCGTTCGCGCGGTCAGCCTTCGGCGGGAGCGTCCTCCGGGATGACGTCGATGCCGGCCTCCTTGCGCTGCGCCGGCGTGATCGTCGTCGGCGCGGCGGTCAGCGGGTCGAGGCCGGACGCGGCCTTCGGGAAGCCGATCACGTCGCGGATGGTGGCCTGGCCGGCCAGCAGCATGACGGTGCGGTCCCAGCCGAACGCGATGCCGCCGTGCGGGGGCGGGCCGAACTTGAACGCCTCCAGCAGGAAGCCGAACTGCGACTCGGCCTCCTCCTTCGACAGCCCGAGCACGTCGAACACGCGCTGCTGCATCTCGGCGCGGTGGATACGGATGGAGCCGCCGCCGATCTCGTTGCCGTTCAGGACGAGGTCGTAGGCGTCGGCGAGCGCGGAGCCCGGGTCCTCGTGGAAGGTGTCGGCGAACTCCGGCTTCGGCGCGGTGAACGGGTGGTGCACCGACGTCCAGCCGATCTGCTCGCCCCTGTCGTTCTCGACCGGCTCGAAGATCGGCGCGTCGACGACCCAGACGAAGTTCCACGCCGACTCGTCGATCAGGCCGCGGCGGCGGCCGATCTCCAGGCGGGCCGCGCCGAGCAGTTCCTGCGTGGCGTGCCGCTTGCCCGCGCCGAAGAAGATCGCGTCCCCGGGGGCGGCGCCGGTCTTGGCGGCGAGCCCCTCCTTCTCGGTGTCGGACAGGTTCTTCGCGACGGGCCCGCCGAGCGTGCCGTCCTCCTGGACGAGGACGTACGCGAGGCCGCGGGCGCCGCGGGCCTTCGCCCAGTCCTGCCAGCCGTCCAGCTCCTTGCGGGTCTGGGACCCGCCGCCCGGCATCACGACCGCGCCGACGTACGGGGCCTGGAACACGCGGAACGACGTGTCGGCGAAGTACTCCGTCATGTCGGTCAGCTCGTTGCCGAACCGCAGGTCGGGCTTGTCGGAGCCGTAGCGGGCCATCGCGTCGGCGTAGGTGATGTGGGGGATCGGCCGGGGGACCTCGTACCCGGCGATGTCCTTCCACAGCCGCGCGATGAGGTCCTCGCCGACCCTCAGGACGTCGTCCTGCTCGACGAACGACATCTCGATGTCGATCTGGGTGAACTCCGGCTGCCGGTCGGCGCGGAAGTCCTCGTCCCGGTAGCAGCGGGCGATCTGGTAGTAGCGCTCCATGCCGCCGACCATGAGCAGCTGCTTGAACAGCTGAGGCGACTGCGGCAGCGCGTACCAGTGGCCGGGCTTGAGCCGGACGGGCACGAGGAAGTCGCGGGCGCCCTCGGGGGTGGAGCGGGTCAGCGTCGGCGTCTCGACGTTGACGAAGCCGTGCTCGCGCATGACCTCGTGGGTGAGGAAGGACGCCTCGGAGCGGATCCGCATCGCCTGCGCGACGGCGTCGCGGCGCAGGTCGAGGTACCGGTACTTGAGCCGGATCTCCTCGTTGACGTTGACGTCGCCCTCGATCGGGAACGGCAGCGGCGCCGACTCCGACAGCACCTCGATGTCGGTGGCGGCGACCTCGATGTCGCCGGTCGGCAGCTCGGGGTTCTCGTTGCCGGGGGGCCGGACCCGGACCTCGCCGACGACCTTCACGCAGAACTCCGAGCGCAGGTCGTGCGCGGCCTCGTCCTCGCGGAAGACGACCTGCGCGGTGCCGGAGGCGTCGCGCAGGTCGATGAACGTGACGCCGCCGTGGTCGCGGCGGCGGCCGACCCAGCCGGCCAGCGTGACCTGCTGCCCGGCGTGCTCCTTGCGGAGCGTGCCCGCCTCGTGGGTGCGGATCATTTCTGAAGCCTTTCCTTCAACGTCGTGGTGAGGTCGGTGAGCGGGACGGCGTTCTGCTCGCCCTCGGCCAGATCCTTGACCTGGGCGACGCCGCCGGTGATATCTCGCTCACCGAGGATCACGGCGTACCGGGCGCCCGACCGGTCGGCGTCCTTCATGGCGCCCTTCAGCTTCTTGCCGCCGAACGACATGTCGGCGGCGATCCCCGCCCGGCGCAGCTCGGCGACCAGGGCGAACAGCCGGCGCTCGGCGGTGTCGCCGAGCGCGACCCCGAACACCTCGCAGCGCGGCTTGGCCGCGAACGCGACGCCCTCCCCCTCCGCCGACTCGGCCTCCAGCGCGAGGATCGTGCGGTCCAGGCCGAGGCCGAACCCGATGCCGGGCAGCGGCGGGCCGCCGATGTCCTCCGACAGGCCGTCGTAGCGTCCGCCGCCGCCGATGCCGGACTGCGCGCCGAGCAGCGGGTGGTCGAACTCGTACGTGGTGCGGGTGTAGTAGTCCAGGCCGCGGACGAGGGTGGGGGTGTCCTCCCAGGCGATGCCGAGATCGGCCAACAGCTCCCGGACCCGGTCGTGGTAGGCCTTGCAGGCGGGACACAGGTGGTCGGCCATCAGCGGGGCGCCCGCGAGCTGCGCCGTCACCTGCGGGCGCTTGTCGTCCAGGACGCGCAGCGGGTTGATCTCGACGCGGGCGCGGGTGTCCTCGTCCAGGTCGAGCCCGCGCAGGAAGTCCTGCAGCAGGGCCCGGTAGGCGGGGCGGCACTCCTTGCAGCCGAGCGAGTTCAGCAGCAGCCGCACCTGCGTGAGGCCGAGCGAGCGGTACCAGTTCGCGGCGATCGCGATGGTCTCCGCGTCGATCTGCGGGTCCTCGCTGCCGATCGCCTCCAGGTCGAGCTGGTAGAACTGCCGGTACCGGCCCTGCTGCGGGCGCTCGGCGCGGAACGCGGGCCCGCTCGTCCACACCTTGACCGGCAGCGCGCCCCTGTGCAGGTTGTTCTCCAGGACGGCCCGCAGCACCGTCGCGGTGAACTCCGGCCGCAGCGTCAGCGACCGGCCGCCCCGGTCCTCGAAGGTGTACATCTCCTTGGACACCACGTCGGTGGACTCCCCGACGCCCCGCCGGAACAGGTTGGTGTCCTCGAAGACGGCCAGCTCCAGGTAGCCGTAACCGGCCAGCCGCGCCTGCTCGGCGAACGCCTCGCGGATGGCGTAGAAGAGGTCCGCGCGCGGCGGAACGTACTCACTGACCCCCTTGGGGGCCCGGAAACTCGAACTCATGGTCTTTTAGGCTCAGAATCCCTTGTTCGGCCCGTCGGCCGGAGTCAGCTCGGCCAGGAACGGGTTGGTCGCGCGTTCACGGCCGATTGTGGTCTGGGTGCCGTGCCCGGGCAGGACCGCCGTCTCGTCCGGCATGGACAGGCACACCCGGGACAGGCTCGCGAGGATGTCCTCGTAGGAGCCGCCGGGCAGGTCGGTGCGGCCGATCGACCCGGCGAACAGCAGGTCGCCCGTGAACATCACGTCCGGCAGCTCCTGCGTCCTCGGCGTCCGGAAGGTCACCGACCCGGGCGTGTGGCCGGGCGCGTGGTCGACGGTGAAGTTCAGCCCCGCCAGCTCCAGCACCGCGCCGTCCGCCAGCTCCTTCACGTCGTCCGGCTCGGTCAGCTCCAGGCCCCCGAACAGCTGCTGCCCGGGGCCGAGGGACACCCCCTTGGCCGGATCGGTGAGCAGGTCGCGGTCGTCCGGATGGATGTAGGCCGGGACGTCCTTGGCGCCGCACACCGGCGCCACCGACCACACGTGGTCGATATGGCCGTGCGTCAGCAGCACCGCGACCGGCTTCAGCCGGTGCTCGCGCAGGATCTCCTCGATCCCGGCCTCGGCGTCCTGGCCCGGATCGACGATGACGCACTCCTCGCCCGCGGCGGGCGCCACGACATAGCAGTTCGCGGCGAACGATCCAGCGGGGAACCCGGCGACGAGCACGGTCGTCCTTCCTTGGAACCATCTCGGGTGGGCTCGTCCGAGCGTACCGGCGCGGCCACGGCCATCGCGAACGAGATAGGCCGATCGCCGTGTCGCGGCGCTTTCCGCGACACGGTCCGCCGCGGGGAGCGGCGGGGCGGCACGGGCCGCCGCGGCTTCCTCCACGTTCGTTCAGGCTGGAGTCCGCCGGAGGCGCGGGTGCCGCTACTATGCGCTGCACGTTCACCTGATCACAGCGGAAGGGCAGGCACGTGGCGGGGAAGGACCGCAAGAAGCAGCTCGCTCGGCAGCGCTACGAGCGGCAGCAGCAGGCGCTGGCGCAAGCGGCCGCCAAGGCCCGCCGCGTCAAGATCATCAGCTCCGCGGTGGCGGTGGCGGTCGTCGTGGTGGGCGGCGCGGCGGTCGTCGTGTTCACCGGCAAGGACGACAAGTCCAAGGCCGACGGCCTCCACTGTTCCTACAACGCCGCGGGCCAGCCCGCCGGCAAGGTCAAGAATCTCGGCACGCCGCCGAAGAAGCCCGCCTACAAGGGCACCGTCCAGGCCACGGTGAAGACGAACCAGGGCGACATCGTGATGGCCCTGGACGCCAAGGCCGCGCCGTGCACGGTGGGGTCGTTCGTCCACCTCGCCCAGAAGGGCTTCTACGACGACACCCCGTGCCACCGGCTGACCAGTGGCGGCCTGAACGTCCTGCAGTGCGGCGACCCGTCCGGCCAGGGCACCGGCGGACCCGGCTACGAGTACGCCAACGAGAACACGGCGAACGCCAAGTACACGGCCGGGACGCTGGCCATGGCGAACTCGGGCCCGGACACCAACGGCAGCCAGTTCTTCCTGGTCTACAAGGACTCGCAGCTCCAGCCCGACTACTCGGTGTTCGGCAAGATCACCAAGGGGCTGGACGTCCTGCAGAAGATCGCCAAGGCGGGCTCCGACCCCGCGGGCGACGGCAAGCCCAAGAAGAAGGTCACGATCCAGGACGTCACGATCGCCCCGGTTTAGGCGATCGGGATACTAAGGTGTGAGGGTCCGGAGGCCATGAGCCCGATCGGACCTGCGATTCAGGAGGCAAGGGTGTCCAGCGCGACCGATCCCTGGGGCCGGGTGGACGAGGACGGCACCGTCTATGTCACGACGTCCGGCGGCGAACGCGTCGTCGGGTCCTGGCAGGCCGGCGCGCCCGAAGAGGCCCTGGCCTATTTCAAGCGCAAGTACGACGCGCTCGCCACCGAGATCGGCCTGCTCGAACAGCGCGTCCGCACCACCGACCTGCAGCCCGCGCAGGCGCAGCACAGCATCGCCCGGCTGCGCGAGGCCGTCGACGAGGCGCACGCCGTCGGCGACCTCGACGCGCTCGCCCGCCGGCTGGACGGCCTGACCGAGCAGGTCGGCCGGCGCCGCGAGGAGGTCAAGGCCCAGCGCGAGCAGCACCGGAACGAGGCCCGCGAGGTCAAGGAGCGCATCGTCGCCGAGGCCGAGCGGATCGCCGCCGAGGAGACGCACTGGAAGAACGGCGGCGAGCGGCTCCGCCAGCTCGTCGAGGAGTGGAAGTCCGCCGACCGCATCGACCGGCCCACCGAGACCGCGCTGTGGAAGCGGCTCTCCTCGGCCCGCAACGCCTTCACCAAGCGCCGCAAGGTCTACTTCGCGACCCTCGACGACCAGCGCGAGGAGGCCCGCCGGGAGAAGGAGCGCCTCGTCGCCGAGGCGGAGGCGATGCAGGAGTCGACCGACTGGGGCGAGACCGCCGCCGCCTACCGCGACCTCATGCGCCGCTGGAAGCTCGCGGGCCGCGCCTCCCGCGACGCCGAAGAGGACCTGTGGGCCCGTTTCAAGGGCGCCCAGGACACCTTCTTCCAGGCCCGCAGCGCCGCGTTCGCCGAACGCGACGCCGAGTTCCGCGGCAACGCCGAGGAGAAGGAGAAGATCCTCGCCGAGGCCGAGCGGCTGCTGCCCGTCCGGGACATCCGGCAGGCCCGGCAGGCGCTGCGCGCGATCCAGGAGCGCTGGGAGGCCGCCGGGATGGTGCCCCGCGACCAGCGCGACCGCCTCGAAGGCCGGCTCCGCAAGATCGAGGAGGCCGTCCGGACCGCCGAGGAATCGGAGTGGCGGCGCACCAACCCCGAGGCCCGCGCCCGCGCCGAGGCCACCGTCAACCAGCTGCGCAGCTCCATCGACCAGCTGGAGAAGCGCCTGGACAAGGCCCGCGCCGCCGGCCGCGACAAGGACGTCAAGGACGCCGAGGAGGCCCTCGGGGCCCGCCGCGCCTGGCTCGAGGAGGCCGAGCGCACGCTCGCCGAGTTCTCTTGATCTCCCAGGGGGGCGCCCCCCTGGAACCCCCGTTGCGGCTGACGGGCTGTTTCGCGCTCCACTAGAGCTCCGCGCGAAACAGCCTGTCAGCCGTCGGGCAGGCCCGCTGCGCTCGCTGCACTCGCTCCGCGTGCCTGCCCGTGGCCGTGGCTAGGGTCTGGGTCTTTCGTTGGGGGGCTCAGCCGGGTTTCCTCCGGGGGGCGGCCGTTTCAGGTGATCGGGCGGCCGAGGAAGGCCAGGAGGCGGGTCTGCTCGTCGGCGCCCTGGGGGGCGGGGAGCTGCGGCGCGAGGTGGCCGGCCGTGCGCAGGTCGGCGGCGATCATGTGCGCGGTCGCGAACGCGTGGTGCACCAGGTCGGGATCCAGCCGGGACGGCTGCCCCGTGGCGCGCGCCAGGTCCCAGGCGTGCACCAGCGGCTCCAGGATGTAGCCCTGCAGGTAGTCGCCCAGCGGCAGCCGGCCGAGCGCGCCGACGGGGACCGGGCGGCTCAGCCCCTCCGGCGTCAGGGCGGTGGCGGCCTCCTTGCGGGCCTCCCGCCACGCCGCCATCACGTCACCGGGCACGAAGCGCGCCGGGTCGGTGCTGACGTCCGGCGCGGGCTCCCCGGTCGCCAGCGACCGGATCAGGTACTGCCCGCCGGTGACGTGTCCGGCGACGTCCCGCGCCGTCCAGCCGTCGCAGGGCGAGGGGGCGTCCCAGCCGTCCCCGGGGACGCCGGCCAGCAGACCTTCGAACAGGTCCAGTGCCCGGTGGTAGCCGCTGAGGTTGTGAGCCATGGTGGTCAGTGACCCGCGATCGGACCCCGGTGTCAAGCGCTATCGCGAAGCTCGTCCGGACGCGGTGCGGGACGGCCCGGCGGGCGGCGCGGCCGCACCGCCCGCCGGGCCGTCAGGCGGGCGCCGCGCCGCGCTCCCGGAGCATCGCGTTCATCTGCGCGATCTCCGAGAGCTGCCCGGCGACCATCGTCCGGGCCAGCCGCCGCACCTGGTCGCGGCCGGTCCGGTCGAGCACGGCGCGGGCCATGTCCACGCCGCCGCGGTGGTGCGCGATCATCAGCCGGAGGAACAGCACCTCGGCGTCCTTCCCGGACGCCTTGCGCAGCTCGGCGAGCCGGGCGTCGGTCGCCATCCCCGGCATGCGGGCGGCGCCGGGCGCGGCGGCCCGCGGCATGGCCATCCCGGCGTGGCCGGACATCCAGCGCATCGGGCCCGCCGGATCGGCCTTGGGCAGCCCCCACTGGTCGAGCCAGGCCGTCATCATGCCGATCTGCGCCGACTGGGTGTTGATGATGTCGTACGCCAGCAGCCGGACGGCGGGGTCGGACGTCCGGTCCCGGACGATGAACGACATCTCCACGGCCTGCGCGTGGTGGGCGCTCATGTCGCGGGCGAATCCGGCCTCGGGCCCGTCGGCGGCCGGCTCGCCGGACTTCCAGGCCGTCGTCCCGGCCAGCGCCGCGGCGGCGAGCAGCGCCAGGGCGGCGATGGCGACGGTGACGCGGCGGCCGCGGGACCGGGGGGCGTCGTGTGCGGTGCCGGTCACGGGGTGTCCTTGGCGCCGTCGCAGGCCGCGCCGGGCTCCGGGGTCTGCGGGCCCTTGACGTAGGCGCTCAGGAACCGGTCGACGCGCGCGTCCCCGGCGTCCTGGACCTTCAGCTGGTGGCCCCACGCGGTGAGCGCGACCGGCGCGTCCAGCGACGGGTACGGGCTCAGGAACGTGTAGTCGGTGCGCTCGACCTTGGCCTTGAGCGCGTCCAGCTGGGCCGCCGCCAGACCGGGCCGGTAGGTGATCCAGACGGCGCCGTGCTCCAAGGAGTGGACGGCGTTCTCGTTGCGCAGCGGCTGGTCGTAGACGCGGCCGTCGCAGTTCTGCCACACGGGGTCGTGGTCGCCGCCCATGGGCGGGTTCGAGTCGTACTTCACGGGGTCGCTGGTGTGGTTGCGGGTCAGGCCGTCCTTGACGACCACGCCCTTGATGGACGACGCGTCGGCCGACGAGGGCCTCGCCTGCAGGAAGGCGTAGCCGATGGCGGCGACCGCGATCACGCCGATCAGGGTGAAGAAGGCGATGCCGCCCCACGGCACCTCGCGTTGCGTCAGGGCGTTCTTCTTGCGGGTGTTCTTGTTCCGGGCGCTCTTGGACACGGAGCGGTCCTCTCAGGGGTCTCTGCGGGCGTACGGACATGGCGGCATCGCGCCGGCGCGGGCGATGAGCGCCGGGGAGAGCGGTGCCGGTGGGCCTTACGGCCGGTCCGTCACAGCCGGAGAACCTGAAGGGACGCCAGGGAAACGGGGGAGAAGAAGCCGCCGGGCGGCGGCGCGGGCGCCCGGCCGCTGCGCGCGGGCAGGCGCAGCAGCGCCCGGCGGCCCGTGGTGAGCCCCAGCAGCATCAGGGCGAAGAGCACGGCCAGGCATAGGCACGCGTCCGCCGGAGCCAGCGGGGGCAGTCTCAGCGGCGCGCTGAGGGACGTCACGGAGGGTCCGGGATGTCCCGGCACCCCGTGAACGGGAGCGGTGTGGGCGTCGGGCGCCTGGCCGGTGGGGGCGCGGCCCGCCGCCTCAGGGCCGCCGCGCTCGGCGGAGGCGTGGTGCATCTCGGCGGCGACCTCGGCGGGCACGCTCATCCCGTTCTCGATGCACACGCGGTCGGGCAGGCCGTGCCCGAGTCCGTAGCTGAAGACGAGCCCGGCCACGACGAACAGCGCCACGAGCAGGCCCGCCTGCCCATGGCGCCGGCGGTGGGCCGTTCCGGACACCGTCACGCTCCTGATTCCGTCTTCCGGCCGGTAACAACGCGGCGGCGGGACGGAGGGTTCCCGATCCCGTCTCGGCCTCCGGGCGGAGACCGATACCCTCCTGACATATCAGAGCGAACCGCAGCGGGTGGCTGGATGAACCCTATGCGGCGACCAGGGGGTACGGAGGCCATTCTGCGACGTGATCTGACCGGTCGCCGCCTCGCGGCGGCGACCGCCCTGCAGGTCCTGGTGATGGGCGTGGTGATCGGGGCCTACGAGCTGGGCCGCCATTTCGCCGACGGCCGCCCGAGCGACGCGTTCGCGCACGCCCGGTGGCTGTGGGATCTGGAGCGCACGCTCCACCTGCCCGACGAGTCGGCGTTCCAGAAATGGGCGCTCGGCTGGGACGGCTGGGTGCGCGCGGCGAACGAGTACTACGTCCGCGTGCACTTCCCGGCGATCCTGCTGTTCATGGCGTGGATGTGGTTCCGGCACCGGGAGGGCTGGCCGCGCGTCCGGGCCGTGATCGCGATCACCGCGGCCGCGGCCCTGGCTCTGCACTTCGCCTTCCCGCTGGCGCCGCCCCGCATGCTGCCCGGGCACGGGTTCATCGACCTGATGAACGTTTACGGCCCCAGCTCCTACAGCTCCAAGCCGGGGGAGGGGATGGCCAACCAGTTCGCGGCCATGCCGTCGCTGCACGTCGGGTGGGCGCTGCTGGTCGCCTGGGGCGCCATCCGCTACGGCGGGGGCCGCTGGCGCTACATCCTGGCCCTCCACCCCGTCCTCACGTTCCTCATCGTGGTCGTCACCGCGAACCACTACTGGACGGACGGGATCGTCGGCTGCACGATCGTCGTCGTCACGCTGTGGGCGACGTCCAGGATCCCGGCGCTGGCGGACCGGCCGCCCGAGCGGACGGGAGCGTCGCTGCGGCGAGATAGTGTCGGAGCGTGACCAGCAGGGCGGAACCGGGGCAGCCGGAGGGGCTCTTCGACGATCCGGCGGCCGAGGCGGAGGGCCGCTCCACGGAGCCTGACCGCGGCGCGGCCGCGGCGCCCGCGACGGCGGCGGAGGCCGGGCGGCAGCCGCTCGCGGTGCGGATGCGCCCACGCGCGCTGGACGAGGTCGTCGGCCAGGCCCACCTGCTCGGCCCCGGCACGCCGATCCGGCAGCTCGTCGACCGCGACGTCCCGATGTCGCTGGTGCTGTGGGGCCCGCCCGGAACCGGCAAGACCACCCTCGCGACGGTCGTCAGCCACGTCACCTCCCGCAGGTTCGTGGAGATCTCCGCGGTCAGCGACGGCGTGAAGCGGGTCCGCGCGGAGATCGACCTCGCCCGCCGCGAGCTCGGCATGACCGGGCGGCAGACCGTCCTGTTCGTCGACGAGGTCCACCGCTTCAACAAGGCCCAGCAGGACGCGCTGCTCCCGGCCGTGGAGAACCGGTGGGTGTCGTTCATCGGCGCCACCACCGAGAATCCGTTCTTCTCCGTGATCAGCCCGCTGCTGTCGCGGTCGCTGCTGCTCACCCTCGAGCCGCTCGGCGAGGACGACCTGCGCGAGGTGATCCGCCGCGCCCTCGCCGACGAGCGCGGCCTGGCCGGGACGGTCGGCCTCGACCCCGCCGCCGAGGACCACCTGATCCGGCTGGCCGGCGGCGACGCCCGCCGCACCCTCACCTACCTGGAGGCCGCCGCCCTCGTCGTCGAGGACGGCGCGGTGATCGACGCGGACGTGCTGGAGAAGGCCGTCGACCGGGCCGCCGTCCGCTACGACCGCGAGGGCGACCAGCACTACGACGTGATCAGCGCGTTCATCAAGAGCATCCGCGGCAGCGACGTCGACGCGGCGCTGCACTACCTCGCCCGGATGATCGAGGCCGGGGAGGACCCGCGGTTCATCGCGCGCCGCCTCATCGTGCACGCCAGCGAGGACGTCGGCATGGCCGACCCGACCGCGCTGCAGACGGCGGTCGCGGCGGCGCAGGCGGTGGAGTTCGTCGGGCTGCCCGAGGCCCGCATCAACCTCGCGCAGGCGGTGATCCACCTCTCCCTCGCACCCAAGTCCAACGCGGTGGTCATGGCGGTGGACGGCGCGCTCGGCGACGTCCGCAAGGGCCTGGCGGGGCCCGTCCCGGGCCATCTGCGGGACGCGCACTACAAGGGCGCCGCGAAGATCGGGCACGGGAAGGGCTACAAGTACGCCCACGACCATCCCGGCGGGGTCGTCCGGCAGCAGTACGCGCCCGACTCGGTGGACGGCCGCGAGTACTACCGCCCGACCCGGCACGGCGCCGAGTCCCGCTTCACCGAGGTCCTCGCGCGGATCCGCTCGGTGCTGCGCGGCGACCCGGGCCGGTGAGCCGGGGCCCGCGGCCGCCGGGACCGACGAAGATCGATCTTTCCGGCGCCGTGCTCCCGGCATCGGCCGCGAAGGCCCGCTACTCTGCCGGGAACGGCCCCGGGCGCGGCCCCGGCGGGCCGGGCGGACGGCCGGCGTCCGCCGCCGCACGGCCGTGACCGGCGCCCATGGCCCACGCCCGGCCCGGTAAGGTCTGTCAGGCCGTGCCCGGCCCAGGCAGGAACGACAGCGAACGGAAGCCCTCATGCTCACTGGTGGACAGCTGGCAGGTCTCATCGTGGCCGTGTTCTGGGCTGTGCTCGTCGCGTTCGTCGCGCTGACGCTGCTGCGGCTCGCCCGGCTGCTCGGCGAGGCCAGCAAGCTCGTGCGCGACCTCGGCGACCAGGCGGCCCCGCTGCTGGACGACATGACGACGACGGTGAAGCGCGCCAACGAGCAGCTCGGCCGCACCGACGTCATCACCAAGCAGGTCGCGGGCGTCACGCAGAACGTCTCGGCCGTGACCACCGTGATGACCTCGGTGGTGGGCGGGCCGCTGGTGAAGGCGGCCGCCTTCTCCTACGGGGTGCGCAAGGCCCTGAGCAGCCGCGACGGGGAGGGCCGGTCCGGCGCTCCGGGCGCGTCCGGCCGCCCGCAGCTCCCGGCCCGCTCCTCGGGGAAGGGGCGCAGGTGAAGAGGCTCTTCTGGCTGTCGGTCGGCGCGGGCGCGGGCGTCTACGCGACGCACCGCGTCAAGCGCCGGGTCGAGCGGTTCGCGCGCAGCTGGTCCCCCGAGGGGGTCGCGGCGCGGGCGGTGTCGACCGGGCAGTCCGCCGGCGAGCGGCTGAGGCATTTCGCGGCGGACGTGCGTACCGAGATGCAGGCCCGCGAGGAGGAGCTGCGCGAGGCCGTCCGCATGGAC
Source organism: Actinomadura nitritigenes (assembly GCF_017573545.1). Classification (GTDB taxonomy): domain Bacteria; phylum Actinomycetota; class Actinomycetes; order Streptosporangiales; family Streptosporangiaceae; genus Spirillospora; species Spirillospora nitritigenes. Next base: position 32,733 of record NZ_JAGEOK010000026.1, on the reverse strand, counting down.
CAGGCTCCGCCCGAGACCCCGGGGCCGCGGCCCCGCCGGGTGCTGCGGGCGCGTTACACGATCATCGACGACGAGAAGGATGGCCACTGATCATGGAGTCGGCAGAGGTGGCGCGCCGCTTCCTCAAGTTCTTCGAGGAGCGCGGGCACACGGTGGTGCCCTCCGCCAGCCTGGTCGCCGAGGACCCGACCCTGCTGCTGGTGAACGCCGGCATGGTCCCGTTCAAGCCGTACTTCCTCGGCCAGCGCACCCCGCCGTCGCAGCGGATGACCAGCGCGCAGAAGTGCGTCCGGACGCCCGACATCGACGAGGTCGGCAAGACCACCCGGCACGCCACGTTCTTCCAGATGCTGGGCAACTTCTCGATCGGGGACTACTTCAAGGAGCAGGCGATCCCGTTCGCCTGGGAGCTGCTGACCCGCTCCCGCGAGGACGGCGGCTTCGGCTTCCCCGAGGAGAAGCTCTGGGTCACCGTCTTCCACGACGACGACGAGGCCCGCGACCTGTGGCACAACAAGGTCGGCGTCCCCCTCGACCGCATCCAGAAGCGCGGCATGGAGGACAACTTCTGGTCGATGGGCGTCCCCGGCCCCTGCGGCCCCTGCTCGGAGATCTACTACGACCGCGGCCCCGAGTACGGGCGCGAGGGCGGCCCCGTCGCCGACGAGGACCGCTACCTCGAGGTGTGGAACCTCGTCTTCATGCAGTTCGAGCGGGGCCCCGGGGACAGCAAGACCGACTTCCCGATCCTCGGCGACCTGCCCGCCAAGAACATCGACACCGGCATGGGCCTGGAGCGCATGGCGGCGATCCTGCAGGGCGTCGACAACATCTACGAGACCGACACCCTGTGGCGGGTCCTGGACCGCGCCGCGAACCTGACCGACGCGACCTACGGGCGCGACCACCGCGCCGACGTGTCGCTGCGGGTCATCGCCGACCACGTCCGCAGCGGGACGATGATGGTCGCCGACGGCATCCGCCCCGGCAACGAGGGCCGCGGCTACGTGCTGCGCCGCATCCTGCGCCGCTCGATCCGCAACCTGCGGCTGCTCGGCGGCCAGGAGGCCGGGCTGATGCACGAGCTGACCTCCGTCGCGATCGGCGCCATGGGCGAGCAGTACCCCGAGCTGGTCCGCACCGCCGCCAACATCCACACGGTCATCGACGCGGAGGAGGAGTCCTTCCTCCAGACGCTGCGCACCGGCACCGCGATCTTCGACACCGCGGTGGAGGACACCCGGCGGTCGGGCGGCCGGACCCTGGCCGGCGACCAGGCGTTCAAGCTCCACGACACCTACGGCTTCCCGATCGACCTGACCCTCGAGATGGCCTCCGAGGCCGGTCTCCAGGTCGACGAGGAGGGCTTCCGCCGGCTGATGAAGGAGCAGCGGGACCGCGCCAAGCAGGACGCCCGCGACAAGAAGACCGGCAACCTCGACGTCTCGGTGCTCGACGAGCTGCTGACCGGCGCGGGCGGCAGGGTCGACTTCATCGGCTACCACGACGTCACCGGCGACGCCCGGCTCGTCGGGCTGCTGGTCAACGGCGCGAACGCGCCCGCGGCGGGCGAGGGCGCCGAGGTCGAGGTCGTCCTCGACCGCACGCCGTTCTACGCCGAGGGCGGCGGCCAGCTCGCCGACCAGGGCGTGATCCGGCTCGGCAACGGCGCGATCATCGACGTGCACGACGTGCAGTCGCCGCTGGCCGGGCTGATCGTGCACCGCGGCCGGGTCCGCAGCGGCGAGGCGCAGGCCGGCGACTCCGCGCACGCGGAGATCGACCTGACCCGGCGCGCCGCGATCTCCCGCTCGCACACCGCGACCCACCTCGTGCACGCCGGGTTCCGCCGGGCGCTCGGCGAGTCCGCCGCGCAGGCCGGCTCGGAGAACTCGCCCGGCCGGTTCCGGTTCGACTTCACCGCCTCCGGCGCCGTCCCGCCGAGCGTGCTGCGCGACGTCGAGGACGAGGTCAACGAGGTCCTGATCGGCGACCTGGACGTGCGGGCGTTCCACACCTCGATCGACGATGCCCGCGCCATGGGCGCGCTCGCGCTGTTCGGCGAGAAGTACGGCGACGAGGTCCGGGTCGTCGAGGTCGGCGACTACTCCCGCGAGCTGTGCGGCGGCACGCACGTCGCCCGGTCCGGGCAGCTGGGCCTGGTGAAGGTGCTGGGCGAGTCGTCCATCGGCGCGGGCGTCCGCCGCGTCGAGGCGCTCGTCGGCATCGACGCGTTCCGGTTCCTCGCCCGCGAGAGCGTGCTGGTCGCGCAGCTCGCCGAGCAGATGAAGGCGCGCAAGGAGGAACTGCCCGAGCGCATCTCCGGCGTCGTCGGCCGCCTCCGCGAGGCGGAGAAGGAGCTGGAGAGGCTGCGCTCGCAGCAGATCCTCGCGGCCGCCGGGTCCCTCGCCGACGGCGCGAAGGACGTGAACGGCACCGCGTTCGTGGGCCACCGCGCCCCCGACGGCACCGGCGCCGACGACCTGCGCAAGCTCGCCGTGGACGTCCGCGGCCGGCTGCAGGCCCGGCCCGCCGTCGTCATGGTCACGGGCGTCCCGAAGGACCGTCCCGTCGTGGTCGTCGCCGTCACCGAGGGCGCGCGCGAGCGCGGCCTGAAGGCGGGCGCGCTCGTCGGCCTCGCGGCCAAGGCGCTCGGCGGCGGCGGAGGCGGCAAGGACGACCTCGCGCAGGGCGGCGGTGCGAATCCCGCCGCGATCGACGACGCGCTCGCCGCGGTCGAACGAGCCGTAGGGGCCGCGTGAGCCCCGCGGGCGGATTAAGGGACGGCGCGTCATGAGGTCCGTGAGGGACGCGGCGCCCACCGTGGAGCGCTCCGCACCGCAGAGCGGAGCGGGGCGATGAGGCAGGGCGTGCGGCTCGGGGTGGACGTGGGCAGCGTCCGGGTCGGCGTGGCCCGGTGCGATCCCGGCGGGATCCTCGCCTCGCCCCTGGAGACCGTGAAGAGCGGCAGGGGCGACATCGACCGGCTCGTCGAGCTCGTCGCCGAGCACGAGGCGATCGAGGTGGTCGTCGGGCTGCCGACGTCGCTGTCGGGCCGCGAGGGCCCGGCGGCGCAGTCGGCGCGCAGGTTCGCCGCGCGGCTGGCCGACCGCCTTCCCCCGGAGGCGGTCCGGCTGTACGACGAGCGGCTCACCACCGTCACGGCCGAGAGCGGGCTGCGGGCGGGGGGAGTGCGCGGTCAGGCCCGCCGCAAGGTCGTCGATCAGGCCGCGGCCACGGTCCTGCTTCAAGCCGCCCTGGACGGGGAACGGTTGACCGGACGCCCCCCAGGCGAGATCGTCCGGGGGAGCTCATGAACGATCTGGACCTTTTCTCCGATCCGTACGGCGATCCGTACGAGGAGGGACCGCCGCAGGAGCCGCCGACCCGGCGGGACCAGCGGCGCGCCCGCAAGCGGCAGAAGCGGCGCCGCCGCAGCGGCCGCGCGGCGTTCCTGTTCGCGCTGGCCTTCATCGTCGCGGTGTTCGGCACCGCGGGCGTGTTCGGCGTCGCGATCCTGGACAACCGGCTGCATCCGCCGGACTACTCCGGTTCCGGTACCGGCAGTGTCACGGTCCAGGTGAAGGACGGCGCGAGCGGCGCGCTGATCGCCACGACGCTGCAGGAGCACCGCGTGGTGAAGAGCACCCGCGCGTTCGTGAAGGTCTACAACGCCGAGGCGCGCGCCTCCAGCATCCAGCCGGGCTTCTACCAGATGCGCCTCGAGATGTCGTCGAAGGCGGCGATGGCGCTGCTGCTGGACCCGAAGTCGCGGGCCGGGAACCAGATCTCCGTCCCGGAGGGCAAGCGCGCGATCGAGGTCTTCCAGCTGCTGTCGAAGAAGACCGGCATCCCCGTCCGGGACTTCCAGGCGGTCGCGAAGAACACGGCGGGCCTCGGGCTGCCGTCGTACGCCGGCGGGAACCTGGAGGGCTTCCTCTACCCGGGCCGCTACGACCTCGACCCGAACGGGTCGGCGCGGAAGATCGTCCAGCAGATGGTCGACGCGTTCAACAAGGAGGCGAGCAGCTCCGACCTGGAGGGCAAGGCGAAGGAGGCGGGGCTCAGCCCGCTGAAGCTGCTGACGCTGGCCAGCCTCGCGCAGGCGGAGGGCGGCAAGCCGAGCGACCTGCCGAAGATCTCCCGGGTGATCTACAACCGGGTGAAGACCGGCATGGCGCTCCAGTTCGACACCACCGTCCTGTACGCGCTGAACAAGCGGACGCTGGACGTGCGCAACCGGGACCTCCAGGTTGATTCGCCGTACAACACCTACAAGCACAAGGGCCTGCCGCCGGGACCGATCTGCAACCCCGGCCCGGACGCGATCGAGGCCGCGCTGGCGCCCGCGCCCGGCGACTGGCTGTACTTCGTGGCCACCGACCCCACCCACAAGGTCACGAAGTTCGCCAGCACCGACGCGCAGCGCCAGAAGCTGGAGCAGGAGTTCCGCGAGTGGCAGAAGACGCACCCGAACGGCTGACGCGTGACGGATCGGAGCGGGCAGGTGGGTGACGTTCGGCGCGCCGCCGTGCTGGGATCGCCGATCGCGCATTCGCTGTCGCCGGTGCTGCACCGGGCGGCGTACGCGGCGATGGGCCTGGACGGCTGGCGCTACGACGCCGTCGAGTGCGGCGAGGACGGCCTCGCCCCGCTCCTGGACGGCCTCGGACCGGAGTGGGCGGGCCTGTCGCTGACCATGCCGCTCAAGCGGGTCGCGCTGAAGCTCGCCGACTCGGTGTCGGAGCTGGCCGAGCGCGTCGGCGGCGCCAACACGCTCGTCCTCCGGGACGGGCGCCGGCACGCCGACAACACCGACGTGCACGGCATCGTCACCGCGCTCGGCGAGGCGGGCCTCGGCTCGCCCGGCGCCGCCCTGGTGCTGGGCGGCGGCGCGACCGCCGCGTCGGCGCTGGCCGCGCTCGCCGAGCTGGGCCTGGACGCGGCCGTCCTCGCGGTCCGCGACCCGGGCCGGGCCTCGGAGGCGGCCGAGGTCGGCGAGCGCTGCGGGCTGGCGGTGCGGGTCGTCACCCTCGACCGGGTCGCCGACCACCTGCCCGCCGGGCTGGTGGTGTCGACCCTGCCGGGGCGGGCCGCCGACGCTTTCGCCGGGCCGGTCGCCGCGTCCGGCGCCGCGCTGTTCGACGTGGTGTACGCGCCGTGGCCCACGGCGCTCGCCGCGGCCGTGGAGCGCGCGGGCGGCACGGTCGTCGGCGGCTTCGAGATGCTGCTGCACCAGGCCGTCCGGCAGGTCGAGCTGATGACCGGACGCGACGGCGTTCCGGTGGCGGCGATGCGTGCGGCCGGCGAGGCGGAACTGGTCCGCCGCGCCGCGGCCTCCACGGGCTGACGCCCGTCCGGTCGATCGAAGGCGCAGGTCAGGGCGCCCCGATGAGGGGACCGGTCAGGGGGCCGCCGGGGGCGGGCCGCGCGGCGTCCGCCGCCGCTTGAGCGACTCGTCCACGCTGGCCAGCACGATCGGCACGATCACGCTCAGCCAGAAGTCGCGCCACCCCCACGCGCCCAGAGTGACGCCGAACGCGCTGGACACGCAGACGAAGCCGAGCACCAGCGCCGACCAGTGCCGCCGCACCAGCGCCACCGGGTCGGCGAACCGGCGGTGCGGGAGCAGCGCCGCCACCGGGAGCTCGCGCGCGTGGGCGCGCTGCACGACCGTCGCGTCCGGGAACCAGTGCAGCACGTCCGCGCTTCCGGCGAGCGGGACGCGGGTGAGCGCGATCAGCGTCTCCAGCCGCCACCACAGCGTCCACAGCGAGGTGCGGCCGCCGCCCGGCGGCCCGTTGCGGCGGGGGTCGGTGACCTCGCCGCGCGCCAGCGTCCGGAACGCGCGGGCGACCGTCGGCCCGTGCGGGCCGCGCGGGTCCCGCAGCAGCGCCGTCAGCGCGATCGGCAGGCCGTAGTGCCACAGGGCCAGCCGCCACACCGGCCGCGATCCGAGGCCGTGCGGGGACACCTCGTAGGTCTCGATCCAGGTGTGGTCGTCGTCGGGGTCGAGGTGGGCGAGCAGCCAGTCGTAGGCGTCCAGCAGCCGCTCGGTCCGCAGGCCCGGCCGCGCCTCCGCCAGCGTCACCAGGACGAACGCGGTGTGCGTCACGGTCGGCGCGGCCGCCGGCACCGGTCCCCACGCGGGCCGGTGCGCGGTCCGGTCGGCGGTCAGCCACTCCACGCCCCGGTCCACCGCCGCGTCGTACGGGTTGAGCTGGCAGAGCGCGCGCAGCGCCAGGCACGTCTGCCACACCCGGGACGCGCAGCCGTAGAGCGAGCCCCAGCCGCCGTCGGGGTTCTGGTTGCGCAGCAGCCACCGGTAGGCGCGCCGCAGGTCCGGGGCGTCCTCGCGCAGGTCGCAGCGGGCGCGGGCGAGGAACCGGGCGATCCACCCGGTCGCCTCGACCACGGGCATGCCGAGGCTGGTCCCGGTCGCCCAGCCGCCGTCGCGCAGCGCGTCGGAGGAGGCGGTCTGCCGCTCGGCGAGGAACGCCAGGCCCTCGTCGAAGTGCTCGAACGGGCGGCCCGCCTCCACGAACGCCAGCAGGCCGAGCGCCGTCGCGGTCGTCCCGGGCTCCGGCCGGGCCAGCTCGTGGTACCAGCCCCCGCCGCTGCCGGGCGCGGGCGCGTAGGTGTCGCGCAGGACGTCCAGGGACTCGTCCAGGCGGGCTTCGAGCACCGCCATGTCGATCGCGGGAGCGGTGGGGGCGCCGGAGGGCGCGGTGGCGGGAGGGGCGCCGCGGGGCGCCGGTGCGGGGGGCTGTGGGGTCTGGTTCACGGTGCTGCCTTCTCCTTCATATGTGCCCGTTCGGCCATGTTCTGTACCCCTCGGGTTCCGGGTCTGTGGCCGCGTCCGCACAGATCGCCGGCGCGGCGCCGCGGGCACGCTGGAAGCGACCGCCCGTGCGTCCCGTGTTGCTGGAGGAGGCGTTGGCCGAGCCATCGGCGCAGCCCGGCCGCGAGTGCGTGCTGTGCCCGCCCCTCCGGTTCCGGATCAACGCCATGGCCCACCTGCCCGGCGAGGCGTCCGTCCTCGCCCGGGACCGCGACTTCCTGCTGATGCCGGACGTCGCGCCGCTCGCCGACGGGCACCTCCTCCTCGTCACGCGCGAGCACCGCCAGTGCGCGGGCGACTTCGACGAGCGGCTGTGGGACCGCGCCCTGCGCTGGCGCGACCGCGTCGCCCGCCTCTACCTGCACGCCTACGGGACCGGCGAACTCCTGCTCTTCGAGCACGGGCCCGCGCTGTCACAGGGCGGCGGCGCGTGCATCGACCACGCGCACTGGCACTTCCTGCCGGGGGCACCCGGGGTCCGCGCCGTGGTGGAGGAGCAGGGCCTGCCGGGCGCGCCCGCCGGGCACGCGGCGCTCCGGGCCCGCTTCCGCACCGGGCGCTCCTACCTGCTCATCGAGGAGCGCGGCACGGCGACCGTCCATCCGGGCGACGGAGTGCGCGGGCAGTTCCTGCGCTGGGCCGTCGCCGCGGCCTTGGACGGCGGGCCCGAGCGCGAGACGGCCCTGGCGGGCGGGACGTGGCGCTGGCAGCAGACGTTCGGGCTTCCCGACAGCCGGCGGCGCTTCCTGCGGACCCTGCGGGCGTTGCGGCGCGCGGTCTCCGCCCTCGACGGCCCGTCCCCGCGCGATCAGCGCGACGACAGCCACCAGTAGAGCTCGCACGCCGCCAGCCGGTCGCCGAACCCCGCGCGCACGTCCCCGTCGCGGTACCCGGTCCCGTACTCCAGCGACAGCCCTTCGCGCTGGTACGCCAGCACCCGCTCCAGCAGTGTCGGGCCGAAGCGCAGCAGCCACAGCGGACGCCCCGCGACCGCGCCGTCGAGCGCGCGCGCCAGCGCCCGCACCTCGTCCGCGCCGGCGGGCACCGCACGGCCGAGCAGCCGCGCCAGCGTCGGAGCCTCCGCGAACACCACGTCCGCCGCCGACAGGACCGGCAGCACGGCCGCCGCCGGAAGCCGCGCGTCGATGTCATGCGGGACCAGATCGAACGCCACCGCTGTGCCCGCCGCGCGCGCCGTCCCCGCCGCCGCGCGCAGCGCCGCCCGCGACACCGGCGACAGCAGCGAGTACCCGTCCAGGAACAGCGCGTCCGCCCGGCGGATCGAGCCCGCGGCCGAGCGGACCTCCGACTCGGTGAGCCGGCGGCCCGGCGCGTCCTGCTCGGCCACCAGCAGCCGCACCCCCGGCCCGCCGCCGGCCGGCCGGTCGCGCACCATCACCGTCACCCCGTTCGGCGCGCCCGGCTCGACCCGCAGCCGGTCCCGGGCGCCGATCCGCCGCAGCTCCCGCCGGATCACCGGCGTGAACTCGTCGTCGCCGACCTTCGCCAGCACGCTCACCCGGCGGAAGCGGGCCACCGCGCACCGGGCCAGGTTCACCGCCGTCCCCGCGACCAGAGCGCGCGCGGGCCCGTAGCAGAGCCGGTCGGCGGTCAGCTCCCCGAAGCGGACGTCCAGCGCCGCCCGCACCTCGATCCGCACGTCGCCGATGACGAACAGGGAGAAGCGGCGCCTGCCCGTCCCGTCCGGGCGGGGCGGGCGCACGGGGGAGCGGGCGGCGCCGCCCGTCCCCGCGTCCGCGTCCATCCGGCCGTCAGCGGGCGAGCGGCAGGAACGCCCGCACCACCGGGCGCAGGCTCGGGATCAGCGGGTAGGAGCGCACCTCGTCCAGCGGCACCCAGGCGCATCCGTCCAGGTGGTCGCTCTCGTCCTGGTTGCCGAACGCGACGTCGAGCGTCAGCGGGCGGCAGCGGCGGGCCGCCGCGACCACCCGGACCCTGCCGCCCGCCGCGTCCGGGGACCGGTCGTCCATGAACCACTGCCACAGGTGGAACGGCGGGCCCGGCTCGATCCTCAGGCCGACCTCCTCCCACACCTCCCGCCGGATGTGGTCGTCGAGGTCCAGGTCGGCCCCGACGTCCAGGCGCCCGCCCGGCACCTCCCACCGGCCGGGCTGGAACGGGTCGGATGCCGCCTTGCGCACCATCAGCAGCCGCCCTCCGGCCGTGATGAACGCCTTCTGCGCGAACTGCAGGCGGACCGGCGGCGAGGCGGTGAGGGGGCCTGGGGAACCGGTCTCGACTGAGGGCATCACGGGAATACCTCTCTGGCGCCGGCCCCACCGGGCCGTCCTGGCACCACGGTAACAACGGGGGCGCCCGGGGCGAGGCGCCCGCCGGGTCAGATGACCCTCACCTCCACGTGGGAAAAGGCGGCCGGCCGGGGATCGGCGACCGGTCCGCGTGCGGAGGGCGTTCCGGTTCCGGGAATGCGGCGGCGGCCCGCCAGGTTGTTGCAAATGGCGTACCCCGCGGTGGACGCGGATCCCGCGGGGCGCGCACGCGCCTCTGAGGTGGTAGTGTTGGTGGCCGACCGGCCCTGTGCACGCGACCGACGAGGTCGTGCGCGCCGGGCGCTCAAGCGGAGGCCACCTCCCACCTGACCGGCCGTGCGGCCGGTGGGTATCGGTCCGGCGAACGGGCGCGTCGCGCTCGTCCCGCCGTCGTCCCCGGACGGTTCCACCGTCCAGGGCGACCGAAGGTGGCCCCGCACGTGAGTCGTGCGGGGCTTTTCGCGTGAGAGCCTCGGGGTACGACCGGTCCCAGAACTTGAGAACGGCCCCAAGGAGGTCCCATCAGCGCCGAACCGCGTATCAACGACCGCATTCGCGTGCCCGAGGTCCGGCTCGTCGGCCCGAACGGCGAACAGGTGGGCATCGTGCCCATCGCCAAGGCCCTTGAACTCGCGCGTGAGTCGGACCTCGACCTGGTCGAGGTGGCGCCCACCGCGCGCCCGCCCGTCGCCAAGCTCATGGACTACGGCAAGTTCAAGTACGAGTCCGCGATGAAGGCGCGTGAGGCGCGGAAGAACCAGGCGCACACGATCATCAAGGAGATCAAGCTCCGCCCGAAGATCGACCCGCACGACTACGAGACCAAGAAGGGTCACGTGGTGCGGTTCCTGAAGGCCGGGGACAAGGTGAAGGTCACGATCATGTTCCGTGGTCGTGAGCAGTCCCGTCCGGAGCTCGGTTTCCGGCTGCTGCAGCGGCTGGCCGACGACGTCGAGGAGCTCGGCTTCGTCGAGTCGCGGCCCAAGCAGGACGGCCGAAACATGATCATGGTGCTCGGTCCGCACAAGAAGAAGGCGGAGGCCAAGGCGGAGCGCGCCGCGAGCCGCGAGCAGGACGCGGCGACCGGCCCGGCCTGACCGGCCGCCGACCGCGCGAGCGAGACGCCGGCCGCGCATGCGGTCACGGCGCCCGGTCGTGAACGCTCGACCGCGGCGCCCCGCTCGGTGCTGCCCGCTTCATGGCAGGGCGCACCGGGGGCGGTGCCCGAACGACCAAGGTGCCGGACCGGCCGGGACGCCGGTCCGGCCGCAACGCCCGCGGCCCGCAAGGGCCGTCGGGCCCCCGCCTCGGCGGCGGGCCCGTCCGCGGCCTCGTGGCTTCCGCGGGGTCGTTACGCACGTACATTGAAGCCTGACCTGGCGCGTCGCACGCGTCCGAACGCGACGCGCCGATCAGGTGCGCTCCCGTGCCGCCGCACGGGGGCCCGGGAACGAGGGAGACGACGGCGACCATGCCGAAGACCAAGACCCACAGCGGTGCCAAGAAGCGCTTCAAGCTGACCGGCTCCGGCAAGGTGATGCGCCGCCGCGCCAACAAGAACCACCTGCTCGAGCACAAGCCCACCAAGCGGACGCGCCGCCTGTCCGGCCCGGCCGTGGTGGCCGACGCCGACGCCAAGAACATCAAGAAGCTGCTGCGCAAGTAGCACCGACCGGCAACATCGACGACCGGCCGGCGCCAGGACGGCTCCGGCCCCCACGAAGGAGTTCAGCACGTGGCACGCGTGAAGCGGGCGGTCAACGCCGCCAAGAAGCGTCGGGTCGTTCTGGAGCGGTCGAGCGGCTACCGCGGCCAGCGTTCGCGGCTGTACCGCAAGGCCAAGGAGCAGCAGCTCCACTCGATGACCTACGCCTTCCGGGACCGCAAGGACCGCAAGGGCCAGTTCCGCCGCCTGTGGATCCAGCGGATCAACGCCGCGGCCCGCGCCAACGGCATCACCTACAACCGGTTCATCCAGGGCCTGAAGGCCGCCGAGGTCGAGGTCGACCGGCGCATGCTGGCCGAGCTCGCCGTGAACGACGCCCCCGCGTTCGCCGCCCTGGTCAAGGTGGCCAAGGACGCGCTCCCGGCGGAGGCCGCCTGAGCCGGGCGACCTGGCGACGGGCGAGTACGGCGACATGGCGGGCCGCGAGCTGACCTCTATCCGATCACCACGGGTGAAGGCCGCTCGCCGGCTCGCCAAACGCGCCTTCCGGCGCCGTGAGGGGCTGTTCCTCGCCGAGGGGCCGCAGGCGGTGCGGGAGGCGCTGGAGATCCCCGGCGGGCTGGCCGAGCTGTTCACCACGGCCGAGGCCGAGTCCCGCCATCCCGATCTGGTGGGCGCCGCCGAGCGCGCCGGGGTCCCGGTGCTGCGGGTCAGCGGCGAGATCATGGCCGAGCTGGCGCAGACCGTCACCCCGCAGGGGCTGCTGGCGGTCTGCGGGTTCGTGGACGTCCCGCTGGCCGGCGCGCTGGAGGCCGGGCCGCGGCTGGTGACCGTCCTCGCGCACGTCCGCGACCCCGGCAACGCCGGGACGGTGCTGCGCACCGCCGACGCGGCGGGGTCGGAGACGGTGGTCTTCACCGACGCGTCCGTCGACCCCTACAACGGCAAGTGCGTGCGCGCCTCGGCGGGCAGCCTGTTCCATCTGCCGGTCGTGGTCGGCCCGCGCTTCGACACCCTGATCCCCGAGCTGAAGCGGGCGGGGCTGACGGTGCTCGCCGCCGACGGCGCGGGCGACCGGACCCTGGACGAGGCCATCGACCAGGGGCTGCTGGCACGGCCCACCGCCTGGGTGTTCGGCAACGAGGCGTGGGGCCTGCCGGAGGAGATCCTCCGGCACGTGGACGAGGTCGTCCGGGTGCCGATCTACGGCCGGGCCGAGAGCCTCAACCTGGCGACGGCCGCGGCCGTCTGCCTGTACGCCTCGGCCCGGGCGCAGCGCCGGGCCTGAGACGGGCGCGCGCCCTGCGGCGCGGCACCCGGCCGGCCCGTGGAACTCCTGCAGGGCACGGGCGAGCCGACGGTCACGTACGAGGGGCCGCGAAGGTTCAATGCGTTCCGTGGCCGGCTGGCCGCAAGCGGTCGCCTTCGAGGCCGTTTCGCGGCATGTGAGCTGCGAAGATGGTCTTCCCGCGAACGGATGGGCAGGGGGCCCGCCGGCGCGCGGAACTCATTCCCAGGTAGGAGCGGGATACCGGCCCGGCGGTGGATTTCACCGCTCCGGCCCGCTGCCTACCGTGTTGACCAGGGCGTTGACCAGGGCGGCAAGGGAGCCGCATGAAGTGGGGGCGAACGTGATGACCGAGGAGACCAGGCCGGCGAGACGGCCGGGCCGGCGCGCGCCGGAGATCCGGTGCCGGACCGGCGCCGGCCAGGCCGCCGCCCGCGGCTCCGCGGCGCCCGGCACGGCGGCGCTCGACGGGACCGGCGCTTGGGCGCCCGGCCCGGTGGCCGGCCTGGCGATCGAGGTGGCCGAGCGGCGGCCGGGGACCGCCGTCGTCACGGTGACCGGCGAGATCGACCTGCACACCGCGGACGGCCTGCGGGCCCGGCTGGTCAAGGCGCACGCCGCGGGGGCGCGCCGGCTGGTGCTGGACTTCGCCGCCGTCCCGTTCTGCGACGCGGCGGGCCTCGGCGCGCTGGTCGGCGCGCACAACGAGATCTCCGCCACCGGCGGCGAGATCGTGCTGGCCGGGGTGCGGCCCGCCCAGCTGCGGCTGCTGCGGATCACCGGCCTGCACCGGCTGTTCACGGTGCACGCGGACGTGGCGGACGCGCTCGCGGGCCAGGGCTCGCCGACCGGCTCCCGCTGAGCACGATCGAGGACGCCCGGACACGTTCGAGCACGTTCGAGCAGGTCGGAGCAGGACCGGGCACGTCCGGGCGCCGGGCACGGTCGGCCGCGGCCGCGAACGGACTCGCGGTCCCGGTCGCGCAGGTCAGGGTCGGGTCCGTGCCGATCATGCTTCCCGAGGGCCCTGCCGCCCCGCTCGCAGCCCGTCCGGGGACGCCCGCCAGGACCTGCCCGGTGGCTACAAATGCCTTGCCGCTAGGCGTTCTCCGGGTCCCGTAAGGGGCCCGACTGCGGATAGAGTCTCTTCTCGACAGGCCGCGCTCTACCGGTGTTCTGGAGGCCGCTGTGGGCGGAGAGGAACCCCCCGGCGTGGCCGCGCGCGCTCTCTTCGAGCCCGGGCAGGCGGACGACCTGCCGGACGGGCTGCTGGTCGCCGACCGCGACGCCCGCGTCGTGGTGTTCAACGCCGCCGCCGAGCGGATGACCGGGATCGCCGCCGCGGCCGCGCTGGGCCGCGACTTCCGCGACGTCCTGCCGCTGCACGACGCCGAAGGCCGCGACTGGTGGAAATGCCTGTCGCCCTACGACGGCCTGGTGACCCGCACTCGGCACCCCGAGCGGGCGCTGTTCCTGGCCGGCGGCACCGAGCTGCTGGTGACCGCCGGGTACCGGCGCGGCGAGGGCGGCCGCGTCGAGCGGTTCACCGTCTGCCTGCGGGACGCGCAGCACCGCGCCCGCCAGGAGCGCGACCGCGCCGACCTGGTGTCGACCGTCGCGCACGAGCTGCGCTCCCCGCTGACCAGCGTCAAGGGCTTCACCGCGACGCTGCTCGCCAAGTGGCACCGCTTCAACGACGACCAGAAGCGGGTCATGCTGGAGACCGTCAACGCCGACGCCGACCGCGTCACCCGGCTGATCACCGAGCTGCTGGACGTGTCCCGGATCGAGGCGGGCCGGCTGGAGATGCGCCGCCAGGTCGTCGACCTGCCCGAGGAGGTCCGCAAGGTCATCGCGGGCCGGGTCGCCGCCGGCGACGCCGAGGACCGGTTCCGGTTCGAGGTCCGCGGCGAGCTGCCCGAGATGTGGCTGGATCCCGACAAGATGGACCAGATCCTGGGCAACCTGGTGGAAAACGCGGTGCGGCACGGCGCCGGGACTGTCACCATCGTGGTGGAGCCGGACGCGCACAAGGAGGGGGCGGCCGTGTCGGTGCGCGACGAGGGCGAGGGCATACCGCCCGAGGCCGTCCAGCGCGTCTTCCGGCAGTTCTGGCGCGGCCCGGGCGGCAACCGGCGCGGCGGCACCGGCCTCGGCCTGTACATCGTGAAGGGCCTGGTCGAGGCGCACGGCGGCGCGATCACCGTGCGGCGGGCGCCCGGCGGCGGCGCCGAGTTCCGATTTACCGTGCCCGCCGGGGCCCCCGACCACGCGAGCTGAGCCCGTCCCGGGCGCGGCCCGCGGCGGCGGAAGGGCTCCGGGCGGGCCGCGCGTCACGCGCACGCTTTCCGGATCCTCACCGTCCGCGCACTAGACTGCGGGCGTCCCACGCCGACCGGAGTCGATCACACCACCATGTCTGCACCCAACAAGTCCTATGACCCCGTCGAGGTGTCCGCGTTGCAGCCCGAGCAGCTCGACCAGGCCCGCGACGAGGCGCTCGCCGCGATCGCCGCGGCCGCCGACCTCGACGCACTCAAGCAGGTCCGCCTGGCGCACGCCGGCGACCGTTCCCCGCTGGCCCTCGCCAACCGGGAGATAGGCGCGCTGCCGCCGGCGGCGCGCGCCGACGCGGGCAAGCGCATCGGCGCCGCCCGCGGCGCGGTGTCCAAGGCGCTGAAGGAGCGCCAGGCCGTCCTGGAGGAGGAGCGCGACCAGCGGGTCCTCGTCGAGGAGACCGTCGACGTCACGCTGCCCTGGGACCGCGCGCCGCGCGGCGCCCGGCACCCGCTGACCACCATGCAGGAGCGGATGGCCGACGTCTTCGTCGCGATGGGCTTCGAGGTCTCCGAGGGCCCCGAGGTCGAGGCGGAGTGGTTCAACTTCGACGCGCTGAACTTCCTGCCCGACCACCCGGCCCGCACCATGCAGGACACCTTCTTCGTGGAGTCGGAGGAGTCCGGGCTGGTGATGCGCACGCACACCTCGCCGATGCAGATCAGGTCGCTGCTGTCGCGGCCGCTGCCGGTGTACGTGGTCGCGCCGGGGCGCACCTTCCGCACCGACGAGCTGGACGCCACGCACAGCCCGGTGTTCCACCAGCTGGAGGGCCTCGCCGTCGACGAGGGCCTGACGATGGCGGACCTGCGCGGCGGCATCGACGCGTTCGTCACCGGCATGTTCGGCGCGGGGCTGAAGACCCGGTTCCGGCCGTCGTACTTCCCGTTCACCGAGCCGTCGGCGGAGGTGGACATGCAGTGCTTCGTGTGCCGTGGGGCGTCCGCCGAGCCGGGCGGCGAGCCGTGCCGCACCTGCGGCTCGGAGGGCTGGATCGAGCTGGGCGGCTGCGGCATGGTCAACCCGCGGGTGCTGGTGGCCTGCGGCGTCGACCCGGACCGCTACAGCGGCTGGGCGTTCGGGCTGGGCGTCGAGCGGACGCTGATGTTCCGGCACGGCGTGGAGGACATGTACGACATGGTGGAGGGCGACGTCCGGTTCACCCTCCCGTTCGGGATGGAGATCTGATGCGGGCCCCGCTTTCCTGGGTGCGCGAGCACGTCGAGCTGCCGGCCGGCGTGACCGGCCGGGACCTGGCCGCCAGGCTGATCGCGGCGGGCCTGGAGGTCGAGACGGTCGAGCAGGCCGGCGCCGACCTCTCCGGCCCGCTCGTGGTCGGCGAGGTCCTCGCGATCGAGGAGCTGACCGGCTTCAAGAAGCCGATCCGGTACTGCCAGGTGAACGTCGGCGACGCCAACGGCACCGGCGAGCCGCAGAACATCGTCTGCGGCGCGACCAACTTCGCGGTCGGCGACCGCGTCGTGGTGATCCTGCCCGGCGGCGTGCTGCCCGGCGGGTTCCGGATCGGCGCCCGCAAGACCTACGGCAAGATGTCCGAGGGCATGATCTGCTCGGTCACCGAGCTCGGCATCGGCGACGACCACAGCGGCATCCTGGTGCTGCCGCCGGACGCGCCGGTCGGCGCCGACGCCGTCGAGCTGCTCGGCATCCGCGACGACGTCCTCGACATCGCCGTCACCCCGGACCGCAGCTACGCGCTGTCGATCCGCGGCATCGCCCGGGAGGCCGCGATCGCCTACGGCGTCCCGTTCAAGGACCCGGCGGACGTGGAGCTGCCCGCCAAGAACGGCGAGGCGTACCCGGCGAGCATCGGCGACCCGACCGCGTGCGACCGGTTCGTCCTGCGGGAGGTGCGCGGCTTCGACCCGGACGCGCCGACCCCGATGTGGATGCAGGTCCGCCTGCACCGCGCGGGGATGCGGCCGGTGTCGCTGGCGGTCGACGTCGTGAACTACCTGATGCTGGAGCTCGGGCAGCCGCTGCACACGTTCGACCACGCGAAGCTCACCGGCCCGATCGTGGTGCGGCGCGCCGAGAAGGGCGAGAGCCTGGAGACCCTCGACCACGTCGAGCGGAAGCTGGACGCCGAGGACATCCTCATCACCGACGAGTCGGGCCCCATCTCGATGGCCGGGACGATGGGCGGTCTCGCGACGGAGATCGACGACCGGTCGACCGACATCGTCATCGAGGCCGCGCACTTCGACGCGATCGGCACCGCCCGGATGAGCCGCCGGCACAGGCTGCACAGCGAGGCGTCGTACCGGTTCGAGCGCGGCGTCGACCGCGAGCTGCCGCTGTACGCGTCGTACCGCGCGGCGCGGATGCTGGCGGAGCTGGGCGGCGCGGAGATCGCGCCGGGCGTCACGCACGCCGAGGCCCCCGTCGCGCGGGTCGTGATCACGATGCCGGCCGGGCACCCGGACAAGGTCGCGGGCGTGACGTACGGCCGCGACACCGTCGTGCGGCGGCTGGAGGAGGTCGGCTGCGCGGTCGAGGGGGACGACGTCCTCACGGTGACGCCGCCGTCGTGGCGGCCGGACCTGACCGACCCGAACGACCTCGCCGAGGAGGTCATCCGCCTCGAGGGCTACGAGGACATCCCGGCGCGCGCGCCGCGCCCGTCCGCCGGGCGCGGCCTGACGATCCAGCAGCGGCTGCGCCGCCGCGTGGGCCGCACGCTCGCCGGCGCCGGGTACGTCGAGGTGCTCGCGTTCCCGTTCGTCTCCGCGAAGGACTGGGACGACCTGCAGCTGCCCGCCGACGACGCGCGCCGCCGCGCGCTGCGGCTGGCGAACCCGCTGTCGGAGGAGGAGCCGCTGCTGCGCACCACGCTGCTGCCGGGCCTGCTGCGGACGCTGGCGCACAACGTGGGGCGCGGGTTCCCCGACACGGCGCTGTTCGAGCTGGGCGTGGTGTTCCGGCCCCGCCCGGACGCGCCGCAGCGGGCGCCGCGGCTCGCGGTGGACCGCGGCCCGACGGCCGAGGAGGTCGCGTCCGTGGAGGCGGCGCTGCCCGACCAGCCGTACCGGGTGGCGGTCGTGCTGTCCGGCGACCGCGAGCCCTCGGGCTGGTGGGGCGGCGGGCGCCCGGCGCTGTGGGCGGACGCGGTGCAGGCCGCGCGCATGGTGGCGGCCGAGGTCGGCGTGGAGCTGACCGTGAAGGCCGACCAGCACGCGCCCTGGCACCCGGGCCGCTGCGCCGCGCTGTACGCGGGCGACACGCTCGTCGGCCACGCCGGTGAGCTGCACCCGCGCGTCACCAAGGCGTACGGCCTGCCGGCGCGCACCTGCGCGATGGAGCTGGAGTTGCGCCGCCTCGGCGAGCCGGTGGCGGTCCGCGCGCCGCACGTGTCGACCTACCCGGTCGCCACGCAGGACGTCGCGCTCGTGGTCGACTCCGGCGTGCCCGCCGCCGAGGTGGAGGCGGCGCTGCGCGACGGCGCGGGCGAGCTGCTGGAGGCGATCCGGCTGTTCGACGTCTACACCGGCGAGCAGGTGGGGGAGGGCCGCAAGTCCCTCGCCTACTCGCTGCGGTTCCGCGCCCCGGACCGCACCCTCACCGCCGAGGAGGCGTCGCAGGCCCGCGACGCCGCGGTCGCCGTCGCGGCCGACCGTACCGGCGCCGTTCTGCGCGGCGCCTGATACGCGGCGCTGATCTGCGGGGACGTGCCCCGGGCCTGCAACGGGCCCGGGGCACGTCCATGTTCGGCCGGCGCGGCCGAGGCTCCCGGCACTTAAAGCTACTTGTGTCGCGATAAGAGTCCGGGTAGTCTGGACGCGTCACATCGCCGCCCGGCAGGGGAGTCCGTTGGAGTTCTGAGGTCCGGCACCGCGCAGCGGCCGTCCACCGGCCCGCGCACGACCTCAGCGGATCCACGTCCCGCCGGGCTTCTTCATGCCCGCCCGCGCGTCGCGCGCCTTCGCGGTGCCTCCAGGTGTCAGCAGTCAGCCCGCCCGCCATGGAGGCCGCTCATGTCATTCGCCATCGTCTGCTCGGGCCTGTCGTTCGCGTGGCCGGACGGCACCGCCGTCCTCGACGGCCTGGACGCCGCGTTCGGCGCCGGCCGGACCGGCCTGATCGGGGTCAACGGGTCCGGCAAATCCACCCTGCTCAGGCTGATCGCCGGGGAGCTGCGTCCCGGATCCGGGACCGTCGCCGTCGACGGCGAGGTCGGCCGCCTGCCGCAGAACCTCGCCCTGGACGGCTCCGCGACCGTCGCGGACCTGCTCGGCATCGGCGCGGCCCGCACCGCGCTGCACGCCATCGAGCGCGGCGAGGCCACCGAGGAGAACTTCGCCGCCGTCGGCGACGGCTGGGACGTCGAGGAGCGCGCCCTGGCCGAGCTCGGCCGGCTCGGCCTCGCCCACCTCGGCCTGGACCGGCCCGTCGCGACCCTGTCGGGCGGCGAGGCGGTGATGACCGGGCTGGCCGCGCTGTTCCTCGCCCGCCCCGACGTGCTGCTCCTCGACGAGCCGACCAACAACCTCGACCTCGACGCGCGGCGCCGCCTGTACGACGCGGTCGAGTCCTGGACGGGCGTACTGGTCGTCGTCAGCCACGACCGGGAGCTGCTGGACCGGGTCGACGCCATCGCCGACCTGCGCGACGGCGCCGTCCGGTCGTTCGGCGGCAACCTGTCCGCCTACGAGGAGCTGCTCGCCGTCGAGAAGGAGGCCGCGGAACGGATGGTCCGGGCCGCCGGGACCGACCTGCGCCGGCAGAAGCGCGAACTGGAGGAGGCCCACGTCAAGCTCGCCCGCCGCAAGCGGTACGCGAACAAGATGTACGAGAGCAAGCGCGAACCGAGGGCGGTCATGAAGCTGCGGAAACGCGAGGCGCAGGTCTCGGCGGGCAAGCACCGCATCATGCACGAGGAACGCCTCGCCGGGGCGCGGGCGCGGCTCGCCGAGGCAGAGGACGCGGTGCGCGAGGACGCCGCGATCCGGATCGAGCTGCCCGCCACCCGCGTCCCGGCCGGGCGGACGGTCGCCGCGGTCACCGGGCTCCGCGCGCCCGAGCCGGCGCCGGGCACGCTGACCGAGCTGCTCGTGCGGGGCCCGGAGCGGATCGCGCTCACCGGGCCGAACGGCTCGGGGAAGACGACGCTCCTGCGCGCGCTCACCGGCGAGCGCGTCCCGGAAGGGGTGTCGGTGCGGATCGGCGTGGACGGCGTGCGGTACCTGCCGCAGCGGCTCGACGTCCTCGACGGGGGCCGCAGCGTCGTCGACAACGTGCGCGCGGCCGCGCCGTCGGCGACGCCGGCCGAGATCCGGCAGGGGCTGGCGCGGTTCCTGTTCCGCGGCGCGGGCGCGGACCGGCTCGCCGGGACCCTGTCGGGCGGCGAGCGGCTGCGCGCGGTGCTGGCGTCGCTGCTGCTCGCCGACCCGGCGCCGCGGCTCCTGCTGCTGGACGAGCCGACCAACGACCTCGACATGGACAGCGCCGCGCGGCTCGGCGAGGCCCTCGCCGCCTACGAGGGCGCGCTGATCGTGGTCAGCCACGACCTGCCGTTCCTGCGGACGCTGCGCCTCACCCGGTGGCTGCGCATGGACCGCCGCACCGGCCTTGCCGAGGCGGGGCCCGTGTGACGCGGCAGGCCCCGCGCGGAACGTCCGCGCGGGGCCTGCCGGGGCGCCGGTCAGGTCAGGACGCGGCGCGTGAACGTGCGGGTGGCGGCCCACGTCAGCAGGGCCGTCCCGCCGACGATCGCCAGCAGGAACGCCCACACCGGCATGTGCGGGACGGCGGGCGTCAGGGTGCTGCGCAGCCCCTCGCTGATGTACACGAGCGGGTTGAACAGGCTGAGGATCTGCAGCCACCGGATGTGGTCCAGCGCCGACCACGGGTAGTACACGCAGCCGAGCATCGTCATCGGCAGCAGCACCATCGCGAACAGCACCTGCACCTTCTGCGGGTTCAGCAGCGTGCCGAGCAGCAGCCCGCCGGACGCGGCCAGCAGCGACCCGGCCACCATCACCACGACCAGCACGGCCCAGTTCCCGACGTGCACGTGGGGGGACTGGCCCTCGGCGTGGATGAGCAGCACGGCCGGGAACACCAGCAGCCCGCCGATCAGCCCCTGCAGGGCCGCCGCGACGATCTTCTGGACCGCCAGCAGCGGGATCGGCACCGGCGCCAGCGCCCGGTCGGTGATGGACTTCTGCCAGTTCAGCTCCATCATCAGCGGGAAGATCACCGCCATCATCGCCTGCATGATGATGGACGAGCCGACCAGCCCGGGCACCAGGATCGTGGAGAACGTCGGCCCCCCGGGCCCGCCCGCCATCGCGCCGCCGCCGAGCTTGGGCAGCACGTACGAGAACACGAACACGAACATCACCGGCTGCACCAGCACCCGGACGAACGTCGACAGGAAGTTCTTGCGCATCACCCGCGCCTCGCGCGCCATCATCGCGGCGAACGTGCGGGGGATCGTCGCCCGCGCCGGCGGCGGGGGCGTCAGGACGGTCGCGGCCGGGGCGGTCATTCGCGGTATTCCCTTCCGGTGAGGGTGAGGAAGACGGTCTCCAGGCTGGGGCGCAGCTGCGTGGCGTCGGTGACCCCGACGCCGGCGGCCGACCCGATCGCGACCAGCTCGCCGAGGATCCCCTCGGGCTCGGTGGCGAACACCCGGACCTGCCCGTCGTTGACCTCGACCTTGCTGATGCCGTCGCGGTCGGACAGCTTGTGGATCTGGTCGGGCGCGGGCGCGTCGTAGGCGACGGTGATGACGGTGTCGGCGCCCGCCGCGTCCTTCAGCTCGTCCACGGTGCCCGCGGCGAGGATCTTCCCGTGGTCGACGACCGCGACGCGGTCGCAGAGCGCCTCGGCCTCCTCCATGTAGTGGGTCGTGAGCAGGATGGTCTGCCCGCCCGCCTGCAGGCCGCGCAGCACCTCCCACAGGTTGGTGCGGGTCTGCGGGTCGAGGCCGGCCGTCGGCTCGTCCAGGAACAGCACCTCGGGCCCGTGCATCAGGGCCCGGCAGATCATCACCCGCTTGGCCTGCCCGCCCGACATCTCGAACGGGTTGCCCTTGCGGTGCTCGGTGAGCCCGAACAGCTCCATGAGCTCGTCGGCGCGGCGCCGGGCGTCGCGCGCGCCGAGCCCGAAGAACCGGCCGCGGAACTCCAGGTTCTCGGCGGCGGTCAGGTCGCTGTCGAGGGTGTTGTTCTGCGACACCACGCCGATGCGGCGCTTGATCTCGACGGCGTCCCTCACCACGTCCAGCCCGGTCACCCGTGCGGTGCCGCCGGTCGGGACGACCAGGGTGGTGAGCATGCCGATGGTCGTGGACTTGCCCGCGCCGTTCGGGCCGAGCAGCCCGAAGAACTCGCCGCGGGGCACGTCCAGGTCGATGCCCCGGACGGCGGGCACCTCGGGCCGCGGTCCGGCGGCCGGGTAGGTCTTCTTCAGCTCCACCGTCTGGACGGCGGGCTCGGGGGGTGCGCTCACGCGCCTTCTCCCTTCCCTTGCGTGCCCTCGGAGTAGGTCTCGAACTGCTTGATCAGGTTGAGCAGGAACCGGCGGACGGCCGCCTCGTCGCCCTCGTCGACGACGTCGTAGAGCTCGTGCAGGTCCGCGCCGATCGGGCCGGACTTCTCGGCGACCAGCCGGCGGCCCGAGTCGGTGATCCGCAGCATCACCCCGCGCCGGTCGCGGTGCGAGCGCTCCCGGACGACGTGGCCGTTGCGCTCGAGCGTGTCGACCACGGAGGTCACGGTGGCGGGGGTGACCAGCAGCCGTTTGGCGCACTCGCCGGGCCGCAGGCCGTCCTCGATGACGAGCAGGCGGAGCAGGAAGAACCCCGCGGGGCTGATGCCGTGCCGCTCGACGATCCGCCAGACGACGGGACCCGACAGCCGCGTCGCCGCGGCGAAGAGCCGGCCGAGGGGCCACTCCTCCATGGGGCCGAGGACCTTGAGGTCGTAGCCGAGGTTCTCCATGGCGGCGATGTTAGAGCGCTGATGGTTCGAGGGCAAATCTTTAGATGCCTAATTACTCTCCCGGCCATGGATGTCAATGTAGGTTGACATCGAGGGCGTGTCAACCGATGTTGACGTTCTGGACGTCGGTCGCGTCCCCGCCGCCGCTGTGTCGCTCGTCTCAGAACCGGCCGGCCGCCGGTACGACGTTGAATAGGTTTCCAGTTGCATGCATACTCTTACCCGTTGCTTCGAAGGAGTGGACATGGGAATCCGGACGGCGGTGGCCGGCGCCAGCGGTTACGCGGGCGGCGAGCTGCTGCGCATCCTCGCGGGACATCCAGAGTTCGAGATCGGCGCCCTCACCGCCGGCTCCAACGCCGGCACGGAGCTCGGCGCGCACCAGCCGCACCTGCGCTCCCTGGCCGGGCGCGTCCTGGAGGAGACCACCCCGGACACCCTGGCCGGCCACGACGTGGTGTTCCTCGCCCTGCCGCACGGCCGGTCGGGGCCGCTCGCCGCGGAGCTCGGCGACGACGTGCTGGTCGTCGACTGCGGCGCGGACCACCGGCTCGCCGACCCCGCCGCCTGGGACGCCTTCTACGGCACCCCGCACGCCGGCACCTGGCCGTACGGGCTGCCGGAGCTGCCCGGGCAGCGCGACGCGCTCCGCTCCACCAAGCGGATCGCCGTCCCCGGCTGCTACCCGACCGCCGTCACCCTCGCGCTGTTCCCGGCGTTCGCCGCCGGGCTCGCCGAACCCGACGTCGTCGTGGTCGCCGCGTCCGGCACCTCCGGCGCCGGACGCGCCCTCAAGCCGCACCTGCTCGGCAGCGAGGTCATGGGCTCCGTCAGCGCCTACGCGGCCGGCGGCGTCCACCGACACACCCCCGAGATGGCGCAGAACCTCGGCGCCGTCGCCGGCGGGCCGGTCACCGTGTCGTTCACGCCGACGCTCGCCCCGATGAGCCGCGGCATCCTCGCGACCTGCACGGCCAAGGCCCTGCCCGGCGTCACCGCCGCGACCCTCCGCGCCGCCTACGGCGACGCCTACGCCGGGGAGCCGTTCCTCGGCCTGCTGCCCGAGGGGCAGTGGCCCGCCACCTCCATGACGCTCGGCGCGAACACCGCGCTCGTCCAGGTCGCCCTGGACGAGGCGGCCGGCCGGATCATCGCGGTCGCCGCCATCGACAACCTCGCCAAGGGCACCGCGGGCGGCGCCGTCCAGAGCGCCAACCTCGCCCTCGGCCTCCCGGAAGAACTCGGGCTGACCACGATCGGAGTGTCCCCTTGAGCGTCACCGCCCCCCGGGGTTTCCGCGCCGCCGGCGTCGTCGCCGGACTGAAGGACAGCGGCACCCGCGACCTGGCCATCGTCGTCAACGACGGGCCGTCCCGCGCAGCCGCCGCCGTCTTCACCCGCAACCGCGTCAAGGCCGCGCCCGTCCTGTGGTCGGAGCAGGTCCTCAAGGGCGGCCGCGTCCGCGCGGTCGTGCTGAACTCCGGCGGCGCCAACGCCTGCACCGGCGCCGCCGGCTTCCAGGACACGCACGCCACCGCGGAGAAGGCCGCCGAGCTGCTCGTCGACTCCGCCGGCGAGATCGCCGTCTGCTCCACCGGCCTGATCGGCCAGCGGCTGCCGATGGACGCGCTGCTGCCCGGTGTGGACAAGGCCGTCGCCGAGCTGTCGCGCGGCGACGGCGGCCTCGCCGCCGCCGACGCGATCCGCACCACCGACACCGTCGCCAAGATCTCCTTCCGGCAGGGCGAGGGCGGCTACATGATCGGCGCGATGGCGAAGGGCGCGGGCATGCTCGCCCCGTCCCTCGCCACCATGCTGTGCGTCATCACCACCGACGCCGACCTGCCCGCCGAGGCGCTGGACCGGTCGCTGCGCGCCGCGACCCGCGTCACCTTCGACCGGCTCGACTCCGACGGCTGCACGTCGACCAACGACACCGTCCTGCTGATGGCGTCCGGCGCGACCGGCGCCGTCCCCGGCGAGGACGAGTTCACCGCGCTGCTCACCGAGGTGTGCGCCGACCTGACCCGGCAGCTCCTCGTGGACGCCGAGGGCGCGTCCAAGGCCATCGCGATCGAGGTCGTCGGCGCCGCGTCCGAGGACGACGCCGTCGCGGTCGGCCGGTCCATCGCCCGCAACAACCTGCTCAAGTGCGCCATCCACGGCGAGGACCCGAACTGGGGCCGGGTGCTGTCGGCGATCGGCACCACCGACGCCGTGTTCGAGCCCGACCAGCTCAACGTCGCGATCAACGGCGTGTGGGTGTGCCGGAACGGCTCGTTCGGCGACGACCGCGACAAGGTCGACATGCGCCCCCGCGACGTGACGATCACCGCCGACCTGTCGGCCGGCCCGCACAGCGCGACCGTCTGGACGAGCGACCTCACCGCCGACTACGTCCACGAGAACTCGGCGTACTCCACATGAGCGCGATCACGAGCGGCGCGCAGATGCGCAAGAACCGCGCCGGGGTCATGGGCAAGGCGGAGACGCTGATCAAGGCGCTGCCGTGGCTGGAGCGCTTCCACGGCACGACCGTCGTGATCAAGTACGGCGGGCACGCGATGACCGACGAGGCGCTGCGGCACCAGTTCGCCGAGGACATCGTGTTCCTGCGCTACGCCGGGCTGAAGCCGGTCATCGTGCACGGCGGCGGCCCGCAGATCAACGCCGCGCTGGAGCGCAACGGCATCGACTCGACGTTCACCGCCGGGCTGCGCGTCACCACCCCGGAGGCCATGGAGGTCGTCCGGATGGTGCTGACCGGGCAGGTGCAGCGGGACGTCGTCGGGCTGATCAACCGCCACGGGCCGTTCGCCGTCGGCATGTCCGGCGAGGACGCCAACCTGTTCACCGCCGAGCGCAAGCACGCGCTCGTGGACGGCGAGCGGGTCGACATCGGCCAGGTCGGCGAGATCGTCGAGGTGCAGGTCGGCGCCGTCCGCGCGCTGTTGGACGACGGGCGCGTCCCGGTCGTGTCGAGCGTCGCGCGCGGCGACGACGGCGAGGTGTACAACGTCAACGCCGACACGGCCGCCGCGGCGCTCGCCGTCGCGCTGGACGCGGTGAAGCTCGTCGTGCTCACCGACGTCGAGGGCCTGTACTCCGACTGGCCCGACAGCGACGACGTGATCGACCGGCTGACCACCGACGAGCTGGCGGCGCTGCTGCCGGACCTGTCCGCCGGCATGGTGCCGAAGATGGAGGCGTGCCTGGCCGCCGTGCGCGGCGGCGTCCCGCGGGCGCACGTCCTGGACGGCCGGGTCCCGCACTCGCTGCTGCTGGAGATCTTCACCGACGAAGGGATCGGAACGATGGTGCTGCCGAGCCTCCCCGGCGGACCGGTGACGGGGGACGTGAAATGAGCGGAGCCACCTCGCAGGTGAGCCCGATGAGCGCCGCCGACCTGCGGAAGCGGTTCGAGGCCGCGTTCATGCCGAACTACGGCGTCCCCCCGGTCGCGCTGGCGCGCGGCGAGGGCTGCCGGGTGTGGGACGCCGACGGGCGCGCGTACCTCGACCTGATCGCCGGCATCGCGGTCAGCTCCCTCGGGCACGCCCACCCCGCCCTCGTCGAGGCGGTGTCCGCGCAGGTCGCGTCCATCGCCCACACGTCCAACCTGTTCCTGAACGAGCCCGAGGTGCGGCTCGCCGAGCGGCTGCGGGACCTGCTCGGCGGCGACGGGCGGGTGTTCCTCGCCAACAGCGGCACCGAGGCCAACGAGGCCGCGCTGAAGCTCGCGATCAAGTACGGGAAGGCGAACGGCCGGACGTACTTCGTCGCGACGGAGAACGGGTTCCACGGCCGCAGCATGGGCGCGCTGTCGCTCACCGGGAAGAAGGCGATCCGCGAGCCGTTCGGCCCGTTCGCCATCGACGTCCGGTTCGTCCCCTACGGCGACGCGGACGCGCTCAAGGCCGCCGTGGACGAGCGGTGCGCCGCGGTGTTCCTCGAACCCACGCAGGGCGAGGCCGGCGTCGTCCCCCCGCCCGACGGCTACTTCACCGCGGCCCGGGAGATCTGCGACGCGACAGGCGCGCTGTTCGTCGCCGACGAGATCCAGTCCGCGATCGGCCGGACCGGCGCCTGGTTCGCCTTCCAGCACGAGAACGCCCGCCCGGACGTCCTCACGCTCGCCAAGGGGCTCGGCGGCGGCCTGCCGATCGGCGCCTGCGTCGCCTTCGGTGAGCACGGCGCGACCTTCGCCAAGGGCGACCACGGCAGCACGTTCGGCGGCAACCCGGTCAGCGCCGCCGCCGCCCTCGCCGTCCTCGACACCATCGAGAAGGACGGCCTGCTCGCCAACGCCGCCGCCGTCGGGGAGGTCCTCGCGTCCGGGATCGCGGCGATCGACCACCCGCTGCTCAAGGGCGTCCGGGGCCGGGGCCTGTGGCGCGCCGCCGTCCTCACCGGCCCGTACGCGCCCGCCGTCGAGGCCGCCGCCCGCGACGCCGGCTTCCTCGTCAACGCGCTCCAGCCCGACGCCCTGCGGATGGCCCCGCCCCTCATCCTCACCGAGGAGCAGGCCCGCTCGTTCACCACCGCGTTCCCCTCGATCCTCGACGCCGCCGCGTCCGCCGTGAAGGAGAGCTGACCCCCATGACCGTCAGGCACTTCCTGCGCGACGACGACCTCGCGCCCGCCGAGCAGGCCGAGGTCCTCGACCTCGCCGCGAAGGCCAAGAAGGACCGCTTCGCCTACCGGCCGCTCGAAGGCCCGCAGTCCGTCGCGGTGCTCTTCGACAAGCCGTCCACCCGGACCCGGCTGTCGTTCGCGACCGGCATCGCCGAGCTCGGCGGCCACCCCCTCGTCATGGACGCCGGCAGCAGCCAGCTCGGCCGCGGCGAGACCATCGCCGACACCGCCCGCGTGCTCGAACGCCAGGTCGCGGCGATCGTCTGGCGGACGGCCGGGCAGGAGCGCGTCGAGGAGATGGCCGCAGGCACCGCCGTCCCCGTCGTCAACGCCCTCACCGACGAGTACCACCCCTGCCAGATCCTCGCCGACCTGCAGACCGTCCGGGAGGCCAAGGGCGGCCTCACCGGCGCCTCCCTCGCCTACTTCGGCGACGGCGCCAACAACATGGCCCACTCCTACCTGCTCGGCTGCGCCACCGCCGGGATGCACGTCCGCGTCGCCGCGCCGGCGTCCCTGCCGCCCGACCCCGCCGTCGTCGCGCGCGCCGCCGCGATCGCCGCCGCCACCGGCGGCTCGGTGACCGTCACCGACGACGCCGCCCGGGCCGCCGCCGGCGCCGACGTCCTCGCCACCGACACCTGGGTGTCGATGGGGGAGGAGGGCAAGGACACCTCGCTCTACGAGCCGTACCAGGTCAACGAGGAGCTCCTGGCCCTCGCCGACCCCGAGGCGATCGTCCTGCACTGCCTGCCCGCCTACCGCGGCAAGGAGATCACCGCCGCCGTCCTCGACGGCCCCCGCAGCCGCGTGTGGGACGAGGCCGAGAACCGGCTGCACGCCCAGAAGGCACTGCTGATCTGGCTGTTGGAGCGATCCCGTTGACCACCCCGATGACCAAGACCGCCCGCCAGTCCCGGGTGATCGACCTGCTGACCCGCCACCCCGTCCACTCGCAGGGCGAGCTCGCCAAGCTCCTGCAGGACGACGGTGTCGACGTCACCCAGGCCACCCTCTCCCGCGACCTCGTCGAGATCGGCGCCGTCAAGCTCCGCGCCGACGACGGCAGCCTCATCTACGCGGTCCCCGGCGAGGGCGGCGAGCGGATCCGCCGCGCCCGCACCGGCGCCGCCGAGACGTTCGCCGGACGGCTCTCCCGGATCGCCGCCGAACTGCTCGTGTCGGCGGAGGCGTCGGCGAACCTGGTCATCGTCCGCACCCCGCCGGGCGCGGCGCAGTACCTGGCCTCGGCGATCGACCACGCCGAATGGCCGTCGATCCTCGGCACGGTCGCGGGCGACGACTCCATCCTCGTCATCGCCCGCGACCCGAGCGGCGGCGACGAGGTCGCCGAGGCGCTCCTCAGGCTGACCGCCGGCCGGGAACGACGAGGTTAGAGCCGTCCCGGCCCCGGCGCCGCCGCGCGGGGCGCGCGGGGCGCCTGACGCGCGCCCCGGCACCGGGGCATGGTGGGATGGCGAGTACACGAACGCACAGCGCCGAGAAGAAGAGGAATTCCGTGACCAAGGCACCGACGCGACTGTGGGGCGGCCGGTTCGAGGGCGGCCCGTCGGACGCGCTCGCGCGGCTCTCGGTGAGCGTCCAGTTCGACTGGCGGCTCGCCCCGTACGACCTGATGGGCTCGCGCGCCCACGCCCGCGTCCTCAACCGGGCCGGGCTGCTCACCGACGACGAGCTCGAGCGCATGATCGGTGCCCTCGACGACCTCGAGGCCGCCTGCCGGTCCGGGGAGTTCCGGCCCGCCGTCGCCGACGAGGACGTGCACACCGCCCTCGAACGCGGCCTGCTGGAGCGGCTCGGCGCCCTCGGCGGCAAGCTGCGCGCCGGCCGCAGCCGCAACGACCAGGTCGCCACCGACCTGCGCCTGTACCTGCGCGACCACGCCCGGCAGATCGTCTCCCGGCTCGTCGAGCTGGAGACCGCGCTGATCGCGCAGGCCGAGCACAACCTCGGCGTCGCCGCGCCCGGCATGACCCACCTGCAGCACGCGCAGCCGGTCCTGTTCTCCCACCAGCTGCTCGCGCACGTCCAGCCGCTCACCCGCGACGTCGACCGGCTCCGCGACTGGGACCGGCGCGCCGCGGTCTCCCCGCTCGGCTCCGGCGCCCTCGCCGGCTCGTCGCTGCCCCTCGACCCGCAGGCCACCGCCGCCGAACTCGGCTTCGACGCCGCCGCGCCGAACTCCATGGACGCCGTCGCCGACCGCGACTTCGTCGCCGAGTTCCTCTTCACCGCCGCGCTGGTCGGCGTCCACCTGTCCCGCCTCGGCGAGGAGATCTGCCTCTGGGCGTCGCAGGAGTTCCGCTGGATCGAGATGGACGACACCTACGCCACGGGGTCGTCGATCATGCCGCAGAAGAAGAACCCCGACGTCGCCGAGCTGGCCCGCGGCAAGGCCGGCCGGCTCATCGGCCACCTCGTCGGCCTCCTCACCACGCTCAAGGGCCTGCCGCTCACCTACAACCGCGACCTGCAGGAGGACAAGGAGGGCGCGTTCGACGCCGTCGAGACCCTGCTGCTCGTCCTGCCCGCCATGTCCGGCCTGATCGCCACCATGCGGGTCAACACCGAGCGGCTGGAGACCTCCGCGCCCGACGGGTTCGCCCTCGCCACCGACCTCGCCGAGCTGCTGGTGCGGCGCGGCGTCGCCTTCCGCGACGCCCACGAGGTCGTCGGGCACCTCGTCGTCTGGTGCCAGGTCAACGACAAGGACTTCGACGACCTCACCGACGACGAGCTGGCCAAGGTCTCTCCGCACCTGACGCCGGACGTCCGCGAGGTCCTCAACGTCCAGGGCGCCCTGGCGTCCCGCAAGGCCTACGGCGGCACCGCCCCCGACCGCGTCCGCGAGCAGATCGCCGCGCTGCGCGCCCAGGTCAACGACCACGCCTCCTGGGCCACCGGCTCCGACACCTGACCGCCGCCCGGAGCGGAGCGGAAGGCGGCGGCCGGCTGCCCTTGCCGGGGGCGTCCCCCAGGGGCACTGACCGCCGCCCGGCCGGGGCGGTCCGCGCCGCCCCCTAGGCTGGTCGACCGGCGGACCACCCCCTAGACCACGGTGAGGCGATGGACGGAGCGTTGCTGCCACGGGACTTCTTCGACCGGCCGGTGGACGAGGTGGCGCCCTCGCTGCTCGGGCACGTGATCACGCATCGCACGCCCGAGGGCGAGGTCGCCGCGCGGCTCACCGAGGTCGAGGCGTACGCCGGTCCGCTGGATCCCGCGTCCCACGCCTACCGCGGCAGGACGGAGCGCAACGCCGTCATGTTCGGGCCGCCCGGGCACGTCTACGTGTACTTCACCTACGGCATGCACTTCTGCATGAACCTGGTCTGCGGGCCCGAGGGGACGTCGTCGGCGGTGCTGCTGCGCGCGGGCGAGATCGTCGCGGGGGAGGACCTCGCGCGGGCCCGCCGCCCGAAGTCCACCGTCCGCGACCTGGCCCGCGGCCCGGCCCGGCTGTGCCAGGCCCTCGGCGTCGTCCGGGACCAGAACGGCCTGGACGTGTGCACGCCCGGCGGCGAGATGACGATGCTGCGCGGCGAGCCCGCCGACCCCGCGCTGGTCCGCAGCGGACCGCGGACCGGCGTCAACAGCGCCAAGGAGGTGCCGTGGCGGTTCTACGTCGACGGCGACCCGACCGTGTCGCCGTACCGGGCGCACGTCCCGCGCGTCCGCGGGAAGGCCGCCGGGCGGGCCTGACCTCCGAATATCGTTGGCGTGGGCTCCGGCCCATCGGGCAGTCTGGTGAAAGAGCCGGACGGCAAGGCTGAGACGAGGGAGAACGTGACCGACATCCTGGATGACCTCGCGTGGCGCGGCCTGATCGCGCAGTCCACCGATCTGGACGAGATGCGGGCGCTGCTCGCCGCGGGGCCGGTCACGCTGTATTGCGGGTTCGACCCGACGGCGCCCTCACTGCACCTCGGCAACCTCATCCAGATCCTCGTCCTGCGGCGCTTCCAGAAGGCGGGCCACCGGCCGCTCGGTCTCGTCGGCGGCGCCACCGGCCTGATCGGCGACCCCAGCGGCAAGAGCGCCGAACGGGTCCTGAACTCCGAGGAGACCGTCGCCGGCTGGGTCGAGCGGATCCACGGCCAGGTGTCGCGGTTCCTGGACTTCGACGAGGGTCCCACCGGCGCCACCATGGTCAGCAACCTCGACTGGACCGGCCCCATGTCGGCCATCGAGTTCCTGCGCGACATCGGCAAGCACTTCCCGGTCAACCGGATGCTCGCCCGGGAGACCGTCAAGGCCCGCCTCGACACCACCGGGATGAGCTACACCGAGTTCAGCTACGTGCTCCTGCAGTCCATGGACTTCCTCGAGCTGTACCGGCGCCACGGGTGCGTCCTTCAGACGGGCGGCAGCGACCAGTGGGGCAACCTCACCGCCGGTGTCGACCTCATCCGCCGCGTCGAGGGCGGAAGCGCCCACGCGCTGACGACGCCGCTGCTCACCAAGGCGGACGGCACGAAGTTCGGCAAGACCGCCGGGGGCGAGACGTACTGGCTCGACCCCGACCTGACCTCGCCGTACGCGTTCTACCAGTTCTGGATCAACGCCGACGACCGCGACGTGGAGAAGTTCCTGAAGGTCTTCAGCTTCCGCTCCCGGGAGGAGATCGAGGACCTGGTCAAGCAGGGCGCCGAGCGGCCCGCCGCCCGCCTGCCGCAGCGCGCCCTCGCCGAGGAGATGACCACCCTCGTCCACGGCGCGGACGAGACGGCCGCGGTCATCGCCGCGTCCAAGGCCCTGTTCGGCCAGGGCGCGCTGGAGGAACTGGACGAGCGGACCCTCAGGTCCGCGCTCGCCGAGGTGCCCCGCACGGAGATCCCGCCGGGCGAGCTCCCGCCCGTCGTGGATCTCCTGACGGCCTCAGGGCTGTGCAAGAGCAAGTCGGAGGCCCGGCGGACGATCACCCAGGGCGGCGTCTACCTGAACAACGCCAAGGTCGAGTCGGAGGACGCCGCGCCGGCGTCCGGTGACCTGCTGCACGGCCGCTTCCTCGTCCTGCGGCGGGGCAAGCGCAACGTCGGCGGCGTCGAGGTGACCGCGTCCTGAACCGCGCGCGGCGAGCGCCCGTCCGGACCTCTCCGGGCGGGCGCTCGCCGTACCCGGGGAAAACTTCGGTAGATCCACGTCACAGTGAGGTCACGAGCGGCCTCAACGGGGCCGTTCTGAGGCCACAAAACCCCTACTGACCTGCTTAAACGTGGCTTGGACGATCGATTTGACGGTCCCCTCGCGGGGACCTAATGTTCTACACGCCCCACGGGGGAGCGGGACGCCGACAAGGCGGCCGGCCCCGGGGGAACCTCCAAAAGATCATCTGGGACGGACTTGTCCGCGCCCAAATGGGACGTTGGAGGCCGAACCGCCCAGACTTTGACAAAGCGGGCGGATCGGGTAGGCTTGAAGGGTTGCCCCGGAGCGGGGCTCGCGAGAGCGGGTCGTGCGCGGTGGGTGTCCGTTTCTTGAGAACTCAACAGCGTGTTAAAAGCCAGTGCCTTTATCGACCTGGCCGGTTAGGCCGGGTCGCCCCGTGCCATCTCCTTCGGGGGGTGGTGGGGATTTCTTTGAGGCAATGCAGTCCTTTCGGGGATTGTTTGCTGGGATTTTCTTCTGAGGTTTGGCTGCTTCGGGGTTCGCCCCCTGGGGTGGTCGTTTGGACCTTGATGGAGAGT
>NZ_JAGEOK010000025.1 GCF_017573545.1 Actinomadura nitritigenes | reverse complement strand
GGTGGGGCATGAGGGCCTCCTGCGGTGTCGGCGTAGATGTCGCAATCCACACCGAACCCGGAGGCCCTCCCTCATTCCAAGATCATCCGACCGTGTCCCCGCGTTCACAACCTCCATAGACAGAACACCTAGCGGGCCGGACCATCCCGCCGCGGGCGGCAGACTGTAGGGGTGCCCTCTACGCTGCCCGACGGTGATCCCGTACCCGCCGACGGCGCGCTGCCCGGCAGCGCGCTGGAGGGCCTGGGCACGCGGCCGTTCGCGTTCTATGTGCACGTGCCCTTCTGCGTGACCCGGTGCGGCTACTGCGACTTCAACACCTACACGGCCACCGAGCTCGGGCCGGGCGCGAGCCGCGACTCCTACGCCGACACCGCCGTCGCCGAGGTCCGCATGGCCCGCAGGGTGCTCGGCGACGCGGACCTCCCCGTCCAGACGGTCTTCGTGGGCGGCGGCACACCGACCCTCCTCGCGCCCGACGATCTGGGACGCGTCCTGGCGGCCATCGACGCCGAGTTCGGCCTCGCATCGGGCGCCGAGGTCACCACCGAGGCCAACCCCGAGTCGGTGGACGAGGCCTACGTGGCGAAGCTCCGCGAAGTCGGTTTCACGCGCGTCTCCTACGGCATGCAGAGCGCGCGCGAGCACGTCCTGGCCGTCCTGGAGCGGACCCACACGCCCGGCCGCGTCCCCCAGGTCGTCGAGTGGACGCGCAAGGCGGGCTTCGAGCACATCAACCTCGACCTCATCTACGGCACGCCGGGCGAGACCGACGATGACTGGCGCGCGTCCCTGGAGGCCGCTCTCGCCTGCGAGCCCGACCACGTGTCCGCGTACGCGCTCATCGTCGAGGAGGGCACCCGCCTGGCGGCGCAGGTGCGGCGCGGGGAGCTCACCGCCCCCGACGACGACGCCATGGCCGACCGCTACCTGATCGCCGACGATCTTCTCGGTGCGCACGGCCTGCACTGGTACGAGATCTCGAACTGGGCCTCGTCCCCGGAGGCCGCCTGCCGCCACAACCTCCTGTACTGGACGGGCGCGGACTGGTGGGGCGTCGGCCCCGGCGCCCACAGCCACGTCGGCGGCACCCGCTGGTGGAACGTCAAGCACCCCGCCGCGTACGCCGCCCGCCTCGCCGAGGGCACGACGCCCGCGTACGCGCGCGAGGTCCTCGCCGCCGACGACCGCCGCATCGAGCGGATCATGCTGGAGCTCCGCCTCGCGGACGGCTGCCCCGCCGATCTCCTCGACGCCGCCGCCGTCCGCCGCGCCGTCGCCGACGGCCTGATCGACCCGGGCCCGTACGAGCGCGGCCGCGCCGTCCTCACCCGCCGGGGCCGCCTCCTGGCCGACGCCGTGACCCGCGACCTGACCTGACCTGACCGGCCCGCCGCGACCAGAACCTCGATCCCCAGTCCACGGTCAGACCCCGCGCGATCCAAACCCCAGCCCCGGCAGGTTCAACCCGCCCCGGCAGGTTCAACCCCAGCCCTGGCAGGTTGAACCCCAGCCCCGGCAGGTTGAACCCCGCCCGGGTGGATTGAAGCCCAGCCCGGCAGGTTGAACGCCAGCCCGGCAGGTTGGACCTCAGCCACCTCACGGGCAGGCACGCGGAGCGAGCGCCGGCGAGCGCAGCGGGCATGCCCGCCGGTCGTGAGGCCGTTTCACGCGGAGCTCTAGCGGAGCGGGGAAACGGCCTCACGACCGTGACGGGGGTTCCAGGGGGTCGCCCCCCTGGGAAAACACTAGCCGCACACGAAGTCGATGAGTTCCTCGACGCGGCCGAGGAGGGCCGGTTCGAGGTCGGTGTAGGTGGTGACGGAGCCGAGGATGCGCTTCCAGCCGGCGCGGACGTCGTCGTCCCAGCCGAGGGCGGCGAGGACGCCCTCCTTCCATGGGACGCCGCGGGGGATGCGGGGCCATGCGGGGATGCCGACGGCGGCGGGTTTGACGGCTTCCCAGATGTCGATGAAGGGGTGGCCGGTGACGAGGACGTGCGGGGACGACACCTGCGCGGCGATCCGGCTCTCCTTGGAGCCCTCCACGAGGTGGTCGACCAGCACGCCGAGGCGGCGGCCCTCGTCCGGGGCGAACTCCTCGACGATCGCGGGCAGGTCGTCCACGCCCTCGAGGTACTCGACGACGACGCCTTCGACGCGCAGGTCGTGCCCCCAGATCTTCTCGACCAGCTCGGCGTCGTGGACGCCTTCCACGTAGATGCGGCTCTCCTTGGCGACCCGGGCGCGCAGCCCCTGGACCGCGATGGACCCGGACGCCGAGCGGGCCGGGGCGGCGGGTCCCGGGGCGGGCCGGACGAGGGTGACCGGCTTGCCGTCGATCAGGAAGCCGGCCTTGGTGAGGGGGAACACCCGGCGCTTGCCGAAGCGGTCCTCCAGCGTGACGCCGAACTTGTCGCAGCCGACGACGGCGCCGCAGAAACCGCTGTCGGGGTCCTCGGCGACCAGGCCCGGCTCGGCCGGGACCTCCGGGATCCGCCCCTTGCGGGGGCGGCGCCAGTCGCCGGCGAGCACGTCGTCTCCGTAGTTCTTGCTCCGCACGGTTCCGCACACTAACGGCCGGGATAAGATCACGCAGCCGCGCGCGGCTCCGTGGCGGGCCGCGCCCCCCGGAACGTCCCCGCCGGGCCGTACACTTGGCACTCGGAACTACGGAGTGCCAGCAAGGCCCTGTCGGCGGTATATCTGGACGTGAGGACTGTGGAAGGTGCAGAAGGAGGTGACCAGGTGCTGGACGACCGGAAACTCGCGGTGCTGCGCGCCATAGTCGAGGACTATGTCTCCACGAACGAGCCGGTGGGCTCCAAGGCCCTGGTGGACCGGCACAACCTCGGCGTCTCTTCCGCGACGATCCGCAACGACATGGCGGTGCTGGAGGAGCAGGGGTACATCGCCCAGCCGCACACGAGCGCGGGGCGGATCCCCACCGACAAGGGATACCGGCTGTTCGTCGACCGGCTGTCCACGATCAAGCCGCTGTCGGTCGCCGAGCGCCGCGCGATCGAGACGTTCCTCTCCGGCGCCTACGACCTCGACGACGTCGTCGGCCGCACCGTCCGGCTGCTCGCGCAGCTGACCCGGCAGGTCGCGGTCGTGCAGTACCCGTCGCTGACGCGCTCGTCGGTGCGGCACGTGGAGCTGGTCCCGGTCGCCGAGGGCCGGCTGCTGCTGGTGCTGATCACCAACACCGGGCGGGTCGAGCAGCGCGTCATCGAGACGGGGAAGATCTCCGAGGAATCCGTGGGGCACCTGCGGGCGTTGCTCAATACGTGCCTGGACGGGCTGGGCTTCGGCGACGTGCCGTCCGCCGTCGCGGACCTGCCGGACAAGGTGGGCCCGGACGAGCGGCCGGTGGCGGCCGCGGTCCTGTCGGTCCTGCTGGAGACCCTCGTCGAGAACCACGAGGAGAAGATCGTCTTCGCCGGCGCGGCGAACCTGGCCGCCGTCGACTTCTCGCAGAGCCTGCGGGAGGTGCTGGTGGCGCTTGAGGAGCAGGTGGTCCTCATGCGGCTGCTCGGCGAGACCGGCGACTCCTCTACGCTTACGGTGCGGATCGGCACCGAGAACCCCGATGAGGGGCTCCGTTCGACCTCGGTCGTCGCAGCCGACTACGGCGTCGGCGACCTCACGCTGGCCCGGCTGGGTGTGCTCGGGCCGACACGCATGGATTACCCCGGCACGATGGGAGCGGTACGGGCAGTGGCACGCTACGTGGGACAGATCCTGGCGGGGTCGTAAGTGGCCAACGACTACTACGCGACCCTCGGCGTCCGCCGGGACGCCAGCGCCGACGAGGTCAAGAAGGCGTACCGGCGGCTCGCGCGCGAGCTGCACCCGGACGTCAACCCGGACCCGGAGACGCAGGAGAAGTTCAAGGAGATCACCCAGGCCTACGAGGTGCTCTCCGACCCGAAGAAGCGCGAGATGTACGACCTCGGCGCGGATCCGTTCGCGCCGGGCGGCGCGGGCGCGGGCGCCGGCGGTTTCGGCGGCGCCGGGTTCCCGTTCAGCGACATCATGGACGCCTTCTTCGGCACCGCGACCTCCCGCGGTCCCCGTTCGCGCGCGCGCCGGGGCCGCAACGCGACGCTGCGCGTCGAGCTGGACCTGGCGGAGACCGCGTTCGGCACGACCCGCGAGCTGTCGATCGACACCGCGGTCGCCTGCACGACCTGCGAGGGGACGGGCTGCGCGCCCGGCACCCACCCGGAGACCTGCGAGACCTGCCACGGCCGCGGCGAGGTCCAGCAGGTGCAGCGCTCCTTCCTCGGGCAGGTCATGACGGCCCGGCCGTGCCCCGCCTGCGGCGGGTTCGGCTCGGTGATCCGGCACCCGTGCACCGAGTGCTCCGGCGACGGCCGGGTCCGCACCCGGCGCACCGTCAAGGTCAAGATCCCGGCGGGCGTGGAGAACGGCATCCACATCCAGCTCGCCGGCGAGGGCGAGGTCGGCCCCGGCGGCGGCCCGCCCGGCGACCTGTTCCTGGAGATCGCCGAGAAGCCGCACCCGATCTTCGAGCGGGAGGGCGACGACCTGCACTGCACGGTCGAGATCCCGATGACCGCCGCCGCGCTCGGCACCAGCGTCACGATCGAGACGCTGGACGCCGCCGAGGAGGTGGACATCAAGCCCGGTACCCAGTCCGGCCAGGTGATCACGCTCTACAACCGGGGCGTGCGGCACCTCAACGAGAGCGGCCGCGGCGACCTGATGATCCACGTGAACGTGGAGACGCCGGGCAAGCTCGACGAGGAGCAGGAGGAGCTGCTGCGCCGGCTCGCCGCGCTGCGCGGCGAGGAGCGCCCGCCCGGCAAGTTCGCGCCGGGGCAGCGCGGCATGTTCTCCCGCCTCAAGGACGTTTTCAACCAGCACTGAAGAGCCACCGTGGCGGGCTACCGCGAGGGCCGCGACGGCACGCCGCCGGCTCCGGGCGGGCCCGCCGCCGGCGGCCCGGGGGGAGGGCGATGAGTCCGCCGGTGTTCCTCGCCGACCCGGGGCGGCTGCGCGCCGACCGGGTCGTCCTGGACGGCGCCGAGGGGCGGCACGCCGCGACCGTGCGGCGGTTGCGGCCCGGTGAGCGGGTCGACCTGACCGACGGCGCCGGGCTGCTCGCCGAGTGCGTGGTCGCGGCGGCCGACAAGGCGTCCCTGACCCTGGACGTGCTGTCCCGCCGCACGGACCCGGCGCCCGCGCCGCGCCTCGTGGTCGTCCAGGCGCTGCCGAAGGGCGACCGGGGCGAGCTGGCCGTGGAGACCATGACCGAGGCCGGCGTCGACGAGATCGTCCCGTGGGCGGCGGCCCGGTGCGTGACGCAGTGGCGCCCGGAGCGCCGCGAGAAGGCCCTCGGGCGGTGGCGCGGCGCCGCGCGGGAGGCGGCGAAGCAGGCCCGCCGCAGCCGCCTGCCGGAGGTGCCGGAGCTGGCGTCCACCGGCGACGTCGCCGACCGGATCGCGGCCGCGTCGCTCGCGCTCGTCCTGCACGAGGACGCCCGGGAGCCGCTCAGCGCCGTCCAGCCGCCCGAGGACGGGGACATCGTCCTGGTGGTCGGCCCCGAGGGCGGGATCGCCGACGAGGAACTGGAGCGCTTCGCCGCGGCGGGCGGGCGTCCCACCCGGCTCGGCCCGACGGTGCTGCGGACCTCGACGGCCGGGGTGGCCGCCGCGTCCGTGCTGCTGGCCGCCACCGGCCGCTGGTGACCCGCCCCCGGCGAGGCCGGGAGGCGGGCCGGAGGGCCGCGGCTACGGCGCGGAGGCGCCGGTGCCCTGGTCGGTGGTGACGGCGGGGGCGCTGGTGGGGGGCGGCGTCGGCTGCTCGGTCGTCTGCGTGGGCGTCGACGGCGGCGGAGTCGTCGGGGTCTCCGTCGGCGTCGGGCTCGTGGTGGGGCTGCCGCTCGGGCACGGCGAGGTGGACGCCTTGACGTGCTGCTTCGGCGCCCCGGACGACGTGGACGCCTTGGCGCCGCCGGCCCCGGCGGACCCGCACGGCGTGGGGCTGGACGAGACCGGCGGGGACGTCGGCGCCGACGCGGAGGCGGACCCGGACGTGCCGGGCTGCGACGGCGTCGGCGAGCCGGGGAGCACCGGACGGCCCTGCGAGTCGACGTGGTCGCCGGTGTGGTCGCCGTGGTCACCGCCGGACGGGCCGTTGCTTCCGACCGAGTGCTGGATGAGGTCGATCGTCTGCGGCGCGGTCACGCCGAGGCCGGCGATCGCCACGGCCGCGGCCACGGCGAGCGCGGGCCGCGCCCAGGTGAGGGCGAACCGGTCCAGCCCGTACCAGGCGGTGCCGAACCGTTCCAGGCCGAACCAGCGCCGGCGGCGCGGGTCGGCTATCCGGGCCCGGATGCGCTCCAGGCCGTCGTCGGCGGGTGTGACCGAGTCCGCCTCCGCGTGCAGGGCGCGGCGCAGGATCTCGCCGTGCTCGTCGTGGGGGTCGGTGGTCATGAGAACTGCTCCAGGACGTTGCGTAGCGCGGTCATGCCGCGCGCCGTATGGCTCTTCACGGCGCCTCGGGAGATCCCCATCGCGTTGGCGATCTCCGCTTCGGACAGATCGGCGTAGTAGCGGAGGACGAGCGCCTCCCGCTGGCGTGCGGGAAGCCGGGAGAGCGCGTCGATCACCGCCGAGCGTTCCAGTTCGCCGATCGCCCCGGCCTCCGCGCTCGGCGCGTCCGGCAGCCCCTTCGGGGCGTACTTCTCGACGACGGCGCGGTGCCGCAGCACCGATCGCGACCGGTTGACCACGGACTGGCGCAGGTACGACAGGGCCTTGTCGGGATCGCGCAGGCGGCGCCAGCCGCCGTGCATCGCCACGAACGCGTCCTGGACGACCTCTTCGGCCGTCCCCGAGTCGCGCACGAGCATGGCGGCGAGACGCACGAGCGAGCGGTAG
This sequence comes from Actinomadura nitritigenes, assembly GCF_017573545.1. Classification (GTDB taxonomy): domain Bacteria; phylum Actinomycetota; class Actinomycetes; order Streptosporangiales; family Streptosporangiaceae; genus Spirillospora; species Spirillospora nitritigenes. The sequence continues at coordinate 162,627 of NZ_JAGEOK010000025.1, read as the reverse complement.
TTGGCGCTGTAGAGCGCGGTCACCGCCTGATCGGCGTCCCAGGCGACGGCCACGGCCCCCGCCGTTCCCCTGGCCACGAGGGTCTCGGTCACGTCAGTGGGACGCGCACCCTGGCCGTTGGGTTTACGAAAGGGCATTTTCCTGAGGACCTCGGTCACCTATCCGCCGCCTTCACCGCCCCCCGGCCGCCTTTCGGACGGACCTTTCGGACCGGCATCGAACCAGGTGTCCCCACCCGCGCGAAGACGCGGCAACGCCCTCGGACCGGGGGGTACGCCCTGAGTTGACAACCTTAACCAGTGGCCGGTCGGAATGCGGCTCGACAACCGGAGATCGACGCCGGAAACCTTAGCGATCTTGGGGCGCCGCGGACCATCCCCGGACCGGTCTCGATAGGATCTCGGGACGCGGTTCCGGCCGCCGTGAGGGGAGACAGATGACCGACTGCCTGTTCTGCAAGATCGTTTCCGGGGACGTGCCCGCGAAGGTCGTCCGGGACTCCGAGCGCGTGCTGGCCTTCCGCGACATCAACCCGCAGGCGCCCACGCACGTGCTGGTCATCCCCAAGATCCACCACCCCACGGCCGCCGAGCTGGCCGCCGCCGACCCGGCGCTGCTGTCCGAGGTCCTGGGCGAGGCCCACCGGGTCGCCGTGGACGAGGGCATCGACGGCACCGGCTACCGGATCGTCTTCAACACCGGCGCGCAGGCCGGCCAGACGGTCTTCCACGTGCACGCGCACGTGCTCGGCGGGCGTGGCCTGAACTGGCCGCCCGGCTGACCGCCCGGAGCTGATCGCCCGGAGCTGTCCGGCCGGGGGCGGCCGGACAGCCGGCCCGGGGGCGCGTGATCGGGTGCGGGTAAAAGCGGCGGCGTTCCGTCGGGGCCGCCCAGTACCATGGAAACGCAACCCAGGACACCCGGAGCGAACAGAAGGCAGGTCGGAGAGGCCGCAAGGCCCGGCTGATGGTCGAATCAACTCACACGAGGTCAACTCGGACGGGGCGTGACGACGGCGCACGCTCCCAGATAAAGATCGTGGTGCCGGACGACCATTCGATGGTGAGCCTTCTCGGCTCCCGGGACGAGCTCCTGCACGCGGTCGAGCGCGCGTTCGGCAGCGCCGTCGACGTGCACGTCCGCGGCAACGAGATCACGGTGACCGGCCCCGAGAGCGAGACCGGTCTCGCGTCCCGGCTGTTCACGGAGATGCTGGAGCTGCTCAGGAACGGCGCCCAGCTCACCCCCGACGCGGTCGAGCGCAGCCTCGCGATGCTGCGCGGCGAGGGCGGCGAGCGCCCGGCGGAGGTCCTCACCCTGGACGTGCTGTCCAGCCGGGGCCGCACCATCCGCCCGAAGACGCTGAACCAGCGCCATTACGTCGACGCGATCGACAAGCACACGATCGTCTTCGGCATCGGCCCGGCGGGCACCGGCAAGACGTACCTGGCGATGGCCAAGGCCGTCCGCGCGCTGCAGGACAAGAAGGTCAACCGGATCATCCTGACGCGCCCGGCGGTCGAGGCGGGCGAGCGGCTCGGCTTCCTGCCGGGGACGCTCTACGAGAAGATCGACCCCTACCTGCGGCCGCTCTACGACGCGCTGCACGACATGGTCGACCCCGACTCGATCCCGCGGCTGATGGCCGCCGGCACCATCGAGGTCGCGCCCCTCGCCTACATGCGGGGCCGCACCCTGAACGACTCGTTCATCATCCTCGACGAGGCGCAGAACACCTCGCCCGAGCAGATGAAGATGTTCCTCACCCGGCTCGGGTTCGGGTCGAAGGTCGTGGTGACCGGCGACGTCACCCAGGTCGACCTGCCGAACGGGCAGCTGAGCGGGCTCCGCGTCGTCCAGGACATCCTGGAGGGCGTCGAGGACATCCACTTCTCCCGGCTGGACAGCCGCGACGTCGTCCGGCACAAGCTGGTGACCGACATCGTCGACGCCTACAACCGGTATGACGAGTCGCGGGTGCCGGAGTTCAAGCAGGGCGCGAACGGCCGCGGCGCGCCGCGCAAGCGGGGGCGGCAGTGAGCATCGAGGTGCTGAACGAGTCGGGCGCCGCGGTCGACGAGAAGGGCATCGCCGCGCTCGCCCGGCACGTCCTGGACGGCATGCGCGTCCACCCCCTCGCCGAGCTGTCGATCCTGTTCGTCGACGAGGCCGCGATGACCGAGCTGCACGAGAAGTGGATGGACGAGCCCGGCCCCACGGACGTGCTGTCGTTCCCCATGGACGAGCTGCGCCCCGGCCACATGTCCGGCGGAGCCGACGAGGACGGCGAGACCGACCCGGGCCTGCTCGGGGACGTCGTGCTGTGCCCGTCGGTCGCCGAGAAGCAGGCGAGGGAGGCCGGGCACTCCACCGAGGACGAGCTGGAACTGCTGTGCACGCACGGCATCCTGCACCTCCTCGGCTACGACCACGCCGAGCCGGAGGAGCACAAGGAGATGTTCGGCCTGCAGGCCGGCCTGCTCGCCTCCTGGCGGGAGGAACGCGGCCGCTGATGAGCACCGCGCAGGGGTGGCTGACCGCCCTGGCGGTGGGCCTGGTCCTGATGGCGGGCCTGCTGGCCGGCGCCGAGACCGCGCTCGCCCGCGTCTCGCGGGTCACCGTCGAGGAACTCGTCCGCGAGAACCGTCGCGGCGCCACCAAGCTCGCCGAGGTCGTCGCCGACCCGGCCCGCTACGTGAACATGGTCCTGCTGCTGCGGATCGGCTGCGAGCTGGTCGCCACCGTCATCGTCGCGGACCTGTGCATCTCCTGGCTGGACGAGACCTGGCGCGCCTACGTGGTCGCCGCCGCGATCATGATCGTGGTCAGCTACGTCGTGATCGGGGTGGGGCCGCGCACGCTCGGCATCCAGCACGCCGGCCGCATCGCGCTCGCCGGGGCCGCGGTGATCCACCCCGTCACCCGGGTGCTCGGGCCGCTGCCCCGCCTGCTGATCGCGCTCGGCAACGCCCTCACCCCCGGCCGCGGCTTCCGCGAGGGCCCGTTCGCGTCCGAGGCCGAACTGCGGGACCTCGTCGATCTCGCCGAGCAGCGCAGCCTGATCGAACCGGACGAGCGGCAGATGATCCACTCGGTGTTCGAGCTGGGCGACACCCTGGTCCGCGAGGTCATGGTGCCCCGCACCGACATCGTGTTCATCGAGCGCGGCAAGACCCTGCGGCAGGCGATGTCGCTGGCGCTCCGCAGCGGCTTCTCCCGCATCCCCGTCGTCGGCGAGAACGAGGACGACGTCGTCGGCATCGCCTACCTGAAGGACGTCGTCCGCCGCAGCCAGGAGAACCCCGGCGGCGAGGCGGTCGAGACCGTCGGCTCGATCATGCGGGACGCGACGTACGTCCCCGACAGCAAGCCGATCGACGAGCTGCTCCGCGAGATGCAGGCCCGCCAGATCCACCTCGCCGTGGTGATCGACGAGTACGGCGGCACCGCCGGCCTCGTCACCATCGAGGACATCCTGGAGGAGATCGTCGGGGAGATCACCGACGAGTACGACCGGGAGATCCCGCCGGTGACCTGGCTCGACGACGGCGCCGCCCGCGTCACCGCCCGGCTCCCCGTCGAGGACCTCGCCGAGCTGTTCGACGTCGAGCTGGACGCCGAGGAGGTCGAGACGGTCGGCGGCCTCCTCGCGCACGCCCTCGGCCGCGTCCCGATCGAGGGCTCCACCGCCGAGGTCGGCCCCGCCGACGGCGACGCCCCCGTCCTGTCCCTCAAGGCCGAGACGATCGCGGGCCGCCGCAACCGCGTGGGCACCGTCCTGGTACGCCGGCTCGGTTGACCCAGGGGCGCCCCCCTGGAACCCCCGTTGCGACGGACATGCCCGCTAGCGGTGGCTGAGGCTCAGACTGCCGGGGCCGGGGTGCACGGCGCCGGAGCCCAAGGGCTAGTGCTGGCGCGGGCCGCAGCGGCCGTCTTAGCGCGGGCTGAGGCCCAGCGGAGGGCCGGGCTTCGGCCTGGGGGCTGGGCATACGCTGCGGCTGCGGGACGGCGTCCGCCTGCCGCAGGCTGAAGCTGAGGACCGGGGGGCGGGGTCAGATGGTGGTGCGGAGGTCGCCGTTGGGGGCCGCCACGAGGACGGGGGCCTTGGGGCCGAGGTCGCGGACGGCGGCCACGTCGGCGGGGTCGGCGGTCTCGGCGGCGGTGACGACGGCGGCGGCCTCGAGGTCCTCGGCGCCGCTGGAGACGGCCATCGCGACCGCGACCTTGAGGGCCGACAGCTTCAGCGACGGCAGGTCCACGCTCGTGGCGGAGTAGGTACGGCCCGTCTCGTCCCGGACGGCGGCGCCCTCGGCGGCGCCCGCGCGCGCCCGGGCGGACCGGGCGAGAGTGATGATCTTCGCGTCCTCGGGGTTCAGCTCGCTCACGAGCACAGCGTACGGCCTGCGTGCGGACGGCAGGGCAGCGGCCTCGCGGGCGCCGCCGGGAGCCCCCGCGGCAGTCGGTGATCTTCGCCGGGTCCACGGTGCCGCCGGCGGTCCCGGTCCAGGGCCCCATATTCCGGATGGTCGTGGGGTCGTTCGGTGTGGGCGACAATTGGGGGGTGACGAGCAGCGGAGACGTGATGGGCGGGGCCGCGCCCGAGGGGTACCGGGCGGGGTTCGCCTGCTTCATCGGGCGGCCCAACGTGGGGAAGTCGACCCTGATGAACGCGCTGGTCGGCACCAAGGTGGCGATCACCAGCAGCCGGCCGCAGACGACCCGGCGGGCGATCCGCGGGATCGTGCACCGGCCGGACGCGCAGCTCGTCGTGGTCGACACGCCGGGCCTGCACAAGCCCCGGACGCTGCTGGGGGAGCGGCTGGACAGCCTCGTCCGGTCCACGCTGACCGAGGTGGACGTGATCGGGTTCTGCGTCCCGGCGGACCAGCCCGTCGGCCCCGGTGACAAGTACATCGCGCGGGAGCTGGCGGCGGTGAAGCGGACACCGGTGGTGGCGATCGTCACCAAGACCGACCTGGCCGCGCCGGAGCAGGTCGCCGAGCAGCTCCTCGCGGTGGGGCGGCTCGGCGAGTTCGCCGACATCGTGCCGTGCTCGGCGGCGGACGGCTTCCAGGTCGGCCTCGTCGGCGACCTGCTGATCTCGCGGCTGCCCGAGGGCATGCCGCTGTACCCGGAGGGCGACCTCACCGACGAGCCCGAGCAGGTCCTCATCGGCGAGCTGATCCGCGAGGCCGCGCTGGAGGGCGTCCGCGACGAACTGCCGCACTCGATCGCCGTCGTCGTGGACGAGATGAACCCGCGCGAGGGCCGCGACGACCTGATCGACGTCTACGCGCACCTGTTCGTCGAGCGGTCCAGCCAGAAGGGCATCATCATCGGGCACAAGGGCGCCCGGCTGCGCGAGGTGGGCGCGGCGGCGCGCCGGCAGATCGAGGCGCTTCTCGGCACGAAGGTCTTCCTCGACCTGCGGGTCAGCGTGCTCAAGGACTGGCAGCGCGACCCGAAGCAGCTGCGGCGGCTGGGCTTCTACGACTGACCGGTGCGGTGCTCACTCCTGTTCCGGCTGCGGCGACGGGCGGACGGGTGCGCCGGAGGGCCGCTGGTCGGGGTGCGGCTCATCGGCGTCGCGCTCCCGGACCTGCGCGTCCTCGGGACCCTGCGCGTCCCCCTGGCCCTGCGCTTCCCCCTGGCCCCATGCCTGCGGCTCCTCGTGGCTCTGCCCCCAGGACCGCGCTTCCTCAGGGGCCTGGCCCCAGGCATGTCCCTCCTCGGGCCACGCGGCGCCCTGCTCGGCCCAGTACCGCTGCTGCTCCGCGTACTGCTGCGCCGCCGCGTACTGCTGCGCCGCGTACTCCTGCCCCTGCCCGTCCCTGCCCGCCAGCCGGTCGGAAATGGGGCGGACGAGGCTGAAGACGGCCAGCAGCAGGCTCATCGCGACCGCCAGGAACCAGCCGTAGCGGAGGCTGACCTGGTAGGTGAGGTTCAGGCCGTAGTTCGGCATGCGGTCGGGCACGTGGCCGAGCCGCAGCACGAAGATGCCGCAGGTGACCAGCGACAGCACGGCCGGGACGGCGGCGAGCGCGCCGATCCGCGGGTCCCGGGAGACCAGGTTCCAGAACGCCATCACGATCGCCACCACCGCCAGCACGGGGACCGCGAGGACGAGGTTGTCGGCGTCGATACCGGCCACGCTGCCCTGGTCGCGGACGAGGGACCGGCCGAACAGGTCGAGGACGGTCTGGGCGTGCGCCCACGGCAGGAACGCCGACACCACCAGGACGGCGGAGGCGGCGATCACGGCGAGGTCCCAGCCGGCGCGGCGCGGCGGCGCGGGCGGCGCCGGCGGCGGGCCGGGATCGGCGGGCACCGCGTCCGGCGGGGCCCCCTCGGGCGGCAGGAAGGACGGCCGCGGCCGCGCGCGGCCGGCGTCGGAACCCAGGTCACCGGTCATGAACCCAGCGTAAACGGAGCGGCCCGGTTCGCCGGGACGGCCACGTCGGCGGCGCCGGGTCGGTACTTTGGAGCGAAGTCCGTTTTGGGAGGAGAGCCCCGGTGTTGCTCGTTTTCGGGCTGACGGTCGTCTTCCGCACGGTGGGCGAGGGCACGTTCCACTGCCCGCAGTGCGGTGGCGACCGCGCCTATCGGAGGCGGGCCGCGCGGCGCTGGTTCAGCCCGTTCTTCGTGCCGCTGATCCCGCTGTGGCGGCTCGGGCACGCGGTGGAGTGCCGCTCGTGCCGCGGCCGCTTCCCGGTGTCGGTGCTGCGGGCGCCGACCGCGCAGCAGATGGCGGCGGCGCTGCCCGCCGGCATGCGCGCCGCCGCGGCGCTGGTGCTGCGCTCGGGCGCGCCGCAGGACGAGGCGGCCCGCGCCCGCGCGATCGAGACCGTCACCCGCTACGGAGAGCCCGGCTACGACGACGACGCCATCGACGCCGATCTGGTGGTGGCGCCGGTGTTCCTGGGCCAGGAGGTCGAGCGGGCGGGCGCCCATCTCGCCGTGGAGGCGAAGGAGTGGTTCCTCGCCGAGGCCGTCCGCATCGCGCTGGCGGACGGCCCGCTCGACGAGGGGGAGCGGCAGGCGCTGCACGCCGTCGCCGAGCTGCTCGGCATGTCCCGCGCGTACGCGCTGGGCGTGATCGTCACCACCGAGGGGGCGTCCCGCTGACATGGAGCCCGCCGATACCCTGCCCGGTCCCGGCACGGCCCTCGTGCGGCCGCCGGGGCCGCGCCTCGCCGAGGGGATCGTCACGCACATCGGGCGCCGGCCGGTCGACACGGCGCTCGCCGCGCGGCAGCACGAGGCGTACGTCGCGGCGCTGCGGGCGTCCGGGCGGCACGTGCGGGCGGTGCCGCCGGCCGACGACCATCCGGACGCGGTGTTCGTCGAGGACACGGTGGTGGTGTGCGGCGACCTGGCGGTGCTCGGCAGGTCGGGGGAGACGCTCCGGCGCGGCGAGACGGCCGGCACCGAGCAGGCGGTGCGCGAGCTCGGGCTGCGGGTCGAGCGGATCAAGGCGCCGGGCACCCTGGACGGCGGGGACGTGCTGTGCGTCGGCGACACCGTGTACGTCGGGCGCGGCGCGCGCACCAACGAGGAGGGCATCTGCCAGCTCGCCCACCTGCTGGGCGGGCGGCGGGTGGTGCCCGTCGACACCCGGGGGTGCCTGCACTTGAAGTCCGCGATGACGGCGCTGCCCGACGGCAGCCTCGTCGGGGTGCCGGAGATGGTGGACACCTCGGTGCTGCCGTTCATCCGGGTCGTCCCGGAGCCGGCGGGCGCGCACGTGGTGCTGCTCGGCCCCGACCACGTGCTGATGGCGGCGTCCGCGCCGCGCACGGCGGCGCAGTTCGCCGCGGACGGGCTGCGGGTGACCAGCGTCGACATCAGCGAGTTCGAGGCGCTGGAGGGCTGCGTGACCTGCCTGTCCGTGCTCGTCCCCTGACACGGCTGCCGGGAATGCGCGGTGGGCCGGGCGTCGTTGGAGGAGACGTCAGGGGCCCTTGGTGTCTCAGTATGCGGACGATGGTTTCCGTAACTGGGACGTCGTCTGTTACGTTGACAGACGTGTTGCGTGAGCTGCTCCTCCTTAGCGGCCGCAGCGGGGGCCTGTAACAAGGTCGGCTCCCTCGCTGCGGGACTTCGTTATGGACGTCGGCCGTGAGGTTCGAGCAGAGGGATCACATCGGATGTATCCGCGACAGCAGTCTTCCGGCATGCCGTTCGAGCGCTACCGGCCGTTCACTCCGGTCAAGCTGACGGACCGGACCTGGCCGGACAAGGTCATCACCGAGGCGCCCCGCTGGTGCGCGGTCGACCTGCGGGACGGCAACCAGGCACTGATCGACCCGATGGACGCGCACCGCAAGCTCAAGATGTTCGAGCTGCTGGTACGGATGGGCTACAAGGAGATCGAGGTCGGCTTCCCGGCGGCCAGCCAGACCGACTACGACTTCGTCCGGCAGATCATCGAAGAGGACCGGATCCCCGGCGACGTGGTGATCCAGGTCCTGACGCAGGCGCGCCCCGAGCTGATCGAGCGGACCTTCGAGGCGGTGCGCGGCGCCAAGCAGGCGATCGTCCACCTGTACAACTCGACCAGCACGCTGCAGCGCCGCGTGGTGTTCGGGCAGGACAAGGACGGCATCACCGCCATCGCGGTCGAGGGCGCGAAGCTGTGCGCGAAGCTCGCCGAGGACATGGGCGACACCGAGATCTACTTCGAGTACTCGCCGGAGTCGTTCACCGGCACCGAGCTGGAGTACGCGGTCGAGGTCTGCAACGCCGTCAACGACGTGTGGAAGCCGACGCCGGACAGGAAGGTCATCGTCAACCTGCCGGCGACGGTGGAGATGGCGACGCCGAACATCTACGCCGACCAGATCGAGTGGATGAACCGGAACCTGGCCTACCGGGACTCGGTCGTCCTGTCGCTGCACCCGCACAACGACCGCGGCACGGCCGTCGCCGCCGCCGAGCTCGGCTACATGGCGGGCGCCGACCGCATCGAGGGCTGCCTGTTCGGCAACGGCGAGCGCACCGGCAACGTGTGCCTGGTCACCCTCGGCCTGAACCTGTTCACCCAGGGCGTCGACCCGCAGATCGACTTCTCCGACATCGATGAGATCCGCCGGACGGTCGAGTACTGCAACCAGCTGCCCGTGCACGAGCGGCACCCCTACGGCGGCGACCTGGTCTACACCGCCTTCTCCGGCTCGCACCAGGACGCCATCAACAAGGGCTTCGACCACCTCAAGCGGGACGCCGAGGCCGCCGGGACACCGGTGGACGACTACCGCTGGGAGGTCCCGTACCTGCCGATCGACCCGCACGACGTCGGCCGCACCTACGAGGCCGTCATCCGGGTCAACAGCCAGTCCGGCAAGGGCGGCGTCGCCTACATCATGAAGACCGAGCACTCGCTGGAGCTGCCGCGCCGGCTGCAGATCGAGTTCTCCCGCGTGGTGCAGGAGCACACCGACGACCAGGGCGGCGAGGTCACGCCCGAGCGGATGTGGGAGATCTTCGAGGAGGAGTTCCTCGCCAACGGCCCGCGCGCCGGGCTGCTGGCGCACCGCGCCACGTCCCGCGTCGACGAGAAGGACGTGCTCAGCTGCGACGTCCGCGTGGACGGCGAGATCCGCGAGATCGAGGGCGTCGGGAACGGCCCGGTGTCGGCGTTCGAGGACGCGCTCGCGTCCGTCGGGATCGGCGTGCGGGTGCTGGACTACGCCGAGCACGCGATGAGCGCGGGCGGCGACGCGCGCGCCGCCGCGTACGTCGAGTGCGACGTCAACGGCACGACGGTGTGGGGCGTCGGCATCGACGGCAACATCGTCACCGCCTCCCTGAAGGCCATGCTCTCCGCCGTCAACCGAGTAGCGCGCGGCTAGCCCCAGGGGGCGACCCCCTGGAACCCCCGTCACGGCCGGCAGGCTGTTTCGCGCTCCGCAGGAGCTCCGCGCGAAACAGCCTGCCGGCCGTCGGGCATGCCCGCTGCGCTCGCTGGCGCTCGCTCCGCTCGCTGGCGCTCGCTCCGCGTGCCTGCCCGTGGCCTGTGGTTGAGGTCTGGCCTTCCGCGGCTTTTTCAGCCGGGTTCCACCTCCAGGGCGGCTTGAGAGAGCAGGGGCGCGACCGTGTCGGAATGCGGAGGGCGGGCCGCAAGAAACGCAAGCGGTTTGCAAGGTGGCGTCGTATAGTTGCGGCATGACACGTCGACTGGCCGAGGTCGCCAAGAAGGTCGGGGTCAGCGAGGCCACCGTCAGCCGGGTCCTGAACGACAAGCCGGGCGTCTCCGACGCGACCCGCGCCGCCGTGCTGACCGCGCTGGACGTGCTGGGCTACGAGCGCCCGACGCAGCTGCGCGGCGAGCGGGCCCGGCTGGTCGGCCTGGTCCTCCCGGAGCTCGGCAACCCGATCTTCCCCGCGCTGGCCGAGGTGGTCGGCGGCGCGCTCGCCCAGCGCGGGTTCACACCGGTGCTGTGCACGCTGACGCCGGGCGGCCTGTCGGAGGCCGACTACGTGGAGATGCTCCTGCAGCAGCAGGCGTCCGGGGTGATCTTCGCGGGCGGGCTGTACGCCGAGGCGGACGCCCCGCACGATCACTACCACCGGCTGCAGGACGTGCGGCTGCCCGTCGTGCTGGTCAACGCGGCCAGCGAGAAGCTCAGCTTCCCGCAGGCGTCGACGGACGACGCCGTCGCCGCCGAGCAGGCGTTCGCGCACCTGCTGTCGCTCGGCCACGAGCGCATCGGCATGGTCCTCGGGCCCGAGGACCACGTGCCGTCCAACCGCAAGCTCGCCGCCGCCCGCGCCGCGGCCGAGCGCGCCGGCGTCGACCTGCCCGGCGCGTGGGTGCGGCGCAGCATGTTCTCCCTGGAAGGCGGCCAGGCCGTCACCGGACGGCTGATCCGCGACGGCGTCACCGGCGTCATCTGCGCCAGCGACCCCCTCGCGCTCGGCGTCATCCGCGCCGTGCGGCGGCTCGGCATGGCGGTGCCGGACGACGTTTCGGTCGTGGGCTATGACGACTCGGCGTTCATGAATTGCGTGAACCCGCCGCTCACCACCGTCCGGCAGCCCATCGAGTCGATCGGGCGCGCCGCCGTGACGCTGCTGGTGAGCCAGGTGGAGGGCGGGCCGGTCGCGGCGGAGGAACTGCTCTACGAGCCCGAGCTGGTCGTGCGCGCGTCCACCGCGCGGGTCAGGACCGCGCACGCCTGATCCGCGCCCCATCCGGACTGTCCGAAAGCCGCCCTCGCGCAGGGCGGCTTTCGTCGTTCTGCGGGCGCTTTCGCGTTGAATTCTTGGTCTTGTCGACTTCTTGCGAATATTCATTCATCTATTGCACTGTGATGTTGGTCTCTGTATGTTCCTCGCAATCGGCCGACCCAACGGCCCAGGAGGGAACCCCCATGAGATCCCGGATTCTCGCCACCGCGCTCGCCGCGGCCCTCGGCGCCACCGTCGCCGGCTGCGGCGGGAACGGCTCCGGTGGCAAGGACACCTCGCCCCTGGACGCCGGCACCAAGGTGTCGATCACGGTCGGCTGCATGCCGGCCAAGAGCCAGGCCGCGCAGCGCAAGGAGTGGCTGGAGGACGTCGCCGCGTTCCAGAAGCTGCATCCCAACATCACGGTCGTCGGCAAGGACGCCTTCCCCTGCATCGACCCGAACACCTTCCAGGCGAAGCTGGCGGGCGGGCAGATGGAGGACGTCTACTACGTCTACTTCACCGACGTGCGCGGCATCATCGCCAACGGCCAGGCCGCCGACATCACCCCGTACATCGGGCAGTCCAAGCAGTACCCGAACGTCGACCCGGCCGTCGAGAAGGTCTTCAAGGACGGCGGCAAGGTCTACGGCCTGCCCCGGCAGAACTACTCGATGGGCCTGTTCTACAACCGGACCCTGTTCAAGAAGGCCGGTCTCGACCCCGACCGGCCGCCCGCGACGTGGGCGGAGGTCCGCGAGGACGCCAAGAGGATCAGCGCTCTCGGCGACGGAACCGTGGGGTACGCCGAGTTCAGCGCCAAGAACCAGGGCGGCTGGCACTTCGCCACCTCGATCTACAGCCAGGGCGGCGACATGGTCACCGCCGACGGCAAGAAGACGGCGTTCGACAGCCCGCAGGGCAAGGCCGTCCTGCAGAACCTCAAGGACATGCGCTGGACGGACGACTCGATGGGCAGCAAGCAGCTGCTCGTCGACGCCGACGTGCAGCGGATGATGGCGGCCGGGAAGCTCGGCATGTACCTCGGCGCCCCCGACAACGCGACCGCGCTGGTCGACCAGTTCAAGGGCGAGTACGAGGACTACGGGATGGCGCCGATCCCCGGCTCGGCCGGCACGCTGATGGGCGGCGACGGCTACCTGTTCAGCCCCAAGGCGTCCCCGGAGAAGATCAAGGCCGGGCTGATGTGGCTCGACTACTACGCGCTCACCCCCGGCCAGGGCCAACTGAACTACGCGCGGGCCGCCAAGGACGGCCGGCCCGTCGGCATCCCGCAGCCGAAGCTGTTCGGCCAGAACGCGACGGGGGAGAAGGACCGGCGGCTGCGCGCGGACGCCGCGAACCTGCCCGTCGCGAACTTCAAGCCGTACGAGGACGCCTACGCCAGGGTGCCCGGGAAGCTGGAGCCGCCGCAGGCCCAGCAGCTCTACACGATCCTCGACTCGGTCGTCCAGGCCGTGCTGACCAGGCGTGACGCGAACATCGACCAGCTCCTCGCGGACGCGCGGAAGAAGGCCGACGCCGCGCTCGCGCGATCGGGAAGCTGACGCCCGCACCTCCGGGGCGCCGGTGCGCGCACCGCGCCGACGCCCCGGACCCGCCGTCCCACACCTGGAGTGACAGATGACCACAGCGCGGACGCTCGTCCGCCCCGCCGCCGCCCGGTCGCGGCGGCGCCCCTCGCGCACCCGGCGCACCGTGAAGCGCAACCTGACCGCGTACGGGTTCCTGTGCGGGGCGCTGATCTGCTTCGCGTTCTTCTCCTGGTGCCCGATCGTCCGCGAGGTGCTGCTCAGCTTCCAGAAGACGAACTTCGTCGGCGAGGCGCGCTGGGTCGGGTTCGACAACTTCCGCACCGTGCTCGCCGACCCCGGGTTCGTGGACGCGTGGGTCAACACGGCGGAGTTCACCCTGCTCGCACTGATCGTCGGGTACGTGGTCCCGTTCGCCATCGCGATCGTCCTGAACGAGCTGAAGCACGCCCGCGCCTACCTGCGGTTCGTCGTGTACCTGCCGGTGATGCTGCCCCCGGCGGTCGCGGTGCTGCTGTTCAAGTGGTTCTACGACCCCGGGCCCGGCCTGTTCAACCAGATCCTGCACGCCGCCCACCTGCCGGGGCTGAGCTGGCTCGACTCGACCGGCACCGCGCTGATCTCGCTGGTGATCGTGTCGACGTGGATGAACCTCGGCAGCGGGACGCTGATCTACCTGGCCGCGCTGCAGAGCATCCCCGGCGAGCTGTACGAGGCGGCGGAGCTGGACGGGGCCGGGCTGTTCCGCCGGATCCGGCACATCACGATCCCGCAGACCCGGCTGATCCTGCTGGTGATGCTGCTCCTGCAGATCATCGCGACGATGCAGGTGTTCATCGAGCCGTACCTGCTGACCGGCGGCGGCCCCGAGGGCTCCACCGTCACCGTCGCGTACCTGATGTACCAGTACGCGTTCAACTTCACCAATTTCGGCGGCGGCGGCGCGCTCGGCCTGATGCTGATGCTCGTCCTGATGGTGTTCTCCGCCGTCTACCTGCGCGTCTCGCGCGAGGAGGCGAGGTAGCCATGGCGGAGACGCGCACCCTCGTCTCGCCGCACACGCTCGGCACCCGGCGCGGCAGGGCGATCTACTGGACGACCCTCGTCTCGATCGTCGTGGTCTTCACGTTCGTGTTCGTGTTCCCGCTGTACTGGATGGTCACCGGCGCGATGAAGTCGCCGGACGAGCTGGCCGACGTCCCGCCGGGCGTCTTCCCGCACCATGTCGACCTGTCCGGATACCGGGAGGCGTGGCGGCAGCTCGACCTCGGCCTGTACCTGCGCAACACGCTCGTCTACGCGCTCGGCGCCTGGCTGTTCACGATGGGCGTCGACGTCACCGCCGCGTACGCGCTGTCGAAGCTGCGGCCGATGTTCGGCAGGGCCGTGCTCGGGCTCATGCTGGCGACGCTGATGGTCCCGCCGATGGTGATCCTGCTGCCCGCCTACCTGACCGTGAAGGACCTGCCGCTCCTGCACGTCGACCTGCTGAACACCCCGTGGGCGATCTGGCTGCCGGCCGCCGCGAACGCGTTCAACATCTTCCTGCTCAAGCGGTTCTTCGACTCGATCCCCACCGAGCTGCTCCAGGCGGCGGAGGTGGACGGCGCCTCGCCCGCGCGCATCCTCTGGTCGGTGGTGCTGCCGGTGTCGCGGCCGATCCTCGGCGTCGTGTCGATCTTCACGATCGTCAACGTGTGGCGCGACTTCGTCTGGCCGCTGCTGGTGCTGCCCGACTCGCACCGCAAGACGATCAGCGTCGCGATCTCGTCGCTGGCGGTGCAGGTGCCGCAGAACGTGCTGATCGGCTCGCTGGTGATCGCCAGCGTGCCCACCATCGTCGTCTTCTTCGTCTTCCAGCGGCACATCATGGCCGGCCTCACGGCGGGCGGGCTGAAGGGCTGACCCCCTCCGGCCGTCCCCTTTCCTCACGAGCAAGGAGTACTCGCATGCCCGAATCATGGTGGCGTGGCGCGGCGATCTACCAGGTGTACCCGCGCAGCTTCGCCGACGGGAACGGCGACGGCGTCGGCGACCTCGCCGGGCTGCGCGACCGGCTGCCGTACCTCGCCGGGCTCGGTGTCGACGCGCTGTGGCTGAACCCGTGGTACCCGTCCCCGATGGCGGACGGCGGCTACGACGTCGCCGACTACCGGGACGTCGAGGCGGTGCTCGGCACGCTCGCCGAGGCCGAGGCGTTCATCGGCGAGGCGCACGGCGCGGGCCTGCGGATCATCCTGGACGTGGTGCCCAACCACGCCTCGGACCGGTCGGCCTGGTTCCGGGAGGCGCTGGCCGCCGGGCCCGGCTCGCCCGAGCGGGAGCGTTTCTGGTTCCGTCCCGGACGCGGCGACGGGCCGCCGAACGACTGGCGCTCCATCTTCGGCGGCCCCGCCTGGACCCGCGTCCCGGACGGCGAGTGGTACCTGCACCTGTTCGCCCCCGAGCAGCCCGACTTCAACTGGAACAGCCCCGACGTCGTCCGCGAGTTCCACGACGTGCTGCGGTTCTGGTACGACCGCGGCGTGGACGGCATCCGGATCGACTCGGCGGCCCTGCTGGTCAAGGACCCGGACGCCGAACCGGACGGCAGCGACCCCTACACCGACCGCGACGGCGTCCACGACATCTACCGGGGCTGGCGGAAGGTCACCGACGAGTACCCCGGCCGGATGCTCGTCGGCGAGGTCTGGCTGCCCGACCAGGAGCGCTTCGCCCGCTACCTGCGGCCCGACGAGATGCACACCGCGTTCAACTTCGACTTCCTGAACTGCGCGTTCGAGCCGCACGCGCTCCGCAAGGTGATCGACACGACGCTCGCCACGCACGCCCCGCTCGGCGCACCCCCGACCTGGGTGCTGGCGAACCACGACGTCGTCCGGCCCGTCACCCGCTACGGCCGCGCCGACACCTCGTTCGACCTGCAGGACCGCCGGCACGGCGCGCCGACCGACCGGGCGCTCGGGGTGCGGCGGGCGCGCGCGGCGGCGCTGCTGGCGATGGCGCTGCCCGGCGCCGTCTACATCTACCAGGGCGAGGAGCTCGGGCTCCCCGAGGTCGAGGACCTCCCGGACGAGCTGCGCCAGGACCCGATCTGGCACCGGTCCGGGCACACCGACCCGGGCCGCGACGGGTGCCGCGTCCCGCTGCCGTGGTCGGGCGACCGGCCGCCGTTCGGGTTCGGCGGCGACCCGTGGCTGCCGCAGCCCGCCGACTGGAAGGACCTGACCGTCGAGGCGCAGGAGCCCGATCCCGGCTCGATGCTGAACCTCTACCGCGCCGCGCTCGCGCTCCGCCGCGAGCACCTCGGCGACGGCGGGATGACGTGGCTGCCGTCGGAGGAGAACGTGCTCGCGTTCACCCGCGACTCGGGCCTGACCTGCGCGGTCAATCTCGGCCCGGCGCCCGTCCCGCTCCCGTCCGGCGAGGTCCTGCTGGCGAGCGGCCCCCTGCCGGACGGCCTCCTGCCGCCCGACACCGCCGTCTGGACGCGCTGACCGGTCTCCTCGCACCGGCGCCCGGCCGCCGATCTTCTGCCGCTCCTCCCAGGCAGGTGTCCCACCCCCGCATCACCGAACAGGGAGCAGAACCAGCGATGAGACAGAAGTCCCTCCGCACCCTGCTGGCCGCGGCGGCCGCCGCGGTGCTCGCCGCCGCCGGGCTCACCGGCCCGGCGGCGGCGCCCGCGGCGGCGGCCGGAACGAACCTGGCCGCGGGCAAGATCGTGTCCGCTAGCAGCTCCAACGGCCAGTACACCGCCGCGAACGTCAACGACCGGAACCAGGCGACCTACTGGGAGAGCGCCGGTGACGCCTTCCCGCAGTGGATCCAGGTCGATCTCGGCGCCTCCGTCGACACCGACGAGGTCGTCCTGAAGCTCCCGACGGCGAACTGGGGCGCTCGCACCCAGACGCTGTCCGTGCAGGGCAGCACGGACGGGACGACCTACACCGACCTCGTCGGCTCCGGCGGCCGGGTCTTCGACCCCGCCGCGGACGAAACCGTGACGCTGACCTACGACGCCGAGCCGACCCGCTACCTGCGCGTCCGGATCACGGCCAACACCGGCTGGCCGGCCGCGCAGCTGTCCGAGCTGGAGATCTACGGACCGGCCACCGGAGACCAGACGGCGCCGACCGCTCCGTCCGGGCTCGCGTTCTCCGAACCGTCCGCCGGGAAGATCAAGCTGACCTGGACCGCCGCGTCCGACGCGGTCGGCGTCACCGGATACGACGTCTACGCCAACGGCGAGAAGCGCGCGAGCGTCGCCGGCGACGTCTTCACCTACACCGACGACCAGCCCGCGACCGCGACCGTCTCCTACTTCGTGCGCGCGCGGGACGCGGCCGGCAACGTCTCGGGCGACAGCAACGTCGTGACCCGGCAGGGGCAGGGCGGCGGGACGAACCTCGCCGCAGGCAAGCCGATCACCGCGTCGTCGCACGCCTCCTCGTTCGCCGAGGGCAACGCCAACGACAACGACCCCGCGACCTACTGGGAGTCCGCCCCCGGCGCCTACCCGGCCACGCTGACCGTCGACCTCGGCGCGAAGGCCGATCTCACCTTCGTGGTGGTGAAGCTGAACCCCGACGCGGCGTGGGCGAGACGCACCCAGACGTTCGAGGTGCTCGGTCGCGGCGGTCCGAAGGACCCGTTCACGACCATCACGCCCGCCGCCGCGTACACGTTCGACCCGTCCACCGGGAACACCGTGACGATCCCCGTCACCGCGAACGCGGCCCAGGTGCGGCTCCGGTTCACCGCCGACTCCGGTGCGCCGGGCGGCCAGGCCGCCGAGTTCCAGGTCATCGGCACCCCGGCGCCGGCTCCGAACCTGACCGTCACGAACCTGGCCTGGGCCCCCGCCGCCCCGGACGAGACCGACGGCGTCACGCTCCACGCGACAGTCGAGAACATCGGGACGGGCACCGCGGACCCGAGCACGCTCGACTTCCTGGTCGACGGGACGAAGGCGGCGTCCGCGCAGGTCGGCGAGCTGGCAGCGGGCGCGTCCAGCACCGTCTCCGCCTCGATCGGGACGCACGAGGCCGGCGGCCACACGGTCGCCGCCACGGCCGACGCGGGCGACGACGACGTCGAGCTGAACGAGACCGACAACACCGCGAGCGCGACGCTGACGATCGCGCAGGTGCCGAGCTCCGACCTGGTGGCGCAGACCGTCACCTGGAGCCCCGGCAACCCGCAGGCCGGCGACGCGGTCAGGTTCTCGGCGACGCTGCGCAACGACGGCACCCAGGCCACCGCCGGCGGGTCCCACGGCGTCACGCTGACGATCCTCGACGGCGGCACCGCGGTGAAGACGCTCACCGGCTCCTTCAGCGGCTCGCTCGCGCCAGGCGCCGCCGCCGCGCCCGTCGACCTCGGCACCTGGACGGCGGCGAACGGCCGCTACACGATCAGAACCACCGTCGAGGACGACGCCAACGAGGTGCCGGTCAAGCGCCAGAACAACACCTCAACGCAGCCCCTGTTCGTCGGGCGCGGCGCGCACCTGCCGTTCGACATGTACGAGGCCGAGGACGGTGCGCTCGGCGGCGGCGCGGCGGTCGTCGGCCCGAACCGCACGATCGGCGACCTCGCCGGTGAGGCGTCCGGCCGCCGCGCCGTGACGCTGAACTCCACCGGCAGCAGCGTCGAGCTCACCACCAAGGCGCCCACCAACACCCTCGTCACCCGGTACTCCATCCCGGACGCGGCGGGCGGCGGCGGCATCGACTCGACACTCGACGTCTACGTCGACGGGACGTTCCTCAAGGCCATCGACCTCACCTCCCGGTACACGTGGGTGTACGGGAACGAGGCGGGCCCGAGCGACTCGCCGGGCGCCGGACCTCCCCGCCACATCTACGACGAGGCGAACCTGATGCTCGGCACGACGGTGCCGGCCGGCCACAGGATCAGGCTTCAGAAGGACGCCGCCAACACCACCACCTACGCCATCGACTTCATCAACACCGAACTGGCGACGGCCAAGCCGAACCCCGACCCGGCCACGTACGCCGAGCCCGCCGGGTTCACCCACCAGGACGTCCAGAACGCCCTCGACAAGGTGCGGCAGGACCCGTCCCTCACCGGCGTCTACCTGCCGCCGGGCACCTACGACACCGCACAGAAGTTCCAGGTCTACGGCAAGGCGATCAAGGTCGTCGGAGCGGGCCCCTGGTTCACCCGGTTCCGGACGCCGCCGGACCAGCAGAACACCGACGCCGGATTCCGCGCGGACGCGACCGCCGATGGCTCGACGTTCTCCGGGTTCGGGTTCTTCGGCAATTACACGTCCCGGATCGACGGCCCCGGAAAGGTGTTCGACTTCTCGAACGTCGGCGACATGACGATCGACGACGTCTGGGCCGAGCACGTCGTCTGCCTCTTCTGGGGGACGAACGTCGACCATTCCACGATCGAGAATTCCCGGATCCGCGACACGTGGGCGGACGGCGTCAACCTCACCAACGGAAGCTCCGGGAACCATGTCGCGAACGTCGAGACCCGCAGCACGGGCGACGACGGTTTCGCGCTGTTCCCCGCCACCGACGACCACGGCGAGCAGGAGACCGGGAACGTCTTCGAGGACCTCACCTCGCTGCTGACCTGGCGCGCGGCCGGGCTCGCGGTCTACGGAGGCGGCGGCAACACCTTCCGCGACATCCACATCGCCGACACCCTCGTCTACTCCGGGATCACGATCGGGACGCTGCAGTTCGGCGGCATTCCCGCCCTCGGCTTCGAATCGGACCCGAAGACGACGTTCGAGAACATCTCGCTGATCCGGGCCGGCGGGCATTTCTGGGGGAACCAGACCTTCCCCGCCCTCTGGCTGTACTCGGGCGAGTTCCCGTTCCAGGGCATCCGCATCAACGACGTCGACATCGTCGACCCGACCTACTCGGGGATCATGTTCCAGACGAAGTACTCCGGAGGGCAGCCGCTCAAGCCGATCACCGACACGGTCCTGACGGACGTCACCGTCTCCGGCGCCCGCAGGAGCGGTGACGCGTTCGACGCCAAGTCCGGATTCGGGATCTGGGTCAACGAGATGCCCGAACCCGGCCAGGGCCCGGCGGTCGGCTCCGCCGCCTTCAACGGCCTGACCCTGCACGACAACGCGGAGGACATCAGGAACACCACGACCACATTCACCATCACCGGGAACCCCTGACCCGGGGAACCGGGAGCGCAGTGTTGGGAGGCGCCCGCGTCTCCCGAGTGCCCGCCCCCGGCCCTGGCCGGGGGCGGGCACGCATCACTCCGCGTGGGCGAGGACGTGGTGGACGAGCTCGCGGAGCGGGCCGCTGAGCTGCGCCTCGCCGACGGTGGCGTGCCGGCCGTCGATGTCGATGTCGTACACGAACTGGTCGGGGATCCGACCGGGCGGCGGCACCGCCGCCAGGTCGACCCGGCCGACGAGCCGCGCCAGCACCGGGTCGGTCGCACTGTCGGCCTCGGCCCGCCGCCGGATCCCGGCGAACCCGCCGCTGCGGACGACTGTCACCCTCACCGCACCGTCACCGCCCCACGCCCTCGTCAGCCGACCCTGTCACTGTGTGACGCCTACCGTTCCTCAACAGTGTCCGGGAGTGGAATTCGTACCCGGGTCCCGGTTCTGCACGCGTCCCGAACGGTGTCGGACACGCTGGTCGCCCGCGTTCTCCTCGCCCGCGTCCGGGGCCGTGCATCAGGTGCGCGTTCCGTGACGTGGTGGCGGGATCCCTCGCGCCCCCGGTCACCGAGGTCGGCCTGGACGGTCCGATGCCCGCCGTCATCGCTCTGGTGGTGGCGGGGCGGTGCCGTCCGTCGCCGGATCGGGTGCCCGAGGGCGCGTCGCCTGACCGCGATGCTCGCCGCATCGTGCCGGGAAATCCTGCGGTTCGGGGTGCTCATCGGCTCGCGCCAATGCTGCGCACCCCACTTGGAGGTGTAAGCCGGATCCACGGCCACGATGGCCAGGCCCGCCTCGGCGGCCATCGCCACCAATCTGTCCTTCAGCCTGCCTGTGGGCATGCCGGAGATCAGTTGCCGGAACCGCTTGCGGCGGCCGTGTCGCTCTCGGGTCTTCTCGGCCGCGAAGTCCAGGTCTTCGATGCCGATCGCTGCGACTCCGCAGGAGGCCGCCCAGTGCAGCAGCCGGGTGATGGCGTGCCGGACCTGCGCGTCGCGATGGGCGGACGATCCGGACAGGTCGTAGTCGAAGCAGCGCGGCCGGCCGACGGGGTTGCCGTGCCGGTCCAGATGCCAGGCGGCGAAGTGGTCGGCGTTGGTGTCCACACCGATCACGCCCTTGATGCGCGCGGCCTCCAGGGGGACCGTGGGGACGGTGGCGCGACGCCAAGACGCGGTCAGGTACCAGCGGCCCCGCTCGACGTCCAGGTGGATGCGGTAGGAGACCGCGCGGTTTCCCTCGACGCGGTCCGCCCACTCGGTGCCCCGGTGGGGGAAGGCGACACGGGCCGTCAGCACGTACCGGCGGCGCGGCGCGTTGGCCAGGTACGCCAACGGCGCCGGAAGCCGGATCGAGACCTCCCCGCCGGGGGTGACGCGGATGGTCTCGTTGCCGTACCGCTTACCCGCCTCACCGTCGGCCTGCAGGAACCAGCGTTCGGCCTCCCACCGCTGCCGCCACTCGTTCTCGGTGAGCCGGGTCTCGTCGAGATGGTGGCGGGCGTTGAGGAGCCCGCGGCCGCCCCGCACCACCCGCACACGCCCGGCATCCCAGTCGGCCCGCTCGGCGGCGAGCCGGTCTTTCAGCGCCTCCAGGCGGCGTGACTTGACGAACCATTCCCCTCTGGACCTGTAGCCGCCCGGGGCCCGCTTGGTCCCCGGCTCGCCGATCGGCAGCGACAAGCGGTGTTCCAGCGTCCGCACACCGGCCTCCAGAGACCGCATGTGCGCGAGCCTGCCTCGTCGCGCCGGCGCCCACTGGTCGTGCGTGGCCTTGGTGATCGAGCCGGCCCATCGCGCCGAAGACTCGCCCGTCAACTCCCGCTTGCGCATCGCCCACCGATTGGCGTCGTGGCTCAGGCCATCAGCACAGCGAGTTCTCAGATCGCGGCCGGCCAGCGCCCCCAGGCGCGCGCCGACCGACCGCAGCACCTGCTCGTCCTGGGCGGTCAGGCCCCTGAGCCGGTCACGGATCGCTGTCCCCGACGGGCCCGGCGCCACGAACTGCGCGGCGAAGGAGGCGGCAGGCCCATGACCGGAGGCGGAGGGCGACATGGCGGACACCCTAAGTCACTCCATTCGAACGTGCAATCGACTTGCTCCACGAGCGTTGGACCCTCAAGCGCCGGTGACGCCTACCCCTTTCCATGCGTTGGCCACCGCGGTCGTCTCGGCGGAGTCCGCGCCGTAGAGCCGGGTCGCGGTCTGCACGGTCGCCGCGGCGAAGCCCGCGAAGTCGACGGCGCTCGCCAGCGACCCGCCGGTGAGGGTCTCGTACCAGACGCGCCCGGCCTTCTCCCAGGCGTGCCCGCCGATCGCCGAGGCCGCGAGGTAGAACGCGCGGTTCGGGATGCCGGAGTTGGTGTGGACGCCGCCGTTGTCCTCGTAGGTGTGGACGTAGCCGCTCATGTGGGCGGGCTGCGGGTCCTTGCCGAGCTGCGGGTCGTCGTAGGCGGTGCCGGGCTCCTTCATCGAGCGCAGCGCCACGCCGTGCACGCCGGCCGCGAGCAGCCCCTGCCCGATGAGCCAGTCGGCCTGGTCGGCGGTCTGGCCGAGGTGCCACTGCTTGATCAGGGAGCCGAAGACGTCGGAGACCGACTCGTTGAGCGCGCCGGACTGCCCCGAGTAGTCGAGGTCGGCGGTGTACTGCGTGACGCCGTGGGTCAGCTCGTGCCCGGTGACGTCGAGCGCTCCGGTGAAGTCGGTGAAGATCCTCCCGTCGCCGTCGCCGTACACCATCTGCTCGCCGTTCCAGAAGGCGTTGTCGTACCGTTCGCCGTAGTGGACGGTCGAGATCATCTTGAGGCCGGCGCCGTCGATGGAGTTGCGGCCGTAGGCGGCCTCGTAGAACCCGAAGGTCGCGCCCAGCCAGTCGTAGGCCTGGTCGCAGGTCTTGTCGCCGGTGGGCGCGGCGCCCTCGGCGCGGACGGTCCTGCCGGGCAGCTCCTCCTTGTGCCCGGCGTCGGCGATCATCCGGTCGGGGGCGGCGGGACCGGCCGGGGCGGGGGCTGCGGCGCGGGTCGCCAGGCGGCGTTCGGTGGCGTGGGCGGAGGTGAGGGCCAGGGTAGCGCGGGCCCGCGCGCGCAGCGCCGGGTCGTCGGCGTTGCGGGCGATCCGCTCCAGCATGTGCGGCGGCACGATGTGGCATCTCATGCGTCCAACGCTGACAGCTCCCCGTGGGGCAGGCCACACCTTCGTCCGTCACCGCGCGGCCGAAACCGGTCACAAAGCGTGACCGGATCCCGGACGGGCGGTGAATCCAGGGGACTTGTGAAGATCCTGCGGAGATGCCGGGGCGGCGCAACGAGGCACCCGGGCGCGTGCGCGAGAATGAACGGGTGACCCTCTACCGCGACGAAGGCATCGTCCTGCGCACCCAGAAGCTGGGCGAGGCCGACCGCATCGTGACGGTGCTGACCCGGCGCAGCGGCCGGATCCGCGCCGCGGCGAAGGGGGTCCGCAAGACCAAGTCCCGTTTCGGCGCGCGGCTGGAGCCGTTCACGCACGTCGACCTCCAGCTGTACGAGCGCCGCTCGCTCGACCTGATCACCCAGGCCGAGACGCTGCGCCCGTACGGGGAGGCGCTGGTCACCGACTATCCCCGCTACACCGCGGGGACGGCGATGCTGGAGACCGCCGACAAGCTGGCCGGCGAGGAGGGCGAGCCCGCGCTGCGGCAGTTCCTGCTGCTGGTCGGGGGGCTGCGCACGCTCGCCGAGCGCGGCCACGACCCGCGGCTCGTCCTGGACGCCTTCCTGCTGCGCTCGCTGTCGGTCGCCGGGTGGGCCCCGGCGCTGGACGAGTGCTGCCGGTGCGGCACCCGCGGCGGGCTGCGCGGGTTCGCGATCGCGGCGGGCGGCGCGGTCTGCGCGAACTGCCGGCAGCCCGGCGCCGCGACGCCGGCGCCGCCGACGTTCGCGCTGATGCTGGCCCTGCTGCGCGGCGACTGGGAGTACGCCGACGCCAGCGAGCCCCGCCACCGGGTGGAGAGCAGCGGCCTCGTCGCCGCCTACCTGCAGTGGCATCTGGAACACGGGATCCGCTCGCTGCGGCACGTCGAGCGCGAGGGCGCCGGCGACCCGCCGGACGGCGCGGGCCGCAGCGACGACACCAACAGGGAGAGAGTGTGAGAAGGGCCGTTCTGCCCCCGGAACCGCATCGGGGCGGCGCGACGCCGCCGCCGATCCCCGCGGACCTGGTGCCGCGGCACGTCGCCATCGTCATGGACGGCAACGGCCGCTGGGCCAAGGAGCGCGGGCTGCCGCGCACCGAGGGGCACAAGCGCGGCGAGGACTCGCTCTTCGACGTGATCATGGGCGCGATCGAGCTGGGCGTGCCGTACCTGTCGGCGTACGCGTTCTCCACCGAGAACTGGCGGCGCTCGCCGGACGAGGTCCGCTTCCTCATGGGCTTCAACCGGGACGTGATCCGCCGCCGCCGCGACCAGCTGCACTCCATGGGCGTGCGGGTCCGCTGGGCGGGCCGCCGCCCCCGGCTGTGGCGCAGCGTCATCAAGGAGCTGGAGACGGCCGAGGAGATGACGCGCGACAACGACGTGCTCACCCTGCAGTTCTGCGTGAACTACGGCGGCCGCGCCGAGATCGCCGACGCCGCCGCCGCGATCGCCCGGGACGTCCGGGACGGCCGGCTGAACCCCGACAAGATCACCGAGAAGGTGTTCGCCCGCTACCTCGACGAGCCGGGCATCCCGGACGTCGACCTGTTCCTGCGGTCGTCGGGGGAGCAGCGCACCTCCAACTTCCTGCTCTGGCAGTCGGCGTACGCGGAGATGGTCTTCCTCGACACGCTGTGGCCGGACTTCGACCGCCGGCACCTCTGGCACGCGTGCGAGCTGTACGCCAGCCGGGACCGCCGGTACGGCGGCGCGCTCCCCAATCCGGTGGAGCCCACCGCCGCGACCGGCTGACGCGGGCCCGGCTCAGACCAGGGCCGCGTCGAGGGTGATCGTGGTGCCCTTGAGCGCCTGGCTGACCGGGCAGTTCTCCTTGGCGTCCTGCGCCGCCTTCTCGAAGGCGTCCGCGGACAGGCCCGGGACGCTCGCCCGGACCGTCAGGTGGATGCCGGTGATGCCCTCGCCGGGCTGGAAGGTGACCTCCGCCTTGGTGTCCACCTTCTCCGGCGGGTTCCCGGCGCCGGCCAGGCCGTGCGAGAGCGCCATCGAGTAGCAGGTCGAGTGGGCCGCGGCGATCAGCTCCTCCGGGCTCGTGCGGCCGTTCGGCTCCTCGCTGCGCGACGCCCACGTCACGTCGAACGTGCCGACCTTGGAGGAGTCCAGCGAGACCGTGCCCTGGCCGCTGAGGAGCGGCCCTTCCCAGTGCGCGTTGGCGGTGCGTGTCGTAGCCATGATCCGATTGTCTCCCACGCCGGTCCGGCCGGCGTCGAGGCCCCCGCGCCGCGGGCGGCGCGGGGGCCTCCGCCACGTGCGGACGGGCGTCAGTTCACGTTCACCGCGGACCAGGCGGCCGCGACGGCGTTGTACTGGGTGCTGCCCGTGCCGTACAGGTCCTTGGCCGCGTTCAGGGTCGCCGTGCGGGCGGCCTTGTAGTCGGTCGAGGACGTCATGTACGTGGTGAGGGCGCGGTACCAGATCTTCGTGGCGGCGTCGCGTCCGATGCCGGTGACCGTGGAGCCGTTGGACGTCGGGCTGTCGTAGGAGACGCCGTTGATCGTCTTGGCGCCGCTGCCCTCCGACAGCAGGTAGTAGAAGTGGTTGGCGACGCCCGACGAGTAGTGCACGTCGAGGTTCTTGGTGGTGGACGACCAGGCGTCCGGCGACGTGCCGTCCTTGCTGGGCCTGTCCATGAAGCGGAGCGCCGCCTTGCCGAAGCCGGGCAGGACGACCTTCTCCCCGACGAGGTAGTCGCCGAGGTCGGCGGAGTTGTTCGCGTAGAACTCGACGGCGGCGGCCATGATGTCGGACGTCGCCTCGTTCAGCCCGCCGGACTCGCCGGAGTAGGTGAGGTTCGCGGTCGCGGACGTGACGCCGTGGGTCATCTCGTGGGCGGTGACGTCCAGGGCGGTGAGCGGGCCGAGCTGGGTGCCGTCGCCGTCGCCGTACGTCATGCAGAAGCAGGAGTCGTCCCAGAACGCGTTGGCGTAGCCGTTGTCGTAGTGGACGCGGTTGAACGAGCCCTTGCCGTCGCCGTTGATGCCGAGGCGGCCGAACACGTTCTTGTAGAAGTCCCAGGTCTCGTTGGTGCCGAACTGGGCGTCCACGGCGACGGTCGCCCGGTCGGACGTCGTCCCGTTCCCCCAGTGATCGTCGGCGTCGGTGAAGATCGTCGCCGGGGCCCGGTAAAGGCAGAACGACAGGAAGCAGAAGTCCGTCTGGTTCTGCGCGTCGCCGGTGTAGGTGCCGCCGCGGGTGGGGTCCTTCAGCTGGTAGGCGCCGCCGGAATTCGTGGTCTCCAGCGGGACGGTCCCGGTGTAGAGGGAGCGGCCGTCGCCGGCGTCGGTGCGGATCGTCTCCTCGCGCAGCAGGACCTTGCCGGTCGCCGCGTCGACGGTGGTGAGGAGGCGGCTGGGCGTGCCGTCGGCCTGCCTGCCGGCGGTCTGGACGCGCCAGGCGAGGCGCGGCTGATGGTCGGCGGTGCGCGCCTCGACGACGAGCTGCGCGGCGCCCTGCGTCCTGTGGCCCTTGGTCAGGGCCTTCCGGGTGGCCGTCTTGGCGGGGAGCTCGGGGCTGGCGTCGGCCGGCGCCTTGGCGAGGGTCAGGCTGCTGCCGCGCCACGTCCCTCCGGCGGACTGGTGGACGACGATGTCGCCGCCCAGGACCGGGAGCCCGTCGTAGGTCCGGGTCATCCGGGTGTGGGACGTGCCGTCCCGGTCCACCGCGACCCCGACGACCGTGAACGACTGGCCGCCGCCGTCGCGGGTCTGCGCGCCGTGCGCGGGCAGCGCCTTGAGCGCGTGCGCGGCGGCGGTCCGCGGGTCGGGGGGAGGCGGGGCCTGCCGCGCGGACGCCGGCAGCGCGGTGCCGGCCGTCGCGAGCAGGGTCGCCGACGCCAGGAGCGCGGTCCGCCGGCTGGTGATCGCCCGTCTTGTCATGAACGCCCTCTCGTGCGGAGCGCCATGGCCCCCCGAGAGGCCCGCCGTCGGGCCCACCGTGGCAATGGGACATTTATGACATACGAGGATTTAGTTGTACCTGTTACAAACAGCCAAAAGACCGATACGCAGCGTGTGAACTACGCGCCTTGCGCCGCGCCTGCGGAACCGGGCGCCGGGCGCACGGGACGGAAGCGCGCCCGGGAACGTACCAGGGCGCGCGTCTCGATCAGCGGGACGCGGACCGGCAGTCCGCGCACGTCCCGAACACCTCGACGGTGTGCGTGATCTCGGCGAACCCGTGCTCGGCGGCGATCGCGTCCGCCCAGCGCTCCACGGCCGGGCCCTCGACCTCGACCGTCCGGCCGCACGCGCGGCAGACCAGGTGGTGGTGGTGCTGCTCGGTCCGGCAGGCGCGGTACACCGCCTCGCCCTCGTCGGTGCGCAGCACGTCGACCTCGCCGGAGTCGCTGAGCGCCTGCAGCGCCCGGTACACCGTCGTCAGGCCGATCTTGGAGCCGTCCGCGCGGAGGTCGGCGTAGATGTCCTGGGCGCTGCGGAAGCCCTCGCAGCCGGCCAGGACCTGCCGCACCGCGTCGCGGCGGGCCGTCGTCATCCCTTGATCACCTCCGCCTCGGCCTCCACCCGCGGTCGCTCGCCCGGCCCGGCCGCACCCGGGAGGACGTTCCCGGCCCGGCGGGCGCGCCTGCGGCGCACCACGGTCCCCCCGGCGGCCGCCGCCAGGAAGAGCGCCAGCGCCAGCAGCACGATCGAGGGACCCGGGGGAAGATCGTACTGGAAGGAGCCCGCGAGACCCGACACCGCCGACAGTACACCGACCCCCATCGCCAGCAGCATCGTGCTCCGGAAGCCCCGCGTGACCTGCTGCGCCGCCGCCACCGGAACGACCATCAGCGCGCTCACCAGCAGCAGCCCGATCGCCCGCATCGCGATCACCACGGTCACCGCGGCGGTCACCGCGATCAGCGCGCTGAGGAACCGGACGGGCAGCCCCGCCGCCCGCGCCACGTCCTCGTCCTGGCACAGCAGGAACAGCTCCCGGCCGAACACCGCGACGATCCCGAGCACGACGACCGCGAGCGCCGCGACCACGTACAGGTCGGACGCCGACACGCTGCTGATCGATCCGAACAGGTACGACTGCAGGCTCGCCCCGCCGCCCTGCGCGTTGGTGAGGATCACGCCGCCCGCCAGCCCGCCGTAGAACAGCAGCGCCAGCGCCACGTCCGCGCCGCTGCGGCTGCGGGCGCGCACCACCTCGATCGCCACCGCGCCGAGCACCGCCACCACCAGCGCGCCCAGCACGGGCGACGACCCGGTGAGCAGCCCGAGCCCGATGCCGGTCAGCGCGACGTGCCCGACGCCGTCGCCGAGCAGCGACAGCCGCCGCTGCACGATGAACGTCCCCACCGCCGGCGCCGTCAGGCCGATCAGCACCGCCATCACCAGCGCGATGCGCATGAAGTCGAACTGCAGCATCTCCGTCACGCCGCGCTCCCCGTCCGGCCGCTCGCCATGCTCCCTGCGCTCTCGCGCGCCACCCGGCCGTGCTCCAGCTCGACCGTGCGGGTGATGAGCGGTTCCATCGGGCCGAGCTCGTGGGCGACCAGCACCACCGTCCGGCCCGCCTCCGCCAGGCCGCGCAGCGTCGCCGCCAGCGCCGCCTGGCTCGCCGCGTCCACGCCCGCGGTCGGCTCGTCCATCACGAACGCCTCCGGCTCGCCGGCCAGCGCGCGGGCGATCAGTACCCGCTGCTGCTGCCCGCCGGACAGCAGGTGCGCCGAGTCGCGGGCCCGGTCGGCGAGGCCGACGGCCTCCAGCGCGCGGTTCACCGCGGCGCGGTCGGCGGCCCGGTCGGTGACCAGCGCGGGCAGCCAGCGCGACCGGCGCGCGATCCGCCCGGACGCCACGACCTCGCGGACCGTCGACGGGACGCCGCCGCCCATCGGCAGCCGCTGCGGGACGTACCCGACGCGCCGCCAGTCGCGGAACCGGGCGGGCGGCTCGCCGTAGATCTCGGTCCGCCCGGCGGCCAGCGGGACGAGCCCGAGCAGCGCCTTGACCAGCGTGGACTTGCCCGCCCCGTTCGGCCCGAGGATCGCCAGCACGTCGCCCGCGCCGACCCGCAGGTCGACGCCGGACAGCACCTCGCGGCCGTCCCGCCGGACGACGCCGCCGGTCATCGCGAAGGGCGGCGCCGCCCCGCCGCGGTCCGTCGCGGGCACGCCGTCGGTCATGAGCACTCCAGGGCGGTCCGCAGGGTCCGCAGGTTCCGGTCCATGATGGACATGTAGTCGTCGGAGGAGCCCTTCTCGACGCCCTCCACCGGGTCGAGCACGGCCGTCCGCACGCCCGCCTCCCGGGCCAGCGAGTCGGCGACCTTCGAGCTGACGAGCCGCTCGGTGAAGATCGTCGTCGCGCCCGCCGACCGTACCTCGCGGGTCAGCGCGGCCAGCCGTTTCGGCGACGGCTCCATCGACGCGTCGATGCCCGCGACCGACACCTGCCGCAGCCCGTACCGCTCGGCGAGGTAGCCGAACGCGGCGTGCGCGGTGACGATGTCGCGGCGGGCGCAGTCCTCCAGGCCGTCGCGGAACCGCCGGTCGAGGCCGGACAGCTCGGCCGCGACGGCCCCGGCGCGCTGCCGGTAGGCGGCCGCGTGGGCGCCGTCGGCCCGGGCGAGCCGGTCGCCGAGGGCGGTCGCGACGGTGGCCATCCGGACGGGGTCGAGCCAGACGTGCGGGTCGTAGCCGACGTCGGCGTGCCCCCGGTCGCCGTCGTGCTCCTCGATCTCGCTCTCGTCGCCGGACGGTGGCGGGAGCGTCGTCACCAGGCTCGCGGCGTCCAGCGACCGGTCCTTGGCGTGCTCGCGGACCGCGTCGTCGACGGCGGGCTGGACGCCCTTCACGTACACGGCGAGGTCGGCCTTCTCGACCTGGGCGACCTGCCGGGCCGTCAGCTCCAGGTCGTGCGGCTCGGCGCCGGGCCTGGTCAGCGTCCGGACGTACACGTCGCCGCCGCCGACGCGCTCGGCGAGCCAGGCGGCGGGGTAGAAGGACGCCACGACGGCCGTCCTGCCGGGCGGGACGTCCGCGACCGCGCTGCCGCAGCCCGCCAGCGCCGCGCCGAGCCCGGCGGCGGCGAGGGCCGCGGCGGGGACGGTGCGGAACCGGATGCGGGGTCGGGGCATGCTCCGATTATGGACGAAGATGAAAACGGTTGTCAAAACCGCCCAATGCCCCGCCCCAGGGCGAAACCGACCAGCACCACCAGCGCCGCGATCCGCAGCACCCGGCCCTGCGCCTCCAGTTCCGGCCAGTTCAGGAACGCGAACCAGGCCAGCGCCGCCGCCAGCACCAGCAGCCCCGCCGCCGCCACCCAGCCCGTCCCCGCCATGCCGATCACCAGCAGCGCGAACACCGCGACGAGCAGCACCCCGCGCGGCAGCCGGTGCAGGAAAACCACCGGCGCCGCGCTCCACCGCTCGACCGCCGCCCGCACGCCGCCCGCCGGCCGGTCCCGTCCGCTCCGAGTCTCCACGGGGCCAACGTACTGCGAGGATGGGCGGATGATCGCGATAACCCGGTACCGTGTGCCCGCCGCGGACGCCGACGGCTTCGCCGACCGCATGACCGCGGTGCTCACCGCGCTGTCCCGGAGCACCGGATTCCGGTCCGGACGGCTCGCCAGGACCGTCGACGAGCCCGGCCTGTGGGCGCTGGTCACCGAATGGGACGGCGCCGGCCACTACCGCCGCGCCCTCGGCTCCTACGAGGTGCGGCTGGAGTTCATGCCGCTGGCGGCGCTCGCCGTGGACGAACCCGGCGCCTACGAGATCGTCAGCTCCGCCTGACCGCGGCCCCCCGCCTGACCGCGGCCCCCCGCCTGACCGCGGCCCCCCGCCTGACCGCGGCCCCCCGCCTGACCGCGGCCCTCCGCCTGACCGCGGCCCTCCGCCTGACCGCGGCCCTCCGCCCGACCGCGGCCCCCGCCCGGCCGGTCTCACCGGCCGACCGAGGCCGGAGCCCGCGCCCGGCCGACCGAGGCCGGAGCCCGCGCCCGGCCGACCGAGGCCGGAGCCCGCGCCCGGCCGACCGGGGCCGGTCCGGCCGAAGGTCAAGCCGGTCGGCGGCCAGGCTGATCGCTGATCAACGAAGCGGGAAATACCGGGGCAAGAAGCGGCGGGACCCGGTTTCGGCCCCGCCCCGCAAGGTCATCTTCGCCTGGTCATGATCATGCCGACGGCCCGCGGGGGAGACGGCCCCGGCGGGGCCGGCCCGCCTCGGGGGAGAAGTGATGCGCCGTGTCGTCTCGCAGACCGCTGTCGTCCTGCTCAGCACGGCCACCGGGACGGCCGCCGTCGCGGGCGTCGGCGCCTTCCACGCGGCGGCCCCCACGCGGTCCTCAGCCCACGAGGCCACCACGCTGATCCTCGGCGCGCCCCGTAGCGCACCTCGTGGCGCGCCTCGGGCGGCGCCCGCCGAGGCGAGGCCGCACTCGGTCACCTACCAGGGCGTGCGCGTTCCCGTCCCCGCGGGCTGGGCGGTCGTCCGGCTCGACGAGGACCCGTCCGCCTGCGTCCGCTACGACCGGCACGCCGTCTACCTGGGCCGCCCCGGGCCCCAGCCGGACTGCCCGGCGCGGGTCGTCGGCCGTACCGAGGCCGTCCACGTCCAGCCGCTGCACGACGTCGCGGCGTCCCGCACGGTCGTGCACGCCGACAAGCTCGGCTCGTTCACCGTCAGGCCGTCCGTCGGGCACGAGACGAGCCTGGCGCTGCCGGAGGCCGGCATGGGCATCACCGGCGTGTACGGGACCGATCCGGCGGCGCTCCAGCGGATCCTGCGCGGCACCCGGGTGACCGCGAAGCCCCATGCGCACGCGAAGCCCCATGCGCAACCACAGACGCCTGCGGACGCGCAGCCGCAGGACACGATGAAGCCCGCCGCGGCGCCCCCGGGGCCGGCCGCCCAGCGCAGAGCCCCGGCGGACCCGCCGCCGGACCGGCTGGACTACGCGTCCGGCAAGGGCTTCGACACGTGCACCGCCCCGTCGCTCTCCACGATGAAGGCGTGGCGCTCCTCGTTCGACGTCACCAACATCTACATCGGCGGCGCAGCGCGCGGCTGCGAGCAGCCGAACCTCACCGCCGCGTGGGTGAAGAAGGTCCGCAAGATGGGGTACCGGATCCTGCCCACGTACGTCGGCCTCCAGCCGCCGTGCGGGACGCGCCCGCAGAAATTCACCGTGAGGAACGCCGCGTCCAAGGGCAAGAAGACCGCCGCGGACGCCGTGGCGAAGGCCAAGGCGCTCGGCATCCCCGTCGACAAGCCCATCTACCTCGACCTGGAGGCGTACAAGAGCAAGAACGCCTCCTGCAAGGCGGCCGTGCTGCGCTTCGTGAACGCCTGGGTCAAGAAGGTCAAGCAGAAGCACTACAAGCCCTGCCTCTACGGCAGCGCGAGCTCAGGCGTCCACGACGTGGGCGCCGCCAAGGGGGTCGCCAGGCCCGTCGGGATCTGGTTCGCCAACTGGGACGGCAAGGCCCGCGTGTACGGCGACCGGTTCCTGCCGGACGACTGGTGGCCGCCGCACCGCCGCATCAAGCAGTACCGGGGCGCGCACAGGGAGCGGCACGGCGGCGTCACCCTCAACATCGACAGCAGCCTCGCCGACGGCCGCGCCTACTGACCACCGGCCCCGGCCGGCGCTCCCGTCCCCGCATCGGAGCCTCCGGCGCCCGCGACCGGCCGGCCTCCCGGGGCCGCCGCCGGACCGCCCGACACGCTCCGCGGCGGTGCCGTCCGGGGACCCTTTCCGGTGCCCTAAGCTGGGGAATGCTCTGAGGCGCCGGGGAGACCGCGCCTCACCGCTCTCACAGCGAACCATCACCGGGGATCACCATCGCCGCCGTCCCGCCGTCCGCGCCGGGGCCGGGGCGTTCGCACTGACCCGCCGACCGCCAGCCGGATGGAGAGAACACTCATGGCACGCCGTTCCGATGTGCTGGACACGATCGTCAACCTCGCCAAGCGGCGGGGCCTGGTCTACCCGTCGAGCGAGATCTACGGCGGGCTCCGCGCCTCCTGGGACTACGGGCCGCTCGGGGTCGAGCTGAAGAACAACGTCAAGCGCCAGTGGTGGAAGGCCATGGTGCAGGGCCGCGACGACGTCGTCGGCCTGGACTCGTGCGTCATCCTGGCGCGCGAGGTCTGGGAGGCCAGCGGCCACGTCCAGGCGTTCGTCGACCCGCTCACCGAGTGCCAGTCCTGCCACAAGCGCTTCCGGGCCGATCACCTGGAGGAGGCCTACGAGGAGAAGCACGGCAGGCCGCCCGCGAACGGGCTCGCCGACATCACCTGCCCCAACTGCGGGGTGAAGGGCTCGTTCACCGAGCCGAAGATGTTCAACGGCCTGCTCAAGACCTACCTCGGCCCCGTCGAGGACGAGTCGGGGCTGGCCTACCTGCGCCCCGAGACCGCGCAGGGCATCTTCATCAACTACCTGAACGTCCAGCAGTCCGCGCGCCGCAAGGTGCCGTTCGGCATCGGGCAGATCGGCAAGTCGTTCCGCAACGAGATCACCCCGGGCAACTTCATCTTCCGGACCCGCGAGTTCGAGCAGATGGAGATGGAGTTCTTCGTCAAGCCCGGCAGCGACGAGGAATGGCACCAGTACTGGATCGACGAGCGCCTGCAGTGGTACGTCGACCTCGGCATCCGCAAGGAGAACCTGCGGCTGTACGAGCACCCGGGGGAGAAGCTGTCGCACTACTCCAAGCGCACCGTCGACGTGGAGTACAAGTTCGACTTCGTCGGCAGCGAGTGGGGCGAGCTCGAGGGCATCGCCAACCGGACGGACTACGACCTGTCGACGCACTCCAAGGCGTCCGGCGCGGACCTGTCGTTCTTCGACCAGGAGTCCGGCGAGCGCTTCACCCCGTACGTGATCGAGCCCGCGGCCGGCGTCGACCGCTGCACGCTCACGTTCATGATGGACGCCTACGCCGAGGACGAGGCGCCGAACGCCAAGGGCAAGCTGGAGAAGCGGACCGTGATGCGGCTCGACCGGCGCCTCGCCCCGGTCAAGGTCGCGGTGCTGCCGCTGTCGCGCAACGCCGACCTGTCGCCGAAGGCCCGCGACCTGGCCGCGCAGCTGCGCCGCAACTGGAACGTCGACTTCGACGACGCGGGGGCGATCGGCCGCCGCTACCGCCGGCAGGACGAGATCGGCACGCCGTTCTGCGTCACCGTCGACTTCGACACCCTCGAGGACGACGCGGTGACCGTCCGGGAGCGCGACTCGATGAGCCAGGAGCGGATCGCGATCGGCCAGGTCGAGTCGTTCCTGGCCGCCCAGCTCGTCGGCTGCTGACCCGGCGGGACTCGGACTCGACGACGGACTCGGGCGCGGACTCGCGGACGGGCCCGGCGCACGCGGTCGCGGGCCGCCCCCTTCGCGTGGGGGCGGCCCGCTTCCTTTTCGGGAGCGATCGCTCACGGGAGCACGTCGTGGGGGAGCGCACCCCTCGGAGGGATCAGCTGGTGACGTACAGGGTCTGGTCGTAGGTGCCGGACCCGGCGGTGGTCTCGCCCTGCAGCTGGTAGGTCGCGGTGACGGTGGCGGTGGACGGGCAGAGGAAGTTGCTGCCGGACTGCTTGTTCACCGTGGCGCCGTTCACGCCGACCTGCGCCTGGTTGTTGCTGGTGACGGGGCGGTTCGGGTTGTCGGGGTTGTAGCCGTTGGCGGTGAGGTTGCCGCCGAAGACGCAGGTGATGCCGCCGAACAGGTCGACGACGGCCTTGACGCTGAAGTTGGCGATCGTGACCGCCGCGTCGCGGTTCGCGGTGTGGCCGGAGTCGTAGACGACGCTGCCGCCGGTCCACGGCAGGTTCTGCGCGGTGATGGCGACGGAGGCGGTGCCGGTGCAGCTGCTGAAGTTCGCGCCGCTGATGCTCAGGCCGGTGCCGTCGGAGTTGATCGATCCCGTCATCGTCGACTGGCTGCAGGAGCCGCTGCCGATCGACGTGGAGACGGTCGCGTTGCCGAGCAGCGAGGCCTGCACGTTGCCGGAGTAGGGGGCGGCGGTGGCCGATCCCTTCCGGATGGTGGTGCCCGCGGCCGAGGCCGGGGCGATCCCCGCGGCGAGGACGGCCAGCGCGGCGGTCCCGACGATCGCGGTCTGTCTGATTCGTGCCACCGGAAACTCCTCTGTCCGGTTCGGGGTGGGCAACGCGAAAGTAATTCGCCTTTCCCGGCCCGGCAATGGGCGCGCGCCGAAGGCGCCGTGGCCGGATTGGGACACCAGCCAGTGTCTGCTGGTAACGCCGGATGGGTGCGGGCCGGGTAGGGGGCTGTGGCGCGGAGCCTGGTTGACAGAGTCCCGACTCCATGCTTTCTCGCTTTGTTGCGGTCCAACGCGTCCGGTCGCGAAGTGGCCTAGATTGGGCGGATCATGGCCGCCCCAGCGGCCCCGCGACGGCTGAGGGACGGAGGAGGGCCATGCGCGAACCGCGCCGCTCGCCCGCCGCCGCCCGCTGGCTGCTCGCCATCGCGCTCGGACTGCTCGGCCTCGCCGGAGCGCCCGCCGCGGACGCCCTCAGCGCGGGCGCCCTCGCGGGACCGTCCGGAGCCGCCGTCGCCACCACCGCCGACTCCGGTGCCCGCACCGTTCGCGTCGGCACAGTTCGCGTCGGCGCTGGTCAGCGCGCTATCGGACGGGCGTCCTCGCCCCGCCCGGCGCACGCCGTCGCGGGGTCGGCGCGGCACCACGCCGGGCCGTCCGCGCCGGTCACGCCGGTTGCGTTCGCGCCCGCCGGCCCGGACGTCCGCCCGGTGCTCGTCCGGACCGTCCGTCCCGCCGCAGGCTTCACCGAGCCCGTCGTCGCCGCGACGGGCGGGCCGCGGGGACGCGCCCCTCCCACCACACGGATCTGACGTTCCGTCCAGCGGCGCCGCGCCTTGCGAAGCGGCGGCGCCATCGCTCCGTGTGGAGGTTTCCCCTTGACTCGCGCCAACGCGGTGCGGGCGGTCCTGGCGTTCGCCGTGCTCGCCGCATCGCTCTACTTCGCCCTGTCCGAACCCGCCCGGCTGGGCCTCGACCTGCGCGGCGGGACCCAGATCGTCCTCGAGACCCGGGACTCGCCGTCGGTGAAGGCCGGCCGTGACGCCACCGACCGCGCCCGCCAGGTCCTCCACCGCCGCGTCGACGCGCTCGGCGTCGCCGAGGCGTCCATCACCCGGTCCGGCGACCGCCGGCTGATCGTCGAACTCCCCGACGTCCAGGACCCGTCGCACGCCGCGGCGCTGCTCGGCCGGACCGCGCAGCTCACCGCCCACCCCGTCCGCGCCGCCGGCGGCCCGGCCGGCGCGGGCGAGAAGGAGATCCCGGACGAGGGCGGCCGCCCGGTCGTCATCGGGCCCGCCCTCCTCACCGGCGACGGCATCGGCTCCGCCGCCGCGTCCTTCGACCCCGAGGGCCTCGGCGGCTGGGACGTCGGCATCAGGTTCCGCGGGGGCGGCGGCGCGGCCTGGGAGAAGGCGACCGCCCGGGCCGCCTGCGCCACCGGGGACGAGCGCCGCGTCGCGTTCGTCCTGGACGGGAAGGTCATCTCGTCACCGCAGGTCAGCACGGACGTCGCGTGCGGCACCGGGATCACCGGCGGCTCCACCCGGATCACCGGGGACTTCGGTGCCGACGAGGCCAGGGACCTCGCCGCGCTGGTGCAGGGCGGCGCGCTGCCCGTGCCGGTGAAGATCGTCGAGCAGCGGGTCGTCGGCCCCACGCTCGGCGAGGAGGCGATCAAGGCCAGCGCCTGGGCCGCCGTCATCGGCGTCGCGCTGACCGGCCTGTTCATCGCCGCCGTCTACCGGCTCGTCGGCCTCCTCGCCACCGTCGCGCTGGCCGGCTACGCCCTGATCTCCTACGCCGCGCTCGTCGCCGCCGGCGCGACCCTCACCCTGCCCGGCCTCGCCGGGTTCGTCCTGGCGATCGGCATGGCGATCGACGCGAACGTGCTGGCGTTCGAACGCGCCCGCGAGGAACGCGCCGCCGCGCCCGGCCGGTCCCCGCGCAACGCCCTCGCCATCGGGTTCACCAAGGCGTGGTCGGCGATCGCCGACTCGGCGGCGACCACGCTGCTCGCCGGCGGCCTGCTGTTCTTCCTCGCGTCCGGGCCGGTCAAGGGGTTCGGCGTCACCCTGTGCATCGGCGTGCTCGCCTCGCTGGTGTCGGCGATGCTGCTCAGCCGCGTCCTCACCGACGCCGCCCTGGCCCGCCTGCCCCGCCTCGCCCGCTCCAAGGCCGGCGGCCTCGGAGCGGGCGGCCGGATCCGCCGCTGGCTCGACCACCGCCGGCCCGACCTCATGCGGCGCCGCGCGCTCTGGCTCGCGATCTCCGGGCTCGCCGTCGCCGTCGCGTTCACCGGGATCGTCGCCCGGGGCCTGGACCTCGGCGTCGAGTTCACCGGCGGGCGGGCCGTCGCGTACACCACGGACCGTCCCGTCGACATCGGCGACGCCCGCTCCGCCGTCGCCCGCGCCGGGTTCCCGCAGGCCACCGTCCAGACCTCCGGCGAGGACGGCATCGCCGTCCGCACCACCGGGCTCACCGACGCGCAGGAGAAGCGCATCCGCGACGCCCTCGCCCGGCAGGGCGGCGGCGCCACCAAGCAGCGCGACGAGCTGATCGGCCCGAGCCTCGGCGGCGAGATGCGCACCAAGGCCCTGATCGCGCTCGGCGTGGCCCTGCTGGTGCAGCTCGGCTACCTGACGTTCCGGTTCCGCTGGACGTTCGCGGCCGGGTCCGTGCTGGCGATGCTGCACGACGTCGTGATCGTCACCGGCCTGTTCGCCTGGCTCGGCAAGCCCGTCGACGGCGTCTTCCTCGCCGCGCTGCTCACCATCATCGGCTACTCGGTGAACGACTCCGTCGTGGTGTTCGACCGCGTCCGGGAACTGTGGACGGCCGACCCCCGCGCACCCTTCGCCGAGGTCGCGAACCGGGGGGCGCTCCAGACCGTCCCCCGCACCGTCAACACCGGCATGGGAGCCCTGTTCATCCTGGCCGCCCTCGCCCTGCTCGGCGGCGACACGCTGACCGACTTCGCGATCGCGCTCCTCGCGGGCATCCTCGTCGGCACGTACTCCAGCGTCTTCACCGCGACGCCGCTGGCGGTCGTCCTGGAACGCTTCGCCGGCCCGGCACCACGCCCCCGCCCCGCGGCGCCCCGCACCGCCCGAACCCCAGGCGACTCCGGCGCCGTCGTCTGACCCCCGGGAGGGCGTGCCGCCGCTTCCCCGGCGGCACGCCCTCCCGCTCACTTCCCCAGCACGGACCTCTTCAGCGTCCCCTTGTCCGCCCGCAGGAGGCAGATCACTTTCTGGACCCCGAAGTACCAGGCCTTCGCGGAGGGCCCCACGAAATCGGTCCTCACGCCGGCGGGGCGTACGTGGGTCGTGAACGCCTTCGCCGCCCGCTTGCGGCACCCGCGCGAGGCGTTCTCATCGATGATCTTCTTGCCCGGGTAGGCCCAGGAGACGCCGGAGGTGGCCAGGCCCTCCCACGGCAGGTCGAACGCGGCGTAGACCTGCACCTTGTGCGGCTCGGTGCACGGGACGGCGCGCGCCGCCGCTTCCGCCCCCTTCCACTCGGTGAAGCAGTCGCCGGCCTCGAACTCCTGCAGGGTCTTCCTGGCCGGGTCGAGGGTGGCGACCAGCGGCGACGCCAGTGTCCCGGTGCCGCTGTAGCGCATCACGCACGTCACGTGCCGGTCCCCGGCCCGCCAGGCCGCCTGGTCGGGCTTGTCGAGGTAGACGTCGAGATCCTCGTAGTACCGGCTCTTCACCAGGAACGCGAGCCGGTCCGTGCACACTTTGGTCGCCTCACCCGCCAACCCCTTGTCGCCGGGATAGGCGTCGTCGTCCGGCAGCGCCGCTTGCGCGACGACCTCGCCGTCATGCGGGCGCGTGCACGGCAACGCCGTGACGGCCACATCCATCGCGTCCTTCCGGAACCCGGCGAAACAGTCACCGGCCTTGAGCCGGGAAAGGACGGTCTCGCGGCCCTTGCCGTCCCCACCCGAGTCCCCGCCGCCCGGCGAGAAGACCATCACCGCGATGACCGCGCCCACGACGACCCACACCGCCGACGCGACGAGCCCGCCGACCGCCATTCCCCGGTACCTGCCGCCACGCCGTCTGACCTGCATGAACGCCGCAACGGCGAACCCCACGGCCAATGGCGCCAACCCGACGAGCCCGGCGACGAGCGCCGCCTTGGCCCACCCGCTGACCCGCCGCCCCGGCCCCTGCGACGCCTCGACCATCGGCGCCGGAGCGTCTGCCGCCCAGCCCCCGCCCACGGA
The DNA here is from genome assembly GCF_017573545.1 of Actinomadura nitritigenes. Lineage (GTDB taxonomy): Bacteria > Actinomycetota > Actinomycetes > Streptosporangiales > Streptosporangiaceae > Spirillospora > Spirillospora nitritigenes. The sequence goes on along the minus strand of NZ_JAGEOK010000025.1, from coordinate 123,272 downwards.
AACGCCCTGGGGCGCGGCACCGGAAGCATTGTCGGCAAGCGCCGCATCAGGCGGAGCCCACTCGGTTGCCCGCCTGCTGTCGCCCGCCGGTGACACCGGCTCGTCCTCACGATGTGCGCTCACTTGGGCATCACCGAACGCGTCAGCGTGCCATGCCGCGCTGCGACGAGGCAGTGGAATTCGATGACCGAGTAGACCTGGACCTCGTGCTTCTCGTCGCAGTCGACGATGGCCTCGTTCCCGCCGCCGTCCCATGTCCTGATGCAGTCGCCGGGGACTATCGAGGAGATGTACTTCGGCTGCTTCCGCAAGATATCGGCCATGTCCTGCGGATAGCGGAGCGCACACACCACGGCGTGGTCGCCGTGCTCCCACGCCCGGCGGTCAGGACGATCGACGTGAATCGTGAACTCGTCGCCGCGCCCTTCCTTGTAGAGAGCCGTGACACGGTTCCGGCACCGTTCGACGGCTGTCGCGGTCAGGGACGCATCGCCCGGATATGGCGCCGTCGGCAGCGTGATCCGCGCTCCGATCTCGCCGCCGTGAGGCTGGGTGCACGATGCTTCCCTGGCGAAGATCCTCGTCATTCCGGCTACGAATCCAGTGAAGCAGTCACCGGCCTTGAAGGTGGAGACCCGCGGCTCGCCGTCCTTGGTGACGGGGTCCGACGCCGCACGGTCGCCATTGCCGCCGAGCACAAGGACGAATGCCACGGCGAGCGCGGCGAGCCAGACGGCGGAGGCCGTCAGGGCTCCGATGGCGAGGGCCCTGCCCCTTTTCCGGCGGCGCCGCGTCTGGACGAGGGCGTCGTCGTTTCCGCTCATTTCGGCATCAGGGAGCGGGTCAGGGGAGCGCCGTCGGCCTTGAACATGCACACGATCCTGCGGTCGCCCTCCTTCCAGCCCTCTTTCGATGGATAGAGGTACCACGGCACGACATGCCGGGGCAGAGGCCGCCCGTCGAAGATCTTGAATGTGCGCTTGGCGCACTCCAGCGTCGCCTTTGCCTGGATCGTTTCCTCGGACGGGTACTCGTGGCCGCGCATGTCGTATTTCGCGATGACCTGCAACTGGTGCTTCTTCTCGCAGTCGACGGTGGTGAGGAGCGAGTGTTCCTTCCATTCGTCGACGCAATCGCCGGCGACCAGTTGGGTGTATACCCGCGTTCCCCATTCCGCGCTGGTCAGCGGCGCGGTGAGCTTTTCGGGGCCGGTGTAGCGGAGGACGCAGGTGACGTCGTGGTGCCCCTTGTCCCAGGCGGCGCGGCGGGGACGGTCGATGTGCAGTTCGAGGTCGTCGGAGTAGCGGTTGTTCATCAGGAACCGGGTCCTGTCCTTGCACTCCTTCGTCGCCTCGGTGACGAGCGTGCCGTCGCCGGGGTACGGGAGGTCGGCCAGGGTGACGACGGCGCCGATCTCGCCCTCGTGGGGCTGGGTGCACGGCGTCTTGGTCACGTAGACGCTGTTGAGGTCCTCTTCGAGCCCGGTGAAGCAGTCGCCGGCGAGCAGGGTCGCGACGCGCGGCTTGCCGCCCTTGGCGGCCGGTTCCTCGTCGCCCCCGTCGGCGTCGTCCAGGAGGCCCGAGGCCAGGACGAGGGCGGCGGCGGTGATCCAGGCGGCGGACGCGGCGAGGCCGGCGGCGGCGAGGGCACGGCCCTTCTCGCCGCGGCGACCTGCCTGGACGAACGCCGTGACGGCGAAGCCGATCGCGAGGACGACGAGGCCGAGGAGCCCGGTGACCAGCGCGGCGATCGCGAACCGGTTCGTGCGGCGGCGCCCGGGCGCGGGCGACGGGTCGGCCGGGAGCGGCGGGCCCGGTGGGCCGGCCGATGGCGGTGGAGGCGCGGCGGCGCCGGTGTCCGGCGGGGTCCAGGCGTCCGTGGAGGACGGTTCTCCGGGGGTCTCCTCGACGTCGTCAGCGTCCGGTGGCATTGTCACAGCGGGAAGGTACGGGATCAAGGTCACGAATGGCGCATGTCCGGCGGCCGTCGCCAAGTTGTGATCAGGACGCTCGGGCGCCGTTCACCCGCCGATGATCTCCCTCTCGCCCGCCGGACATCCGGTCCTGATGATCTTCTGCCGATCGGTCCGGCCCGGCGGAAGGTGCCTCGTGTCTCGAATGTCCCGACGGTTGGCCGGGGGCGCGCTCACCCTCGCCGCCCTCACGGCGGGGACGGTGCCCGCCGCGCACGCCGGGCAGCCCGGCCCCGTCGACGTGCAGCTGCTGTCCATCACCGACTTCCACGGCTACCTGCAGCCCTCCAACGACGCCGCGAACGGGCAGGTGAAGCTGCCGGACGGGACGGTCCTGAAGGTCGGCGGCGCCGCCTACAACGCCGCGCACCTGAAGCGGCTGCGGGAGGGAAAGCGGAACTCGATCCTGTTCTCGGTCGGCGACAACTTCAGCGGCTGGCCGTTCGAGGTCGACGCGTTCCGCGACGAGCCGACGATCGAGGTGCTCAACGAGCTCGGCGTCCGGTTCTCGACCGTCGGCAACCACGAGCTGGACGTCTCCGCCGGGTTCCTCAAGGACCACATGATGAAGGGCCGCTGCTTCGGGGAGGTGGACGTCGACAGCTGCTTCACCGACTCGGCGGGCCACCGGTTCCGGGGCGCGGACTTCCCCTTCTACATCGGCAACATCGTCAGCGCGAAGACCGGCAGGCCGATCCTCAAGCCATACAACATCGAGTGGGTGCGCGGAGACGGGGGCCGGAGGATCCCGGTCGGGTTCATCGACCTGACGGTGCCGGACACCCCGACCGGCTCCACCTCCTACCAGCCGGACCTGCGGTCGCTGCCGCTGCTGGAGACGGCGAACCGGTACGCGGCGGAGCTGAAGCGGCGCGGCGTGAAGGCGATCGTGGCGAACGTCCACGACGGCGGGTCGGCGGACGGCGCGGGCTTCGACGGCTGCAAGGACCCGCACGGCCCCGTCATCGACTTCGCGAAGCAGGCGTCGCCGGACATCGACGCGATCTTCACCGGGCACTGGCACGCGGGGTTCAACTGCACGATCGCCGACCCGGCGGGGGACCCCCGCCCGGTGATCGAGGGCCTGAACCACGGCCGGCTGATCAGCGAGATCGACCTGCGGCTGGACGCCCGGGGCGAGGTGGTCCGGAGCGCGACCAGGGCCGTCAACCACCCGGTGACCCGCGACATCGCGCCCGACCCGGCCGTGCAGAAGATCGCCGACTACTGGACGGCGCGCGGGAACGCGCTGGCCGCCCGGCCGCTGGCGCGGCAGACCGGCGACTTCACCCGGACGCAGAACGCCCGTGGCGAGAGCACGATGGGCGACCTCGCCGCCGACGTCCAGTACTGGGCGGCCGGGACGTCCCGCAAGGGCCGCGCCGATCTCGCGCTCGTCGCCACCAAGCCCGTCACCGGCTCGAACGCGGTCGCGCGGGATCTGCCGTACGCGAAGGGGACCGGCGCCGGCGACGCCGACGGGCGGGTGACGTTCGGCGAGGCGTGGAGCGCCTACGGGTACGGCAACCCGATCCTCACCGTCACGGTGACCGGCGAGCAGATCCATCAGGCGCTCGAGCAGCAGTGGCAGGGCGCGAAGTTCGCGCCGTTCGCCGTGTCGGGGAACGTCCGCTACTCCTACGACGCGTCCCGGCCGGCCGGCGACCGCGTCGACCCGGCGGACGTCACGATCAACGGGAGGCCGCTCGACCCGGCCGGGAAGTACCGGCTGGCGGCGCTCGCCTACACGCTGATCGGCGCGGACGGCTACACCGCGTTCACCGGGTTCACCGGCGCGTACCGCAACGACCTGCCCGACCACGAGGCGTTCGTGGCGTACCTGAAGGCGCACCCGGAGATCGCGCCCGCGCCGCTCGACCGGGTCGCTCCGGCGGCGAGCTGAACCGTGAGAAGCGACGCGCCGTGGCCGGGGACGTCCCCGGCCACGGCGCCCGCCGGCTCAGGCCAGTGGCGGCTGCTCCCGAGCGCCCTCCGCGTTGATCACCTGCATCACCGCGTTGATCAGCGCGAGGTGGGTGAACGCCTGCGGGAAGTTGCCGAGGTGCCGCCCGGTGTGCGGGTCGATCTCCTCGGCGTACAGCTGCAGCGGGCTCGCGTACGACAGCAGCTTCTCGCACAGCGCCCGCGCCCGGTCCAGCTCACCGATCATCACCAGCGTGCTGACCAGCCAGAACGAGCAGATCGTGAAGGTGCCCTCCTCCGACTCGAACCCGTCGTCGGTCTCGGTCGCCCGGTACCGCAGGACGAGGTCGTCCTCGGACAGCTCGTCCGCGATGGCGAGCACCGTCTCCCGGACCCGCTTGTCGTCGGCCGGCAGGAACCCGAGCAGCGGGATCAGCAGCGCCGACGCGTCCAGCGCGGTCGCCCCGTAGTGCGCGGTGAACACCCCGCGCTCGTCGAGCGCGTTCGCCAGCACGTCGGCGTGGATCTCGTCGGCGGCGGCCTGCCAGCGCTCCGCCCGCTCCTTGTCGCCGCGGACCCGGGCCAGCCGCGCCCCCCGGTCGGCGGCGACCCAGCAGAACACCTTGGACGAGGTGAAGTGCTGCGGCTCGCCGCGCACCTCCCACATCCCGCAGTCGGGGGTGCGCCAGTTGGCGAGCGCGTCCTCCACCTGCTTGACGACGATCTTCCAGAGCCGGTCGTCGAGCCGGTCGCGCTTGCGCACGAACAGGTAGATCGACCCGATGATCGCGCCCCACACGTCGTGCTGGGCCTGCATGTACGCCTCGTTGCCGATGCGCACCGGGCGGGCGTTGTCGTAGCCGGTCAGGTGCTCGAGCGTGGACTCGGGCAGCTCCTCCCGGCCGTCCAGCCCGTACATGATCTGCAGCTTGCCCTCGGCCGCCTCGGCGACGTCGGTGATGAAGTAGAAGAAGTCGTTGGCCTCCCAGTCGTAACCGAGGGTGTAGAAGGCCCACAGCGCCATGGTGGAGTCGCGGATCCAGGTGTAGCGGTAGTCCCAGTTCCGGTCGCCGCCCGGCGTCTCCGGCAGCGACGTCGTCGCCGCCGCCGCGACCGCCCCCGACGGCGCGAACGTCAGCCCCTTGAGGGTGAGGGCGCTGCGCTGCAGGTGGCTGCGCCACGGGTGGTCGGGGAACCGGCCGCGGTCCAGCCAGTGCTGCCAGTGGTGGACGGTCCAGACGAGCCGCTCCTGCGCCTCCTCCCACGACGACGGCGCCGCGTGCTCGCTCCACGACAGGGCGACGAACCGGGACTCGCCCTGCTTCAGCAGCGTCCGGGCCGTGGCGAGCGACCCCTCGAAGCCCACGTTCATGTCGGTGGTGAGCCGCAGCCCGACCCCGTTGCCGCGGGCGACCGCCTCGTGGTACCCGGCGCCGGTGTGCTCCCAGCGGGCCGGCGTCTGCCCGTAGTCGAAGACCGGCATGCAGTCGAGCCGCGCCTGGACCTGGCCGTTCACGCACCGGACCATCCGCAGCAGGACGTGGTCGGCGTCGTAGTCGGTGGGGGCGCGCCGGTGCGTGTGGGACCGTTCCGTCTCGTGGTGCCACGGCCCCATGAGCAGGGCGTCGGTGACCACCAGCCAGCCCCCGTGCACCCACCAGGTGGTCTCCATCACCATCGTGCCGGGGATGTAGCGCTGCGCCGCGGGCACCTCCACGCCCGCGGGGCCGACCCGGAAGTACCCGGCGTCCCGGTCCAGGATCGACCCGAAGACGCTGGGCGAGTCCATCCTCGGCAGGCACATCCACTCGATGTTCCCGCTGGGCGCGACGAGCGCGGTCGTCTCGCAGTCGGACAGGAACCCGAAATCGGCGATCGGGGCGAACGGGTCTCCTGCCCGGCCGCCGGCGACCTTCGGCCTCACAGCCTCACCTCCTTGATCCATCATTCCCTCTCCAGAGCAATGGGTGCGCCAGGAGCGCGGGATGTTTCCCCGGCGCCGGGCGCGCGGTGTGCGGCCTTATGGGCGGCGTGGCCCTCCCGGTAGTGGAATAGACCACTTGGAATAGACCATTAAAGGGCCTTTGAGCTGCGGAAACGTCGCTCCGCGCATGGGGTGCCGGGAGACTCGGTCATCCGCGGGTACAGTCCCGGCAAACAGTGCAGCGGACCCGCGGCAGCCTGGGAGAACGCGACGGCGCGCGCTCTCCGGCGCGGGGGGCCGGAACTGTCACTGGGTGGAACCGGAGCGAGAAGGAGCTCCCCGTGCCGAAGTTCGTGTACGACTTCACCGAGGGAAACAAGGACCTCAAGGATCTGCTGGGCGGCAAGGGCGCCAACCTGGCCGAGATGACCAACCTCGGCCTGCCCGTGCCTCCCGGGTTCACGATCACCACGGAGGCCTGCCGGCATTACCTTGAGCACGGGACCCTGCCCGAGGGGCTGGCGGAGGAGGTGAACGCCCACCTCACCGCCCTGGAGACGGCGATGGGCAAGAAGCTCGGTCAGCCCGGCGACCCGCTGCTGGTCAGCGTGCGCTCGGGAGCCAAGTTCAGCATGCCCGGAATGATGGAGACCGTCCTGAACGTCGGTCTCAACGACGAGTCGGTGCACGGCCTCGCCGCCCAGGCCGGAGACGAGCGGTTCGCCTGGGACTCCTACCGCCGGCTGATCCAGATGTTCGGCAAGACGGTCCTGGACGTGGACGGCGACCTGTTCGAGGACGCCGTCGAGGACGCCAAGCGGGCCCGCGGCATCGACGACGACGTGGACCTCACCGCCGACGACTTCAAGGGGCTGGTCGACCGGTTCAAGGCGATCGTCCGCGAGCAGGCCGGGCGGGAGTTCCCGACCGACCCGCGCGAGCAGATGGACCTCGCCGTCCAGGCGGTGTTCGAGTCCTGGAACGCCCCCCGCGCGATCCTGTACCGCCGCCAGGAGCGCATCCCCGTCGATCTCGGCACCGCCGTCAACATCTGCTCGATGGTCTTCGGCAACATGGGGATGGACTCGGGGACCGGCGTCGCCTTCACCCGCGACCCCGCGTCCGGGCAGCAGGGCATCTACGGCGACTACCTGCAGAACGCGCAGGGCGAGGACGTCGTCGCCGGCATCCGGAACACCGTCCCGCTGACGGAGCTGGAGCGGATCGACAAGGCGTCCTACGACCGGCTTCTCGAGATCATGGAGACGCTCGAGAACCACTACCGCGACATGTGCGACATCGAGTTCACGATCGAGCGCGGCAAGCTGTGGATGCTGCAGACCCGGGTCGGCAAGCGGACCGCCGCCGCCGCGTTCCGGATCGCCTGCCAGCTGCTCGACCAGGGGCTCATCGACGCCGACGAGGCGGCCCGGCGCGTGACCGGCGACCAGCTCGCGCAGCTGATGTTCCCCCGGTTCGCCAGCCGGGTCGACGGCGTCAAGAAGATCACCAAGGGGATGAACGCCTCGCCCGGCGCCGCCGTCGGCAAGGCCGTGTTCACCTCCGAACGGGCCGTCGAGTGGGCCGAGCGGGGCGAGGACGTCATCCTCGTCCGCCGCGAGACCAACCCCGACGACCTGTCCGGCATGGTCGCCGCCAAGGGCGTGCTGACCTCGCGCGGAGGCAAGACCTCGCACGCCGCCGTCGTCGCCCGCGGCATGGGGAAGACCTGCGTGTGCGGCGCCGAGGAACTGGACGTCGACGTCAAGGCCGGGTCGTTCACCGCGCCCGGCGGCGTCACCGTCGGCGAGGGCGACGTCATCTCGATCGACGGGACGTCCGGCGACGTCTACCTCGGTGAGGTCCCGGTCGAGGACTCCCCGGTCGTCCGGTACTTCGAGGGCGAGCTGTCCGCCGCGGACGGCGACGAACTGGTCGTCGCGGTGGACCGCGTCATGGAGCACGCCGACGCGAAGGCGGCGATGGCGGTGCGCGCCAACGCCGACAACCCCGACGACGCCGCGCGGGCCCGCCGGTTCGGCGCGCGGGGCATCGGACTGTGCCGGACCGAGCACATGTTCCTCGGTGACCGGCGGCGGCTCGTCGAGCAGCTGATCCTCGCCGAGGGCGACGAGGAGCGGCAGGCCGCGCTGGACGCCCTGGAGCCGCTGCAGAAGCAGGACTTCGAGGGCATCTTCACGGCCATGGACGGGCTGCCGGTCACGATCCGGCTCATCGACCCGCCGCTGCACGAGTTCCTCCCCGACCTCACCGAGCTGTCGGTCAGGGTGGCCCTCGCCGGCGACGGCGCGGACCCCAGGGACCGGAGACTGCTCGAAGCAGTCACCCGACTGCACGAGCAGAACCCTATGTTGGGGTTGCGCGGCGTGCGGCTGGGTTTGGTGATTCCGGGGCTCTTCGCGATGCAGGTGCGCGCGATCGCCGAGGCCGCCGCGGCCCGCCGGGCCGCCGGGGGCGACCCCCGCCCGGAGATCATGATCCCGCTCGTCGGCGCCGTGCAGGAGCTGGAGGCCGTCCGCGACGAGGCGCGCGGCATCCTCGACGAGGTGCGGGAGTCCACGGGCGTGGACGTCCCGGCGCTGGTCGGCACCATGATCGAGCTGCCGCGGGCGGCGCTGACCGCCGGGCAGATCGCCGAGGCCGCCGAGTTCTTCTCCTTCGGCACCAACGACCTCACCCAGACGACGTGGGGCTTCTCCCGCGACGACGTCGAGGCGGCGTTCTTCTCCCGCTACCTCGAACTCGGGATCTTCGGGGTGTCGCCGTTCGAGACCCTCGACCGGGAGGGCGTCGGGCGGCTCGTCCGGATCGCCGCCGAGGAGGGCCGCAAGGCGCGTCCGGGCATCAAGCTCGGGATCTGCGGCGAGCACGGCGGCGACCCCGACTCGGTGCACTTCTGCCACGAGATCGGCCTGGACTACGTGTCCTGCTCGCCGTTCCGGGTACCGGTCGCGCGTCTGGAGGCGGGCCGCGCCGCGATCGAGGCGGCCGGCGCCGGAGGCAGCGACAGCCGCTGACCCCGCTCCGGGCGGCCGTCCCCGCGCGGGCCGGCCGCCCGGAACCGGAAATGTGGGGCGTGCAACACGCCGGACCTGCGAACCTCCGGCGCACGCCGGACCATCTCACTAACGTGTCCAGAGCGATGACGTTGGAAGTCGAGTTGCCGGACCACGACCCGGACGAGCCGGAGGAGACCGGCGGGCACCCGCGCGGCCGCAGGAGGAGCGGGCGGCGCCGGAGGCCGCTCTGGTTCACGATCCCGGTGACCGTGCTGTGCAGCCTCGTCGCCATCGCCGTGCTGACCCCGCTGACCGTCGGCGCCCGCGTCTGGTACCAGGCCCGGCAGGACGAGCGGCCCCGCTCGGACGCGATCATCGTGCTCGGCGCCGCGCAGTACAACGGGGTGCCGTCCCCGACGCTGCGGTGGCGCCTGCAGCACGCCCTCGACCTGTACCGCGCCAAGGTCGCGCCCGCGATCGTCACCGTCGGCGGCCGAGCGCCCGGCGACAACTACACCGAGGCGGAGTCCGGGCGCCGGTGGCTGATCGAGAAGGGCGGCATGCCCGCGTCCAAGGTCGTCGCCGTCCCGGTCGGGCGCGACACGCTGCAGAGCATGAAGGCGGTCGGCAAGGTCTACAAGGCGCGGCACTGGACGTCCGGGGTGATCGTCACCGACCCGTGGCACGCGCTGCGCTCCAAGCGGATGGCCGAGGACAGCGGGATCAAGGCGGCCGCGTCGCCCACCCACAGCGGCCCCAGCGTGCAGACCCGCGACACCCAGTTCCACTACATCGTGCGGGAGACCGGCGGGTACCTGTCGTACGTGCTGCTCGGCAAGAGCGTGAAGACGCCGAGCGAGACCATCAAGATCATCCACGGTGATCCGACCGCGACGGTGTCGCCCGGCGCGACGCCCGGCGCGACGCCGGGCGGGCCGCCGACCCGCTGAGTCGCGGCGCCGCCACGGGACCGGACGCCGCCCCGGACGCCGCGCCGTCGAAGTCCGGGGCCGCTCCTCCTGCTTACTCGCCCTTTGCCCGCTTACCCTGGAAGCACATGACCCAGAATCCGTCACGCACCGGACGCTCGGAAGGGTCCGGATACTCCGGCACCGACAGGCTGCGCTGGGCGCCCGAGCCCCCCAAGCGCCGCGACCGCACGGCCTTCGAACGCGACCGCGCCCGGGTGCTGCACAGCGCCGCGCTCCGCCGGCTCGCCGCCAAGACCCAGGTCGCCTCGCCGGGAGCGGACGCCGCCGCCGACACCGTGCAGAGCCTGCGCACCCGGCTCACCCACTCGCTGGAATGCGCGCAGGTCGGCCGGGAGCTCGGCAAGTCCCTCGGCTGCGACCCCGACCTGGTCGAGGCGGCGTGCCTGTCCCACGACATCGGGCACCCGCCGTTCGGCCACAACGGCGAGTCCGCGCTGGACGTCGTCGCCCGCGACTGCGGCGGCTTCGAGGGCAACGCCCAGAGCCTGCGCGTCCTGACCCGGCTGGAGCCCAAGTCGTTCGCCCCGGACGGCCCGCCCCTGTACGGCCGCAGCGTCGGCCTCAACCTGACCCGCGCGGCCCTCGACGCGGCGATGAAGTACCCGTGGACGCAGGAGGACGCCGTCAACGGCAAGTTCGGCGTGTACGACGACGACGTGGCCGTCGCCCGCTGGGTCCGCGAGGACGCCCCGCCCGGCCGGATCTGCTTCGAGGCCCAGGTCATGGACTGGAGCGACGACGTCGCCTACTCCGTCCACGACCTGGAGGACGCGCTCGTCGCCGGGCACGTCGACTTCGCGCTGCTCGCCGACCCCGCCGAGCGCCGCCTCGTCGCCGCCACCGCCGCCAAGCTGTACTGCGCCGACGCCGACATGAACGAGCTGGAGGAGCGGTTCGCCGCGCTGCTCGCCGAGCCCTACTGGCCGGACCGCTACGACGGCACGCCGCGCAGCCTCGCCGCGCTCAAGAACCTCACCAGCACGCTGATCGGCCGGTTCTGCCTGGCCGCCGAGACGGCCACCCGCGCCGCCCACGGCGACCGGCCGCTGACCCGGTACGCCGCCGAGCTGATCGTCCCGCGCCCGCAGCGACTGGAGAACGCGCTGCTCAAGGGCATCACGGCGCACTACGTGTGGATCAGCCACGAGGAGGTCAGGGCCCGCCAGCGCACCCTGATCACCGAGCTGGCCGAGATGATGCTCGCGGGCGCGCCCGCCTCCCTCGACCCCGGGTTCCGCGAGGCGTTCCTGGACGCCGGGGACGACGCGGCCCGGCTGCGCGCCGTCGTCGACCAGATCGCCTCCCTCACCGACCTGTCGGCGATCGCGCGGCACCGCCTCCTCGGCGGCCGCCCGCACTAGCCCCGCACTGGCCTCGCGGCGGTCGCCCGCACTGGCCCCCGGCGGCAGCCGCACCGGACCTGCGGCGCCAGCCGCCCACGCGCCTCGGCGGCCGCAGCAGCGGGCGGGGCCGGGTGCGTGCATTCCGCCCCGACGCGCCGAACGATGGCCCTTGTCTCGTTACGGAGGCCGCTGTAGGGATAGCTACAAGTCATCTACAGGAGGTCGCCATGCCCGAGGAGACGTTCGTCATCGTCGGTGCCGGCCTTGCCGGAGCCAAGGCGGCGGAGACGCTCCGCGAGGAGGGCTTCGCGGGCCGCGTGCTGCTGATCGGCGAGGAGATCGAGCGGCCGTACGAGCGCCCGCCGCTGTCCAAGGGGTTCCTGCTCGACAAGGAGCCGCGCGAGAAGGCGCACGTGCACGAGGCGGACTGGTACGACAAGCACGACGTGGAACTGCGCGTCGGCGTCTCGGTCACGGCGATCGACCGTGCCGCCCACGAGGTGCGGCTGTCGACCAAGGAGCCCATCCGCTACACCAGGCTGCTGCTCGCGACCGGCGCGTCCCCGCGCCGCCTGGAGGTCCCCGGCTCCAAGCTCCAGGGCATCCACTACCTGCGCACCATGGCCGACTCGGCGGCGCTGAAGCAGGCGTTCGCGCACGGCGGCCGCCGCGTCGTCGTCGCCGGGGCCGGCTGGATCGGGCTGGAGACGGCCGCCGCCGCCCGCGCCTACGGCAACGAGGTCACGATCATCGAGCCGGAGCCGGCGCCGCTGCACGCCGCGCTCGGTCCCGAACTCGGCCGCCTGTTCGCCGACCTGCACCACGAGCACGGCGTCGACGTGCGGCTCGACCAGGGCGTCGCCGGGTTCTGGGGCGCGGGTCAGGTGTCGGCCGTGGTCACCTCCGGCGGCGCCGAGGTGCCCGCGGACGTGGTCGTCGTCGGCATCGGCGTCCGGCCGAACGCGCGGCTCGCCGAGAAGGCGGGCCTGGAGGTCTCCGACGGGATCCTCGTCGACCAGTCGCTGCGCACCTCCGACCCCGACGTCTACGCCGCGGGCGACGTCGCCAACGCCTACAACCCGCTGCTCGGCCGCCGGATCCGGGTGGAGCACTGGGCGAACGCGCTGAACGGCGGGCCCGCCGCGGCGCGCGCCATGCTCGGCCAGGACGTCGTGTACGACCGCGTCCCGTACTTCTTCAGCGACCAGTACGACCTCGGCATGGAGATGTCGGGCGTCGCCGCGCCGGGGGAGTACGACAAGGTCGTCTACCGCGGCGACGTTGCCGCCCGCGAGTTCATCGCGTTCTGGCTGCACGAGGGCCGGGTCGTCGGCGGGATGAACGTCAACGTGTGGGACGTGACCGGGGACGTCCAGGCGCTGATCCGCTCCGGCCGCCCGGTCGACGAGGCCCGGCTGGCCGACCCGGCGGTGCCGCTCGCCGACCTCCTGCCCTGACCGCTCGCTTCCGATCTCTGTCACCGGCCGGCCGTATCGACCCGGGGTGTAAGGCACGTACAGTCGGCCGGGTGGTGACGGAGGAGATCGCGGCGCCGGTGCGGGCGCGCCTGGCGGTGACGGTGGCGTTCGTGGCGCACGGGCTGCTCGGCGCGGCGTGGGTGGCGCGCATCCCGCAGATCAAGGAGCATCTCGGGCTCAGCGCGGGCACCATGGGCCTCGCGCTGCTCGGCGCGCCGGTCGGCGTGGTCGTGGCGGTCCGGTTCGCCGGCCGGATCGTGCACCGCCAGGGCAGCCGCGCCACGACGATCGCCGCCGGGACGATGGGCGCGCTGTCCCTCGTCCCGCTGGGGCTGTCGTGGAACCTCGGGTCGCTGATCTTCTCCCTGGTGCTGATGGGCGGCTCGCTCGGCCTGATGGACGTGGCGATGAACGCCCAGGGCGTCGCCGTCGAGCGCGGCTACGGGCGCCCGCTGATGTCCGGCCTGCACGGCGCGTACAGCATCGGGACGCTGCTGTCGGCGCTGGTCGGCTCGGCGGCGGCGCACGCGGGCGTTCCGGTCGCGGTGCATCTGACGGTCGCGGCGGCGGTGCTGGTGCTGGTGCTCGCGGTCGGTTGCCGCGACCTTCTGGACCGTTCCATCGATGTGCTCCCGGACCCGGCGGGCCCCGCCCTCGACGGAACCTCCGGAGCACCGGACGGGGCGGACTCCCAGCGGCGCGGGTCCGCGGCCGTCCGCGCCGCCCGCTGGCCGCTGATCATGCTCGGGGTCATCGGGCTCTGCTCGTTCGTCGGCGAGGGCGCCATGGCCGACTGGAGCGCCATCTACCTGCGGGAGAGCCTCGGCACCGGCCCCGGCGCCGCCGGGCTCGGCTACGCCGGATGCGCGATCGCGATGACCGCCGGCCGGCTCGCCGGCGACCGCGTCGTCGCCCGCTTCGGCCCCGTCACCGTGCTCCGGACCGGCTCGCTGATCGCGGCGGCCGGGCTCGCCCTCGGGCTGCTTTTGGCGAACCCGGTGGCCGCCGTGTCCGGTTTCACGCTCTTCGGCCTCGGCGTCGCCGTCGTGGCGCCCGTCACGTTCAGCGCCGCCGGGAACGTCCCCGGCGTCCCGGCCGCCGCCGGGATCTCCCGGGTCACCGGCGTCGGCTACCTCGGCCTGCTCGGCGGCCCGCCCGTCATCGGATTCATCGCGCAGGGCGTCGGGCTCGCGTGGGCGCTGGCCGTCCCGGCCGCGCTCGCGGGGCTGATCGTCCTGCTGGCCCCGGCCGCCGCCACCGCCGAACGCTGAGCGGCGCACCCCGCGCCGAGGCCGGTGCGGGCCGGATGGGGGCGGGCCGATTTGGCCGGGTTGTGACGTCGTTATATGTACCGTTCAGGTAAGGTCTGGGCGAGTGAGCACCATGCAGCGGTCTAGACCGGCGAAAACGGTCTCGTCCGCACCCGCGTACCGGGCGTTCCTCCGCGAGCTGGTCAGCTTCGGACTCGTCGGGTTCGTCGGCACCCTCATCATGATCTTCGGCGCCAACCTGATGCGCGCCTGGCTCGGCGGCAGCCCGGTGACCAGCGTCGCCGTGCCGACCGTCGTCTCCACGCTGAGCTCCTACCTGCTCAACCGCTACTGGACGTTCCGGCACCGCGACAGCGACGGCTCCGGCCGCGAGGTCGCGATCTTCTTCGCGCTGAACGGCGTCGGCCTCGCGATCCAGATCCTGTGCACCGGGTTCACCTACTACTCGCTCGGGCTGCACGGCGGGATCGCCTACAACCTCGGCCTCCTCGCGGGCGTGGTGCTCGGCTCGGCGTTCCGCTACTGGTCGTACAAGAAGTGGGTCTTCACCACGGCGGCCGTCTGACCCGGACCGGCCCCACGACGCGTGGGCCCGGTATCGCCCGCGAACCCCTCGAGCACGTCCGCGTCCTGCGCACCCGACCGATCATCGTCTCCGCGCGGCAGCGGCTCGCCTTCGTCCCTACCGCGGCGACCGCCCCGCCCGGTCGCGGACGAGCGGCGCGGCCTCGCCGTTGGTGCCCTCGGCTTGTAGGCGCCTTGTTCCACCTTCAGCCGGCGGCGGTGCGGCGCATCGCGCCGTCCAGTTCGAGAGGCGAGACGCTGCCGGCGGTCGCGCCCAGATCGCCGTCCCGCAGGAACGCCTCGGCCGCCCGCAGCGCCGCCGTATAGGCCGCTCCCGCCAGCGCCGTTCCCACGCTGACGCGCCGGACGCCCGCCTCCGCCAGCATCGCCACCGTCGGGCCGCCCGCGAAGAACGACCCCGCGTTGACCGGGATCGGGATCGCGGCCGTCAGCGTCCGCAGCAGGCTTAGGTCGAGCAGGCCCGGGACGAACAGGCAGTCCGCGCCCGCCTCCGCGTACAGGGCCGCCCGCGCGATCACCTCGTCCAGCCGCCCCGCCGGGTCGCCGACCTGGTGGAAGAAGACATCGGTGCGCGCGTTCACCACCAGATCGGGCGCGCCCGCGCCCGCCGCGGCCTCGCGGGCCGCCGCGATCCGCTCCGCCTGCGCGCCGGGCGAGTGCAGCGGACTGCCCGCCGGACCCGGCGAATCCTCCAGGTTGATCCCGGCCGCGCCCGCGTCCACCACCGCCTCGACCGTCGCCGCCACATCGTCCGGGCCTGGACCGTACCCGCCCTCGACGTCCGCGGAGACCGGAACGCCGACCGCGCCCGCGATGCGGTGGACCGCCGCCGCCATTGCGTCCCGGCCGAGATGCTCGCCGTCCGGCCTGCCGAGCGCCCAGGAGACCGCCGCGCTGGACGTCCCGATCGCGGACGCCCCGGCCCGCTCGATCATCGCCGCGCTGCACGCGTCCCAGGCGTTCGGCAGGACCAGCAGTCCCTCGTGGTACGAGCGGAACAGCCGCGCCTTCTCGTTGACCATCGTGTCTCGGGTCGTCGTCATACCGCCGAACCTAGGCCGGCGGATCGGCCCAGTCGAAGAGCCAATTGCAACCCATCTGACTGAGCCGGTCCGCCCCCCCGCATCACCTGAGGGGCTCTTGGACCGCGTCCACCATTGGAAGGTATGGCGCGATGCGTCGCCGCTCGCTGTCCCACTGGAACCCAGGCCGCCGGTGCGGGACTGAACCGTGCAGGTCCGCGGTTCAGCGTCCCGCCGGGACGATCTTCTCCGTCTGCGCCAGCGCCTCCACGAGGATGCCCGTCAAGTCCTGGCCCGTGCCCTGCGAGAAGATCACCTCGTCCACGCCCTGCTCGGCGAGCCGCCCGACCGTGTCGACCGCCGCGCCGACCGACGGCGTCCCGGTGAAGAAGGTCAGCGACGTCTTCTCGATCTCGGCGTAGTCGCGGCCCTCCCTCTCGCAGTGCTCGCGCAGCACCTCCAGCTTCCGGGGCAGTTCATCGCCGTCGAAGATGTTGCAGGCGTCCGCGTACTTGGCGACGAACCGCAGCGTCTTCTTCTCGCCCGTGCCGCCGATCAGGATCCGCGGGTGCGGTCGCCGCAGCGCCGGCGGCGAGTTCAGCGGACGCTCCAGCTGGTAGTGCTCGCCCTCGAACGCCGACTCGTCGCCGTCCCACATCTGGTGCGCGATCCGCAGCGTCTCCTCCAGCCGCTCGAACCGCTCCGCCGTCGGCGGGAACCGCACGCCGAGCCCGCGCGACTCCTCCTCGTTCCAGGCCGCGCCGATACCGAGCCAGGCCCGCCCGCCGGACAGGACGTCCAGCGTCGTCACCGTCTTCACCAGGATGCCGGGATGCCGGTACGTCACGCCCGTGACCAGCGTGCCGAGCGTGATCCGCTCCGTCAGCGCCGCCGCGTAGGCGAGCGCCGTGTAGCCCTCCAGCATCGGCTCGTCCGCCGGGCCCACCATGTTGATCTGGAAGAAGTGGTCCATCACCCACAGCGAGTGCAGACCGCCCTGGTCCGCTTCCTTCGCGATGCGGGCGAACGCCGGGCCGATCTGCTCCGGCCCGCCGGGAAAGGTGAAGCTGGGCACCTGGAGTCCGATGCGCATAGCGGGTTCCTCGCGTTCGTCGATGTCTGATGCCGGCGTGCTGCCTGCCAACTCGCTGCTAATGACTCTGCGACCTGGAGCGCGCTCCAGGTCAAGTCCGACCTTCGCTGCATACCCAACCCGTATGGGGCCAGTCGCGGCCTCCGGATCTGCGCTTCCTACGCATCTGACCTGGCATCGGCGGCGGTCAGGCCCCTGGTAAGGCTGCAGGTGTGGTTTCCGGTAAGGCGCCCGGCCAGGTGACGCAGCGCCAGGTCCGGTCGTCGAGGAGAACCCGGAACGGGACGGCATGTGGCAGCGGCGCGCCCCACACCGCCGAGCCGAGCCCGCACAGCGCGCTCAACCCTGCGGTGAGGCTCGCCACATGCCCGACCACAGCGACCGCGCCGCCGTCCCGGTGGGCGGTTGCGATGGTCTCGAACGCCTCCGCGATCCGCGTGACCACGGCGTAGCCCGTCTCGCCGTCGCCGACTCGTTCGTCCAGGTCCCCGTTCACCACCCATGCGCGCAGCACTGCCGCGGTTCGCGCCCGCGTCGCGGGATCCGCCGTGCCCTCCAGGCTGCCGATTCCCACCTCAACGAGTCCGGGCATCGCGGTGACCGGCACTCCTTGGGAGTGGCTGATCGCCTCCGCCGTCTGCCGCGCCCGCTCGGCCGTGCTCGCGTAGACGTGGTCGACCGGCGTCAGTGCGCATGCCATCGCGGCCGCCTGCACACGTCCGCGCTCGGTCAGCGGCGCGCCCGGCAACGCCCCGGAGACGCCGGCGACGACGTTCTCAGACTCCGCATGCCGAAGGCATATCACTTCAAGTGTGCCGTCCATCTTGGAATGGTAATCGGATTTGGAGTGGAGGAGTTGGGGGTGGAGGAGTTGGGAGGTGCGGGGTGGGGAGCGTGTGGTGAGCGGGTTGCTAGGAGCTTTTTGTTGGTGTGTTTTGACGGAATCGGGGGAGTGGGTGCGCGGGTGACGGACCGCTCGGCCGTGAAGGCGTTCAGCGGTATTCAGGGTGGAAGTTCGAGTGAGTCTGTTGGGGGGTGTTCGGGTTTCGTTGGGGTGTTCTCGCGATGGGGGCGATAGGGGGATGGGTGAGAGGCGAAGGGGTGTTCGGGAGATTGGCAAGAGGGGTGTTCGGGTGGTGGGGTGGCGCTGGCGTACGGGGCCGCCCCTCCAAAGTCAAGGGCGCCTTCGGCGTCGCTTCGCGATGGACTTCGTCCACCCTTGACTTTGGAGCCTCTGCGGCCCCTGAGGCAGCGTTAGGGGCAGGCTCCGCCTGCCCCGCCCCGGGTCGCGCCACCCCACCACCCCCTTCCGTCAGGAGCCAGGCCCCATCGGGGGGTGTTCGAAAGAACAAAGGCTGCAAGGGCCCACCGACCTTTCACACCGAAAAATACTGGACGGAATGTGCCGTGAACGGCCATGAATGTCGGTCACAGCGGGTACTATTTACGTATGCAATCAGTGACGGTCGAGCTTGAGGCCGCGTCCACCATGGAACTGGTGAACGCGCTCTCAACCATCGCCACTGAACTCGCCTCGCGAGAAGCCCCCGAATCGGCAGCCGCCTGCCTGAAACTCACCGAAACCCTCGTAGCCGCATCCGATATGCAAGAAAGCGCGCTCGCCGGTTTCATCGGCCGAGTCGACGCCTGCGGGGAGCAGGCCCGGTGGGGATATCCCTCCACCCAAGCATGGCTGCGGTCGAGCTTGGGCATGCGCGACAACCGCGCCAAGGAGCGCCTCACTCTCGCCCGGCAGCGGCGTCGCCTCCCGCAGGTGGCCGAGCAACTCGCAGCCGGGGAGCTGTCCTACGGTTACGCCGTCACCGTCGCTGACTCGGTCTCGCGCCTGGACGACCACGACTGCGCCGAGGCCGAGGCCACACTCCTCGGTTTCGTCGACCAGGGGTTCTCCGCCGGGAAGGTCGCCGCGTTCGGCCGCCGTATCCGTGACCTCATCGCCGACCGCGACGACACCGAAGACGCCCCCGATGAGGATTCTCGGCGCGGCTACGACAAGTCGTGGCTCACCACCACCCGTTCACTGGACGGCGGCCGGTATGTGAAGGGGTGGCTGAACCCTGAGGACGCCGCGATCTGGGACGGCACCCTGGCACCGCTGGCCAAGCCGGCCGGACTCGACGACCGCCGCGACCTCCCCGAACGCACCGCAGCGGCACTGTCCAGCGTCCTGTCAGGCGGGCACAAGGCTTCCAAGGTCACCGTGATCTGCGACCTGGACACCCTGACCGGCGGCAACGCTCCGGCCCGCCTCACCGACGGCACCCCCATCCCCGCCGCCCAAGCCCGCCGCATCGCCCTGGCCGCCGGGGTATCGCCCCTGCTCCTCGGACGCGGGAACACCCCGCTGTACCTGGGATACCGCGAACGATTCGCCTCCGCAGCACAGCGGCAAGTCCTTGAGACGCTATACCCCTCCTGCGCGGTACGCGGATGTGAAGTGCCCGGGACACTGTGCGAAGTGGACCACGTGCACGGTTGGGCGCTCGGACGGTCGCCGACCGACATCGACCAGCTCGCTCTGACCTGTGGGTGGCACAACCGGTTCAAGCACACCAACCCCGACCAGATCCAGATCACCAAGGATCACGACGGGCGACATGTCTACCGGCTACTCCCACCAGCCGACGCCAGAGGACCCGCAACCGGGGCCGGACCACCAGGCAGCATCGGCCCGCCCGACGACCCCGCTCTCGATTGGGCCGCATAGCCACCCCACCCGCCACACCGCACCCGGTCATGCCCTGCGCCGGTCCGCCGTCCGCATCCACCCCCGGTGACGGGCGGCCCCGGCATGCCCACACCACAGGCGACGGGCAACCCACACACCGGACTGTGCGTACCTCACCAGACCTCAGTGCACACCACCGCTAGCCCACCCGGCCACTACAACGCCCAGCAGCACCGACCCACTTCACACCGCGCTGGACAGGGACCGCATAACCAGCCCGCCCCCCACAACGCCACACCCGGCGACGCCCAGCCACGCCCGCCCATGCCCGGCGCCGGTCCATTCGCACCCACCCGCAGGACGGGCGAGCTGCCCTTCCCGCATGACTGCGCGATACCGCTGCAATGGCCGAGACCGCCCCGGTGAACGCAGCCCGCCCTCTACAGGCCTTAATGCCGGAGCCGTCGCCAACACCGGATCACGGGCGGCTCATATCTACGGGCCTGGTGACGGTGGTGAGTGGACTGCCGAGAAGGGGGCTTGGTTCCTTACGGAAGGGGGTGGTGGGGTGGCGCGACCGGGGCGGGGCAGGCGGAGCCTGCCCCTAGCGCTGCCTCAGGGGCCGCAGAGGCTCCGAAGTCAAGGGTGGACGAAGTCCATCGCGAAGCGACGCCGAAGGCGCCCTTGACTTTGGAGGGGCGGCCCCGTACGCCAGCGCCACCCCACCACCCGAACACCCCTCTTGCCAATCTCCCGAACACTCCTTCACCCCAGCACCAAGCGCAAGAGCCCCCCAAAGACCACGAACAACACCACCTCCGAGAACCAGTCGAACCTCTCCCGAGGAGCCACAAGTAGCTCCCACCACCCGAACCCCGAGAGGAGAACAGCTCAAGGCCGAACAACAACCGCGAAAGACTGCGAGTATCGCGAGATGCCGGAATTCAGGGGTCGGGACGGTACGCGCCTCGCCTACAGCGTCATGGCCAGCGAGACCGACTACCAAGGCCAAGGCCAAGGCCACGGCCAAGGCGGCGAAGAGCCGCTGCTGTGCATTCCGGGTGGGCCGATGCGGGCCTCTGCCTATCTCGGGGATCTCGGCGGGCTGTCTGAACGCCGCCGGCTCGTCATGCTGGATCTGCGCGGCACCGGCGGTTCCGACAGGCCCGTCGATCCGGCGACGTACCGGTGTGATCGGCAGGTCGACGACGTGGAGGCCCTGCGGCGGCATCTGGGCCTGGAGCGTGTTGACCTGCTCGCGCACTCGGCGGGTGGCGACCTCGCGATTCTGTATGCGGTGGCACATCCGTACCGGGTGCGCTCGTTGGTCCTGGTGGCGGGGCGGGCCCGTGCTCTGGGGGTCGACTTCACGGTTGAGCATCGCCGGGAGGCGGCGGCGTTGCGGAAGGGCGAGCCCTGGTTCGAGGCGGGGCGTGACGCGTTCGAGGCGGTCTGGGCGGGGAGCGCGTCGGAAGCCGAGTGGGGGGCGGTGGTGCCGTTCTTCTATGGGCGTTGGGACGCGGCGGCGCGCGCGCACGCGGCGCGGGAGGTCGCGGAGACGAACGAGCAGGCCGCGGAGCTGTACGCGTCCCCGGAGGCGTTCGCGCCGGCGGCGGCGCGGGAGGTCGTTGCGGGGCTGGAGGCACGGGTTCTGGTCCTGGCCGGTGAGCTGGACGGCGGGCCGCTGCCCCGGGTCGCCGCCGAGATCGCGGGGATGTTCCCGAAGGGGACGGCGGTCGCCCAGCCGGGGGCGGGGCATTTCCCCTGGCTGGACGATCCCCGGTGGTTCACCGAGACCGTGGCGGGGTTCCTGGAGCGGCGGGCCGGAGCCGCCGGGGATTGACCTGGAGTGCGCTCCAGGTGGGATCCTGGAGCGCGTGAGCTCCTATTCTCCGGCCGAGACCGCCGAGAAAAGCGGTTTCAGCATCGACACGTTGCGTTACTACGAGAAGATCGGGCTGCTCGAGGGGATCGCGCGGAACGCGTCGGGGCGGCGCGTGTTCAGCGACAGCGACCTGCAGTGGCTCGGGATGCTGCGGTGCCTGCGCGAGACGGGGATGCCGATCGCGGAGATGCTGCGGTACTCCGAGCTCGCGCGAGGCGGCGCGGAGACCGTGCGGGAGCGGCTTGAGCTGCTGCAGGCGCACGACCGCCGCGTGGAGGAGCAGATCGCCCGGCTGCGGGAGCAGCAGGAGCACGTCAAGTTCAAGATCGGCTTCTATCGCGGCGCGGTCTGCGAGGGCTCCCCGGCCTGACCCAGCAGGCGCGCGGCGCGCGTCCAGGTCTCGGCGGGGTCGAAGCCGTCCGCGGTCCAGGTGTGGGCGCGGACGGTGCCGCGGTCCCGGAAGCGGCGCATGATGGCGACGTGCGGGGGCCAGGCGACGAAGCGGTGCAGGTCCTCTCGGGACTCCCAGACGGAGACGGAGCCGCTGCGCAGTTGCAGCGGCTTCGTCCACAGCCAGAGCCCGACGGCGCCCTGGAGGTCGGGCCAGGCCCGGCGCAGGGTCAGGCCGGCCCGGTAGACCTTCGGGAGGTCGGACGGGTGGGCGCAGGTGAAGTCGGTGACGCTCACCAGCACCGGTCCGCGGCCGCCTGCGAGGCCCGGCCGCCAGCTCCTCAGCGGGTCCACGAGGGGGAACGGCCGAGCAGGGCGAGGAGGCGGTCCTGCGGGGATGTGCCGTCCGCGGACGGGACGACGGGCGCGAAGGACGTCCCCGGGCCCCGGTCGTCGGCGCCGGTGGGGACGATCGCGGCGACCTTGAGGGACGCGGCGACCAGGTCGTCGCCGGGTTCCCAGGGCGCGCCGATCGTCGCGGCGACGTCCCAGGCGTGGACGACGAGGTCGACGAAGTGGAAGCTGATCGCGAGCGAGGCGGGGAAGGGGCCGCCGTCGCGGATCTCGGGGAGGACGAGCCCGGCGTCGAGGGCGGTCCCGGCGAACGCCTCGGTGACGAGGCCGAGGGAGGCCGCGGCGGCGGCGTAGGGGTCGTCGCCGAGGTCGCCGCCGTGCCAGTTGGACAGGCGGGCGCCGTCGCCGCGGGCGGCGGCCGCGAAGCCCTGGTCCTGGCTGACCTGGTGGCGGAGCAGGCCGTGCAGGGTCCAGTCGGGGCAGGGCGTCGGCAGGGCGAGCGCGTCGGGCTTCACCTGGGCGACGGCCGCGAGGTAGAGGTCGGCCGCCTGGCGGTCCAGGGGCCGGAAGTCGGTGGTGAGCAGTTCGGTCAGCAGGTCCATATGGCCACCGTAGGAACGGCGAGTGGCTCAGGTACAGGGCCAAAAACGCGGAAAACGGCTGAGCCGGTTTAGGGTCGGACGCGTGGACCTGCACGTGAGCCTCGTCGGGCGCAAGGACCTGGCGGGCCAGATCTACCGGCAGCTGCGGGCCGCGATCCTGGACGGGCGGCTGCGCGCGGGGGAGGCGGCGCCGCCGACGCGGGAGCTGGCGCGGCGGCTGGCGATCTCGCGGAACACGGTGGCGGTCGCCTACGACCGGCTCGCGGCGGAGGGGTTCCTGGAGAGCCGGGTGGGGGCGGGGACGTTCGTCCGGGACGCCGGTTTCCAGGAGCGGGAGCGTCCGGTGGCGTCGCCGCTGCGGCCCCGCCGGGTCTGGGACGAGGTGGGCGTGTGGCCGCACCGGATGCCCGGCATCACCTGGGACTTCCGGGCCGGGCTGCCGGACGTGCGGCTGTTCCCGTACGAGTCGTGGCGGCGGATCATGGCGGGGCGGCTGCGGCCGTCCGCGCTCGGCGATCCGGCGGCGGCCGGGGACCCGGCGGGCCAGACGGAGCTGCGGGAGGCGATCGCCCGGCACGTCGGGGTGTCGCGGTCGGTGCGGGCGGCGGCGGCGGACGTGGTGGTGACGTCGGGGATCCAGCAGGCATTGGACCTGGTCGTCCGGGTGCTGCTGGAGCCGGGGGACGTGGTGGCGGTCGAGGATCCCGGGTACCCGCCGGTACGGATGCTGCTGCACGCGGCGGGGATGCGGGTGCGGGGCGTCCCGGTCGACGCCGAGGGACTGCGGGTGGACGCGCTGCCGGACGACGCGCGGGCCGTCTACGTGACGCCGTCGCACCAGTTCCCGCTGGGGATGCCGATGTCGCTGCCGCGCCGCCGCGCGCTGCTGGAGTGGGCGCGGCGCCGGGACGTGGTGATCGTCGAGGACGACTACGACACCGAGTACCGGTACGGGGGGCGGCCGATCGAGCCGCTGCAGAGCCTGGACGACGGGGGCCGCGTGCTCTACATGGGCACCTTCTCCAAGATCATGCGTCCGGTGCTGCGGATCGGGTTCCTCGTCGCGCCGCCGTCGCTGCACCGCGCGTTCCGGATGGCGCGGTACGTGTCGTCGTGGCACGCGGAGCTGCCGACGCAGGCGGCGCTCGCCCGGTTCATCGACGAGGGGCTGCTCGCGCGGCACATCCGCAGGTCGCGGCGGGAGTACCAGGCCCGGCACGAGCGGGTCGCGGGGCTGCTCGAAACGCTGTTCGCGGGGCGGCTGGAGGTGGTGCCGTCGGCGGCGGGCCTGCATCTGAGCGCGACGCTGCCGGAGGGGACGGACGACGCCTCGGTCGTCCGCGAGGCGCTGTCGGAGGGGGTCGGGCTGTTCGCGCTGTCGGAGTTCGCCGTCGACGGTCCGGCGGTGCCGGGGCTGGTGTTCGGCTACGGCGCCGTCACGCTGCCGGAGATCGGCGAGGGTCTGCGCCGGCTGCGGCGCGTCGTCGGCCGAGGCGCCTGACCGCCGCCGTCCTCGACGGCGCCGCCGGAAAGGAGCCCTGGGGACCGGCACGTCCCGGCCACGGGACGGGCGTCAGCGCTGGACGGGCGTGACGCGGCGGCCGTCGGCGCCGAACAGCAGCATCCGGTCGAGGTTCACCGTCAGCGCCACGTGGTCGCCGCGGTTCGGGCGCTGGCCCGGGTTCGCGCGGAAGATCAGGTCGGAGCGGCGGTGGTGGCCCTCGTGCTCCTCGGCCCGGCCGGGCTCGTGGGACGGGCGGCCCAGCATCTCCCGCAGCCGGTCGCGCAGGCCCGGCGGCGCGGCCGCGGGCGCCGGCGCGGGACGGGGCCGCCCGAACTCGTTCGCGTCCACGGTCGGGATGCCGGCCTGCGCGTAGGCGAGCCACTCGTGGCCGTGGAACTCCAGCGAATGGACCCGCCCGGACAGCACCGTCCCCTGCCGCGCGGGCGAGCCCGGCGCGATCGGGATCAGCGTGTCGGGCCGGATCCCGACGATCACCATCTGCCCGTGATGGCTGATCAGCGAGGACGCGCGCGGGTCGTCCCACGGGATCGTCAGCCGCTGCGGGCCGAGGTCGAGCAGCAGCCCCTCGCCCTCGACCGCCCACAGCGTCGCCTGCAGCAGGTTGACCGGCGGGGAGCTGAGGAACGCCGCGACGAACACCGTCGCCGGGTCCTCGTAGATCTGCTCGGGGGTGCCGACGTCCTCCAGGACGCCGTCGCGCAGCACCGCCATCCGGTCGGCCATCGTCATGGCCTCGATCTGGTCGTGCGTGACGTAGACGGTGGTGGTGCGGCTGGAGCGCACCAGCGCGGCGATCTCCACCCGCAGCTCGGTGCGCAGCCCGGCGTCCAGGCTGGACAGCGGCTCGTCCATGAGGAACAGCGACGGCTGGCGGATCAGCGCCCGGCCGATCGCGGCGCGCTGCCGCTGGCCGCCCGACAGCGTGCCCGGCAGCCGGTCGATCATCGTGTTGAGGCCGAGCGCGCGCGCCAGCTCGACGACCTTCGCGGACGCCTCCGCGCGGTCGTCGCCCGACACCTCCAGCGGGAACATCATGTTCCCCTTGACGGTGCGGTGCGGGTAGAGCGCGCCCTCCTGGAACACCATCGCCACGTTCCGGTCGCGCGGCGGCAGGTCGTTGGCGACCGACCCGTTCAGCCACAGGTCGCCGGATGTGATCTCCTCCAGCCCGGCGATCATCCGCAGGAGGGTGGACTTCCCGCACCCGGACGGTCCGAGCAGCACGAACAGCTCGCCGTCGTTGATCCGCAGCCGGACCTTTCGGACGGCCACCTGCCCGCCTGGATAGACCTTCTCGACGCCGTCCAATACAACATCCGTCATCGGGGCCGCCTGGGGGGTGGGGCTGGAACTCGGTGCGCCATCTCATCGCGTCACAATCCGTTTGTCCATAGCTGGCGCAGTGTTACCAGCCGTTAACAAGGCCAGGTCCGGCCACATGGGACCCGCCCGTCCCGGTGGTCGCGCCGGCCGCACCCGGCGCCCGAACCGGGTGCGGGGCGGGCTGGAGCCGGGGGCAGAGGGGGTTGAGGCGTGATGCCTTGGATGTCGCCGGGGCGCCGTAGACTCCTTCGCTGTGGCAGGCCGTATTCGCAATGAGGACATCGCGCTCGTACGCGAGCGGTCGTCCATCGCCGACGTCATCGGCGAGTACCTGCAGCTGCGCAGCGCGGGCGGCGGCAACCTCAAGGGCCTGTGCCCCTTCCACGACGAGAAGTCGCCGTCGTTCAACGTGACCCCCTCGCGCGGGCTGTACTTCTGCTTCGGCTGCGAGGCGGGCGGCGACGTCATCAAGTTCGTCCAGGAGATCGAGCACCTGTCGTTCTCCGAGGCGGTGGAGCGGCTCGCTGCGCAGGTCGGCATCCAGCTCCGCTACGAGGACGGCGGCGGGCGCGGCCCCCGCCAGGACACCGGGCAGCGCGCGCGGCTGCTGGAGGCGCACAAGGCGGCGGCCGAGTTCTACGCCGAGCAGCTCGCCTCGCCGGAGGGCGCGATCGGCCGCACGTTCCTGTCCGAGCGCGGGTTCGAGGCCGCCGACGCGGCGCACTTCGGCGTCGGGTTCGCGCCGCGCGAGTGGGAGGGGCTCGTCCGGCACCTGCGCGGGCGCGGGTTCGCCGACCGCGACATCGTCGCCGGCGGCCTGGCCAAGGAGGGGCGGCGCGGCCCCATGGACCGGTTCCGCGGCCGGCTGATGTGGCCGATCCGCGACCTGTCCGGCGACGTCATCGGGTTCGGCGCGCGCCGCCTCTACGAGGACGACGACGGACCGAAGTACCTGAACACCCCCGAGTCGCCGCTGTTCCACAAGAGCTCGGTGCTGTACGGGGCGGACCTGGCGAAGAAGGAGATC
This sequence comes from Actinomadura nitritigenes, assembly GCF_017573545.1. Taxonomy (GTDB): domain Bacteria; phylum Actinomycetota; class Actinomycetes; order Streptosporangiales; family Streptosporangiaceae; genus Spirillospora; species Spirillospora nitritigenes. The sequence continues at coordinate 96,854 of NZ_JAGEOK010000025.1, read as the reverse complement.
GCGCGGCGGCGGCAGGCCGTGGTGGTCGAGGGCTACACCGACGTGATGGCCTGCCACCTGTCCGGGGTGCAGACGGCGATCGCCACCTGCGGGACGGCGTTCGGCGACGACCACATCAAGATCCTGCGCCGGCTGCTCATGGACCAGGACGAGTTCCGCGGCGAGGTGATCTTCACCTTCGACGGCGACTCGGCCGGCCAGAAGGCGGCGCTGCGCGCGTTCGCCGACGAGCAGAAGTTCGTCACGCAGACGTTCGTGGCCGTCCAGCCCGACGGACTGGACCCCTGCGACCTGCGGATCCGGCACGGCGACGCGGCGGTGCGCGACCTGGTGGCGTCGCGGCTGCCGCTGTTCGAGTTCGCGGTGCGCAGCGCGATCCAGCAGCACGACCTGGACACCGCGGAGGGGCGGCTGGCCGCGCTGGACGCGGCGGCGCCCGTCGTCGCGGCCATCAAGGACCGGGCGCTGCGGCAGATGTACGCGGTGAGCCTCGACCGGTGGCTCGGGATCATGGACGAGCAGTTCGTGCTGCGCCGGGTCCGCGAGCTGGCGAACCGGCGGCACGCGCAGGCGCGGAACGGCCGCGGCAACGGGCGCGGCTCCGTCCCGCAGAACGGCGGCGGGAACGGCAACGGCGGGAACGGCAACGGCGGCGGGAACGGGGCGGTGCCGCGGCGGCCGGCGTACGACCCGAACGACCCGGAGGTGCAGCGGGAGCGGGAGCTGCTGAAGCTGGCGGTGCAGCGCCCGGCGATGCTCGGGCCGGTGTTCGACGAGGTCCCGGAGGGTGCGTTCATCGCGCCGCCGCACGCCGCGGTGCGCGCGGTGATCGCGCAGGCGGGCGGCGTGACCGCGGCGGGCAACGCCTCGGAGTGGGCCGTGACGCTGCTGGAGAGGGCGCCGAACGAGCAGGTCAGGGATCTGATCACGATGCTCGGAGTCGAGCCGGTACGGTCCGCGCAGGAATCGGACGACCGCTATGCCGTGGAACTGCTGGCCCGAATACAGGAACGCCAGCTCACCCGCATGATCGCCGACGCCAAATCTAAACTCCAGCGGCTGAATCCGGTCGAGGACCCCGAACAGTACAACCGGCTCTTCGGCGATCTTGTCGCGCTTGAGCAGCAGAGACGGGTGTTGCGGGAGCGAGGGCTTGGATCCCAGTAGCCGTTTCCCCTGCGAAATGGGTCCTGTGATCTAGGCCGCATCTGTCGCAGACTGTCTGCGTGGGCCCTTCGGTGCTGCCAAGCGAGGCGCCATCGGTTGATCAGGTGGCGGACCTCGTCGCACGCGGCAGAGAGCGCGGCGGTGTGACCGTCGAAGACGTCGCCGCTGCTCTCGATCGCTCGGACTTGCCGGACGACTCCCTGGAGAGGGTCGTCCGGATGCTCGCAGAGCAGGGGGTAGAGGTCCTCGAATCTCAGCAGGAGACCGAGGACGTCGCGCGAGCGGATGAGGGAGACCTCGGCAAGCGGGCGCCGACGAGCGACCTGGTCCGGATCTATCTGAGAGAGATCGGGCGCGTACCGCTTCTCACGGCAGAAGATGAAGTAGAACTGGCGAAATCGATCGAGGCGGGACTGTTCGCCGAGGAGAAGATGGCGCGCACGGCCGTCCTCTCCCACGCCGAGCGGATCGACCTCGAACTGCTCTCCCGCGACGGCGTCCGGGCGAAGCAACGGCTGATCGAGGCCAACCTGCGGCTGGTGGTCTCGATCGCGAAACGGTACGTGGGCCGGGGAATGCTGTTCCTCGACCTCATCCAGGAGGGAAATCTCGGACTCATCCGTGCGGTCGAGAAGTTCGACTACACGAAGGGGTTCAAGTTCTCCACCTACGCCACCTGGTGGATCCGGCAGGCGATCACCCGCGCGATCGCCGACCAGGCCAGAACCATCCGGATCCCGGTGCACATGGTGGAGACGATCAACAAGCTGGTCCGCGTGCAGCGGCAGATGCACCAGGACCTCGGCCGCGAACCCACCCCCGAGGAGATCGGCCTGGAGATGGGGCTGCCGCCCGTCCGGGTCGTGGAGATCCAGCGGATCGCGCAGGAGCCGGTCTCGCTGCAGTCGCCGATCGGCGAGGAGGACTCCGACCTCGGCGACTTCATCGAGGACGCGGACGCGGTCGTGCCGATCGAGGCGGCCGCGTTCATCCTGCTGCAGGACCAGCTCGAGGACATCCTCGGCACGCTGTCGGAACGGGAGCAGCGCATCATCCAGCTGCGCTTCGGCCTGACCGACGGGCATCCGCGCACGCTGGAGGAGGTCGGCCGGGAGTTCGGCGTGACCAGGGAGCGGATCCGGCAGATCGAGTCCAAGACCCTGGCCAAGCTCCGGCATCCGTCGCGCGCGCAGATGCTGCGGGAGTACCTCGAGTAGCGGCGGCCCGCCCGCCCGGACCGGGGATCGGGCGGGGGAGAGCGACAGGGGGCGCCCGCCCTCCGGGCCCGAGCGGTCCGGAGGGCGGTCGCTCGCCGTGCGCGCCGTTCGCTCGCCGTGCGCGGCGCGGTCCGTTGATTCGGTGCCTGACGTCGCATTTCGGGCGGATGGTGGATTACCGTAATGGCCATGCTGATCGTGACGACTGATGGCGTTGCCGGGTACGAGATCCGCAGTGTGCTCGGCGAGGTCCTGGGGACGGCCGTCCAGACCGATCAGGCCGGGATGCAGCAGCCCGGGCACGCGGGGAGCAGCGCGACGTTCCGGGTGACGGGCGACCGCCCGGCCCTCGGGCTGGCGGGCGCGCGCCGCGAGGCGGTGGACCGGCTCGGCGAGGAGGCGCGCCGCAAGGGTGCGAACACCGTGGTCGGGATGCGGTTCGACACCGCGGTGCTGCCCGGCGGGGGCCACGAGGTGTGCGCGTACGGCACGGCCGTGTGGGCGGAGCCCGCGGCGCGCGAGCCGGCGCACCACCAGGCGCCGCAGCACCTGCAGCACCCCCAGCAGGGGCATCTGCCGCCGTACGGCGACCCGCAGTCGGGCCCGCCGATGGCCGCGCGGAACCTCACGATGGGCATCAACGACCGTCCGCGCTGACCGCGCGGCACGTGGGATGCCTCACTGTCGCGGGGGCGACTTGACGCGATGAGGGCAGCCTTGGCTAATTTAGGTGAGCCTAACCATTGCATCCTGGAGTCCCCATGCGCCCTGTCCCCGTGCTCGCCCTCACCGGCGTGGCCGCCGTGTCGATGTCCCTGCTCGCGGCGTGCGGCGGTGACGGGAAGGCGGACGCCGCCGGGGCCGTCCCGGTGACGGCGTCCAAGGACAAGTGCGAGGTCGGCAAGACCGAGCTGCCCGCCGGCAAGAACTCCTTCAAGGTGACCAACAAGGGCTCCGAGGTCAACGAGTTCGAGGTGCTCAAGGCGGACGGCGGCATCCTCGCCGAGCGGGAGAACATCGGCCCCGGCACCAGCGTGAACTTCGTGGTGAACCTGCCGGAGGGCAAGTACAAGCTGCTGTGCAGCGCCGGGCAGACCGGCAAGGGCCCCTCGCAGGAGATCACGGTCACCGGCCAGGGCGGCGGCGCCGACCCGCGGCTCACCAAGGCCGCCACCGACTACAAGGCGTACGTGATCGCCCAGCTCGACGACACGATCGCCAGGACCAAGCCGTTCGTCGCGGCGGTGAAGGCCGGCGACGTCGAGAAGGCGAAGAAGCTGTACGCGCCGTCCCGCGTCGGCTGGGAGTCGATCGAGTCCGTCGCGGAGAAGTTCAGCGACATCGACGGCAAGGTCGACACCCGCGAGGCCGACCTCAAGCCGGACGAGAAGAAGGACTGGTCCGGCTGGCACCTGCTGGAGAAGGCGCTGTTCAAGGACGGCTCCGTCAAGGGCAAGGAGAAGTACGGCGACCAGCTCGTGGCGGACCTGGAGACGCTGAAGGGCCGGCTGCCGGGCCTCACCCTCGACCCGGTGAACGACATGGCCGCGGGCGCGAAGGGCCTGCTGGACGAGGTCGCCACCGGCAAGGTCACCGGTGAGGAGGAGACCTACAGCCACACCGACCTCGTCGACTTCAAGGCGAACGTGGACGGCGCGAAGAAGGCCTACGAGCTGCTCAAGCCGGTCGTCCAGGAGAAGGACGCGCAGCTCGCCAAGGACCTGGACGAGAACTTCGACGCCGTCTACGCCCTGCTGAAGAAGCACGAGGAGGGCGACGGCTACGTCTCCTACGACAAGGTCGGCAAGGACGACCGCAAGAACCTCGCCGACGCGGTGAACGCGCTGGGCGAGCCCCTGTCCAAGCTCGCGGAGGTCGTGGCGAAATGACGCAGTCCCGTCCGTCGGACCCCGGGTCCCGCTCGCCGGACGCGCCGCGCGCCGGGATGTCCCGGCGCCGGATGCTCGGCTTCTCCGGCGCCAGCCTGCTGGTCGGCGCCGCGGCGGGGGCCGGCCTGGACCGGGTCGCCTCCGCCGACACCGGCGACGCCGGCACGGCGGCCGCCGTCCCGTTCTACGGCGCGCACCAGGCGGGCATCGCCACCGCCGTCCAGGACCGGCTGCACTTCGCCGCGTTCGACGTCACCACCGGCGACCGCGGCAAGCTCGTCCGGATGCTGAAGGACTGGACGGAGGCCGCGGCCGACATGACCGCGGGGCGGGCGATCGGCGAGGGCGCGATCCCGAAGGTGGGGGTGGCGCCGCCGGACGACACCGGCGAGGCCCTCGGGCTGCCCGCGTCCCGGCTGACGCTGACGATCGGGTTCGGCCCCACGCTGTTCGAGAAGGACGGCGCGGACCGGTTCGGGATCAAGGCGAAGCGCCCGGCGGCGCTGGTGGACCTGCCGCACTTCTCCGGCGAGAACCTCGACCCCGACCGCAGCGGCGGCGACATCTGCGTCCAGGCCTGCGCGGACGACCCGCAGGTGGCGGTGCACGCCATCCGCAACCTGGCCCGGATCGGGATGGGCGTCGTCGGCGTCCGCTGGTCGCAGCTCGGGTTCGGCAAGACGTCCTCGACGACCCCCGACGCGCAGACGCCGCGGAACCTCTTCGGGTTCAAGGACGGCACGGACAACATCGGCACCAGCGACACGGCGCTGCTCGACGAGCACGTCTGGGCGGGCAAGGGCGACGGCTCGGACTGGATGGCGGGCGGCTCGTACCTGGTGGCGCGCCGTATCCGCATGCACATCGAGACCTGGGACCGGACGTCCCTGCGCGAGCAGGAGGACGTCTTCGGCCGGACCAAGGCCGAGGGCGCGCCGGTGGGGGAGAAGAAGGAGCGCGACAAGCCCGTCCTGGCGCGGATGAAGCCGGACGCGCACGTCCGCCTCGCGCATCCCGACTCCAACGGCGGAGCGCGGATCCTGCGGCGCGGCTACTCCTTCACCGACGGCTCGGACGGGCTGGGGCGCCTGGAGGCGGGGCTGTTCTTCATCGCGTTCCAGCGCGACCCGCGCACCGGCTTCATCAAGATCCAGGAGTCGCTCGCGTCCGACGCGATGAACGAGTACATCCAGCATGTCGGATCGGGCATCTTCGCCTGCCCGCCCGGCGTGAAGAAGGGCGGCTACTGGGGCGAGACCCTGTTCGCTTAGGGGTTCGCCGATGTCGCCGCAGGGCCCGCTGACGACGCCGACGGCACGCCCGCCGGTCCGCCGGGGCGGCTCTCAGGAGCCGCTTCCGGCGCGCTCGGAGCGGATGCGGGTCACCACGTCGCCGGCGGCCGTCTTGATCGACTCCAGTTCCTGGAGGTAGGCCCAGTAGTCCGGGTGCGCGCCGGTGAGGCGCTTCGGCGCGTGCTCCAGCCGTTCCACCAGGGCGTCCAGCGCGCGCGCATGGTGCGGCGCGGCGCCGCCGGGCTGCGCCATGGCGAGCCGCTGCGCGTCCCGCACCGCGAACCGGGCGCTCTCGACCGGCTTTTCGGGGTCGGCGGCGACCGCCTCCAGCTCCGTCACCCGCCCGGTGACCTGCCCGGCGCGCCGGTCGGCCCCGTTCAGCTCGGTCCGCGCGGCGGTCAGCGCCTGCTGCGCCCGCTTCCACTCGGCGGCGCGGGAGAGGGCCATCGCCTCGTTCAGCCGCTCGCGCGCCCGCTCGACGCCCGCCTCGATCGCCTCCGGCGCGCCCCGCAGGTCCTGCCAGCAGGCCTGCGAGTAGGCGCGCAGCAGCGCCTTCATCGCCTCCCGGACGGGCCCGACGCGGTTCGCGACGACGTCCACGCGGGTGCGGACGGACGCCAGCGAGTTGCGGACCTTCTCCGCCATCCTCGGCAGCTCCTCGGCCGCCAGGCGGGCGCTCTCGGCGATCACTCGCACCTCGTCGGCCTTGCGCATCGCCCCGTCCAGCCCGAGCCCGCCCAGCCCCTGCGAGCCGAGCAGCGCCAGGGCCTCCTTCGCCCGCGCCAGCTCCGCCTCGGGGTCGGAGGCGTCCATCCCGGCCGCCCGCGCGGCCTGCACGGCGGCGTCGGCGGCGGCGACGGCCTCCCGGGCGGCGGTGAGGCGCGGCGGAAGCTGGTCGAGGGCCGCCTCCAGCCGTGCCATCCGCTGCGCGAGCCGCTCGGCGAACCCGTTGAGGTTCCGGGTGATCTGCTGCAGCCGCTCCGTGGACGCCATGAACGCCCTGCGGGCCGCGTCGTACTCGGCGGGCGACCGCTCCCGGTCATCGAGGTCGTGGGCGTCCAGGACGGAGATGTAGGCCACGGAGGCGGCGTCGGCGGCCTCCGAGAGCCCGGCGAACTCCCGCCGGACCGGCGCGGCGGCCGCCGCGTCCAGATCCTCGAAGACGGTGACGCGCCCGTCGAGGAACTTCTGCGCCTGGTCCATGTCGTAGAAGGCGGTGGCGGCCGCCTCGCGCGCCTGGATCGCCGCGTCGGCGGCCTGACCGCCCCTGCCGCGCCGCCGCTGGTCGCCCGTTCCCCGCAACGCCGCCTCCCTTCGTCCTCATGCCCAGTCTCGCGCAGTCCAGGAGTTCTCGCGTAATGGGTTCACAACGGATGGAACGGATAGCATCGCTGCTGCGTCGATATAGCGAGACGCCTGCCCGGCGTCCGGTACGTCATGCGATCTTGGAGGAACGCCGTGGGAGTCAGTCTCAGCAAGGGCGGCAACGTCTCGCTCACGAAGCAGGCCCCCGGCCTGTCGGCCGTGACGGTCGGGCTCGGCTGGGACCTGCGCACCACGACGGGCACCGACTTCGACCTCGACGCGTCCGCGCTGGTGCTGGACGCCTCCGGAAAGATCCTCACCGACCAGCACTTCGTCTTCTTCAACAACCTGCGGACCCCGGACGGCGGCGTCGAGCACACCGGCGACAACACCACCGGCGCCGGTGAGGGCGACGACGAGCAGATCAACGTGAACTTCGGCGCGATGCCCGCGGAGGCCGAGCGGGTCGCGTTCGCCGTGTCGATCTACGACGCCGACAGCCGCGGCCAGAACTTCGGCCAGGTCCGCAACGCCTACATCCGGGTGCTCAACCAGGGCGACCGGTCCGAGATGGCCCGCTACGACCTGACCGAGGACGCGTCCATGGAGACCGCGATGGTCTTCGGCGAGCTGTACCGCAACGGGGCGGACTGGAAGTTCCGCGCGGTCGGTCAGGGCTACGCGTCCGGCCTCGCGGGCATCGCGATGGACTTCGGCGTCAACATCTGAACGACCTCAACCCCGGGAAGGGAGTGGCCCGAACATGGGAGTCTCACTCGCCAAGGGCGGCAACGTCTCGCTGACGAAGGCCGCGCCCAATCTGACCGCCGTCACCGTCGGCCTCGGCTGGGACGTGCGCGCCACCACCGGCGCCGACTTCGACCTGGACGCCTCCGCGCTGATGCTCGGCCCGTCCGGCAAGGTGATCTCCGACCAGCACTTCGTGTTCTTCAACAACCTGAAGAGCCCCGACGGCTCGGTCGAGCACACCGGCGACAACCTGACCGGCGAGGGCGAGGGCGACGACGAGTCCATCAACGTCGACCTGACCGCCGTGCCGCAGGACTGCGACCGGATCGTGTTCCCGGTGTCGATCTACGACGCCGACAACCGGCAGCAGAACTTCGGGCAGGTCCGCAACGCCTTCATCCGGATCGTCAACCGGACCGACGGCAGCGAGCTCGCCCGCTTCGACCTGACCGAGGACGCCTCCACCGAGACCGCCATGGTCTTCGGCGAGCTGTACCGGCACGGCGCCGAGTGGAAGTTCCGGGCCGTCGGCCAGGGCTACGCCTCGGGCCTCGCCGGCATCGCCATGGACTTCGGCGTCAACGTCGGCTGACGGCCGCCGCCCCGCAGGACGGCCGGCCGGGCCGGCCGTCCACTCTCAGAGAAATACGCGCATGATTCTTCGCACCTTCGGATGGGCCTTCGGCATCACGGTCCTCGGCCTTCTGGTCGCCGCCCTCTACGACGGGGGGACCGGGCTCGCCCTGGTCGCCGTCCTCGCAGTGCTGGAAATCTCACTGTCGTTCGACAACGCCGTGGTCAACGCCAAGGTGCTGGACCGGATGAGCCCGTTCTGGCAGAAGATCTTCCTGACCGTCGGCATCGCGATCGCGGTGTTCGGCATGCGGCTGATCTTCCCGCTGCTGATCGTCGGCATCACCGCCAAGCTGAACCCCTTCGAGGCGTTCGACCTGGCGCTGAACGACCCGCACAAGTACCACCACCTGATGAACGACGCGTATCCGATGATCGCGGCGTTCGGCGGGATGTTCCTGCTGATGCTGTTCCTGGACTTCGTGTTCGAGGAGCGGGCCGACAAGTGGCTGCCGTGGCTGGAGGCGCCGCTCCAGCGGATCGGCAAGCTCGACCAGCTCTCGGTGGTCGTCGCGGGCGGGGCGCTGGCGTTCACCGCGGGGCTGTTCGCCGACGAGCCCGGCCAGGTCATGATCGCCGGCGTGCTCGGCATGGTCACCTACATCCTGGTGAACGGGCTCGGCGAGCTGTTCTCCGAGGCGACCGAGGACGAGGACGACGAGGACGGGGACGGCGCCGAGCCCGCCGCGGAGCGGGCGCCGGCCCGGTCCGGGCCGAGCTCGCTGGCGCTGGCCACCGGCAAGGCCGGGTTCTTCCTGTTCCTCTACCTGGAGGTGCTGGACGCCTCGTTCAGCTTCGACGGCGTCATCGGCGCGTTCGCGATCAGCACCGACCCGATCATCATCGCGCTGGGCCTCGGCATCGGCGCCATGTACATCCGGTCGCTGACGGTGTTCCTGGTCCGCAAGGGCACCCTGCACGAGTACGTCTACCTGGAGCACGGTGCCCACTGGGCGATCGGCGCGCTCGCGGTGTGCATGCTGGTCAGCATCGGCCGGCACGTCCCCGAGTGGCTCACCGGCGGGGTCGGCGCGGGCCTGATCATCGCCGCGTTCATCAGCTCCGTGGTGCGGAACCGGGCCGAGGACGGCCCGTCCGCCGCAGCGGGCGGCGACAAGCCGCTGCACTCCAGCAAGGTCTGATCCGGCCCGTCCGGCCGGGTTCCGACGGACGGTGCACCCGCGCACGGTGCACCGTCCGCACCCATACCGTCCGGCCCCCATACCGTCCGACACCCTGACCCGACCACGGCCGCACCGTCCGTACCCTTACGTATCCGCACCCGTACCGTGCGCACACCCGTACCGTCCGCACCCCGCGACGACCGCTCATCATCACCAAAGGAGCCGACGATGACGATTTCGCTGCAGAAGGGGCAGAAGGTCTCGCTGGCCAAGCCCGGCGGCGGCACCCTCACCCGGGTCAGGATGGGCCTGGGCTGGGACGCCGTCGCGAAGAAGGGGCTGTTCGGCAAGGGCAAGGCCCAGTCGATCGACCTGGACGCGTCCTGCCTGCTGTTCGACGCGAGCGGCAACCTCGCCGACTCGGTGTGGTTCCGGCAGCTGCGCAGCAAGGACGGGTCCGTCCAGCACACCGGCGACAACCTGACCGGCGCGGGCGAGGGCGACGACGAGGTCATCAACGTCGACCTGCAGAGCGTCCCCGCCAACGTCACCCAGCTGGTGTTCACGGTGAACTCCTTCACTGGGCAGGACTTCTCGCAGATCGAGAACGCGTTCTGCCGGCTGGTGGACGAGGCGACCGGGCAGGAGATCGCGCGGTACGACCTGAGCGGCGCCGGGCAGCACAACGCGCAGATCATGGCGAAGGTGTCGCGGGACGGCGAGGGCTGGACGATGACCGCGATCGGCGCGACCGCGTCGGGCCGCACCTTCCAGCACCTGCTGCCGGCCGTGTCGGTTCATCTGTGATCTGGACGGCATCTGTGATCTGGACGGCATCTGTGATCCGGAAGGCCTGTGCGACGTGGGAGGCACCTGTGACCGCGGTGCCGCGATGACGCGATGCTCGCGGTGATGTGGGGCCGGTATGCGGCACTTTGATCACATCGACGCCGCCTACCGGAAGCACCTGTTCTACCGGCATCCCCGGCCGTTCGGCCGGCACGACGACCCGGCGGTGCTGGCGGTGGCGCTCGGCGCGACCCTGTACTGCCCCGCCACGCGTCCCGGGCTCGCGGGCGACATCGAGAAGGCGGCGCGGCGCGGCGTGATGAGCATGGTCGTGTGCCTGGAGGACGCGATCGGCGACGACGAGGTCCCGGAGGCGGAGGCCAACCTGGTCGCGCAGCTGCGGGACCTGCACGCCCGGCGCGCGGACGACCCGGACGGCCGCGGGGAGCGGGACGGCGGCGGGTCCGTCGGCGGCGTGCCGCTGCTGTTCGTGCGGGTCCGCGATCCCCGGCAGATCGGCGACATCGCCGCCCGGCTGGGGCCCGCGGCCGGTTTGGTCAGCGGGTTCGTGCTGCCGAAGTTCACGGCGCACTCCGGTGGAGCGTTCCTCGACGCGCTGGAGGACGCGGCGGCCCGCACCGGGCTGCCGCTGCTGGCGATGCCGGTGCTCGAGAGCCCGGAGACGGTGCACAGCGAGAGCCGCACCGAGGTGCTGCACGACGTGGCGCGGCTGCTGGCCAAGCACCGCGACCGGGTCCTCGCGGTCCGGATCGGCGCGACCGACATGTCGGCGGCGTACGGGCTGCGCCGCCCGCCGGACCTGACGATCTACGACATCCGGCCGGTCGCCGCGGCGATCACCGACATCGTCAACGTGCTCGGCCGCGCGGACGGCAGCGGCTTCGTGGTGACCGGCCCGGTCTGGGAGTACTTCTCGGCGGGGGAGCGGATGTTCAAGCCGCAGCTGCGGCAGTCGCCGTTCGAGGCGCTGCGGGCCGCGCCGCTGCGGCAGCGCCTCATCACCTCCGACCTGGACGGGCTGATCCGCGAAGTGCATCTGGACAAGGCCAACGGACTGACGGGCAAGACGGTCATCCACCCGACCCACGTGGCGGCCGTGCACGCCCTGTCCGTCGTGACGCACGAGGAGTACTGCGACGCCGCCGACATCCTCGGGTACGCGGGCGGCGGCGCGATGGCCAGCTCGTACGCGAACAAGATGAACGAGGCGAAACCGCATCGCGCCTGGGCGGAACGGCTCATGCTGCGCGCGCGCGTGTTCGGCGTCGCGGCGCGGGACGTGACGTTCGTCGAGCTCCTGGAAGCGGCGGACAGCCGATGACGGAGCGGCTCGATGAGGCGGTGAGGGGCGTCGGCGCCGTGCGGTCCGAGCCTCCGGTGTGGCCGGGGGCGTGGGTGACGTCCCGGCTCGGCGTGCGTCTGGTCGACGGCGACCGTCCGGTGGGGGCCGGGCTGGCGTCGATGGTGGGACTCGCGGTCCGCCGCAACCCGCGGCGTGCGCATCTGCTGGTCTCCGCGGTGCTCGGCAAGCACGTCCCGACCGATCCCCGGCTGGTGTACGGGTCGGGGCTGCTGCTGGGCGAGCTCGTGCGCGCGCGCCTGCGCGACGAGGCGCCGTCCGTTCCGTCGGGTCCGCTCAAGGACGCCTTGGCGGGCGCGCCTGGCGCGGCCGCTTCGTTGCGCGACGCGTTGCGGGAGCCGCGTCCGCCCGTGGACGCCATCGTGCTCGGCTATGCCGAGACCGCGACGGCTCTGGGGCATTCGGTGGCGGACGCCCTGGGCGGCGCCTACTACCTGCACTCCACCCGCCGGCCGGTGCCGGGTTTCGCCGCGTACGGCGGGTTCGAGGAGGAGCACAGCCACGCGACGAGCCATCTGCTGCTGCCGTCCGACCCGGCGGCGCTCGACCGGGACGTCCCGGTCGTGCTGGTGGACGACGAGCTCTCCACGGGGCAGACGGTCCTGAACACGATCTCCGCGCTGCACGCGCTGCGCCCCCGGAGGCACTACGTCCTGGCGGCCCTGGTCGACCTGCGCGGCGCGTCCGACCGCGCGCGCGTGGACGAGCTCGCCGCACGGCTGGGCACGCGCATCGACGCCGTCTCCCTTGCCGGGGGGCGGGTGGAGCTGCCGGACGGCGTCCTGGAGAAGGGAACGCGGATCGTCTCCGAGCTGTCCGCCGCCGCCGTGCCGGCCGTTGGGGACGCGGCGCTCGGTGTCGCGCGCGTCCGGCTCGATTGGCCGAGCGGCGTGCCCGACGGCGGTCGCCACGGGTTCCTGCCCGGCCATCGCACGGCCCTGGAGAAGGACGTGCCGCGCATGGCCGACGCCGTGGCCGCGGAACTCGGGGAAGGCGCGTCCCGCGTGCTCGTGCTGGGGTTCGAGGAGCTGATGTACGCGCCGCTGCGGCTGGCGGAGGCGCTCGCCGACGCGTTCCCGGGCCTGGACGTCCGGTACTCCACGACGACCCGCTCACCCGTCCTGGCCGTGGACGACCCGGGGTACGCGATCCGCACCCGGCTCGCGTTCCCGGCGCACGACGACCCGGCGGACGGCCCGGGGGAGCGGTACGCCTACAACGTCGCTCCGGCCGCCTCCCGCCCGCCGTTCGACCGCATCGTGTTCGTGGTGGACGACGTGGGCGACACCCAGATGCTCGCCGGTGGTCTGGTGGCGCGCCTGCGCGCGCTCGCGCCCGTGGTGGTCGTCACCGTCCCGTCCCATAGGGGTGACAAGTGAGGCCGTTGTACGGGCCGGACTTCGGCAGCTACCGGGCGGAGGACGTCGCGTGGCTGCTGAAGGACCTGTCGGACGCGCGGCTGGAGGCGCCCACGGAGGAGCGCGAGGCCGCGATCCAGGCGGGCCGCGCCCACTACGCCGAGTCGCTGCCCGTCGAGTACCAGCCGGGCCCCGAGTACCGGCGGCTGTTCGAGGAGGCGCTGGAGGCGTCCGCGGAACGGCTCGCCTACGCGACCGGACTGGTCGCCGAGCAGATCATCGCCGAGCGCGGCCCGGACGCCGTCGTGGTCTCGCTCGCGCGCGCGGGCACCCCCGTCGGGATCCTGGTGCGGCGCTGGGCCCGTTTCGCGCACGGGCTGGACCTTCCGCACTACGCGATCAGCATCGTCCGGGGCCGGGGCATCGACACCGTCGCGCTGCGGTACCTGGCCGCCCGGCACGACCCGTCCGCGGTGATGTTCGTGGACGGGTGGACGGGCAAGGGCGCCATCACGCGCGAGCTGACCGCGGCGCTCGACGGGACCGGGTTCCCCGCCGACCTGGCCGTCCTCGCGGATCCCGGCCGCTGCACCCCGCTGTACGGCACCCGCGACGACTTCCTGATCCCGTCCGCGTGCCTGAACTCCACCGTGTCCGGGCTGGTCAGCCGGACCGTCCTGAACGCCGAGCTGATCGGCCCCGGCGACTTCCACGGCGCCAAGTCCTACGCCGATCTCGCCGCCGACGACGTGTCCGCTCTGTTCCTCGACACCGTCTGCGCGCGCTTCGCGGACGTGGCGGAGCGGGTCGCGAAGGACGCGCCGGACCTGCGGGCGTCCGACCGCGAGCCGGACTGGTCGGGATGGGAGGCGGTCCGCGGGGTGGCGGCGGAGCACGGCATCGACGACCTCAACCTGGTCAAGCCGGGCATCGGGGAGACGACACGGGTGCTGCTGCGCCGCGTCCCATGGAAGGTCCTCGCGCGCGCGGACGCGGGCCCCGAACTGGCGCACATCAGGCTTCTGGCAAACGAACGCGGCGTGCCCGTCGTGGACGTCGAGCCGGACGCGTTCCCCTACGCGTGCATGGGGCTCATCCACCCGCGCTTCGGCAAGGGGGCCGTCCAGTGACCGTGCTGGTGTGCTCGGACCTGGACCGTACGCTCATCTACTCGCAGGCCGCGTTCGCGTTGGACGGCCCGGACGAGGCCATGCCGCGCCTCGTCTGCGTCGAGTTCTACCAGGGCGCTCCCCTCTCCTACATGACGGAGGCGGCCGCGCGCACACTGGAGACCCTCGCCGCGTCCGCCGTGTTCGTCCCCACGACGACGCGGACACCGGAGCAGTACCGGCGCGTCCACCTGCTGGAGAAACAGCCCGCCTACGCGATCTGCGCGAACGGCGGCCACCTCCTCGTGGACGGCGAGGACGACCCGTCATGGTCGGCGTCCGTGCGGGCCCGCATCGCGGACGGATGCGCGCCGCTCGCCGAGATCAACGACCGCCTCGTCCGGACCGGCGGGGAGTTCGTGCTGAAAAGGCGTACCGCGTCCGACCTGTTCGCCTACACGGTCGTCGACCGCGCCGCGCTCCCGCCCGGCTGGGTCGACGACCTCGCCGGCTGGTGCGCCGAACGCGGCTGGCGGACGTCCCTGCAGGGCCGCAAGGTCTACTGCCTGCCCGCCTGCCTCACCAAGGCCGCCGCCGCGGCCGAGGTCGCCCGCCGCACCGGCGCGTCCGCGATGCTCGCCGCCGGCGACTCGCTGCTGGACGCCGAACTCCTCGAAGCCGCCCGCGCGTCGGTCCGTCCCGCGCACGGCGAGCTCCACGACGCCGGCTGGACGTCCCCGGCCACCGCCGTCACCGCGTCCCGCGGCATCGCCGCCGGCCAGGAGATCACGAACTGGCTGCTGCACCGGGCGGAAAATCACCGCTGACCGGACCCGGCCGTCGGGAAACGACGCCGCGCGGGGGCTCGCCGGGGCCGCGATCGCGGGTCACAATCACACTAGGACCCCGCTCCCGCCGCCGCGAGGAGGTACCCCTGCCCGCATGAGCTCCCGTCTCTCCGGCGACGAGACCGCCCTGTGGAAGGCCGCGGCCCGCGTTCTGGACGCGAACTGGACCGGGACCGCGACCGCCGCGTCGCCCGGCCTCTACCCCCACCAGTGGAGCTGGGACTCCGCCTTCATCAGCCTCGGCCTGGCCCGGCACCGCCCCGAGCGCGCCCAGACCGAGCTGCTGTCGCTGTTCCGCGGCCAGTGGTCCGACGGCATGCTCCCGCACATCGTGTTCAACACCTCCCTCGCCCGGCACGCCTTCTTCCCCGGCCCGGAGCTGTGGCGCAGCACCGAGCAGCCCGCGGCGCCCCGCGGCGTCCAGACCTCCGGGCTCACCCAGCCGCCCGTGCACGCCCTCGTCGCCCTCCGCCTGCACGAATGCGCCACCGACGGGGAGAGCAGCCGCGGCTTCCTCGCGCGCCTCTACCCGATGCTCGCCGCCCAGCACCGCTACCTCACCACCGCCCGCGACCTCGGCTCCAGCGGCCTCATCGCGATCTGCCACCCGTGGGAGTCCGGCCTCGACAACAGCCCCGCCTGGGACCGCCCCCTCGGCGCCCTCCAGCTCCCGCCGAGCGCCTACGCGCCCGCCCACCGCTCCCGCGCCCTGCCCACCGGCGAGGACTACGACCGCTACGTCCGGCTCGTCGCCCTCATGCGCGAGGCCGGGTACCGGCCCGGCTACCTGCGCGACTCCCACCCGTTCGCGGTCGAGGACCCGCTCGTCAACGCCACCTTCCTCGCCTCCGCCCACGCCCTCGCCGAGGTCGCCCGCATCGTCGGCGCCGACCCCGCCCCGCACCTGGAGTCCGCGCAGCGCGTCCACGCCGCCCTCCTCGACCGCCTCTGGGACGCCGACACCGGCTGCTTCCGCGCCCGCGACCTGCGCGACGACCGGCTCCTCCCCGTCATCACCGCCGGCTCCTTCGGCCCCCTCCTCGACCCCGAGCTGCCCGCCGCGCACGTCCGCAACCTCGTCGACCTGCTGCTGTCCGCCCGGTTCGCGGGCGCCGCCGGATACCCCGTCCCCACCTGCGACATCCAGGCGCCCGCCTTCGACCGCGGCGGCTACTGGCGCGGCCCCACCTGGATCAGCACGAACTGGCTGATCTGGTACGGCGCCCTCGCCCACGGCCTGCCCGTCGTCGCCGACCTGCTGTACGGCTCCACGATGCGGCTCGTCCGGCAGTCCGGGTTCCGCGAGTTCTTCGACCCCTTCGACGGCACCGGACGCGGCAGCCACGACTACTCATGGTCCGCCGCCCTCGTCCTGGACCTGCTCGGGGCCCGCCGCGCGCCGCAGGCCGCCTGATCGCCTACCGTTGGGGCATGCGCCTACTCCGGGGCCACCTGCCCTCCGCGGTCCGCGACGCGCTCACGATCGAGCGGGGCGAACGCGTCCTCGCGTCCGCCCCCACCCGCGGCGGCTCCCACGTGGTCGCCACCACCGCCGCCCTGCACGTCCCGGCCCCGTCCGGCGGCTTCACCCGCGTCCCGTGGGAGCGCGTCGACCAGGCCACCTGGAAGGACGGCTGGCTGCACGTCGAGGAGACCTCCGGCGGCGCGGAGCACCACGTCCGCCTCACCGAGCCCGGCTCCGTCCCCGAGACCGTCCGGGAACGCGTCACCGCCACCATCGCGGTCACCCACCAGGCGAGACTGCCCGGCGGAGGGAAGGTGCGCATCGCGGGCCGGCGCCCCGCCGCCGGCGGCGACGTGCGCTGGACGTTCGTCTTCGACGCCGGCCTCGACCCCGACGACCCGGGCCTGCGCGCCCAGGCCGAGCAGGTTCTCGAGGACCTGCGCCGCCAGACGGGCCTCTAGCCCGGGTAGACCTTCGGCTCGTCCTCGGCCTGGTGCCGGCCGGGCATCTTCTGCTGCGGCACCTTCTCCTTCGCGGTCGAGGCCATCTCGCCGGCCTTCCCGCGCGCCGCCCCGGCGAACTCGCCGCCCTTGGCGCGCAGCATGCCCGCGGCCTCCTGCACGTTCGGGTTCTCCGACACCTGCCGCGAGACCCGCTTGATCTGCTCGTAGCGTTCCCGCCCGGCCTTCGTCCCGAGGACGTAGCCGATCGCTGCGCCTGCCATGAACATCATGCGCGCTTTCATGATCAACTCCCTGTCGGGGCCGTTCGATCCACCCCCTATACCCGCGAACGCCGCCGCCACCCGTAACGCGTGCGCGAACAGCCCCGGACATGCGCTAACCTAGACGCGCTGGCAGGGGCCGAGGCCCCGCCGGACGCACGATCCCGCGTAGCTCAATCGGCAGAGCAGCCGGCTGTTAACCGGCAGGTTATTGGTTCGAGTCCAATCGCGGGAGCCGAGGTGGCGAGGGCTGCTCGGTGGGTTGTGCCCACCTTCGCCTTTGCCCGCTGTGTTCACCCGGGGGGCGACCCCCGGACTCCCGATGTGGGGGCTCCGCCCCCACGCCCCCTCCCGGTCGCGGTCGGTTCGGTCGGAGGCCCTGTCGAGGAGCTCTGCTCCTTGGCGGGGTCTTTTTCGTTACTGGCGGGAGAGGACTCGGGTGATGCCGGCGGCGATCGTGGTGGCGAGGATCCAGCCCGACGCGATCAGGGCGGCGGCCAGCCACTGGTACGGGCCGCGCGGGTTGAAGGCCGGCTCCTGGCCGAAACTGATGATCGGCAGGAGCAGGTCCAGGGTGTAGAGGAACGGATTGAAGGCGGGCGCCTCGTCCTTCTTGAGGGGGACGGGGTGGTGAGCGGCGAAGAGCGCGGTCCCGATCGCGAGGAGAGCGGCCAGGAGGATCCCAGCGCGGAGCGGACGGTAGCCGTAGCCGACGGTCCAGTCCTGGGCGACGCCCCAGGCGCGGGCGATGGGCGGGAGGGTGTGCCGGCGGCGGCGTTGCTTCGCCAGGCGGACGGTCCGGGCTTCGACATCGCGGCCCATGCCCTGGAAGACGGCTGCGAGCTGCTCGTACGGCTGAGGGTGGTAGCCGTCGGCGGCGTTCAGCCAGGCGAGGCGGGCGGCGAGCGGGCCGGGCTTGTCGATGGTCTCGTAGACGAACCCGTCGAGGTGGGGGCGGGCGGGCCAGTGGGCGGGGTCGTCGCGGAGGATGCTGATGCGGGCGTGCCGCAGGTCGACCGTCCCCTCGGTGAGGGTGCAGCGGGAGAGCCACAGCATCTCCGCCCGTACGCGCCGGAGGCCGAGCGCGAGGTCGCCGTAGCCGCTGATCGTCGCGTCGTCGAAGCCGAGCTCGCCGACGCGGGCGCCGGCGAGGGAGATGCGCCCGGCCGCGGTGAACCCGTCGCGGCAGTTCAGGACGCCGCTGATGGTCAGGCCGTACCCGATGAGCGACCGTCCGCCGGGGTTGGACAGCTGCGCGCCGTCCAGCTCGACGCTCGCGCCGATCACCGTGTCGATCAGGCGGATCTCGCCCTCGGCGCGCAGGCCCTCGCCGGCGAGGCCGCCGGTGACCTCGGCGCGGCACAGGCTGAGCGCCTCGCCGCCGGGGTCGCTGAGGTGCGCGCCGGCGAAGTCGGCCGTGCCCTGGACGGTCGCCGAGTCCAGGCAGACCCGGCCGCGGGTCCGGAACCCGTTCGCGGCGCGCAGGCTGCTGCCCACGGTGATGAGCCGCGCGTTCAGCGCGGTGCCGCCGGGGGCGTCGAGGTCGGCGCCGCTGAGCAGGAGGGTGCCGCCGATCGCCGCGGAGCGCATACCGACCTTGCCCTCGGCGCGGAACCCTCCGTCCAGGACGGCGGCCCCGTCGATCCGGGCGCGGTCGGCGTCGAGGGCGGTACCGCCCGGGTTGGACAGCCGGGCGGCGGTCAGGACGAGACGGCGGCCGATCCGCGCGTCCGGCAGGCGCACCTCGCCGTCGGCGGTGAGGCCCCGCGCGTGCAGCCCGGACGGCAGCTCGATCCCCTCGGCGTCGAGCGCGACCGCGCCGGGGTTGGACAGGCGCGCGCCGTCGAGGACGCAGGTCCCGCTGACGTGCGCGCCCTGCAGCATCAGCTCGCCGGTGATCTCCGCGTCGGTGGCGTCGATGTTGCGGGCGACGGTCAGCGCGTAGGCCTCGACGCCGGCGAGGCGGGCCGCGCGCAGCGACAGCGTCCCGTCGATCCGGGTGCCGACGAGCTGCAGCGGGCCGTCCAGGCGGCAGCCGCGCAGCCACAGCAGGCCGTCGACCTGCGAGTCCGAGGCGGAGAGGCCGGGCAGCCGGGAGCCGGTCAGGCTGAACTGCCGTATCCGGCTCGCGTAGAGGGCGGGCGGCTCGTCGAACACGCAGTCGCGCATCAGCACCGCGTACCGGACCTCGGCGAAGGACAGGTCGAGCACGCCGGTGATCCGCGCGCCGGTGAGCCGCAAAGCCGGGACCCGCCCCGCGTCGGCCGGGCGGGCGCCCAGCAGCAGCGCCGAGACGACCTCGCCGCGCACCGCCTCCCCGGTACCCGTCAGATCGACCTTGCCCGCGTTCGGGAACGCGTCCCAGAGCGCTCGTTCCGCGTCCGACAGATCCTCGATATCCATTTGGCCCTCATGCATACACCGCCGCGGCGGGCGGCGCCACGGCACCGGCCCTAGACTCGCGTTCATGCTGCGTCTGGGCTTTCCGGTGATCGGTGTGACCGACCTCGCGCGCGCCGTTGCGTTCTGGACGGCGGCGCTGGACCTCGTGGTCGTTTCCGATTGGGAGAGTCCGAACTGGCGGACGCTGGACCACGCGGACGGGTCGGGACGGGCCCTCGGGCTGATGCGCAGCGAGTCGCCCCCCGAGCCACGCCCGCGCCTGCACCTCGACCTGTTCGTGGACAGCGCCGCCGAGCAGGAGGCCGAGGTCGAGCGGCTGGTCGCGCTCGGCGCGAGCCGCGTCGACTGGGACCTGTACCCGCCGGACCCGGACTTCGTCGTCCTCGCCGACCCCGACGGCAACGTCTTCTGCGTCGTCGACCTCAGCCGCGCGCCGTCCGGGTCGGGCTGAACTCGGCCGTCCGAAGGCGGTGCCGTTAGTGTCCGGGGATGGACATCGGCGAGTTCATCACCGTCTTCAAGGACGGCGGTGTCCGGGCCTGGCTCGCCTGGGACGCTCTCGAGGCCGCCGGTTGCGTGGTGCGCGAGCGGTTCAGCCGGTCGCCCGACGTCCTCGGCGGCCTGTTCACCGTGTGGTACCGGAGCGCGGACGGCACCGACGGGGACTGGCGGAACCCCGGAGACCGGCCCCTCAGAGTGGCGGAGTGCGCGGACGCGATCGACGTCCTCCCGGCCGACCGGCGGCGCCGGATCCTCCGGTTCACGGAGGCGTTCCGCGGAGAGGACGCGCCGGTGCGGCTCGTCCTGCCGGCCTATGCGGTGGGCGGGGACGAGGCCGTGCTGCTCGACGGCACCCACCGGGCCGTCGCGGCGAGCCTGGCGGGCGTGGAGGTCCGCGTCATGCTCTTCGTGCTGGACGGGCCGGTCGATCCGCAGATGCTCCCGGATCTCGGGCACCATCGGTAGGAGCTCAGGCGGAGGTACCGGTGCCGGTGTTCTCCGGCGGGGGCGCGTACCCCGCCAGCGCCCGGCGCATGGAGTGGTCGAGCAGCAGGTTCCGCAGCGACTCGAAGCGCTCGGAGCGGCGGAGCCTCAGGACGGAGCCCAGGACGACCGTCCAGAGGGCGGCGGCCAGCAGCGCCGCGAGCACGAAGAGCCAGGCCCGGGGAGAGGCCGAGACCGTGAGGTCCGCGGCGGCGAGCCCGATGGGGATCAGCGTCGCGGTCAAGATGTTGATCTCTGCTTCGGCGGAGTCGACGCTGAAACCGGTGGCGTGGTTCCTGAGCCACGTCTTGGCGTAGACGAAGCGCTCGTAGGGCAGCGAGTAGCCGTGGTAGCCGCCGATCACCCCGCGCTCGCCGAGCCGCCGGCCCTCCTCCTCGAGAGCCGCGAGGTAGGGGTGCGCTTCGAGGAACTCCTCGTACCGGGCCGGGCCGACCAGCTCCGCGAGCGCCGCGGAGGAGCCGTCCCGCAGCCGGAGGGGAGGGAGCCTCTCGAGGAGGCCGACGACCTTGAACCCCAGTTCGCGGCACACGTAGCCGACCACGTACCCGACGGCGAGGACCGCCAGGGCCACGATCAGCGAGACGATCACGTTGGACTGGCCGAGACCCTTGGCGACCTTCACCTCCGCCGTCCGCGCGACGAGGAAGGCGGTCTCGGCGACGATGCACACACCCGGTGCGAGAACGCTGGTGAGCTGCAGGGAGACGTAGAAGGAGAGCCGTCCCTGCGCCATCTTCGCCGCGCCCACGATGCTGTTCAACGGGTCCACCGGCACCTCCCGCCCCGAGCGTAGCGATGATCTTGGGCGCTGGAGCTGGCCGTTTATGGCCGGATGCGCCCTCGTCGGGCCGTCCGGGCTCCCGTGCCTGTCGGCGGCGTTCCAGCGGGGGGTCCGTCCGCGCCCGGCGGGGAATGTCGGTGGCGGGTGGGAGCCTGCGGGGCGTGGGGATTCATGTGGCGAGCCGGCGTCGCGCGCCGGCGTCGGTGGAGGCGGAGTGGCCGGGGGCGGTGGTGCTGGACGTGACGTCGCGGGGCCCTCAGCCGTGGGTGCGGTTCAGCCCGTTCTACCCGCACGGCGGCATACCGGTGCCGTTCTCGGACGGGGAGACGGGCGCGTCGGTCGAGGGGATCTGGCAGGCGCTCAAGGTGTTCGAGGGCACCGACGTCGACCCGTCCCGGCTGGCGATCACGTCGATGAAGGGCATCAAGCGGACGGTCCGCAAGCACGGGCCGGTGCGCGGGCACCGGGCGGGGCTCGGCGGGGACGAGCTGCTGCCGTACGGGCGGGCGCGCCGGGACATCTACCTGCCCGCGTACCGGTGGGTCCTGGAGAACAGGGTCGCGGACCTGGTCGAGGAGGTGCGGCGCCTCGGCGAGGTGGTGCTGCTCGACTACACCGTCAACGGGGACGTGGACGACCTGTCCAGGCCGCTGTCGCACGCGGCGCTGATCGGGGCGTACGCCGAGGGCCGGTGGCCCTGACCGGCGCGGACGCCGCCCCTGCGATGGCGTCCGCGCGGAGGGCCGTCGGGCTCGCGGTCAGGCGCGGCCGCGGGTGAAGCGGCCGGAGAACGCCCAGCCGAGGCCGAGCAGCACGCCGCCGATCGCGGCGACGAGGCCGAGGGCGGGGGTGTCGAGCACGGCGAGGAGGGCGATGAGGAGCCCGTAGAGGATCGTGAGGGCGAACAGGGCGGCCCGGACCGGGTTGTTGTTCATGTCCGCAATGCTTCCGGCGGCGGCGCGGCAGTACTATCCACCGGTCGGTGGACAGAGCGGGCCGCGCGGCACGCCGGGGGAGCGGACAGGTCATGAGCGGTGTCGACCCGGCGGTGGCGCGGGCGGAGAACGTCTGGTACCGGTCGTACCCGTTCTGGGACGCCTACTTCGCGCTGGTGCTGGTCGGCACGATCGCGGCGACGGCGGCGGACGGGCTGCCGCCGGGCCGGCAGGCGGCGGCGATCGTGCTGCTGGTGCTGCTGAGCACCGCGTACGTCGCGGTGGGGCGGAAGGCGCTGCGGTCCCGGGAGGAGCGGCGTCCCGGGCGCCGGCTGTACGCGGCGGCGCTGCTGCTGATGTTCGTGCCGGCGACGCTGCTGGCGCCGGTGACGTCGACGGGGCTGGCCGCGCTGGCCCCGCAGGTCTACATGCTGTACGGCACGGCCCGCGGTTTCGTGCTGATAGTGGTGCTGTTCTCCGGGGCGATCGGGTCGGCGATGGTGGCGTCCGGAGCGGGCGTGACGCTGACGCTGGTGATGATGCTGGTGGCCATCGCGTGCAGCGCACTGCTCGCCACGTTCATCGGCCGGCTCAGCGCGCAGAACCGGGAGCGGGCCCGGCTGATCGACGAGCTGGACCGCACCCGGGACGAGCTGGCGGAGGTGAGCCGGGAGGCGGGCGTGCTCGCCGAGCGGGAGCGGCTCGCCCGCGACATCCACGACACGATCGCGCAGGGGTTCACCAGCATCGTGATGCTGGCGCAGGCGGCGGAGGCGGAGGTCGGGCCGAACCGGAACCTGGAGCTGGTGGCGCGGACGGCGCGGGAGAACCTCGCCGAGACGCGGGGGCTGGTCGCGGCGCTGGCGCCGCCCGCGCTGGCGGCGGGGTCGCTGGTGGAGGCGCTGCGGCGGCTGGCCGCGGACTTCGCGCTGCCCGTCGACCTGGACGTGGAGGGGGAGCAGCGGCCGCTCGGCCCGGCGGCGGAGGTGGTGCTGCTGCGGGTCGCGCAGGAGTCGCTCGCGAACGTCCGCAAGCACGCGGGCGCGCGGTCGGTGTGGATGTCGCTGGAGTACGGGCCGGACGCGGCGCGGCTGACGGTCGCCGACGACGGCCGGGGCTTCGACCCGGAGGCGGTCGCGTCCGGGTTCGGGCTGCGCGGCATGCGCGGGCGGGTCGAGCAGGCGGGCGGCGGCCTGGCCGTGCGCAGCGGCGCCGGCGAGGGCGCCGTGGTCGAGGCGGTGCTGCCGTGCTCCGCGTGATGATCGTGGACGACCATCCGATCGTCCGGGAGGGGCTGCGCCGGATGCTGGCGGCCGAGCCCGGGATGGAGGTGGCGGCGGAGGCGGCGAGCGGGGACGAGGCGGTCGTGCTGGCGGCGCGGGTGCGGCCCGACGTGATCCTGATGGACCTGCGAATGCCCGGCGGGGACGGGGTGAGCGCGATCGAGCGGCTCGGTCCGGGGCACCGGGTGCTGGTGCTGACGACGTTCGAGGACGACGCGGACATCGTCCGCGCCGTCCGGTCGGGGGCGGCCGGCTACCTGCTGAAGGACGCGTCCCGCACGGACCTGGCCGCCGCGATCCGGGACGTCGCGGCGGGCCGGACGGTGCTGTCGCCGTCGGTGTCGGCGCGGCTGGCCGCCGTGCGGGCGGGCGAGGAGCGCGAGGCGAGCGCGGCGTCCGCGCCCGCCGTGCTGTCGGCGCGGGAGACGGAGGTCCTCGCGCTGGTCGCGCGGGGGCTGACGAACGCCGAGATCGGGGCGCGGCTCTTCATCGGGCAGGCGACGGTGAAGACGCACCTGCTGCGGGTGTTCGCCAAGCTCGGGGTGTCGGACCGGACGGCGGCGGTGATGGCCGCGATCGAGCGGGGCGTCCTGCCGCCGCCCTGACCCCCGTCACCCGGAGCGGGGTCACTCCTCGGTGGCGGGGCTGCCGCCCGCGACGACCTCGGCGAGCAGGTCCTCCTCGGTGGCGCCGCGCCGCCAGTAGCCGGTGAAGGTGACGTCGCGGCGGTGCAGGCCCCGCTCGTTCACCAGGTGCCGGCGCAGCGCCTTCACGGTGGCGGACTCGCCCGCGATCCACGCGTACGCGCCGTCCGGAACGGACGCGCCGCGCACGGCGTCGAGGAGGCCGCCCGCGGAGACCCAGCCGATCTCCGCGTCGGCGTCGCTCGGCAGGTCCTGCCGGTCGTCCGGGTGGGGGGTCTCGACGAACACCCGCGCGGGCGTCCCGGCGGGCAGCCAGGCGAGGTTCCCGGCGATGGCGGGCAGCGCGGTGAGGTCGCCCGCGATGACGACGGGCCGCCCGGGCGGCGGGCGGAAGTCGCAGCCGCCGTTGTCGGGCCCGGTCGGGCCGAGCACGACGACGCGGTCGCCGGGGGCGGCGGCCGACGCCCAGCGGGACGCTGGGCCGGACGTCCCGCCGGGGTGCAGCGCGAAGTCGACGTCCAGTTCGCCGGGGCGCTGCGCCCGCACGGTGTAGGACCGCATGATGCCGCGCTCGGCCGGGTCGAGCGCGCGCCAGTCGGCGAACC
This sequence comes from Actinomadura nitritigenes, assembly GCF_017573545.1. GTDB lineage: Bacteria > Actinomycetota > Actinomycetes > Streptosporangiales > Streptosporangiaceae > Spirillospora > Spirillospora nitritigenes. The sequence goes on along the minus strand of NZ_JAGEOK010000025.1, from coordinate 72,147 downwards.
AGGTCTCGGCCGACGGGGCGTCCGGCATGACGGGCGCGTCCTGGTGCGGGTGCGGCAGGAAGATCTTGAACCGCTGGTCGCGCCCGCCGGTGGCGAAGCCGCCGGGCCGGCCGTCCAGGCACGCGCCGCCGAAGGTGACGCGGACCATCGAGGGCCCGAGCGGCGCGGACCGCAGGACGTGCAGGTCGAAGAAGGCGTACGGGTGGCTGGGGGTCCTCATCGCTGTGCCTTTCGGTGAACGCGGGCCGGCGGTCGCGGCCGCGGCGTCAGCCGGTCCTCTTCGCGGTGCGGATGGTCTGGGCGAGGGCCTCGATGATCGGCGCGCAGCCCTCGTAGGAGAAGCGCGGCTCGGGCTGCCAGGCGATGACCTGGCCCGCCTTCACCGCGGGCAGGTCCTTCCAGGACGGCTTCGAGCCGAGGTCCTTCGGCTGCAGGGCCTGCGTGCGGCTGTCGAGCATGATGACGTCGGCCTTGTACTTGCCGGCGTTCTCCCAGCTCAGATCCTCGAAGTAGCCGTCCTGCCCGAGCTTGTCCGGCACGACGAGGTCGACGCCGAGTTCCTTGAAGTAGATGAGGTCGGTGTTCTTGCCCGGGCTGGAGGCGTAGAACAGGTCGGGGCTGGCGGACGCGGCGAGCACCTTCAGCCCGGCGTTGGCCTTCGCGGCGGCGCGCAGCGACTCGACGGCCTTGTCGAAGCGGGCCTTGGCGGCGGTGACCTTGGCGGACTTCAGGTCGGCACCGAGCGCGGCGGCGAGCGCGGCGGTCCGCTCGATCGGCTTCGGCAGCGCGACGGAGCCGGCGGAGATGGCGGCCTGCGGCGCCAGCGCGTAGATCTTGTCCTTGCTCTCGGCCGGGACGTAGAACAGCTCGTCCCGCACGAACATGTTGTCCACGAGCAGCTCGGGGCGGAGCGAGGCGTACTTCTCGATGTTGAACTCGCCGTAGGCGTTGCCGATGATCGTCAGCCGGTCGACGGGCAGGTTCCCGGCCTGGGGGTCGGGCTTGCCGTCCTTCAGCTTCGTCGGCCCGTAGACGCCGACGAGCTGCCGGTCCACGCCGAAGTCGTAGAGGGCGGCGAGGACGCCGACGTAGCCGACGACGCGCGTCGGGCGCGACTTGAGCCTCACGGCGGTGCCGCGGTCGTCGGTGAAGGTCCAGGCGCCGCCGGACGGGGACGCCGCGCTCTTCCCGTCGCCGCCTCCGCCGCACGCGCTGATCAGGGCGCCGAGGGCGACGGCGCCCCCGGCGCCGAGAAGGCCGCGGCGGGTGAGGGAGGGGGAGGGGGATGTCCACATTTTCGGCTGCTCATCTCTCATCGAACGCTATGGCCGGATTCCGGCCCGATGGGCGCTTAGGTTAACCTAACCTAAGTCGTTGTCCAGTGGCAGGGGGCGGGTCGTCGCCCCCGTCCGTCCCCCCCGGAGCCAGCCCGTGCCGTTGACCAGAACCGCGCCACCGACGGCCCCAGCGCCCGCGCCCGCCGCACTCCCGCCGGCACCGGCGCGCCGCCGATCCGCCCGCGCGTCAGGGCTGGTCGCGGCGGTGCTGCTGCTTCTGGCCGTCCTCGTGCTGAGCCTCGCGGTCGGCGCGAAACCGCTGTCGATCGGGCAGGCGTGGGACGGGCTCCTGCACCGCGGCTCGGACTCCTACACCGTCGTCCACCAGATGCGGCTGCCGCGCACCCTGCTCGGGCTGCTCGCCGGCATCGCGCTCGGACTGGCCGGCGCGGTGATGCAGGCGCTCACCCGGAACCCGCTCGCCGACCCCGGCCTCCTCGGCATCAACGCGGGCGCGTCCGCCGCCGTCGTCTCCGCGATCTCGTTCCTCGGCATCGTGTCGTTCGCCGGGTTCGTGTGGTTCGCGTTCGCGGGCGCCGGGGCGGTGGCCGTCCTGCTGTACGCGGTCGGCGGCGGGCGCGGCGCGACGCCCGCGCGGCTGGCGCTCGCCGGGTCCGCGCTCAACGCCGCGCTGTACTCCTACGTCAACGCCGTCCAGCTGCTCGACACCGCGTCCCTCGACCGGATGCGGTTCTGGACGGTCGGCTCCCTCGCCGCCGCGCAGGCGTCCACGGTCGAGAAGGTCGCGCCGTTCGTCGCGGTCGGCCTCGTGCTGGCGCTGGTGCTGGCCCGCCCGCTGAACGCCATGGCGATGGGTGAGGACGCGGCGCGCGCGCTCGGCGCTCGCCCCGGACGCGCCAAGATCCTGGGGATCGCCGCCGTCACGCTGCTGTGCGGCGCCGCGACCGCGGCCTGCGGGCCGATCATCTTCGTCGGGCTGATGGTCCCGCACCTCGTCCGCGCGCTGACCGGGCCCGACCTGCGCTGGCTGCTGCCGTACTGCGCGGTTCTCTCGCCCGCGCTGATGCTGGCTGCGGACGTGCTCGGACGCGTCGTCGTCCGGCCGTCCGAACTCCAGGTCGGGATCGTGATGGTGGTCGCCGGCGGGCCGGTGTTCCTCTATCTCGTCCGGCGTCCGCGCAGCAAGGCGGTCGCGGCATGAGGCCCGCCGTCATCAGGACGCCGAACGGGTTGTCGCTGCGCTTCAGCCCGCGCGCGCTCGCGGTCGCCGTCCTCTGCCTGGTCGTCGCACTGGGCGTCAGCGTGCTGCTGATCGGCAGCGGCGACTTCCCGATGGGCCCCGCCGACGTCGTCCGGACGCTGCTGGGGAACGGCACGCCCGCCGACTCCCTGATCGTGAACGAGATCCGGCTGCCCCGCGCGGCGGCCGGGCTCGCGGTCGGCGCCGCGCTCGGGCTCGCCGGCGCGATCTTCCAGTCGCTGACCCGCAACCCGCTCGGCAGCCCGGACGTGCTCGGCTTCACCCAGGGCGCGGCGACCGGCGTGCTCGGCGTGATCGTGCTGACCGGCGGCGGCAGCGCGGCCGTCGCGGCGGGCGCCGCCGGCGGCGGGCTGCTCACCGGCGCCCTCGTGTACGCGGTGGCCGGCCGGCACGGCGCGCACGGGCAGCGGCTGGTCCTCGTCGGCATCGGCGTCGCCGCGATCCTCACCGGCGTGAACGGCTACCTGCTCACCCAGGCGCAGATCACCGACGCGGCGCGCGCCGTGCTGTGGCTCACCGGCAGCCTGGACGGCCGGGACTGGTCCGACGCGGCGCCCGTCCTCGTCGCCCTCGCCGTCCTCGGGCCGCTGGTGGTGATCGGCTGCGGGCGCGCGCTGCGGATGCTGGAGATGGGCGACGACGCGGCGCACGGCCTCGGCGTCCCGATCGAGCGGGCGCGGCTGGTCATGCTGGGCGCGGCCGTGCTGCTCACCTCGTTCGCCGCGGCGGCCGCGGGGCCGGTGTCGTTCGTGGCGCTGACCGCGCCGCAGCTCGCCCGCCGGCTGACCCGCACGCCCGGCCCGAACCTGCTGCCGTCCATGTGCATGGGCGCGGCGCTGCTGGTCGCGGCCGACTGGGCCGCGCAGCGCGCGTTCACCGGCCACCAGCTCCCGGTCGGCGTGGTGACCGGCCTGCTCGGCGGCGGCTACCTGGTCTGGCTCCTCGTGACCCAACGCAAGACGGGACGGATCTGAATGAAGGACGCGAACGCGCGGCTGAACGCCACGGGCCTCACCCTGGCCTACGACAGGCGCACCATCACGCGCGACCTCGACGTCACGGTGCCGAACGGCTCGTTCACCGTGATCGTCGGGCCGAACGCGTGCGGCAAGTCGACCCTGCTGCGGGCGCTCGCGCGCATCCTCAGGCCGGCGTCCGGCACCGTCGTCCTGGACGGCGAGCCGATCGCGGCCTGGCCCGCCAAGAAGCTCGCCCGCACCGTCGGGCTGCTGCCGCAGTCGTCGATCGCGCCGGAGGGGATCACGGTCGCCGACCTGGTCTCGCGCGGCCGGTACCCCCACCAGGGGCTGCTGCGGCAGTGGTCGCGCGAGGACGAGCGGGTCGTCACCGAGTCGATGGAGGCGACCGGCGTCGCCGCGCTGGCGGACCGCCCGGTGGACGAGCTGTCCGGCGGCCAGCGGCAGCGGGTGTGGATCGCGATGGCGCTGGCGCAGCAGACGCCGCTGCTGCTGCTGGACGAGCCGACCACCTACCTGGACATCGCCCACCAGATCGAGGTGCTGGACCTGTGCGCGCGGCTGCACGAGGAGGGCCGCACCGTCGTCGCCGTCCTGCACGACCTGAACCACGCCGCGCGGTACGCCACCCACATGATCGCGATGCGGGACGGGGCGATCGTGGCGGAGGGCGAGCCGGGGGCCGTGGTCACGGCCGAGCTGGTCGAGGAGGTGTTCCGGCTGCCGTGCCGGGTGATCGAGTGCCCGGAGACCGGGACGCCGCTCGTCGTCCCGGCCGCGCGCGCCGCCCGTGCGGCCCGCGCGGGGTGACGGGGGACACAGGCGCCGGATCCCGAAATAGTTGTACTCTTATAACGGTTGTAGGCGTACAACGATTGGAGTCCGCTTGACCGACCTCACCCCCCGCCGCCGGATGCTGGTGCTGGCCATCTGCTGCATGAGCCTGCTCATCGTCAGCCTGGACAACACCATCCTGAACGTCGCGCTGCCCACGCTGCGGCGCGAGTTCCACAGCTCGGTGTCCGGCCTGCAGTGGACCATCGACGCCTACCTCATCGTCCTCGCCTCACTGCTCATCCTGGCCGGCTCCACCGCCGACCGGATCGGCCGCCGCCGCGTCTTCCAGGCCGGGCTCGCGCTGTTCGTGCTCGGCTCGGTGCTGTGCAGCCTCGCCCCGTCCCTCGGCTGGCTCGTCGGCGCCCGGGTCGTGCAGGCCGTCGGCGGCTCGATGCTCAACCCGGTCGCCATGTCGATCATCACCAACGTGTTCACCGAGCCCCGCGAGCGCGCCCGCGCCATCGGCGTGTGGGGCGCCGTCGTCGGGCTCAGCATGGCGATGGGACCGCTCGTCGGCGGCGTCCTCGTCGACTCGGTCGGCTGGCGGTCCATCTTCTGGCTGAACGTGCCGATCGGGCTGGCCGCGCTCGCGCTGACCGCGCTGTACGTGCCGGAGTCCCGCGCCGAGCGGCCGCGCCGCGCCGACCCGGCCGGCCAGGTCTTCATGATCCTGCTTCTCGCCACCCTGACCTACGCGATCATCGAGGGGCCGGGCCGCGGCTGGGGCGACCCCGCCGTCCTCGGCGCCGCCGCCGTCGCCGCGCTCAGCCTCGCCGGGTTCGTCCGGCACGCGCTGCGCGCCCCCGAACCGCTGATCGACCTGCGCTTCTTCCGCAGCGTCCCGTTCGCCGGCGCGACCGTCATCGCGGTGTCGGAGTTCGCCGCGCTCGGCGGGTTCATGTTCCTCAACGCCCTCTACCTGCAGGACGTGCGGGGGATGTCGGCCCTGCACGCCGGCCTCTACCTGCTGCCGATGGCCGCGATGAGCGCGGTGTTCGCGCCGCTGTCCGGACGCCTCGTCGGCAGCCGCGGGCCCCGTCCGTCGCTCGTCGCCGCGGGCGCCGCCACGCTCGCCAGCGCCGTGCTCATCGCCGCGTTCGACGCCGAGACCCACGACGTCACGCTGTTCATCGCGTACGTCCTGTTCGGCATCGGGTTCGGAATGGTCAACTCGCCGATCACCAACACCGCGGTGTCCGGGATGCCGCGCGCGCAGGCCGGCGTCGCCGCCGCCGTCGCGTCCACCAGCCGGCAGGTCGGCCAGGCCCTCGGCGTCGCGGTGATCGGCGCGATCCTCGCCGCCGGCACCGCCGGCGCGCGTTCCGACGGCACCGCCTTCGTGGCGGCCGCCCGCCCGGCATACTGGGTGCTGGCCGGCTGCGCCGCCGTCGTGCTGGTGCTCGGCGTGCTCACCACCGGGCGCCGCGCGGCCCGCAGCGCGGAGCGGACGGCCGCGCTGTTCGAGACCGCCGAGCCGGCCCCCGGCGGACGCCACGTGACGGGAGCGAGCACCCGATGAACCAGCCCGGCCCCGCGTCCGGCAGACCGTCCGCCCCCGCGGCGGGCGGCCCGCCGGACCTGGCCGCCCGCGCCTGGCGCAACCTCTCCACCCTGATGCACGAGCGCAGCGACCGGCGCGCCGAGGTCACCGAGGCGCTCGGCATGAGCTTCTTCCGGGTCAAGGCGCTGCGCCGGCTGGCCGCCGCGCCCGAGCCGCTCACCCTGCGCGGCCTCGCCGACCGGCTCCTCTCAGACCGGCCCTACGTCACCCTCGTGGTGGACGACCTGGTCGAGCGCGGCCTCGTCGAGCGCGCCGCGAACCCGGCCGACCGGCGCTCCAAGCTCGTGACCGTCACCGACGCCGGCCGCGCCGTCGCCGCCGAGGCCGAGCGGATCCTCAGCACCCCGCCGGCCGCCCTCTACGAGCTCCCGCCGGAGGAGCTGGCCGTCCTCGACCGGGTGGCCGCCCGGCTGGTCGAGGACGAGTAGCCGGTCCTCACCGCTGGCCGGCCGCGTCCATGCGGGCCCAGTCCGCCTCCCACATCTCGTCGCGGCGGCGGTCGCAGCGCCGGCGGACCAGCAGGTACGCCAGCAGGATCGGCATCGCCACACCGAGGACCGCGGCCGTCGAGGCGTAGGCCGCGTCGGTGACCGTCCGGCTGTGCGGGCGCGGGCGGACCGTCGGATCGCCCTTGGCGTCGATCCAGATCGTCCGGTGCGCGCCGACCTTCGCGTTCTTCCAGCTCGGCAGCGTGCCGGTGCGGGTCGCGCCGCCGGCGCCGGGCCAGGTCGCCTGCACGGTCTCGTGGATGTAGCGGTCGCCGGAGGAGCCGATGCCGCCCGTCGAGACGACGGTGGCGACCACCTGGTGCCGCTGCGCCCGTTCGGCGCGCTCGGCGGCGCTGCCGGCGTGGTACGACCACGTTCCGGCCCAGAACGCCAGCGGCGGCGCCACCGCGAGCATGAGCAGGAGCAGCCCCAGCGCGATCGTCCGCTGGACGCGGTCGATGTGCCTGCGCAGCTCGTTGTGCTCCAGGCCGAGCCTGCGGCGCAGCCTGACGGCCGGCCCGCCGCCACGTCCGGCGCGGGACCCGCGCATCTACGTCACCTCCCCGGGGCGTGCCCACCCGGCAGGGGGTCCTGGACCCTCCGTCCCCAGGATATTCCCGAGTTCGAAGATCGGCACATGACCGGTCACCGAATCCTTTCCCAGATGAGGCACGGCCCGTCGATGGGGTGGCCGGATCCGGCCACCCCATCGACGGGCCCTCCCGCCGTTCCTCAGCGGGTCCGCGGCGCCGCGGGACGGGCGCCGTCCGCGGCCCGCACCAGCTCGTCCAGCCCGGCCTGCACGCCCTTCGCCAGGACGTCCAGGTCCGGCATCGCGTCGAAGTCCCCGGTGATCCCGAAATGGAGCGTCCCGCAGTAGGACACGATCGCGGACGCGACCCGGATGCCGCCGGTCAGCGGCACGTACGGGTGCATCTCCAGGACGCGGCGCCCCATCACGTACAGCGGGAAGTCCGGGCCCGGCACGTTCGTCGTGACCGTCTGCACGAGGTCCTGGCGCAGCCGCACCGGGATCCGCGCGGCCAGCGACAGCAGCGCCGGCGCCACGGCCGTGTCGGTGAGCCGCGTGATCGCCTGCGTCCCGGCGGCCTGGTTGCTGCGCTTGACGTCGTCGGTCTGCTCCCGGACGCGGCGCAGCCGCTCGAGCGGGTCCGCCACGCCCACCGGCAGGTTCACGAACACGGCCGCGACCCGGTTGTTCAGCTCGCCGCGCTCGTCCGCGCCGCGGTGCGACACCGGCACCGCCGTCCGCACGACGGTGTCGTCCTCCAGCCGCCCGCGCGCGTTCAGCAGGTCGCGGTACCCGGCGGACACCGCGGTCAGCACGATGTCGTTGACCGTCCCGCCGAGCGCCTTGCGGGCCGCCTTCACCTCGTCCAGCGGCACCCGCTGCCAGCACCAGCGCCGGTGCGGGCCGATCGGCCCGTTCAGGCAGCCCGCCGACGGGCTGACGAACCGGGCGGTCGCGCGGGTCAGTCCGGACGCGAACTCGCGCAGCCGGTGCGCCTCCCGGACCGCGCCCGCGCTGCGGGCCACGTCCGTGAGCTGGCGCAGCGGGCGGGTGACGGTGCGGTGCGCGGCGTCCGCGAGCAGCGCCAGGCCGGACGGCTCGGCGTCCGGCTCCCACGGCTCGACCTCGCGGGGCTGCTCGAACTCGGGGGACAGGTCGAACAGCACGGTCGCGAGGTCCATGCCGGCGATGCCGTCCACCATGCAGTGGTGCACCTTCGCGATCAGCGCCCAGCGCCCGCCGGTCAGGCCCTCGACCAGCCAGATCTCCCACAGCGGCTTCGCCGGGTCGAGGCGCTGCGCGAGGACCCGGCCGGACAGGTTGCGCAGCTGCTCGTCGTTGCCCGGCGCCGGGAGGGCGGTGTGGCGGACGTGGTACAGGATGTTGAAATGCGGATCGTCCACCCAGACGGGCCGCCCGAGGTGCAAGGGGACGCCCCGCACGCGCTGCCGGTACCGGGGGACGAGCGGCAGCTTCGCGGCGATCGTCCTCACCACGTCGCCGTACGAGGGCGCGGGCCCCTCGAAGACGACCACCGACGCGACGTGCAGGGGCGTGTTCTCGTCCTCCAGGAGGTAGAAGCTGGCGTCCAGTCCGCTCATCCGATGCACGGGCTCACCGTCTTTCTGCCGCGGTTCCGCGGGGTCGGGGGAATGTGCGCCACCGCCCGGCCGGGCGGCGCGCGGGCGGCGGCACGCCACGCTAACCAGGCGCCGCGCGAACCACGGGGAGAATGGGGCCGGTGTGAGCGATGTGGCAGCCGAGCATGGCCGGATCCGGCCATTTCTTCTCCGACCCTTGCTTCTCGCGCGAACCGCGAGGTCAGCGGGCGGCCAGGCTCTCCGCCGGTTCCGGCGCGGGCTCCGCGCCGGCCCGCCGCGCCCCCGCCACGAGCGCCAGCACGGCGCCCAGCACGCACATCCCCGCCGTGATCCAGAAGATCTCCCGGTACTCCGCCCGCAGCGCGTCCCGCACCGCCGCCTTGTACGCGGTCATCTCCTTCGCGAACTCCGCCTTCGACATCAGGAACGGCAGCGGCGGCTGCAGATGCGCCGTCAGCACGTGGAACCGGTGGAAACCCCACGCCGACAGCGCCGAGACCCCGAGCAGCATCCCCATCATCCGCGCGACCACCACGGCCGCCGACGCCACCCCGTGCCGCGCCGGCGGCACGAACGCCAGCACCGCCGACGACACCGGCGCGATCACCAGGCCCAGCCCGAGCCCCGTCACGACGAGGTCGACGTCCATCCGCGGAAGCGGCCCGTACGACGCGTGCGCCAGGTCCGCCGGCCATCCCGCGATCAGCACGTACCCCACCGCCGAGACGAGCATCCCCGCCGCCATCGGCCACCGCTCGCCGACGCGCCGCGCGACGATCCCGCCCGCCACCGCCGCGACCGGCAGCGCCACCAGGAACCGCGTCAGCAGCAGCGCGCCCTCGGTCTCGTCCTTGTTCAGGACGGTCTGCGCGACCAGCACCACGTCCACCAGCGTCACCATCAGCGCCGCCCCCGACAGGAAGCTCACGCCCAGCGTCGCCAGCAGCGGCCCGCGCCGCACACCGCCGAGGTCCAGCAGCCTCGTCCGGGCCCTGACCTCCCACACCACGAACACCACGAGCACCACGGCGCCCGCGGCCATCACGGGCAGCCCCCACGACGGCAGCGCCGACCTCTCCGGATCCGGGTTGTAGACCCCCACGACCAGCAGGGCCAGGCCCGCCGCCAGCAGCAGCCCGCCCACCACGTCGACCCCCGGGCGCGGCCCCTCCGGACGCCCGCCCGGCACCGTGACCTGCACCGCCACGATCGCGAGCACCGCCAGCGGCACGTTGATCCAGAAGATCGCGCGCCACTCCAGCGCCGCCGCGATCCCCGCCCCGTACAGCGGCCCGAGCACGCTCCCCAGCTCCTGCGCCGCGCCCACCGCGCCCAGCACCACCGGCCGGCGCCGCTCGTCCCACAGGTCCCCGGCCAGCGCCATCGTCACCGGCAGCAGCGCACCGCCCGCCACGCCCTGCACGACCCGTCCCGCCGTCAGCACCGGCACGTCCTGCGCCAGCGCCGTCACCACCGACCCGGCCGCGAAGAACACCAGGCACGCCTGCAGCAGCGGCCGCCTCCCGAACCGGTCCGACAGCTGCCCGAGCAGCGGCATCGCCGCCACATACCCGAGCAGGAACCCGGTGAGGACCGGCGTGATCCGCTCCAGCCGGTTCACCGGGACGCCCAGGTCCTTCACCACCGGCATCAGGATCGTCGTCACGACGTAGGCGTCCAGCGCGGCCAGCAGCACCACCGCGCCGCCGGCCCCGATCGCGATCCCGCGCCGCGCGGTCACTTCGGTGCGCTGATCTTGTAGGGGGCGTTGAAGTCGGTGAACGTGATCACGACGGCGCCCTGCCCCTTCGGGAACGCGCCCCGCACCTTCAGCAGCCGCCCGTCGGCCTTGCTCACCCACACCTGCCCGGCGAGGTCGTCATCGATCCCCGGGATCAGCCCCCCGACCTGGTCCTGCGGCAGCGTCGCCGCGACCCGGTAGGCCTCCTTGCCGTCCACCTTCTCCACGGCCTCGGCCTTCGGCGCCTGCAGCGAGCCCAGCAGCTTGGCGATGCCCCGGTTCGGGTCCAGCACCGCCGACGGGTCGTACACCGCCGACGCCATCGACTTCGGCAGCTTCCGCCAGCCGCCCGTCCCCGCGTCCAGGTAGAACGTGTCGCCCTTCGCGACGACCTTCGCCTCGACGTTCTGGCCCGACTGCTCCAGGGTCAGCGTCCCCTGCGCGTCGCCGTCCCGGAGCAGCTTCATGTCGCCGCCCTTGACCATGATCGGCGTCTTGCCGTCCGACGTCACCGTGAACGCGACGCTCTTCAGGTCCGCCATGGCGCCGGCCGACCGCTTCAGCGTCTGCGCCCCGTCGAAGTCCGCCTTCGGCGCCGGCTTGCCGGACCCGCCGCCCCCGCACGCACCGGCCAGCAGCACGAGCGACAGCGGGACAAGACCGAGGAATCGTCTGGACATACGCGGACCCTACCGACCGGTCACCCCGCCAGTCACTCGGTACCAGGTCTGACTTCCCGTAGTCCTCGGGTACGAGTTGATCGCTGTGTTGATTGCACCGCCCTCGGCGGTCGGGCCCTGGGGCCCTCCCTTCAACGGGCGATGCGGGCGATCGCTGTGTTGATTGCACCGCCCTCGGCGGTCGGGCCCTGGGGGCCCTCCCTTCAACGGGCAATGCGTGCGATCGCTGCATCGCTCCGACTCGCCCTGGGGGCTCGCTGCGCGATCGGATTCTCGCAAGCTCGAATCCGGCTTCGCTCGCGATCGCGACGGTTCCGGTCGCAGCGTGGCCGGGGCCAAAGCAGCGCACCCGTGCGGGCGGTCCGATCGGTGCTCGTACCGCCCGAGGCGCGTGTGCCGCTTTGCAGGACGGCTCACCGGCGGCTGCAGCGGTCGGTGTGCGCCAGCCTGTACCGGGAGGGGGCGTGGGGGCGGAGCCCCTACACCGGGGGTCTGGGGGTCGCCCCCCAGAAGGAGACCACGCTGGCGGGAAGGCGACCGAAGGTCGCCGAACAGCCCAGGCCGGGGTCTGGGGGTCGCCCCCCAGAAGAAACGGCGGCCCGGGCGAAATCGGCCGTAGGCCGATGAGCATGTGAGCCGAGCTCGTAGGGCGGGCGGGACTCGAACCCGCGACCGGGAGATTATGAGTCTCCTGCTCTGACCAGCTGAGCTACCACCCCGGGGGCGGCGCCCCGTCGTGACGCTGCGGTCGGGGGCGTGCCGGGTGCCATCTTAGCGGCGGGTCGTCGGCGGGGGCCAGCGAGAAGCGGCCGGGGCGGGGTCAGGCGGGCCAGGTGGGGCGGCGCTTGTCCAGGAAGGCCCGCATGCCCTCCTGGGCTTCGGGGGTCTGGCTGGAGGCGGCCATGACCTCGACGGCGTAGGCGTAGGCGTCGGCTTCGGGACGGTCGAGCTGGGCGTACATGGCCTGCTTGCCGAGGGCCTTGCTGCGCGGGCTGCCCTGGGTGGCGCGCTGGAGGAGGGCGAGGGTGGCCTTGTCGAGGTCGTCGTCGGGGACGGCGTAGTTGACGAGGCCCCAGTCGGCCGCGGTGGCGGCGTCGACGGTGTCGCCGGTGAGGGCCATCTCGGCGGCGCGTTTGCGGCCGACGTTGCGGGAGATCGCGACGAGGGGGGTGTGGCAGAACCAGCCGCCCTTGCCGCCGGGGGCGGCGAACGCGGCGCTCTCGGCGGCGACGGCGAGGTCGCAGGACGCGACGAGCTGGCAGCCGGCGGCGGTGGCGAGGCCGTGCACGCGGGCGATCACCACCTGCGGGACGGACTGGATCGTCCGCATGAGGTCGGTGCAGACGCGCAGCAGGTCGCGGACGTCGGCGTGGGACGCGCCGGCCATGTCGGCGAAGTCGTGCCCGGCGGAGAAGACGGGCCCGTTCGCGGCGAGGATCACCCCGCGGGCGTCGGTGTCCGCGACCTCGGTGAACGCGTCGGTGAGCCGCAGCAGGAAGGTGCGGGACAGAGCGTTGCGGCGGCGCGGGCGGTTCATGGTGACGGTGGTGAAGGCGCCGTCGCGTTCGACGAGGACATCGGTGTTTTCGCTCATGCTCCTGACGTTACGTCAGACCCTCGTCGTACGGTGGGCTCGTCCACGGACGCCGAGGGGGTATGGCCTTGAAGCTGCTCACTGCCACCAACTCCAGCCAGGGTTTGCGCGACAACGACTTCGACTGGTGCGTCGAGGGGGAACTGGTGCACATCGGCGTGGTGTGCGCCCGCGACCGGGACGACCCGGACGGCGGCTGCGGGTGCGGCCGCTCGTTCGCCGGGCTGAACTCGCACCGTGCGACGACGACGGCGATGGTGCGGGAGGTGCCGGGGTTCACCGATGAGGACTACGTGGAGGCGATCCGCTCCAGCCTGGAGCAGCAGGGGTGCGATCCGTCGTTCGCCGAGCACGACGCGGCGCTGCTGCGCTGCCTGGTGCGCGACTGGCCGGTGGGGGCGATCGTGGAGCGGCGGCTGGATGAGATCGTGGTCAGGCAGGTCGTGCAGCCCTGACCAGGAGGTGCGTTGTGCTCGTTGCGTTCTCGGTGACCCCGCTCGGGACGGGGGAGGACGTCGGTGAACTTGTCGCGGAGGCGGTGCGGGTGGTGCGGGCCAGCGGCCTGCCGAACCGCACCGATGCGATGTTCACGACGGTGGAGGGGGAGTGGGACGAGGTGATGGCGGTGGTGAAGGCCGCCACGGACGCGGTGGCGGCGCGGGCGCCCCGGGTGAGCCTGGTGGTGAAGGCGGACCTGCGGCCGGGGGTGACGGGCGCGATGGACGCGAAGGTGGAGTCCGTCGAGCGCTACCTGTCCGAGGGCTGACGGGGTCGAGGCCGGCCGCCGGGCCGGATCGGCCTGTTCGTTCCGTTCCGTCCGGTCAGGTGAAGCAGGCGGGGACGCCGTGGGCGCCGCCGCGGGAGAAGCTCTGCAGCCGCTGCGAGGCGGTGCCGTGGTCGCCGGGCCTCGTCCAGGGCGTGCGGTCGCCGATGACCTGGAAGGAGTCGACGATCTCCCGCGCGTCGCCGGCCTCGAACCTCAGGTCGCCGTCGGCGGCGGATCCGTAGAGGACGGCGCCGGCGAGGCAGTCGGCCTGGAGTTCGGCGGCGGCGGAGACGAGGCGGCGCTGCAGGCGGTTCTGGACCGCGTGGCCCCATTCGTGGGCGACGACGAGGTACACCCAGGCGTCGCCGTGCGCGTAGCCGGTCCGCATCAGGTGCGCGTCCCACGCGAGGAAGTCGCCGGCGGGGCAGTACTCGGCGTTGTCGCGTTCGAGGGGCTCGCCGCCGCAGGTGGGCGTGGCGGCGGGGTCGGAGCCGTCGTAGAGGCCGACGACGCGCGGCGACCGGTAGGAGCCGGTGAAGAACCGCGTCCAGTGCCGGCGCCAGTAGCCGTCGGTGATCGCGGTGGCGGTGCGGAGGTCCTCCTCGAATCCCGTCTCGTCGAACGAGCGGGCCGGTGCCGGTTGCCGCGGTGCGGCGGTGGGCGAGCCGGTGGCCCGGGGGCTCTTCGCGGCGGGACCGGCGGGACCGGCCGTCCGGGCCGCGGCGGTGTACTCGCAGGCGCCGGTGAGCGTCATCGCGGCGGCGAGGGCCGCGGCGGCGATGGGGCGTCGGTTCATGCTGGGGGATACGCACGCGCGTCCCCCGGCGGCCGGGCCGGATCCGGCCGTTATGCCTGGAGGAGCGTCCCGGCGGTCTGGACGAGGGCGGTGTTGTCGACCGCGGCGGTGCCGTCCGGGAGGGTGAGGACGTCCTCCAGGCCGACGCGGACGTCGAGGTTGAACCGGACGGCGAGGCGGAGGACGGGCCAGGCGCCGCCGTCCTCGCCGTGCAGCAGCACGGGCCGCTCGTGGCCGGTGCCGACGGCGTGCAGGAGGTCCTTCGCGGTGCCGGTCGACGTCTCCGGGTCGGTGTCGGTGACCTCGGCGAGGACGCGCAGCACCTCGCGGGCGCGCGGCCAGCGCAGGAACCGCGCGGCGGCCTCGGTGCCGGAGAAGATCCCGGCCTCGACGGCGACGCCGCGGTCGAGGAGGGTCTCGGCGACCCGTTCGGCGCCGTCCTCGTGGAAGTTGACCGACGCGTGGTCGGGCAGGACGGTCCAGGCCCGGATCAGCGCGGCGCGCTCGGCGGGGTCCTCGGCGGTCCAGGCACCGGTGGTGACGCCGACGGGCACGCCCGGCGCGGCCGCGCGGACCGCGGAGAGCGCGGCGGCGACGTGGCGGGGGTCCATGGTGTCGGCGCCGGCGGCGTCGCGGGGATGGAGGTGGACGTCCTGCGCGCCGACGTCCACCGCCGCGCGGACGGCCGCCGCGAGTTCGTCCGGGGTGACCGGGACGCCCTGCGCCCGGCTCCCGTTCGGGCAGACCTGGAGCATGCCCCCCATTCTCTCAAGCGCCCGTCAGGGGGCTATCACGCAGGGGCCTCCGCCGCAGACGTCGACGGTCTGCCCGGTGGTCAGGAAGATCGCCTTCTGCCTGCGCGCGTCCACGTTGCTGCGCGGGTCGGAGTGGGGGTCGCGGCCCTCGGTCGGCGGCGTGTTCGTGGTCGGTGGCGCGGTGGAGCCGCTGTCCCACACGACCATCGCCGACCCGCCGGTGGACGCGCCGAACGCCGGGATGTTCCAGTACGGGACGACGTCGAGGCTGCGCCCGGCCCGGACGGTCGGGGCGTGGATCCGGGCGCCGATCGTGCGGGCCTCGACCTCGGCGGCGACGGTCGCGACCTGGTGGTCGCCGAACGCGACGTGCATCAGCACCTGGTGCTTCGGGGTCCCCGGGTACGGGTGGTCGGTCATGTGCCAGGCGTACCCGTCGGCCTCGCCGCGGTCCCACAGCATCTGGATCAGCGCGAGGCCGATCTGCTGGTCGAGCTTGTCGGGGTAGAACAGGTCGAGGACCTTGGCGTACTCGGGGAAGTCGGCGCTGCGGTTGAGCAGCGTGCTGTAGTTCATCGCGGGGACGCCGAGGACGGAGCGGCGCAGGTCGGGGGAGACCGCGGTGAGCGCGCCGCCCATGATCCCGCCCTGGCTGTTGCCGTCGTAGGTGAGCGGGGCGCCCGGCGCGATCAGCGGCCTGCCGGAGTCGTCCTGGAACGCCTTGTCGCCGGCGAAGCCGCGGGTCATCGCGCGGCCGAGGAAGATGAAGTTCAGCATGCTCTGCTGGAGCCGGTCGGCGACGGTGCGGAACCGGCTGATGTCGGCGAGCGCGGAGACGACGTTCGGGACGTCCTCCTCGGACATGCCGATCCACTTCGTCGCGCAGAACGCGAAGTCGTGCTCGGCGGCCATCGCCTTGACGTTCCCGGCGTCCACCTCGCCCTCGCTGCCGAGCAGTCCGTGTCCGTAGAGGGCGGGGTTCGCGGGCGTGCCGAACGCGGCCTTCGGGATCTCGCACTGGAACGGGACGGCCTGGTCGTTGCCCGGAAGCCGGGACGGCAGGCCGTCCTCGCCGTAGTGGAACGCCGACCCGGGGAGCCCGCCGTACTGGTCGAGGTAGCTCGGCGCCCACACGACGCCCTTCACCTCGCGCGCGATCTTGTCGTCGACGTTGTTCGTCACCTGCGTGACGAGGAACGTCGGCGACCGGTCGCCGAGCCTGCGGAGCGCGTCGTCGCGGATGTGCAGCATCGGCCCGGCGATGCTGCGCGCGCTGGCGACGGTGAAGTCCCAGGCCAGGTAGAGGCCGTCGCGCTTCACGCCGCGCGCGGCGAGGTCCGCGAGCACCTTCCTCTCGGCCTTCTGCCGCGCGTACAGCGGGTCCGCGGACGGCAGCGCGGGGCCGAGGATCCTGGCGAACGCCGCGTTCGGCCCGATGAGGTTCCCGGACGCGTCGCGCAGGTTCCGCAGCGCGACCGCGTAGCGGTGTCCCTCGACGAGGTTCCTGGCGGGCCGGACGATCAGCGCCTTGCGGTCGCCGGGCGCGTTGGCGTCGAGTTCGGCCCAGTACGGCCAGCGCTGCCCGGTCGCGGTGTCGACGATGACGATCGGCGCGTCCGGCTTCAGCGACGCGCCGATGTCGGTGACGGGGGCGGCGCCGGTGCGCGCCAGGTCGACGCCGGGGACGCGGGCGAGCAGGTCGGACCCGGGGGAGAAGCCGTCGGCGCGGTTCCACGCGTCCGGCGAGACGGGCAGGCCGAGCGCGTTCTTCAGCGTCGTGCGCATGTCGATCCGCACGCCGGTCGCGGTGTGCGGGTCGGGCCTCGTGTACCAGTTGCTCGGGAACGGCAGCAGGCACGACGCCGGGTCGATCGGGTCGCAGCCGTCGCCGCCGGAGGGCGAGGCGGCGGCCGGAGCGGCGGACGCGGGCACGGTGCCGAGCAGGGCCGCCGGAAGGGCCAGGGCGGCGGCCGTCGCGACGGCGCGCAGGGACGGGAGACGCAACGTCCACCTCCGGGGGATCCGCGGCATTCGGAGTGATCTTCGTCTCCTCGCGGCCCCGGGTCAATGGACGGCCGCCGTCGGCCGATGCCGGTCATCCGGAGGGCGACCGGCCACCGCATGTTAGGGCCACGTTAAATCTCGCGAAGTGACGGTTTCATCTCCGTTTCGGGGGGTGATCGGGCCTTGATCACCAGCGATAGTGAGCGCAGCGCCGCACCCGCCCGGAAAGGACCGTTCCATGAAAGCCGTCCCCGTCATCGACCTCGCCCCCTGGTTCCACGGCGGCGAGCGCGACCGCGACGCCGTCGCCGCGCGGGTCGACGCCGCGTTGAGCGAGATCGGCTTCCTGGTGGTCACCGGACACGGGGTGCCCGCCGCGGAACGGGACGGGATCCGCGCCGCCGCCAAGCGGTTCTTCGCGCTGCCGCAGGAGGTCAAGCAGCGGTACGCGGCGACCGTTGGGGAGCGCGGCTGGCTGCCGCCCGGCGTCGAGGCCAACGGGTACGCCGAGGGCACCGCGACGCCGCCGGACCTGAAGGAGACGTTCGCGGTCGGCGCCGACCGCCCGACCGGCGACCCGTTCTTCGACGCCGAGTGGTTCCTGCCGAACGTGTGGCCCGGCGAGGTGCCGGAGCTGGAGGCGCTGCTGACGCGCTACCTGGCCCGGATGAAGCGGCTGTCGGACGATCTGCTCGCGCTGTGCGCGGTCGCGCTCGGCCTGCCGTCGGGCTTCTTCACCGCGCACGCGCTGCACCCGTCCTTCACGCTGAACATCAACCGCTACCCGCCGCTGTCGCAGCTCGGGGAGCCGGAGCCCGGCCAGTTCCGGATCGGCCCGCACACCGACTTCGGCACCGTCACGGTCCTGGACCGGCAGGACGGGGTGGGCGGCCTGCAGGTGTACTCCGACGAGGCCGGCTGGGTGGACGCCCCGTGGGTCGAGGACTCCTTCACCGTCAACGTCGGCGACCTGCTCGCCCACTGGACCGGCGGCCGCTGGAAGTCCAACCGGCACCGCGTCCTGCCGCCGGACCCGAGCGCCCCGGACGAGGAGCTCGTGTCGCTGATCTTCTTCTACGAGTGCGACCCGGACGCCCGCATCGAGCCGCTCGGCCCGCCCGTCGGCCGCGCCGCCGGCGGTGCGGCCGTGCGCGCGCACGACTTCCTCCTCGAACGCCTCGACGCCATCACCCTCGCCTGAACACCGAACACCGAACACGCTGAAAGGTCCCCCGTGACGGAGATTCAAGAAGGCCCGCCCGCGGGCGTGGTCGTCCGCGAGGGCGACTACGGCGCCCGGGTCGCCGCCGTCGAGCCGGGCGGCGCCGGCTTCATCCCCCTCGACCAGCGGCACGGCCGGCCGCTCAACCTGCTGTGGACCTGGACGTCGCCGAACCTGGAGTTCGCGACGGTGTTCCTCGGCGTGCTCGCGGTCGCCGCGTTCGGGCTGACGTTCTGGCAGGCCACCGCCGCGATCACGGTGGGCACGCTGCTCGGCTCGGTGACGCACGCGGTCCTGTCGGCGCGCGGCCCCCGGTACGGGGTGCCGGAGATGGTGCTCGGCCGGGTGCCGTTCGGGCACCGCGGCAACATGCTGCCGTCCGCGATCAACTCGGTGGCGGGCGGCGTCGGCTGGTTCGCGGTGAACAGCGTCAGCGGGTCGCTGGCGCTCAACACGCTGACCGGGATGCCGAAGCCGCTGTGCCTGGCGATCGTGGTCGCGCTGCAGGCCGGCGTCGCGTTCTTCGGGCACAACCTCGTGCACGCCTACGAGCGGTACGCGTTCCCGTTGCTGGCGGTGGTGTTCGGCGTCGCGTCCGCGATCATCCTGGCGAAGGCGGACTTCGGCGCGCCCGCCCCGGACGGTTCCGGGCCGGGCGGGATCGGCGCGTTCCTCATCGTGGTCGGCGCGAGCTTCGGGTACGCGGCGGGCTGGAACCCCTACGCCGCCGACTACACCCGCTACCTGCCGGCCACGACGAGCCCCCGCGCCGCGGGCCTGTGGGCGGCGCTCGGCGTCTTCGCCGGCTGCACCGTCCTGCAGATCGTCGGCGCGGCGTCGGCGACGCTGGGCGGCGCGGCGCTCGCCGACCCGACCGGCGCGTTCACCGGGCACCTGCCCTCGCTCGTCGCGAACCTCACCCTGCTGGTCATCGCGATCGGCGCGGTCGGCGCCAACGCGATCAACATCTACTCCGGGTCGATGTCGTTCGTCGCGACCGGGATCCGGTTGCCGCTGCCGGTGCGGCTGCAGCGCGCGCTGGTCGCCGGGGCGTTCGGCGCGGTCGGGCTCGTCGTCGCCTACTTCGGGCTGGACGACGCCGGCCACGACTACGAGGCGTTCCTGCTGGTCATCGCGTACTGGATCGGGCCGTGGCTCGGTGTGGTGCTGGCCGACCTGGTGCTGCGGCGCGGGGTCTGGTCGGTGCGGGACGCGGACGCGCGGATCGACGCGATGGTGTTCGACGTCCGGCGCCGCAACTGGGCCGGGCCGACGGCGATGGCGGTCGCCGTCGTGGTGTCGGTGTGGCTGTTCTCCAACCAGCAGAAGTACGTCGGGATCGTGCCGAGCCACCACCCGTCGTTCGGCGACATCACGTTCGCGGTCGGGTTCGTCCTCGCGGCGCTGCTCTACGCGGTCCTGCGCAAGGTGCCCGGGTTCCGCGAGAGCGGCTGACCGGTGGCGTGCTTGTCCGCGGCCGTGGGGCCGTGCGAGGTCAGCACGACCGGCACGCCCAGCGCTTGCTCGATCGTCTCCACCGGTTCGCCCAGCGGCGCGTAGACGGGACGGGCGGTGAGCAGCCGCCGGGTGAGGGCGGCCTGGCGGTCCAGGCCGCCCTCACCCGCCGGCAGCCGCCCGATCCGCCCCTCGGGCAGCTCGTAGGCCCGGCAGACGCGCAGGTCGGGACGCGCCCCCGCGACGTCCAGGTGCGTGACCGCCAGGCCGTCGGCGCCGCCGGCGACCTCCAGGGCGTACCGGAGCGCGACGGCGTCGAGGTGGCCGGCGCGGAAGGCGCCCTGCCAGGGGCCCGTGCCGTTGTGCGGCTCGGGGAGGGCGGCGGTCAGCGCCGCGTCCTCGGTGACGAACGGCCCCGGGCCGTGGCGCGTCGCGTACGCCCGCAGGACGCCGAGCCGGGCCGCGGACGCGCCCGCCTCGTCCAGCAGGGTCTCCGCGTTGGCGAACGTCGTGGTCGACCAGGTCGTGTACGGGTGGAAGCCGTGCCGCTCGTCGAGCAGCACGCCCTGCGCGCCCTCGAACACCACGTCGCCGGACCGGAGCAGTCCGTGCAGGTGGCCGCCGCCGACGATCCGCACCCGCCCGGCGAACGCGGTGAACGCGTCCGCGCAGGCGGCGACGTCCGGGACCGCCTCGCCGGACGGGAACGACGCCCGGTACCAGTCGTGCACGGCGGCGAGCCGGCGCCGCAGCCGCGCGGGCGACAGGCAGTCGCCCGCGCGCGGCGCGTCGTCGTGCGCGAGGGCATAGGACGCGGTCTCCCCGATGCCCATGCCGCACGACCCGTGCCGGGCCGCGCCGCGCGCCCGCTCGCGTGCGCGGTTGGCGGCCCGGTGGTACGGCGTGGTGAGCAGCGCGTCCCGGTCGACGGTGAGCCGGTCCAGCGCGTCGCCGACGCCGAGCCGCCGCAGGTGGTCGGCCTCGGCGGCGAGCGCGAGCGGGTCGACGAGCATGAACCGCGACAGGTGCGTCCGGACGCGCGGCGCGAACGTCCCCGAGCCGAACTGGGCGAACGTGTGGTGCCGGCCGTCGTCCGCCACGACGTTGTGCGCCGCCTGCGCGCCGCCGTTGAACCGGACGACCGCCGTCACCGGGGACGTGCGGCAGAGGTGGTCGACGACCGTGCCCTTGCCCGCGTCCCCGAACCCGAGGTCGACGACGATGACGTGCCCCATCGCGGTGCTCTCCTCTCCCGTGCGGGGCCTCAGAGCCGCGTCGTCCCGGACGGCCCGGAGGCGTCCAGGCCGGGCGGCGTCGCCGACACCGCGACGGGCGCGCGGGACGCGTCCAGCCGGGCCAGCGCCCGCGACACCGACGCGCCCGCGTCCGAGCCGGCCTCGGCCAGGTGCTCCAGGCCCTCGTCCAGGTCGATGGCGTCCTCGGCGAGCCCGACGGTCAGCGCGATCGTCTCGCAGACGGCGTCGAGGTCGTCCAGGTAGAGGACGTGCTGGCCGAGCAGGCCCTGCCAGAAGTCCTTCAGCTCGCGGCTGCCGGAGTGGTAGGCGCCCTCGGGGATGATGAAGTACACCTCGTACATCCGCTGGAGCTCGCGCAGCACGTCCTCGATCGGCAGGTCGCGCTCCAGGTCGTCGCCGACGACCTTGGCGACCTCCCGGCGCTTGGTCTTCGGGTAGGCCAGCTCGTCGCCGATCATGAACAGGTAGCCGCGCTTGCCGCGCTTCTCGAAGCAGTCGATCGCGGTGTGCCGCGCCATGAAGTACATGGCCAGCTCGTAGGACTCGCGCATCTGGCCGCCGCCCCCGCCCTCCAGCAGGATCTTGCCGAGGTCGTCGTCCATCCGGTTGTCGGCCTCGAACTGGCCGATCTGGAGCGGCGCCCGGTCGCAGGTCGCGTCGCCGACCGCGCCGAACAGGATGTGCGGGTGCTCGACGTACCCCTTGCGCAGCAGCAGGCCGAGCAGGTCGGGCAGCTTGGTCTGCAGGGTGCGAGGCACGCCGCCCATCGAGCCGGTGACGTCGAACAGGACGCCGATCGCCAGAGACTCGGGGTGGTCGTCGGAGTCGCGGCTCTCCCGGACCGTCACGCCCTTCGGGTCGAGGTCGGCGTGGACGGCGGTGGCGCCGCCGTCGCTGTAGGCGAACGCGCTGGAGCCGGTGGACGCGCGGTAGCTCGCGCGCGCCGCGTAGACGTCGGTGGACCAGTTTCCGCTTCCCATGGGTCTTCTCCTTCAGTGGGCGACGGGCAGGTGGAAGGGGCGGAACCGCCGTGGGCCGTAGAGCCGTTCGAGCAGCTCGTCGAGCTCGCCCAGCAGCCGCCAGGCGTCGCGGGGGCGGCGGTTCTGCGCGGACAGCAGGCAGCCGCGCGCGAACATGCGCATCGCCTTGGGCGCCCGCTCGCCCATCAGGTCGGTCATGCACCGGGTGGCCATGTAGAGGTCGGTGGCCTCGCTGGCGGGCCGCCGCGCCGGCACCTCGGGCGGGTACCAGTCGCGGTACCGCTCCACCAGGGCGGGGACGCGCCCGGACGGGTCGGCGTGCGCGTAGCAGCCGGGGACGGAGTAGCACCAGTCGACCAGGACCAGCCCGTGCTCCTCCGGGTGGATCATGACGTGGTCGGGCAGCACCGCGCCGTGCAGGACGCCCGCGCGGTGCGCGAACCCCAGCCCGACCAGCAGCCGCCGCCACATCCACGCGGCGTCGCGCGGGTCGACGCCGCCGGGGAAGGCGGCCTTGACCTCGGCCAGGGTGCGGAAGCCGTCGAGGGCGGCGATCGCGTTCGCCTGCCGCTGCGTCCCCGTCGCGGCGTCCTTGTGGCGGAACGACTCGACGAGGTACGGCACGTACGGCAGGAAGCGCCCGTCGCCGTCCTTGGGGAGCTGGCGCAGCGCGACGGCCTCGCGTTCGAGCAGGTCGCCGTCGCGGGGGTCGCGCGGCATCTTCAGCAGCACCTCGCCGGGCCGGGTGTCCGCGGCGGCCCGGTAGAGCCGGGCGAGGTCGCCGGAGACGGGATCGCCGGCGATGCGGTAGGAGTGCCGGCGGGTGGTGAGGACGGCCGGGTCGGACCGGTTGTAGGTCCGCCACAGCGCGTTCAGCCGGACGAACGCGTCGCGGGTGCGGCCGCCGGTCGCGTCCGGGTGGACGAGCCGGACGAGCCGCCGGTACCGGCGCGCCGCCTCGGCGGCGTCGTCGCCGAACAGGTCGGCGGGGACGCGGGCGCGGTCCAGCCGGGCCAGCGCGTCGTCGAGGTCACGGGTGCTCCCGTCATGCCTGGTCATCGGGGTATCACCTGATCTCTTCCTCGCGGCCGGGCCGCAGCAGTGCGGGGTGCAGGAGGCGGGCGTCGCCCGCGCGGTAGAGGCGGGGGCGGGGCCCGCCGCGCCGGCCGCCCCGGTCGGACGTGGCGCCGGTGCTCTCCACGAAGCCGGGCACCGACAGCACCTTCCGGTGGAAGTTGCCGGCGTGCAGCTCCTCGCCCCAGACCGCCTCGTAGACGGCGCGCAGCTCGGGGATGGTGAACTCGTCGCCGCAGAACGCCGTGGCGAGCGGGGTGTACTCGAGCTTGCCGCGGGCCCGCTCCAGGCCGTCGGAGAGGATCCGCGCGTGGTCGAACGCGAGCCGCCGGGTGGTGCCGGGCCGCTGGTCGCCTGACTCGGTCAGGCCGAGCGCGCCCACCGGGACCCAGGCCGCGTCGGCGGCGTCGCCGCCCGCCTCCGGGTCGGGGAGCTCGGGCGCGAACGCCAGGTAGGCGACCGAGATGATCCGCATGCGCGGGTCGCGGCCGGGGGCGCCGTAGGTCCCGAGCTGCTCCAGGTGGACGCGCCCGAGCGCGCCGTCCTTCCCGCTCAGGCCGGTCTCCTCGGCCAGCTCGCGGACGGCGGCGTCCGGCAGGTCCTCGGCCTCGCGCCTGCCGCCCGCGTGGACGAACCCGCCGGGCAGCGCCCACATGCCCGCGAACGGCGCGCCGCCGCGGCGCACGAGCAGGACGTGCAGCGCGCCGTCCCGGATGGTGAGGGCGACGACGTCCACGGTCACGGCGACGGGGTCGTAGGCGCGCGGGTCGTAGCTCGCGAGGAACTCGCTCTCGTCGCGCATCGGTTCCGGGGACATCCGCGCCTCTCCATGGTCTCGATCCGAGTAAATCTCAGAGTGAGTTCATCTCGATATGAGAAGAACATAACCCGGAGTGCGGCGTTCTGTCCACCCCGGTTCTCCGCACAAGCGCAGAGCGCCGCCTCCCACCTGGGGAAACGGCGCTCAGGGGCGTTCGTCAGCGGCGGTGGCGCCCGCCCGGGTAGGGCGGCTCCTCGTGCGGCCCGGACGCGAAGGGGTCCGGCACCCCGGGGTCGAGCGCGTACGGATCGGCCGGCCCGTCCGCCGCGTCCTCCCGCGCGGGCCGCCCCTGGCCGGGCCCGCCCCGCGCGTACGGCTCGCGCTCGGGGCGCTCGCGCCCGTAGGGGTCTCGCTGATGGGGATCGGCGGCGTTCTGGCCGATCGGCCTGCGTCCCACCGAGTACCGGCCGGTCGGGTAGGGGCTCTCCGGCGCGGGGACGTTCGGCCGCGAACCGGTCCGGTACGGACCGGGGGGCGGCGCCGGGAACCCGCCGCCGGGCGAGGACCCGGCGAACGGCCCGGCGAAGGACGCGTCCAGGGGCGCCACGCCGGGCGGCGGCGCGTCCCTCCGCGCGGCGGCCCGGCCCCCGGGCGGCGGCGCGTCCAGCAGCAGCTTCATCTGGCTCTTGCGGCGGCCGTACACGAGGTAGATCGCGATGCCCGCGACCATCCAGACGGTGAAGTACCCCCACGTCTGCACCTTCAGGTTCAGCATCAGCCAGCCGGTCGCGAGGATCGTGGCGACGGCGGTGACCGGCGCGGCCGGGACGCGGAACGGGCGGTGCAGGTCGGGGCGGTCGCGGCGCAGCGCCAGCACGCCCGCCGAGACGAACAGGAACGCGAACAGCGTCCCGATCACGACCATCTGCTCCAGCGTGAGCACGTTGACGCTCTGCGACATCACGACCGCGGCGCCGCCCGCGACCAGCGTGGCCCGCGACGGCACCCGGAACCGGCTCATCCCGGCGATCGGGCGGGGCAGCAGGCCGTCCCGGGCCATGGAGAACACCACCCGGGTCAGGCTGATCAGCACCACCAGGATCACGGTGGTCAGCGCCAGCACCGCGCCGATGTCGATGATCTCGCCCATGGAGTCCGCGCCGACGAGGCCGAACGCGGTCGCCAGCAGCGGCTTGGCGGGGTCGAGCCGGTCGGTGGAGACCATGCCGACCATGGCGACGGCGACCGCGACGTACAGCACGACGGCGATCGCGAGGCTGGTCAGCATGCCGCGCGGCACCTTGCGGGGCGCGTCGTCGGTCTCCTCGGACGCGGTCGCGATCAGGTCGAAGCCGATGTAGGCGAACGCGATCGCGGGCGCGGCGGCGAAGACCCCCCAGATCCCGAACACCTCCGGCTTGCTGCCGGTGACCGCGCCGAGCACCGCGTCCAGCACGGTCGCCGCGCCGTCGGGCGCGGGCCGCGCGGGCGGCACGAACGGGGTGAGGTTGCCGGCGTGGAAGAACTTCAGCCCGGTCGCGACGACCAGCCCGATCACGATCAGCTTGGCCATCACCATGAACCACAGGCTGCGCAGGCTCATCCGGCTGCCGGTGGCCAGCATGGTGATCAGCAGCACCAGGATGCCGAACGCGAACAGGTCGAACCCCTTCTCCTGCCCGATGATCCCGGCGAGCCAGGACGGCACGGGCACGGCGAAGTCCGCGAGGGCCTGCGCGGCGTACAGCGACCAGGCCCGCGCCACGACCGACGCGGCGAGCAGCAGCTCCAGCACCAGCGCCCAGCCGACCACCCACGCCCAGATCTCGCCGAACGCGACGTAGCTGAAGGAGTAGGCGCTGCCCGCGACCGGGACGATCGACGACAGCTCCGCGTAGGACAGCGCGGCGAGGAGGCAGACGCCGCCGGCGATCAGGAAGGAGACGATCACCGACGGGCCGGCGGTGGTCGCGGCCTGCTCACCGGAGATCTTGAAGATGCCGGAGCCGATCATCACGCCGAGCCCGAGCACGATCAGGTCCCGGGTCCGGTACACGACGCGGAGCCGGTGCCGGCCGCCGTACAGCCGGCCGGTCGCCTGCTCCACCGGCAGCCGGCGGAACATGTTGTTGCGCATGCGGACGTCCCAGGTCATAGGTATCCCCCCTGGCCCGAACCCGCGCCGCTGATCGCGAGAGACGGTGTGGTCGAAGTCCCTAAGAATTCACCAGGATGACCATAAAGCACACCGTTTTCCAGCGGATTGCCGTCAGGGGTCTGTTGTCGGATGCTGCCAAACCACGGTTCGCCAGTATGGCGGAAGGAGCCGCAGGTGAGAGGCGGATACGGGACCGGATTTCCGGTGGACCGTTCCCACGAATGCCGCCATTCCGAAGGAAAGCGCTTTCGGCCGGAGAGCCGCCGGCGGCCGGGGTCGGCCGGTGCGGACGGTGGCAATCGACGAAGATCGGTGACACCGTAGGGACGCCGCGTCCCACAGGAGGTTCGGTGTCCCGCCCAGCACAGCGCTCCTCGCCCTCCGGAACCGTCCGCCGCACGGCGTTCGCCGCCGCCCTCGCCCTCACCGCCGCGCTGGCCGCCCCCGCGGCCGCCTCGGCGGCGCCGCCCGCTCCGGCCGCGCCGGCCGGGCAGAGCCCGCCGGCCAAGCAGCCCGTCGCGACCGGCTACGGCGGCGCCGTCTCCACCGTCGACCCGGACGCGAGCCGCGCCGCCCTGGAGATCCTCAAGCGGGGCGGCAACGCGATGGACGCCGCCGTCGCGGCGGGCGCGACCCTCGGCGTCACCGAGCCGTACGTGTCGGCCATCGGCGGCGGCGGCTACATGACGTACTACAACGCGAAGACCCGCCAGGTGTACGCGCTGGACGGCCGCGAGTTCGGCCCGGCGTCGATGAAGGAGGACTACTTCGTCGACCCGGAGACGGGCAAGCCGCTCTCCTTCGCCGACGCCGTCACCAGCGGGCTCAGCGTCGGCGTGCCCGGCACCCTCGCCCAGTGGGACCTCGCGCTGCGCCGGTTCGGCACCCGCAAGCTGGGCGCGCTGCTGCAACCCGCGATCAAGACCGCAGAGCACGGGTTCGTGGTGGACCAGGAGTTCTACGACCAGACCGCGACGAACGAGGCGCGCTTCCGCGACATCGTCCCGACCCGGGAGCTGTTCCTGCCCGGCGGGAAGCTCCCCGTCGTCGGGTCGGTGTTCAGGAACCCCGACCTCGCCAACACCTACAAGCAGCTCGCCAAGCACGGCATCGGCTGGCTTTACAACGGTGAACTGGGCAAGGAGATCGTCCAGACCGTCGCCAAGCCGCCGGTCGACCCGAAGGCGACCCGCGTGGTCCGGCCGGGCGTCATGAAGACCAGCGACCTGGCCGCCTACAAGGCGCTTTCCAAGCAGCCCACGCACGTCTCCTACCGCGGGTACGACGTGTACGGCGAACCGCCGTCGTCGTCCGGGGGCTCCACGGTCGGCGAGGCGCTCAACATCCTCGGGAACTTCCGGCTCGACCCGCGCGACCCCGTCACCGCGCTGCACTACTACCTGGAGGCGTCGAAGCTCGCCTACGCCGACCGCGGCGCCTACGTCGGCGACCCCGCCAAGGTGACGGTGCCGCTGGACGAGCTGCTGTCCCAGGGGTTCGCCCGCGAGCGCGCCTGCCTGATCAAGCCGGACCAGGCCGCCGCCGCGCCCGTCCCGCCCGGCAGCCCGGACGGCCGGTACCAGCCGTGCGTCCCGTCCGGCACCCAGACCCGGGTGCTGGCCGCCGAGGGACCGCAGACGACCCACCTCGTCGTCGCCGACAAGTGGGGGAACGTCGCCTCCTACACCGTCACGATCGAGCAGTTCGGCGGCAGCGCCCTCACCGTCCCCGGCCGCGGGTTCCTGCTGAACAACGAGCTGACGGACTTCTCGTTCGCGCCGTCCGCGCCCGGCGGCCTGCCCGATCCGAACCTGCCCGGCCCGCACAAGCGGCCGCGCAGCAGCATCGCGCCGACGATCGTGCTCAAGGACGGGCGGCCGAAGCTCGCGCTCGGCACGCCCGGCGGGTCGACGATCATCACGACCGTGCTGCAGATCCTGGTGGACCGGATCGACCTCGGCATGGACCTGCCCACCGCGCTGGCCGCGCCGCGCGCCACCCAGCGCAACACCCCGCAGGTCTTCGCCGAGCAGGCGTTCATCGACCGGTACGGCAAGGCGCTCGCGGCGCGCGGGCACCGGCTGGAGGTGTTCCCGGGCCCGCCGGCGGGCGTGATCGGCGCGGCCACCGGGCTGGAGTTCCTGGCGCCCGGGCTCGTCCAGGCGGTCGCCGAGCCGGTCCGGCGCGGCGGCGGCAGCGCCCTGGTCGTGCGGCCGGCCCGCCCGTGACGCCGCGGTGGCGTGCGGGGCTCCCGAGCGGGAAGTAGTGGGGGCATGGCGCAGTCTTACGTGCAGGTGACGACCACCACCGACGCCCGGTCCGAGGCGGCCGGGCTGGCCCGGTCGGCGGTCGCCGAACGGCTCGCCGCGTGCGCCCAGCTCGTCGGCCCGATCGCGAGCACCTACTGGTGGGAGGGCGAGATCGAGACCGCCGAGGAGTGGATGGTGGTGTTCAAGACCACCGCCGACCGGTTCGACGAGCTCGCCACCCTGATCACCGACCTGCACTCCTACGACACCCCGGAGATCATCGCGACGCCGGTGGTGGCGGGCAGCCTGGACTACTTCGCCTGGGTCGCCGAGCAGACCGAGCCGGGCGAGCGCGACGAGGCGGTGGACGAGCCCGAGGACTGAGCGGCGTCCGGGCCGGGCGCGCCGCTCGCCGGGCGTGCGGAACGGACGCCGCTGACCGCCCCGGGGCCGTGTGACGCACGCCATAGCCGGGTAAGTCTTCATTTACCGTGGCCGGCGTGGTTTCCTGCCGCGGAGAGGAAGGCGGTCGACGTGCGCGAGGAGTTCGGGGTCCGGGAGGGCGGCGCCGGGGAGGACGAGGACCACGGCCTGTTCGGCCCGGGCTCGGTGACCTGGCAGGTGATGGGCGAGCCGGTGCTGATCGTCGGCGGGATCCGGGCGCTGCTGCTGCAGGCCCTGCATCCCCGCACGATGTGGGGCACGGCGCAGAACTCGGAGCTGATGAACCCCGACGCGGCCTGGGCGCGGCTCGGCCGGACGGTCGAGTTCGTCCGGGTGCGCACCTACGGGACGCACGCGGAGGTCGAGCGGGTGGGCCGCCGCGTCCGCAAGCTGCACTCCAAGCTCAGCGGCCTCGACCTGCGCACCGGCGAGACGTTCCCGGTGGACGACCCCGAGAACCTGCTCTGGGTGCACATGGGGGAGGTCGACTCCTACCTGGACGTGGCGCGCCGCGCCGGCGTGCCGCTGACCTCCGCCGACGCCGACGCGTTCGTGGACGAGCAGCGCCGCGCCGCCGCGGTCGTCGGCCTCGACCCGGCGGACGTGCCCGGCTCGGTCGCCGAGATGAAGGACTACTACGCGCGGATGCGGCGGCAGATCTTCGCGTGCCGGGAGGCCCGCGAGGGGCTGAAGCGGATGTTCAGCCCGGCCGTCCCGCAGCACCTGATGCCGCTGAAGCTCGCCGCGCCGGGCGTCGCGATGCTGGTGGTGTCGACGCTGCCGCGCTGGGCCCGCCGGATGTACGGGCTGCCGGGGCTGCCGACGTCCGACCTCGCCGCCACGCTGGCGCTCAAGGGCCTGTACCGCACCACCCACGCCGTCCCCGAGCGGTTCCGGTACTCGCCGGACGCCCGGCGGGCCAGGCGCCTCACGCGCGAGCACGAGGCCGGCCTGGCCACCTGGTCCATGGCGTCCTGACCCTTCCGGCGCGGGTCAGGCCATCGGCGGGGGAGCGTCGCCCTGCGCGGGGGCGTCGGGCCCGTCGGTGTGCGTGCCGTGCCTCGGCAGCAGGAACGCCGGGACGATCAGCACCGCGGTGAGGATCATCGCGACCCAGAACGTCGTGCCGAACGCGTCCGCGAGCTTCGGCGCGACCTGCTCGCGGATCCGGTCGGGGATCTGGCCGACCCCCGCGCCGCCTCCCTTGCCGCCCATCTGCGGGAGCCGCGAGCTGATCTGGCGGGACAGGATGACGGCGAGCAGCGCCACCCCGACCGAGCCGCCGAGCTGGACGAGGATGTTCAGCGTGCTGCTCGCCCGCGACGCCGCCGAGCGGGCCAGCGTGGTCAGCGCCGCCGACATCGTCGGCATCATGGTGCAGCCGAGGCCGAGGCCCCGGACGTACAGGGCGGCGCCGAGGAACCAGTAGGAGGTGTGCGCGCCGACCAGCGCGAACGGGATGGTCCCGACCACCAGCAGCACGATGCCGAACGGCACGATGCGGCCGGCGCCGAGCTTGTCGGTGATGATGCCGGAGAACGGCATCGCGGTGGCGGCGCCGAGGCCCTGCGGGGCCAGCAGCAGCCCGGCGGCGAGGGCGCCCTCGCCGCGGGCGGTCTGGTAGTACAGCGGGATCAGCAGCATCGAGCCCATGAGCGCGATGCCGACGAGGAACACCGCGACGGAGGCGGTCGCGAAGGTCCGGTCGGCGAACAGCCGCACGTCGATCAGCGACCGCTCCCGCCGCTGCAGGCTGTGCAGCACGAACAGCACCACCAGGACGGCGCCGGCGAGCAGCCACGCGATCGTCGAGGTGCTCCCGAAACCGCCGTTGCTGTTGGCGGTGGACAGCCCGTAGATCAGCAAGGCGAACCCCGGCGGCAGCAGGAGCAGCCCGCGCAGGTCCAGCGCCGAGGAGCCGCCCCCGCCCTGCCCCTCCTGCCGGTGCGGCACCTTCCACCAGGCGAGGGCGAAGGCGAGCGCGCCGACCGGCAGGTTCACGAAGAAGATCCAGCGCCAGTCGACGTCCTCGACCAGCCAGCCGCCGATCACGGGACCGAGCACCGGGCCGAGCAGCATCGGCACGCCCACGATGCTCATGATGCGGCCCATCCGCCGCGGTCCGGCGGCCATGGTGAGGATGGCCATGCCGGTCGGCATCAGCATGCCGCCGCCGAGCCCCTGCACGACGCGGAAGACGATGAGCGACTGGATGTTCCAGGACGCGCCGGACAGCACCGACCCGGCGACGAACAGCACGATCGACAGCATCCACACCCGGCGGCCGCCGAACCGGTCGACCGCCCAGCCGGTGATCGGGATCACCGTGCCGAGCGCCAGCGTGTACCCGGTGATCGTCCACTGGATGGTGGACAGGCTCGCGTGGAAGTCCTTGCCGAGCGTCTGCAGGGCCACGTTGACGATGGTGGTGTCCAGGATCGCCATGACCGTCCCGGACACGATGACCAGGCCGAGCAGGATGACCTGCGGGTCCAGGCGCTCGGTCGCGGCGGACGCGCCCGGCGGCGCGAGATCGGTGGGCGGGCTCTCGGCCATGGTCGGCCCCCTCATGTGTGTTCCGGTTGCCCCGTGTCCCCGTTGTGAAAAGTGTGAAACGCCTTGAAGTTCAATGTATTTACACTGCAACACGGAATGTGTTGAAATTCAAGGTATGTCCGGGAAAACGGGTGCGGCCGCCGCGGACACCGCCGTCGACGCCGACCTGGAGGCGATGGTCCAGATCATGGGCCGGATGTTCCGCGGCATGAAGGGCCGCAGGGCGCACGAGGAGGCCGAGGAGCTGATCGGCCTGGTGAACGCGGCCGGTCTCGGCCCGCGGCACGTCCCCGTGCTGATCGGCCTGGTGCTGAACGGGCCGGTCCCGGTCGGCGTCCTCGCCCGGCACATGGCGCTCAGCCCCGCCACCGTCAGCCAGCTCGTCGGCGAACTCCAGCGCGGCGGCTTCGTCGACCGGCGCCCGGACGAGCGGGACCGCCGCCGCATGATCGTCAGCCTGCACGAGGAGCGCCGCGCGCTCGTCGAGCGGTTCGCCTGGCGGCGCCTGCGGCCGCTGCGGATGACGCTGGAGGCGCTCGCCCCCGCCGAGCGCGAGCACTTCCTGCACGGCTGGCGGACGCTGGTGGAGATGATGGAGCGGGCCGGGGAGGACGACCCGCTCTGCGGCGGGATCAGCCGCGGCGCATGAGCCGCCCGACCGCCGCCATCAGCTCGGTGGACATCTCCTCACCCTTGCCCTCCTGCGTCCCCTCCGCCACGCAGTGCCGGACGTGCCCGTCCAGCAGGCCGAGCGCGACCTTGTCCAGGGCCGCCTGGACGGCGCTGATCTGGGTGAGGATGTCGATGCAGTAGCGGTCGTCGGCCACCATGCGGTCGATGCCGCGGACCTGCCCCTCGATCCGGGCGAGCCGGGTCTGCAGCTGGTCCTTGGTGGCCGTGTACCCGCGGGTGGGGGTCTCGCTGGTCGCCATCTCCGTCCTCGCAATCACTCCGGGGCCGCGCGGGCCCCTGGGGACGCCCCGCCGGGGGAGATCCCCCAAGGGGTATTTTATGCGGTCGGATCGGCCGGGACGTTCCATGAGGCGATCACGGGGTGGCCGTGCTCGGTCCCGAGCAGCGACACCGTCCCGGTGGCGAGCGCGAACGCCCGCCCGAGCGCGGGCTCCAGCCCGAGCCAGCGGGCGGTCAGCACGCGCAGCACGTGCCCGTGCGCGACGAGCGCCACGTCGCCCTCGGCCAGCAGCGGCCGCACCCGCGCGAGCACCGCGTCGGTCCGCTTGCCGACCTGCTCGACGGTCTCGCCGGGATGCTCCGCGTCCCCCGGGACCACGCCGTCCTTCCAGAGGTACCAGCCGGGCCGGTCCTCGCGGATCTCGGCCGTCGTGATCCCCTCGTAGCCGCCGTAGTCCCACTCCCACAGGTCGGGGTCCGTCTCGTCCACCGTCAGGCCCGCGAGCTCGGCGGTGCACCGGGCCCGCTCGGCCGGGCTGGCGACCACGCGGACGATCCGCCGCGAGGCCAGCAGCGGGGGAAGCGCCCGCGCCTGCTCCTCGCCGCGCGCCGTCAGCGGCAGGTCGGTGCGGCCGGTGTGGCGCCGGTCCCGGCTCCACTCGGTCTCCCCGTGCCTCAGAACGATCAGCTCCCCCACGATCGCCAGCCTAGCGGCTCGCGGGGACCGCCCATCAGTCCAAGATCGAGGACAGCGGGGTGTACGGGAGGCCGTGCGCCTCGGCGACGTGGTCGTAGACGAGCTCGCCGGCGTGGGTGTTGAGGCCCTTGGCCAGGGCGGCGTTCTCGTGGAGCGCGCGGCGCCAGCCCTTGTCGGCGAGCTGCAGGGCGTAGGGGAGGGTGACGCCGGTGAGCGCGTACGTCGAGGTGTTGGGCACCGAGCCCGGCATGTTCGCGACGCAGTAGAACGTCGAGCCGTGCACCTTGTAGGTGGGGGCGTCGTGCGTGGTAGGGCGGGAGTCCTCGAAGCAGCCGCCCTGGTCGATGGCGATGTCGACCAGGACCGAGCCGGACTTCATGGCCGCGACGAGGTCGTTGGAGATCAGCTTCGGCGCCTTGGCGCCGGGGATCAGCACGGCGCCGATCACGAGGTCGGCGGCGCGCGCCTCCTGCTCGACCAGGTAGGCGTTGGACACCAGCGTCCGCATCCGGCCCTGGTAGATCGCGTCGATGTGGCGGAGCCGGTCGACGTTCAGGTCCAGGACGGTGACGTCGGCGCCCATCCCGACGGCGATCTGCGCGGCGTTCAGCCCGGAGACGCCGCCGCCGATCACCACGACCTTCGCGGGGGCGACGCCGGGCACGCCGCCCGGCAGCACGCCGCGGCCGCCGTTGGACGCCATGAGGTTGTACGCGCCGACCTGCGGGGCGAGCCGCCCGGCGACCTCCGACATGGGGGCGAGCAGCGGCAGCGACCGGTCCGGGAGCTGGACGGTCTCGTAGGCGATCGCGGTGACGCCGGCGGACAGCAGCGCGTCGGTGCACTCGCGGGACGCGGCGAGGTGCAGGTAGGTGAAGAGGGTCTGGCCGGCGCGCATCCGGTGGTACTCGGCCGCGATCGGCTCCTTGACCTTGAGGATCAGGTCGCCCTCGGCCCACACCTCGTCCGGGCCGTCGAGGATCTTGGCCCCGGCGGCGGTGTAGTCGTCGTCGGGGATGGCCGAGCCGAGACCGGCGCCGCGCTCGACGAACACCTCGTGGCCGTGCCGGGTGAGCTCGTGCACGCCCGCCGGGGTGATGGCCACCCGGTACTCGTTGTTCTTGATCTCTTGTGGGACGCCGATCTTCACGGGGGATCCTCCGTCAACGCTGACCAGGACGTACGCCGCTGCGCACGCCTACAGGGTGCGGTGCGGGGACCCCTCCGTGCCATGTGCAGGTTGAAAAGTCATCGTCCCGTTCGATGACACTGTGTAAAGCGCCGCAGGTCGGCGCGGCCCGGTTCAGGGCTTGCGGGCGATGCCCCCGTACATGAGCCTGTGCCCGACGGTCAGCTCGTTCGGGACGGGCCCGTCCGGCCGCCACAGCGGCAGCGGGACCACGCCCGGCTCCAGCAGCTCCAGGCCGGCGAACCAGCGCTCGATCTCCTCGGGGGTGCGGAACCGGCCGGTGCCGAGGAGCCCCTGGTACTGCACCTCGGCGTCGATCGCCTCCTGGCTGGACGCGCAGAAGCTCGTGATGAACAGGTGGCTGCCGGACGGCACCGCGTCCATCAGCGTGTCGACGACCCGCTGCGGCTTCTCGTCGTCGTGCAGGTGGTGCAGGATGCCGACGAGCATCACGCCGACGGGGCGGTCGAGGTCGAGGAGCCGGCGCACCTCGTCGTGGGCGAGGATCTCCTCCGGCTCACGGACGTCCGCCGTGACGACGGTCGTGCGCTCGTTCTCGGCGAGCAGCGCCCGGCCGTGCGCCAGCACGATCGGGTCGTTGTCGACGTACACGACGCGGGACTCCGGCGCGACGGACTGGGCGACCTGGTGGGTGTTCTGCACGGTCGGCAGCCCGGAGCCGAGGTCGAGGAACTGGCGCAGGCCCGCCTCGCCGGCCAGGTACCGCACGCCGCGGCCGAGGATCTGCCGGTTGTAGGCGGCCACGTCGTAGATCTCGGGGACGATCTCGGCGATCTGGTCCACGAACGCGCGGTCGACCTCGAAGTTGTCCTTGCCGCGCAGGACCACGTCGTAGGTCCGCGCGATGCTCGGCTTGGTCACGTCGATGCCGAGTGATGCCCAGTCGTACTGCCGCTCGTCCGCCATGTGCGCC
This sequence comes from Actinomadura nitritigenes, assembly GCF_017573545.1. Taxonomy (GTDB): domain Bacteria; phylum Actinomycetota; class Actinomycetes; order Streptosporangiales; family Streptosporangiaceae; genus Spirillospora; species Spirillospora nitritigenes. The sequence continues at coordinate 37,370 of NZ_JAGEOK010000025.1, read as the reverse complement.
CGCCTCGTGCCGCTGTGGAGTTCTCGGATGCCGCCGCCGTCCATGATCTTAGACGGCGGTCCAGCCTTCCGTCCGGAAACTGTCGAATGTCGTCCGGCGGAGGTCGTCCGGCGGAGGTCGTCCGGCGGCGGCCGTTCAGCGGCGCGGCCCGGGCAGCCACTCGTCGGCGATCGCGACCGTCAGCTGCTCCAGCAGCGGCCCGGCCCGGCGGACGCGGCGCTCGGCGTCCGGCTCGATGTCGTCCAGCGCGTACACGGCCTGGATCCGCGCCTTGCGCAGCCGCTCGCCGGTCAGCCCGCGGCGCCCGGCCACCGCGATCACCGGCGCGCCGGCCCGGGCGGCGGCGCGCGCGACGCCGATCGGCGCGGTGCCGCGCAGCGACCGGGTGTCGAGGGTGCCCTCGCCGGTCACGACCAGGTGCGCGCCGCGCGCCCGGCCGGTGAGGTCGAGCAGGTCCAGCATCAGCGCGGCGCCCGGCTCGATCGTCGCGCCGAGGAAGGCCAGCGCGGCGAACCCGACGCCGCCGGCCGCGCCCGCGCCCGGCAGGTCGCGGGCGGCGCGGCGGGACGCCGCCTCCGCCAGGTCGGCCCAGCGGCGCAGCCCCGCGTCCAGCACCCGGACCTCGTCGCGGGTCGCGCCGCGCGGCGGGCCGTCCAGCGCGGCGGCGCCGCCGCGGCCGAGCAGCGGGCCCGCGGTGTCGCCCGCGACGACCACCTCGACGCCCGACAGGTCGGGCAGGGCGCGCAGGTCCAGCGCGTGCAGCGAGCGCAGCGCCGCCCCGCCGGGCGGCAGGTCCTTGCCGAGCGCGTCGAGCAGCCGCCCGCCGAGCCCCTGGACGAGCCCGGCGCCGCCGTCGGTGCAGGCGCCGCCGCCGAGCCCGAGCACGATCCGCCGGGCGCCGAGCCGCAGCGCGTGCGCCACCAGCTGCCCGGTGCCGAGGCTGGACGCGGTGAGCGGGCTCGGCTTGCCGCCCGGCAGCCGGCGCAGCCCGGACGCCTCCGCCAGCTCCACCACCGCGGTGCGGTCGCGCAGCGCCAGCCGCGCGGTCACCGGCCGGCCGGTCGGCCCGCAGACCTCGACCTCGACCCGGCTCCAGCCCGCCGCGACCGCCGCCTCGACGGTGCCGTCCCCGCCGTCGGCGACGGGCAGCTCGACGATCGGGACGTCCGGCCGCGCGCGGCGCAGCCCGGCGGCGAGGTGGCGGGCCACCTGGGCCGCGGTCAGCGCGCCGGGGAACCGCCCGGGCGCCAGCAGGACGTGGCCGTGCGCGGGAGGCTCGGGGGGACGGTCCGCGGACACCACAGCCACGCCTTTCACGCCGGGGGGTAAGGCCCTACCTTCTGCTTACGCCATGACGGCACTATTTGACACCCGCAAGCGTGTCCGAGACTTTCAAATGCGCCGACATTCGCGTGAGAATCTCGCGGCCCCCGCCCCTACTTCACCCCGAGCCACGTCTCGATCGGGTGGATCGCGAAGAACAGCAGGAACAGCACCACCACGGGCCACAGCCACACCGACACCTCGCGGAGCCGGCCGCGGGCCAGCTTGATGATCGCGTAGGTGACCATCCCGCCGCCGATGCCGATGGTGATCGAGTAGGTGAACGGCATCAGCACGATGGTGAGGAACGCCGGGATCGCGATCTCCAGGTCGTCCCACGTCACCTTGGCGACCTGCGTCATCATCAGCGCGCCGACCACCACCAGCGCGGGCGCGGCGGCCTGCGCGGGCACGACCGCGGCGAGCGGGGTGAGGAACAGGGTGAGCGCGAACAGCGCGCCGGTCGCGATGTTGGCCAGGCCGGTCCGGGCGCCCTCGCCGACGCCGGCCGCCGACTCGACGAACACGGTGTTGGCGGACGAGCTGGTCACGCCGCCGAGCGCGGCGGACACGCCGTCCACGGACAGGATCCGGCCGAGCCGCGGCACCTCGCCCCGCTCGTTGGTCAGGCCGGCCTCGTCGCTGATGCCGAGGATGGTGCCCATCGCGTCGAAGAACCCGGACAGCACCAGGGTGAACAGCACCACCAGCGCCGTGATCACGCCCGCCCGGCCGAACCCGCCGAACAGGTCGACCTTCCCGAAGAGCCCGAAGTCGGGCGTGGCGAACACCTTGTTCGGCAGGTCCGGGGTGACCACGCCCCAGCCGCCGTCCGGCACCGACGCGTACGACTGGATGACCACCGCGAGCACGGTGCCGGCGATGATGCTGATCAGGATGGCGCCGGGCACCCTCCGCACGTACAGCACGATCATCAGCAGCAGGGTGAGGCCGAAGACCAGCGTCGGCCAGGTCTCCAGCCGGCCGGCGGTGCCGAGCGACAGCGGCGGGCTGGTCTTGCTCGAGGTGACGAACCCGGAGTCGTACAGCCCGACCAGCGCGATGAACGCGCCGATGCCGACCGCGATGGCGTGCTTGAGCGCCAGCGGGATCGAGTTCATGATCCGCTCGCGGACGCCGGTGAGCGCCAGCAGGACGATGATCACGCCCTCGATCACCACGAGGCCCATCGCCTGCGGCCACGTCATCACGGGCGCCGCCTGGAAGGCGACCACCGCGTTGATGCCGAGGCCGGCGGCGAGGGCCAGCGGCGCGTTCCCGACCAGCCCCATGATCACCGTGGTGATCGCGGCGGACAGCGCGGTCATCGTGGTCAGCTGCGGGATCGACAGCGTCGCGCCGGTGACGTCCTTGGCCCCGCCGAGGATGATCGGGTTCAGCAGGATGATGTAGGCCATCGCGAAGAACGTGGTGACGCCGCCGCGCAGCTCGCGGGCCACCGTGGTCCGCCGGGCGGTCAGGTCGAACAGCCGGTCCAGCGGTCCGCGCCCGCCGGGCGGCGGTGATGCGTCGGCCTCTGCCGTGTTGATCTTGGACATTCGCGCGTGCTCCGCCTTCACCAGCGTCGTTCCCGGAAAGTGCGAGCACAGGGTAGCCGCCGGAGGGCCCGGCGTCGTCCACCGGTACGGCCCGTCCCCTCGACGGAGCCGGCCGGGGTCCGCCGCCGCGCGCCGGCCGGTGCCGGGATGTGCTTCAGGTCCAGCGCTGCGTGACGGGAACGGTCCGCTATAGCCTGCCATGGTGCGAATGCGAGACTCGGCGGACGCGCCGGCCCCCGAAGCGTACGGGGACGCCTACGCGGACTCCTACGCGCTGCTGCTGGCCGCCGTCCCGGAGCGGACGCGCTGGTCGTTCCGGGAGCGGATGCTCGGGCCGCTGGAGGAGTACGACAGCAGCAGGCAGGCCGAGCTCGTGCACACCCTGGAGGTGTTCCTGTCCTGCTCGGGGTCGTGGAGCCGGAGCGCGACCCGGCTGCACGTCCATGTGAACACGCTTCGGTACCGAATCCGCCGGATCGAGGACCTCACCGGCCGGGATCTCGGCACACTTGAGGACCGAGTCGACTTCTTCCTCGCCCTGCGCGCGACGCGTCCGGCGAGCACCCTGTAGGCGACCACAAGGAAGAGCGGGGTCACATGGACCGGGAGACACTGGGGCAGCGCATCCGCGCCCTGCGGATCAGGCAGGGCGTGAGCCAGGCGCAGCTGGCCTTCCCCGAGCTGTCCGACAGCTACATCTCGCTGATCGAGAGCGACAAGCGGGTCCCCGCCCCGAGCGTGGTCGACCTGCTCGCCGTGAAGCTGAACTGCTCGGCGACCTACCTCGTCAGCGGCGTCAGCGAGGACGTCGTGGACGAGCTGCGCGTCACCCTGGACTACGCGGAGATCGCGCTGCGCAACGGCGCCGCCGCCGAGGCGCGGGCCCGGTTCGCCGAGGTGCTGGCCAACGCCGACGCCGTCGCGCTGCCGGAGATGCTGCACCAGGCCCGCTGGGGGCACGCCCTCGCGCTGGAGGCGGCCGGCGAGCTGGAGGAGGTGATCGCCGGGCTGCGTGCGCTGACCGAGGAGGCCTCCGCCGAGGCCGACCTGGACCACTGGGCGCGGGTGCACGTCGCGCTGAGCCGCTGCCTGCGCGAGCGCGGCGACATCAGCGCGGGCGTGCAGGCCGCCGAGGAGGCGCTGCGGCACCTCATCGCGACCGGTGCCGACTCCACCGACGCCGCCGTGCACCTCGGCGCGGCGCTGCTGGCCGCCTTCATCGAGCGCGGCGACCTCGTCCGCGCCCGGCAGCTGGCCGGGCAGCTGGTCGAGCGGGCCGAGCGGATCGGCAGCGCGCGGGCCCGCACGGTCGCCTACTGGGAGGCCGCCAACGTCGCGCAGATCCGCGGCGAGTACGAGGAGGGCGTCGGGCTCGCCGAGCGGGCGCTGATGCTGGCCGGCGACGGCGAGGACCCGCGCGACCTCAACCGGCTCCGGGTGGTCTACGCGGGGCTGCTGCTGCGCGCCCGGCCCGACCAGGCGGTGCAGGCCCGCGAGCTGCTCGACCGGGTGAGCGGGGAGATCAACGCCGGCTCCGCCGGGGAGATCGACGTCGCCCGCTGCCTGACCGAGCTGGCCCGCGCGGAGACCGCGCTCGGCCGCCCGGCGGAGGCGGTGCGGCTCGCCGAGGACGCCCTGGAGCTGCTCGGCGACGCGCCGCGCCGGGTGACGGCGGGCGCGCTGACCGTGCTGGGCGAGGCGTGCGTGCGGCTCGGCCACCGCGACCGGGCGGTGGAGGTGCTCACCAGGGCCGCGACGTGCCTGGAGGACATGGAGTCCTCGCGGGAGGCGGCGCAGGCGTGGTTCGACCTCGCCGAGGTGCTGGCCGAGACGGGCACGCGGGAGCCGCGGATGGCCGCCTACCGCCGCGCCCTGACCTGCGTCGGAGTCTGACCGCGACGAATTTCCGATCGTCTGGGACGAACCGTTCCGGGCGCCGCTGCGTCCGTGAGTCAATGCTGCGAGTCGCCTGAAACGGGGAGAAATCGGTGTTCGGTGTGGTCCGTCCCTGCAAGCACGTGCTGTGCGGGACGCTGTTCAAGGACTGGATGGCGCACCTGTGCGGGCTGTGCCTGACGCTGCGGGCCGAGCACGGCCAGGCGGCGCGGCTCGTCACCAACTACGACGGGCTGCTCGTCTCCGTGCTGGTCGAGGCGCAGGCGCCGGAGCTGTCGCCGCGCCGCAAGGCCGGGCCCTGCGCGCTGCGCGGGATGAAGACCGCCGAGGTCGTGACCGCGAAGGCGGAGGGCGCGCGGCTGGCGGCGGCCGCGTCGCTGCTGCTGGCCGCCGGGAAGACCCGCGACCACGTCGCGGACGGCGACGGCGCGTACGCGCGCCGGCTGGTCGCCGCCGCCGCGGGCCGGGCCGCCTCCCGCTGGGACGCGGCGGGCGCGCGGACGGGCGCCGCCGTGGGGTTCGACCCGTCCGTGCTGCGCGAGGCCGTCGCCCGGCAGGCCGTGCTGGAGGCCGAGCCGGGCCTGCGGCTGCTCGACCTCACCGAGCCCACCGAGACCGCCGTCGCGGCCGTGTTCGCCCACACCGCGGTCCTCGCGGGCAAGGAGGGCAACGCCGAGACGCTGGCGGAGGCGGGCCGCCACTTCGGCCGCCTCGCGCACCTGATCGACGCCGTCGAGGACGTCGCCGACGACGCGGCGGCGGGCGCCTTCAACCCGCTCCTGGCCACCGGCACGGCGCCCGCCGAGGCCCGCCGGTACGCCGACGACGCCCTGCACGGGCTGCGGCTCGCCCTGGCCGACCTGGAGATGGAGCGGCCGCGGCTCGTCCGGGCACTGCTGGACCGGGAGGTCCGCCGGTCGGTCGACCGGGTCTTCGCCGCCTACCCGCCGGGGCCGGAGCAGCCTCCGTACCGGCCCGGCCAGTACCCGCCGCCCGGCCAGTATCCGCCGCCCGGGCAGTACCCGCCGCCCGGCGACCCGTACCAGCAGGGGTATCCGCCCCAGCACGGCGGCGGCCAGGGCGACGGCGGCGGCTGGTTCCCGCCGCACGGCGGCGGGGGAGGCGGCGGCGCGAACTACGGGCACCGGCCGCCGGGCCGCCGCCCGGGATGGCCGATCCCGTGCTTCACCGGGACGGCGGTGTGCCTGACCTGCGGGGTGTTCCAGCCGGACTGGAGCGAGCACCACGGCAAGGACTGCGGGGAGCGCTGCTGGTGCACCCGGCACTGCGACGACTGCTGCGACGGCTGCGACTGCTGCAGCGGCTGCAGCGGCTGCGACTGCGACTGCTGTGACGGCTGCGACTGCTGTGACTGCGACTGCGGGTGCAATTGATCGTCCCCTATTGACCAAGCAAAAGCTTGGGTGGCAGTGTCGCGGACGTGGCGAGCCCGACCTTCGCGGACCTTCTGCTGGAACGGGCCGGTGACGGGCACCCCGCGCTCCGGTTCGAGGACGAGACCTTCAGCTGGGCGCAGGCCGTGGCGGCCGCCCGGACGCGCGCCGCGCTGCTGCCGGACGCGTGCCCCGAGCCGCCCGGCCGCCCCCGGCACGTCGGGGTGCTGCTGGAGAACGTCCCCGAGTACGTGTTCTGGATCTTCGCCGCGGCGCTCGGCCGCGCCACCGTCGTCGGCGTCAACCCGACCCGGCGCGGCGCCGAGCTGGCCGCGGACGTCCGGCACACCGACTGCGACCTGATCGTCACCGACACCGCCCACCTCCCGCTGCTCGACGCGCTCGGCGAGGAGTTCCCGGCGGACCGGATCCTCGTCGTCGACTCCGCCGCGTACGAGGCGTCGCTCCACGCGGCGGCGGCCCGGACGGACCGCGGCGACCCGGGCGCGCGGCCGGACGACCGGCTGCTGCTCCTGTTCACGTCCGGGTCGACCGGCGCGCCGAAGGCGGTCGCCTGCGGGCAGGGACGGCTCGCCGCGATCGCCGAACGGTCCGCGATGATGGGGATCGGGCGCGACTCCGTCACCTACGTCGCGATGCCGCTGTTCCACGGCAACGCCGTCATGGCCAACCTCGCGATGGCCGTGCACGCGGGCGCCACCGTCGCGCTGCGCCGCCGCTTCTCCGCGTCCGGCTTCCTGCCGGACGTGCGCCGGTTCGGCGTGACCTACTTCAACTACGTCGGACGCGCCCTCGCCTACATCCTCGCCACCCCCGAGCGGCCCGACGACCACGACAACACGCTGCGGTGCGCGTTCGGCACCGAGGCGTCCGCCCAGGACATGGCCGGGTTCGCGCGCCGGTTCGGATGCCGGATCATCGAGGGCTACGGCTCCAGCGAGGGCGCGATCTCGCTGCGCAAGACCCCGGACTCGCCGCCCGACTCGCTCGGCGTCGCGCCGCCCGACGTCGAGGTCTCCGTGCTCGACCCCGGCACCGGCCGCGAGTGCCCCCGGGCCCGCTTCGACGCCTCCGGCGCCCTGCTCAACCCCGGCGAGGCCATCGGCGAGCTCGCGGGGCCCGGCGCCGGCGCCGCCTTCGAGGGCTACTACAACGACCCGGAGGCCGACGCCGAGCGGGTCCGCGGCGGCACGTACTGGAGCGGCGACCTCGGCTACCGCGACGAGGCCGGCTACTTCTACTTCGCCGGGCGCGGCGCCGACCGGCTCCGCGTCGACAGCGAGAACTTCGCCGCCGCGCCGGTCGAGCGGATCCTGTCGCGCTGGCCCGCCGTGGTGATGTGCGCCGTCTACCCCGTCCCGGACCCGCGCACCGGCGACCAGGTGATGGCCGCGCTGGAACTGCACGACGGCACCGCGTTCGACCCCGACGGGTTCGCCGGCTTCCTGGCCGCCCAGCCCGACCTCGGGACGAAGTGGGCGCCGCGGTTCGTCCGGGTCGTCCGGCAGATGCCGCTGACCGCGACGGGGAAGGTGCACAAGCGGCCGCTCCGCCGCCTCCTGTGGGAACCGGCGGACGGGCAGCGGGTGTGGGTGCGTCCCGGCCGCGCCCTGGCCTACGAGCCGCTGACCGCCGCGCACGCCGCGGCCCTGCGCGGCGAGTTCGCCGAGCACGGCCGCGATCACGCTTTGGGCACGCTCTGACGGCCTTCCCCGACCCCGGGCGTGCCATCGGCGCCGCGTCAGTACGCTAGAAGGGCCCTGATTCCCGGATAGAGAACCCGGCCACCCCATGAGAATCCCCACGACCCGCGGGCCCCTGCGCCGCCTCGGTCTCGTCGCCGTCCTCGCCGCCGCGCTCGGCGGCCTGACCGCGACCCCCGCGCTGGCCCACACCCAGCTGGTGAGCAGCACGCCCGGCAAGGGCGCGTCCGCCGCCGCGGTCACCGAGGTGAAGCTGGTCTTCAGCGACGAGATCAGCAACGCGAAGGTGATCGTCAAGGACGCGCACGGCAAGGCCTTCCAGTCGGGCGCCGCCGAGCACAAGGGCACCACGGTCACGCAGAAGCTGACCGGCGCGCTGCCCGCCGGGTCGTACACGGTCGCCTACCGGGTGGTCGGCGCCGACGGGCACCCGGTCCAGGCCGACGGCCTCACCTTCACCGCGACCGCCGCCGGCGGGGACGGGAGCACCGGGGAGCAGCCGCAGGCGGCGCCCAAGGGCGGCGTGGGCGCGGTCGACCAGACCGGCGCCGCCGCGACCAGCAACGAGCAGCCGCTCAAGATCGACCAGCAGCAGGCGGCCGAGTCCGACTCCGGCTCCGGGATGGTGACCTGGGGCCTGATCGGCGTCGGCGTGCTGCTCGGCGTCGGCATCGGCGTGGCCATCGTCTACCGGGCCAAGCGCAAGCACGGGGCGGCCGCCGCAAGTGAGTGAGGAACGCCAGTGATCGGGGGTCGGCAGTGAGGAACGCCGGTGAGTGAGGGCGGGCTGCGCGTCGTGCGCGCGGCCGCCGCCGCGGTCGCGGCCGGGGCAGCCGTCCTGGTGGCCGCGCTCGTCCTCGGCGGGGCGGTGACCGAGCAGGTCATCCCCGGCATCGGGGACGCCGGCGCCGCCACCCGGTGGGGGCTGCCGGCGTCGCGCGCGGCGATGGACCTGCTGTCCGCGCTGACCGTCGGCGCGCTCCTCGCGGGCGCCGCGCTGCTGCCCGTCGAGGGCGGGCGCGGCGCGCCGAAGCTGTCCCGGGACTCGGTCGGCTACCTGCGCGCGGCGTCGTGGCTGGCGGCCGGATGGGCCGCCGCCGCGGCGGCCACGCTGGTGTTCACCGTCGCCGACGTGCTCGGCCAGCCGGTCAGCGAGGTGATCGGCGGCAACGAGCTGAGCAGCTACGTCGGCTCGCTGGAGCAGGGCACCGCGCTGATGATCGTGGTGCTGCTGGCCGTGGTGGTGGCGCTGCTGGCGCGCACCACGACCACCCCGGCCGCCGCGTTCGGGCTGCTGGCCATGGCCGGGATCGCGCTGCTGCCGCCCCCGCTCACCGGCCACTCCGCGTCGGCCGCCAACCACGAGGTCGCCGTCACCGGCGTCGCGCTGCACGTCGCCGCGATCGCGCCGTGGGTCGGCGGCCTCGCGGTCGTCGGCGCCCACGCGCTGCTCGGCCGCGACAAGCTCCCGATCATGGCCGAGCGGTTCAGCCGGATGGCGCTGTGGTGCTACGTCACCGTCGGCGCCAGCGGCATGGTCAACGTGATCTCCCGGCTGCCGAGCCCGTCGGAGCTGGTGACCACCGACTACGGGCGGCTCGCCCTCGGCAAGATCATCGCGTTCGCGGCGCTCGGCTGGTTCGGCTGGTGGCACCGCGAGCGGACGATCCCGGCGCTGCACGACCGCAAGCCCCGCGCGTTCGCCCGGCTCGCCGCCGTCGAGGCCGCCGTCATGGCCGCCACCATGGGCCTCGCCGTCGCGCTCGCCCGCACCGCGCCGCCGCCGGAGACCGGCACCGAGTCGGCGATCAAGACGCAGCTCGGCTTCGACATGCCGCCGCACATCGACCTCGAGCGGCTCGCGACGCTGTGGCACTTCGACCTGTTCTTCGGCGTCCTGGTCGCCGTGCTCGGCGGCCTGTACCTGGCCGGGGTGCTGCGGCTGCGGCGGCGCGGCGACTCCTGGCCGGTCGGACGCACGGTCTCCTGGTTCTTCGGGCTGCTGACGATCGTCGTCGTGACCCAGACGGGCGTCTCCCGGTACGCGCCGATCCTGTTCAGCGTGCACATGGCGCAGCACATGGTGCTGAACATGCTGACGCCGATCTTCCTGGTGGTCGGCGCGCCGACGACGCTGGCGCTGCGCGCGCTCAAGCCCGCCCGGATCCGCGGCGACCGCGGCCCGCGCGAGTGGCTCACCGCGATGCTGCACAGCCGCTTCGTCCGGTTCGTCGCCCATCCGGCGTTCGCCACGATCCTGTTCATGGGCAGCACGTTCGCGCTGTACTTCACGCCGCTGTTCGAGAAGCTCATGGGGGACCATCTCGGGCACATCGCGATGATGGTGCACTTCCTGGCGTCCGGCTGCCTGTTCTTCTGGGTGCTGCTCGGCATCGACCCGGCGCCGCGCCGGCTGCCGCACCCGATGCGGCTGCTGCTGCTGTTCGTCACCATGCCGTTCCACGCGTTCTTCGGCATCGCGCTGATGAGCCTGAACCAGGCGCTCGCGACCGGCTGGTACAACGCCGTCAACCCGCCGTGGGGCACCACGATCCTGCACGACCAGCACACCGCCGGGTCGATCGCGTGGGCGTTCGGCGAGGTGCCGACCTTCGTCGTCCTGCTGGTGATGGCGTTCCAGTGGTACGCCGACGACCAGCGGCAGGCCCGCCGGATGGACCGCAAGGCCGACCGCGCCGCCGAGCGCACCGCGCGGGGGGAGGCCGGCGAGGGGGAGGACGAGCTCGCCGCCTACAACGCGCGCCTGGCCAAGCTCGCCGAGCGCGACCGGCTCGCGGGCGAGCAGGGCCGGAAGGCCGCCCGGCAGCCCGAGGCGTGACGCGCCGACCCGTGCCAGGACGCGCGCCGTGACGCGGCGGCGGGCGCGGCGCTGATGCGGCGGTCCGTGCGTGATGCGGCGGGCGGCTCCCCCGCGCGGGGGAGCCGCGCCGGTCGCGCGGGGGAGGGGGCGGCGCCACCGTTCTGCCAGGATCGGGGCGTGTCCGGTGTTCTGCATCCGCTGATCGAGCGGACGACCTGGCGGCGCTGGGCCCACCTGGTGGTGGGCGGGGCGCTGCTCATGCCGTACTGGTTCCTCGGCATGACCCTCGCCGCGCTGCTGCCCTTCGGCGGGCCGGGCGCGGGGGTGCTGGCGCTGCTGGTGTTCCCGGCGGCCGCCGCGTTCGTCACCGGACTCGTCCCGTCGGTGCGGCTGCTGGAGAGCTCGCTGGCCAAGGAGCTGCTGCGGGGCCCGGCGGCGGCGCTGGCGCCGGGGCCGGCGGGGACCTGGGAGAGCCGGACGCGGTCCGGCGCGTGGTTCACCCTGCACCTGTTCGCCGGCGTGGTCGTCAGCGGGCTCAGCCTGGCCGTGCCGCCCTTCGCGTTCGTGCTGGTCATGGCGCCGATGGTGGACTGGGACGAGCGGCTGCTCGGCCGGTGGGGGCGGCCCGGGACGTGGGTGGAGTGGGCGGCGCCGCCGGCCGGGGTCGCCGGAGTCGCGGTGCTGCTCGTCCTGATCGTCGCGGGGGGCGTGCTGCTGGCGCGGCTGGCGCCGCGGTTCCTCGGGCCGACCGCCGCGGAGCGGCTCGCGGAGCTGGAGGCGCGGGCGGTCCGGCTCGCCGAGCGCAACCGGCTGGCGCGCGAGCTGCACGACTCGGTGGGGCACGCGCTCAGCGTCGTGACGCTGCAGGCGGGCGCGGCCGGACGCGTCCTGGACACCGACCCGGAGTTCGCCCGGGAGGCGCTCGGCGCGATCGAGGAGTCGGCGCGTGCGGCGCTGGAGGATCTGGACCACGTGCTCGGGCTGCTGCGCGAGGACCGGTCCCGGCCGGCGCCGCAGCCCACGCTGAAGGATCTCGGCCGCGTGCTGGAGCAGACGCGGCTCGCCGGGGTGCGGCTCGACTCGGAGGTGGACCCGCAGGTCGAGCACGTGCCCGCGGCGGTGTCCCGGGAGGCGTACCGGATCGTCCAGGAGGGGCTGACGAACGCGCTGCGGCACGCGGGCAAGGTGCCGGTGCGGCTGCGCCTCGGCGTGGCCGGGGATCGGCTGGAGATGGAGATGAGCAACCCGCTGGGGGCGCGCGGCGTCGGGTCGGGGCACGGCGGCGGGCGCGGGCTCGGCGGCATCCGCGAGCGCGTCACCGTGCTGCGGGGCGAGATGACGGCGGGGCCGGACGGCGACCGCTGGCGGATGCACGTGTCGCTGCCGCTGGGACGCGTCCCCTGAGCAGGCGGCGGCGGTGCCCCGTCCCCGGAGCGGCGTGCTCCACCGGACGCGGGTGTTCCACGGGAGGACGGTGCTTCGTGAGAGGGTCCGGGACATGACGATCAAGGTGCTGCTGGTCGACGACGAGCGGCTGATCAGGGCGGGACTGGCGGCGATCATCAACGCCGAGGAGGACCTGGCCGTGGTCGGCGAGGCGTCCGACGGCGCGGAGGTGCCGGACGCGGTGGCGCGGCTCCGCCCGGACGTGATCCTGATGGACGTGCGGATGCCGCGGCTCGACGGGATCCAGGCGACCCGCCACATCCTGGACACCGTCCGGGAGCCCCCGAAGATCATCGTCGTGACGACGTTCGAGAACGACGAGTACGTCTACGACGCGCTGAAGGCCGGCGCGAACGGCTTCCTGCTCAAGCGGACGCGGCCGGAGGAGATCCTGCAGGCGGTCCGGATGGTCGCGCACGGCGACACCCTGCTGTTCCCGGCCGCGATCCGGGAGCTGGCCGCCGCGCACGGGCCGTCGCCGGCCGGCGGGCGGGCGGCGCGCTGGCACGGCGAGCTGACCGAGCGGGAGGCGGACGTGCTGCGCCTGGTGGCGAAGGGCCGCTCCAACGCCGAGATCGCCGGGGAGCTGTTCGTGAGCCCGCAGACGGTGAAGACGCACGTCGGGAACATCCTCGCCAAGCTCCAGGCGCGGGACCGGACGCAGGCGGTCATCCTCGCCTACGAGACGGGCTTCATCACTCCGGGCTGACCGGGCATGATCGCCACATGAGGGACTTCCGGTTCGGGTTCAACTTCTTCGACATCGCCTCTCCCGGGGACTTCGTCGAGCGGTGCCGGCGGGGCGAGCGGTACGGCTACGACGTGGCGCAGGTCCCCGACCACCTCGGCTCGCCGGCGCCGTTCCCGACGATGGTCGCGGCGGCGGACGCGACCGAGCGGCTGCGGGTCGGCACGCTGGTGCTGAACGCCGCCTTCTGGAACGCGCACCTGCTGGCCCGCGAGATCGCGACCGCCGACCGGCTCACCGGCGGGCGGGTCGAAATCGGTCTCGGCGCGGGGCACATGAAGTGGGAGTTCGACGCGGCGGGGATCGCGTGGGAGCCGTTCGCCGCCCGCGCCGAGCGGATGACGGCGCTGATCGAGGAGCTCGGGCGGCTGTTCGGCGGGCCGGGCTACGCCGAGCGCAGGCCGGTGGCCGAGCACTTCGGGCTCGCCGACCTCGCGCCGGTGCAGCGTTCGGGGTTCGGCGGCTCCGGCCCGCCGCTGCTGGTCGGCGGCACCGGCGACACGGTGCTGCGGGCCGCCGCCGAGCACGCCGACATCGTGGGGATCGCGGGGACGTACCAGGTCGAGGGCGCGCCGCCGGGGACGTTCCGGATGGGGACGGCCGCGCAGGCGGCCGAGCGGGTCGCGTTCGCCCGCGCGCACGCGGGGGACCGGGCCGGGGCGATCGAGTGGAACGTGCTCGTCCAGCACGTCGAGGTCACCCCGGACCGGCGGGCCGCGGCCGAGCGGATCCGGGACGCCCGCCTCCCGTACATGAGCGTCGAGGAGGTGCTGGACACGCCGTTCGCGCTCATCGGCACGCACGAGCAGATCGCCGGGCAGCTGCGGGAGCGGCGCGAGCGGTTCGGCTTCTCCTACGTGACGGTGCACGGTCCGTTCCTGGACGAGTTCGGCCCGGTGATCGAGCGGCTGCGCTGACCCGCCGCACCGGGGCGCCCGGTCCCTCTCCTAGAGTGTGTGAACGAGATTCTAGAACGAGCCTCTGGAAAGGGACGGCGATGGGCGCGACGTCTTCCGAGACCACCCCGCACTGGTTCGCCGGTGTGCCGCATTCGCTCGACTACCCGGACGTCCCGGTCGGCGCGATCCTCGCGGGCGCCGCGCGGCGCTGGGGCGACCGGACGGCCCTGCACCACGCCGGGCGCGACCTGTCCTTCGCCGGCCTGGCGCGCGCGTCGGCCCGGTTCGCGCACGGCCTGATCGAGCGGGGCGTCGGCCGCGGCGACGTCGTCGCGCTGCACCTGCCGAACGTGCCGCAGTTCGCGATCGCCTACTACGGGACGCTGCTGGCGGGCGCCACGTTCTCCCCCTGCAACCCGCTGCTGCCACCGGACGAGCTGGCCTTCCAGCTCGCCGACTGCGGCGCGGTGGTGGTCGTCACCCTCGACCTGCTCGCGGGGCCGGTCGCGCAGGTCCTCGGGCGGACGAAGGTCCGCACGGTGGTGGTCGCGGGCTCGGGCGGCGGCCCGGCGGACGTGACCGGCCTGTGCGACGGCGCGTTCGCCGGCTGCGGCGTCGCGTTCGAGGAGGTCGGCGAGGGGCGCCCGGACGAGTTCCCCGAGGTCGGGATCGACGCCCGCCGCGACCTGGCGCACATCGCCTACACCGGCGGGACGACCGGCCGCTCGAAGGGCGTGATGCTCCCGCACCGCAACGTCGTGGTGAACACGCTGCAGTTCGCCTGCTCCGGGACGGGGTCGGTGCCCGAACTCGACGGCCACGGCGGGCTGACGCTCCGCTCGGCCGCTCCGGAGGGGGAGTACTCGACGCCGCTCGGCGAGGGCGTCATCGTCAGCGTCGCGCCCTGGTTCCACGCGATGGGCACGGTCGGCTACCTGAACTCCCAGTTCATGACCGGGACGACGATCGTGAGCCACCCGCGCCTGGACGTCCCGGCGTTCCTGGCCGACATGGAGCGGTTCCGCGCCACCGCGCTCGGCGGCGCGCCCGCGATGTTCTCCGCGCTGCTGGCCCACCCGTCGTTCGCCGAGCGCGACCTGTCGCCCGTGCGCGGCGTCCGGTCGGGCGCCGCGCCGCTGTCGCACGAGATGATCGCGCGGCTGGGCGCCGCCTTCCCGGACGCGGTGGTCGTCGAGGCGTACGGGCTCAGCGAGGTGACGATGGGCGCCACCGCGAACCCCACGCACCGGTCGGGCGTGCGCAGGACCGGCACGGTCGGGGTCCCGGTCCCGGACGCCCGGGTGAAGATCGTCGCGGCGGACGCCCCGTCCGTGGACGAGTCGACCCCCGCGCTGCCGCCCGGCGCGGAGGGCGAGGTGTGCGTGCACGGCCCGCAGGTCATGACCGGCTACCTGAACCGGCCGGAGGAGACCGGGGCGGTGCTGAGCCCCGACGGCTGGCTGCGCACGGGCGACGTCGGCGTGCTCGACGAGGACGGCTACCTGTCCATCGTCGACCGCAAGAAGGACATGCTGCTCTACAACGGCTACAACGTGTACCCGCGCGAGCTGGAGGAGAAGCTGCTCGCCCACCCCGCCGTCGCGGGCGCCGCCGTGGTCGGCCGCCCCGACCCGAAGGCGGGGGAGCTGCCGACCGCGTTCGTCGTCCGCTCCGGCGAGGTGACCGCGGACGAGCTGCTGGAGCACGTCAACGCCGCCGTCGTGCACTACAAGAGGCTCCGCGAGGTCCGGTTCGTGGACGAGATCCCGGTGTCCGCGGCCGGCAAGGTCCTCAAGCGGGAGTTGCGCGCGTCGCTGTGACGGGCGGCCGGCGCAGCGACGCGGCGAGCTCCAGGACCGGCGCCGCGTCGCCGTGCGGGCTGATCAGCAGGTCGGTCGCGCCGGCGTCGGCGAAGCGGCGCAGCTCCCGCTCCACCGCCGCCTCGTCGCCCGCGACGACCGTCTCGTGCACGCCGGACAGCCCCTGCCGGTCGAGGATCGCCCGGTAGCCGGGGAAGCGCGACGCGGCGGCGAACTGCTCGGCCAGCTCCCGGCGGACGCCGTCGGGGTCGGTGGTGAGCGCGACGACGACGCCCGCCAGCACGCGCGGTGCGGGCCGCCCGGCGGCCTCGGCGGCCCGGGTGATCGACGGCACGATGTGGTCGGCGATCGCGGCGGCGCCGGTCCAGGTCGTCACGGTCCCGTCGGCGAACTCGCCGGCGACCCGGAGCATCGCCGGCCCGAGCGCGGAGAGGATCACCGACGGCGGGGTCGCCCCGGGCGCGTCCACCGCGCCCACCGCGGTCAGCGTCTCGCCGCGGTACTCGACGTCCTCGCCGCGCAGCAGCGGGCGCAGCGCCGACAGGTACTCGCGGACGTGCCGCGCGGGCCGCTCGTAGGCGATGCCGTGCCCGCCCTCGATGACCGGCGGATGGCTCGGCCCGATGCCGAGCGTGAAGCGCCCGCCCGCCATCGCCTGCGCGGTGAGGGCCTGGCTCGCCAGGGCGAGGGGGTGCCGGGGCCAGGTCGGGACGATCGCGGTGCCGACCTCCAGGCCGGGGGCCTCCCGTCCGGCCAGGGCGGCGGCCATGAGGGCGTCCCAGGACGGGACCTGGCCGAAGAAGACGCTGTCGAGCCCCGCGTCGCGCGCCAGGCGGGCCCGGGCGACGACGTCGTCCAGCGGCGCCCCCGCGGCGAGGGCGAACATTCCGATGCGCATGGACCGCTCCTAACCTGAACCTGATGTTCCGCTTCTGCTTACGGGGACAGAGTAACCTGAACCCGAAGTTCCGCTTGGCTGGAGGAGGAGACGGTGCGAGCCGACGCCCGCCGCAACCGCGAGCGCATCGTCGCGTCCGCGCTGGACCTGTTCGCGGCACGGGGATGCGCGGTGAGCATGGACGACATCGCGCGCGCGGCCGGACTCGGCGTGGGCACGCTGTACCGGCACTTCCCGGACCGGCGCGCGCTCGTCGAGGAGATCGCCGTGTCCGCGCTGGTCCGGTTCCGCGACCGGATCGCCGAGGTCCGGGAGCGGGACGTGCCGCGCTGGGACGTCCTGGCGCTGGCCGTGGAGCACTGCGCCGGCGAGCCGTTCGCGCTGATCAAGTCGCTCGCCGGGGACGGTCCCGCGCCGCCCGAGCGGCTGGAGCTCCAGGCGGAGGTCGACGCCCTGCTGGAGAGGCTGGCCGGCGAGGCGCAGGAGGAGGGCGCCGTCCGCGGCGACATCGGCCCCGCGGAGGTGGTCGAGATCATCAGCATGGCCGTCTGCCGCCCCGGCGCCCGCGCGGGCGACCCGGTCACCCGCGTCGTGCTGGACGGCCTGCGCGCCCGCCCGTGACCGGCCCGCGCCGGATCCTCAATCGCCGCTTACGCCTCATTTACCTGCGAGTAGCTACAAAAGAGACAACAGACGCAAGAGGCGATGATCGGGGGATCATGGACGCTTCGACCCTGTCCGACCTGCGCAAGCCCCGCCCCTACCCGGCCGTCTCGGTGCTGATGCCGACGCACCGGTCCGCGCCCGGCAACCGCCAGGACCCGATCAGGCTCCGCAACCTGCTCGCCGAGGCCCGCCGCCGGCTGCACGACGACGTCCGGGTGACCGGCGGCACCGCCGACCACGTGGTGCACGCGCTGGAGCGGGCCGCCGCCGAGATCGACCTGCGGCACGCCTCCGACGGCCTGGTGCTGTTCGCGGCGCCCGACGGCGAGCACCACGCGTTCGCGATCTCCCAGCCGGTGGACGAGCGCGTCGTCGTCGACACCGGGTTCGCCACCCGCGACCTCGTCGCCGCCTACACCCGCTCGCCCCGCTACTGGCTGCTGTCGCTGTCGGACCAGCGCATCCGGCTCTGGAGCGGGCAGGGCGAGGACCTGGCCGAGCACGCCCGCGACGGGTTCCCGATCGCCCCGGAGCCCGCCGAGGAGATCGACGCGGGCAGGATGGCGCGGCGCAGCGCCCGCGACAGCGAGGAGGAACCGCACCGGCGGGCCGCCCGCGAGGTCGTCGCCGCCCTCGACCGCGTCCTCGCCCGCGACCGCCGCCCCGTCATCGTCGCCGGCGTCACCCGCCACCAGGCCTTCTTCGACGAGGCCGCCGGCTCCCACATCCGGCCCGCCGGGCGCGTCGACGGCAGCTACGAGGGCGCCGCGCCGAGCACCCTCATCGAGGCCGCCCGTCCCGCCCTGCACGCCTACGAGGACCTCCGGGAGGTCGGGATGCTCGCCGAACTGGAGGCGGCGCGCAGCATCCAGCGCTACGCCGGCGGGCTCCCCGAGGTCGCCCGGCTGGTCGAGGAGGGCCGCGGCGAGCACCTCGTCGTCGAGCGCGGCTACTACGCGCCCGCCGTGCGGACCGACGGCGAGCTCGTCCCGGTCGACGGCATGCCGGGCGTCCTCAAGGGCGCGGACGTCGTCGACGACGTCGTGGACGACGTCATCGAGACGGCCCTGGAGTACGGCGGCGAGGTGACGTTCGTCTCCGACGGCTTCCTGGTCGACCACGGCCGCATCGCGCTGGTGACCCGCTACTGATCGCAGGACGGGTCGTGCCAGGCGACCCAGCGGATCGACCACGACCGGTTCGCGTGCGGGAGCCAGCCCGCCGGGTGCGCGGGCCACGAGGCCTCCGGGGACGTCCCGTCCGGCGTCTGCACCAGGACCGTGCACACGCCGGTCGCGGGCCGGTCGCGGCGGACGTCGATGCGGCCGATCCTCGTCCACCACACCGGATGGACGAGCATGGTCCGGACCTCCCATCCGACCGACGCGTCCGCGACGACACCGCCCTTCGGCGCGCCCGGCAGCGGCGGCGCGGGCCGGACGCGGTCCGGGTGCGTCCCGAACAGGAAGGCGAGCGCGGCCAGGTTCGTCACCGCCAGGGCGCAGGCCGCCACGGCCGCCCCCGCCCGGGGGACCCGGCCCAGCGCGAGGAATCCGCACAGCAGGCCGAGTGCGGCGAGCGAGGCGGCCGTCAGGTGCAGCGCACCGCGGTCGCCCGTCAGGAACGACGTCTCGGGGAAGTCGAACCCGATGAACTTGTAGGTGTGGAGCCGCTCGCCCGCGTAGAGGCGCACCCACAGCCCCGCCGCGCCGACGATGGCGGCGGCGGCCGCCACCAGGCCCATCGCGCTGCGCAGGCCGGCGCGCAGCAGCGCCGCCGCACCCGCCAGCGCGTACACCAGCGCCACGCATGACAGGTACCGCCCGTACGCGTAGTTGCCCACGCGGTGCTCGTCGGGGAGCGCCGCGGATGACGCGTACGCGATCGCGAACGTCACGGCGAGAAGCACGCCCGCCATGACCCGGTCCGCCGGAAGCGACCGGCGGCGCAGCAGCACGGCGGCGACGGCGGCCAGGCCGACCCCGCCGAGCCCCCACGTGGAGACGGCCAGGTACCAGATCTGCCCGGCCGCCCCGGACAGCGCCCACCCCTGCCCGGCGCCCGTGGTGAACCGCTCCCCGAGGTTCCCCGCGAGGTCGAGCACCCCGCCGGGGTACAGCTCGGCGCGGACGTGCCCGTTGACGGCCGCGGCCACCGCGTAACCGCCCGCGGTCACCGCGAGCCCCGCGGCTCCTGCGGCGACGACGGCCCCGCGCCTGCGGACGGCGCCGGCGACCGTGAGAGCCGCCAGCGTCACGACATGGACGGCGAGCACGACCTCGCCTCTGCTGTGGACCGCCGCCGCGAACGCCGCGACCGCACCGGCCGCCCCCGCGTCCCGAACCACTGCGACCCGCTCCCGCGAAAGCCAAGAGCGCAGCGCACCCCGGGACGCGACCTGATCGCCAGGCCCCAGCCCGTAGCCCCGGCCACGCGACGACCCGAACCGTCGCGATCGCGAGCGAAGCCAGGTTCGAGCCTGCGAGAACCTGATCGCGCAGCGAGCCCCCAGGCGAGCCGGAGCGATGCAGCCATCGCACGCAGCGCCCGTTGAAGGAAGGCCCTCCAGGGCCTGACGCCAAGGGCGCTGCAACAAACACAGCCA
The DNA here is from genome assembly GCF_017573545.1 of Actinomadura nitritigenes. GTDB lineage: Bacteria > Actinomycetota > Actinomycetes > Streptosporangiales > Streptosporangiaceae > Spirillospora > Spirillospora nitritigenes. The sequence goes on along the minus strand of NZ_JAGEOK010000025.1, from coordinate 17,571 downwards.
CGCGAGGACGATCGTGGGCAGGACGGCGTCGGCGAGGACGAACTCGCCGAAGAACGTGGTGGCGGGCAGCAGCGCGGCGCCCCAGGCGAGGGGGAGCGCGGTGCGGCGGGACAGGCCGAACCGGCGGGCGGCGACGTATCCGAGGGGGAACAGGGCCGCGCCGACGACCGCGTTGATGGCGAGGGCGATCGTGTAGACGGTGACCGGGTCGTGCGAGAACCAGTACGCGGGGACCAGCAGTGCCGGGTATCCGCCCTGGTAGAAGGTGCTCCCGGACATGTCGCCGCCGTGCCCGCCGGACAGCAGGCGCGCGGCGAGCAGGTAACCGGTCTCGTCGGGGTTGGCGACGGGGCCAGTGCGCGCGCGGGCGAACCACAGCCGGACGCAGACCTGCGCGGCGAATCCGGCGGCGAGCAGCCACGGCACGGCCCGGCGGCGCCGGGTGCGCGGGGGAGCGTCCGGGGCGGGCCGCAGGACCGGAACGATCTCGAGCGTCATGGGCCCCACGGTCCGGGCCGGACGTCACCGTCCCGTCGGCGGAATGTCCGGATCTTGTGACATGAGTGGGGCGGAGTGACCGGCGAGCCCAATAATGTCCGGGTGGCGAGCATTCTCTTCGTGGAGGACGATCCGTCGGCGCGGACCGCGCTGGAGCTGGCGCTGACCCGCCAGGGGCACCGCGTGACGTCCCGCGCCACCGGGGAGGACGGCCTGGAGGCGCTGCGCGCCCGCCGCCCGGAGATCGCGATCCTCGACGTGATGCTGCCCGGCATCGACGGCATCGAGGTGTGCCGGCGGATCCGCCGCGGCGACCCGCTGCCGGTGATCCTGCTCACCGCGCGCGGCGACGACCTGGACGTCGTCCTCGGCCTGGAGGCGGGCGCCGACGACTACGTGGTGAAGCCGGTCGAGCCGCGGGTGCTGGACGCGCGGATCCGGGCGGTGCTGCGCCGCGCCGAGACCCGCGCCGACATCTCCGCCTACGGCGACCTCGTCATCGACCGCGCGTCGCTGAAGGTCACCAAGGCGGGGACCGATGTCCGCCTCACCCCGACGGAGCTGCGGCTGCTGCTGGAGCTGTCCCGGCGGCCCGGTCAGGCGCTGACCCGCCAGCACCTGCTGGCCGAGGTGTGGGAGCACACCTATCCGGGCGACTCGCGGCTGGTCGACGCCTGCGTGCAGCGGGTCCGCGCCAAGATCGAGGACGAGCCCGGGGAGCCGCGGCTGATCGAGACGGTGCGCGGCTTCGGCTACCGGTTCACCGCGCCGTGACGACGCTGCGCCGGTTCACCGGGCTGCGGGTCCGGCTCGTCGCGGCGTTCACGGTGGTGGCGCTGCTGGCGTCGGTGCTCGCGTCCGGCATCTCGTACGTCCTGCTGCGGCGGGTGATGCTGCAGCGCACGCAGGACGCGGTGCTGACCCAGATCCGCGACACGCTGGCCCAGCAGATCCCGCAGCAGATGCCGCCCGACACCGAGCTCCTGATCGCCGACCAGGTGGAGCAGACGCTCGCGGCTCCCGGGCGCTCGGTGGTCGCCGTGCCGGTGCCGCTCGACGGGAGCGCCCCGGAGCCCCCGGCCGGCGCGCTGGACGTGCCGGTCAGCAGCGAGTTCGCGCGCAGGGCGACGCACGGCATGGTCTTCCAGCGGATCGTGGTCAAGTCCCGTCCCGGTCTGGAGGGGCATCCCTACCTGCTGGTCGGCGCCCGCGCCACCGGCTACACCACGACGGCGGACGAGCCGCAGCGGACCACGCCGCCGATGGTGTTCGTCTCGGTGAGCCTGTCCCGGGAGGCGGCGGACCTGCGCTCGCTCACCCGGGCGCTCATCGTCGCCGACGCCGCCGCGCTGCTCGCGGCGCTGCTGCTCGCCCTCCTCGCGACCCGCGGGGTGCTGCGGCCGGTGCGCCGGCTCGGCGCGGCCGCCCGCGCGCTCGGCGACGGGCGGCTGGCGACCCGGGTCCGGGTGCGCGGGCACGACGAGCTCGCCGACCTCGCCCGCACCTACAACCACGCCGCCGCCGCGCTGGAGCGGACCGTGACGGAGCTGCGCGCGATGGAGGCGGCGTCCCGCCGGTTCGTCGCGGACGTCTCGCACGAGCTGCGCACGCCGCTGACCTCGATGATCGCGATGACCGACGTGCTGGCCGAGGAGGCGGGCGACGACGGCGGCGCGGCGCGGCTGGTCGCCGAGGAGACCCGCCGGCTCGGCGGGCTGGTCGAGCACCTGATCGAGATCAGCCGGTTCGACGCGGGCGCCGCCGCGCTCGTCCTGGACGACGTGAACGTGGCGGAGGCGGTCGCCGGCACGCTGTCGGCGCGCGGCTGGCCGGGCCGGGTGGCGGTGGAGGGCCCGGCCGACCTGTTCGTCCGGGCGGATCCGCGGCGGCTCGACGTCATCGTCGCGAACCTGGTCGGCAACGCGCTGAAGCACGGCGGCCCGCCGGTCACGCTGCGCTTCGGGCCGGAGCGGCGCGACGGCGAGCCGGGCCTGGCGATCACCGTCGCCGACCGCGGGCCCGGCATCCCGGACGACCTGCTCCCCGTGGTCTTCGACCGGTTCGTGAAGGCGGAGGCGGCCCGCTCCCGCAGCGAGGGCAGCGGCCTGGGACTGTCGATCGCGAAGGAGAACGCCGTCCTGCACGGCGGCGCGCTGGAGGCCGCCAACGGGCCGGACGGGGGAGCGGTGTTCACGCTCTGGCTGCCCGTCCGGCAGGCGGACGAGGAGGACCGGGACGAGTGCGGGGAGGACGGATGATCAGGCGACGGGGACGGGCGGTCCGGGCCCTCGCCGCGGCGGCCGCCGTGACGGCGGCCGTGGTGTCGGCGGGCTGCGGCGTCCGGCCGACGGGCGTGCTCAGCGCGGGCAGCATGCCGGTCGCCCAGGGACGGGCCTCCACCATCACGGTCTACCTCGTGAAGGGCGGCGGCATCCGCCCGGTCGTCCGTCCCGGGCTGCCGGGCCACCCGTACCTGGCGATCGCGCAGCTCGGCGTCCCGGTCACCTCGGTGGAGGGAAGGGTCGGCCTGTACAGCGAGGTGCGCGTCCCGCTGGAGGGCAGGATCGTCGACGATCCCTCCGTCCTGATCGTCGACCTGCAGGAAGGCGTGCCGCACCGGCGGGTGAGCTGGTCGCGCGTCGCGCTGGGCCAGATCGCCTGCACCGCCGCGTCCATTCCGGGGGTCGAGCAGGTGAAGCTCTGGAGCGGACCGGACCCCGACGAGTACGGATGGGGGCTCGTCGACTGCGCCGACTTCGCCGACCTGCGCTGATCAGCCCTTGGTGAGCCAGCGGGTGGCGACGTCGCCGAGCACCGACCGGATCGCCAGGATCGCGATGCCGAGCATCAGCACCGGCCCGACGACCCAGTGCTCGACCTTGCCGTTCGTGCGGGGGACCACCGGCACCTCGATCCGCCAGGGCAGCGGCCAGAACACCGGGCAGCCGCGCGGTGTCAGGCAGTCCCCGGCCACGTGCGCCAGGCAGCCGAGGGTGACCGCGAACCCCACGAAGCTCATGTCGATCTTGTGCATCAGCCAGACGGCGATCAGCGCCAGCGCGCAGTCGGCGAGCGCGGACTGCGGCTCGCGGCCCTCGAAGTCGAGGCCGACGCCGCGCAGGCCCAGTCCGACGATCATGAACAGGCAGGCCCACCACGCGTACACGTAGTGGGTGGCCAGGGTGTCCATCGCCCAGCCGATGCCGACCGCGAACAGGATCGAGTGGGTGGCGTGCCGGTGCCCGCCCGACACCTTCCCGATCCACTTGCACATGTGGTGCGTGATGGGACCGTAGGTGTTGGCGATGCGTCCGTTGTGATGGTCGATGTCGGGCAGGATCGCCGCGCCCGCGCACACCACCGCGCCCGCCGCGACCTGCTCGGGCGACAGCGACACCGCGTACTCGCCGAGCAGCTTCTCCTGGCCGAGCACCGGCACCGCGGCCAGCCACGCCAGCGCGCCGCTCAGCGCGTGCGTCTTCCCCATCATGGGCAGTTCCCCCGCCTTCCGCGCACCGTCCGCCGCCCGGTTCAGGGCGGGACTCTAGCCCGCTACTGATCGTTTTCAGCGGCGGCGCGCCGAAGCGGATGCCACGTCCCTTTGATGCGGATAGCGCCGGGGCGGTTCCACGGCGGCAGGATGGGGGAGAAGGCGCCCGCACGGCCGGCGCACGGTCAGGCGTCGTGGGCGCTGCGCACGGTCAGGCGTCGTGGGCGGTGCGGGCGGCGACGACGGCCTCGACGTTCTCCTCGGCCCACTCGGTGATCGCCTGGATCGGCTTGTGCAGTGACAGCCCCAGCGGGGTCAGCGCGTACTCGACGCGGGGCGGGACCTCGGCGAACACCTGCCGGGTGACCAGGCCGTCGCGTTCCATCGTGCGCAGCGTCTGGGTAAGGACCTTGGGGGTGACGCCGCCGATCAGACGGCGCAGCTCGGTGAAGCGGAGCGGTCCGCCGGTGAGGCTCAGCACGACCAGCACCGACCACTTGTCGCCGATCCGGTCGAGGATGAGCCGGGTCGGGCACTCGGGATCGAACGCGTCGCCTCTCATGGTTTCCAGAGGGTACCAATAGCACGTTGAAGTAACCAGTATCCGATGGATACCTTCATGGTCGGCACGGACACGGAGGAGGACGACATGAGGATCCTGTTGATCGGCGCGACCGGAATGATCGGCCGGCGGATCGCCGGCGAGGCGCGCGAGCGCGGCCACGAGGTCACCGGCGTCACCCGGAGCGGGAACGAGGGGACGGCCAAGGCCGAGGCGGCCGACGCCGCCGCGATCGCCGGGCTGGCCGAGGGGCACGACGCCGTCGTGCTGACCGTCCCGCCGCCCCGGGACGGTTCGGAGACCGAGGGACCGCTGCTGGCCACCACCCGCGGCGTCCTCGACGCCCTGCGGCGGGCCGGTGTCCGCCGCCTGGTCGTGGTCGGCGGCGCCGGAAGCCTGGAGGTCGCGCCCGGGGTCCGGCTCGTGGACACCCCCGGCTTCCCCGACGTCTACAAGAACGAGGCGCTCGCCGCGGCCGCGCAGCTCGGCGTCATCCGGGCCGAGGCCGGCGACCTGGACTGGACCTTCATCTCGCCCGCCGCGCTCATCGAGCCCGGCGAGCGCACCGGCACGTTCCGGCTGGGCGGCGACCAGCTCCTCAGTGATGCCGACGGCAACAGCCGCATCAGCGCGGAGGACTACGCCGTCGCGCTCGTCGACGAGCTGGAGAACAACGACGCGATCGGCCGCCGCATCACCGTCGCCTACTGAGCCGTCGCCTACTGAGCCGCGGCCTACCGAGCCGTCGGCTACTGAGCCCGCGGCCGGTCAGCGCTTACGCGAGGGCGCCTCGATCAGGCGCCAGGCGTCGGACTCCTCGCCCGGCTCGTACGGCGAGTCCAGCCGCTTCGCGAGGACGCCGGGCAGGCCCTGGGCGGCCGCGGTCTCCCGCACCGCGTCGCCGTCGCCCGGGTACCACGGCGCCGTCTGCCACGCCGGGCCCGACAGGTCCAGCCCGTCGAGCCTGGCGCGGCGCTCGCGGTACGGGACGTCCAGCAGCGGCCGGCCGTCCAGATGCGGCACATCGAAGATCATGTAGGTCTCGCGGCCGTCCAGCACGGCCAGCGCGCCGTCCAGCACCGCCGGGCGCGCGCCGAGCCGCTCACCGAGCCGCGAGCCGAGCCCGGCGGGACCGTCCACGGGGCGCCCCCGGCCGTCGGTGAACCGCGTCCGGCCGCCCTCCACGTACGCGAGCAGCCGCCGGCCGCCCCACGCGAACTCGAACCCCCACGCGTCCTGGTCGCGCGGCAGCCGGGTCTTCCGGACCGGCCGCATCGGGCGCAGCGCCTCCGGCAGCGGCTCGGCGTCCGGGTCCGCGGGCGGGTCCATCCGGTGGATCATCCAGTTCTCGCCGCGCGTCTTGAACAGCACGTACCGGCCCGACACCCGCGAGCCGTGGATGACGACCTTCACCTCGCGCTCGGACCACTTCTCCGTCTCGTACGTCCCGCGGTCCCAGATCGTCACCTTGCCGCCGCCGTACTCGTCCTGCGGGATGTCGCCCTCGAACGTCGCGTACTCCAGCGGATGGTCCTCGGTGTGGACGGCCAGGTGGTTCGTCTTCGGGCTCCACGGCAGGCCCTTCGGCACGGCCCAGGAGACCAGCACGCCGTCCCGCTCGAACCGCAGGTCCCAGCGCAGGCTGGAGGCGTGGTGCTCCTGGACGACGAACGTGTCGTCGTCGCCGTGCGGGAGGGCCTCCTCCTCGGGTACGGGCTCGGGCGTCTTCCGGGGGTCGCGTCTGCCGCGGTACTCGGCGAGGCGGTCGCCGCCTTTCCGCGCGTCCCCGCCGCCCTTCTTCTCCGTCACGCCCGCCACATACCCGCGATCAGCGGATCGAGACGGCCCCGCAGGGGGACGATGACGCCCGCCAGCGGACGAGGACGGCCGCTAACGGATGAAGACGGTGTAGTCGGCGAGGTCGCCGGTCAGCTGCGGCGGCAGGCCCGCCACCGCCGACATCTCCTCGGCGGACACGAACCCGCCGGCCTCCGCCCGCACCCGCTCGATCCGCGCCGCGAGCTCCGGGGTGATGCCGGGCAGCAGCGTCAGCGCCTCCGCCGGGGCGTGGTTGACGTCGACCAGGCCGCCGTCCTGGTACTGGCGCGTCAGGTCGGGGCGGCCGATCCGCAGCTCCTTGGCGAGGCCCGGGTCGCTCGCCGCCAGCTCCCGCGCCTTCTCGCGCAGCAGCCGCTGCCGCCGCACCCGCTCCACGACGGCCTCGTTGTCGATGCCCGCCAGCCCGTGCGGGTCGAACACCCGGCGCCGGATGAGGAACGCGTGCCCGCACCCCACCACCGCGAGGACGAACAGCAGCACCCCCACCGCCTGCTGCGTGCCGTCCTGCTTCCCGATGTCCGGCAGCAGGTACAGCATCAGCGCGAACACGCCGATGTACACCGCCGACGACACCAGCAGGTGCGCGCTGCGCCGCCACAGGGCCGCCGCCGCGAACGTGAAGGGCGTCGCGTACCCGAGCGTCAGGAACGGCAGCGCCGCCCAGGTCACGCTCAGCGCGGCCCGCCCGGGAGGCATGCTGTCGGACGGAACCCTCGGCTCGTACGGCGCTGGCGCGTTCATCAGGCGCATTCTCCCGGCCGGGTCGCTGGCTGAAGGGGACGCTAGGTCGACGAAGGGGTCACGGGAGGGTGAGGATCTCGTGGCCGTCCTCGGTCACCAGCAGCGTGTGCTCGAACTGCGCGGTGCGCCTGCGGTCCTTGGTGACGACGGTCCAGCCGTCGTCCCAGATGTCGTAGTCGTGGCTGCCGAGGGTCAGCATCGGCTCGACGGTGAACGTCATGCCCGGCTCGATGAGCGTCGTGGCGTTCGGGTCGTCGTAGTGCGGGACGACCAGGCCCGAGTGGAACGTGGTGCCGATGCCGTGCCCGGTGAAGTCGCGGACGACCCCGTACCCGAACCGCTTGGCGTAGGACTCGATGACCCGCCCGATCACGTTCAGCGCGCGCCCCGGCTTGACCGCCCTGATGCCCCGCATCGTCGCCTCGCGGGTGCGCTCCACCAGCAGCCGCGACTCCTCGTCCACGTCGCCGCAGAGGAACGTCGCGTCGGTGTCGCCGTGCACGCCGCCGATGAACGCGGTGATGTCGACGTTGACGATGTCGCCGTCGCGCAGCACGGTGTCGTCGGGGATGCCGTGGCAGATCACCTCGTTGATCGAGGTGCACAGCGACTTCGGGAACCCCCGGTAGCCGAGGGTGGACGGGTAGGCGCCGTGGTCGAGCATGAACTCGTGCCCGATGCGGTCCAGCTCGTCGGTGGTGACGCCCGGCCGGACGTGCTTGCCGACCTCCTCCAGCGCCTGTGCCGCGATCTTGCCGGCGACGCGCATCCGTTCGATGGTCTCGGGTGTCTTGACGTCCGGCTCGCCGGTCTTCGGGCGCTTCTTCCCCACGTACTCCGGCCGCGGGATCTGCGCCGGTACCTTCCGCATGGGAGAGATGTTGCCGGGACGGAGAAGCTGGGTCGTCATAGTGATGGAGTGTAGTCAGCGGCATCGCGGCAACGAATCCCGCGCGAGCCACGATCGGAAGGAGCGCCGATGGCCGGTGACGACGGTGACTGGTGGTTCTGCCTGAAGCACATGAAGGTCGAGCACGGGCCCGGCTGCCCGAACAAGGACCGGATGGGCCCGTACCCGACCGAGAGCGCGGCGGCCGGCGCGCTGGCGCTGGCCCGCGAGCGCAACGAGGCGTGGCGCAGGGACGACGGGGAGGACTAGCGGGACGCCGGGGAGGACCGGCGGCGGGCTAGTCGACGGTCGGGCCGGTCACCGCCTCGAGCAGCCTGGCGAGGCGGTGGCGCAGGCCGCGGGCGCCGCGCGCGGGCTCCTGGCCCGCCGCGGCGCTCACCAGGTGCTGCGCGCCGTCGAACGACAGCAGCGCCTCGCCCGCCGGGACGGTCAGCGCCTCGTGCGCCAGGCCCTCCAGCTCGCGGTCGCCGCCGTCCAGCGCGAGGATCGTGGCGCCGACGCGGCGCGCGTCGTCGACCCGCTCCAGCAGCGGGACGGGCGCCTCGTCCTCGGCGACGACGAACAGCGTCTCGCCGCGCCGCGCCTCCTCCAGCCGCGACAGCCCGACGCTCAGATGGGGCGGCGCGTCCGGCGGCGGCGACCAGCGCACCAGGGTGGGCGCGAGGCCCGGGGCGTCGCCGAGCCGCGACTCGTCGTCCAGGTGCGCGGCGAGGTGCCACGGGTCGCCGCCGGGCGTGCCGACCAGCAGCAGCCCGCCGGGGGTGCGGGAGGTGACCCGCAGGGCGCGTCCGAAGTCCTGGGTGCGCTCCAGCCAGCCGGTGGCGGACAGCACCTCGCGCAACATCACGATCTGCTCGGCGTCCACCGGTCCATGGTGCCGCACCGGACGCCGGCGGCACGCCGGTTTCGCCCGAGCCGGGAGGGCGACGCGAAGCGGCCGGAGGGCCGCCTGGCAGACTCGGCCGCATGACTGAGCAGCAGCAGAGGACTCCCCACGACCTCCCCGACGTCAGCGGCCTCACCATCGGCATCCTCGGCGGCACCGGGGACCAGGGCAAGGGCCTGGCGCGCCGGTTCGCGCTGGCCGGCCACCGGGTGGTCATCGGGTCGCGGAAGGTGGAGCGCGCGCAGCAGGCCGCCGACGACCTGGGCGCGGACCTGCCCGTGTCGGGCGCGGAGAACGAGGCCGCCGCGAGCGGCGCCGACGTGGTGGTCGTCGCGGTGCCGTGGGAGGGGCACAAGGCGCTGCTGGAGTCGCTGCGCGAGGCGCTCGCCGGCAAGATCGTCGTGGACTGCGTGAACCCGCTGGGCTTCGAGAAGGGCAAGGGCGCGTTCGCGCTCCCGGTCGAGGAGGGCAGCGCCGCCGAGCAGGCCGCCGCCGTGCTGACCGGCAGCCGGGTCGTCGCGGCGTTCCACCACGTGTCCGCGAAGCTGCTGCTCGACCCCGAGGTGGACGAGATGGAGCTGGACGTCCTCGTCCTCGGCAACGACCGCGAGGCGACGGACCTGGTGCAGGCGCTCGCCGGACGCATCCCCGGCATGCGCGGCGTCTACGGCGGGCGGCTGCACAACGCCGGGCAGGTCGAGGCGTTCACCGCGAACCTCATCTCGATGAACCGCCGCTACAAGGCGCACGCGGGGCTCCGCATCACCGACGTCTGACGGGCGCCCGGAGCGGGGGCGCCGGCGGAGTGGCGGGCGTCGTTCCGTTCCGCGCGGGACTCGCTTCCGGGGCGCGGGGAGCGAGCCCGCGCGTGAGCATGCGCGATGACATTTCCGGCCAACGCCCCGCCGTTTTCTTGGGGACTTCCGACCAAGGCCCCCGCGGGACCACGCGGTTAGTCTGCCGGTGACGGGCCGCCGAGGGACCGGCCCTCGTGACCACGCGCGCCGGTCGGGCGAACGGCCGGGACCGTCCGGCGGGCCGACGGGGTGGAAGACCGTGCTCGCTTACATCGTCCGGCGCTTCATGAGCGCCGCCGTCATGCTGCTGCTGGTCACCCTGGTGACGTTCGGCACGTTCTTCTGGCTGCCGAAGCTGGCGGGGCAGACCACCGACCAGATCGCCGCGTCCTACGCCGGGCGGGCGTCGACCGTCCAGGCGATCGAGGCGACGAAGCAGCGGCTCGGCCTCGACCAGCCGGTCCTCGTCCAGTACTGGCACTACCTGAAGGCGATCGCGGTCGGCCGGGACTACGACGCGGGCCCGGTCACCGACCACTGCCCGGCGCCGTGCCTCGGCTACTCGTTCCGCAGCAGCCAGCCGGTGCTCGGGACGCTCCTCGACCGCGCGCCCGCGACCGCGTCGCTGGCGGTGGGCGCCGCGTTCCTCTGGCTCGCCGGCGGCATCGTCACCGGTGTGGTGTCGGCGCTGCGCAAGGGCTCGTTATGGGACCGCGCGACGATGATCATCGCGCTCGGCGGGGTGTCGCTGCCGATCTACTTCACCGGCCTGGTCTCGCTCGCCCTGTTCTCCTACACCTGGAGGATCCTCCCCGGAGGCGGCAGCTACCGGCCGCTGACCGCCGACCCCGGGATGTGGTTCCGGGCGCTGGTGCTGCCCTGGGTGACGCTCGCCTTCCTCTACGCGGCCATGTACGCGCGGCTCACCAGGGCGGGGATGCTCGAGACGATGAGCGAGGACTTCATCCGCACCGCCCGCGTCAAGGGGCTGCCGGAGGCGGTCGTCGTCACCAAGCACGCGCTGCGGGCCTGCATGACGCCGATCGTGACCGTGTTCGGCCTCGACCTCGGCCTCCTGCTGGGCGGGGCGGTGCTGACCGAGAACACCTTCAGCATCCCCGGCCTCGGCGAGCTCGCGATCACCTCCATCCAGAGCGGCGACCTGCCCATGGTCCTCGGCGTCACGCTGATCACCGCAGTCTCGGTCGTGGTGTTCAACCTGGCCGTCGACCTGCTCTACGCCGTCATCGACCCGCGGGTGCGGCTCGGGTGACGGCCCCGGGGCGGCGGTGCGGGCGCGGCCGCCGGGGGATCGGCGTGGCGCGTTCCGGCCAGGAAGGCGACAATGGCGGGAGCGGTAGCCGACCGCGGCGCGTCCAAGTGCTGACGTTGGGGCATGGACGAGACGGGCGGGCGCGGCGCACGGCGGCGCCCGCCGTGGGCGATGTGGCGGCGGTCCCGCCGCGCCGGCTCCGGCGGCGCCTATGATCGGCATGCGACAGGGCAGGTGAAGATGAGGCAGATCCGGTCCGCGGACCCGTGGAGCGCGTTCCTGGCCCCGCCCGGCCGGCCCGCCGGGCCCGGGGCGCCCGCGGCACCGGCCGCGCCGGACGCCCCCGGGGCGCCGCACGCGCGCGGTGACGCGGGCGGGGCGGGCGAGGCCGGCGGCGGCGACGCCTACGGCCGGGTGCTCGACCACCTGCGGGCGGCGGACGGGCCGCTGTCGCTGGCGGAGATCCGGCACGCGACCGGGCTCGGGCTGCTGGAGGTGGCGGGCGCCGTGGAGCGGCTGCGCGACCGGGGACTGGTCTCGATCGAGCGGGAGATCGACGAGGTCGTCCGGCTGACCGGGCGGTGATCGGGACCGGATGGCCGGATACCTCGTCGCGGTCTCGCTGAGCTGCCTGGTCGGCGTCGCCGAGCTGGTCAGCCGCTACCGGGACCGCCCCACCACGCTGGTCCGGGTGCCGAGCACCTGGGCGTACGTGCTGATCAACGGGGGAGCGGGCGCGGGGTCGCTGCTGCTCCTGCACACCTTCGGCTGGCGGTTCGGGGTGGCGTCGCCGGACGTGGCCGCGGCGACGCAGGTGCTGGTCGCGAGCCTCGGCTCGATGATGGTGTTCCGCAGCGCGGTGTTCACCGTCCGGGTGGGGGACGAGGACGTCGCGGTCGGGCCGAGCACGCTGCTGACCTCGCTGCTGGCCGCCGCGGACCGGGGCGTCGACCGGATGCAGGCGAAGACCCGCGCGCAGGAGGCGGGGGAGATCATGCGCGGGGTCTCGTTCGCCAAGTCGAAGCTGGCGCTGCCGACGTACTGCCTCGGCCTGCTGCAGAACGTCTCCGCCGAGGACCAGGCGGACCTGCGCACCGCGGTGGACGCGCTCGCGGGCAGCGAGATGACCGACGGGCAGATGGCCCTCAACCTGGGGCTGCTGCTGATGAACGTGGCGGGCCCGGACGTGCTGCGCTCCGCCGTCGACACCCTCCGGGACGAGATCATGGCGGCCGGGCCGCCGCCCGTCCCGGTGCCGCGCAACGGCCAGGCCGGCGAGACGCGGGCCGGCGGCGGCGAGCTGGTCCGCTCGAACCCGGACCAGTGACCGCCGCCGGGGACGCCGTCTAACGGCCTGGCGGCGAGGGCGCCGCCATCACTCAGTGGTAGGTGTGCTCGGGGGCCGGGTAGACGCCGCTGACGACCTCTTCGGCGTAGCTGCGCGCGGCGTCGCCGAGCACGGTGCCGATGTCGGCGAACTTCTTCACGAACTTCGCGGTGTGCGGGGTGAGGCCGGCCATGTCCTGCCAGACCAGCACCTGCGCGTCGGTCTGGTTGCCGCCGCCGATGCCGATGGTGGGGATGGACAGCGACGAGGTGACGCGGGCGGCGAGCTCCTCGGGGACGCACTCCAGGACGACGGAGAACGCGCCGGACGCCTCGAGGGCCTTGGCGTCGGCCATCAGCTCCTCGCCGGCCTGGCCGCGGCCCTGGACCCGGTAGCCGCCGAAGACGTTGACGGACTGCGGGGTGAGGCCTAGGTGGCCCATCACGGGGATGCCGGCGGAGACCATCGCCTCGACCTGCGGGAGGATCCGGCGGCCGCCCTCCACCTTGATCGCGTGCGCGCCGGTCTCCTTGAGGAACCGGGTGGCGGCGGCGAGGGCCTCGGGAACGCCCGTCTGGTACGAGCCGAACGGCAGGTCGGCGACGACCATCGCGCGCTTGGAGCCGCGGACGACGGCGGCGGCGAGGGGGATCAGGTCGTCGACGGTGACCGGGATGGTCGAGTCGTAGCCGTAGACGACCATGGCGGCGGAGTCGCCGACGAGGAGGACGGGGATGCCGGCCTCGTCGAAGATCCGCGCGGTGAGGGCGTCGTAGGCGGTGAGCATCGGCCACTTCTCGTGCCGCTCCTTGGCGGCCGCGATGTCGCGGACGGTGACCCTTCGCCCGCCGGTACCGCCGTAGAGTGCGGTCGGCTGTGCGGGCGGCGCTACAGAAGAAGACATGGAGAACCTCCGGTCTTGAGGCGCCACGGTGGCGTACCCAGACGGATCCGATGGTGCCACTTCGAAAACGATTCGGGTAGTCCCCGAGATTCCCGGATCTTTCAGGCGCCGGGCCGGAACAAATTACGAAACGCTACGGTTGCGTATCGGTGCAACGCGGCGTACGCTCCTTACGAAACGAGACGTACCCGTATCGCATTCCCTCCGTCACGATCCAAGGAGCGCTGTGGACTCCCAGACCGTCCAGCGGCGCCGGTGGTACATCCTCGGCGTGCTGACCGTGAGCCTGCTGGTGGTGGTGCTCGACAACACCATCCTCAACGTCGCGCTCAAGACCATCGCCGACCCCGACAAGGGCCTCGGCGCCACCCAGAGCCAGCTCGAATGGTCGATCAACTCCTACACGCTGGTCTTCGCCGGCCTGCTGTTCACCTTCGGCGTCATCGGCGACCGGATCGGCCGCAAGCGCGTGCTGATGGGCGGCATGGCCGTGTTCGCCCTCGCCTCGCTGGCCTCGGCCTACGCCCAGTCGCCCGACCAGCTCATCTACGCCCGCGCCCTGATGGGCCTCGGCGGCGCCGCGATCATGCCGCAGACGCTGTCGATCATCTCCAACGTCTTCGAGCCGCACGAGCGCGCCCGCGCCATCGGCATCTGGGCCGGCGCCGTCGGCCTCGGCGTCGCCATCGGCCCGCTCACCGGCGGCCTGCTGCTCGCCCACTTCTGGTGGGGCTCGGTCTTCCTCATCAACGTGCCGGTCATCATCGCCGGCGTCACGCTGATCGCGTTCCTCGTGCCCGAGTCGCGCAACCCGAGCCCCGGACGGCTCGACCCGGTCGGCGTACTGCTGTCGGTCGTCGGCCTGGTCGTGGTGTCGTACGGCATCATCCAGGGCGGTGACAAGGGCGAATGGCTGACCCTGAGCACCCTCGGCCCGATCCTCGCCGGCGCCGCGGTGCTCGCCCTGTTCGTCTGGCACGAGGCCCGCACCGCCTCGCCGGCGTTCGACGTCCGGCTGTTCAAGGACGCCCGCATGTCGGCCGCCGTCGCGTCCATCGCGCTGTGCTTCTTCGCCGCGACCGGCGTGTTCTTCTTCACCAGCTTCTACATGCAGTCCGTGCGGGGCCTCAGCGCGCTGGAGTCCGGCGCGATGGTGCTGCCCTTCGCGGCCGCCCAGCTGATCTTCTCCCCGCGCAGCGCGGGCATGGTCCGCCGGTTCGGCGCCAAGGCCGTCTGCACGTCCGGGCTGCTGCTGGTCACCGTCGCGCTGGCGAGCTACCAGTTCGTCGGCACCGACACGCCCATGTGGATCCTCGGCGTGATCTTCTTCGTGCAGGGCGCCGGGATGGCCAACGTGATGCCGCCCGCGACCGAGTCGGTCATGTCCGCGCTGCCGCGCGAGAAGGCCGGCGCCGGATCGGCCGTCAACAACGTCGCCCGGCAGGTCGCGGTCGCGATGGGCGTCGCCGTCCTCGGCTCCGTCGTCGCGTCCGTCTACCGCGGCGACCTGCACGACCGGCTCGCCGCGCTGCCCGCCGGGGCGCGCCAGGCCGCCGGCGAGTCCATCGAGGGCGCGCACGCCGTCGCCGCCCGGATGGGCGCCGCGGGCCACGGCCTGATCGGCCCCGCCGACACCGCGTTCGTGCACGCCATGCACACCGCGTCGATCGTCGCGGCCGTCGTGTCCTTCCTCGGCGCCCTGGTCGTGCTGAAGTGGATGCCCGGACGCACCGCCGCCGCTCCCGCCGCGGAGAACCAGGCGGCTCCGGAACCGGAGAAGGCACACGTGTGAGAACGTGAGCATGCGATGAACGACACGACGACCAACCGCGCGCCGGGACGTCCGCGCAGCGAGCGGGCCGAGAAGGCCATCATCGAGGCCACCCTCGACCTGCTCGCCGCGGAGTCCGGGGTGGCCGGCGTCTCCATCGAGGCGGTGGCCGCCCGGGCCGGCGTCGGCAAGACGACGATCTACCGGCGCTGGCCCAGCAAGGAGGCGCTGATCGTGGGCGCGCTCGGCGCGGCGAAGGGCGAGCTGCCCGCGCCGTCCGGCGCGTCCGTCCGCGAGGACCTCACCGAGATCGCGCGGACCTTCGCCGCCGAGCGCAAGAAGCGCTACTCGCGCTGCTTCTGGAACGTGGTCGGCGGCGCCGAGAAGTACCCCGAGCTGTACGCCCGCTACAAGCAGGACGTCATCGAGCCGCGCCGCGCCGTCATCCGCGAGGTGCTGCGCCGCGGCGTCGAGACGGGGGAGCTGCGCGCCGACCTCGACATCGAGGCGGGCATCTCGATGCTGACCGGGTCGCTGTCCACCAAGACCCCGCAGGAGACCTTCCCGGAGGGCTACGCGGAGACCGTCGTGGACCTCCTGCTGACCGGGATCGGCGCCCCGTCCTGACCGGATCCGGCGGGGCCGGCGGGAGCCGCGGAGGCCCATTTCCTTGGGAGATAACGCCCGAGGACCTGCATACCGCACGGTTTTCGGCGCGGTAACCGTGATCTTCTCCCGCCGATCACGCGTCATGCCCCATACTGTCGCTGGGTAGTGCTAAGACGACCGGCTGTCTGGAGCGCGTCAGGTGAGATCCGTCATGGCGCCGCGAGGCGATGCGCCCGCCACCGATTCGGCGTCCCGGACCCTGGTCCTGGGCATCGACGGCGGACGGCGGATCGTCCAGTGCGGACCCAACAGCGCGTCCGTCATCGGCCGCGCGCCGCAGGAGCTGATCGGCCGCGCGGCCGCCGACCTCGTCGCCGACGAGGCCAAGGCCGAGCTCGAGACGCTGCTGGAGGCCCTGGCCGCGGGCCAGGAGCGCACCGCGGTGCTCGCCGTCCCGCGCGGCGACGGCGGCCCGTCCCCGGACGCGGTCGTCACCGCCCAGCCGATGCTCGGCGGCGAGGCCGGCGCCGGCCCCGCGGGCCTGCTGTACGTGCGGGTGCCGCTGCCGCCCAGCGAGCGCTACCAGGACCCGGCGCTGATGCGCCGCGCCCTGATGGACGACCAGCTCACCCGGTTCGGCGCGTCCCTCGACCTCGACCAGTCCGCCCGCGGCCTCGTCGACGTCGTCGTCCCGCACTACTGCAACGCCGCGTCCGTGCTGGTGCTGGAGAGCCTCGTCGCCGCCGACGAGGTGCACAGCGAGTCCGGCGCGGCGGTGCTGCGCCGCATCGCCGTCACCTCCGACGACGGCAACCCCGGCTGGGGCGCCACGTTCCCCGTCGGCGAGGTCCTGGTGTTCCCCGAGGGCACCCCCTATCGCCAGGTGATGGAGACCGCCCAGCCCGTCCACCTGCCGCACATCGACGCCGCCGCGGCCGGCGACATCGGCAGCAAGTGGCGCCGCCGCCCCGCCGGCGACCTGCTCAGCGGCGTCTCCATGGTGCTGCTCCCGATGATCGCCCGCGACACCCTGCTCGGCTTCATCGCCTGCACCCGCATCCCGGGCTTCCGCAAGTTCGACGCCTACGACGTCGAGATCGGCATGGAGTTCGCCGCCCGCGCCGCCATCGTCATCGACAACGCCCGGCAGTTCAGCCGCGAGCGCTCCACCGCGCTCGCGCTGCAGCGCAGCCTGCTGCCGCTGCGGCTGTCCGCGCCGTCCTCGGTCGAGGTCCGGCACCGCTACCTGCCCGGCAGCAAGCTCGTCGAGGTCGGCGGCGACTGGTACGAGTCGATCGCGCTGCCCGGCGCCCGCGTCGCCCTCATCGTCGGCGACGTCGCGGGGCACGGCGTGCGCGCCGCGGTCACCATGGGCCGGCTGCGCACCGCCCTGCACACCCTCGCGAACCTGGAACTGCCGCCCGCCGACGCCCTGCACGTCATGCACGAGCTGATGATCGAGCTCGGCGAGCAGGAACCGCACTTCGCCACCTGCGTGTACGCGGTCTACGACGCGACCACCGGCACCATCGAGATCGCGTCCGCCGGGCACCTGCCGCCGCTGCTGGCGAGCCCGTCCGGCGACAGCGACTACCTGACCGTCCCGCCCGCGCCGCCGCTGGGCGTCGCAGGCGGCGCCGCCATCGAGAGCCGCGAGTTCACCGTCGAGGACGGCAGCCTGTTCGTCATCTACACCGACGGGCTGGTCGAGAACCGCGGCCGCGACATCGACGACGGCCTCGCCCGCCTCAAGGGCATCTTCGGCCCCGGCGCCGTCGACCGCCCGATGGAGGACCTCGCCAAGGCGACCCTCGCCGGCGTCTACGCCGACCAGCACCGCGACGACATCGCCGTCCTCATCGCCCGGCTGCGCCGCATCCCCGAGGACCGGTTCGTCTCCTGGACGCTGCCGGCCGACCCCGCCGCCGTCCGCCGCGCCCGCGGGCTCGTCCGCACCCGGCTGG
>NZ_JAGEOK010000024.1 GCF_017573545.1 Actinomadura nitritigenes | reverse complement strand
ACCTCCGCGCCGCCGACCCGGCGCGGGCGCGCCCCGCCGACCCGGACGCGGCGATGCGCGGCGTGCGCGGCGCGGAGGAGCGCGCGGCGCAGGAGCGCCTCGCCGCGGCGTGGAGCACCGCCGTGCGGCGGCACGACCGCGGCGCCGCGGTCGCCAGCTTCGCGCACGAGATCGTCGCGGTCGTCGGCGCGGACGCCGTCGCGGACCCGGGCGGCGGCGAGCCGGCCGCGGGCCCCGTGCAGGCGATGGTGAAGGAGGCGGCGGCGCTGTTCGCCGAGCACCTGCCGGTGCGCCGCACGTTCTCCACCGGCATCAGCCGGACGGTGACGTGCCCGGCGGAGCTGCCGGAGGCCTACGAGCAGGCGGTGAAGGCCGTCCGGGTCGGGCGGCAGCTGCACGGCGCGGGCGCCCGGGCCCACTTCGACCAGCTCGGCGTGTACCGGCTGCTGAGCCTGGTGTCGGATCCGGCGGAGCTGCACGCGTTCGTCCGGGAGACCCTCGGCGAGCTGGCGGGCGACGACGAGCCGGAACTGGTGGACCTGCGCCGCACCCTGCAGGTGCTGCTGGAGACCAACCTCAACGTCGCCGAGACCGCGCGGCGGCTGCACTTCCACTACAACACCCTGCGGTACCGGATCGGCAAGCTGGAACGGATGCTCGGGGCGTTCACCGAGGACGCGCATCTGCGGCTCAACCTCACCCTCGCCCTGCACGTGCTGCGCATGCGCGGTATCTGAGCGTAGCGGCGCCGTCCGGGTCCGCCCGGACGGCGCGCCGAACTTCGGCAGATGTCGCCGATGCCCGCCCACCGGGGTAGATCTACGTTGCCCGCAGGCGCGAGCCGGTGCGGACGCCCATGTCGACCAGGAGGAGCCCCGGATGGTGATCGGCTGGAAGGTGCACGGGGACGGCCGGACGCCGCCGCCCGGAGAGGTCGTCCGGCCGGGGGAGCGGCTGTCGTGGCCGCGCACCGCCGGCATCGGAGCCCAGCACGTGGTGGCGATGTTCGGCGCGACGTTCGTGTTCCCGGTGGTGATGGGCCTCGACCCGAACCTGTCCATCATGATGTCGGGGGTCGCGACGATCCTCTTCCTGCTGATCGTCGGCGGGCGGGTGCCGAGCTACCTCGGCACCAGCGCGTCGTTCGTCGGCGCGGTCGCGGCGATCCGCGCGGCGGGCGGCGACAGCGCGCGGGTGACCGGCGCGATCCTGGTCGCGGGCGCGGTGCTGCTGGTGATCGGCGTGATCGTGCACTTCCTCGGCGGCGAGGTGATCCACCGGGTGTTCCCGCCGGTGGTGACCGGCGCGGTCGTCATGCTGATCGGCTTCAATCTGGCGCCGGTGGTCGCGGACACGTACTGGCCGCAGGACCAGTGGGTCGCGCTGGCGACGCTGTGCTTCGCGGTGTTCTGCACGGTGGTCCTGCGCGGGTTCTGGTCGCGGATCGCGATCCTGCTGGCGCTGGTGTTCGGGTTCGTCCTGTCGTGGGTCCTGGACAAGACGGCCGGGGAGATCACGTCGGTGCTGCCGGGGCAGAACCTGCTGGACGGGGCGGGGAAGGCGTGCACGGCGGAGGGGCCGTTCTGCGTGGCGACGGCGTTCCCGCACGACCGGCTGAACTTCTCGGCGGTGAAGGCGGCGGACTGGTTCGGGTTCCCGCACACGCACGCGCCCGACTTCAAGACCTCGGCGATCCTGCTGGCGCTGCCGCCGGTCATCGCGCTGATCGCGGAGAACACCGGGCACGTCAAGGCGGTGGCGGCGATGACGGGGGACGACCTGGACCCGGTGCTCGGCCGCGCGATCGGCGCGGACGGCGTCGGCACGGTGCTGGCCACGGCGGTCGGCGGCTCGCCCACGACGACCTACGCCGAGAACATCGGCGTGATGGCCGCGACCCGGATCTACTCGACGGCCGCCTACTACGTCGCGGCGATCGTGGCGGTGCTGTTCGGGCTGTGCCCGAAGTTCGGCGCGCTGGTCGCGGCGACGCCGGGCGGGGTGCTCGGCGGCATCACCGTCGTGCTGTACGGGATGATCGGCCTGCTCGGCGCGAAGATCTGGATCGAGAACCGGGTCGACTTCGGCGATCCGGTGAACCTCGTCCCGGTGGCGGCGGCGATCATCCTGGCGATCGGGAACGTCACCCTGAAGATCACCGACGACTTCCCGCTGCAGGGCATCGCGCTCGGCACCATCGCGGTGCTGGTCGGCTACCACCTGCTGAACGCGGTGCGCCGCCCGGACGGGGCGGGCGGCGGCGTCATCGCGCCCGCGGAGCGGGAGATCGGCGGACCGGTCCGCCGCGGCACGGCGGGCGGACCCGGTGAGCCCGGCGGCCCCGGCGGCCCCGGCGGGCCCGGTGAGCCCGGCGGGCAGGGCGAGCGTCCGGACGGCGAGAGCGATGCGGGCTGAGGGGGCGGCGCCGTGAAACCGCCCCCGTTCCGCCACCACGCGCCCCGCACCGTCGACGAGGCGGTCGGCATGCTCGCGGGCACCCCGGGCGCCAAGGTGCTCGCGGGCGGTCAGAGCCTCATCCCGCTGCTCAACATGCGCCTCGCCGCGCCGCCCGACCTGGTCGACGTCAACGGCGTCGCCGAGCTGGACACCGTGCACGTCGGCGACGAGGGCGTGCGGGTCGGCGCGCTGGCCCGGCATGCGCGGGTGGAGCGGTCGGTGGAGGCGGCAGCTGTGCAGCCGCTGCTCGGCCGAGCGTTGCGGCACGTCGCGCATCCGGTCATCCGCAACCGCGGCACGGTCGTCGGGAGTCTCGCGCACGCCGATCCCGCCGCCGAACTGCCCGCGGTGCTCGCCGTCCTCGGCGGGACGGTCGAGGCCGCGTCGGCGCGGGGGCGCCGGACGATCCCGGCGGCGGAGTTCTTCACCGGCCCGCTCGAGCCGGCGCTCGCGCCGGGGGAGCTGGCGGTCGCCGCGTTCTTCCCCGCCGCCCCGCCCCGCACCGGGACGGCGTTCACCGAGACGGCGCGGCGGCACGGCGACTACGCGCTGTCCGGCGTCGCCGCGGTCGTCACGCTCGACGAGGACCTGCGGGTCGGCGGCGTCCGCGCCGGCTACCTCGGCATCGCGCCGGTGCCCCTCGTCCTCGACCTCACGGAGGCGGCGGGCCCGCACGGCGACTGGCCGGCCGCCGCCGCGTACGTGCGGGAGCGGATCGACCCCGAGTCCGACATCCACGCGAGCGCCCGCTACCGCCGCCACCTGACCGGGGTACTGACGGAGAGGGCGCTGGCGGCGGCCGCTGCCCGGTCGATGAGGAGGGCGCGGGACTGATGGAGGAGCTCCACGACATCGCCCTGACGGTCAACGGCGTGCACCGCACGGCGCGCGTCCCCGCCCGGCGGCTGCTGTCGGACCTGCTGCGGCACGACCTCGGCCTGACCGGCACCCACGTCGGCTGCGAGCACGGCGTCTGCGGCTGCTGCACGGTGCTGATGGACGGGGACCCGGTCCGGTCCTGCCTGACGTTCGCGGTGACGGCCGCCGGGCACGCCGTCACGACGGTGGAGGGCCTCGCCGCGCCGGACGGCACGCCGTCCCCGGTCCAGCGGGCGTTCCGGGAGTGCCACGGCCTGCAGTGCGGCTTCTGCACGCCCGGTTTCCTGTGCACGGTGACCGCGCTGCTGCGGGAGACGCCGCGCCCGACGGAGGACGAGGTGCTCGAAGGGATCTCCGGGAACCTGTGCCGCTGCACCGGCTACCAGAACATCGTGAAGTCGGTGCACCGCGCGGCCGAACTGCTCGCCGCACCCCCGAGGGAGCCCGCGCCCGCCGGAGAACCCGTGTCCGCCGGGGAAGGCGCGGGCGGCGCGGAAGGCGGCGCGTGATGGGGACGCGCGTGTTCGGCGAGCCGGTCGAGCGCCGCGAGGACGCCCGGCTCCTCACCGGCCGCGGCCGGTACCTGGACGACCTCGGGCGGGACGCGCTCGCGGCGGCGTTCGTCCGGTCCCCGCACGCCCACGCCCGCATCACCGACATCGACGTGACCGGCGCCCTCGACGTGGACGGCCTCGTCGCCGTCTACACCTGGGAGGACCTGCCGGGACGCGTCGGCGAGCCGCTGCCGCTGCTCATCCCGCACCCGGCCCTCACGCACGGCCGCACCGGGTACCCGCTGGCCCGCGACGTCGTCCGGCACGTCGGCGAGCCCGTCGCGATGGTCGTCGCCCGCGACCGGTACCTCGCCGAGGACGCCGCCGAGCGCGTCCGCGTCGAGTACGAGCCGCTGCCCGCCGTCGTCGGCATCGAGAACGCCGAGCGCGCCGAGCGCCTCGTCCACGACGACGTCCCCGGCAACGTCGGCGCCGTCCTGCTCCAGGAGACCGGCGACGCCGCCGCGGCGATCGACGCCGCGCCGCACCGGCTGGAGTTCCGGCTGTCGATCGAGCGGTCGGCGTCCACGCCGCTGGAGGGGCGGGGCGTGTACGCGCGCTGGGACGCCGACGACGGGTCGCTGCGCGTCTACTCCTCCACGCAGGCGTCGACCAGCGTGCGCGCCGCGATCGCCGCACGGCTCGGCCTGCCGAACGGCAAGGTCGAGGTCGTCGCGCCGGACGTCGGCGGCGGGTTCGGCGTGAAGATCGTGCATCCGTGGCCGGAGGAGGTGCTCGTCCCGTGGGCCGCGCGGCTCCTCGACCGGGAGGTCAAGTGGACCGAGGACCGCCGCGAGCACTTCGTCGCCGCCGCCCACGAGCGCGGCCAGCTCCAGGACGTCCGGGTCGGGTTCGACGACGCGGGCCGCGTCCTCGGCCTGGACGTGCGGATCCTGCACGACCACGGCGCCTACACCCCGTACGGGATCATCATCCCGATCGTCACGTCGACGCAGCTGCTCGGCCCCTACAAGATCGGCGCCTACCGGGCCGAGGTCGTCAGCCTCTACACCAACACCCTCATCGTCACGCCGTACCGGGGCGCGGGCCGCCCGCAGGGCGTGTTCTGCATGGAGCGGACGATGGACCGCATCGCCCGCCACCTCGGCCTCGACCGCGCCGACGTGCGCGCCGCGAACTTCATCGAGCCCGACGAGTTCCCCTACGACCAAGGCCTGACGTTCCAGGACGGCCGCCCGCTCGTCTACGACTCCGGCGACTACCCCGAGCTGCTGCGCAAGGTGCGGGAGCTGATCGGCTGGGACGGGTTCGAGGCGGAGCGGGAGGCCGCCGCGCGCCGCGGCCGCCGCATCGGCATCGGCGTCGGCGTGTACGTCGAGGGGACGGGCGTCGGCCCGTACGAGGGCGGGCACGTCGAGATCGACACCGCCGGGCGGGTGCACGTCTCGACCGGGCTCACCTCGCAGGGGCAGGGCCACGAGACCGTGTTCGCGCAGATCGCCGCCGAGGAGCTCGGCGTGCCGATCCGGGACGTGCACGTCACGACCGGCGACACGCGGCGGTTCGGGTACGCGGTCGGCACGTTCGCGTCCCGCGCCGCGGTGATGAGCGGCAACGCGATCGCGGTGGCGTGCCGGAAGGTCCGCGAGAAGGCGCTGCGGATCGCCGGGGAGGCGCTGGAGGCCGACCCGCGCGACCTGGAGATCACCGACGGGGCCGTGCACGTCCGCGGCGACCCGTCGGCGTCCGTCCCGCTGCGGACGGTCGCGGTGCTGTCGAACCCGCTCCGGTACGCGTTCGACGCGGAGACCGCCGCGGCGACGCAGTTCGCGGTGGGCCGCCCGCCGACGGAGCCGCCCGTCGCGGAGGGCGAGGAGCCGGGCCTGGAGGGGCGCGGCTACTACTCGCCCGTCCGGTCGACGTTCGCCGCGGGCGCGCACGCCGCGATCGTGGAGACCGACCCGGACACCGCCGAGATCGCGATCCTGCGGTACGCGGTCGTGCACGACTGCGGCAGGCTCATCAACCCGATGGTCGTCGAGGGCCAGATCCACGGCGGCGTCGCGCAGGGCGTCGGCGGCGCCCTCTACGAGCGGATGGTCTACGACGGGTCCGGCCAGCTCCTGAACGCCTCGTTCATGGACTTCCTCATGCCGTACGCGACGGAGATCCCGCGCATCGAGACCGATCACCTGGAGACGCCGTCGCCGCTGAACCCGCTCGGCATCAAGGGCGCGGGGGAGGCGGGCGTCATCCCGGTGTCGGCGGTCATCGCCTCCGCCGTCGAGGACGCCGAGGGGCTGCGCGTCGACGCGATGCCGCTGTCCCCGGACGCCCTGTACGAGCTGCGCGAACGGGCGTCCGGCGACCCGGGCCTGCGGGTCCGGGAGGCCGCGCAGGCCGGCGGCGACGGCGCCGCGACCGGGGGTCAGTTCGCGGCGGGCGTCTCCGGGGCGTTGCCGCCGAGCGAGCGCGGCAGGTAGTTCTGCACGGCGGCGGGCCGGAGCCCGGCCTGCCGGATCCAGCCGAGGATCATCCGGAACTCCCCGGCCAGGCCCTTGCGGTAGTGCATCAGGATGATGTCGCCGGGCTTGAAGCCCTTGCCGCCGTCGGCGCGCGCGAACCCGTTGTAGCCGACGCCGGGCCCGGACGTGCCGTTGTAGAACTCCGCCGTCCAGGTGAGGATCGACTTCATCCCGCAGTCCCTGGACGCCTGCCGCGTCGCCTGGTTGTAGGCGCCGAACGGCGGCCGGAAGATCTGCGGGCGGCGGCCGTACTCGCGCTGGATCGCGTCCGCCGAGTCGCAGATCTGCCGCTTCTGCGCGTCGGGGGAGAGCGAGGGCATGTTCGGGTGCGTGACGGTGTGGTCCTCGATCTGCGAGCCCGCGTTGCGCATCGCGAGGAAGTACTGGCCCTGGCCCCGCAGATACGTCGTCGTCAGGAACGTCAGGATCGGCACCTTCTCCTTGCGGACGATGTCCACGAACTCCGAGTCGTAGGTGTAGCCGTCGTCGATGGTGAGGAAGACGACCCGCTCGGTGGTGTCGATGTGGTCGATGACCGGGGGCAGCCCGTCGGTGGACGGTTTCGGCGGCGTCCACGTGCCGGGCTTCGGCGTCGCCCACTGCTGGTCGGCGAGCACCGAGGAGAGCTGCGTCCGCATGGACGGCCCCGAAGAGCCGCCCGCCTCGGCCCGGACCACCGGCCAGCCGCCCGCGGCCGCGCCGACGACTCCGGCGGTCACCATCGCGATCACGGGCGTCTTCCCTCGCATCGGCCGCGTACTCCATTCGGTTGGGGGTTCGGTTCTCGTCGTTCGCTTCGGTTGACGCGCCCGCGCGCCCGGGAGTTCGCGCGCGTCGGTATCAGCTGGACATATCTGACCATTTCCCTGCGGTGTCGCCGGGGATCTGCCCAATCCTCGGCGTGTACTCGGCACATGTTGCCGTTCGATGCGGCGCCCGCATTCCCTAAAGTCGGAACATGCAGGTCAACGGCAGTGCCAGCGTCGCCGCGCCGCTCGCCCGCGTCTGGGACGCGCTCCAGGACCCGGCCGTGCTCGCCCGGACGATCCCCGGGTGCCGCTCGCTGGAGGAGACCGGCCCCGACACCTACCGCATGACGGTCACCGCGGGCGTCGCATCCATCCAGGGCACCTACGTCGGGCGGGTCGAACTCGCCGACCCCGACCCGCCGCACGCGTTCACGCTGCGTGCGCAGGGCCAGGGCGCGCCCGGCACCGTGGACGCGACGGTCCGCGTCCGGCTGTCGGACGGCGACGGCTCCACCCGCGTCGACTACGCCGCCGAGGCGGTCGTCGGCGGGATGATCGGCGGCGTCGGGCAGCGGATGCTCGGCGGCGTCGCCAAGCGGACGGCCGGCGAGTTCTTCGCCGCCGTCGAACGCGACCTGACCGCGCCCGCCGCGCCGCAGGGCTCCGAACCGCTCGCCGCTGCCGCCGCGCCGCACGCTCTGGAACCCGGGACCGGCCGCGTGTACGCCGGGCGCGCCGCCGCACCGCCCCCGGGCGGCGGACCGGCCGTGTGGCCGATGGCGGCCGCGTTCGTCGCCGGCGGCGCCGTCGCCCTGGCCGGCGTGGCCCTGGGCCACTTCCTGGCCCGCCGCCGGCGCTGACTCCCCGCACGCCGACGGGCGGGTGGCCGGTCAGGCGTCGCGGCGCTCGAACATGACGAGCGCGGCGGCCAGCACGACCGCCGTGTACAGCGCGAAGACGCCGAGGCCCGTCCACGGGGCGAGCGAACCGGGCTTGTGCACCGGGTCGAGGATCGCGCCGCCGGCGTTGGACGGCAGGAACTTGTTGACGGTGTCGCCCCATGTGCTCGGCAGGAACCCGCCCGCGATGCCGAGCACGAACAGCACCACGAACAGCAGCACCACGGAGCCCGCGGTGTGCCGCAGCAGCGTCCCGATGCCGACCGCGAGGATCGCGACCAGCGCCAGGTAGACGCCGCCGCCGACGATCGCGCGCAGCACGCCCGGGTCGTCGATCGACCCGTCCAAATGCTCGGACGCGAGGATGCCCTGCGCCGCGTAGAACGACGCGAACGTCACCGCGACCCCGACCACCAGCACGACCGCGCCCAGCACCGCCGTCTTGGCGGCCAGGTAGGCGGCCCGCCGCGGCACCGCCGTCAGCGCCGTCTTGATCATCCCGGTGGCGTGCTCGGCGGTGATGACCAGCACGCCCAGCGCGCCGAAGACCACCAGGCCGAAGTAGTAGGCGACCTGCGTCGGCAGCATCGGGGTGAACGTCGCCCGGTCCCGGGCGCTCATCCGGTCGTAGGACGCGGTGAACGCCAGCGCCCACAGCGCGGAGAACCCGATCAGCACGACCGCGCCCGCCAGCAGCGTCCAGAACGTCGACCGGACCGTGACGATCTTCGTCCACTCCGAGGACAGCACGTGCCCGAACCGGACGCGCCGGACGTCCCGGCGCGGCCCCGTCCCCGCCCCGGCGGGAGCGGCCGGTGCGTTCACGCGCCCGCCCCCGGGGACGGCGCGCCCGTCCCCGCCGCGCCGGGGGCCGCCGGGCCCGCCGCGCCCGGCGTACCGGCGTGGTACTGGACGGTCTCGCCGGTCAGCCGCATGAACGCCTCCTCCAGGGACGGCTGGACGGTCGCCAGCTCGTGCAGCCGCAGCCCGTGGTCGGCGGCGACGTCGCCGATCTCCGCCGCCCGCGCCCCGTACACCCGCAGCGCACCGTCCGGGTCCTGCTCCAGCCGCCTGCCGGGACCCTCGAGCAGCCGCGCCAGCTCGGCGGCCTGCGGCGAGTGCACCAGCACGTGGCTGGTCGCGTTGGCGCCGATGAACTCGGCCGTCCCGGTGTCGGCGAGGATGCGGCCCCGCCCGATGACGACGAGGTGCTCGGCGGTCAGCGCCATCTCCGACATCAGGTGGCTGGAGACGAACACGGTGCGGCCCTCCCGCGCGAGCCGCCGCATCAGCGTGCGGATCCACAGGATGCCCTCCGGGTCCAGCCCGTTCACCGGCTCGTCGAACATCAGCACGCCGGGGTCGCCGAGCAGCGCGGCGGCGATGCCGAGCCGCTGCCCCATGCCGAGCGAGAAGCCCTTGGACCGCTTCCTCGCGACGCTCCGCAGCCCGACCAGGTCCAGCACCTCGTCCACCCGCCGGCGCGGGATCGCGTTGCTCTTCGCCAGGCACAGCAGGTGGTTGTAGGCGGTGCGGCCGCCGTGCACGTTGCGGGCGTCGAGGAGCGCGCCGACCTCGCGGAGCGGCGCGCCGAGCGTGCGGTAGCGGCGGCCGTTCACGGTCACCTCGCCGGCGGTCGGGCGGTCAAGGCCGAGGATCATCCGCATCGTCGTCGTCTTCCCCGCCCCGTTCGGGCCGAGGAAGCCGGTCACGCGGCCCGGCGGCACGCTGAAGGTGACGCCGTCGACGGCGGTGGTGTCGCCGTACCGCTTCGTCAGCCCCCGCGCCTCGATCATGAACGTCTCATACCGGACGGCCCGCCCGCGGAAACGGCGGCGGCGGGCAACCGGCCGGATTTTCACCGCCCGATTGCCCGCCGTTGGGCCGTGCGGCCCGGCGCAGTGCGGGCCTGCGGCCGTCAGCCCACCGCGACCAGGTCGACGACGAAGATCAGCGTCTCGCCGGGCTTGATGGCCGGGCTCGGGCTGCGGTCGCCGTAGGCCAGGTGCGGCGGGATGACCAGCTTGCGCCGGCCGCCGACCTTCATCCCGGCGATGCCCATGTCCCAGCCCTTGATGACGCGGCCCGAGCCGAGCTCGAAGTCGAACGTGCCGCCCCGGTTCCAGGACGCGTCGAACTCCTCGCCGGTCGACCAGGAGACGCCGACGTAGTGCATCGACACGGTCGAGCCCTTGACGGCCTCGGGACCGTCGCCCTTGGTGATGTCGGTGATGTCGAGGTGCGCGGGCGGCTGCCCCTCGGGGAAGTCGATCTCGGGGCGTTCAAGCGCCATGGAAGGGCTCCAGCGGTGTCATCGGATGCGTTTTTCGGACGGCTGCCCAGCCTAGCGCCGCCGCCGGGGGCGCGGCGCGTCCCCCGCCCGAGCGCGTGCCCTGACCAAAGAACGGCCGTCCCGTTGGCACATTGCGACGGTTCCGCGGGCGCGGGCCGTCCGGTAGACCGTGGGGCATGGCACGGCGGCTGCGCATCGGGATCGACACGGGCGGGACGTTCACCGACGTCGTCGCGCTGGACATGGGCGGAGAGGACGGGGCCGGCGGCGGGCCCGTCACGACCAAGACCCCGTCGACGCCCGCCGACCCGGCCGAGGGGTTCGCGGCGGGCGTCGCCAAGGTGCTCGGCCTGCTCGGCGCGTCGCCCGAGGACGTCGCGGCGCTGTCGCACGGCACGACCGTCGCGACGAACCGGCTGCTGGAGGACCGGATCGACGACCTCGGGTTCGTCACCACCGACGGCTTCGAGGCGATGCTGGAGATCGCGCGGCAGAGCGTCCCGGACGGCTACGGGAACAGCTACTTCTGGGTGAAGCCGCCGCGGATCGTCCCCGCGCACCGGGTGCGGACGGTCGGCGGGCGGCTCGACCACACCGGCGCCGAGCTGCGCCCCTTCGACGCGGAGTCGGCGGTCGCGGCGGCGCGCTGGTTCCGCGACGCGGGGATCCGCGCGATCGGCGTGTGCTTCCTGCACTCGTACGCGAACCCGGCGCACGAGCTCGCGATGCGCGAGGTGCTGCGCCGCGAGCACCCGGACGCGGTCGTGTCCCTGTCGTGCGAGGTGCTGCGCGAGTACCGCGAGTACGAGCGGTCCGTGACGACCCTGGTGGACGCCGCCGTCAAGCCCGCGATGAACGGCTACCTCGCGCGGATCGCCGAGCGCGCCGCGTCCCGGCTTCTCGTGATGAAGAGCAACGGCGGCGTGCTGTCGGCGGACGAGGTGGCGCGGCAGCCGATCACGACGGTGCTGTCCGGTCCGGCGGCGGGCGCGCTCGGCGCCGCGTTCGTCGCCTCCCGCGGCGGGCACGGCTCGGTCGTGACGCTGGACGGCGGCGGCACGTCCACCGACGTCGCCGTCGTGCTGGACGGCGAGCCGACCGTCACCACCGAGGGGACGATCGGCCGTCACCCCGTCAAGATCCCGATGATCGACATCGTGACGGTCGGCGCCGGCGGCGGGTCGGTCGCGCGGCGGTCGCCGGACGGGGCGCTGAAGGTCGGGCCGCGCAGCGCCGGCGCCGACCCGGGCCCGCTCTGCTACGGCCGCGGCGGCACCGAGGTCACGGTCACCGACGCGCACGCCGTCCTCGGCCGCATCCCGCCGCACCTGCTCGGCGGCGAGGTGCCGCTGGACGTGCCCGCGGCGCGCGCCGGGCTCGAGGCGCTCGCCGCCGGACTCGGGCTCACCGTCGAGCGGGCCGCCGCCGGGATCCTGGAGATCTCCGCGTGGAACCAGGCCAACGCGATCCGGCAGATCACCGTCCGGCGGGGGCTGGACGTCCGCGACTACCCGCTCGTCGCGTTCGGCGGGTCCGGGCCGCTGCTGGCGTGCCGGCTGCTCGACGTCCTCGGCCTGCCCGCCGCCGTCGTCCCGGAGAACCCCGGGAACCTGTCGGCGCTCGGGCTGCTCACCGTGGACGTGAAGAACGACCACGTGCGGACGCGGGTCGTCCGCGACGCCGAGCTGGACGCCGCCGTCCTCGCGGAGGCGTTCGCCGAGTTGGAGGACGAGGCGGGTGCGGCGCTCGCCCGCGAGGGCTTCCCCGAGGGGCGGCGGCGCTTCGTCCGGTCCGCCGACCTGCGCTACTGCGGGCAGGCGTTCGAGGTCCGCGTCACCGCCCCGGCGGGGCCGCCCGGCGAGGCGTTCCGCGCGGAGGTCGTCCGCCGGTTCCACGACGCGCACGCCGACCGGTACGGCTACTGCCACCGCGACGACCCGCGCCATCCCGTCGAATGGGTCAACCTCCGCGTGTCCGGCATCGGGCCGATCGACCGGCCGCGGCTCCCGGAGCGCCCGCCGGGCGACGGCGACCCGTCGCGCGCCCGCACCGGCACCCGCCCGGTGCACTTCGACGCCTGGGAGGAGACACCGGTGTACCGGCGCGAGAAACTCGCCCCCGGCGACGTCGTCGAGGGCCCCGCGGTGATCGAGGAGTACGGCTCCACCCTCCCGCTGCACCCGGGCTTCACCGCCCGCCTCGATCCCCACGGCGACCTGGTGGTCACCGCCGCGCCGCGGCCGGGGGCGGCACGGTGACCGCGCCCGTCGACCCGATCCTCCTGGAGATCGTCGAAGGCACCCTGGCGTCCGTGGAACGCGAGGTGGAGACGGCCATCGCGCGCACGGCCCGCTCCCCGATGATCCGGGACGCCCACGACTTCCGCGCCGGCATCCACGACCGGCGGCTCCGCAAGCTCACCGGACGCTCCTACTCCGCGCTGGTCCAGCCCGTCGCGCGGGACTTCCCGATCGGGGAGATGCGCCCCGGCGACGTGTTCTTCCACAACGACGTGTACCTGTCCGAAGGCGGCATCGGCCACCTCCCGGACCTCTGCGTGACCGTCCCGGTGTTCCATGACGGCGAGGTCGTCGCGTTCGTCCAGGCGTTCGGCCACCACGACGACATCGGCGGCGCCGTCCCCGGCTCCATGCCGAGCCACGCCCGCAGCGCCTACGAAGAGGGCCTGATGGTGCCGCCCATCAAGCTGTGGGACCGGGGCGTCCCGAACCGCGCCGCGCTCGCCATCATGACCCGCAACTCGCGCATGCCCGACTCCCTCGCCGGCGACCTCGACGCCGAGTGCTCCGCCTGCCTCATGGGCGCCCGCCGCCTCGGCGACCTGTTCGCCCGCTACGGCCGCGCCGACGTCGAGGCCTGCTTCGACGCCGTCATCTCCCGCACCACCGACACGTTCCGCCGCGAACTGCTCGCCAAGATCCCGGACGGCACGTTCGTCTGGGAGGACTACGCCGAGCACGACGGCGTCGACCCGCCCCGCCTGCACGCGCAGCGCATCACCCTCACCGTCGACAAGGCCGCGGACGTCCCGCTCGTCATCGACTTCGCCGGGACGTCCCCGCAGGCCAAGGGACCGATCAACCACGCGGGCGACTACGCGGACGGCGTCTTCCTGAAGAAGTGGCTGGCGCCCGTCCTGCGCAACCTCGCCGACACGCCCGAGCGCGCCGCCGAACTCGACGTCAACGAGGGCGTCGTGCCCCTCATCGAGATGCGCTTCCCGGAGAAGGGCACGCTCCTCACGCCCGTCTTCCCGGCCCCGACCAACGCCCGCACCTTCGTCATCCTGCGCCTCCTCGGCGTCCTCGCGGGCGTCCTCGCCAAGGCCACCGGCGGACGCATGCCCGCCGACCAGGAGACGATCCGCTACACCGGCGTCTACGGCGAGGACGACCGCGGCCCCTACCTGATGCGCGAGGTCCTCGGCGGCGGCTCCGGCGGACGCCCCTACGCCGACGGCGAGGACACCATCCACATCGTCCCCGACTCCCGCAACATCCCCGCCGAGTTCGCCGAGGCGCGCTGGCCGTTCGTCGTCGAGCGCCTCGGCCTCGCCACCGACTCCGGCGGCCCCGGCGAGTTCCGCGGCGGCCTCGGCTACGACAAGCACATCCGCATGCTCCGCGACGCCCACTACATGTCGATCGCGGACCGCTCGATCCTCTCCTGCTGGGGCGTCAACGGGGGCCGCGCCGGCCGCCCCTTCCGCGTCGACATCGACGGCACGCCGATGGACGGCCTCGTCGACGACCACCCCGTCCGCGCGGGTCAGGTCATCCGCATCCGCACCACCGGAGGCGGCGGCTGGGGCGACCCCCTTGACCGCGACCCGTCCCGCGTCGCGGCGGACGTCCGCGACGGCAAGGTGTCGCCGGCCGGCGCCCGCGACGACTATGGCGTCGTCCTCCGCGACGGCACCGTCGACGCCGCGGCGACCGACGCGCTCCGCGCGCGCGTCCGCGCCGACCGCGGCCCCGCCCCCTTCTTCGACCGCGGCCCCGGATACCCGACCCTGTCCGGAGGAGCGACGTCCGCCGACGTGGACTGAGAACCCCGGTTCGCGTGGCCGCATGCGGCAGCGGAGCCCGCGCGGCACGCGCGGGCTGCGGACTCGCCGCCGCGTCCGGATACGGTCAGTGATCACATCGTCACGGAGGCCCGATGGTCTCTTAGCCTTCGGGTAACCGAGGCGCGGGGAGGTACCCGATGGTGTGGTCGACCCAGGAGCAGCTGGCGCAGGCCCGCAAGCGGCCGCAGTCCAGGGCAGGGACCCTGTACGGGGCCCTTGAGCCGATCATGGGAGCGGCGGGCGGCGACGAGCCGGACAACAGGAGCCTGCTGGACTCCCTCGTCCAGAGGGGTTCGCTCACCACCGAGACCGCGCGGCGGCACCTGGCCCTGATCGAGGGATTCGGGCAGGTCAACGCCACGCTCGACGAAACGTACGAGATCCTCCTGCTGGTCCGGTCCCTCCCGCAGACCTACGCCTACATCGACGGCGCGAAGCTGCTGGTCGAGACGCGACGGCTCGCCGAAACCCGGTTCGTCCCCGAACGTCTCGAGACGACCGACCAGGTCATGGACGCGGTGCGGAAGGGATTCGCCGGCGGAGCCGACGGCCACGGGATCGCGACCGCCTACGAGTCCCTCGGCGTCCGCCACACCACGATCGCGGAGACGTACCCGTCACCGCCGGACCACCCCTACATCAACCAGGTCAGCCTCGCCTACACGCTGCTGACCTTCTCCTACTCGCCCCTGGTCGGAATGCGGGCGGTCGGCGAGGACGTCCCCGAAGGCGACGCCCTCCTCACCTGGATGGGCGTGTGGAAGATCATCGGCTCCGTCATGGGCATCGAGGAGGGCGGCCTGCCCGACACCTTCGACGAGGCGCGAGGACTGTGGGACCTCATCGTCGCCAGCCCCGGCTACGGCGCCAGCCCCGAAGGCGTCCAGCTCCTGCGGGCGTTGAAAGAGCACGTCGCCTCCAACCAGAAGGCGGAGCAGCCGGTCGACCTCATCGGAGAGCACGGAGACCCAACGGTCCTCGCGCTCCTCAAGTCCTGAAAGCGCCGCTCAGGAAACCGGCTGCCGCTCGTCCGCCCTCCTGTGGTGAACGCCGCCCGCGGGGGACTCCGGACCGCCGCGGCCCCCGCGAGGCCGGACGGCCACTCCCAGAAGAGCGCTGATCAGGACGGTCAGCAACGCGCCCGCCCCGAGTACCGCGAACACCGCGCCGAGGTCGACGTCGATCATGTGATGCCCCTTCCCGAAGGGGTGCGCTCCCTTCGCGAATCGCATTTCGTGAGCTGAGTCACAAACGATTTGAATGGCTTCGAGAGGACGCTTTCAGTCTACGTTCACCCGTCGCCGTTAAGGCGTCGCCGGACCTGCGATATGCACCACAGAATGCACGGTGACGCGGCCCTCGAGACCGTCATCGCATGGACGGACGCGATGGAGGTCACGTGGGATGATGACCTCATGACGGCATCGCCACGGATCACCCACGTTTCATGGGGACGCATGGAGGTCGAAGGACTCCCGCCCGGCAAGGACTTCAAGCTGTATCCCGGGGGCGGACGGGAATGGGACTGGGGCGAGCACGGAACCCGGCACGAGCCGGGGATCCAACCCGCGGACGTCCAGGAACTTCTCGACCACGGATGCACCACCGTGGTACTCAGCAGAGGTATGGAGTTGCGGCTGCACACCATGCCGGAAACCCTCGAACTGCTGCGGAAGCATGGCGTCGAGGTTCACATGGAAGAAACGAGAGCGGCCGTCGAGGTGTACAACAGGATGGCCGGAGAGGTCGCCGTCGGCGGCCTTTTTCATTCCACGTGCTGACCAGGCGCCCATCCCTTCCCAACGACCGGAAGGGATGGGCGCGGCCGATCGAAGGCGCCGAGTGGATAGGCTTCGCCCTTGACCAGTGCGAGGGGGCTGCGTTCGTGATGTTCAAGCGTCTGCAGAGGCGGTTCGGAGGCGGGGCGGTCGATGTCGACACGCAGGTGCTCGCCGGCGTCACTCGCCCTGGCGACACCTTCCCGGGCCAGGTGATCCTCCGCGCTGTCGACGAGGACGTGACGGTGGAGAGCCTCGTCCTCAGAGTCGTCGCTGAGTATGCCCATCTGGACACCGGCGAGGCCGAGGTCGACGAGATCGGATACCAGTACGTCGACGGCCCATTCACGGTGGGGAAGGAACCGCGGCAGGCCCGCTTCTCACTGCGGCTGCCCTGGGAGACACCGATCACCGAACTGGCGGGGCTGGCCCTCGGACCGGTACTGCGGCTGCAGACCTTCCTCGACGACGTAAACGGACAGGACGCTGCCGACCACGACCTCCTCCACGTCTCCTCCCTGCCGCTCCACGAGGCGATCATGGATGCCTTCGCGCTTTCAGGGTGGACGTTCCAGTCCAGTCGGCTCGCGGGAGAACGAGTACCGGCAGCGGACCAGATCTTCGACTTCCATCAGTCGTTCATCCTTGCGGAGCGCAGTCCAGCCGCGGGCGGCCCGGACCAACTGGAAGTCGTCTTCCTCACCAACGCGGTCGGCTGCGAGGTGTTCGTCCGGCCTGCCGCGCCTGAGGGCCGCTACTGGAACGACCGGCCTGCCGCCCACCGCTTCATCGCGGCACACCACGACCTCGACCGAGTCGACTGGTCAGCAGAAATCCGGCGCTGGTTGAGCGAAGCCGGGCATGCCGCCCCGCCCGGCATCGACCGGGTGCGGCGTGCCGAGGGCAGATAGCTATGCGGCCCAGTCGAGGGCGGGGTCGTCGGGTGGGCCGATGCTGCCCGGTGGTCCGGCCCCGGTCGCGGATCCTCTGGCGTCGGCTGGTGGTATCAGCCGGTAGAGGTATCGCCCGTCGTGATCCAAGGTGATGTGGATCTGGTCGGGGTTGGTGTGTTTGAACCGGTTGTGCCATCCGCAGGCGAGTGCGAGTTGGTCGATGTCGGTGGGGCTGTTGCCGAGCGCCCATCCGTGGACGTGGTCGACCTCGCACAGTGTCCCGGGGACCTCGCATCCTCGTACAGCACACGAGGGGTAGAGCGTTTCCAGCACCTGCCGCTGTGCTGCCGAAGCGAACCGCTCCCGATAGCCCAGGTAGAGCGGGGTGTTTCCGCGCCCGAGCAGCAGGGGCGATACCCCGGCGGCCAGGGCGATGCGTCGCGCCTGCGCGGCGGGGATCGGGGTGCCGTCGGTGAGGCGGGCCGGGGCGTTGCCTCCGGTGAGGGTGTCCAGGTCGCAGATCACGGTGACCTTGGAAGCCTTGTGCCCGCCCGATAGCACGCTCGACAGGGCGGCTGCGGTGCGTTCGGGGAGGTCGCGGTGGTCGTCGGGCCCGGCCGGCTTGGCCAGCGGCGCCAGGGTGCCGTCCCAGATCGCCGCGTCCTCGGGGTTCAGCCACCCCTTCACATACCGGCCGCCGTCCAGAGAACGCGTGGTCGTGAGCCAGGACTTGTCGTAACCGCGTTTGGTGTCCTCATCCGGCGCGTCTTCGCTGTCGTCGCGTTCGGCGATGAGGTCACGGATACGGCGCCCGAACGCGGCGACCTTCCCCGCGGAGAAGCCCTGGTCGACGAAGCCGAGCAGGGTCGCCTCCGCCTTGGCACAGTCGATGTCGTCCAGACGGGCGACCGAGTCGGCGACGGTGACGGCGTAACCGTAGAACAGGTCACCGGCTGCGAGCTGCTCGGCCACCTGGGGGAGGCGGTGCCGCTGTCGCGCCAGCACCAGACGCTCTTTCACGCGGTTGTCGCGCATGCCGAGGCGGGATCGCAGCCATGCTTGGGTGGAGGGATATCCCCATCGGGCCTGCTCCTTGGTGGCGTCGACTCGGCCGATGAATGTGGCGAGCGCGCTTTCTTGCATATCGGAGGCGGCCACGAGGGTCTCAGTCAGTTCCAGGCAGGCGGCTGCTGATTCGGGGGCTTCCCTTGAGGCGAGTTCAGTGGCGATGGTTGAGAGCGCGTTCACCAGTTCCATGGTGGACGCGGCCTCAAGCTCGACCGTCACTGATTGCATACGTAAATAGTACCCGCTGTGACCGACATTCGGGGCCGTTCACGGCACATTCCGTTCGGTATTTTCGGCGGGAAAGGCAGGGGGCTCTTCGGGACGTTTCCCAGGAGGGGGTTTCGCATCTTACGGAAGGGGGTGGTGGGGTGGCGCGACCCGGGGCGGGGCAGGCGGAGCCTGCCCCTTAACGCTGCCTCAGGGGCCGCAGAGGCTCCAAAGTCAAGGGTGGACGAAGTCCATCGCGAAGCGACGCCGAAGGCGCCCTTGACTTTGGAGGGGCGGCCCCGTACGCCAGCGCCACCCCACCACCCGAACACCCCTCTTGCAAATCTCCCGAACGCTTCTCACCCGAGCATGCGGCTCTTCTTTCCGGCGCACCCGAACTCGATCAAGTTTGATGGCTCTGTTCCATGCTCGATCAAATAGCAAAGTTGGGTTCTTTGGGACGGCCACAGAGCACGGCACCACACAACAAGACGCGCACAGAAGGAAGCCGTACAGATCTGCTCAGGGAGCAAATGGAGCCGCCCGAGTCTTTGAAGGCGGTGATGACGGTGATCAGTTGATTGACGATGATCAGTGCAACGGCAGCGGCGCGGTCCCGTCGACGAGGAGGTCGGCGCGTGCGCGGGTGCCGTCCTCGGTGAAGAAGGCGGCTTCGCGGGCCGACCAGCGGTCCCAGGCGTCGGCGTACTCCAGCCCGTCGCGGTCGATGGCGCGAGCCCGGCGCAGTTCGCGCGGGGCGTCGATCCAGATCCGGTACGCGGCGGGCGACCCCGCCCAGGCCGAGCCGACGCCTTCGACGATGAGGACCGGCGGCGGTGCGATCTCCTCCGGCGGGCCGTACCGGTCGCGGTGCCAGTCGTAGCGGCGCAGCACCGCGGGCCGCCCGGCGCGCAGCGGTTCGAGGACGGCGCGGCGCAGCGGCGCCCACCAGGTGAGCGGGTCGGCGTCCCACGGGACGCGGAAGTCGTCCGACCGGACCACCGGCGCCCCGACCAGAACGGCCGCGAGGTGGTCGGCGAAGGTGGACTTGCCGGCGCCGCTCGGCCCGTCGATCGCGACCAGCCGCGCGGGCCCGCAGGACGGGGGCAGCGCGAGGAGCCGCGCGGCGAGCGCGGGGTAGGTCCGGGGCGGTGGCGGCACGGACGGCATACTTCCAGGTGCCGGCCCCCCCGAAGGAGGACGCCCCTTGCCCGGACCGCTCGAAGGCGTGGTGATCGTCGACCTCAGCCGTGTGGTCGCCGGACCGCAGGCCACGATGGCGCTCGCCGATCTCGGCGCGCGGGTGATCAAGGTGGAGCAGCCCGGGACGGGCGACGAGACGCGCGGCTGGGGACCGCCGTTCGCCGGGCCGGACCAGGTGAGCACCTACTACCTGTCGATCAACCGGAACAAGGAGTCGATCACCCTCGACCTGAAGTCGGACGAGGGGAAGGACACCCTGGCGAGGCTGGTGCGGCACGCGGACGTGCTGGTAGAGAACTTCCGCACCGGGGTGCTGGACCGGCTCGGCTTCCCAGTCGGGCGGCTGCACGAGTTGAACCCGCAGCTGATCGTGCTGTCGATCACGGGGTTCGGGCACGACGGGCCGGAGGGCGGCCGTCCCGGCTATGACGCGATCATGCAGGGCGAGGCCGGGATCATGAGCGTCACGGGCCCGCCGGGGACGCCGAGCAAGGTGGGGCTCTCGATCGCGGACATCCTCGCGGCGGGCAACGCCACGTCCGGCGTGCTGGCCGCGCTGTACGAGCGGATGCGGACGGGCCGCGGCTCGGTCGTGCGGACGTCGCTGCTGGCCTCGGTGGTCGGCGCGCACATGTACCAGGGGACGCGGTGGACGGTCGCCGGTGAGGTGCCCGAGTCGGTCGGCAACGACCATCCGACGATCGCGCCGTACGGGACGTTCCGCTGCAAGGACGGCCAGATCCAGATCGGCGTCGCGAACCAGAACCTGTGGCGCAGGTTCGCGCCGCTGGTGGGCCTGGACGCCGACGACCCACGCTACGCGACGATCCCGGCCCGGTCCGAGAACCGGGCCGAGCTGACCGCCGACATCGAGCGGGTCCTGGCGGGGGACACCCGGGAGGCGTGGCTGGAGCGGCTGAACGGGGCGGGCGTGCCGGCGGGATCCATCCGGTCGATCGACGAGGTGTACACCTGGGAGCAGACCCGTTCGCAGGGCCTGGTGATCGAGGTGGAGCATCCGACGCTCGGCCGGATCGAGCTTCCGGGCCCGCCGCTGAGGTTCGACGGCGCCGAGCCGCGCGTGCACACCGCGCCGCCGCTGCTCGGCGAGCACACCGACGCGGTGCTCGCCTGGCTGGACGAGCAGGACGCCGCGGGACAGCGTGACGCAGCGGAACGGCGGGACGCGGTGGAAGAGCAGGACATTGCGGAACAGCGTGGCCCGGCGGATCGGCGGGACGCCGCGGGACAGCGTGGCCCGGTGGATCGGCGGGACGCGGTGGAAAAGCGCGACTCGGCGGAACAACAGGACGCTGCGGAACAGCGTGAGCCGGTGGATCGCGGGGACGCCGCGGGGCAGCGTGGCCCGGTGGGTCGGCGGGACGCGGCGGGGCGGCGGGACGCGGCGGATCGGCGGGACGCGGTGGAACAGCGCGACCCGGTGGGAGAACGGCACGGCGAGGAGCAGGGGAGAGGCCAGTGAGGGATCTGCTCGGCGAGACGGGCGGAGCGGTGCGGATCGCGGGCCGGGAGCTGCCGCGCGAGGAGCTCCTCGGCCGGGCGTCGGCCGTCGCGGCGGAGATCGCCGGGGCGGACGCCGTGGCGGTGCACGCGACGGCGAGCGCGGAGACGGTGATCGCGGTCGTCGGCGGGCTCATGGCGGGGGTGCCGGTGGTGCCGCTGCCTCCGGACTCGGGCCCCGACGAGCGGGCCCACATCCTCGGCGACTCCGGCGCGGCGCTGCTGCTCGCGGCCCGCGACGCGGACACCGGCGACGGCGGCCCGCCGCTCGTCCCGGTCGACGACCTCCCGGCGTCCGCGTCCACGACCCCGGCGTCCACGACCACCGCATCTACGATCCCGGCGTCTGCCTCCACGACCACCGCGTCCGCGACCCCGGCGTCCGCATCCACGGCCGCCGCGTCCGCGGCCGCGTCCGTTCCCGCCCCCGACGCGACCGCGCTGATCCTGTACACGAGCGGTACGACCGGCGCGCCGAAGGGCGTGATGATCTCCCGTGCGGCGATCGCGGCGACCCTCCACTCGCTGGCGGAGGCGTGGGCGTGGACACCGGACGACGTGCTGGTGCACGGGCTGCCGCTGTTCCACGTGCACGGCCTGGTCCTCGGCGTGCTCGGCCCGCTGCGGGTCGGGTCCCGGCTCGTCCACACGGGGCGCCCCAAACCGGAGGCGTACGCGGCGGCGGCGAGCGAGGACGGCGGGAGCCTGTTCTTCGGCGTCCCGACGGTGTGGTCCCGGTTGGCGGCCGACCCGGCGTCCGCGGAGGCGATGCGTGCGGCGCGGCTGCTGGTGTCCGGCAGCGCGCCGCTCCCGGTGCCCGCCTTCGAGCGGCTGGAGGCGCTCACCGGCCACCGCCCGGTCGAGCGCTACGGCATGACCGAAACCCTGATCACCGTCAGCGCGCGCGCGGACGGCGAACGCCGTCCCGGCTACGTCGGACTCCCGTTGCCCGGCATCGAGACGAGGCTCGCGGCCGAGAACGGCGCGCCCGTCCCGCATGACGGGGAGACGCCCGGCGAGCTGCACGTCCGCGCTCCGCACCTGTTCAAGGGCTACCTGAACCGCCCGGAGGCGACCGCGAAGTCGTTCATGCCGGACGGCTGGTTCCGCACGGGCGACATCGCGACGATCGGCCCGGACGGCTGGCACCGCATCGTCGGCCGCGCGTCCACCGACCTGATCAAGAGCGGCGGCTACCGGATCGGCGCGGGCGAGGTCGAGAACGCGCTGCTCGCGCACCCGGCGGTGCGGGAGGCGGCCGTCGCGGGGACGCCGCACGACGACCTCGGCGAGCAGGTCACCGCCTATGTCGTCGCGGACCGGGTGACGGAGCGGCAGCTGATCGACTTCGTCGCGGGCCGCCTGTCGGTGCACAAGCGGCCCCGCGTCGTCCACCTGGTCGACTCGCTGCCGCGCAACGCGATGGGCAAGGTCGTCAAGACCCGCCTCGGCGAACTCGCGCCCTAGCCCCGAGGCCGCCGGGAAACCGGGGCCGGGAGACCGGGGACCCCGCGCCGAGGCCGCCGGGAGACCGGAGCGCCCGCGCCGGGAAAGGCCGGGAGACCGGCGGACGGAGCATTTCGGGCTGACCAGTAAGGTCGTGCCCTGTGTCCAGCTCAGCGTCCCCCGGCGCCGGTCCCTCCGCCGCCGCGCATTCGCTCGATCCCGTCCCGCCGCAGGCCCGCGAGTCGACCGCGGGGCACCAGTTCTGGATCTGGTCCGGCGCGAACATCGCGCCGATCAACTGGGTGCTCGGCGCGCTCGGCATCAGGCTCGGGCTGAGCCTGGCCGACACGGTCGGCGTGCTGGTCGCCGGGAACCTCGTCGGGATGGCGGTCTTCGGGCTGTTCGTGCTGATGGGGCAGCGGACGGGCGTCACCCAGATGGTGCTGGCCCGGTCGGCGTTCGGGCGGCGCGGCGCGTACCTGCCGGCGGCGCTGCAGGGCGTGATGTCGGCGGGCTGGTGCGCCGTCAACACCTGGATCGTGCTGGACCTGGTGATGGCGCTGCTCGGCCAGGTCGGGGTGCACGGCGGCACCGCCCTGAAGATCGTCGTGGTGCTGGTGATCATGGGGTTGCAGGTGTGGATCGCCGCGTCCGGCTTCCACGCGATCGCCGCGTTCGAGAAGTGGACCGTTCCCGTCACGCTGGTCGTGCTCGCCGCGATGACCGTCGTCGCGTGGACGAAGACCGGCGTGCGCTGGGACCACGAGGGCCAGGGCCTCACCGGCACCGACCGGCTGTCGGCGATGACGACCGTGATGACGGCGATCGGGGTCGGCTGGGGCATCACCTGGTTCGCCTACGCCTCCGACTACTCGCGGTTCGTGCCGCGCGAGGTGCCGCGCCGCCGGCTGTACGCGGCGAGCGTCCTCGGCCAGTTCGTGCCGGTCGTGTGGCTCGGCGTGCTCGGCGCGTCGCTGGCGACGGTGAGCGCGACCTCCGATCCGGGCAAGCTGATCGTGGACGCGTTCGGCGCGCTCGCGATCCCCGTGCTGCTGCTGGTCGTGCACGGGCCGATCGCCACGAACATCCTGAACGTCTACAGCTGCTCGCTGTGCGCGCAGACCGCCGACTGGCACGTGTCCCGCAAGGCGATCTCCTACGGCGTCGGCGTGTTCGCCGCCGCGTTCACGATCCTGCTGATCTTCCAGGAGGACTTCGCGAACACCCTCGACGCGTGGCTCGGCGGCCTCGTGACGTGGGTGGTGCCGTGGGCGTCGGTGATGGCCGTCCACTTCTACGCCGTCCGCCGCCAGAACGTGGACGTCGACGCGCTCTACGACCCGCCCGGACGGTCCCGGCTGGGCGACTTCCGGTGGGACGCGCTGATCTCGTTCGTCCTCGGCGCCGCCGCGACGTGGTCCTTCCAGTACGGCGTCCCGAAGGCGCTGCAAGGCCCGGCGGCGCGCGCGCTGGGCGGAATCGACCTGTCCTGGCTCGCCGGTGCCCTCGTTGCCGGGATCCTGTACTTCGTCCTGTCGGCCCGGCGCGTCCGGGCGTGGGAAGGGAGCCCCGCATGAAACTCGTGACCAACGCCCGCCTGGCCGGACGGGACGGCCTCCACGACATCGAGATCGACGGCGACCGGTTCGGACGTGTCGCGCCCGCGCGCGGACCGGCCGGGGACGTGCCGGCGGGCGGACTCACCCGGGACGTACCGGCGGACGCCGCCGACGTGCTGGTGGACGCCGCGGGCGGACTGGTGAGCCCGCCGTTCGTGGAGCCCCACGTCCACCTCGACACCACCCTCACCGCCGGTGAGCCGCGCTGGAACGCCTCCGGGTCCCTGTGGGAGGGGATCGCGGTGTGGAGCGAGCGCAAGGCGGCCCTCACCCGCGACGACGTCGTGTCCCGCGCGACGGAGGTGCTGCGCTGGTACGCGGCGAACGGCGTGCTCCACGTCCGCAGCCACGTGGACGTCACCGACCCGGGCCTGGTCGCGCTCGACGCGATGCTGGAGGTCCGCGAACGGGTGAGCGACGTTATCGGGCTGCAGCTCGTCGCGTTCCCGCAGGAGGGGATCTGCTCCTTCGAGAACGGACCGGAGCTGCTGGAGGAGGCGGCGCGGCGCGGCGTGGACGCGGTCGGCGCGATCCCGCACTTCGAGGACACCCGCGAGGACGGCGTCCGCTCCCTGGAGATCGCCTTCGACGTCGCGCAGCGGTACGGGCTGCTGCTGGACGCGCACTGCGACGAGATCGACGACGAGCAGTCCCGGTTCGTGGAGGTGCTCGCGACCCTCGCCCGGCGCGGCGGGCTCCGCGA
Organism: Actinomadura nitritigenes; assembly: GCF_017573545.1. GTDB lineage: Bacteria > Actinomycetota > Actinomycetes > Streptosporangiales > Streptosporangiaceae > Spirillospora > Spirillospora nitritigenes. The sequence goes on along the minus strand of NZ_JAGEOK010000024.1, from coordinate 146,347 downwards.
CCGCGCCACCGCGTCCCACACCACCGCGATGGGCTCCTACAACGGCGCCTACTCCTACAAGCTCCAGCGGATCCTGGCCCGCTCGGGCATCAACCTCGTCTGCAACCCGCTCGCCAACCTGTGCCTGCAGGGACGGTTCGACGCCTACCCCAAGCGGCGCGGCCTCACCCAGGTGAAGGAGATGCTCGCCGCCGGGGTGAACGTCGCGTTCGGCCACGACGACGTCATGGACCCGTGGTTCCCGCTCGGGACGGCGTCGTCGCTGCAGGTCGCGCTGGTCGGCGTCGCCGCCGCGCAGCTCACCGGCGCCGCCGAGATCGACGAGGCGTTCGCGATGGTGACGGACCGGGCCGCACGGGTCCTCGGCCTCGGCGACGGCTACGGGATCGCGCCCGGCCGCCCGGCGAACCTGGTGGTGCTGCCCGCGTCGTCGCCGTACGACGCCGTCCGGCGGCAGACCCGGCCGTCCCACGTCGTCGCGCGCGGCCGGATCGTCGCCGAGACCCCGCCCGCCGTCACGCGGCTGACGTGGCCGGGCCGCGACCCCGAGGACGTCGACTTCGTGCGGACAAGCGACCGCTAGGAGACCGCTGGTGAACCTCCCGTTCACGGCAGCAGGGTCGGGAGGAGGGGCCGGACGAGGGCGGCGGCGGCCGACTCCGGCAGGTCGGGCGCGTCCGGCGGTGCCGCGAAGTAGTGCAGGAAGCCCTGCTGGAAGCAGCCGCCCATCAGCAGGGCGGCGGCGGCCGCGGTGTCGGCGCCCGCCGCGACGCGGCCCAGGTGGCGCTCGGCGTCCAGGTAGCGGGTGAGCGCCCGCACCGGCTCCTGGGGGCCGGCGCCGTACTGGCGCAGCGCCTCCCGGCTCGCCGCCATCAGCTGCGGCTGCGCGGCCATCGACGCCATCATCGGGAACGCCCGCCGGTAGAAGGCGAGCCCGCCGTGCACGACGCCGACCAGGTTGGCCTCCACGGTGGCCTCGCCCGCGACGGCCTTCGCCGTGAACGCCGGCATCCGCTCCTTGAGCACGGCCAGCATCAGCTGCTCCTTGTCGCGGAAGTGCTTGTAGAGCAGCGCCTCGGAGTACCCGGCGGCCTTCGCGATCTCCTTGGTGGTGGCGCCCGCGACGCCGCGCCCGCGCATGACGTCCGCCGCCGCGTCCAGGATCCGCCCGCGCGCGGTCATCGGCCCCGCCCCCTTGACAGTGAGTGAATGCTTACTCATTCTAGGGGTTAGTAAACGTTCACTCACCCCCCTGTTCGGGAGGAAATCCGGGATGAGAATCACCGTCTTCGGCGCGACCGGGGGCATCGGCACCCGGCTGGTCCGCCGCGCGCTGGACGCCGGGCACGAGGTCACCGCGGTCGTCCGCGACCCCGGCGGGATGCCCGCCGACCTGCGCGATCGCGCCGCCGTCGTGCAGGCCGACATCATGGACCCCGCCGCGATCGAGGAGGCGGTGAAGGGCGCCGACGCCGTCGTCAGCGCCATGGGCTCGCGCAGCATCGGCCCCACCACCGTCTGCAGCGAGAGCTCCCGGAGCATCATCGCCGCCATGCGGGCGACCGGCGCCGGCCGGTTCCTCATGGTCAGCATGGGCGCCATATCGTCCGAGCCGGGCGACGACCCGCTCACCCGGTACGTCGTCAAGCCGCTGATCCTCGGCCGGATCCTGCGGCACGGCATCGCCGACATGAGGGTCGCGGAGGCCCAGGTGCGCGACTCCGGGCTCGACTGGACGATCGTCCGGCCGCCGCGGCTCACGAACAAGGAGGGGCGCGGCCGCTACCGCAAGGCCGTCGACCGCAGCGTGACCGGCGGCTACAGCATCACCCGCGACGACGTCGCCAAGGCCCTGCTCGACCTCACCGGCGACCTGCCCTCCATCGGGCACGTGATCTCGATAGCGGGCTGAACCGCTGCGGGCGCGGCAGGCGGCAGGCACGGCGGACGCGGCGGAGCGCGGCATGACAGGTGTCATGCGGAACGGCTGACAGACGCCGCCCGAACCGATGACACGTCCCTCTACCGGCGCCCGCCGAGGCCCGCGACCCTAGGGGCATGGACGACACCCGCCCATCGGCGTCGACGGCCTGCGCCAGCGGTACGGGGACTTCGGGAGGAGGCGTGGTTCCGCCGGCTGCCGTTGAGCACCGTCGTTGAGATCACCCGGACGGCCTGCTTCGGCCGCGACTTCCACGACCACGCCGCCCGCGCGCCCGTCGAGGCCGCCGGCGCCTGGGCGGCCTGCCTGCCCTCGTCCGCCGTCCTCGAGGTCCGGCTCGGCGCCGGCCGCGCCATGGCGGGCCGCTGGTCCCGCTGGGAGCCGAGGCGCGCCTGCCCCGGAGCGCCCCGCGGTTACAGTCGAGGAGAAGGAGGGCGGGACATGACGGTCGCGACCACGGCGGACCTGGAGGCGCAGGACACCCGCAGGCTCGAGCGCTACCGCCGGGTGACGCACCGCTCGTTCCTGTGCGCCGCCGCGGGCTTCCTCGCGCCCGGCCTGGCCGGGCTGGCGGCCGCCTACGGCCACGGTTCCGTCGGCATCCCGCTCGCCGTGCTCGTCGTCGCCGGCATGGGCCTGCTGACCTGGTACTACGCGCGGCTCGTCCGGGCCGCGCTGGAGGGCGGCGGGTCCCGCCGGGACATCGTGCTCAGCGGCGTCCTGACCGCCGCGCTCAGCGCGATGATGGTCACCAGCCCGCTGTTCGGCGTGGTGTCGGTGTTCTGGGTGTCGGCGGTGGTGCTGGCCCCGATGAGCCGCCGCCGGGTCGTCGCGATCTGCGTCGGCACCGGTGCCGCCGGCGGGGTGTACGCGACCGTCGCCGCCCACTTCCTGTACCCCGGCGGCGACATGCCCTGGTACGGGCTCCTGCCGATCATGATCCTGATCTACACGGGCACCTGCGGGCTCGTGGCGTTCGTCAACCGCTACCAGCGCCGCATGTGGGACCTGCACCAGGAGACGCACGCCGCGCGGGACGCGCTCGCCCGCCTCGCCGTCACCGAGGAGCGGCTGCGCTTCTCCCGCGACCTGCACGACCTGCTCGGCCACAGCCTCTCCCTGATCGCGGTGAAGAGCGAGCTGGCCATGCGGCTGGCGGACGCCGACCCGGCCCGCGCCGGCGCGGAGATGGCCGACGTGCGGCGCGCCGCCCGGGACGCGCTGCGCGAGGTGCGCGCCGCCGTGCACGGCTACCGCGCCGTCGAGCTGGACGCCGAGCTGGCAGGTGTGCGGGCCGTGCTGGAGGCCGCCGGGGTCCGGTGCGACGCCGGAGCCGTACCGGACGGCCTGCCGCCCGAGGTCCGCTCGGTGCTCGCCTGGGTGATCCGGGAGGGCGCCACCAACGTGATCAAGCACAGCGAGGCCCGGCACTGCGCCGTCGCGCTCACCGCGTACGGTGGCTCCGTGGTGCTGGAGATGCGCAACGACGGCGTCCGCGGCGACGCGGGCGCGCGCCGCGAGGGGACCGGCGGGGCGGGGCTGACCGGCCTCGCCGAGCGCGTCGCCGTGGTCGGCGGCGAGATCACCGCGGACCGGCACGGCCGCGACGGCTTCCTGCTGCGCGCCGTCGTCCCGCTGCCGCGCACCGGCCCGGACGGCCCGTCCGGCGGGACGGCCGTCGAACCGTCCGCGACGGACACCGCCCCCGCCGCCCCCGCCGCGGTCACCGAGGACGCCGCCTCCGCCGCCCCCGCCACGGACACCGAGGACGCCGCCCCCGCCGCCGAGCCCGGGCCCGCGGCCGCCGCCGGGAGGAGCGGCCGGTGATCCGGATCCTGCTCGCCGACGACGAGCGCCTCATCCGCGGCGCCGTCGCCGCGCTCCTCGGGCTGGAGGCCGACCTGGAGGTCGTCGCCGAGGTCGGCCGGGGCGACGAGGTCGCCGCCGCCGTCGCCGCGCACGATCCCGACGTCGCCGTCCTCGACATCGACATGCCCGGCGCGGACGGCCTCACCGTCGCCGAGGAGCTGGCCGCCGCGGGCGCCCGCTGCTCGGTGTGCATCCTCACCAGCTTCGGCCGCCCGGGGTACCTGCGCCGCGCGATGGCCGCCGGGGTCCGCGGCTTCGTCGCCAAGGACGCGCCGACGCAGGAGCTGGCCGCCGCGATCCGCAAGATCCACGGGGGCGGCCGCTACCTGGACGCCGAGCTCGCCGCGACCGCCATGGCCGCCGGCGACAACCCGCTGACCGAGCGCGAGCGCGAGATCCTCCGGCTCACCGCCGCCGGCACCGAGACCGCCCGCATCGCGACGCTGCTGCACCTGTCGGAGGGCACCGTCCGCAACTACCTCTCCACGGCGATGGGCAAACTCGGCGAGCCGTCCCGCTTCGCCGCCGTCCGCGCCGCACAGGAGATGGGCTGGATCTGACGCGCCCCCGTAGGGTGGTGCCGTGACTGATCCACTGGTGCCGCGGATGCGGGAGTTCGGTGAGACGATCTTCGCGGAGATGTCCGCGCTGGCCACGGCCACGGGGTCGATCAATCTCGGTCAGGGCTTTCCGGACGAGGACGGCCCGAAGGCGATGCTGGACGCGGCGGTCGAGGCGATCCGGTCGGGCGGCAACCAGTACCCGCCGGGGCCGGGGGTGCCGGAGCTGCGCGAGGCCGTGGCGGAGCAGCGGCTGGAGCGGTACGGGCTGTCGTACGACCCGATGTCCGAGGTGTACGTGACCGTGGGCGCGACGGAGGGCATCGCCGCGTCCGTGCTGGCGCTCGCCGGGCCCGGCGACGAGGTCATCGTGTTCGAGCCGTACTACGACTCGTACGCCGCCGTGATCGCGCTGGCCGGGGCGGTGCGCAGGCCCGTCACGCTGCGCCCGGTCGAGGGCCGCTTCACGTTCGATCCGGACGAGCTGCGCGCCGCCGTCGGCCCGCGCACCCGGGCGATCCTCGTGAACTCGCCGCACAACCCGGCCGGGACGGTGTTCACCCGCGGCGAGCTGGAGGCCGTCGCCGCCGTCTGCCGCGACCACGACCTCGTCGCGATCACCGATGAGGTGTACGAGTACCTGACCTTCGACGGCACCGAGCACATCCCGCTCGCCACGCTGGACGGGATGCGGGAGCGGACGGTGTCGGTGTCGTCGGCGGGCAAGACGTTCTCCGCGACCGGCTGGAAGACCGGCTGGGTCACCGCGCCGGCCCGGTACGTGCGGGCCGTCCAGACCGTCAAGCAGTTCCTCACCTACGCGGTCAGCGCGCCCTACCAGCGGGCCGCCGCGTACGCGCTGGCGAACGAGACGGCGTGGGTCGCGGAGCTGCGCGCGTCGCTGCAGGCGAAGCGCGACCGGCTCGTCGCCGGGCTGGAGGCGGCCGGGTTCACCGCGTACCGGCCGCAGGGCACCTACTTCGTGCAGGCCGACATCCGGCCGCTGGGCTTCTCCGACGGGCTGGAGCTGGCGCGGGCCCTGCCCGCCAAGGCGGGCGTCGTCGCCATCCCGACGCAGGTGTTCTACGACCACGCGGAGGCGGGCGCCCACTTCGTCCGGTTCGCGTTCTGCAAGAAGGACGAGGTCATCGACGAGGCGGTGGAGCGGCTCCGGCGGCTCGCCTGAGTCGTCCCGGGACGCCCGGCGAGCGCGGACGGGACGGGTCGCCGCGCTTGGCGACCCCCTGACCGGTCCAGGCGGAGATTGCCGAACGGGCGGCGTTCCTTGGGCTGGTTTCGCCCATGAGCGCCGCCCGCCGCGCGGCTAGCGTTCGGGCCGTGGGCCGGAACGGCGACTCGCTCGACGGCGAGCGGATTCTGATCGCGCTGGGCGGCAACGCCATGACCGCGCCGGACGGCAGCGCGACGCCGGACGCGCAGGCGGCGGCGATCGAGGTCGCGATGCGGCACGTCGCGGAGCTGGTGGCGGCGGGGGCGAGGGTCGCGCTGACGCACGGCAACGGCCCGCAGGTCGGCAACCTGCTGATCAAGAACCAGCTGGCGGCGGGGGTGGTGCCGCCGGTGCCGCTGGACTGGTGCGGCGCGCAGACCCAGGCCACCGTCGGCGTGATGATCATGAGCGCGCTGGAGCGGGCGCTCGCCGCGCTCGGCGCGCCGCGCCCGGTGTCGACGGTGGTGACGCGGACGCTGGTGGACGCCGCCGACCCCGGGTTCGCCGCCCCCGCCAAGCCGGTCGGCCGGTACTTCCCGGCGGACGAGGCGCGGCGGTTCGCCGCGCTCGGCCAGGCGTGGCGCCCGTTCGGCGACCGGGGGTGGCGGCGGGTCGTCGCGTCCCCGGAGCCGCTCGACGTCCTGGACGCGGGCGCGGCGGCGGTGCTGCTGGAGGCCGGGCACGTGGTGGTCGCGGCGGGCGGCGGGGGAGCGCCCGTGGTGCGGGCCGGCGGGGCGCTGCGCGGCGTCGAGGCGGTCGTCGACAAGGACCTGGCGGCGCAGCTGCTGGCGTGCCGGCTCGGCGCGTCCACGCTGGTGATCGCCACGGACGTGGAGCACGCGGTGGCCGGGTTCGGCACCCCGGCGGCGCGGCCGCTGCGCCGCACCACGGCCGCCGAGCTGGCCCGGCTGGCCGCCGCCGGGCACTTCGCGGCCGGCAGCATGGGCCCGAAGGTGGAGGCGGTGCGGCGGTTCGTCGCGGCGGGCGGCCGGCGCGCGGCGATCGCGTCGCTGGCCCGGCTCGGCGCGGCGGCGCGCGGCCGGGCCGGGACGGTCGTGGAGCCGTGACCCGGGGTAGAGACCGTTCAGCCGAGTAGCCGATCAGCAGAGCAGCCGAGGAGCCGAGGAGCGACGACGTGCCCGATCCCATCGAAGTCCGCAAGATCCCCATCGAGAGCGTGACCGACGCGTCCGGGCTGGCCCGGCTGATCGACGACGGCGTGCTGGAGGCCGACCGCGTCCTCGCGGTGGTCGGCAAGACCGAGGGCAACGGCGGCGTGAACGACTACACGCGGCTGCTGGCCGACCGGGCGTTCCGGGAGGTGCTGGTCGCGAAGGGCGGCCGCCCGGCGGACGAGGTCGCGCGCGTCCCGCTGGTGTGGTCGGGCGGCACCGACGGGGTGCTGAGCCCGCACGCCACCGTGTTCGCCACCGTCGACCCGGCGAAGGCGCCGCGCACGGACGAGCCGCGCGTGTCGGTGGGCGTCGCGATGAGCGAGGTCATCCTGCCCGAGGACATCGGCCGCCCCGCGATGGTGGAGACGGTCGCCGCCGGGGTCCGCGACGCGATGAAGACCGCCGGGATCGACGACCCCGCCGACGTCCACTACGTGCAGACCAAGACGCCGCTGCTCACCCTCGACACGATCAACGACGCCAAGCGGCGCGGCCGCGACGTCGTCACCGAGGACACCCTGAAGTCGATGGACATCTCCAACTCGACGACCGCGCTCGGCATCGCCGTCGCGCTCGGCGAGATCGAGACCCCGTCGGCCGAGCGGATCCACAGGGACCTGTCGCTGTTCTCGTCGGTGGCGTCGTGCTCGTCCGGCGTGGAGCTGGACCGGGCGCAGATCGTGGTGGTCGGGAACGTGCGCGGCATCGGCGGCCGGTACCGCGCCGGGCACGGTGTGATGAAGGACGCACTGGACGCCGACGGCATCTGGGACGCGATCCGCTCGACCGGCCTGGAGCTGCCGGAGAGGCCCCGCACGGCCGACCTCGGGGACCGGCTCGTCAACGTGTTCATCAAGTGCGAGGCGGACCCGTCCGGGTCGGTGCGGGGCCGCCGCAACATCATGCTGGACGACTCCGACGTGCACTGGCACCGGCAGATCAAGGCGTGCGTGGGGGGTGTCGCGGCGTCCGTCACGGGTGATCCGGCGGTGTTCGTGTCGGTCGCGGCGGTGCATCAGGGCCCGTCCGGCGGAGGCACCGTCGCCGCCATCGCCGACCTCGGCTGACCGCGGCACCGGCCCCGGCCGACCGCGGCGCCGCCCGTCCGGCGGGGTGCCGGATACAGGGAGTATCCGGTTCGGCACCCATGGCGGTCACCGGAGGCTATAGCCTTCCTGCCGTGTCCGGACTGACCATTCCCGAACCCCAGTTCCCCGGGGACGACGGCAGCGCCGATCCCCGGCTGTGCGAGGCCCTCGCCGGATACGCGGCCGGGCGCGTCGGCCACCACGCGGTGCTGCGGCGGCTGCAGAGCACGCGGCTGTTCGTGCCGATCGTCGCCGTCCTCACCGAAGAGGAGGACGTGGAACCCGGCGAGCTCCGCCGGGAGAAGTCGAGCGACATGGCGCTGCCCACGCTGATCGGCGACGACGGCCGGCGCGGCGTGCTCGGTTTCACCTGCATGGACACGATGAAGGCGTGGCGCGCCGACGCCCGCCCCGTCGCGGTCCGCGCCGGCGACGCCTGCCGCGCCGCCCTCGACGAGGGCGCGGACGCGCTGGTCGTGGACGTCGCGGGCCCCGTCCCGTTCGCGGTGGAGGGGCTGCGGCTGCACCTGCTCGCCGAGGGGAGGCCGATCCCGCCGCCGCACGAGGACCCCGACGTGCTCGCCGCGGTCGAGGCGGCGTTCGGCTCCGACCAGGCCGTCACCGGCGTCCGGCTCGCCGAGGGCACGTCCACGGAGCTGGCCGTCCGGTTCGCGGTGGTGCCCGGCCACGACGAGCGCGTGACGGTGCAGCGGGTGTCGGACCGGCTCGCCGAGGTGCTGCGCGGGCGGATCGTCGGCGGCGTCGAGCTCAGCGTCGTCCGGCGGGGCTGACCGCCCGGAAAACCACTGGCGTCCGGCGGAGCGCCGTCGGCATCCTGGGCCGATGCACGAGATCGACCCCGACGCCTTCGTCGCGGACGGCTTCGTCCGGGTGGCGGAGGCGTTCCCCCGCGACCTGGCCGCCGAGTGCCGCGCGATCCTCTGGCGCGACACCGGCTGCGATCCCGATGACCGCTCGACCTGGACCAGGCCGGTGATCCGGCTCGGCGGGTACGGGCAGCCGCCGTTCCGGGCGGCCGCGAACACCCCGCGCCTGCACGCCGCCTACGACGCGCTCGCGGGGAAGGGCGCGTGGGAGGCGCCGGGCGGTCTCGGGACGTTCCCGATCCGTTTCCCGAGCGACGAGGCGCCGGGCGACGACGGCTGGCACATCGACGCGAGCTTCCCCGGCGACGACCCGAACGACTTCATGGGGTACCGGGTGAACCTGGCCTCCAGGGGCCGGGCGCTGCTGATGCTGTTCTTGTTCTCGGACGTGGGCGAGGACGACGCCCCCACCCGCGTCCGCGTCGGCTCCCACCTCGACGTCCCGCCGCTCCTCGAACCGGCGGGCGACGAGGGCGTCTCCTTCATGGACCTCGCGCGGGAGGCGGTCCCCGCGTCCGAGCACCGGCCCATAGCCCTGGCGACCGGGCGGGCCGGCGACGTGTACCTGTGCCACCCGTTCCTCGTGCACGCGGCCCAGCCGCACCGCGGCACGGAGGTGAAGTTCATGGCGCAGCCGCCGCTGTCGCCGTCGGGGCCGCTCCCCGAAACGTCGCCGGTACGGACGGCGATCCGGCGAGGTCTCGGGCGCTGACGCATCTACGCTTGGCGCTCGAACCCGTTGGGAGAACCACCGTGCTGACCATGCAGGACGCCCTGATCCGGCTCACCGCCCACTGGGCGGGGCACGGCTGCCTCGTCGGGCAGCCGATGAACACCGAGGTCGGGGCGGGCACGCTCAACCCGAACACCGCCCTGCGCGTCCTCGGGCCCGAGCCGTGGCGCGTCGCCTACGTCGAACCGAGCGTCCGCCCGGATGACTCGCGCTACGGCGACAACCCGAACCGGCTCCAGACCCACACCCAGTTCCAGGTGGTCCTCAAGCCGGAACCGGGCGACGCGCAGGAGCTGTACCTCGCCAGCCTCGCCGCGCTCGGCATCGACCTGCGCGCCCACGACGTCCGGTTCGTCGAGGACGACTGGGCGTCGCCGGCGCTGGGCGCGTGGGGGCTCGGCTGGGAGGTCTGGCTGGACGGGCTGGAGATCACCCAGTTCACCTACTTCCAGCAGTCCGGCGGGCTGGCGCTCGACCCCGTCTCGGTCGAGATCACCTACGGCATGGAGCGCATCCTGATGGCGCTGCAGGGCGTGTCCCACTTCAAGGACATCGTCTACGCCCCCGGCTTCGGCGCCGCCCGAGGGGGGACGGCCCCCCACGCCCCCCGGGCCGACTCCGTCGGCATCGGCGCCGCCCGAGGGGGGACGGCCCCCCACGCCCCCCGGGCCGACTCCGTCGGCATCGGCGCCGCCCGAGGGGGGACGACCCCCCACGCCCCCCGGGCCGACTCCGTCGGCATCTCCTACGGCGAGGCGTTCGGGCAGGCCGAGTACGAGATGAGCCGCTACTACCTCGACGACGCCGACATCGCCGCGAACCGGGGGCTGTTCGAGACGTACGCGGCCGAGGCGCGCCGGATGCTGGACGCCCGGCTGCCCGTCCCCGCCCACTCCTGCGTGCTGAAGTGCTCGCACGCGTTCAACGTGCTGGACGCGCGCGGCGCGATCGGCACCGCCGAGCGGGCCCGCGCGTTCGCGCGGATGCGGGGCCTCGCCCACGAGGTCGCCGCCCTGTGGGTCGAGCGCCGCGCCGAACTCGGCCACCCCCTCGGCGACGCCACCGCCGCCCCGGTGGCCCCGGAGAAGCCGGTCCTTCCCGAGATCGCCGCACCCGCCGCGTTCGCGCTGGAGATCGGCGTGGAGGAACTGCCGCCGAGCGAGGTGCGCCCCGCGGCGGAGGCGGTCGCGGAACGGCTCCGCGCCGGGCTGGAGGAGGCGGGCCTGCTCACCGACGCCTCCGAGGTCGAGACCTTCTCGACGCCCCGCCGCCTCATCGCCGTCGTCCGGGACGTGGAGCCGAGGTCGCCGGACACCGAGGAGGTCGTGAAGGGGCCGAGGCTCGCCGCCGCCTACGACGCGTCCGGGGAGCCGACGCGGGCGCTGCTCGGGTTCGCGCGCGGGCAGGGCATCGACGCCGCCGACGTCCGGGAGATCACCGTCGGCGGCGGGCGGTACGCGGCGCACGTCCGGAAGGTCGCCGGGAAGCCCGCCGCGCACGTCCTCTCCGGGCTGCTTCCCGAGATCGTCTCCGGGCTGCGCGCCGGGAAGAACATGCGCTGGAACCTCCCCGGCCTGTCGTTCGCGCGTCCCGTCCGGCGGGTGCTGGCCCTGCTGGGCGACCGGCGGATCGTGCTGGACGGGCTGGACCGGGGCGGGACGACCGACGTCCACCGCGCCGCCGAGCCCTCCCGCGTGCCGGTGCCGGACGCGCTGTCGCTGATCGGCGTCCTCCGGGAGCACGGCATCGAGCCCGACCCGGCGCGGCGCCGCGCCCGCATCGTCGAGGACGCGCGGGACCTCGCCGCCCGCCGCGGCGGGACGGTCGACGCCGCCGCCGAGCAGGACCTCGTCGAGGAGATCGTCGACCTGGTCGAGGAGCCCGTCGCGATCCTCGGGTCCTTCGACGCGGCCTACCTCGACCTGCCCGAGGCGATCCTCACCACGGTCATGCGCAAGCACCAGCGGTACCTGCCGGTGCGCGGGAAGTCCGGCGGGCTGCTGCCGCACTTCGTCACCGTCGCCAACGGCGAATGCGACCGCGACGTGGTCCGGGCCGGGAACGAGGCCGTCGTCCGCGCCCGCTACGAGGACGCCGCGTTCTTCTTCCGGCAGGACCTGCGCAGGACGCCGGACGAGATCAGGCGGGGCCTGGACCGGCTCACGTTCACCGAGCGGCTCGGCTCCATGGCCGACCGGTCGGCCCGCATCGCCGCGATCGCCGCCGGCGTCGCCGACCGCGCCGGCCTCGGCGGGGACGAGCGCGCGCACCTCGCCCGCGCCGCCGCGCTCGCCAAGTTCGACCTGGCCTCGTCCATGGTGATCGAGCTGCCGGGCCTCGCCGGGACGATGGCCCGCGAGTACGCCCGGCGCGCGGGCGAGGACCCCGCCGTCGCGGAGGCCCTCTACGAGATGGAACTGCCCCGCTCGGCGGGCGACGCGCTCCCCGCGACCGCCGCGGGCGCCGTGCTCGCCGCCGCGGACCGGCTCGACCTGCTCGCGGGGCTGTTCGCGGTGGGCGCCGCGCCGACCGGAGGGTCCGACCCGTTCGGGCTGCGCCGCGCCGCGCTCGGGCTGACCGCGATCCTGCGGGCCGTCCCGCGGCTGGCCCCGCTCACGGTCGGCGAGGGGCTGGCGATCGCCGCGCGGCACCAGCCCGTCGAGGTGCCGCCGGACGCGCTCGCCGAGGCGGAGCGGTTCACCGCGCGGCGGCTGGAGCAGAGCCTGCTGGACGAGGGGCTGCCGATCCCGGTCGTGCGGGCCGTCCGGCCGCTCGCGGGCGCCCCGGCCCGCGCCGCCCGCGCCGCGTCCGACCTGGTGGGGCTGCTCGGCACGGACGAGTTCGCGCGGCTCGCGACGGCGCTGCAGCGGGTGCTGCGGATCGTCCCGGAGGGGACGGCGGCCGGCTACGACCCCGCCCTGTTCGCCGAGCCCGCCGAGGGCCGCCTCGCCGAGGCGTTCGCCCGGCTCCGCGACGGGCTCGCGCCGCGTCCCGCGCTGCCGGAGTTCGCGTCGGCCGCCGCCGGGCTGCCCGGCCCGACCGACGCCTACTTCGACGACGTCATGGTGATGGACCGGGACCCGCGGCTGCGCGCGAACCGGCTCGGCCTGCTCGCCGCGATCCGCGACCTGGTCGTGCCCCTCCTCGACTGGCGCGAGATCGGCTAGCACCAGGTGACGGGGAGCCCGTGCGGCGGGCCCTCGCCGAGGACCCGCCGCTCGCCGCCCGGCCACAGCCGCAGCGTCAGCAGCGGGGTGCCCTGGATGTGCGTGCCCTCGGGCGGCTCGAACGCCAGGTGCGCGACCGGCGCCTCGCGGGTCGCCGCCGCCCCGGCCGCCTCGACGTGCCGGTGGACGCGCGCGGCCTCCTCGTCCGGCAGGTACTGGATCATGACGGAGTGCCAGACGACGGTGGCCGCGCCGCGCTCGGGGGCGAGGCCGTCCAGGAAGTCCCCGGCGCCGGCGCGCACCACCGTCGCCGGGACCCGCGCCGCCACCTCCAGCGCCGCCCGCAGCCGCCGGACGCGGGCGGTCTGGTCGGGCCACACGTAGGACAGCAGCCGCCGCCGCGCCTCGGGCGCGGCCGCGTCGAGCGGGGCGAGGTCGCAGCCGAGCCGGGAGGCGATCCGCAGGGGGACGGCGGCCGGGGGAGTACCGCGCCACGCGTCCGGGAGCACGACCGGCGAGTCCGGCCCGTACGCGCCGCCCTCGAACAGCAGCCGGTAGTGGTCGGCGCGCAGGTTCAGCCCGGCGCTCGCGCCGATCTCCAGCAGCCGGACCGGCAGCCCGGTCGCGGCGGCGACCGCGAGCAGCCCGCCGATCAGCGGCGCGGCCCGGCCGACCTCGTTGGTCTGCGGCGGGTCGGCGAGCCCGGCGCGAACCTCGGCCGCGTGCCGCGCCAGCACGCCGCGGAACGCGGGCCACGCCGCGAGCGGGTCCGCGGTGCCTCCGGCGGTCGGGTAGTGCGCCGCGAGATCGGGCGCCCGGCCCTCCAGCACGATCCGGTGCACGGTGCCGAGCATCCGCAGCGCCAGCGCGCTGGACGCGCGCCCCGCGAGCACCTCCGCGACCGGGCCGCCGGCGTCCGCGTCGCCCGCCGCCCGCGCCAGCAGCTCCGCGTACATCGGCGATCCCTGCCCGGCGCACACCCGCGCCTGGGCGAGCAGTTCCTCGCGCACCCCGCCACCTCCCGGCCTCCGCCGGTCCGCCCGTCAGGCGGTCCCGTCTTCGTCAACAGTCACCGTTGTCGCCGCCCGCATCCGCGGTCATGATCAAAATACCTGGGATGGAAGGGGTCAAAGGTGACGAACCTCCACAATGGATCGGAGTACCGCGCGCGCGGGTGGTGGCGGGACGGGACGTTCCTGGACGACCTCGCCGCGCGGGCCGACGCCGCGCCGGACCGGCCGGCGGTGGTCAGCCACTTCTGGGAGACCGCCGGCGGCCCCGATACCGTGCTGACCTGGGCGCGGCTGGCCGAGCGGGTGGAGCGCTGCGCCGCCGGCCTCGCCGCGCTCGGCGTGCGGCCCGGCGACCGGGTCGCGATGCAGCTCGTCAACCAGTGGCAGGCGACCGTCCTCGCGCTCGGCTGCGGCCGCGCAGGCGCGGCCGTGGTCCCGTACTACATCGCGTCCGGCGCCGCCGACACCGAGTGGATCCTGCGCGAGTCGGGCGCGTGCGCGGTGGTGTCGCTGGACGAGGTCCGCGGCCTCGACGTCGCCGCGACGATCGCCGGGATGCGCGACCGGCTGCCCGCGCTGCGGCACCAGATCGTCGTCGGCGGGAAGGTCCCCGAGGGCGCGGTCGGGTTCGAGGACGGGCTGCTGGCGTCCGCCGCGGCGCCGCCCGAGCACCGTCCGGGCGGCGACGACGTCTTCCAGATCATGTACACCTCGGGGACGACCGGCCGCCCCAAGGGCGTCCGGCACTCCTTCAACACCCTGTACGCGATGGCGCGCTCGTTCACCGTCCCGCTCGGCCTCGGCCCGGACGACGTGCTGTCCACCCCCTGCATCGTCGGCGGGCAGGGCGGCTGGCTGTACGGGATGCTCGCGCCGCTCGTCGCGGGCGCGACCGCCGTGTGGGCGGACGCGTTCAAGCCGGGCGACTTCCTCGACCTCGCCGCCGAGTACGGGATCACCACCGCGTACTTCACCCCGCTGATCCTGGACGAGCTGGTCGCCGAGCAGCGGGAGAACCCGCGCCCGCTCGCGCTGCGGCACATGGTGACCGGCTCCACCCCGATCCCGCCCGGACTGCCGGCGCGGTTCCGCGAGACGTTCGGGTTCCCCGTCCGCCCGCTGTGGGGGATGACCGAGAACGGCGGCGTCACCATCGGCCGCGCCGGCGACCCGCCGGACTGGGCGGCGCGCAGCGACGGGCGCCCGGTCGACTGGATGGAGGTCCGGCTGGTCGGCGAGGACGGCGCGCCGGTCGACGGGCCGGGGCGGCTGGAGGTGCGCGGCGCGAACATGTGCCTCGGCTACGAGGGCGCCGACGACGTGTTCGCCGCGTCGCTGCACGACGGCTGGTTCGTCACCGGCGACCTGGCCCGGCCGGACGGCCGCGGCGGCATCAAGATCATCGGCCGCACCAAGGACATGATCAACAAGGGCGGGCTGCACGTGCCCGCCGTCGCCGTCGAGGAGGTGCTGCGCGCCCACCCGCGGGTCGCCGAGATCGCGGTCGTCGGCGAGCCCGAGCCGCTGCTCGGCGAGACCGTCGTCGCCGTCGTGGTGCCGGACGGCGAGCCGCCCGCCCTGGAGGACCTGCACCGCCTCGTCCGGGAGGCGGGGATGACCCCCGGCTACGAGCCGGACCGGCTGGAGGTCGTCGCCGAGCTGCCGAAGACGCCGACCGGGAAGGTCCGCAAGCGCGCCATCGAGGAGGAACTCGCCCGCCGGGCGAGCGCCGCCGCCGCGCCGTGACCCCGTCCCGGCGCCGGGCGCTGGCGCTGACGTCGGTGATCCTCGCCAACGTGATGGCGGTGATCGACTACAACATCGTCAGCGTCGCGATCCCGCGGCTGCTGTGCGCCTTCCCCGGCAGCACCCTCGCCGGGCTGTCCTGGACGATCACCGGCTACACCGTGGTGTTCGCCGCCGTGCTGCTGCCCGCCGGCGGCATGGCCGACCGGCTCGGGCCCAAGCGGATCTTCCTCACCGGGCTCGCGGTGTTCACCGCCGGGTCGGCGGCCTGCGCGCTCGCGCCCGGCCCGGCGGGGCTGGTGCTCGCCCGGATGCTGCAGGCCACCGGCGGCGGCGCGGTCGTCGCGCTCGCGATCTCCGTCGGGCTCAGCGAGTTCCCCGGCCGCGCCGGGCACGCCTTCGGGCTGCTCGGCGCGGTGTCGGGGATCGCCGGGGCGAGCGGGCCCGCGCTCGGCTCGGCGCTGATGGCGCTCGGCGGCTGGCGCTGGATCTTCCTGATCAACCTGCCGCTCGGCGCGCTCGCGCTGGCCTGCGGCGCCGCCGGCATCCCGCCCGGGACGCGGACCGGACGGGGCCTGCCCGACCTCGCGGGGGTGGCGCTGCTCGCGGGCGGCGTCGCCGCGCTCGTGCTCGGGCTCGTCCAGGGCCCCGACTGGGGCTGGACGGCCCCCGCGGTCCTCGGCGCCGCCGCCGGCGGCGCCGCGCTGACCTGGCTCGGCGTGCGCCGGTCGGCGTCGCACCCGCGGCCGGCCGCGGACTTCGCGCTGCTGCGCGCCAGGTCGACGGCGGCCGGGAACGCGGCCATGGCGCTGATGAGCGTCACCCAGTTCGCGGTCGCGCTGTGCGTCGCCCTCTACCTCACCGAACGGTGGGGCTACTCGGCGCTCACCGCCGCGCTCGCGCTCACCCCGGGCCCGCTCACCTCCGCCGCGGTGTCCTGGTGCGCCGGGCCGCTCGTGCGGCGGGCGGGCGCGCGGTCCGTGGCCGTCGCGGGCGGGCTCGCCGGCGCGGCGGGCTGGTGCTGGCCGGTCGCCGCCGAGGCGGCCGGCGCGGGCCGCTCCTACGCCGCGGTCGTGCTGCCCGCGCTCATCGCCGGCACGGCCGGGATGGCGGCCACGGCGGTCGCGGTCGAGACGATCGCGATGGAGGCCGTCCCGCCCGCCCGGTACGGCAGCGGCAGCGCGCTGATCATGCTGGCGCGGTCGGCGGGCGCCGCCGTCGGCATCGGCGGGCTGGCCGCCGTGCTGCACGAGCCGTCCGCGCGGGGGTTCGACGCCGCCTGGGCGGGGCTGGCCGCCGGAATGCTCGCCGCCGCGCTCGCGGGCGCCGCCGGCACGCGCGGCGCCCGCGGCCCGGAAAGCGGCCGCGGGCGCCGCCGCGCCGTTTCCGCCGAAGGCGGGGCGCGACACTGATCAATGGCCTGAACGGTCGGACCGGAAATTGCCGGAGGGTGCGACGGTAATTCGGCCGGCCAGCGGGCGGGCCATTGTCGCGGTACCGTCATGCCATTTCTCGCGGGTGAATTCTCACCACGGCTTCGTGCGCATGCGTTTCACCTCCCCGCGCTCACCGGAACCTCGCGTGCGGGCGGTCGTCACCACGGAGGCGTGCGCATGTCCTTCACCTCCCCTCGGCCGGAGCGGACGGGACCCGGACGATCACCACGGCGTCGTGCGCATGCGGGTCACCTTCCCTTCTGAACGGCCCGGGGCCCGGCGTTCGCGGGCCCCGCGGATCAGGGGCGGGCGCCGGGGCGCCCGTCCGGGCGCGCCGGCGCGCCGGCGCGCCGGTCACAGGCTCAGCAGGACGAAGTGCTGGGGGAGATGCACCGCCAGCCCGAGCGGCATCGACGCGGTGATCGTCGCCGTGTCGCCGCGCACCCGCAGCGCCAGCGCCGACTCCTCGCCGTCCAGCAGCGTCACGCCGGCGCGGAAGTCGCCGAGCAGCACCCGGTCCCGCGCGATCATGCGGGTCCGGGTGACGCGCAGGCCCGCCGAGTCCAGCGCGGGCAGCGCGCCGGCGAAGACGAGCCGCCAGTACAGCGCCGGGTGCATGACCAGGCCGTCGCACGACCCGCCGGTCTCCTCCACCTCGGCGCACGCCGCCATCAGCGCCTCCAGGGCGCTGCCGTCCGGCCGGCCCGGCGCCTCGGGGCGGCCGGAGGCGTCCATGCGGCGCAGGCCGTCGAGGTTCAGCAGGCCGGTGATCGCGCCGTCCCCGCTGCCGTGCAGCAGGACCTCGTTCTCCACCGTGCACAGTCGGACGATCACGCGGTGCTCGACGAACCGCGCCAGCAGCGCGGGATCGCGGGTCAGCTCGGCCGGCACCGGAACGGCCACCGAGATCTCCGTCAGCTCGGCCTTGGCGGCCGCGGCGCGGAACACCGCCTCGGGCGTCGCCCGGTAGGCGGTCCCGCTCGCGCCGCCGCCCTCGGCGGGCAGCTCGCGCACGTACCGCAGCGGCCCGCCGGTGACGGTGCCGCCCTTCGTCTGCTCCCGGACGGTCGGCCGGGGCCGCATCGAGGCCAGCGGGAACAGCGTGGTCAGCGGCCTGCGGACGCGGACCGCGGCGTCGCCGCCGCCCGCCCGGGCCACCGCGACCGCCA
This sequence comes from Actinomadura nitritigenes, assembly GCF_017573545.1. Classification (GTDB taxonomy): domain Bacteria; phylum Actinomycetota; class Actinomycetes; order Streptosporangiales; family Streptosporangiaceae; genus Spirillospora; species Spirillospora nitritigenes. The sequence goes on along the minus strand of NZ_JAGEOK010000024.1, from coordinate 128,331 downwards.
GCTCCTCGCCCGGCCCGCGCTCGCGCAGGGCGGGGTCGTCGATGAGGTAGTCCAGCACGGGAGCTCCCATCACGCGCGCCCCGCGCCGTCCCCGGTTCTCGGGGCGGGCGGGCCGCGCGGCGCCGATCCGCACGGCGCGATCTTGCGCCGTGACAGCCCGAGAGTAAGCAAAGACCGGAGAAATGAAAAGGGTCCCCGTCGATCTTGTCGGACGAAATTCGCCGTGATACAACGGCTCTGCGGATTGGCTTCTCCAGCTCAGGACGGTGAATACATGCGGCACCCGGAGAAAAACGGTGGGCGGGCCGCCGCATTCACCGATCCGATCATCGACGTGAACGCCGGGACCGGCAGCAGGCCGGCGGCCCGCCCGGCCCCCGGCTGCCCCCTGCGCGCCGCCGCGCTCGCCGCGGACCCGGCCCTGGCCGGGGCCGCCGGCGCGGCGGTGCCCGCGAGCGTCCCGGCCGGCGGAGGGAAGCCGCCGGCCGGGACGCCGGGCGACGGCCGATGAGCGCCGCGGCCCCGGCGCTCGCGGGCGTCCCCTGGAGGCGCGCCGCCCGACCCGGTGAGCCGCGCGACGCCGAGCCCGGATGGCACCGCCGGTTCCGCACCGCGTGGCAGACCCCGCCCGGCCCCCGGTCCGCCGAGGACCTCGGGCTGCTGGAGGCGGCCCGCCCGCTCATCGACGGCGCGCGGCGCACGCTGCGCGAACGCCTGCCGTCCGACCTCGGCCCGGACGTCCCGCGCGGCCTGCCGGACCTGCTCGCCGCCGCCCCGCCGCTCGGCTGGCTCACCATGGCCGTCCAGCCCGCCCTCGCCGAGGAGCTGGCGGCGGCCTCCGCCCGCGGCCTGGCCGGCGCCACGCCCCGCGACCGGTACGCGTCCTTCGTGCGCGGGCTCGCCGACCCGGGGCGGGCGCTGCGGATCTGGGCGGCGTACCCCGTCCTCGCACGGCAGGTCGTCGAGATCCTGGACGACTGGGTGTCGGCGCGGCTGGCGTTCGCCCGCGAACTGGCCGCCGACCTGCCCGCGCTCGCCGCCGCGTTCGGCGGCCCCGGCGGGCTCGGCGCCCTCACCGGCGTCGAGTTCGGCCAGGGGGAGACGCACCGCGGCGGGCGCACCGTCGCGATCGTCCGGTTCGAGCGCGCCGCCCTCGTCCACAAGCCCCGGTCCCTCGCCGTCGACCTGTGCTTCGACCGGCTCCTCGGCTGGTTCAACGACGCCGGCGTCCCGCACCCCCTGCGCCGCCCCCGCCTGCTGGACCGCGGCGACCGCGGCTGGAGCGAGTTCATCGAGCCCGCGCCCTGCGCGCCCGGCGACCTCACGGCGTTCTTCTGGCGGATGGGCGCGCTGCTCGCGCTGACCCACGCGGTGCACGGGTACGACCTGCACGCCGACAACGTCATCGCGGCGGGCGCGGACCCCGTCGTCATCGACCTCGAGGCGCTGTTCCACACGTCCGGCACCCAGCCGGGCGCGCGCCGGGCCCGGCTCGGCGACCCCGCCGCCGCGCGGCTGGACGCGTCCGTGCTGCGCACCGGGCTGCTGCCCGGCCCGCTCGTCATGCCGGACGTGGACACCGAGCGGCCCTTCGGCGTCGACATCAGCCCGCTCGGCACCGTCCCCGACCGCCGCTCCCTCATCCCGACGCCGCTCGCCGACGACCCCGGCACCGACCGGATGCGGGTCCGCCTCGGCTACCGGACCGTCCCGCCGCCGGCCGGGCGGCTCCGGCTTCCCGGCGGCGGCACGGTCGACCCCCGCCCGCACCGCGACGCGCTCGTCGCCGGCTACACCGCCGCCTACCACCGCCTCGCCTCCGCCGGGACCGGGCTCCTCGCGCCGGGCGGGCCGCTGGACGGGTGCGCCGGCGTGCCCGTCCGGCTGATCCAGCTGTCGACGTTCCTCTACGTCCGGATGCTGCTGGAGAGCTGGCGGCCCGACGAGGTCCGCGACGCCGCCGTGCGGGAGCGCGGCCTCGCCCGCCTCGACGCCGGCTGGCCCGGCGTCCCGCACCGGGAGGCCCTCGTCGCCGCGGAGAAGGCGGCGCTGTGGCGCGGGGAGGTGCCCGTCTTCGAGGTCCGCCCCGGCCACCGGGACGTGCGGCTGGAGGACGGGACGCTGCTCGCGGGCGTGCTGCCCGTCCCGCCGCTGGAGGAGACCGCCGCCCGGCTCGCCGCGCTGGACGAGGACGACCTCGCCGTCCAGATCGGGATCATCGACGCGAGCCTCGCCGCGCTCCCGCCCGCCCCCGCTCCCGCGCCGGGCCCCGGCGCCGCTTCCGTGCGCGGGCCGCGTCCGTCCGGGGACGCGCTGCGCGACGCGCTCGGCATCGCGCGCCGGCTGGACGCGGCGGCCGTGCGCTCCGGCGACCGGATCGGCTGGCTCGGCGTCGAGGTCGTCGACGCCCGGACCCGCCGCGTCGCGCCCGCCGGGCTCGGCCTGTACGGCGGGATCCCCGGCATCGGGCTGTTCCTGACCTACCTGTCGGCCGCGACCGGCGAACCGTGGGCCGAGCGCCTCGCCGGGCGCGTCGCCGACGAGGTCGCCGCCCGGCTCGCCGCCGCGTCCGCGGTCCGGGGAACGGTCCCGCCGCTCGGCCCCGTCTACCACCTGGCGCACGCCGCCGCCGTGCACGGCCGCCGCGACCTCGCCGAGGCGGCCCGCGACGCCCTGCTGCCGCCGCCCGGGGCGCCGCCGCCCGACCTCCCGTCCGGCGACGTCCTCGAAGGGGAGGCGGGCGTTCTCCTCAGCGCCCTCGCCCTGCACGCGGTCCTGCCCGGCGAACAGGTCGCGGGCGTCGCGCGGGCCGCCGGCGAGCGGCTCCTCGCCCGCGACCTGACCGGACCGGGGTTCGGGTACGGCGCGTCCGGCGCGGCCGTCGCGCTGGCCAGGCTGGACGAGCTGTGCCCCGACCCCCGGTTCGCGTCCCGCGCGCGGAGCCTCGCCGCGGGGGAGCGCGCACCGGGCCGCGACCCCGGCTGGTGCCAGGGCGCGGCGGGCGTCGCGCTCGCGCGGCTGGAGCTCGCCGCCCGGTACCCGTCGGCCGCCGGCCCGCTGGAACGATCCCTCGGGACCGCGGCGGCCGTCCTGCGGGACGCCGCTCCGCCGGACGACTCGCTCTGCCACGGCACGGCCGCCGCCGGCGAGGCGCTGGCCGCCCTGGACGGGACCGCGCCCCGCCCGCGCCGGGACGCCTGGCGCACCGCCCTGCCGGAGCCCGCCCCCGGGCTGCTCGCCGGCCTGTCCGGTATCGGGTACGCGCTGCTGCGCCGCGCCCGCCCCGCCGAGGTCCCGCCGGTGCTCGCGCTGGCGCCGCCCGCCCCCTCCGCCAGCCTCCTGTTCCCCCCAGAGGAGACGCCATGACCGTGGACGTTCAGCCGGGACCGCTCGCGATCGACGGCGCGGAACCCGTGCGCACCGACCCCTGGCCCACCTACGACAAGGGCGACGTCTTCATCGAGGAGGAGGATCTGGAGGCCGCGCTCGACGCCGTCCGGGCCCGCCTCTACTTCCGGTACGACCACCGGCCCCACGCCGAGACGCGGACCGGGCGCCTGGAACGGGAGCTGTGCGCGTTCTTCGCCGCCCCGCACGCGCTGACCTGCGCCAGCGGCACCGCCGCGATCACCCTCGCGCTGCTCGCGCTGGACCTGCCGCCCGGCTCCCTCGTCGCCTGCCCCGCGTTCACGTTCGCCGCGACGCCGAGCGCGATCCTGCTGGCCGGGCACCGCCCGCTGCTCGTCGAGTGCGACGACGACCTGCACCTGGACGTCGCGGACCTGCGCCGCCGCCTCACCCCCGAGGTCCGCGCGGTCGTGGTGGTGCACATGCGCGGGTTCGCCTCCGACATGGACGCGATCTGCGCCGTCGCCCGCGAGCACGGCATCCCCGTCGTCGAGGACGCGGTGCCCGCCCTCGGCGCCCGGCTCAACGGCCGCCCGCTCGGCACGTTCGGCGACGCCGGGGCGTTCAGCACCCAGTCCGACAAGTCGCTGAACACCGGCGAGGGCGGGTTCCTGCTCACCCGCGACCCCGCCGTGCACGCCCGCGCGATCGTCTACTCCGGCGCCTACGAGGGGCGGATGGCCCGGCACTTCGACGGCCCGCCGCCGGCCGTCGACGACCTCGCCTACCCCATCTACGGGCTGCGGATGGACGAGATCCGCGCGGCGCTGGCGTCCGCGCTGCTGCGGCGGCTGCCCGAACGGCTCGCCGCGCACCACCGCAACTACGACGACGTCGCCGGGCGGCTCGCGGACGTCCCCGGGATCGCGCTGCGCCGCCCCGTCGCCGACCACGCCTACCTCGGCGAGGCGCTGGTGTTCCGGCTGCCCGGCGCGAGAGCCGAGGACACCGCCTGGACCGCCGCCGCGCTGCGCGCCGAGGGCATCGACGCGCGCGCGCTCGGCGACCCCGGCGACACCAACGTCCGCGCCTTCTGGAACTGGCGGTTCCTGTTCCCCGACCGCGCCCGTGCCCGCGCCGAGTTCCCCGTCACCGCCGCGCGCCTGGACGAGTCCGTCGACATCCCGCTGTCGGCCAACCTCACCCAACGCGACCGCGACCACCTGGTGACGGCGGTGCGGAAGGTGGTCGGGGCGGGACGCCGCTGATGGTGCGCGTCCTCTACGTGACGGGCTGGTGCCGCAGCGGGACGACGCTGCTCGGCAACCTGCTGGGGGAGTGCGACGGCGCCGTCCACGTCGGCGAGCTCCGCTACCTGTGGACGAACGGGGTCCTCGGCCGCGGCACCAACACGCTGTGCGGCTGCGGCCTCGACGTCGCCTCCTGCCCGCTGTGGAAGGGCGTCGTCGCCCGCGTCGCCGGGGACGACCCGGCGTGGCACGCCGAACGCGCGGTCCGGCTCCAGCAGTCCGCGCTGCGCACCCGGCACACCGGCCGCCGGCTCGCCGAGGCGCGCGGGGTCCGGGCGGGGCACCCCGCCGTCGCCGCCCTCGCCGCGCTGTACACCGCGATCGCCGAGGAGTCGGGGGCCCGGCTGATCGTCGACACCGGCAAGTTTCCCGCCGAGGCCGCCGCGCTGTGCGGCGCGCCGGGCGTGGACGCCCGCGTCCTGCACGTCGTCCGCGACCCGCGCGCCACCGCCGAGTCGTGGCGGCGCGCCAAGGAGTACATCCCCGCGATGGGCGCGGCCCGCAGCACCGCGTACTGGACGGGCTTCAACCTCGCCTCCGAACGGATCGCCCGCGCTTTCCCGCGCCGCTCCCTGCGGCTGCGGTACGAGGACCTCACCGCAGACCCGCGCGGGTCCCTCGCCCGCGTCATGGCGCACGCCGGGCTGGACGGCGACCCGCCCGTCGACGCGGACGGCCGCGCCGTCCTCGGCGTCAACCACACGGTCACCGGCAACCCGGACCGGCTGCGGCGCGGCCCCGTCCGCATCCGCGAGGACGACGCGTGGACCCGCACGCAGCCGGCCCCGGCCCGGCTGGCCGCCACCGCGCTCGCCCTGCCGCTGCTGGCCCGCTACCGGTACCCGCTCGTCCCCGCTACGGCGCGCCCGCGCGCCCGGACACGCCCGCGGGACGGGGAACCGCCGCGGCAGGAGCGGCAGGAGGGAGCCGTCTGATGGACCTCGGCCTCACCGGACGCGTCGCCATGGTCGCCGCCGCGACCAGCGGGCTCGGCCTCGCCACCGCCCGCGAGCTGGCCGCCGCCGGCGCCGACGTCGCGATCTGCGGGCGCGACCCCGCCCGCCTCGACCTCGCCGCCGCCGAGATCGACAAGGCCGGGCCGGGACGCGTCGTCCCCACCCCGCTCGACGTCCTCGACCACGCCGCGTCCGCCGCCTGGGTGGACGCCACGGCCGCCGGGCTCGGCGGCCCGCACGTCCTGGTCACCAACGCGGGCGGCCCGCCCGCCGGGCCGGTGCTCGGCCGGGGCCTGGACGACTTCCGCGCGGCGGTCGAGCTGTGCGTGCTCAGCCACATCGCGCTCGTGCAGGCCGCGCTGCCGCACATGCGGGCGGCGGGCCACGGCCGCGTCCTGATGATCGCCTCGGAGACGATGCGGCAGCCGACGCCCCGCTACGGCCTGTCCAGCACCGTCCGGCCCGCGCTCGCCGGGTTCGCCCGGACGCTCGTCCGCGAGCTCGGCCCCGCCGGCGTCACCGTCAACGTCCTCGCGCCCGGCTACCACCGGACGCCCGCCGTCGCGTCGATGCCGGACCTCGACGAGGTCGCCGCGTCCATCCCCCTCGGCCGCCTCGGCCGCCCGTCCGACTTCGGGGCCGTCGCCGCGTTCCTCGCCGGGGAGCAGGCCGGCTTCGTCACAGGGACCACCGTCGTCGTCGACGGCGGCCTCGGCCAGGGCATCTGATCAGCGTCATCGGAAGTAACTCCGTCATCCCGGAAGGAACCAGGTGGACTTCGACGACGTGCTCGCCAACCGCAGGATGGTGCGCCACTACCTCCCTGACCCGGTGCCGCCCGAGACGGTCGACCGGATCACCGCCGTCGTGCGCAAGGCGCCGAGCGCCGGCTTCAGCCAGGGCCACCGCCTCCTCGTCGTCACCGAGCCCGCCGCCCGCGCGCGCATCGCCGAGCTGGCCGAGGAGTCCTACTACACCGGCCGCGGCGCCCCGCCGTGGCTGTCGGTCGCGCCCGTCCTGATGGTGCTCGGCATCTGCGAGGACGACTACCACGCCCGCTACACCAAGCCCGACAAGCTCGTCGACGGCGAGGAGATGGAGTGGCCCGCCCCCTACTGGTGGGTGGACTCCGGAGCCCTCCTGACGCTCATCCAGCTGACCGCGATCAACGAGGGGCTCGCGACCGGCTTCGCGACCGTCCGCGCCAAGGAGGAGCTCGCCGCGTTCCTCGGCATGCCGCCCGAGATCGCCGTCGTCGGCGTCATCACCGTCGGCCGCGCCCACCCGGACGCGCTGGCCCCCGCCGACCGCGCGCGGCTGCGCGGCCTGCGCAAGCCGTTCGGCGACCTCGTCCGCCACGAGTCGTGGAAGGACGGCGCCCCGCCGCCGGACCGCGGGCCCGCCGCGTCCACCTGACGGTCCCCGCCGCCCCGCCCGCCACCGGCCCGCCTCTCGGATGGCGGACCCTCTCAGATGGTGGACGCGGTCACGCGCGGGTGCGCGGAGTCAATAGGATCGTCGGCATGCTGCGCTGGTTGACCGCGGGGGAGTCCCATGGCCCGGCCCTGACCGCGATCGTGGAGGGGCTGCCGGCCGGCGTGCGCGTGACCTCGGGGGACATCGCCGAGGAACTGCGCCGCCGGCGGCTCGGGCACGGGCGGGGCGCCCGGATGAAGTTCGAGCAGGACCAGGTGACGATCCTCGGCGGCGTCCGGCACGGGGCGACCCTCGGCGGGCCCGTCGCGATCCAGGTCGGCAACACCGAGTGGCCCAAGTGGGAGACGGTCATGTCGGCCGACCCCGTGGACGCCGACGTCCTCGCCGCGCAGGCCAGGAACGCGCCGCTGTCGCAGCCGCGCCCCGGGCACGCCGACCTCGTCGGCATCCAGAAGTACGGCTTCGACGACGCCCGCCCCGTCCTGGAGCGGGCGAGCGCGCGGGAGACCGCGGCGCGCGTCGCGCTCGGCACCGTCGCCAAGGCGTTCCTCAAGCAGGTCCTCGGCGTGGACGTGCTCAGCCACGTGATCGCGCTCGGCGAGGTCCAGGCGCCCGAGGGCGTGCTGCCCGGCCCGGACGACCTCGCCGCCGTCGACGAGAGCCCGGTGCGCTGCTTCGACGCCGGGACGTCCGCCGCGATGGTCGCGCACATCGACGAGACCAAGCGGGCCGGCGACACCCTCGGCGGCGTCGTCGAGGTGCTCGCCTACGGCCTGCCGCCGGGCCTCGGCAGCCACGTCCACTGGGACCGGCGCCTCGACTCGCGGCTCGCCGGCATCCTCATGGGCATCCAGGCGATCAAGGGCGTCGAGCTCGGCGACGGGTTCACCACCGCGCGCCGGCCCGGCTCCCGGGCGCACGACGAGATCGACAACACCCCGGACGGCGTCCGCCGCCGCACCAACCGGGCCGGCGGCGTCGAGGGCGGCATGACCACCGGCGAGGTGCTGCGGGTGCGCGCCGCGATGAAGCCGATCTCCACCGTCCCGCGCCGGCTCGACACCATCGACGTGCGGACCGGCGAGCCCGCCAAGGCCATCAACCAGCGCAGCGACGTGACCGCGGTGCCCGCCGCGGGCGTCGTCGCCGAGGCGATGGTCGCGCTCGTGCTGGCGGACGCGGCGCTGGAGAAGTTCGGCGGCGACTCGGCCGAGGAGACCGCCCGCAACCTGCGGGGATACCTGTCCTCGCTCACCATCAAGTGAAGTGGACCCGCGGACTATGACGCGACCGAAGGCCGTCCTGATCGGGCCGCCGGGATCGGGCAAGACCACCGTCGGCACCGCCCTCGCCGAGCGGCTCGGCGTGCCGCTGCGCGACACCGACGCCGACGCCGAGGCGGCCGCGGGCAAGCCGATCGGCGAGATCTTCATCGACGACGGCGAGGACCGGTTCCGCGAGTTGGAGCGCGCCGCCGTCGCGGCGGCCCTCGCCGAGCACGAGGGCGTCGTCGCGCTCGGTGGCGGCGCCGTCCTCGCCGCCGAGACCCAGGAACTGCTCGCCGGGCACACCGTCGTCTACCTGCGGGTCGGGCTGTCGGAGGCGATCAAGCGGGTCGGGCTCGCGTCCGCGCGCCCGCTGCTCGTGCTGAACCCGCGCAGCCAGATGCGCAAGCTGCTGGAGGAGCGGCTCCCCATCTACGAGCGGCTCGGCACCGTGCACGTCGACACCGACGGGCGCGAGCCCGCCGACATCGTCGAGGAGATCGTCAAGGCGCTGGAGGCCGTATGACCCGGGCGCGGGTCCATGTCGGGGGCGCCGACCCCTACGACGTCGTGATCGGCGCCGGGGTCCTCGGCGAGCTGCCCGCGATGGTCGGCGACCGCGCCCGCACGGTCGCCGTGGTGCACGCCGAGGGCCTCCCCGAGATCGCGCGCCCGGTGTGCGGCGTGCTGGAGGAGGCCGGGTACGCGGTGCGCGCGCTGCCCGTCCCGGACGGCGAGGCCGCCAAGGAGGTCGGCGTGCTCGCCGGGCTCTGGTCGGCGTTCGCGCGGGCCGGGATGACCCGGACCGACGCGGTCGTCGGCGTCGGCGGCGGCGCCACCACCGACCTCGCCGGGTTCGCGGCGGCGTCGTGGCTGCGCGGGGTCCGGTCCGTCCTCGTCCCGACGACCCTGCTCGGCATGGTGGACGCCGCGGTCGGCGGCAAGACCGGGATCAACGTCCCCGAGGGCAAGAACCTCGTCGGCGCCTTCCACCCGCCCGCCGGCGTCCTGTGCGACCTCGCCACCCTCGTCACGATGCCGCGCGAGGACTACATCAGCGGCCTCGCCGAGATCATCAAGGCCGGGTTCATCGCCGACCCGGCGATCCTCGACCTCGTCGAGGCCGACCCCGAGGGCGCCGCGTCCCCCACCGGCCCGCACACCCGCGAGCTGGTCGAGCGCGCGATCCGGGTCAAGGCGGACGTCGTCTCCGCCGACCTGAAGGAGAGCGGCCTGCGCGAGATCCTCAACTACGGCCACACCCTCGCGCACGCCATCGAGAAGGCCGAGGACTACCGGTTCCGGCACGGCCACGCCGTCGCCATCGGCATGGTCTACGCCGCCGAGCTCGCCCGCCTCGCCGGCCGGCTGCCCGCCGACGTCGTCCGGCGCCACCGCGACGTGCTCGCCTCCGTCGGCCTGCCCGTCTCCTACGCCGCCGACTGGGCCGGCCTGCGCACCACCATGACCATCGACAAGAAGTCGCGCGGCGCCACCCTCCGGTTCGTCGTCCTGGACGGCCTCGCCGAGCCCGGCCGGCTCGAGGGCCCCGACGAGGACCTGCTCGCCGCCGCCTACAGGGAGGTCGCCCGATGACCGCAGCGGAGCTCCAGCGGAGCGAGGATCGTCGGGCGACCGGCTTGCGGGGGCCCGGGGGCCGCCCCCTGGAAAGGAGGGGCCGGTGACCCGTGTACTGGTCCTGAACGGGCCGAACCTCGGCCGGCTCGGCAGCCGCGAGCCCGACGTGTACGGCTCGACGACGTTCGCCGACCTCGCCGCGCTGTGCCGCGACGCCGGCCGCCGCCTCGACCTCAGCGTCGACGTCCGGCAGACCGACGACGAGGCCGAGCTGATCCGCTGGGTGCACGAGGCCGCCGACGAGCGCCTCCCGATCGTCCTCAACCCGGCCGCGTTCACCCACTACTCCTATGGGCTGCGCGACGCCCTCGCCCAGCGCACGGCGCCGCTCGTCGAGGTGCACATCAGCAACCCGGCGGCCCGCGAGGAGTTCCGCCACACCTCCGTCGTCGCGGGCGTCGCCACCGGCACCATCGCCGGCTTCGGGATGATGTCCTACGTCCTCGCCCTCCAGGCCGTTGCGGAACTCCTCGCCGAATCCCCGGCGGATTCCTGACAAGATCCGCCAATTGCTGCCTGATCACCGGTCGGTGATCATGTACGCGTGGCCGGGGCGCCCACCCGTTCCCGACGGTTCTGGGAGAGGACGCATGTCGTGATTCTCGCTGTAGGTGCGCTCGTCCTCGCCGGCGTCGTCGGCGTGGTGAACCTGGCGATCCTTTTGGTCGTCCTCCGCCGGTGGCGGGGCCTGGAGGCCGCTGGCGGGCTCCCCGCCGCCGCCGGCGCCTTCACCGACGTCCGGATGATCGACCGGATCCCGGGCTTCTCGGCCCGCGCCGTCGACGGCACCGCCGTGACGGAGCGGACGCTGCTCGGCAAGGAGACCCTGGTCGGGTTCTTCTCGCTGACCTGCAGGGCCTGCGTCGACGCCGTCCCGGTCTTCGCCGGGCACGCCGAGCGGCTGCGCGCCTCCGGCGGGACCTCCCTGGCGATCGTCCACGGGGACGGCGCCGCCGGCAGCGAGCTGGCCGCGATGCTCGGCGACGCGATGGACATCGTGATCGCGGAGGGCGCGGAGGCCGAGTTGTCGCGGCGGTACGGAGCCAAGCACTACCCGACCTACGCCTGGTACGACCGCAACGGAATGGTGACCTCGGCGGGCGTGGGCGTCGCCGCCCTGAGAACGGAACTCGTCGCCCCCTAGCCCTCCGGCAAGCCGACCGCACCCCCCATGCCCCACGGGCTCAGCCCGCCGTGTCCGACCCTTGACCCGGCGGCGGTCGCCCGTGCGCGGAACCAGTCCCCCCACCACCCAAGGAGGAACCATGCTCCAGAGCGTGACCCGGCGCGTCACCCGTGCCATCGAGGCGCTGCTCCCCACGGCCACCGCGGACGCCGGCTGCCCGCCGGACTCGTGGATGGAGTACAAGATCATGGGCGGCGTCTGCTTCGGCCGGACCTGCTCGACGAGCGGCGACTGCAAGACGCACTGCGGCGCCTGGTACAGCTACAGCATGAACTACTGCTGATGCCCTGCCGGAACGCGTGACACCCGCCTGACGGCCGCGCGGCCGCGCCCTCGCCGGGCGCCGCCGCGCGGTCCGGGCGCCCCTGGACGCGCGGACCGCCGCCACCGTGGGCGGCCGCGCGCGCTCGCGCACCACTTCCCCGGGAGCATCCGTGCTGTACGTATCGTTCGCCTGCCGCCTCACCCTGGCGGCGGTGATGACGCTGGCGGCGGTGGCGAAGCTGCGCTCGCCGGGCGCGTTCGCCGCCTCCCTCGGCGACCTCGGCTTCGTCCCGGCGCGGCTGCGCCGCCCGCTGGCCGTGCTCGTCCCCGCCGCCGAGCTGCTCATCGCGCTGCTGCTCGCCGTGCCCGCCACCGTCACCGCCGGCTTCGCGGCCGCCGCGCTGTTCTGCTGCGGGCTGACGGCCGTCCCGGTCGCCGTCGTCGCCCGCGGGAAGCGGGTGACCTGCGCCTGCTTCGGCGCCCGCAGCGAGCCCATGGGCGGCTGGCACATCGCCCGCAACGCGGTGCTGCTGGCGGCGGCGTGCCTGGGCGCGGCCGTCGCGCTGTCGCGGGGCGGCGGCGTTCCCGGCGACGTGCCGGGAATCGCGCTGGCCGTGTTCTCGGCGGCCCTGCTCACCACTTTGACCGTCTTCGTCGACGACATCGCCGCGCTCTTCCGGTCCCCGGTCGCCGCCGGGGGCCACGGCCGGTGAGGCGCCGGAGCCGGAAAGGACATCCGTGGAATACCTCGTCGCAGGGCTCGTCCTGGTCGTGGCGCTCACCGCGCTGAACGCCGCGCTGACCGCGGCCGTGCTGCGCCGCTGGCGCGCCCGCCTGGGCGCCCCGCCCGCCGGCCGCCACCACGGTCCGGGTGCGTCCGGCGGGGCCCCGGACCTGGGCATCGCGCCGGGGGACCGGATGCCCGAGTTCACCGCGACCACGGCCGCCGGCGCCACGGTCACCAGGGACGGGCTGGCCGGCCGCCCGGCGCTGCTCGCGTTCCTGTCGCTGGACTGCCCGGGCTGCGACGACAGCGTGCCGGAGCTCGCCGAGCACGCCCGCCGGGTGCGGGACGCGGGAGGACGCGTCCTCGCCACCGTGGTCGGGATCGAGGCGGACGCCAGCGATCTGGCCGCCCGGCTCGCCGCCGTCGCGGACCACGTGGTGCCCGAGCCCCTCGACGCGCCCGTCGGCACGGCCTTCGGCGTCCGCTTCTACCCCGGTTTCGCCCACTACGGCCCGGACGGCGTCGCCACCGCCGCGAGCGTCGGCCTGGAAGGGCTCGGCGAGGCCGCCCCGCCCTCGGCGCCGGCGGCCCGGACCGCGGCGCCGTGAGCGGAGACGTGAGCGGCGGCATGGGCGCGACGGAGCCGCGCGCCTCCGTCGTCCGGGCGATGAAGGCGGCCTACGCGCTCGCCTGGCGGGCCTGCCCCGGCATGCTGCTCCTCCAGCTCGCCGTGGCGGTGGTCGACGGGACCGCGCCGGTGGCCACCGCCTGGCTGACGAAGGTCGCGCTCGACGAGCTCACCGCCGCCCGCCCCCGCACCGGCGCGCTGCTGTGGGACGCGGCCGGCATCGGCGTGCTGGGCATCGCGATGGCCTCGTCCTCGGCCGTCGCCGCCTACGCGCAGGGACGCGCCCGGCGCGCCGTCGGCCTGCTCTCGCAGGACCGGCTGTTCGGCGCGGTCAACCGGATGAACGGGCTGGCGCGCCTGGAGGAGCCGCGGTTCCACGACCGGCTGCGGCTGGCCCAGCAGTCCGCCGAGAACGCCCCGGACCAGCTCGTCCAGATGGGCCTGACGACCCTGCGCGGCTCCCTGGGCGTCACCGGGTTCCTGGGCACGCTGATCGCGATCAACCCGGTCATGGCGGGCGCCGCGCTCGCCGCCGCCGCGCCCGCGATGGCCGCCCACCTGGCGCTCGGCCGGCGGCGGGCGGGGATGCTGTGGCGGATCAGCCCCGGCCTGCGGCGCAAGCTCTTCTACCAGATGCTGCTGACCGACCTGCAGGCCGCCAAGGAGGTCCGCCTGTTCGGCCTGGGGGGATTCCTGCACGGCCGGATGCTCACCGAGCTGCGCGCCGCCAACGACGCCGAGGACCGGCTGGAGCGGGGCGTGGTGCGCGTCCAGGTCCTCCTCGCCGCCCTCGGCGCGCTGCTGGCCGCCGTCGGCCTCCTCTGGGCCGTGCACGCCGCGGCCCAGAAGACGATCAGCGTCGGCGACGTGTCGGTCTTCATCGGCGCCCTCGCCGGGCTCCAGTCCGGGCTCGGCTCGCTGGTGCAGGGCGTCGCGATGGGGCACCAGTCCGCCCTGGTCTTCCACCACTTCCTCACGGTGGTCGGGAGCGAGGACGACCTCGCCGCGCCCTCCCGGCCCCGCCGGCTCGCGCCGCTGGCCCACGCCATCGAACTGCGCGACGTCTGGTTCCGCTACAGCGAGGACGCGCCGTGGGTGCTGCGCGGCCTCGACCTGACGATCCCGCACGGCACCAGCCTGGCCGTGGTCGGGCTCAACGGCGCGGGCAAGAGCACGCTCGTCAAGCTGCTCTGCCGGTTCTACGACCCGCAGCGCGGCGCCGTCCTGTGGGACGGGGTGGACGTCCGCGACGTCCCCGTCGAGGAGCTGCGCCGGCGGATCGGGGCGGTGTTCCAGGACTACATGGACTACGACCTCACCGCCGCCGAGAACATCGGGCTCGGGGACCTGGAGGCGATCGACGACGCGGAGCGGATCCGCGCCGCCGCCGAACGCGCGGGCGTCCACGAGACCGTCGAGCGGCTGCCGGCCGGCTACGCGACGATGCTGAGCCGGCTGTTCCACGCCGGCGACGAGGAGGACGGCGACGGTGAGGCCGCGCGGGCGCACGGCGTCCACCTCTCCGGCGGGCAGTGGCAGCGCCTCGCGCTGGCGCGCGGGCTGATGCGCCGGGGCCGCGACCTGATGATCCTGGACGAGCCCAGCTCCGGCCTCGACGCCGAGGCCGAGGCGGCGGTGCACGACCGGCTGCGGGAACTGCGCGCGGGCTCCACCAGCGTCCTGGTCTCCCACCGGCTGAGCGCCGTCCGCCGCGCGGACCGGATCGTCGTCGTGCAGGACGGCCGGATCCTGGAGAGCGGCGACCACGCCTCCCTCATCGCGTCGCCGGACGGGGTCTACGCCACGCTCTTCGGCCGGCAGGCGGAGGGCTACCGGGAGGACCCGGCGCCCGAGCCCGGCGACGGCGGGCCGCCGCCGGGCGAGAGCGGTGCGGCGACGGGCGAGAGCGGTGCGGCCATGGGCGAGAGCGGTGCGGCGCCGACCACGGTGGCCGCCGGATGAGCCAGGCCGCGGGCTGGGCCGTCGCCGCGGCCCTGGCGGCCGGGGCGGTGGTCGGGGCCGTGCTGGCGGCCCGGCTGCTGCTGTCCACCGTCACCGTCCGGGGCGGCAGCATGACCCCGACCCTGGAGCACGGCGACGTGCTGCTGGTGCTGCGCCACCGCCGCAGGGCCCGGCCCGGCCGGATCGTGGTCGTCCAGCGGCCCGACCGGCGCACGGGGTGGGACGGGCCGCCCGACCCGTCCGGTGCCGGCGGGTGGTACGTCAAGCGGGTCGTCGCGGCGGCCGGCGACCCGGTCCCGGCCTGGGTGCCGGGGGACGGGTCCGGCCGCGTCCCGCCGGGCATGCTGGTGCTGCGCGGCGACCACCCCCGCTCGGAGGACTCCAAGCAGTGGGGCCCGTGCCCGGCGGACCGGATGTACGGGGTGGTGCTGATGCGGCTGCGCGCCGCGGGCGGGCGGGCCGCCGCCCCGCCGGCGCCCGTGCCGGGAGCTAGTCGTCCTGGACGGCGTTCCTCGTCATCTCCTTGAGCTCGGTGACGACGTCGTCGAGGGGCGCGACGTCGCGGTGGGCGCGGCAGAGGATCGTGGCGCCCTCGACCGCGGCGACGATGAGGCGGGCGAGGCGCGCGGCGCGGTCGTCGGGGACGCCGGCGTTGCCGAGGCCGGTGGCGAGGGTGTCCTGCCAGCGGTCGAACGCGGCCGCGGCGGCGGAGGCCAGCTGCGGGGCGTCGTCGTGGCTCTCCACGGTGACGGCGACGACGGGGCAGCCGGCCCGGAACTCGCTCTTGATCAGCACCTGCCGCCACCAGCCGACGAAGGCGTCCACGGCGGACGCGGCGTCGCCGCCCTCGGTGGCGGCGAGGATGCCCGCGTTGAGGAACTCGCCGGCGTAGCGGACGGCCTCCTCGGCGAGCTGCGCCTTGCCGTCGGGGAAGTGGTGGTAGATCGACCCGCGCGGCGCGCCGCTGTGCGCGATGACGTCGCGGAACCCGGTGCCGCTGTAGCCGCGCTCGCGGAAGAGGTAGGCCGCGCTGCGCACCATGCGTTCCCGGCTGTCGGTGCCCATGTACCGATTATGACATTCATCATAAGCTTCTCGCATTGACCATGACGACCGTCATAGCCCACGGTGCTTATGACGGACGTCATACCGGGCGTCACGGGGAGGGAGCGGAGCGATGGCGGGCACGGCGACCACGCCGACGACGGCGGGCCTCGAGCAGCTGAAGGCCCTGATCAACAAGGGCGCCGAGGAGGGGTACGGCATCGGCGCGCTGCTCGGCATGGCGGCGGAGGAGCTGGAGCCGGGGCGGGTCGTCTTCTCGCTCGCGCCGCGCACCGATTTCAGCAACCCGCTCGGCACCGTGCACGGCGGCGTGCTGTCCACGCTGCTGGACTCGGCGATGGGCTGCGCGGTGCACACCTCGCTGCCCGAGGGCGCCGGCTACACGACGCTGGAGCTGAAGGTCAACTTCGTCCGCGCGGTCCCGCTGGAGGGTGGCAGGCTGACCTGCGAGGGAACGACGGTCCATGTCGGACGGAAGATCGCGACCGCCGAGGGGCGGATCGCGGACCAGGACGGCAGGCTCGTCGCGCACGGCACCACGACCTGCATGATCTTCCCGCCGGCTACCGACCAGTAGGGTCTGCTCAGGCACCGACGAAGGAGACCAGCGTGATCGACCTGCGGCGCGACGGCGACGTCCACATCCTGCGCTTCGACGACGGCGAGAACCGGTTCGGCCCCGACTTCCTCAGCGCCGTCGAGGCCGCGCTCGACACGGTCGAGAAGGCCGAGGGTCCCCGGGCCCTGGTCACCACCGGGACCGGCAAGTTCTACTCCAACGGCCTCGACCTCGAGTGGCTGGGCGCCCACAGCGACCAGTTCGAGTCCTATCTGAGCCGCATCCACGCCCTGTACGCGCGGCTGCTGGAACTGCCGATGCCCACGGTCGCCGCCGTCAACGGGCACGCGTTCGCGGGCGGCGGCATGCTGGCCCTCGCCCACGACTTCGCCGTCATGCGCTCCGACCGGGGCTACTTCTGCCTGCCCGAGGTCGACCTGGGCATGACGTTCACGCCGGGGATGAACGCGCTGATCGGCGCGCGGCTCCCCGGGCGCACCGCGCACGAGGCGATGACCACGGGCCGCCGGTACGACGCCGAGCAGGCGATGGCGGCCGGGATCGTCCAGCGGACGGCGGACGAGGCGGGCGTGCTGCCCGCGGCGCTGGAGCTGGCCGGGTCGCTGGCCGGCAAGGACGGCCGGGTGGTCGGCAAGATCCGCGCGGACCTGTACCGGCCCGTGCTGGAGGCCCTGCGCGGCCCGGCGCTCGGCTAGCACGGCACCGGGCCCGGCGGGGCGGTCCCGCGGCGGCGGGCCCTCGCCCGGGCGGGCGGCGCGGAGTAGGTTACGTTCGACTGGAATCTGATTCGGTTTAGGAAGGGACGCCCGGATGCGCATCGGGATGGGGCTCAACTACGCGGGCAGCGGGTTCAAGGACACCGTCGAGGAGCTGGCCGACTTCGAGAAGGCCGGCCTCGACATCGTCTACGTGCCGGAGGCCTACAGCTTCGACGCGGTCAGCCAGATGGGGTACATCGCGGCCAAGACCGAGCGGCTGGAGATCGGCTCCGGCATCCTGAACATCTACTCCCGCACGCCCACCGCGATCGCGCAGACCGCCGCCGGCCTGGACTACGTCTCCGACGGCCGCTTCACGCTCGGCATCGGCGCGTCCGGCCCGCAGGTCATCGAGGGCTTCCACGGCGTCCCCTACACCGCGCCCCTCGGCCGCACCCGCGAGATCATCGAGATCTGCCGCAAGGTGTGGCGGCGCGAGCGCGTCCAGCACGAGGGCAAGCACTACACGCTGCCGCTGCCCCCCGAGCGGGGCACCGGCCTCGGCAAGGCGCTCAAGCTCATCAACCACCCGGTGCGCGCCGAGATCCCGATCATGGTCGCCGCGATCGGCCCGAAGAACGTCGAGCTCACCGCCGAGATCGCCGACGGCTGGGAGCCGATCTTCTACATGCCGGAGAAGGCCGCCGACGTCTGGGGCGCCTCGCTCGCCGCCGGCAGGGCCAAGCGCGACCCGTCCCTCGGCGAGCTGGACGTCGTCGGCCAGGCCGCGCTCGCCATCGGCGACGACGTGCAGGGCTTCCTGGAGTTCGGCCGCCCGATGGCCGCGCTCTACATCGGCGGCATGGGCGCCAAGGGCAAGAACTTCTACAACGACCTCGCCCGCCGGTACGGCTTCGAGAAGGAGGCCGAGGAGATCCAGGACCTCTACCTCGACGGCAAGAAGGACGAGGCCGCCGCGAAGGTCCCGCAGGAGCTGCTGGAGAAGATGTCGCTGATCGGCTCCGAGGGCCACGTCCGCGAGCGGCTCGCCGCGATGAAGGAGTCCGGCATCACCACGCTGAACGTGTCGCCGATCGCCGGCGACCACAAGGGCCGCATCGCCCTCATCGAGAAGGTCAAGCAGATGGCCGCCGACCTCTGACCCCTCCGTTGGCCCGCGGCGGGCCGTCGTCGTGCGCGCCGCCGTGACGACGGCCCACCGCGGGTCAACGTGCTCGGCGGTCAGAGGGAGGCGTCGACCTCCCTGGCGACGCGCTCGCCGGAGCGGACCGCGCCGTCCATGTAGCCGGTCCAGTAGTCGGACGTCTCCGTGCCCGCCCAGTGGATCGGCCCGCACGGCGCCCGCAGCGCCTCGCCGAAGCCGGTGAGGACGCCGGGCGGTGCGATGCCGACCGGCCCGCCGCCGCTCCACGTCTCGTTGTCCCAGCGCTGGAACGCCGTCCGCACCGGGCTCTTGGCCTTGTCGCCGAAGAAGGTCGCGAACGAGGCGAGGCCCGCGGCCCGCACCTCGTCCTCCGAGGCGCCGTCCAGCCTGCGGATGTTGGCCTGGTTCATGAAGCCCATCATGATCCCGCGCGACCCGTCCGGCGGGCTGTTGTCGAACGTCGCGTCGATCGCCCCGCTGTCGGAGACGGCCTGCCCGGTCAGGCCGTCCGCGCGCCAGAACGGGGTGTCGTAGACGGCGACGAACTTGCAGACCGAGCCCATCGGGTAGCGCTGCATCAGCTGCGCGCGGCTCGCGGGCAGCGCCGGCGAGAAGGCGATCTTCCCGGCGATGGCCGGGGACATCGCGACGACGGCCCGCTTGGCCGTCACCGTGAGCCCGTCGGCCGCGACGGTGACGCCGCCGCCGTCCGTGGAGATCGACCGGACCGGCGTGTCGTAGTGGACGATGTCGCCGAGCTTGGCGGCCAGCCGGACGGGGACCTCCTGCGACCCGCCGACGAACCGGGACTCCTGCCCGCCGCCCTTCGTGTCGATGAGGCGGTCGACCGAGCCGGGGTTGCCCTCGTTGCCCGCCGACGCGATGTAGTTCAGGACGTACAGCAGCGACACGTCCTGCGAGCGCACCGACATCGTCGAGCTGATGAACTCGTCCATCAGGAACCGCGCGCCGCT
The DNA here is from genome assembly GCF_017573545.1 of Actinomadura nitritigenes. Classification (GTDB taxonomy): domain Bacteria; phylum Actinomycetota; class Actinomycetes; order Streptosporangiales; family Streptosporangiaceae; genus Spirillospora; species Spirillospora nitritigenes. The sequence continues at coordinate 109,128 of NZ_JAGEOK010000024.1, read as the reverse complement.
GCTCAGCGAGTTGGACCGGGACCAGGTGTAGAAGGTCTGCGCGTCCCACTCCTCGGCCTTGGCGGCCTTCCACGGCTGCCCGACCGGGACGTCCTTGGCCATGCCGCCGAGCTTGAGCAGCGCCACCTCGAGGTCGACCACGCCCCAGTCGGGCGGGACCGCTCCCAGGACGCCGTCGGTGGCGTACAGGGACCGCTTGCCGTCGCGGTAGTAGACGTTCTGGCCGGTGTTGTAGGTCGGGTACGTGGCGACGCCCATGTCCTTGGCGAGCGCGGCGATGCGGTCCTGGGTCGGGCCGATGAACTCGGCGCCGCCCTCGCTGGTGGTGCCGTCGCCGAGCGGCATGCCGTACACGCGGCCTCCGGGCCGCTCGCGGGCCTCCAGGACGATCACGGACCGCCCGGCGGCGACCAGGTCGCGGGCGGCGGCGAGGCCGGACAGGCCGGCGCCGACGACCACCACGTCGGCGGCGGCGTTCTGGGCGGCGGGGGCGGCGGGGGCGGTGGCGGGCCGGGTGACGGTCCGCGCGGCGGCGGCGGGCGCCGCGGCGGCGGAGACCACGGCTCCGGCGGCGGTGAGCGCGCCCGTTCCGAGCAATCTGCGGCGGCTGACTCGGGTCAAGGGGAATCCCTCCAGGGACGTCCGGTGCGGGGGGACGGGGCGGGATGGAACGATCACTCGCGCGGCAACCTAGGCCACCCCCGGCCCGGAAGTCGAGTGATTCTCATGTTCTGTGACCGCGTCGAGACGGGCCGCGCGACCCGGGGACCGCGTGCTCTAGAGTCCTGCCCATGGGGGATGCGCACATGGACGGGACGCACGAGGACGGGCGCGCGGCGCGGCGCCGTCGGCTGGCCGCGCTCGTCGCCGAGGCGGGCGCCGACGCGATCCTCGTCACCAGGCTCGTCAACGTCCGCTACCTCACCGGCCTCGACAGCTCCAACGCCGCGCTGCTCGTCCCGGCCGACGGCCCCGCGGTGCTCGCCACCGACGGCCGGTACGCCGGCACGGCCGCCGAGGTCTGCCCCGAACTGGAGACCCTCGTCGAGCGGCGGACCGCCGAGGCGCTCACCACCCGCGCGGCCGCCTCCGGCCACCGCGTCCTCGGCTTCGAACCGCACGGCCTCACCGTCGAGCGGCACGCCGGGCTCGCCGAGGCCGCCGACATCCCGCTGCGCCCGCTCGGCCACCTCGTCGAGGACCTGCGCCGGGTCAAGGACGAGGAGGAGATCGGCCTGCTGCGGGAGGCGTGCGCCATCACCGACCGCGCCTTCGAGTCCGTCCTCCCGGAGATCCGCGCCGGCGTCACCGAGCGCGCGGTCGCGATCGCCCTCGAACGCGCCATGGTCGACTTCGGCGCCGAGGGCCCCGCGTTCGACTCCATCGTCGCGTCCGGGCCGAACGGCGCCGTGCCGCACCACCGCCCCGGCGGCCGCGAGCTGCAGCCCGGCGACCTCGTCACCCTCGACTTCGGCGCGCGCTACGGCGGCTACCACGCCGACATGACCCGCACCGTCGCGGTCGGCGAACCCGCCGGCTGGCAGCGCGACCTGTACGACCTGGTCCTGCGCGCGCAGCTCGCCTCGATCGCCGCCGCCCGCCCCGGCGCCGAGACCAGGGACGTCGACGCCGCCGCGCGCGGCCTCATCGAGGACGCCGGCCACGGCGAGGCGTTCACCCACGGGCTCGGGCACGGTGTCGGCCTGGAGATCCACGAGGCACCGCTCATGGGGTACGACAGGACCGGTAAGCTGATGGATCGAGTTCCGATCACCGCGGAGCCGGGGGTGTACCTGGCGGGCCGGGGCGGAGTCCGCATCGAGGACACCTTGGTCGTCCGCCCGGGCGGCCCGGAGCTCCTCACCACAACGACGAAGGACCTGCTCGTACTCTGACGTCCGATCAGCGAGCGGGCCCGCGACCGGGAGAACAACGCAGTGGCGACGACGAACGACCTCAAGAACGGCATGACGCTGAACCTCGACGGCCAGCTGTGGACCGTCCAGGAGTTCCAGCACGTCAAGCCCGGCAAGGGCGGCGCGTTCGTCCGCACCAAGCTCAAGAACGTGCTGTCGGGCAAGGTCGTCGACAAGACCTTCAACGCCGGCACCAAGGTCGACGTGGCGAGCGTGGACAAGCGCGAGATGCAGTACCTCTACCGCGAGGGCGAGGACTTCATCTTCATGGACACCGAGACCTACGACCAGCCGCGCATCCCCGCGGCCACGGTGGGCGACGCCGCGAACTACCTGCTGCCCGAGCAGAACGCCGTGATCGCGTTCAACAACGAGAACCCGCTCTACGTCGAGCTGCCCGCCGCCGTGGTGCTGGAGATCACCGAGACCGAGCCGGGCCTGCAGGGCGACCGCTCCACCGGCGGCAGCAAGCCCGCCACGCTGGAGACCGGCGCGCAGATCCAGGTGCCGCTGTTCATCACCACCGGCGAGAAGGTCAAGGTCGACACCCGCTCCGGCGAGTACCTCGGCCGCGGCTGATGAGCGCACGGACCAAGGCCCGCAAGCTCGCCCTCGACATCCTCTTCGCGGCGGAGCTGCGCGAGGAGCAGCCGACGGCGGTGCTGGCGGCGCGGGGCCGTCCGAACCAGGACGAGCTCTCGGAGTACCCGCACGCGGTGCGGCTGATCGAGGGCGTCCAGGAGCACCGGGAGCGGATCGACGAGCTGATCGCCACCTACGCGACCGGCTGGACGCTGGAGCGGATGCCGGTCGTCGACCGCAACATCCTGCGGATGGGCGCGTACGAGCTGCTGTGGGTGGAGGACGTCCCGGACGGCGTCGCGGTGAGCGAGGCGGTCGGCCTCGCGACCGAGCTGTCCACCGACGAGTCGCCGCGGTTCGTCAACGGCCTCCTGTCCCGCCTTCAGCAGCTCAAGCCCTCCCTTTCGCTCTGACGGGCGAATGGCCGCCTGGCGCCCGCCCGACTGCGGCGGGCGGCTAGGGTGGGCGGGGATGAACGACGTTAGCGGAGCGGCCGTGGCCGGCCGGCAACAGAAGCGGGTGCGCGGGAGCAGCCGCGTGCGCAGCGCGGTCCTGTGGGACGCGCTGCGCACCGTCCTCGACCGCATCGCCCCCGAGGCCGGCCGGAGCGACGTCGTGGACGTGGGCGGCGGCACCGGCGGGTTCGCGGTGCCGCTCGCCGAGCTCGGCCACCGGGTCACGGTCGTGGACGCCAACCCGGACGCGCTGGCCGCGCTGGAGCGCCGCGCCGCCGAGTCCGGGGTGCGGGTCAGGGCCGTCCAGGGCGACGCGGTCGACCTGCCGGACCTGCTGGGCGCCGGCGCCGCCGACCTGGTGCTGTGCCACAGCGTGCTGGAGTACGTCGACGACCCCGGCGCGGCGATGGCCGCGCTGACCGCCGCCGTCCGCCCGGGCGGGTCGGTGAGCGTGCTGGTGGCCGGGCAGGTCGCCGCCGCGCTGCACCGCGCCCTGTCCGGCCACTTCGACGACGCGCGCCGGGTGCTGACGGACGTGTCCGGGCGGTGGGGCGAGGGCGACCGGATGCCCCGCCGGTTCACCCGGGAGACGCTGTCGGCGCTGGTGCGCGGCGCGGGCCTGCGGGTCGCCGAGCTGCACGGCGTGCGGATCTTCGCCGACCTGGTGCCGAGCGGGATGCTGGACGGCGACGCCGACTCCGCGGAGGCGCTGATCGCGCTGGAGTCCGTCGCGGCGGTGCACCCCGTGCTGCGCGACCTGGCCGCGCAGCTGCACCTGGTGGCCGACAAGCCGGCCGGGTAGACCACGTGAGCGGAGCGAACCAGCGAGCACAGCGGCGGAGCCCGCGCATGGCCGAGCCGCCGGGCGGGGCAGGCTCCGAGCCGCCGGGCGGGGAGGCCGCGTGAGCCGCAAGCAGCAGCTGCACCGGCCCGGTCCGCAGCCGGGACCGCCCGCCGACGACACCGGCTGCTCGATCCTGCACGTGGACATGGATGCGTTCTTCGTCAGCGTCGAGCTGCTGGAGCGGCCGGAGCTGCGGGGCCGCCCGGTGGTGGTGGGCGGCGCGGGGCCGCGCGGCGTGGTGTCCGCGGCGTCGTACGAGGCCCGGAAGTTCGGCGTGCACTCGGCGATGCCGATGTCGCGGGCGCGGCGGCTGTGCCCGCAGGCGGTGGTGCTGCCGGTCAGCCACGGCAAGTACGGGCGGGTCTCGGAGGCGGTCTTCGAGATCTTCCGCTCGGTCACGCCGCTGGTGGAGGGCCTGTCGCTGGACGAGGCGTTCCTGGACGTGGCGGGCGCGGGCCGGCGCCTCGGGCGCCCGGCGGAGATCGCCCGGATGATCCGCGAGCAGGTCCGGGCGCAGCAGGGCATCACCTGCTCGGTCGGCGTCGCGAGCACCAAGTTCGTCGCCAAGCTCGCCTCGACCCGCTGCAAGCCGGACGGCCTGCTCGTCGTCCCCGCCGACGGCGTCGAGGACTTCCTGCACCCGCTGCCCGTCGCGTCCCTGTGGGGCGTGGGGGAGCGGACGGAGCAGACGCTGACCCGGCTCGGGCTACGCACGGTCGGGCAGCTCGCGCGGATCCCCGTGACGACGCTCCAGCGCGAGCTGGGCAACGCGATGGGCGCGCACCTGCACGAGCTGGCGTGGGGCCGTGACCCGCGCGAGGTCGTCCCGCACACGCCCGACAAGAGCATCGGCGCGGAGGAGACGTTCGACACCGACGTCGACGACCCGGAGGTGATCCGCCGGGAGCTGCTGCGGCTGGCCGAGAAGGTCGGCGCGCGGCTGCGCGCGTCGGGGAACGCGGGACGCACGGTGAGCGTCAAACTCCGGATGGCGAACTTCAAGACGATCACCCGGGCGCGGACGCTCCGCGAGCCCACCGATCTCGCCCGTGTGATCTATGTCACAGCCTGCGAGCTCTATGAGGGGGCCGGGCTGGAACGGGTACGACTCCGTCTGGTCGGGGTGCGGGTCGAGAACCTGTGCCCCGCCGGCGAGGCCCCCCGTCAGCTCGCCTTCGACGAGCCGGAACGCGGCTGGCGCGAGGCCGAGCGCGCGATGGACCAGGTGGCGAACCGGTTCGGCCGCGGTGCCGTCCGGCCCGCCGCCCTGGTCGAGCGCGCGCACGACGGTGACGCACGCGACGGCAGGGACGGGAGACGATGAGAGAAGGCGGTGAGCTGACCGGTATGGGGCCCTGGACCCGCCGTTCGCTTTCGTACGCCGGTGAGTGCTCGTATTCTGGGCATATCACCGTTGACGTTCCCGTCCCGCATCGGATACCCCGCCGCGGGGCTGTCGTTGGGAGGCGCCGTGCCGCTGTCTGAGCACGAACAGCGCATGCTCGAGCAGATCGAGCAGGCGCTGTACGCCGAGGATCCGAAGTTCGCGCACGCCGTCCGGTCGACCAACCCTCAGGTGCACTACAAGCGCCGCATCATCAAGGCCGCCCTCGGGTTCGTCCTCGGTGTCTGCGCGCTGATGGCCGGGCTCGTCATCAACGCCGGGACCGCGACCATCGCGGTCAGCGTGGCGGGCTTCCTGCTCATGGTGGTCTGCTGCGTATGGGCCCTCACGAGCTGGAAGCGGATGGCCGGCATCGGGAACGAGCCCGCGCGGCGCGGCCGCCAGGCCCGCCCCGCGAAGGCCGGCTTCATGGAGCGCATGGAGGAGCGCTGGCGCCGCCGCACCGAGGGCGAGTGAACCGGCCCGACCACGCCTGAACGGCGCCGCGGGCCTGCGAGGCCCTAGCGGCGCCGCATGCGGTTGGGGAGATCGTTGAGCCGGTCCGCCAGGTCGGCCGCGCGGGTGCCGGTGCCGAGCACCGCGGACCGCGCCTGCGCCATCGCCGACGGCGGGAAGACCCGGGCCCGCCAGCGGGCCCGGCGGCCCACGGACGCGGCGAACGCCGCGCGGACGGTCCGCACGTCGGCGCGCAGCCGCTCGGGCGGCTCCGCGGCCCGGGTCCGCGCGTAGCGGGCCAGCTCCTCGGCGCGGGCGATGCGGCCGAGCGCCTCCGCCGGCACCGGGTCCAGTTCCAGCAGCTCGCCGAGCCGCCGCGCCGCCGCGCGCGGCGAGTCGCTCGGCCGCCACTCCAGCCCGTGGTCGAGGGCGTCGGCGCGCATCTCCCGCCACGCCGCGTGCGCGGCGCCGCCCCCGTCGGGGACGCCGCCGGGCGCGCCGCCGCGGCCGTCCGGCCGGGGATCCTCACCGCGCCCGCGCGGCCGCGGTGACAGCGCGGCCCAGCGGCGCCGCCGGGTCAGCGCCCGCAGCACCATCGGGACCGCGAGGAGCAGCAGCACGAGCACCCCGCCCGCGATCCACGGCGCGGCCGACATCCCGCCGTTCCCGGAGTCCCGCTGCGCGAGCCCGCCCTGCGGGCCGGTGTCGTTGCGGTGCGGCGCGGCCTGCGGCGAGGCGGACGACCGGTCCGGCCCCGAGGTCGCCGACGGGGTCGGCAGCGCGTCGTCGCCCTGGCGACCGCCGCCGCCCGCCGGCTGGCTGTAGGCCGGCGTCACCGCCGTGCCCTGCCCGGCCGGGCCGGCGGGCGTCGGCTCGAACCGCACCCACCCCGACCCCTCGAAGTACAGTTCGGGCCACGCGTGCGCGTCCCGCGACCGCACCACCCACGTCCCCGGCTGCGTCTCCGTGCCGGAGGTGTAGCCCATCGCGACGCGCGACGGGATGCCGAGGATCCGCGCCATCAGCGCCATCGACGCGGCGAACTGCTCGCAGTACCCGCGCTTGCTGCGCAGCAGGAAGTCGACGAGGTCGTTGCCGTGCTGCGGCGCCGGCGTCGACAGGTCGTAGGTGAACCCGCCGGTCAGGGTGAACCAGCGCTGCAGCTTCACCGCCTGCGCCCGCGCGGTCGCCGCGCCCGCCGTCACGTTCTGCGCGAGCGTCCTGACCTGCTGCGGGATGTTCTTCGGGACGGCGGTGTAGTGGGAGACGACGTCCGCCGGGTACCCGACGGCGGCGGACAGGTCCGCCGCGTCCGGGTCGGCGCGCAGGCTCTTGACGGTGTAGGTGCGGCCGCCGGCCGAGTCGCTCAGCGAGTAGATCATCAGCGACTGCCGGTGCACCCGCCAGTCGCCCTTGATCGACACCCGGGTCGGCGCGTACGGCACCGGCAGGAAGGTCATGTCGCGGACGTCGCCGCTCACCCTCACCTGGGTCGTCACCTCGTGCACCGGGGCGATGCTCAGCCCGGGCGGCGGCGGCAGCGTCCGCCCCGACAGCCGGTCCGCGGCGCTGCTGCTCAGCCGGCTGTAGGTCCACCGGTCGCCGTCGAACCGGTCGAGGGCGTACAGGCGCAGGTAGTCCGGGCCGTCCGGGTCGTCGGTCCGGTAGGTGAGGACGATCGAGTCGTCCAGCCGGGTCAGCTCCCGCTTCAGGCTGACGAGCGGGTCCGGCGTCGTGACCGTCTGGGTGCCGCCCTGGCCGCGGCCGCCGCCGCCCATGCCGAACACGCCGCGCGGGTGGACGCCCGGGATCGCCATCGGCAGCAGCACCGCGATCGCCACCGAGCCGACCGCGATCCGCCGCCCGCTCGCCGCCCGCCGGCCGCCGTCGGTGTGGACGCGCTGGCCGCCCGGCGGCTCCGCTCCGGCCAGCGGCAGCTCCCCGCCGTGCCGGTGGACGGTGACCGCCCGGCCCCAGCCGCCGACCTGCTCGCGGGCGTCCGCCATCAGCAGGCCGAGGAAGCCGAGCGCGCCGACGCCGAACGCCAGCCATCCGACGCCGTCCTGGCGGACCGCCGCGGGCACGCTGTACATCGCCAGCAGCGGCAGCCCGGCCGGCGCCGCCCGGCGCAGCCGCACCGCCAGCAGGTCGACCAGCACGGCGACGACGCCGACCCCGGCCGCGACCAGCAGCCCGATCCCGGACACCAGCGGCACCGGCGCCGCGTACCGGTTCGCGGCGTTCCAGCCGTCCCCGGCCAGGTCGACGAGGTGCGACAGCGAACCCGGCGACGGGACGAACCCGAGCCACGCCTCGCCCGCCGCGTACGCCGCGGTCAGGTACAGCAGCAGCGCCGCCAGCCCGAACAGCGGGTCCAGCACCGCCGGCAGCCGCAGCCGGCGCGCGAGGAGCCCGCCGCAGGCCGCCGCCAGCACCGCGGCGACGCCGGTCCAGAACCATCTGCCGCTGGCGAACAGCGGGTACAGGCCGATCGAGCAGGCCAGCGTCGCGACCGCGGCCACGACCGTCATCCGGATCCTCATGCCGCGCCTCCGGTGGCGTCCGCCGCCTCGTCCTTCTTCCCGTCCTCTCCCGCGTCCTCTCCCGCGCCGGCGTCCGCGGGCGTCCCGCCGGGCTCGTCCCGTCCGGCGGCGCCGCGCGGGGCGGAGCCGCCCTGACCGGCCGCCGACCACGCCTCGGCCAGATCGGCCGCGGACCGGACGACCAGCACCCGCCATCCCCCCGCGCGCAGCAGCCCGGCGGCGGCCTCCGGCGCCAGCGGCGCGTCGTCCGCGTCCCCGGAGCGCGGCTCCGGGGCCCGCCCGCCCGCACTGCGCGCCCCCGGCACCCGCGGCCGGGCGATCCGCGCGCGGTGGCCGGTCTCGGACGCGCCGTTCCGGCCGGCGGGGGAGGCGTCGAGCAGCACCGCGAGCCGGGAGCCCGCGCCGCGGCGCGTCGCCGCGACCCGGTGCGCCTCCTCGGCGGTCAGCGCGCCGAACACCGCCGTGACGAGCCCGTCGCCCTCCCGGCCCTGCCCGGGCGCGCCGCCCAGCGCCGCGAGGCCGGGCGTCAGCGACGCGCCCTTGGACCGCCGCGCCACCGCCAGCGCCTCCAGCAGCAGCCCCTCGAACGCCCCGTCGAACGACGCCGCCGCCGACAGCGCCTCGCCCTCGTCGGTCACGAACCGCAGGTTCATCCCCGTCCGGCCGAGATGCACCCCGATCGACGCGGCGACCGACACGGCCTGCTCGAACGAGCCGCCCGGGCCGTCGCCCCAGTGCGCGCTGCGCCGGGTGTCCAGGAACAGCGTCCCGCTGCTCTGGAAGTGCTGCTCCTCGCGCCGCACCATCAGCTCGCCGTGCCGGGCCGTCGACCGCCAGTGCACCCGCCGCAGGTCGTCGCCGTGCCGGTACTCGCGCGGCGCGACGTCGTCCTCGCCCGCCGCCGACACCGCGCGGGCCAGGCTCTCGCCGCCGCCGCCCCACGCGCCGCTCAGCCGGGTCGCGGGCAGCGGCACGATCGCCGGGGTGACGGTGAGGGTGTCGGCCATGCTGAACGAGCGGACCAGCTCCACCATCCCGAACGGGTCGGCCAGCCGGACTGTCAGCGGCCCCACCCGGAAGCGGCCGCGCACGTCGGACCGGATCCGGTAGCCGAGCTCCCGCGAGCCCTGCGACTCGATCCGGTCCAGCACGAACCGCGCCCGCCCGCCGAGCGCGTACGGCACCCGGTCCTCCACCAGCAGCAGCCCGCTCGGCAGCCGCGACACGTTCTCCAGCCGCAGGTCGACGCGGGTCTCGTGGCCGACCGGCAGCCGCGGCGGCTCCAGCCGCCGCGCGCACGCCAGCCGGTAGCGGGTCCGCGACACCGCCAGCGTCGACAGCAGCGGCAGCACCAGCACCAGGATCCCGGCGCGCAGCAGGTCCCGCTCGCCGAGCACGAACGCGCACACGATGGCCGTCGCGCCGGCGGCCACGAAGGACCGCCCGCGCGTGGTCAGCCCGGCCAGCGCCCGCCTCAACCGGTCACTTCCCGGGTGAGGGCACCGGCAGGCGGCGCACCAGGTCGGCGACCACCTGCTCGGGGCGCCGCCGCTCCACCTGCGCCTCCGCGGTCGGCAGCAGCCGGTGCGCCAGGACCGGGACGGCCAGCTCCTGCACGTCGTCCGGCAGCACGTAGTCGCGCTCGTCGAGCGCCGCGTACGCCCGCGCCGCCCGGACCAGGTGAAGGGTGGCGCGGGGGGAGGCGCCGAGCCGCAGCTCCGGGTGCTTGCGGGTCGCGGTGACCAGGTCGATCGCGTACTGCCGCACCGATGAAGCGACGTGCTGGCGCCGGACCACCTCGATCAGGTCGCGGACGTCGGAGGCGTGCGCGACCGGGGTGAGCCGGTCCAGCGGCGACGACCCGCCGTGCGCGTCGAGCATCTCCAGCTCGGCCGCCGGGTCGGGGTACCCCATCGAGATCCGCGCGGTGAACCGGTCGCGCTGCGCCTCCGGCAGCGGGTAGGTGCCCTCCATCTCGACGGGGTTCTGCGTGGAGATCACCATGAACGGGGGCTCCAGCGCGTAGGTGGTGCCGTCGACCGTGACCTGGCGCTCCTCCATGCACTCCAGCAGCGCCGACTGCGTCTTCGGCGACGCCCGGTTGATCTCGTCGCCGACCACGATGTTGGCGAACACCGGGCCCGGCTTGAACTCGAACTCGCGCAGCTCCTGGTTGTAGGCGCTGACCCCCGTGATGTCGCTGGGCAGCAGGTCCGGCGTGAACTGCACCCGCCGCACCGAGCAGTCGACCGAGCGGGCGAGGGCCTTGGCCAGCATCGTCTTGCCGACGCCGGGCACGTCCTCGATCAGCAGGTGCCCCTCGGCGAGCAGCACGGTCAGCGCCAGCCGCACCGCCTTCGGCTTGCCCTCGATCACCGACTCGACGGCGTCCCGGATCCGGTCGGCGATCCGCGCGAGGGCGGCCAGGTCGCGGGCGGAGCCCTCGCGTCCCGCCGGCCCCTCCGCCCCGCCGCCCGCGCTGCCGGGCCGGGCGGGGCGCGATGCCGGGGGGTCGGTCTCCATGAACGACTCGCCGTGCGTGCCTACTGCCACCAAACCCTCCTCAGCCGTCCGGCCGCGTGGTGTTCTCGAAGGCCCCTGACGGAGCCCGCCCCCCGGGACCGGGGGCCCGTCTCCTCGCGACCGGTGCGGCGCCCTGTGCGCCCGCCCAACCGACAGTACGTCGTCGGAGGGCCCGCCGCGATGTTCATGTGGAACGCGAGCCCATTGTGCTCCACAGGGATCACCACCACAGCCCCACCGCGCCCACCACTTCCCCCCACCCGCCCTTCCAACCCCTCCCGCGCGCCCTCTCCGCGGCCCCCTGGAGGCGGCGCGGCGGAACCGTTCCGGCGGGACCCCGCGGCGGACGGCTCGCAGGGGGCGCCCGCCGCCCCCCACTCTGCCCCACCCCGTCTGACCTGCGGATTTCTCGACGATCTTCCTGCGTGAGAGGCGTTTTCCTTGTTGACGGTGGGGAAGAGTGGAGTAGAGTGGGGCGCCGTGGGGAGCAGTAGCGCCTCATGCGGCGCGGGAGGTGGGGCCGGTGTTCCTCGGCACCCATTCACCGCGCCTCGACGACAAGGGACGACTGTTCCTGCCGGCGAAGTACCGCGAGGAGCTGTCGGGGGGATTGGTGATCACGAAGGGCCAGGAACGCTGCCTGTACGTCTTCCCCATGGCGGAGTTCCAGCGCATCACCGAGGCTCTGCGTGCCGCGCCGGTCACCGAGAAGGCGGTCCGCGCCTACAGCCGGGTCTTCTTCGCCAGCGCCTCCGACGAGGTCCCCGACAAGCAGGGCCGCGTCACGATCCCGCCGCCGCTGCGCGCCTACGCGGGGCTCACCCGCGACTGCGCGGTCATCGGCGCCAACACGCGTCTGGAGATCTGGGACGCCCAGGCCTGGGAGTCCTACCTCGAGCAGGAGGAGCAGGCGTTCTCCGACGTCTCGGAGGAGGTGTTGCCAGGGATCCTCTAGACGACCCGTCGGTCCGTTGACCGGCACCGGCCCACGTTCGGCCAGGTCTCCAGCCGCTCTCCGAGCCAGCTGGCGCAGCTTCCCCGGCGCCAGACGGCGACCCCCCGCGGTAACGCGGTGATCTTCCTCAGGGCAGCGGATGGGGACCTGGCCGGGCGAGGCCGCCGCCGGGGGCGGAAAGGTCCGGACCGGCGATGCCACACAGTCCGCGAGCGAGGTGGCAGTACCAGGGGGGTGAACCATGGACGTGGGAGACCACGCGGCCGAGGCCGGTCACGTACCGGTCATGCTCGGTCGCGTTCTGGAACTCCTCGCCCCCGCCGTGGCCGCGGCCCGCGACGCCGGGCGCGCGCCCCGCTACCTCGACGCCACCCTCGGCATGGGCGGCCACGCCGAGGCCATGCTCCGGGCCCACCCGGACCTGCGGCTCATCGGCCTCGACCGCGACACCACCGCGCTGGAGCGCTCCGCGCGCCGGCTCGCCCCCTTCGGCGACCGGGTCGTCCTGGAGCACGCCGTCTACGACGAGATCCCCGGCGTCCTCGCGCGGCTCGGCGTCCCGTCCGTGGACGCCGTGCTGTTCGACCTCGGCGTCTCCTCCCCGCAGCTCGACGAGGCCGACCGCGGCTTCGCCTACTCCTACGACGCGCCCCTCGACATGCGGATGGACCGCACCCAGACGCTCACCGCGGCGGAGGTCGTCAACGGCTACCCGCCCGCCGAGCTCGCCCGCATCCTGCGCGAGTACGGCGAGGAGCGGTTCGCCCAGCGCATCGCCGCGGCGATCGTCCGCGAGCGCGAGCGCGCCCCGCTCGACTCCACCAGGCGGCTCGCCGACCTGGTCCGCACCTCCATCCCGGCCGCGACCCGGCGCACCGGCGGCAACCCGGCCAAACGGACGTTCCAGGCGCTGCGCATCGAGGTGAACGGCGAGCTGGACATCTGGCGGCGGGCGCTGCCCGCCGCCCTGGACGCGCTCCCGGTCGGCGGCCGGGTCGCCGTCCTCAGCTACCACTCGCTGGAGGACCGCATCACCAAGCGGGTCCTCGCCGCCGAGGCGGCCGACACCACCCCGCCGGAGCTGCCCGTCCCGCTGCCCGAGCACGAGCCGAGGTTCCGGCTCCTGACGCGCGGGGCCGAGCTGGCGTCCGACGAGGAGACCACGACCAACCCAAGGGCCGGATCGGTGCGGATGCGCGCCGCCGAGCGGGTCCGGGAGGCGACATGACGACGACGAGCCGACGCCCGCCGGCCACCGCGCCCGCCAGGAACGCGCCGAAGAAGGCCGCGCCCGGTAGGAGGAGGCCCGACCCGGACCGCCCGGAGGACGACGCCACGGGCCGCGCCGCCGCGCCGCCGCGCCGCCCGGCGAAGGGCACGGCGGCCAAGAGCCCCGCGAAGAGCCCGGCGAAGAGTCCCGAGAAGAGCCAGGGGAAGGGCGCGCGGGCCGCGACCGCCCCGGTCAAGGGCCGGCCGCGCAAGGGCGCCCCGCCCGAGCCCGCCGCGCCGAAGCGGGCGCCGGCGAGGAAGGCCCCGCCGAAGGAGGAGCCGGGCGGCAAGGCGCGGGCGGAGGGCCGGGCGCGCCGCGAGTCCCGGCCGGTCCGGCGCTCGGCCGCCGTCCCGCCGCGCGCCCCGTTCGTGCTGCTCATCATCGCGCTGCTCGGCGGCGCCCTGGTGAGCCTGCTGCTGCTCAACACCGTCCTGGCCAAGGACGCCTTCACGCTGAGCAAGCTGGAGCAGCAGAACAAGGAGCTCGACCAGCAGGGCCAGGAGCTCCAGGCGCAGAACGAGGAGGAGAACTCCCCGCAGAACCTCGCGCGGAAGGCCGAGGCGCAGGGGATGGTCCAGAACAAGTACCCGCGGTTCTACTTCCCCGGCACCGGCAGGACGAGCGCCGGGGGGCTGCGGCCCGTTCCGGAGGCGGCCACCGCTTCGGCCGGCGCCGCGGCCGTCCTCGGCGTGCCCGGCACGGTGGTGCCCGGCGACGGCGTCCCGGAGCCGTCCGGCGCGAACGGCTCCGGCGGCCCGGCGCGCAACGGCTCCGCGCAGGGGAACGGCTCGCCGCAGGGCAACGGCTCGCCGCAGGGCGGCACGGCGGCGCGAGGGACCGGGGCCGCGCACGGCGCCGGGACGGGGAGCGGCCGGCCGTGACGCGGGGCAGCGGCCATGACGGTGCCGGCGCCGAGGGGCGGGGGACGCGGTGACGAAGGGACCGGGACGCGGGGCCGCGGGGCCGCCGCCCGGCCGGAAACGCGGTCCCCGGGGCTCGGCGGGGGACGACAAGAGCGGCCCGGGCGCGGCGCGCGCGTCCGGGCGTCAGACGGGGAACCCGCCGGCGGGACGGGCGGACGCGGCGGGACGGCCGGGCAAGAAGGGCGGTCCCGCCGCCCGCCGCCCCGCCCGTGGCGGCACGGTCCCGCAGCCGCGCAAGGGGACCGGTAAGAAGGACGCGGAGAAGAAGCCGGCCGGCAAGGGCGCGACCGCCAGGAGCGCCTCCGGCAAGGCGACCTCCGGAAAGGCAACCGCGGGCAAGGCGACCACGGGCAAGGGCGGCTCCGGGAGGACCGGTTCCGGAAGGGGCGGGGCGTCCGCGAAGAGCCGGACGGCCGCGTTCCGCACGACCGCGCCCACCGCGCGGCCGGGCGGCCCGTCCCGGACGGGCGGGACGCGCCGCGACGGACCCCGCGGGCCGCGCCCCGGCGGCGGCTCCGGGCGCCGCCCGCCGCGGCCCCCGCGCCGCCCGCGCGTCCCCTTCCACCGCCGCGACCCGATGAAGCGCCTGAACGCCGGGCTGCTGGTCGTGGCGTTCGTGCTGTCGCTGTTCGCGGGGCGCCTCGTCCAGCTCCAGACGATCGAGTCCGGCAAGTACAGCGAGCAGGCGATGGACCAGCGGCTGCGGAAGCTGAAGCTGCCCGCCGTCCGCGGCGCGATCACCGACGCGCAGGGCCGGCCGCTCGCCATGACGGTGGAGGCCCGCGCGATCACCGCCGACCCGTACGTCATCAAGCCGGAGAAGCGGCAGGCGATCGTCAACGCGCTCGCCCCGACCCTCGGGCTGGACCCGGACGCGGTGCTGAAGGCGATCAGCAAGAAGGGCACCCAGTTCGTCTACCTGGCGCACGGCGTCACCCCGGACCAGGCGCGCCTCATCACGTCCTGGAACTTCCAGGGCATCGGGACTCTGCCGGAATATCGCCGCGATTATCCCAACGGTTCGCTGGGCGCGGGCGTCATAGGTTTCGTGAACGGTGCGGGACAGGGCGCCGCCGGCCTTGAGAGCACGCAGAACGCCGTGCTGTCCGGCAAGGACGGCTGGCAGCGCGTGGAGATCAGCCTCGAGGGCCAGCACATCCCCATGGGCGAGGACCAGAAGCAGCCGCCCGTGCCCGGCCGCGGCGTCCGCCTCACCCTCCAGCGGGACCTCCAGTTCGAGGCGCAGGAGGAGATCGAGAAGCAGGTCAAGGCCACCGGCGCGCGCAGCGGCACCGCCATCGTGATGGACCCGCGCACCGGGAGGCTGCTGGCGATGGCGTCGGCGCCCGGCTACGACCCGAACCACGTCACCAAGGGCGACCGCGACGTGTGGGGCAGCCCGGTGGTGCAGGACGCCTACGAGCCGGGCAGCACCGGCAAGGTCGTCACCGCGGCGGCCGTCATGGAGCACGGCGGGGTCACCCCGCAGACGCCCTTCAGCGTCCCCGACAGGATCCGCAAGTACAACGTGGTGTTCCACGACTCCGAGCCGCACGGCGTGGAGAACCTGACGTTCGCCGGGGTGCTGGCCAAGTCGAGCAACGTCGGCACCATCCTCGCCAGCCAGACCATCACCGAGGAGCGGCTCTACCAGACGCTGCGGGACTTCGGGTTCGGCCAGAAGACCGGCCTGCCGCTGCCGGGGGAGACGGCGGGGCTGCTCAACCCGCCGTCGAAGTGGTCGGGCACCGACCGCTACCCGATCGCGTTCGGGCAGACGGTGTCGGTCAACGCCGTGCAGATGGCGAGCGTCTACGCGACCATCGCCAACGGCGGCGTCCGCGTCGCGCCGAACCTGATCGCCGGGACGGTCGGCGCGAACGACAGGTTCACCCCGGCGCCCGCGCCGGAGCAGAAGCGGGTGATCAGCGAGGGCACGGCACGGCAGATCAGCGACATGCTGGAGGGCGTCACCACGCCCGAGGGCACCGCGCCGAAAGCGCAGATCAAGGGCTACCGGGTCGCGGGCAAGACCGGCACGGCGCAGCGCTTCGACGCGGGCTGCGGATGCTACAAGGGGTACACGGCGTCGTTCGCCGGGTTCGCGCCCGCCGACGACCCGCGGCTCGTCGTACAGGTCGTCCTGCAGGATCCCAAGCGGGGCAGCCACTATGGTGGCGACGTCGCCGCGCCCGTGTTCCGCGACGTGATGAGCTTCGCGCTGCAGTCCGAGAAGATCCCGCCGACGGGGAGCAAATCGCCGATCATCAAGATCTACGCCCGAGACTGACCGCAGCGAGTACCCTCACTCGCCGTGAGTCCACCATCCGTTCACCAGCGTTCCCGTCCCACCGGCACCGAAAGAACCGCCATGCGTCCGACCACCACTCAGGCCCGTCCGCTGGACGGGCTCGCGGCGACTCTCGGGATCGGACGGGGCGACTGGAGGGACACGGAGGTCACCGGGATCACGCACGACTCGCGGGCGGTGCGGCCCGGCGACGTGTACGCGGCGCTGCCCGGCGCCCGCACCCACGGCGCCGCGTTCTCCGCGCAGGCCGCCGAGGCGGGCGCGGTCGCGATCCTCACCGACGCCGCGGGCCGGGACCGGGCCGCCGCGACCGGCCTGCCCGTCCTGGTGGTCGCGGACGCGCGGGCGCGGCTCGGCGACGCGGCCGCCTGGGTGTACGGGGAGCCGGGACGCGACATCACGCTCATCGGCGTCACCGGCACCAGCGGCAAGAGCACCACGGCGTTCCTGGTCGAGGCCGGGCTGCACGCCGCGGGCATCACGACCGGGCTGGTCGGCGGCGTGGAGATCCGGGTCGCCGACGAGCGGGTGCCGAGCGCGCTGACCACCCCCGAGGCGACGGACCTGCACGCTCTGCTGGCGATGATGCGCGAGCGCGGCGTCGGCGCCGCGGCGATGGAGGTGTCGAGCCACGCGCTCGTGCAGGGGCGGGTCGGCGGCGCGCACTACGAGGTCGCCGTCTTCACCAACCTGTCCCAGGACCACCTGGACTACCACCCGACCATGCAGGACTACTTCCTGGCGAAGGCCCGGCTGTTCACGCCGGAGTACGCGCGGATCGGCGTGGTGAACCTCGACGACCACTACGGCCGCGAGCTGCTGGGGATCGCCTCGATCCCGATGACGACGTTCTCGGCGTCCGGCGACCCGGCGGCGGACTGGCGGGCCGAGGACGTGCGGGTGGGCGCGGACGGCAGCGTGTTCCGCGTCGTCGGGCCGGGCGGCGTCGAGGCCGACGCCTCGGTGCGGCTCGCCGGGCCGTTCAACGTCGCCAACGCGCTCGCCGCGATCGTCGCGCTGGTCGAGGCGGGGCTGGGGCTGCCCGCGGCGGTGCGCGGCGTCGCGTCGCTGGAGGGCGTCCCCGGACGGCTGGAGCGGATCGACGAGGGCCAGGACTTCGTCGCGCTCGTCGACTACTCGCACAAGCCCGGCGCCGTCGAGGCGGTGCTGACCGCGCTGCGCCCCGTCACCGAGGGGTCCCTCGCGGTGGTGCTCGGCTGCGGCGGCGACCGCGACCGCGGCAAGCGCCCGCTGATGGGCGAGGCGGCGGCGCGGCTGGCCGACATGGCGTATTTCACCAACGACAACCCGCGGTCCGAAGATCCGCTCGCCATCCTCGCCGCTATGGTCGAGGGCGGGCTCAAGGTGCCGCAGCGGCACCGGGCGCACATCGTCGTGGAACCCGACCGCGCCGCCGCCATCGCACTGGCGGTCGGCCGGGCGCGCCGCGGCGACGTCCTCGTCGTCGCGGGCAAGGGCCACGAGCAGGGCCAGTACGCGGCCGGCGAGGTGCAGCCGTTCGACGACCGCGAGGTCGTCCGGGAGGCGCTGCGGCGTGCCGCGCCTCGGGAAGAGAAGTAGAGGGGACGGGACGCAGGCGTGATCCCACTTCCGCTGTCGACGATCGCGGAGATCACGGGGGGCACCGTTGACGGGGCGCCCCCGGACGCCGTGGCCGGCGGCCCCGTGGTCATCGACTCCCGCGCGGTGGAGCCCGGGGCGCTGTTCGCGGCGTTCAAGGGCGAGCACGCGGACGGGCACGACTACGCCGCCGCCGCGCTCGCGGCCGGGGCGGCCGCGGTGCTGGCGCAGCGCCCGGTGGGCGGCCCGGCCGTGCTGGTCGACGACGTGAAGGAGGCGCTCGGCCGGCTCGCGCGGGGCGTCCTGGAGCGGCTGCCGGACACGACGGTCGTCGCGGTCACCGGGTCGGCGGGCAAGACCTCCACCAAGGACCTGATCGCGCAGCTCGTCGGGCGGGCGGGGCCGACGGTGTGGCCGCCGGGCTCGTTCAACAACGAGATCGGGCTGCCGCTGACGGTGCTGCGCGCCGGCGCCGAGACGCGGTACCTGGTGCTGGAGATGGGCGCCCGCGGCGTCGGCCACATCGCCTACCTGACCGGGATCGCGCGTCCCGACGTCGGCGTGGTGCTGAACGTCGGCACCGCGCACATGGGCGAGTTCGGCAGCCGCGAGGCGATCGCGCGGGCCAAGGGCGAGATGGTCGAGGCGCTGCGCCCGGACGGCACCGCCGTGCTCAACGCCGACGACCCCCTGGTGAGCGCCATGGCGTCGCGCACCGCCGGGGAGGTCGTGACGTTCGGCCGGTCGGACGGCGCGGCCGTCCGCGCGGTGGACGAGGCGCTCGACGAGCAGGGCCGCGCCCGGTTCACGCTGGTGACGCCGGAGGGCTCGGCGCCGGTCGCGCTGCGGCTGTACGGTTCGCACGCGGTCGCGAACGCGCTGGCGGCCGCCGCGGCGGCGCGCGCCGCCGGGCTGCCGGTCGACGAGATCGCCGCGGGGCTGTCGGAGGCGGAGCCGGCCAGCCGGTGGCGGATGGAGGTCACCGAGCGGGCCGACGGGGTGACGGTGGTCAACGACGCCTACAACGCCAACCCCGACTCGACGCGGGCCGCGATCGACGTGCTCGCGCACATGGCCCGCGGCCGGCGCGCGTACGCGGTACTGGGTGAAATGGCCGAACTGGGAGGTTCGTCCGCCGCAGAACATGCCAGGATCGGGCGGCACGCCGCGCGCAGCGGGCTGGACGGCCTCGTCGTCGTCGGCGCGAACGCGGCGGCGATGGCCGAAGGTGCCGCGGAGGTGGCGTCATGGACGGGAGAGTGCGTGCAGGTGGATGACGTCGGCGCGGCGGTGGCCGCGCTCAGCGAGCGGCTCGCGCCGCGGGACGTCGTGCTGGTGAAGGGGTCCCGGGTGGCCGGGCTGGAACGGGTCGCCGAGGCGCTGCTGGCGCCGGACGGGCGGGCCGGTCGATGACCAACATCATCATCGCGGCCGGGTTCGCGCTGGTGTTCGTCATGGTGGGCACCCCCGTGTGGATCCGGATCGTCAACCGGCTCGGCTACGGCCAGATGATCCGGGACGAGGGCCCCGAGGCCCACCTCACCAAGCGCGGCACCCCGACCATGGGCGGCACCGTCTTCATCGTCGGGTCGCTCGTGGGATACGCGCTCGCGCACCTGGTCACCGGAGAGGCCCCGACGATCTCCGGCGTGCTGGTGCTGTTCCTGATGACGGGCCTGGGGTTCGTCGGCTTCGTCGACGACTTCATCAAGGTGTTCAAGCAGCGCAGCCTCGGCCTGCGCAGCGGCGCCAAGATGCTCGGCATCATCCTCGTCGGGGTGGTCTTCGCGGTCGCCTCGCTGAACTTCCCCAACGGCTACGACATCACCCCCGCCGACCCCCACCTGTCCTTCCTGCGCGACTTCGGCCCCTCGATCGGCCCCTACCTGTTCGTCGTCTGGGCACTGCTGCTGATCGCGGCGATGTCGAACGGCGTGAACCTCACCGACGGCCTGGACGGCCTCGCCGCCGGCCCCGCCGGCATGGTGCTGGCCGCCTACGTGATCATCGGCAACTGGCAGCTGCGCAACTCCTGCATGGCCTCGCTCGTCCCCAACTGCTACAACGTCCGCGACCCCCTGGACCTCGCGGTCGTGGCCGCGGCCGTGCTCGGCGGCGTGTTCGGCTTCCTGTGGTGGAACGCCCCCCCGGCGAAGATCTTCATGGGCGACACCGGCTCGCTGGCCCTCGGCGGCGTGCTGGTCGGCCTCGCGATCCTCACCCGCACCCAGTTCCTGCTGGCCATCCTCTGCGGCCTGATCGTGATGATCACCCTCTCGGTGATCATCCAGGTCGGCGGCTTCAAGATGACCAAGAAACGGGTGTTCAAGATGGCTCCGCTGCAGCACCACTTCGAGCTGTCCGGCTGGGCCGAGACCACCATCGTCGTGCGGTTCTGGCTGATGTCGGCGCTGTTCGTCGCGATGGGGCTCGGCATCTTCTACCTGGAATGGATGCCCAAGAAGTGACAGTGAGTCCCTGGGACGGCCTCGCCGTCTGCGTCGCCGGGCTCGGCGTGTCCGGACGGGCCGCCGCACGCGTGCTCGCCGCGCGGGGCGCCCGCGTCACGGCCGTCGACGCGCGCGACGGCGACGAGCAGCGCGCGCAGGCCGCCGAGCTGGAGGACCGCGGCGTCGCGGTCCGGCTCGGCGACGGCGAGACCCTCCCGGAGGGCACCGGCCTGGTCGTCACCTCGCCGGGATGGAAGCCGGACGCGCCGCTGCTCGCGGCGGCCGCCGCGGCCGGCGTCGAGATCATCGGCGAGGTGGAGCTGGCCTGGCGGCTGCGGCCGGAGGGCGCCGCGCCGTGGCTGGCCATCACCGGCACCGACGGCAAGACGACCGTCGTCCGGATGCTGGCGTGCATGCTGACGGCGGCGGGGCACAAGGCCCTCGCCGTCGGGAACGTCGGGACGCCGATCGTCGAGGCCGTCGCCGAGCCCTACGACGTGCTGGCGGTGGAGCTGTCGAGCTACCAGCTGCACTGGTCGAGCTCGCTGGCGCCGCTGGCGGCGACCGTGCTGAACATCGCGCCCGACCATCTCGACTGGCACGGCTCCATGGACGCCTACGTCGGCGCCAAGGCGAAGATCTTCGCGCCGGGCACCGTCGCGGTCTACAACGCCGACGACGACACCTCCACGGCGCTCGCCGAGCGCGCCGAGGGCGTCGAGCGGCGCGCCGGGTTCACGCTGCGGGTGCCGCGCCCCGGCGAGCTCGGCGTCGTCGAGGAGCTGCTGGTCGACCGCGCCTTCACCGCCGACCCGGCGGCCGAGGCCGCCGAACTCGCCGCGCTGGCGGACGTCCGCCCGTTCGCGCCGCACAACGTCGCCAACGCGCTCGCGGCGGCCGGGCTGGCGCGGGCCTTCGGGGTGCCGCCCGAGGCCGTCCGGGAGGGGCTGCGCTCGTTCGTGCCCGACCCGCACCGCATCCAGCACGTCGCCGACGTCGGCGGCGTCGCCTACGTCAACGACTCCAAGGCGACCCAGCCGCACGCGGCCGCCGCGTCCCTGGCCGCCTACGAGTCCATCGTGTGGATCGCCGGCGGGCTCCTCAAGGGCCTGGACGTCGACGACCTGGTGCGCACCTGCGCCGGCCGGCTGCGCGGCGTCGTGCTGATGGGCCGCGACCGGCACCGGATCGCCGAGGCACTCGTGCGACACGCCGCCGATGTCCCGGTCGTCGACGTCGCCGACACCGACACTGGGGCCATGGACCGCGTCGTCACCGAAGCAGCCGGGCTCGCCCGTCCCGGCGACACCGTGCTGCTCGCCCCCGTCGGGGCCTCCTTCGACATGTTCGCCAACTACCCCGCCCGCGGCGAGGCGTTCATCGCCGCGGTGGAACGCCTCGCCGCCGCCGGAGACCCGCAGGCGTCATGACCACCGCCGTACCGGCCGAAGAGGAACGGACGCGCCGGGCGGGCCCGCGCGAGCAGGTGGTCGCCGCGGTCGGGCTGCTCGACCGCCCCCTCACCTCCTACTACCTGGTGCTGAGCTGCTCGGTGATGCTGCTGGCGCTCGGCCTGACCATGGTGCTGTCGGCGTCGTCGGTCAAGCAGCTGCAGGAGACCGGGTCCGCCTACACGCTGTTCCAGAAGCAGGCCGTGTGGATGGTGATCGGGCTGCCGCTGATGTGGATGGCGTCCCGGCTGCCGGTGCGGACGTTCCGCGCGCTGGCCTACCCGCTGCTGCTGCTGTCGATCGTCGCGCTGGCGATGGTGCTGGTCCCCGGCCTCGGCCGCAGCGCGGGCGGCGCCACCCGCTGGATCGACCTCGGGCCCGTCCAGATCCAGCCGTCGGAGCCCGCCAAGCTCGCGCTGGTGCTGTGGGGCGCCGACCTGCTGGCCCGCAAGGAGCGGCTCGGCCAGCTCACCGAGTGGCGGCCGCTGCTGGTGCCGCTGCTGCCCGGCGCGGGGGTGCTGGTGCTGCTGGTGATGCTCGGCAACGACCTCGGCACCACCCTCGTCCTGCTGACCATCTTCCTGGCGCTGCTGTGGGTGGTCGGCGCGCCGGGACGGCTGTTCGTCGGCATCGCCGGCCTGGTCTGCCTGCTGGTGTCGATCCTGATCATCGTCGAGCCGTACCGGATGCAGCGGCTCACCGGCTTCCTCGACCCGGCCGGCAACCGGTTGACCAGCAACTACCAGGGCATCCAGGGGTTGTTCGCGGTCGCCTCCGGGGGGCTGTTCGGCACCGGGCTCGGGGAGGGGCGCGCCAAGTGGGACTACCTGCCGCACGCCGAGACCGACTTCATCTTCGCGATCGTCGGCGAGGAGTTCGGGCTGGTCGGCACCCTCGTCGTGCTCGGCCTGTTCGGCCTGCTGGCCTACGCGGGGCTGCGCATCGCCCGCCGCGTGAAGGACCCGTTCACCCGGCTCGCCGCCGCCGGCGCGACCGCCTGGCTGGTCGTCCAGGCCATCGTCAACATCGGCGCCGTGATCGGGGTGCTGCCGATCACCGGCATCCCGCTTCCGCTGGTCTCCTACGGCGGCTCCGCGCTCATTCCGACCCTGATCGCGCTCGGGATGCTGCTGGCGTTCGCCAAACGCGAGCCCGGCGCGCGGCAAGCACTGTCCGCACGCGGCCCCGGACCGGTCGTGAGGGCTCTAAGCTGGCTGGGACTGGCACGGCGCTGAAATCCCCCCGCCGGGGTGCCGGCGACCCGGCGTCCGCCACCCGCACGCGCCGAGTGCGGGACGGACGGCACGCGAGCGGACGGCACCCGACACGTCGAACACGCTGAGGAGTTGTCAACGAGCATGAGGGTTGTCCTGGCCGGCGGCGGCACCGCCGGACACATCGAGCCCGCCCTGGCTCTCGCCGACGCGCTGCGCCGCAACGACCCCAACACGGGGATCGTCTGCCTCGGCACCGAGCGGGGCCTGGAGACCCGGCTGGTCCCGCAGCGCGGCTACGAGCTCGCGCTGATCCCGCCGGTCCCGCTGCCGCGCACGCTGACCCCGCAGCTGCTGTCGGTCCCGGGACGGCTGCGCGGCGCGATCAACGCGGCGGCGAACGTCCTCGACCAGGCCAGGGCCGACATCCTGGTCGGGTTCGGCGGCTACGTCGCGACCCCCGGCTACCTGGCCGCGCGCAAGCGCAAGGTCCCGATCATCGTGCACGAGGCCAATCCGAAGCCGGGCCTGGCCAACAAGCTCGGCGCCCGCTTCACCGACCACGTCGCGGTCTCGCACCAGGACTCGCCGCTCCCGAACGCCACCTTCGTCGGCATCCCGCTGCGCCGCGAGATCGCGTCCCTGGACCGGCTGGCGATGGGCGACAAGGCCCGCTCCTACTTCGGCCTGCTGCCCGACCTGCCGACCCTGCTGATCTTCGGCGGGTCGCAGGGCGCCCGCTCCCTCAACCAGGCCGCGGTGGCCGCCGCGCCGTACTTCCGGCAGGCCGGCATCCAGGTGCTGCACATCGTCGGGCCGAAGAACACCGAGGAGCCGGAGCCGGCGCAGGGCGGCCCGCAGTACGTCACCATCCCGTACTGCGACCGGATGGACCTGGCCTACGCCGCCGCCGACATGGCGATGTGCCGGGCCGGCGCGATGACCTGCGCGGAGCTGGCCGCGGTCGCGCTCCCCGCGGTGTACGTGCCGCTGCCGATCGGCAACGGCGAGCAGCGGCTGAACGCCGAGCCGATCGTCGCGGCGGGCGGCGGCATGCTGGTGGACAACGCCGAGCTGTCGCCGGACTGGATCGCCCGGAACCTGCTGCCGGTGCTGGCCGACCCGGGCCGGGTCGCGCACATGTCCGAGGCGGCCGGGCGGATGGGCCGCCGGGACGCCGACGTCGCGCTGGCCCGGATGGTGTACGACGTGGTCCGCGCGGCGGGCGCCGCCCGATGAGCCTGATCGACCCGGGCGAGGTCGTCCCGGCCGGCGAGCTCGGCCGGGTCCACTTCATCGCCATCGGCGGGGCCGGGATGTCCGGCATCGCGCGGATCATGCTGCGCCGCGGCATCGCCGTGTCCGGCAGCGATGCGCGCGACTCCGAGCTGCTCGGCCAGCTCGGCGACCTCGGCGCGAAGGTGTTCGTCGGGCACGACGCCGCGCACGTCGGCGACGCCGACACGGTCGTGGTGTCCACGGCGATCCGCGAGGCCAACCCCGAGCTGGTCGCCGCCCGCGAGCGCGGGCTGCGGGTGCTGCACCGCTCGGCGGCGCTCGCCTCGCTGATGGAGGGGCGGCGCGCCGTCGCCGTCGCGGGGACGCACGGCAAGACCACCACGACGTCGATGCTGACGGTCGCGCTGCAGCACGCGGGCGCCGACCCGTCCTACTGCATCGGCGGTCAGCTCGTCACCACGGGGCTCGGCGCCGACGAGGGCACGGGGGACGTGTTCGTCGCCGAGGCCGACGAGAGCGACGGCTCGTTCCTCATGTACACGCCGCACATCGCGGTCGTCACCAACGTCGAGGCCGACCACCTCGACAACTACGGCGGCTTCGAGATGGTGAAGGAGAACTTCGCCCGGTTCGTCGACCGGATCGAGCCGGGCGGGACGCTCGTCGCCGGCGCCGACGACCCGGTCGCCATGGAGCTGGCCGAGCACGCGCGGGCGCGGGGGCTGACCGTCCGGACGTACGGGGAGGCGGACGGCGCCGACCTGCGGGTGACCGGGTTCACCCCGCGCGGCCTCGGCTCCCGCTTCCGGATCGAGGGCGCCGGCGAGGTGGCGCTCGGCGTCCCGGGCCGGCACAACGCGCTCAACGCCGCGGCGGTCGTCGCGGTCGCGCAGGCGCTCGGGGTCGACGGCGCGGCGGTGCGGGAGGGGCTCGCCGCGTTCGGCGGCGCCATGCGGCGGCTGGAGCGCAAGGGCGAGGCGGGCGGCGTCGAGGTGTTCGACAGCTACGCCCACCATCCGACCGAGCTGACCGCCGACCTTGAGGCCACTCGCGACTACCTGGGGGAGAAGGCCGCGTCCGGCGGCGCCCCGGGGCGCATCGTCGCGGTGTTCCAGCCGCACCTGTACAGCCGCACCCGGTTCTTCGCCGCGGAGTTCGGCGCCGCGCTCGGCATGGCCGACGTCGCGGTCGTGCTGGACGTCTACGGCGCCCGCGAGGACCCGGAGCCCGGCGTGACGGGCGCGCTCGTCGCCGACGCCGTCCCGGCCGGGACCGAGACCGTCTACGCGCCCGTCCGGGACGAGGTCCCCGGCCTGGCCGCCTCGCTCGCCCGCCCCGGCGACGTGGTGATCACGCTGGGCGCGGGCGACGTGACCGCGCTCGGCCCGCTGGTGCTGGAGCGGCTCGCGTCCCGCTGACGAGCGGGCCGGGCCGCCGCCGGGGGACACGCCGCCGGGGGACACGCCGCCGCGCGGGCGTTCGGCGCCGCGCGGCCCGATCACTGTCAAGCTGGGGTCATGACCGAGGCGCGGACGGACCAACCGGAGAGCGGGACCGGGGACCCGGCCGGACCGGAGCCCGCCGCCGACCGGCCCCGCGGGGGCCGCTGGAAAGTGATCTTCGTCGCGCTGCTGGTGCTCGGCGCCCTGGCCGCGGTCGGCTGGGTGCTGCTCGGCTCGAAGCTGCTGGTGGTGCGGCACGTGGAGGTGAGCGGCGCCGCGCTCGCGCCGCGCGACCGGATCGCCGCCGCCGCCGGGATCCGCCTCGGCGTCCCGATGGCCCGGCTGGACACCGGGGAGGTCAGGGCGCGGGTGGAGCGGCTCCGCGAGGTGGAGTCCGCCGAGGTCAGGCGGGACTGGCCCGCGACGGTCCGGATCGTCGTCCGGGAGCGCGTCCCGGTGGCGGTGCTGGAGCGCGGCGGCCGCTACGAGCGCCTCGACCGGCACGGGGTGACCGTGGCGGACGGGGTGTCGCGCCCGGCCGGGCTCCCGGAGCTGACCGTCTCCTCGCCCGGGCCGTCGGACCCGGCGACGCTCGCGGCCCTCAAGGTGCTCACCGGGCTGCCGGACCGGCTGCGCGGCCGGGTCGCGGAGGTGGAGGCGGCCGATCCCGGGTCGGTGGAGCTGCGCATGAAGGGCGGGCTGACGGTGACGTGGGGCCCGCCGGAGCGTGCGGCGGAGAAGATCCGGCTGCTGGACTCGGTGGAGCGCACCGCGTCGGGGCGGTCCCTGCACGCCGTCGACGTCAGCTCGCCGGAGGTCCTGATCACGCGGTGATCCGCTGGTCGGGGCGGCCGAAAGTCGAGCCGTTCGGCTCCGGTGCGTGTGTCGGGGCGATTCCGGGCGGCCGATGGGGCACGCTGGAACGGTCGGCCGGAGTTCGGCCGGCCGGGACGGACCGGAGGGCGGGCGGCGGTGCACTGAGCGGCAGGCGGCGGACACGTCCGTCGCCAACCAGGGCAAACCCGTGCCCAGTGCGACACGCCGGTGGAGTTCGGGGGAGGTTAGTTGACCCTGGCGGTAAGGCCGCCCTACTGTCCGTATCAGTCCTCAGGTTGACATAACTGTAAGCCTCAAGTTGAGGGTGAGGGTTGAGGGTGGATCGGATCGACGGTCGGTTCCGCCCACGGCCCGCGCAGAAAAAGCGCACAGGTCAGGAAACTCCGCGGCGGACGGTCGGCAGACCGGACCGGCGGGTCGGATAGAGCGAGCGGAAAGGCCCCTCGTCGTGGCAGCACCGCAGAACTACCTCGCGGTCATCAAGGTCGTCGGTATCGGCGGCGGCGGCGTCAACGCCGTCAACCGGATGATCGAGGAGGGACTCAAGGGCGTCGAGTTCATCGCGATCAACACGGACGCCCAGGCGCTGCTGATGAGTGACGCCGACGTG
The DNA here is from genome assembly GCF_017573545.1 of Actinomadura nitritigenes. Taxonomy (GTDB): domain Bacteria; phylum Actinomycetota; class Actinomycetes; order Streptosporangiales; family Streptosporangiaceae; genus Spirillospora; species Spirillospora nitritigenes. The sequence goes on along the minus strand of NZ_JAGEOK010000024.1, from coordinate 82,142 downwards.
AAGCTGGACGTGGGCCGCGAGCTCACCCGGGGCCTCGGCGCCGGAGCGAACCCGGACGTCGGCCGCAAGGCCGCCGAGGACCACCGGGAGGAGATCGAGGAGGTCCTCAAGGGGGCCGACATGGTCTTCGTCACCGCCGGAGAGGGCGGCGGCACCGGCACCGGCGGCGCGCCCGTGGTCGCCAACATCGCCCGGTCGCTCGGCGCCCTGACGATCGGCGTGGTCACCCGCCCGTTCAGCTTCGAGGGCAAGCGCCGCGCGATGCAGGCCGAGGCCGGCATCGAGACGCTGCGCGACGAGGTCGACACCCTCATCGTGATCCCCAACGACCGGCTGCTGTCGATCTCCGACCGGCAGGTCAGCGTGCTGGACGCGTTCAAGGCCGCCGACCAGGTGCTCCTGTCCGGTGTCCAGGGCATCACCGACCTGATCACCACCCCGGGCCTGATCAACCTGGACTTCGCCGACGTCAAGTCCGTCATGTCCGGCGCCGGCTCGGCGCTGATGGGCATCGGCTCGGCGCGCGGCGACGACCGCAGCGTCGCCGCCGCGGAGATGGCGATCTCCAGCCCGCTGCTGGAGGCCAGCATCGACGGCGCGCACGGCGTGCTGCTGTCCATCTCCGGCGGCTCCGACCTCGGCCTGTTCGAGATCAACGAGGCGGCGCAGCTCGTCTCGAACGCGGCGGCCCCGGACGCCAACATCATCTTCGGCGCGGTCATCGACGACGCGCTCGGCGACGAGGTGCGGGTCACCGTGATCGCGGCGGGGTTCGACGAGGGACGCCCTGCCCGGCCGGCCCCTGAGCCGGAGACCAAGCGCGCCGCCCCGCCGCCCCGCCCGGTGCCGCCGCCCGCCGCGCCGCCGGCGCCGTCCAATCCGATCCCGAGCCGGGTCGGCCGGTCCGACACCGGTCCGCAGCCCGCGCCGCAGCAGTCGGTCGCGCAGGCCGCCGCCGCGCCGCAGCAGTCCACGCCGCTCGCCGCGCCCGTCCCGGCGCCCGCGCCCCGGCCCGAGGCCGAGCGCTCCCCGGGACCGGCCGGCGACGACCGGGCCGGCGGCCGCGGCGGATCGCCTCCCGGCGACCCGTCCCGTTCCGAGCCCGCCCGCGCCGAGTCGCAGCCGTCCTCCCCGCCGGCGCAGCACGCCGACCGCGACCAGGGCTCCGCCGACTCCGGCTCGCGCGCCCCCGCGCCGCGCCCGTCCGCCGAGTCGTCCCCCTCGCGGGTCCACGCCGGTGAGAACGACGGTGGCCCGGCCCCCGCCGGGGGACGCCGCCGTCCGGTCGTGTTCGACGAGGACGACGACCTCGACGTGCCCGACTTCCTGAAGTGATCACCACCGTCGCCCTGGGCGACGGCGTCGGCGCCGCCTTCACCGGGCGGTCCGGCGGCGTGAGCACGGCCCCCTACGACTCCCTCAACCTCGGCGGAGCGGTCGGCGACGACCCGGCCGCCGTCACCGCCAACCGGCGGCGCGCCGCCGCCGAGCTCGGCGTCGACCCCGCGCGCACCGTCTGGATGCGGCAGGTGCACGGCGCCGACGTCGCGTTCGTCACCGCCCCCGCCGACGCCGGCGACCACGGCCCGGTCGACGCGATCGTCACCACCGTCCCCGGCCTGGTCCTCGCGGTGCTCGTCGCCGACTGCGCCCCCGTCCTGCTGGCCGACCCCGCCGCGGGCGTGGCCGGCGCGGCCCACTCCGGCCGGCCCGGCACCGCCGCCGGCGTCGTCCCCGCGCTGGTGAAGGCGATGTGCGAGCGCGGCGCCGACCCCGCCCGCATCCGCGCCGCGATCGGCCCCGCCGCGTGCGGCGGCTGCTACGAGGTGCCCGCGGAGATGCGCGACGAGGTCGCCGCCGTGGTGCCCGCCGCGCACGCGACGACCGCCAAGGGCACCCCGGGCCTCGACATCCGCGCCGGGATCGCCGCGCAGCTCGCGGCGAGCGGGGTGGACGACGTCCGTATCGATCCGCGCTGCACCATCGAGGCCCCCGGCCTCTTCTCCTACCGCCGCGACGGCCGCACCGGCCGGTTCGCCGGATTCGTCTGGCTCGAGGACGAAGGTCGCCCCTCCTGGCGAGGTGGCGCGTGACCTCCGGTGGGACGAGCGGCGCTCCGCGCCCGGACGAGCGGCGCGCGGAGATCGCCGAGAGCCTCGGGGAGGTCCGCGGCCGGATCGCCGCCGCCTGCGCCGCCGCCGGGCGCGACCCCGCCGAGCTCACCCTGATCGCGGTGACCAAGACCTTCCCCGCCTCGGACGTGCGGCTGCTGGCCGGACTCGGCCTCACCGAGGTCGGCGAGAACCGCGACCAGGAGGCGCGGCCGAAGGCGGCCGAATGCGCCGACCTCCCGCTCACCTGGCACTTCGTCGGCCGGCTCCAGACCAACAAGGCGCGCGCGGTCGCGTCCTACGCCGACGTCGTGCACTCGGTCGACCGGTCCCGGCTGGTCACCGCGCTGTCGGACGCCGCCGCCCGGTCCGGCCGCACGTTGCGCTGCCTCGTCCAGGTCTCGCTCGACGAGGCCGAGCACCGCGGCGGCGCCGCCCCGGCCGAGGTCCCCGCGCTCGCCGACGCGATCGCCGCGGCCGAGGGCCTGGAGCTGGGCGGGCTGATGGCCGTCGCGCCGCTCGGCGCCGACCCGCTGCCCGCCTTCGAGCGGCTCGCCGCCGTCGCGGCGCGATTGCGGCGGAACCATCCGGACGCCCGGATCGTCTCTGCGGGCATGAGCGGTGATCTGGAGCAGGCGATCGCGTGCGGCGCGACACACCTGCGGATCGGTACGGCGTTGCTCGGCGGCCGACGGGCAATCGTCAGGTAATGTCCCGGGAGTGGTACCTGCCGGAACGCGGGCCCACGTAGACGGATCGGTCCAGCGGTGCCGGAGGCGCCGGGGTGCCGCGGCCACAGGACACGGAGGGGCGTATGGCCAGCGCGATGCGCAAGATGGCGGTCTACCTCGGCCTGGTGGAGGACGACCGCTACGACGACAAGTACGGCGACGAGTACGACTACGAGCCCTACGACGACGAGACCGACCCCGGTCAGGGGCGCCGTCGCGAGGACGAATCCGGCGGTCAGCTTACCCGAGCCGAGGAGACCGCGGACCGGGAACGCGATCATCACGCGGTGTCACCGCCCGAGCGACGCTCCGTGGCTCTCTACGAGTCCGGTACCACCGACCTTGCGCGCATCACTACGCTGCACCCTAGGACCTACAACGAGGCGAGGACCATCGGGGAGCACTTCCGTGAGGGCACACCGGTGATCATGAATCTGACCGAGATGGTCGACAGCGACGCCAAACGGCTCGTCGACTTCGCGGCGGGTCTCGTGTTCGGCCTGCACGGGAGCATCGAGCGTGTTACGAACAAGGTGTTCCTCCTCTCACCGGCCAACGTGGAGGTGACCGCGGAGGACAAGGCCCGGATGGCAGAACGAGGGTTCTTCAACCAAAGCTGACAGCCACATGCGAGAGTGTCCGTGAACATCGTTGGACAGGTGCTGACGTACCTCCTGTACATCTTCCTGCTGTTCCTGATCGGCAGGCTGATCCTGGAGGTGCTGCAGTCGTTCGCCAGGCAGTGGCGTCCCAGAGGGGTGGTGCTCGTGATCGCCGAGGCGACCTACACCATCACCGATCCGCCGCTGAAGCTGCTGAGGCGTTTCATCCCTCCCATACGGCTGGGTAACGTGGCGCTGGACCTCAGTTTCACCTTCCTCATCTTTGTGGTGTGGGTCTTGATCATCTTCGTGCAGAGGCTCTGATCGGATACCGTCCTTTGGGACAGACTCCAAGCGCGCCAAGGAGACGAACATGCCGCTGACACCCGCCGATGTGCGGAACAAGCAGTTCAGTACCACCAGGCTGAGGCCGGGGTACGACGAGGAGGAGGTGGACGCCTTCCTCGACGAGGTCGAGGCCGAGCTCGACCGCCTCATCCAGGAGAACGAGGAGCTGCGGGCCAAGCTCGCCGAGTGCCTCCGTGGCAAGGTCCCCGCCATGGCCGCCCCCATCGTGGAGCCCAAGCCGGACGTTCAGAAGATCCCGGAGCCTCCCCGCCCCGAGCCGCAGCCGCAGCCCGAGCCGGAGCCCGTCCCCCTCGGCCTCGGCATGGCGCCGGCGCCCACGGGCGAGGACAACATGGACACCGCCGCGCGCGTGCTGGCGCTGGCGCAGCAGACCGCCGACCAGGCGATCGCCGACGCCCGCCGCGAGGCCGACGAGACGCTCGGCCGCGCCCGCCGCGAGGCCGAGGAGATCCTCGGCAAGGCCCGCCGGCAGGCCGACCAGATCGTCAGCGAGGCCCGGTCCCGCGCCGAGGCCCTCGACCGCGACGCCCAGGAGCGCCACCGCCAGGTCATGGGCTCGCTCGTGCAGCAGCGCGAGGAGCTCGAGCGCGAGGTCGACAACCTGCGCGCCTTCGAGCGCGAGTACCGCAGCCGCCTGAAGGTCTACCTGGAGGGCCAGCTGCGCGACCTGGAGGCCGGCAGCACCGAGACCGGCGCGTTCGCCGCCGTCCCGGGCGCGGCGCCCTCGATGGCGCAGCCGCCGGCGCCGCAGCCCGCGCCGCAGCCGGGCCCGCAGAACCCGCTGCCGCACGGCGAGAACCGCAACGGCGGAGCCGGCTCCAACCCCGCCGGGCCGACCTTCCCGTCGCCCGCCGAGCACACCCAGCAGGTGCAGCACTCGGCGACCGGCGCGTTCCACTCCGGCGGCGGTGACAACCCGCCGCACGAGAGGCGCTGACGCGGGCACCGCAGGCGATAGTGTCGTTCCGATCGCCGCGCCGAGGATGGCATCGCCGCCGTCCCGGCGGCGTCGGCGTGACACCTGGGCCTGAAGGGCGGCCCGGAGCCGAGCGGTCCGAACGAGGGGGAGAGACCCTGTGATCATCCTGAGTGGCGTTCTCGTGGTGGCGGCGATCGCCCTGCTGGTTGCGGGAATCGTCGCCGGCAACGGAGACAGCGCACAGGTCTTCGGCCTGGACGCGCTGGTGGTGATCTACATCTCGATCGCCGTCAGCATCGTCTCCGCGCTGTGCCTGGCCATCGGGGTGTTCCTGCGCCGCAAGGAGCTCTTCGGCACCGGGGCCCCCAGCACGCCGGCCAGGAAGGGCAGGAAGGCCAAGCGCCCGCGGCCGGCTCCGCCGGTGCCCGCGGCCAAGAGCGCGTCCGGCGCCCCCGCGGCGACCCGGCCGGCCCTGGACGCCCCGGCCGATCCCGACGACGAGGTCGAGATCCCCGTTCAGCCCGTCGACGTGCCCGACGACGCCCTGGTGTTCGTCGTGCGCGGACGGAAGCGCTACCACCTCGACACGTGCCGGCAGCTCGCCGGGCGCGACACCGAGGAGCTCACCTACGCCGAGGCCAAGGAGGAGGGGTTCAGCCCCTGCACCGCCTGCATGCCCGACACCGCACTGGCGGCGCGCGCCGCGGCGTCGGGACCCGGGTCACCTGACCCGGGCAGGACGGTCGCGGACGGCCCCGACCTCACCAAGCCCGGCATGGAGCGCTCCGCGGCCGGTTCGGAGGGCGGCCTGGCGGGGCTGGCCAAGCCCGCGCACGCCGCTCCCTCCGCACCGCACCCCGCGCCCGCGGCCTTCGGCCCGACGACGGAGATCCCCCGCGTCCCGGAGCCGGGCGGGCCCGAGCACGACCGCCCGTCGGCCGGGCGCCACGAGGAGGCGCCGTCCGGCCGCGTGCCGTCCGCCTGGTCGTCCTCGCCCGCCGATCCCGACCCGGAGCCGGAGAGCGCCCCCGCCTCGTTCCGCAGCCCCGCCGGGCCGACGCTGACGGACATCCCCGTCGCCGGCCTGCCACCGCGGGAGCCCGAGCCGGCCGAGGAGCCCGCCGGCGAGGCGCAGGCGGCCGAGACGCCCGAGCCGCCGGCGCGTGAGCCGGAGCCGGAGCGGGAGGTCGCCCACGAGGACGAGAGGCCCGCCGCGGCCGGATCCGGGCCGACCGACGTGACCACCGACTTCGGCTCCGACCCGCTCAACCTGGGCGAGGCGGCCGCTCCGCGTCCCCGCGACGCCGACGACGCGGCCGTCCCGGCTCCGGCCGAGCCCGCCGCGGACGAGCAGCCCGCCGACGACGACTTCGACGAGCCCGCCGAGCCAGCCGAGACCGCGGACGCCGACGACGACGGCCCGCAGGTCCGCATCCTCAGCGGCACGAAGCGCTACCACCGCACCGACTGCGCGCTCATCGAGGACATCGGCGACGAGGCGGACGACCTGGAGGCGCTGTCGCGCGCCGAGGCCAAGGCCCGCGGCTGCACCCCGTGCCTCGTCTGCCAGCCCGACCGGGAGCACGCGCGGGACTGACGTCCCGGCACCTTCCCGCGCCCGCCGCGAGACGGGCCCGCCCGGCGGCGTGGCCGCCGTCCGGTGCCCGCCCCCGTCGTCCGGGGGCGGGCGTCAGCGGTGGCGGCGGCGTTCGGCGCGGAGCTCGCGGAGGCGGTCGCGGCGCTCGTCGCGGCGGCGGTGCACGTCCGAGTGGCGCTCCAGCATCCGCTCGTGGTGCTCCTCCATCCGCTCCAGGTGCCGCCGGTGGCGTTCCAGGTGCCGGTCGCGCCGGGAGGGCCGCTCGCCGGCCTCGCGGCGGTGCACGTTGATCCCGCCGAAGATCACCATGCCGGTGAGCCTGATCAGCGGCGCGTCCGGGTCGGTGACGTCGTCGGGCAGGTCGGCGCCGCCGAACACCATCGCGGCGGAGCTGGTCACCCGCACGCCGGGCGGCACCGTGATGTCGATGCCGCCGAAGAGGCAGCTGACGTTCACGGTGACCTCGCCCTGGCTCAGGACGGCCTGGCGGAAGTCCAGGTCGACGCCGCCGAACACGCACGAGACGTTGGTGGTCGGCTCGACGAGCCAGCGTCCCCGGCGGGTCACCCCGCTGAAGACCGCCACGAGGTTGGGCGACTGCGGGACGGGCGGCGGCAGCGGCGCCTCGTCCTTGTGCAGCCGCACCTTGGGCCGCGGCGCCTGCTCGGACGGCAGGTCGGCGAGGAGCGGGTCGAGGTCGGCGTAGGTCTTGGCCCGGTAGACGGCGTCGATGCGCTCGGCGTGCTCCTCCGGCGTGATGCGCCCCTCCGCGAGGGCCTCGCGCAGACGGTCGGCGACCTGGTCGCGGTCGGCGTCCGAGGCGCGCATGCGCGCGGGGGAACCGGGCTCGGAGGGCTGCTCGGGAAGGTTCACGGGACCATCATCGCAAACGCGACAACCCAAACGCGATGTGTCGCGAAAACGCGCGACGGCCGGCGGGCCGTTTCCCCGGGCGGCTTCGGCGGAGCCGGGGAAACGCCCGCCGGCCGTGACGGGAGTTCCAGGAGCACGGCCCCCTGGCGCGGCCTTCCGACCGCGCCAGGGGATCCGCTAGGATTTGCGGAGCCAGTACGTCAGGCCGAGCTCGTCGTCCCGGCCCGCGGTGAGACCCTCGGGGCGGCCTTCGGTGACGGACGTGGCGAGGACCTCGGCGCCGACCTCGTCGCCGTGGGCGCGCAGCGCCTCGGCGAGGTCGTCTCCAGCGGCCTGCCACCACAGCTCGATGCGGTCGGTGACGTCCAGCCCGGCGGCCTTGCGGGCCTCCTGGACGAGCCGGACGGCCTCCCGGACGAGCCCGGCGCGGCGCAGCTCGGCGGTGACGGTGAGGTCGAGGGCGATGGTCTCGCCCGCGGCGCTCTCCACGGCCCAGCCGCTGCGCGGCCGTTCGGTGACGATGACGTCGCCGGGGGACAGGCTCACCGCGCCGACGCCCTCGGCGTCGACCTCGGCGGCGCCGGTGTCGCGCAGCGCGTGCACGAGCGCGGCGGGGTCGGCGGAGGTGACGGCCTTGGCGACCTTGGGGGTGTCCTTGGCGTACCGCTTGCCGAGCTCCCGGAAGTTCGGCTTGACCTCGTACTCGACGAGGTCGCCGCCGATCGAGGACAGCTCCTCGAACGCCTGGACGTTCAGCTCCTCGGCGATCTGGGCGCGCAGCTGCTCGGGCAGCCCCGCCCACCCGGCGGCGCCGACGAGGGCGCGGCCGAGCGGCTGGCGGGTGCGGACGCCGCTGGCGGCGCGCGCGGACCGGCCGAGCTCGACCAGCCGCCGGACGAGCGCCATCTGGGCGCCGAGGTCGGCGTCGAGGAGGTCCTCGTCCACGGTGGGCCAGTCGGCGAGGTGCACCGACTCGGGGCCGCCCTCGGGCCGGATGACGTCCCACACGTGGTCGGTGATGAACGGCACCATCGGCGCCATCAGCCGGGTGAGGGTCTCCAGGCACTCGTAGAGCGTCGCGAACGCCGCGGCGCCCTCGGCCGTCTCGGGGCCCTCCCAGAAGCGGCGGCGGGACCGCCGGACGTACCAGTTGGACAGGTCGTCGACGAACTCGGCGAGGCGGCGCCCGGCCCGGGCGGTGTCGAACTGCTCCAGCGACGCGTCCACCTCCCGGACGGTGCGGTGCAGCTCGGCGAGCGCCCAGCGGTCCAGCAGGGGGCGGTCGGCGGGCGCGGGGGCCTCACCGAGCCGGTCCGGCGTCCACGCCTTCCCCTGCGCCTGCGCCGCGTTCGCGTACAGGACGAAGAAGGAGGCGGTGTTCCAGTAGGTCAGCAGGACCTTGCGGACGATCTCCTCCAGGGGGCCGGGGCCGACCCGGCGGGACGCCCACGGCAGGCCGCTGGCGAGCATGAACCAGCGCACCGCGTCGGCGCCGTGCTGGTCCATCAGCGGGATGGGCCGCAGCACGTTGCCGAGGTGCTTGCTCATCTTCCGGCCGTCCTCGGCGAGGATCAGCCCCAGGCACAGGACGTTCTCGTAGGACGACCGGTCGAACACCAGCGTCCCGATGGCCATCAGGGAGTAGAACCAGCCGCGGGTCTGGTCCTGCGCCTCGCAGATGTACTGGGCGGGGTAGGCGTTCTCGAAGACGTCGTTGTTGCGGTGCGGCGCACCCCACTGGGCGAACGGCATGGAGCCCGAGTCGTACCAGGCGTCGATGACGTCCGGGACGCGGCGGGCCTCGGTGCCGCACTGCGGGCACGGGAACGTGACGTCGTCGACGTAGGGGCGGTGCGGGTCGAGCGAGGACATGTCGCTCCCGGCCAGCTCGCCCAGTTCCTTGAGGGAGCCGACGCAGGTGATGTGGTCCTCGTCGGCGCCGCACACCCACAGCGGCAGGGGCGTGCCCCAGTAGCGGCTGCGGGACAGCGACCAGTCGACGTTGTTGCGCAGCCACTCGCCGTACCGGCCCGTCTTGACGGTCTCGGGGAACCAGTTCGTCTTCTCGTTCTCCTCGAGCAGCCGGTCCTTGATCTGCGTGGTGCGGATGTACCAGGCGGGGAGCGCGTAGTACAGCAGGGGCGTGTGGCAGCGCCAGCAGTGCGGGTAGCTGTGCTCGAAGTGGCCGCCGCGGTAGAGCAGCCCGCGCGCGCGCAGGTCGTCGGTGAGCGGCTCGTCGGCGTCCTTGAAGAACTTGTTCCCGACGAGGGGCACCTCGCGCAGGAAGCGGCCGTCCGGCCCGATCGGGTTGACGATCGGCATGCCGTAGTTCTTGCAGACGGTCATGTCGTCCGCGCCGAACGCGGGCGCCTGGTGGACGAGCCCGGTGCCGTCCTCGACGGTCACGTAGTCGCCGAGCACGACGTAGTGCGCGTCCGGGATGTCGACGAGCTCGAACGGCCGCCGGTAGGTGGTGCGCTCCAGCTCGCGGCCCTGGTAGGTCGCGAGGCGCTCGGCCCCCTCGCCGAGGACCTGGTCGACGAGCGGCTCGGCCACCACGAGGATCTCGTCCGACCCGGCGGGGCGGGCGGCGACGTAGGTGACGTCCGGGTGGACGGCCACGGCGGTGTTGGACACCAGCGTCCACGGCGTCGTCGTCCAGATCAGCAGCGCGGCGCCCATCTCGGCGAGGGGACCGGACGTGACGGGCATCCGCACGTACACCGACGGGCTCGACACCGTCTCGTACCCGCCGGGCTGGCCCAGCTCGTGGTCGGACAGGCCCGTGCCGCAGCGCGGGCAGTACGGGGTGATGCGGAAGTCGCGGAACAGCAGGCCCTTGTCGAAGACCTGCTTCAGGGACCACCAGACGGCCTCGACGTACTCGGGGTCCATCGTCCGGTACGCCTGGTCGGTGTTGACCCAGTACCCCATGCGCTCGGTCATCTCTTCGAACGCGTCCACGTGGCGCAGGACCGATTCGCGGCAGCGGTCGTTGAACTCCGCGACGCCGTACTCCTCGATGTCCTTCTTGCCGGTGAGGCCGAGCTCCTTCTCCACGGCGACCTCGACGGGCAGGCCGTGGCAGTCCCAGCCGGCCTTCCGGGGGACGTGGTAGCCCTTCATGGTCTTGAAGCGCGGGAAGATGTCCTTGAACACGCGCGCCTCGACGTGGTGGACGCCGGGCATGCCGTTCGCGGTGGGCGGGCCCTCGTAGAAGACCCAGGGGGTCCCGGACGCGGTGCGCTCCAGGGACCGCTCGAAGACCTTGCTCTCCCGCCAGCGGCGCAGCATGTCCCGCTCCATGGCGGGCAGATCGACCTGCGCGGGCAGCGGCCGGAAACTACGGCTCACTTCGAGGGACCTCCGGATCGACGCGTGAACCTGCACGTGGACCGGAGGGACGAGACGCCTGCCCGGACCGGCCGAGCGGGGACCCGCGGTACCACCCTCCTTGACCGCGCGGCCCGGTCGCCCGGACATGCGCGGCCCGCTTCGTTCGAGTCTCGGCTGCCGGGTCTACTGGGCCTCGGACGGGGGACGCCCGGGACGGTTCTTCCGGCGGCTCCGGGGTGATCAGGCCGCCGGGCTCGCCCCCGGGCTCGCACCGTCCCCGGGTCGCTCATGGCCGCGTTCGGCGGCAGGTGTCCCCATCAGCGCCTGCCACAAGACTGCTGCCCCGACTCTAACGCACGCGGCCACCGTCCTCTTCCCGCCGGCCCGTCCCGCGGGGGCTCGCCGGTGCCTGACCCCGGTGATGAGCTTCCTTTGCGATCTCCTGCTATTCAGTGGAGTTTCCTTGTGAGCGGGCCCCGGGCATAAGCGGTCGGTAACCGACCCAGGGTGTTTACCCGGCCCGCGAAAGGGGACTTATGCTGCCCGCACTGCCTGTCGAGGCGATCAGCGCTGAGGAGGCCACCATGGCCGGCGCGGGAAAGGGCACGGTGCCCTCCGGGGAGACGGTGCCGTCCGGCGAGACGGGGTCCTCCGCGAGGACGGCGCCCGCCGGCAAGAAGGGCCGGAGCGCGCGGCAGGGCTCGGCGAAGGCGCCCGCGGCCGAGAAGCCGGGGGGGACGGCGGCCGCGGCCAGGTCCGCCGGCGGCTCCCGGGCGGCCAAGCCCGCGGCCAAGCCCACCGCCAAGCCCACCGCCAAGCGCGCCGCGGGGAAGGCCCCGGCGGGTTCTGGCAAGGCCGCCGGGACGGGCGGGGGCAAGGCAGTCGCGGCGAAGGCCGCGGACCTGCCCGTCCGCGCGGGCGAGGGGCACTGGACGGCCGAGGAGCTCGCCGAGGTGCGGGCCGGCCTGGAGGAGCAGATCGTCACGCTGCGCGAGGAGATCGCGGCGTCCGCGGTGCAGATCGCCGAGGGCGACATCAGCGAGGGCGCCGGCGACGACCAGGCCGACGCGGGCGCCAAGACCTACGAGCGCGAGCACGAGCTGGCGCTCGCATACAATTCACAGGACCTTCTGGCCCAGATCGAGCGGGCCGTCCAGCGAATGGAAGCCGGCACGTACGGGATCTGCGAGTCGTGCGTCGAACCGATCGGCAAGGCGCGCCTCCAGGTCTTCCCGCGTGCGACCCTGTGTGTGACATGCAAACAACGCGAGGAACGTCGCTGAGCGACCAAACGAACCCTGACGGAGGGGCCGGGGAATCCACGGGATCTCCCCGGCCGCGCCGCGTCGGCGTGCTGATCGCCGTGGCCCTGGCCGCGCTCGCCGCCGACATCGTGTCCAAGACCATCGTGGTGGCCACGCTGCAGGACCGGGCGCCGGTCCGGCTGCTCGGCGGGCTGCTCACGCTGCGCGAGACCCGCAACAGCGGTGCAGCGTTCTCGATCGGCACCGGCTACACGATCGTCTTCACCGTGATCGCCTGCGGCGTGGTGGTGGCGATCCTGCGGACGGCCCGCAACCTGCGCAGCCTGCCCTGGGCGGTCTGCCTGGGGCTGCTGCTCGGCGGCGCGATCGGCAACCTGCTCGACCGGCTGTTCCGTGCCCCGGCCCCGCTGAAGGGCCACGTCGTCGACTGGATCGAGTTCCCGCACTACCCGGTGTTCAACCTGGCGGACTCGGCCATCGTCTGCGGCGGCGTGCTGGCCGTCGTCCTCGCGGCGCGCGGCCTCCAGATCGACGGGACGCGCCTGACCGGCAAGGACGGCGACGGCGACGGGGACGGGGAGCCGGACGGGCCCTCCGCCGAGCCGCCCGCCGTCGAGGAGCCCCCCGCGGCGAGGGACGCGAAGGCGCCCGAGGCCGCGCCGCGCGACGGCGGCGAAGCGCCCGCGCAGGACGGCACCGCCTCCCCGGCGGGCGGGGACGAGGACGTCCCGGCGCGCGAGGAGAAGCCCTGATGGGCGGTGAGGCGCGCAGCCTCCACGTGCCGGACGGACTGGAGGGCGAGCGGGTCGACGCCGCGCTGGCCCGGCTGTTCGGGCTGTCGCGGGGCGGGGCCGCCGACATCATCGCCGCCGGCGACGTCCTGCTGGACGGCCGGGAGGTGGCGACCAAGTCCGAGCGGGTGCAGGCCGGCGCCTGGCTGGAGGTGACGCTGCCGCCGCCCCCGGCGCCGCCCGCGGCGGTCGCCGAGCCCGTGCGCGGCATGGGGATCCTCTACGAGGACGACGACATCGTCGTGGTGAACAAGCCGGTCGGGGTGGCCGCCCATCCGACGACCGGCTGGACGGGCCCGACCGTCCTCGGCGGGCTCCTCGGCGCCGGGCACACGATCGCGACCAGCGGCGCGTCCGAGCGGCAGGGGATCGTCCACCGGCTGGACGCCAACACCACCGGAGCGATGGTGGTGGCCAAGAGCGAGGTCGCCTACTCGCGGCTCAAGCGGGCGTTCAAGGAGCGCCGCATCGACAAGCGCTACCAGGCGCTCGTGCAGGGCCACCCGGACCCGTTCCGCGGGACGGTGGACGCGCCGATCGACCGGCACCCGTCGGGCGACGGCCGGTTCGCGGTCGTGGCGGGCGGCAAGCCGTCGGTGACGCACTACGACACGGTGGAGGCGTTCCGCGCCGCCACGCTGCTGGACATCGACCTGGAGACGGGCCGGACGCACCAGATCCGCGTGCACATGTCGGCGATCCGGCATCCCTGCGCGGGCGACATGGCCTACGGCGCCGACCCGACCCTCGCCGAGCGGCTCGGCCTGCGCCGGCAGTGGCTGCACGCCGTCCGGCTGGGCTTCGAGCACCCGACGCGGGGCGACTGGGTGCAGTTCGAGAGCCCGTACCCCGACGACCTGGCCCGCGCCCTGGAGATCGTCTCCGACGAGTCCTGACCGGCGGCCCGGGGCGCGCTCCCGGCGCGCCCCGGCCCCGCGGTCGGCGGTCAGCGGTCGGCCGCGGCCAGGCCGGCCTCGATGACCGCGCTCATGATCTTCGCGAGGCGGTCGCGGCCGAGGGAGGGGGCGTGCTCGGCCATCGCGTCGACGATCGCGCGCTCCCGGTCCGGGTCGCGGCCCGCGAACCCGCCGACGGGCTTGAGCCGCTGGACGAGGGCGGCGACGGCGGCGCGGCGCTCCAAAAGCACCGCCAGCGCCGCGTCCAGCCCGTCGATCGCCGCGCGCGCCTCCGCCACCGTCGCCAGGTCCTCGACGGACGGCAGCGGCACGCGCAGCAGCGGGGCGGCCGCCTCGGCGGGCGCGCCGGACGGCCCGCGGGCCGGGCAGGACGGCACGGAGGCGTCAGGGGCGTCGGGGGCGTCGCCGGTGGCGTCGATGACCTGGTCGTGCATGTCGGTCTCCCTTCTCGCGGCGGCCGCGCCGCGCAGGGGGTTCCGTGCCCGGGGCCGCGTCCAATGCGAAAGGCGGAGCCCGAGTGGGTCTCCGCCTTGGCCGGCTCCGGGGTCGTCGCTCAGGTCGTCGTGCCGACCGGCTCGCCCGGAGCCGGCCGCGTAAACCCGAAATGGCGACGTTCCACGCGACGATGATACGGCGGGACGCCCCGCGCCGGTCAAATCCCGGACCTCCGTCTCGCGTCCCGAGACGGCTCCGAAGGGGTGGGGCGGGCGTCGCCCCGGGTGCCGGACGTGACGCGGGAGACGGTGGGCGAGTCGGGGAGCGGACGGCCCCCGGACGGGGTTAGGCTCTCAGGACCGCGTCATCCCGGCGACCGCCGGGGCGGCGTTCTTCCCCCGGGACCGATACCGCGACCACGTGCGGGCCACGCACGTGGGCGGTCGCATGCGAGCATCAGGAGGCGCAGCGGGCATGGCCGACTCTTTCGTTCACCTGCATGTTCATACCGAGTACTCCATGCTCGACGGAGCCGCCCGGTTGAAGCAGATGTTCGAGGAGGTCGGGCGGCAGAAGATGCCGGCGATCGCGATGACCGACCACGGCAACATGCACGGGGCCTACGACTTCCACAAGCAGGCCACCGCCGTCGGCGTCACCCCGATCATCGGCATCGAGGCGTACATGGCGCCCGAGTCCCGCTTCCACAAGAAGAAGGTCCAGTGGGGCGAGCCGAGCCAGAAGCGCGACGACGTCTCCGGCGGCGGCCTGATCAACCACATGACGCTGTGGGCGCGGAACAAGGCCGGCCTGCACAACCTGTTCAAGCTGTCGAGCCGCGCCTACACCGAGGGCTTCGTCTTCAAGTACGCGCGGATGGACGAGGAGCTGCTCGCCGAGCACGCCGAGGGCGTGATGGGCACGACCGGCTGCCCGTCCGGCAAGATCCAGACCCGGCTGCGGCTCGGCCAGTTCGACGAGGCGCTCAAGGCCGCCGCGACCTTCCAGGACATCCTCGGCAAGGACAACTACTTCCTCGAGCTGATGGACCACGGGCTGGACATCGAGCGCCGCGTCCGCGACGGCCTCATCGAGATCAGCAAGAGGCTGAACATCCCGCCGCTCGTCACCAACGACTCGCACTACACCCACGAGTCCGAGGCGACCGCCCACGACGCGCTGCTGTGCGTGCAGGTCGGCAAGCAGCTCGCCGACCCCGACCGGTTCCGGTTCGACGGGTCCGGCTACTACCTCAAGACCGCCGACGAGATGCGCGGCATCGACTCGTCGGACATCTGGGCCGAGGGCTGCCGCAACACGCTGCTGCTCGCCGAGAAGGTCGACCCCGCCGGGATGTTCGAGCACCGCGACCTCAGCCCGCGCTTCCCCGTCCCCGAGGGGGAGACCGAGGAGAGCTGGTTCCGCAAGGAGGTCTGGAAGGGCCTGGAGCGGCGCTTCCCCGACGGCCTGCCCGAGGGGTACAAGGAGCAGGCCGAGTACGAGATGGGCGTCATCCTCGGCAAGGGGTACCCGTCCTACTTCCTCGTCGTCGCCGACTTCATCATGTGGGCCAAGGAGAACGGCATCCTGGTCGGGCCGGGACGAGGGTCCGCGGCGGGCTCGCTGATCGCGTACGCGATGGGCATCACCGACCTCGACCCGATCCCGCACGGGCTGATCTTCGAGCGGTTCCTGAACCCCGAGCGCGCGTCCATGCCCGACATCGACATCGACTTCCCTGAAGACCGGCGCGCCGAGGTCATCAAGTACACGACCGAGAAGTGGGGCGCCGACAAGGTCTCCTTCATCGCCACGTTCGGCACCATCAAGGCGAAGGCCGCCATCAAGGACGCCGGCCGCGTGCTCGGCTTCCCGTACGCGCTCGGCGACCGGATCTCCAAGGCGTTCCCGCCCGCCGTCATGGGCAAGGACATCCCGCTGTCGGGCATCTTCGACGAGAAGCACCCGCGCTACGGCGAGGCCGGCGAGCTGCGCAAGCTGTACCAGGAAGAGACCGACGTCAAGCAGATCATGGATCTGGCGCAGGGCCTGGAGGGGCTGATCCGGCAGACCGGCGTGCACGCCGCCGGGATCATCATGTCCGGTGAGACGATCACCGACCACGTGCCGATCATGCGCCGGGACGCCGACGGGGCGATCATCACGCAGTTCGACTACCCGACCTGCGAGACGCTCGGCCTGCTGAAGATGGACTTCCTGGGCCTGCGGAACCTGACGATCATCGACGACGCGCTCAAGGGGATCAAGAAGAACAAGGGCGTCGACGTCGACCTGCTCTCGCTCCCGCTGGACGACCAGCCGACCTACGACCTGCTCGCGCGCGGCGACACCCTCGGGGTGTTCCAGTTCGACGGCGGCCCGATGCGCTCGCTGCTGCGGCTGATGAAGCCGGACAACTTCGAGGACATCTCCGCCGTCGGCGCGCTGTACCGGCCGGGCCCGATGGGCGCGAACTCCCACACCAACTACGCGCTGCGCAAGAACGGCCAGCAGGAGATCACCCCGATCCACCCGGAGCTGGAGGAGCCGCTCAAGGAGATCCTCGACACGACCTACGGCCTGATCGTCTACCAGGAGCAGGTCATGGCGATCGCGCAGAAGGTGGCGGGCTACACGCTCGGCAAGGCGGACCTGCTCCGCCGCGTCATGGGCAAGAAGAAGAAGGCCGAGCTGGACGCCCAGTACGTCGGGTTCGAGAAGGGCATGCTCGACAACGGCTTCTCGAAGGAGGCCGTCAAGACGCTGTGGGACATCCTCGTCCCGTTCTCCGACTACGCCTTCAACAAGGCCCACTCCGCCGCGTACGGCCTGGTCTCCTACTGGACCGCCTACCTCAAGGCGAACTACCCGGCCGAGTACATGGCAGGCCTGCTGACGTCCGTCGGCGACGACAAGGACAAGAGCGCCCTGTACCTGTCGGAGTGCCGCCGGATGGGGCTGAAGGTCCTGCCGCCGGACGTCAACACCTCCGAGGCCGACTTCACCCCGCTCGGCGACACCGAGATCCGCTTCGGCCTGTCGGCGGTCCGCAACGTCGGCCACAACGTGGTGGACGGGATCGTCGCGGCCCGCAAGGAGAAGGGCGCCTACACCGACTTCAACGACTTCCTCAACAAGGTCCCGTCGCAGGTCTGCAACAAGCGGGTCGTGGAGTCGCTGATCAAGGCGGGTGCGTTCGACGAGCTCGGGCACCAGCGCAAGGCGCTGCTGATGGTGCACGAGCAGGCGATCGACTCGGTCATCGACATCAAGCGCAAGGAGGCCGTCGGGCAGGACTCGCTGTTCGGCGCGCTGGAGGACGAGAGCGGCGAGGACGCGTTCGCCGTCGCGATCCCCGAGGGCGAGGAGTGGGACAAGACCACCCTGCTGGCCTTCGAGCGGGAGATGCTCGGCCTGTACGTCTCCGACCACCCGCTGCTGGGCGTCGAGCACATCCTGGAGCGGGAGGCCGACTGCACGATCGCGGTGCTGAACGGCGGCGAGCGGCCGGACGGGCAGATCGTCGTCGTCGCGGGGCTGCTGTCGGGCCTGCAGCGCAAGGTCACCAAGCAGGGCAACTCGTGGGCGATGTTCCAGCTGGAGGACCTCGGCGGCTCCATCGAGGTGCTGTGCTTCCCGTCGTCCTACCAGCTGTGCTCCACGCTGCTCGCCGAGGACGCGATCCTCATCGTCAAGGGCAAGCTGGACCGCCGCGAGGACGTCGCGAAGATCATCGCGATGGAGGTCACCCAGCCGGACCTGACCATCACCGAGGGCACCGGCCCGCTGGCGGTGACGCTGCCGCTCGGCCGCTGCACGCCGCCGACCGTGTCGCGGCTGAAGGAGGTGCTGATCACCCATCCGGGGACGTCGGAGGTGCACCTGCACCTGCAGAACGGGCCGCGCACCACGGTCGTCCGGCTGGACGACCGGCTGCGCGTCGCCCCGTCGCCGGCGCTGATGGGGGATCTGAAGCAGCTCCTCGGGCCGTCCTGCCTCGGCTAGCCGCCGCCCGCCCCCTCCCGCTGCGGGGAGGGGGCCTCGGGCGCGGTGTCCGGTAGCGGCCGGTTCGCCGGCCCCCGCCGCCGGGCGATCAGCCGCGGAGCGCGGCGGGCGCCGCGTGCGCGAGGTCGGCCTGCCAGTCGACGAAGCGGCCGAGGCCGTCGAACAGCGCGCGGGCGCCGCCGCCGGGCAGCCGCATCTCGGTCAGCTCGTCGGTCTGCCGGTAGGCGATCCGGTGGTGCGACAGCAGCCCGGCGAGGGTGAGCCGCGGCTCGTGCGGGAACAGGCTCGTCGCCCCGTTCAGCAGCCGCGGGACCGGGATCGGGTCCCAGCCGGCCGCCGGCACCTGCGGGTCGTCGACGTGCAGGTAGGCCGAGCCGCCGTCGTAGCCGGCCCCGATGTAGCCGGCGCCGCGCAGCACCCCGCCCGCCGCCATCGCGATCAGCTCGCCGCCGTGCCCGGCCGGGCCGTCGTACCAGGACAGGTCGACCTCGGGCGTGGTGAACTCGGTGATGCCGAGCCGCTCGCCGAGCGCGCGGATCGCCAGCGTCGGGACGACCGCGGGATGGGCGTCGCCGAACTGCGGGTTCGCCCACCCCCACAGCCAGGTGCGCTCGCGCGCGGCGTAGGAGCCGAGCAGCGAGACGCGGACGGTCACGCCGCCGCTGGCGTAGGTGCGGGCGGTGAGGTCGGCGCTCCAGTCCTCGCGCGGGAGGAACTCGGCGAGCGTCTCCTGCTGCTGCAGGACGACGGCCGCCAGGGCGGCGCCGAGGCGTTCGAACGCGGGACTGAATCCGGACATGTCGGGCACATTATCCCAGTAACCGGGGCGGTCGCGGGCGTGAATCGAGACGGGAATGGGACACCATTCGATTGTCGATCGGCTGACCAGGGCAGGCTAGGCTTTCGCTGTCAGAGGACACTTCCATGAGGAGCGTACGCAGTGCGGCGACCGACCGGCAGGCAGTTGACGACCTGGCTGGTCACCACCGCCATCGTGACGCCGTTCGGGCCGCTCGCGGGGCTGCTGTGGGCGAACACCATCCCCAAGGTCACATATGTGATCATCCAAGGTGAGCCGCTGATCGCCGATCCGGAAGGCGAGGGCCCGGTCGGGATCGACGGCAGGTTCGCCCTCATCGGACTGGCGGCGGGCCTGCTCTGCGGCATCGCCGCCTACGCCGCGCGCGGCCGCCGCAACGACATCGCGCTGATCCTCGGCATCGCCGCCGGCGGCGTGGCCGCGTCGCTGCTGGCCTGGAAGACCGGGCACCTGGTCGGGCTCGGCCACTTCGACGACGTCGTCCGGCACGGCCGCGACGGCGACACCGTCACCGGCATCGCCGACCTGCGCGCCAAGGGCGTGCTGGTGTTCTGGCCGGTGGCCGCGGTCGCCGCGTACGGGCTGCTGGAGGTGCTCGTCCGCCGGCTACCCCCGGGAGATCGCGGCGACGGTGGCGCCGGTGAGGGCGACGAGGTCGGCGGGGACGAGCTCGATCTGGAGTCCGCGCCGACCGGCCGAGACGTAGACGGTCGCGAGGGCTGACACCGACGCGTCGATCATCGTCGGCAGCCGGCGCCGCTGCCCGAGCGGGCTGATCCCGCCGACCACGTAGCCGGTGGCGCGCTCGGCGTCGCGCGGGTGCGCCATCGCCGCCTTCTTCCCGCCCGCCGCCGCGGCCAGCGCCTTCAGGTCCAGCGACCCCGACACCGGGACGACCCCGACGGTCAGCCGCCCGTCCACCTCCGCCACCAGCGTCTTGAAGATCCGGTCGTGCGGGACGCCGAGCGCGTCGGCCGCCGCCGCGCCGTAGGACTCGGCGTCCGGAGCCGGCTCGTAGGAGTGCACGGTGAACTCGATTCCGGCCCTGGCGGCGGCGACCGTGGCGGGCGTGCCCTGGCCGCCCGCCTTCCCGCCCCCTGCTCCTGCCCGCTTGCTCATGGGGGACAGTCTGCCGTGATCTTCGGCCCGGCGCGCGGCCGGTCCGTGTCCCGCCGAGGGGACGGCCCTTCGGACTCCCCGGTCAGTTCAGGGTGAACGAGCCGTCGAGGAACTGGCCGGCCGGGATCATCGGCAGCGAGTCCAGGATCCGGTTCTCCCGGACCAGCAGCTCGCGCTCGGCCGCGAGCCGCAGCGCCGCGTCCTCGCACTCCAGCAGCCGCTGCTTCTCGTGGCCGTCGAGCACGACCGACGCCGCGATCAGGTAGGACAGGGCGACCGGGTCGTCCGGCAGGGCCGGATCGTCGACCGGGCCGCCGCCGGCGGCCGACAGCCGCTCCCGGTAGAGCCGGAACAGCCGCCGCACCCGCCGGGCGGCGGGCCCGGGGTCGGCGCCGGGGTGCTCCGGGAGGAACTCCACCTCGCCCTGAAGGTAGGGGCGGGACCGGTCCAGCTCCTTGACCCGGAAGCGGCGCGTCCCGGTGGTCACGACGTCGTAGCGGCCGTCCGGGTGGCGCCGCGTCTCGCGCAGCTCGGCCAGGCAGCCGACCCCGGACAGGCGGTGCGCCGCGTCCTCGCCGACCTCATGGCCGAGCTCGATGCCGACCACGCCGAAGCCGCGCGGCTCGGGCCGTTCGAGCAGGTCGCCGATGAGCAGCCGGTACCGCTCCTCGAACAGGTGCAGCGGGAGCACCAGGCCGGGGAACAGCACGGTGCCCAGCGGGAACAGCGGGAGCCGCTCGGTCATGTCGCCTCTTTCCCGCGCCGGCCGGGGACGCCCTCGACGCCAGCGTACGCCGGTGTCGATGATCTTGGTAAGGGGTGATTTTTCACAGTGTGAAGCGTGTGTCACGCTCTCGTCCAGTCCGGGGCGGCCGGGCCACTTCCGTCCGATTGGCCGTGCCGCCCCCGCGGGCGCCGCGGGTAGCGTCGGCGGCATGAGGATCCTCGTCGTGGACGCCTTCGCCGACCGCCCGTTCGCCGGGAACCCCGCCGGGGTGTGCCTGCTGGACGCGCCCGCCGACGCCGCGTGGATGCAGCGGGTCGCGGCCGAGATGAGGCACTCCGAGACCGCGTTCGTCCGCCCCGCCGACGAGCCCGGCGCGGACTTCGAGCTGCGCTGGTTCACGCCGCTGGTCGAGGTGGCGCTCTGCGGGCACGCCACCATGGGCGCCGCCCACGCCCTCTACGACACCGGGACGGTCCCGGCCGACCGCCCGATCCGGTTCCGGACGCTGAAGAGCGGCGTGCTCACCGTCACCCGCGACGCGGACGGCGGGCTGGCGATGGACTTCCCGTCCTGCCCGCCCGAGCCCGTCGCGCCCCCGCCGGGGCTGGCCGAGGCGCTCGGCGCCGAGATCGGCTGGACGGGCCGCAACGTCCAGGACGACCTTCTCGTCGAGCTCGCCGACGAGAGGACAGTGCGCGGGCTGGCGCCCGACATGGCGGCGCTCGGGAGGATCGACGGGCGCGGCGCGATCGTCACCGCCCGCGCCGCCGGCGACCCGGCCGGCGGGCACGACTTCGTGTCCCGGTTCTTCGGCGCCCGGATCCTGCTCGGCGACGGCGAGGACCCGGTGACCGGGTCGGCGCACTGCGCGCTCGCCCCGTTCTGGTCGGAGCGGCTCGGCCGGGACGCGCTGACCGGCTACCAGGCGTCCGAGCGCGGCGGCCTCGTCCGCACCGCGCTGCGCGGCGACCGCGTGATCGTCTCCGGCGCGGCCGTCACCGTGCTGGACGGGACGCTGCGGGTGTGACCCGCGGCACGTCCACGGACGCGGGCGACACGGGCGTCTCGGCACGTGAGACGGTGCGCGGGGGACCGGGGGCACTCCGTAGACTGGGCACGTGATTTCCCGTATCGACCTGCGCGGCTCGCTCCCGGGCGACCCGCGCTCCGTGCTGCCCCGCGCCGAACTCGACGTCGAGGCCGCCCTGGACAAGGTGCGGCCGATCTGCGAGGACGTGCGCCATAGGGGCTCGCAGGCGGTACGGGAGCACACGAAGGCGCTCGACGGGGTCGAGCTGGAGAGCGTCCGGGTCCCGGTCAGGGCCGTCCACCAGGCCCTCGCGGGGCTCGACGCCGCCGTCCGCGAGGCGCTGGAGGAGAGCATCCGCCGCGCCCGCGCCGTGCACCGCGACCAGCGCCGCACCGACACGACCACGCGGGTCGTGCCCGGCGGCACCGTCACCGAGCGGTGGATCCCGGTCGGCCGCGTCGGCCTGTACGTGCCCGGCGGCCGCGCCGTGTACCCGTCCAGCGTGGTGATGAACGTCGTCCCGGCGCAGGAGGCCGGCGTCGGCTCCCTCGCCGTGACCTCGCCCGCGCAGAAGGAGTTCGGCGGCCTGCCGCACCCGACGATCCTGGCGGCGTGCGCGCTGCTCGGCGTCGAGGAGGTGTACGCCGCCGGCGGCGCCCAGGCGATCGCGATGTTCGCCTACGGCACCGACGAGTGCCCCCGCGCCGACCTCGTCACCGGCCCCGGCAACGTCTACGTCGCCGCCGCGAAGCGGCTGCTCAAGGGCGTGATCGGCATCGACGCCGAGGCGGGCCCGACCGAGATCGCGATCCTCGCCGACGACACCGCCGACCCGGTGGACGTCGCCGCCGACCTGATCAGCCAGGCCGAGCACGACGTGCTCGCCGCCGCCGTGCTGGTCACCGACTCGGTACGGCTCGCCGACGAGGTCGAGCGGGAGCTGAAGGCCCAGGTCGCGCGCACCAAGCACACCGAGCGGATCACCGAGGCGCTCGCCGGGCGGCAGTCCGGCATCGTGCTCGTGGACGGGATCGACGACGGCCTGAGGGTCGTCGACGCCTACGCCGCCGAGCACCTGGAGATCCACACCGCCGACGCGCCCGCCGTCGCCGCCCGCGTCCGCAACGCCGGCGCGATCTTCGTGGGCCGGTTCGCGCCGGTGTCGCTCGGCGACTACCTCGCCGGGTCCAACCACGTGCTGCCGACCGGCGGATGCGCGTGCCACTCGTCCGGGCTGTCGGTGCAGACGTTCCTGCGCGGCGTCCATGTCGTGGAGTACGACCGCGACGCCCTCGCCCAGGCCACCGGGCGCGTCGTCGCGCTCGCCGAGGCCGAGGACCTGCCCGCGCACGGCGCGGCGCTCAAGGCACGCTTCGACTGGGAGATCCCTTCGTGACTTCGCTGAACGACCTGCCGCTGCGGGACGACCTGCGCGGCCGGGAGCCCTATGGCGCGCCGCAGCTGGACGTCCCGTACGCGCTGAACACCAACGAGAACCCCTACCCCCCGTCCGAGCGGCTGGTGAAGGCGCTCGGCGAGGCCGTGATGGACGTCGCCGGGTCGCTGAACCGCTACCCCGACCGCGACGCCGTCGCGCTCCGCACCGATCTCGCCGCCTTCCTGAACACCGACACGCCCGGCATCGGCCTCACCGCGGAGCGGGTGTGGGCGGCGAACGGCTCCAACGAGATCATCCAGCAGATCCTGCAGGCGTTCGGCGGGACGGGCCGCACCGCGCTCGGCTTCGAGCCGTCCTACTCGATGCACCCGATCATCACCGGGGTGTCCGGGACCCGCTGGATCGACGCGTTCCGCGACGAGGACTTCGGCCTGGAGCCGGCCCGCGCGATCGCGGCCGTCGAGGAGCACCGGCCCGACATCGTGTTCCTCACCTCGCCGAACAACCCGACCGGCACCGCGCTGCCGCTGGAGGCCATCGAGGCCGTCCTGGAGGCCGCGCCCGGCATGGTCGTCGTCGACGAGGCCTACGGCGAGTTCCGCCGGGCGGGCACGCCGTCGGCGCTGACGCTGCTGGACGGCCGTCCCCGGCTGATCGTCACCCGGACGATGTCCAAGGCGTTCGCGATGGCGGGCACCCGGCTCGGCTACCTGGCCGCCGACCCCGCCGTGATCGAGGCGCTGCTGCTGGTCCGGCTGCCCTACCACCTGTCGGCCGTCACCCAGGCGGTGGCGCGCACCGCCCTCGCGCACGGCGAGGAGCTGCTCGGCACCGTCGAGGCGCTGCGCCGCGAGCGCGACGGCCTCGTCGGCTGGCTGCGCGCCGAGGGGCTCCGGGTGGCCGACTCCGACGCCAACTTCGTGCTGTTCGGGACGTTCCCGGACCGCCGGAGGATCTGGGAGGCGCTGCTGGAGCGCGGTGTGCTGATCCGCGAGGTCGGCCCGCCCGAGTGGCTGCGGGTGAGCGTCGGCACCCCCGAGGAGACGGCCGCCTTCCGCGCCGCCCTCAAGGACGTACTGAAGGAGAGCTCGTGACGCGCAAGGGACGGGTCGAGCGCGGGACCAAGGAGACGCAGGTCCTCGTCGAGATCGACCTGGACGGGACCGGTCAGGTCGACGTGGCGACCGGGGTGGGGTTCTTCGACCACATGCTGGCGCAGCTCGGCAAGCACGGATCGTTCGACCTGACCGTCAAGACGGCCGGCGACCTGCACATCGACAGCCACCACACGATCGAGGACACCGCGATCGCGCTCGGCCAGGCGTTCCGCGAGGCGCTCGGCGACAAGGCCGGCATCCGCCGCTTCGCCGACGCCTCCATCCCGCTGGACGAGGCGCTCGCCCAGGTCACCGTGGACGTGTCGGGCCGTCCCTACCTGGTGCACGTGGAGCCGGAGGGCATGGCCCCGATGATCGGCCCCGAGTACGACACCACGATGACCCGGCACGTCTTCGAGTCGTTCGTGTCGAACGCCCAGGTGGCGCTGCACGTCCACGTGCCGTACGGGCGCAACGCCCACCACATCGTCGAGGCGCAGTTCAAGGCGCTGGCGCGCGCGCTGCGCGACGCGGTGGCGTTCGACCCGAAGGTGCACGGCATCCCGTCCACCAAGGGAGCGCTGTAGCCGTGGACATCGGCGGACTGCACTTCACGTTCTTCAACGTCGCGGTCTTCGCGGTCGCGGTGTTCCTGCTCGCCGGCGTCTACAGCTTCCTCAAGCAGGGCCTGAAGGGCGCGGCGCTCATCGTGCTGTGCCTGTCGGGGCTGGCGTTCGCCGGGGGAGTGATGTGGCTGTGAACCCGAAGGTCGTCGTGCTCGACTACGGGTCGGGCAACCTGCGCTCGGCCGAGCGCGCCGTCGCCCGCGCGGGCGCGGACGTCACCGTCACCGCCGACTGGGACGCGGCGCTCGCCGCCGACGGCCTGGTCGTGCCGGGTGTCGGCGCGTTCGCGGCCTGCATGCAGGGCCTGCGGGCGGTGCGCGGCGAGCAGATCATCGGCCGCCGGCTCGCCGGGGGCCGGCCGGTCCTCGGCATCTGCGTCGGCATGCAGATCCTGTTCTCCAAGGGCATCGAGCACGGCGTCACCACCGAGGGCTGCGACGAGTGGCCCGGCACGGTCGACGGGCTGGAGGCGCCGGTCGTCCCGCACATGGGCTGGAACACCGTGGACGTCCCGGACGGCTCCGTCCTGTTCGAGGGGCTGGCGGACGCCCGGTTCTACTTCGTGCACTCCTACGCGGCGCGCCGCTGGGAGCTGGAGCCCGACCCGACCGGCACCATCGAGCCGCCGCTGGTCACCTGGGCCGAGCACGGCGACCGGTTCGTCGCGGCGGTCGAGAACGGCCCGCTGTGCGCGACCCAGTTCCACCCGGAGAAGTCCGGCGACGCGGGGGCGCGGCTCCTGCGCAACTGGCTGTCCACCCTCTCCTGACCGCCCCGGCGCCCGCGCCGGGGACGCTCACCTGTATCGATAGGGTTTCCGCATGACTCTGACGCTCCTTCCCGCCGTTGACGTCGCCGACGGCCAGGCGGTCCGCCTGGTGCAGGGCGAGGCCGGCACCGAGACCTCCTACGGCGCGCCGCTCGACGCCGCGCTGGCCTGGCAGGACGCGGGTGCGGAGTGGATCCATCTGGTCGACCTGGACGCGGCGTTCGGGCGCGGCTCCAACCGGGAGCTGCTCGCCGAGGTGACCGGGCGGCTGGACGTGAAGGTGGAGCTGTCGGGCGGCATCCGCGACGACGCGTCGCTGGAGGCGGCGCTGTCGACCGGCTGCGCGCGGGTGAACATCGGCACCGCCGCGCTGGAGAACCCGGAGTGGTGCCGCAAGATCATCGCTTCGCACGGCGACAGGATCGCGGTCGGCCTGGACGTGCGCGGCACGACGCTCGCCGCCCGCGGCTGGACCCGCGAGGGCGGCGACCTGTGGGAGGTCCTCGCCCGGCTGGAGGCGGACGGCTGCCCCCGCTACGTCGTCACCGACGTCACCAAGGACGGCACGCTCCGCGGCCCCAACACCGAGCTGCTGCGCGAGGTCTGCTCCCGCACCGACAAGCCCGTCGTCGCGTCCGGCGGCGTCTCGTCCCTCGACGACCTGCGCGAACTCGCCAAGCTGGTGGAGGTCGGCCCGGGAGGTCGGTCGGGGTCGGTTGGTCGGGGCGGACTCGAGGGCGCGATCGTGGGCAAGGCGCTGTACGCGCAGGCGTTCACGCTGGAAGAGGCCCTGGAGGCCGTGAGATGAGCGGGGAGGCCGCGAAGTGACCGTCGCCGTACGGGTCATCCCGTGCCTGGACGTCGACGCCGGGCGCGTCGTCAAGGGCGTCAACTTCCAGAACCTGCGGGACGCCGGCGACCCCGTCGAGCTGGCCCGCCGCTACGACGCCGAGGGCGCCGACGAGCTGACGTTCCTCGACATCACCGCGTCCAGCGGGGACCGCTCCACCACCTACGACGTGGTGCGCCGCACCGCCGAGCAGGTGTTCATCCCGCTGACGGTCGGCGGCGGCGTCCGCACCGTCGACGACGTCGACCGGCTGCTGCGCGCGGGCGCCGACAAGGTGTCGATCAACACCGCGGCGATCGCGCGGCCGGAGTTCCTGCGGGAGGCCGCGCACCGGTTCGGGTCGCAGTGCGTCGTGCTGTCGGTGGACGCCCGCCGCACCGCGCCCGCCGAGCGGCAGGGCACCCCGTCCGGGTTCGAGGTGACGACGCACGGCGGCCGCAAGGGCACCGGCATCGACGCCGTCGAGTGGGCCCGCCGCGGCCAGGAGCTCGGCGTCGGCGAGATCCTGCTGAACTCGATGGACGCCGACGGCACCAAGGCCGGCTTCGACCTGGAGATGCTGCGCCGCGTCCGGGAGGCCGTGACCGTGCCCGTCATCGCCAGCGGCGGCGCGGGCGCCGTGGAGCACTTCGCACCCGCCGTCGCCGCCGGCGCCGACGCGGTGCTCGCCGCCAGCGTCTTCCACTTCGGCGAGATGACGATCTCCGAGGTGAAGGACGCGCTGCGCGCCGCGGGCGAACCCGTCCGCTGACCCACCCCCCGCCCGCGAGAAGGACCCCCCCGTTGACCGCCTCACCCCTGTGCGCCCTCGCCACCTGCGCCCGCCTTCCCGAGGGCAGCGACGACGCGCGGATGCTCGCCGCCGCCCTCACCGGCCTCGGCGTCGCCGCCGACATCGCCGTCTGGGACGACCCGGACGTCGACTGGTCCCGCTACGACCTCGTCGTCGTCCGGTCCACCTGGGACTACACCGACCGCCGCGACGAGTTCCTGGCCTGGGCGGAGAGCCTCCCGCGCGTCCTCAACCCGGCGGACGTGCTGCGCTGGAACACCGACAAGCGCTACCTGCGCGACCTGGAGGCCGCGGGCGTCCCGGTCGTCCCGACCCGCTGGGACCCCGACGGCATCCCCGCCGACTGGCCCGAGTACGTGCTGAAGCCGTCGGTGTCGTCCGGGTCCCGCGACACGGCCCGCTGGGGCCCGGGCGAGGAGGACGCCGCCCGCGCCCACCTGCGCGCCCTGCGGGACGCCGGCCGCACGGTGATGCTCCAGCCGTACCTGGAGGCCGTCGACACCGCGGGCGAGACCGCCCTGGTCTTCCTCGGCGGCGAGTACAGCCACGCGGGCCGCAAGGCGCGCGTCCTCAACCCCGGCGCCGGCATCGAGGGCCTCGCCGGCCTCGGCGAGGCCCGCGGCAAGGTCACCGCCGCCACCGCGACCGACGCCGAGCTCGACCTCGCCCACCGCGTCCTCGACGCCGTCCCGGGCGGCCGCGACCTGCTCTACGCCCGCGTCGACCTGATCCCGGGCCCCGGCGGCGACCCGCTCCTGATCGAGCTGGAGCTCACGGAGCCCGCCCTCTACCTCGAGCACGCCCCCGGCAGCGACGACCGCTTCGCCAAGGCCGTCGCGGCCCGGCTGTGACGGCCTAGCCGGGCTCCTCCTCGGGGGCGGGCACCGCGGACTCCGGGGAACGGCCGGTGATCGGCAGGATGATCGCGGACGGGTGGTCCGGGTCGTGGAAGACCTCCTGGTCCGCCGGGACCATGCGGCGGGCGGTGGCGAGCGGCTCGCCGGTGCCCGGGTTCGCCGCGACCTTCGGGTGGGCGCCGCTGGTCACGTGCACGCGGACGCGGTGCCCGCGCGCGAAGCGGTGCCCGGCCGGCCACAGGTCGACCGCGATGCGGCGCACGCCGGCCGTGCCGACCGGCTTCTCGGCGAACGCCGGGAGCCGCAGCCCGCCCTCGCACACGTTCCGGGACGTCCCGTCCGGGGCGACGTCGCAGAGCCGGACGACGAAGTCGGTGTGCTCGCGGTCGGACCGGACGAACAGGTCGGCGCCGACCGGGCCGATCACGTCGAGCGGCTCGGTGAGCGGCGGCGAGGTGAACGCCAGCACGTCCGGGCGGCGCTCCAGGCGGCGGTTGTCGACGGGGCGGGAGCTGCCGAGCAGGGTCGGGCCGCCGAGCGCGGGCGTCGGGTCGCCCGGGTCGAACCGGTACCCGCTCGGTTCGGACGGGCGCGGGCCGTCGGGCCCGAGGCCGCGGCCGGGGTGCAGGTGCCAGCGCTCCTGCCGGGTGCCGGGCGGCGGCCAGTCGGCGTAGTGCCGCCACTCGCGGGCGCCGGTCACGTACAGCCGGACGGGGTCGGCGCGCAGCCCGGACGGGTCGCCGCGCAGGTGCGCGCGGAACCAGGCGAGCGTCTCGCGGAACGACACCAGCCCGTGCCGGGCGTCGGTGTGCCACCAGGGGCCGATGGTGAGGTACGGGCGGTGCCCGGCCGAGCGCAGCGCCAGGTAGTCCCTGATCTCCCACGGCAGGAACACGTCGTACCAGCCGCCGAGCAGGGTGACGGGCGCCTCGACCTCGCCGACGGTGCCGCTGAAGTCGCGGCCGTCCCAGTAGCCCGCGTCCGTGCCGTGGTTGGTGAGCAGGTCCTGGTAGAACCGCATCTGCCGGCCGCCGGTCGCCACGTCCAGCTCGGCGAGGGGGCGGCCGGACCGGGCGGCGCGGACGGCGCGGCGGCGCGACAGCAGCGACGCGGTCAGCAGCCCGAACGGCTGCTGCTGCCGGTGGGTGAGATCGGTCCAGGTGAGCGTGGACTCCAGCGCGAACGACCCGCCGACGTAGGCGGCGTCCCGGAACGACGACGCGGTGATCTGCAGCGACATCGCCTTCAGCTCCGGTCCGGCCTCGGCGGCGATCGCCCAGGCGGAGTAGCCGAGGTAGCTGGCGCCGTAGGTCGCGAACGTCCCGCCGAACCACGGCTGCTCCTTCAGCCACGCGACGGTGGCGAGGCCGTCTTCGCGTTCGTCGCCGAGCGGGTCGAACTCGCCCCCGGAACCGAACGTCCCGCGCGCGCTCTGCACGACCAGCTGGAATCCGAACGGCACGAACGGGAGGCCGTTGGCCAGTGCGGCGGGGCCGCGCCGACCGTAGGGGGTGCGCACGAGGATGGTGGGCGGCCGCCGCACCCCGAGCGGGACGTAGCGGTCGGCGAGCAGCGTCACGCCGTCCGGCATCGTCGCCGGCAGGTCCCGCTCGACGGTGTACCGCGGCAGCGGCGAGCGGGGCAGCCCGCGCGGGCGGCGCAGGCGGATCGGCGGGGCCGGCAGGCGGTCCCTGAGGGCCATGCGACCTCCCACGGTTGCTACTGCTTAGTAAGGTAACCGCTCGCGCCCGGCCGACACCTCGGTGCCCTCGCCAAGTCCCTGACGTGCGGGTCCGCGGTCTGGAAGGGTGGCGGCACGAGACGGTGACGTTCGGATCGGGGGAACCGGGATGTGGCCGCGAGTGAACGCTCCGGAGGGGCCTGCGCCGCCCGCCCCGGCCTGGAGCACGCCGCCCGTCCGTCCCGCCGCGGGCTGGTACGCGGTGCCGGTCGCGCTGCTGGTGCTGGCCGCCGCGGGCCTGTTCACCACGCTCGCGCTGGCGCGCGGCGGTGCCGGGGCCGGGGGCGGGCCCGCCGTGACGGGCGACGCGGCGGCCGGCGTCCCCGTGCGGCTGACGGCGGGCCGCACCTACTTCCTCTACGTGCGGCGGGACGGCACGGCGCCGTTCGGCTGCGCCGTCGAGCAGAACGGCGGGCCCGGCGGGCACGGAGGCGTGCAGGGCGGTGTTCAGGGCGGTGTGCAGGGCGGTGTGCGGGGCGGGGAGCCCGGCCGCGAGCACGGCCGCGTCCGGCTGACCCGCAAGAACTCCTGGAGCGCGGCGAACCGGCCGGGCTACCGCTACACCGCCTCCCTGACGGCGCGGGTGACCGGGGCGGCCGTGCTGACCTGCCGGGGCACCGACGGGCCGCTGCTGGTGGCGCCGGACGGCACCGCCGGCTTCTACACCGGCCTGGCGTTCCTCGCGGTGCTCGCCGCCTGCGTCGCCGCCGCGGCCGGGTTCGTCCTCACGCTGACCCGCCGCAGCCGCGCCGACCAGCGGGCGCGGCTCGGCGCCCCGGACCGGCCGGAGCGGCGGGCGTGACGGGCCGGACGGGTCAGCAGGCGTAGCCGGCGTCGCGGGCGAGGTGGCGGCCGATCACCATCCGCTGGACCTGGTTGGCGCCCTCGAAGATCTGCATCACCTTCGCCTCCCGCATGTACCGCTCCACCGGATGGTCGCGGGTGTAGCCGTCGCCGCCCAGCACCTGCACCGCGTCCGCCGTCACCCGCATCGCCGCGTCGGTCGCGGCGAGCTTGGCGATGGACGCCTGCCGCGCGAACGGCAGCCCCCGGTCCTTGCGCCGGGCGGCCTCCAGGTAGCCGGCGCGGGCCGTCTCCACGGCGGCGGCCATGTCGGCGAGCAGGAACGCGATCCCCTGGTTCGCGATGACCGGGCGGCCGAACTGGCCGCGCCCCGCCGCGTACCGGACGGCGTGGTCCAGCGCGCCCTGGGCGAGGCCGACGGCGCACGCGGCGATGCCGAGCCGCCCGGCGTCCAGCGCCGCCGCCGCGATCGGGTATCCGCAGCCCTCGTCGGAGATGCGCCAGTCCTCGGGCACCCACGCGCCGTCGAAGTGCAGCCGCGCCGTGGTGGACGCGGTGAGGGCCATCTTCCGCTCGGGCGGCCCGAACTCCAGGCCGTCCATGCGGCCCTCCACGAGGAAGCAGGTCAGGCCGCCCGGGTCGCCGGTCGCGCGGGCGAACAGCACGTAGAAGTCGGCCTCGCCGCCGTGCGTGATCCACGTCTTGGTGCCGGTGATCCGGTAGCCGTCGCCGTCCGGGACCGCGAGCGTGCTGAGCCCCGCCGCGTCCGGCCCCGCGTGCTCCTCCGCCAGCGCGTACCCGCCGAGCAGGTCGCCCTCCAGCAGCTCGGGCAGCTGCTTGCGCTGCACGTCGGTGCCGCAGGCGTACAGCGGGAAGCACGACAGCGTGTGCACGCTGACGCCGACCGCGACCGACGCCCACACCGCGGCGATCTCCTCCAGCACCTGCAGGTACACCTCGTAGGGCTGTCCGCCGCCGCCGAGGTCGGGCGGGTAGGGCAGGCCGAGCAGCCCGGCTCTGCCCAGCATCCGGAAGATCTCGCGCGGGAAGGCACCGGCCTCCTCGGCGGGCGCGGCGCGCGGCGCCAGCTCACGGCGGGCGATGTCACGGGCGAGCGCGACCACGTCCGCCGCCTCGGGCGAGGGGAGCATGCGATCTGCGGGCATGCCCCACATCATGGCTGATCAGAGCCCTGGTCGCGGGCAGAGCGGAAATGGTCTCCGCTTTGTTCGGTTTGGTTCCGGGAACAAAAGCGCCCGAGCGTGGTCAACCTTCCGCGCGCGCGAGGCCCGCCGGCCAGTGGTCAGGCGGTGAGCTCCTTCTCCAGCGGCGTGCGGAACCGGGGCGTCGGCCGGACGTCGCCGTACCAGGCGGCGATCCGCTCGGCCTCCCGCGCGACGGCCTTCTCCGCGTCCGCGCCGGCGTCCTCCAGCAGCCGGACGGCGATCTCGCCGTCCTTGCGCTGCGCCCAGCCGCCGACGATCCGCCCGTCCCACCAGACGGACGGGCCGATGTTGCCGCTCCGGTCGAACAGCAGCGGGCCGTGGCCGCCGAGGAACCAGCCGCGCTCCTGCCAGCCCATCGGGGTGGCGTCGAGCGCGGGCAGCAGCGCCGCCGACGGCTCCGCCGGGGGAGCGGCCTCCAGATCGTCGGCGAGGACGATCCCGGTCGCGCCGCCGAGGTCGACCTCCACCGTGTCGACGAGGGCGAGGGCCTTGCCGACCTCCCCGGCCGTCCAGCCCGTCCACCACTTGAGGTCGGCGACGGGCGCCGGGCCGAACGCGCGCAGCCACCGCCGCACGACCTCGGCGCGCGCCTCGTCCACCGGCACCTCCGGGACGCCGCCGGGCAGCCACGTCTCGATCGGCGCCCACCGGTACTGGCTGCTGGTCCAGCCGCCGTTCGGGCGGCCCCGCACGATGAGCCCCTCGCAGCCGAGCGTCACCAGCACCCAGGTCGTCACGCCCGTCGGCCGCGAGTACGCCTTGCCGGGCGCGGGGTCGACCTGGGTGCGCAGCTCCGGCACCTGCGCGCTCAGCTGCGCGCCGGTCGCCTCGCCACGCGCCAGCAGCGCCCGGTGCGTCGCGTCCTCCACCCGGCGGAACCAGGCCGGGACGTCCGTGATGTCGCTGCCGCGCTCGATCATGGCCCCGTACCGGCGGCGCTGCTTGGCGGCGAGCGCGGACGCGGTGGACGCCTGCAGGGCCGGGACGAGGTCGACGGGCGCGACGAACATCGTCCGGCGCATCGCCAGCATCCGCAGGAGCGTCCGGTCCTCGTAGAGGGCGCGCTCCACGTCGGCCGGCCCGGCCGTGTCGCTGCGGGCCGCGACGGACAGGAACACCGTGGCCGGGTCGGTGGCGTGCAGCACCACCAACGACCGGACGACCTCCGTGACGTCGTCGGTGCGGGCCTCCGCGGCCAGCCGGTGCCTGCGGACGAGCCTGGCCCGCCGCTCCGCCGTGCTGATCGAACGCATGAACGAATCATAGGGGCGCGCACCGCCCGGCGCACCAGGGAGCTGGATCTCCCGCCCCGCCCGTGCTGCACTGGGCGGATGACCGGTGACGAGGCGCCCGGCCTGGTCGTGTGCGCGGCGCTGCGGCTGGAGGCCCGCGCGGTGCGGCGCGGGCTCGTCCGCGCGCCCGCCCTGGTCGTCGGCTACCGAGCGCGGCACGCCGCCCGGCTGCCCGGCTGCCGGGCCGTCGCCGTCGTCGGGTTCGGCGGCGCGCTCGACGACGGGCTCGCCCCCGGCGACGTGGTGGTGGCGGACGAGATCCGCGGCGGCGGCAAGCCCGTGCCCTGCCCCGGCGCGCGGACGCTGGCCGCCGCGCTCGCCGGGGACGGCCTGCGCGCGCACGTCGGGCCGCTCGTCACCGCGGACCGGATCGTCCGCGGGGCGGAGCGGCGGATGTGGGCGGCGGACGGCTCCCGCGTCGTCGACATGGAGTCGGCGCGCGTCGCCGCGGCGCTCCCGGACGGCGTCCCGGTCGCGGCGCTCCGCGTCGTCGTCGACGGCCCCGGGCACCCGCTGCTGCGGCCCGGCACCGTCACCCGCGGCCTGGCCGCCCGGCGCGTCCTCGCGCGCACCGGCCCCGCCCTGGAACGGTGGGCCGCGGCGCTCGCCTGACCGGCGCCCCGCCGGGCCCGCGTCAGGAGTGGCTCATCCCGTGCATCTCGCCGGACAGGATGTGCCCGCCCAGGTCCTTGCGGAGCGACTGCAGGGTGGCGGGGGTGCTCACCGCCACCCAGCGCGTCCCCACCAGGTACGTCCCGCCCCACGGCTTCGCCTCGTTCAGCCACGATGTCATGTCCTGGTCGCTGTCGAAGCTGACCAGCACGTACTGGCCCCGCGAGTTCCGGCAGTTGCCCTGCTGCAACTGCTGCGCCTTCCGGCGGCCGACGAGGCTGCAGCCCGTCCGCGCGGCCAGCTCGTCGAGGTTCGCCGGCGCGGCGGCCCGGTCGCCGTCGCCGGACCCGCCGGACTTCCCGGCGGCGCTGCAGCCGGCCGCCAGCGGCAGCGCCAGCACGGCGGCGACCGCCAGCGCCAGGCCGGCGCGGGAGACCCCCGCCGCACGTCCGAGGTGATGCGTAAGGCCCATGGCCCGTCCTCCCGGGGTGAGATGCGCGGTACGACGGGCGGTACGCGCGCAGGCCCGGAAGGGTTCAGACGGCGCTCAGGCGGCGAGGCGGGCGCCCGCCGCCGCCCGCACGCCGGAGTCCTCGGCGCCGTCGTGGTGCAGCCGCTGCAGCCGGATGCGGGTCTCGTGGGTCAGCGGCGCGAACCGGGCGGCCTCCGCGCGGACGCCCTCCTGGCAGTCCCAGAGGCCCTCGATGGTGTACGACTCGGCGGTGTGCGGCGCGGTACGGGTCAAAGCGGTCACGATACGGGGTCTCAGGAAAGCGTAGGGTGATTCGGTCCAAGCGGTCTTCAGCAGCGGGACGGCCTCGCCGGCGCGGAGCCTGCCGAGACCCTCGATCGGTCCCGCGGCGGCCTGCCACTCCCGCTTCTCCAACGCATCGCGCAACTCCTCCATCAGCAGCGGCACGTCCTGCCTGGTCCCGTATCTCGCCAGCATGCTGATCCCCATGAACGCGCACCCCCCGCGTTCGGCGGCCCACGCCCGCGCCCACGGCAGCGCCTCCGGCCCGTACTCCCGCAGCGCCCGGCACACCGCCCCACCGAACCTGCTCGGCCGCTGCGGCAGCAGCTCCTCCGCCAGATCCAGCAGCGCCGGCGTCCGCCGCCGCCCCAACTCGAAGATCGCCGCGATGGCCCCGTCGTCCCGCCGCCGCGCCAGCTCCAGCAACTCCGCGTCCGTCCGCTCCGCCCCGCCCGGCACCGCGCCGACCGGCCGCCGCGGCCGCCCCGCCTCCCGCCGCCGCGCCAGCGCCTCGGCTATCCGCGGCTGCCGCGCCGCCCAGCTCTCCAGCACCGGATTCGCACCACCCGCCACCAGCGACCCGATGTCCCCGTCGTCGCACCGCGCCGCCACCAGCTCGTCCAGCCCCTCCGCCAACCGCGGATCGCCCAGCTCCACCAGCTCGTCCAGCGCGTCGAACCAGTGCGCGCCCTCCTCGGCGTACCGCCGCAGCGGCACCGCCGCCTCCCGCCGGCTCAACCGCACCAGATGCCCCAGCACCTCCAACGCCAGCCGCACCCGCCACTCGTCGCCGTCCGCATGGTCGGACGGGTCGGCGAGATGCTCCGCGACCGGCCACACCGGCAACTCCAGATCCACCATCAACCGGGCGTAGTACAGCCCTCTCGCCTCACATTGCCGGTCCCACCGCGGATCCCTGCGGATGCAGTCATAGACGTACTCGCCCGCGCCGGGCCTGTCCGCCGCGCGCCGCGCGGCCCTACCGAGCCCCCGCTGCAGTTGACCCCGCAGCGTGCCCGCCGATTCCAACACGACCTCGTTGCTCACCCCAGCAGAATGCGCACCGGAACAGATAACGGGCAAGTGCTTTAGCTGTGTTTTCCCAGGGGGTGGTGTCTTCCCAGGGGGGCGACCCCCTGGAACCCCCGTCACGACGGGTGGGCTGTTTCCCCGCTCCGCTGGCGCTCCGCGGCGAAACAGCCCACCCGTCGTCGGGCATGCCCGCTGCGCTCGCTGGCGCTCGCTCCGCGTGCCTGCCCGTGGCGGTGGCTGGGCTTCAACCTGCTGGGGCAGGGGTTCGACCCGCCGGGCCGGGGTCGCCATGCCCGGCCCGGGCTCGACCTGCCGACGGGGGGCGACCTGCCGGGCCGGGGCTCGTCCCCCCGGCCGGGGCTCAGCCTGCCGGGGCCGGGTTTTGACGCGCCGGCCAGGGGTTCAGGTTGTCCGGGCGCCGATCCGGGGGTCACATGTTGCGTTGGGCTATCCAGGAGGCGTGGAGGTCGGCGTAGACGCCGGGGAGGGCCACCAGCTCGGCGTGGGGGCCGCGCTGGACGATGCGGCCCGCGTCGAAGACGATCACCTCGTCGGCGGCCTCGGCGGTGGACATCCGGTGCGCGATGGAGATCGCGGTGCGGCCGCGGGTCGCGCCGTCCAGGGCCCGCTGGATGCGGACCTCGGTGGCCGGGTCGACCGCGGAGGTCGCCTCGTCCAGGACGAGCAGGTCCGGGTCGGCGATGTAGGCGCGGGCCAGCGCGACGAGCTGCCGCTCGCCCGCCGACAGGGACTCGCCGCGCTGCCCGACGGGGGTGTCCAGGCCCTGGGGGAGCCCGTCGAGCCAGTCGGCGAGGCCCAGCTCCGCCATGGCGAGGACGAGGTCCTCGTCGGTGGCGTCCGGGCGGCCGTAGCGGATGTTGTCGGCGAGGGACGCGTCGAACAGGAACCCGTCCTGCGGGACCATGACGATCCGCTCGCGCAGCGAGGAGAACCGGACGCGGTCCAGCGGCACGCCGTCGACGAGGACGCGTCCCGACACCGGGTCCATGAGGCGGGTGAGGAGCTTGGCGAACGTCGTCTTGCCCGACCCCGTCTGCCCGACGATCGCGACGCGGCTGCGCGGCGCGATCGTCGCGTTCACGTCGTGGAGGACGGGCGGGCCGCCCGGGTAGGCGAACCCGACGGACTCGAACCGCACCTCGATCGGGCCGCGCGGCAGGGTCTCGCCGGCGTCGCCGGGGTCGGCGACGTCCGGGACGGTGTCGAGGACGCCCAGCACCCGGCGCCAGCCGGCGATGGCGTTCTGGGCGTCGTTGAGGACCTCCGTCGCCGTCTGCATGGGGCTGACGAACAGGGTGACCAGGAACAGGAACGCGACCAGCTCCCCGGCGGTCAGGTGGCCGCCGATGCCGAGCAGCGTCCCGGCGACGACCACGCCGGCGGTCGCGATGGCCGCGACCAGCTCGCTCACCGGGAACGTCAGCGCCACCATCGCCTGGGCGCGCGTCTGCGTGCTGCGGAACGCGTCGACGGTGTCGTCGACGCGGCGCCCGGTGCGCTCCTCGGAGGCGTGCGCGCGGATGACCGCCGCGCCCACCACCGACTCGCTCACCGCGGCGAGCAGGTCGCCCATGCGCTCGCGCACCTGCATGTACCGGGCGGACACGACCCGCTGGAAGCGGCGCAGCGCGAACGCCAGCGGCAGGAACGCCGCCCACACCAGCAGCGCGAGCTGCCACGAGTAGACGAGCATCAGCACGCTCGCGACGAGCAGCTGCCCGATCGACACGATGAACATCAGCCCGCCGGACTGCATGAAGTTGCTGATCTGGTCGACGTCCGTGGTCACCCGCGACACCAGCGAGCCGCGCCGCTC
The DNA here is from genome assembly GCF_017573545.1 of Actinomadura nitritigenes. Lineage (GTDB taxonomy): Bacteria > Actinomycetota > Actinomycetes > Streptosporangiales > Streptosporangiaceae > Spirillospora > Spirillospora nitritigenes. The sequence goes on along the minus strand of NZ_JAGEOK010000024.1, from coordinate 44,806 downwards.
CCCGCTCTGCGTCAGCATCGACAGGTCGTGGACGTGCCGGAACGCCCTGACGCGCAGCCCCGCGAGGCCGCCCTCGGACGTCTTGTACAGCCGGACGTTCATCGCGTACGCGCACAGGGCCGTGAGGAGCACGGCGACGGCGCACAGCAGCACCGCCGAGCGGATGAAGGCGATGTCGGGGCCGCCGGCCCGGTCCAGGCCCTTGTCCATGGTCTGCTGCACGGCGATCGGCACGACCACCCGGCCCGCGGTGGACAGCAGCGCCAGCACCAGCGTCCCCGCGAGCCCGGCGCGGAACTCGGGGCTGAGCCGCAGGCCGCGCCGCAGGGTGCTGAGGCCGCCCTCGGTGGCCGCCGCCTCGTCGATGACCGTCACGCCAGGGCCTCCTCGCCGCCGTCGAGCGCTTCCTGTTCCGCTTCCGCCCGCTCGTAGGCGTTGACGAGGTCGCGGTACCCCTCGGACGTCTCCAGCAGCTCCGCGTGGGCGCCGCGCCCGGTGACCCGGCCGTGGTCGAGGTAGACGACCTCGTCGGCCAGCGCGATCGTGGCCTTGCGGTAGGCGACGACCACGACGGTCGCGCCGCCCCCGCCGTCGTCGCGCAGGGACTGGGCCTCCCGCAGGCTGTGCAGGATGCGCGCCTCCACCTGCGGGTCGACGCTGGACGTCGCGTCGTCCAGGACGAGCAGCCGCGGGCGCCGCACCAGCGCGCGCGCCAGCGCGAGCCGCTGCCGCTGGCCGCCGGACAGGGACGCGCCGCGCTCGCCCACCCGGGTGTCGAGCCCGTCGGGGAGCGCGGCGACGAACCCGTCGGCCTGCGCGAGCCGCAGCGCCTCCCAGACGCGCTCGTCGGGGACGTCCAGGCCGAGTGTCACGTTCCCGCGGACGGTGTCGTCGAACAGGAACGTCTGCTGCGGGACGAGCGCGGCGGTCTCCGCGACGCCGCCCCTGCGGACGTCCCGCAGGTCCACGCCGTCCAGGAGGACCGAGCCGTCGGCCGGGTCGACCAGCCGGACCAGAAGCGAGGTGAGGGTGGACTTGCCGGACCCGGTCGGCCCGACGATCGCGACGGTCCGGCCGGGGGAGGTGGTGAACGACACGTCGTGCAGGACCTCGCGGTCGCCGTCGGCGCCCTCGTAGGAGAACCGGACGTCGCGGACCTCCAGGGCGGCGGCCTTGTCCTCGCCGAGCGCCGCGTCGCCGAACGGCAGCGACCCCGTCGCGTCCAGCACGCCGCGGACCCGCTCCCAGCCGACGACGCTGCGCGGCACCTCCGCCAGCACCCAGCCGAGCGCCCGGATCGGCCACGACAGCAGCGTGAACAGGTAGGCGACGTGCACCAGGTCGCCGGCCGTCATCGCGCCGGACTCCAGCCGCAGCGACCCGATCAGCAGGACGGCGAGCACGCCGAGGTTCGGCAGCGCCTCCAGCACGGGGTCGAACAGGCCGCGGATCCGCCCGACCGCGATGTTGGCGTCGCGCAGCTCGTGCGCCCGCTCCCGGAACCGCTCGGTCTCCGACTCCTCGCGGCCGAGGGTCTTGACGACCAGGCCGCCCTCGAAGCTCTCGTGCGCGACCTCGCTGACCTCGGCGCGCAGCTGCTGCGCGCGGGTCGCGACGGGCGCGAGCCGGCGCTGGTACACGATGTTGATCAGCGCGATCGCCGGGAAGATCAGGAAGCCGACGGCGGCGACCGCGACGTCGGTGAGCAGGATCGACACGGCCGCGATCAGCAGCATGAACACCACGCCGACGGCCATCGGCAGCGGCGCGATCGGCGCCCACACCGCCTCGACGTCGGCGTTGGCGTTCGACAGCAGCTGCCCGGTCGGGTGCCGGTGGTGCCAGGCGAGCGGCAGCCGCAGGTACTGCCGGGTCACCGACCGCCGGTAGGCGGCCTGCATCCGGTACTGCATCAGGCCCGCGTAGAAGCGCCGGCCCGCGACGCCGAGCGCCTTCAGCAGCGCGACCCCGACGATCGCCGCCGCCGCGCCGGACAGCGCCCCGGCCGTGGTGCGCCCCTCCCGGAACGCCGGGAGGACGACGGTCTGGGTCGCCCAGCCGAGCACCTGGGCGGTTCCCACGGTCATCGCCGCGTACACCGCGCTGGCGATCACCGAGACGGTGAACACCCGCGGCTCGGCACGGACGGCGACCTGCAGCACCCGCATTCCCTCGCGGAGGACATGGGGGGACACGCGTCTGGACGCAGGCGGCACGGTTACTCCTCGATCACGGCACGGCGACCCGGGGTCATGCCCCCTGCGTGTGGGGATGGGGGATTTCGCGGGCCTGACTAGTCCCTACCATGCGCCCCCGACGCTTATTCCCGAGCCGGCTCCCGCGGCCTACGATCATCCAATGAGCACGCCCGAGGACGGACCCGTCCGGCGCGAGCGCGGCCTGCTGGCCGGCGCCCTGGCCGAGGCGGGCGCCGACGCGCCCACCCGGTGCGGCGGGTGGGACGCCCGCGACCTGGCCGCGCACCTGGTCGTCCGGGAGGGGCGGCCGGACGCCGCGCCCGGAATACTGCTGCCTCCGCTGGCCTTCTACACCGAGCGCGTCCGGCGCCGCACCGCGCGGGCCGTCCCGTTCGACCGCCTGGTGGAACGGTTTCGGCAGGGTCCGCCGAAGTTCTCGCCGTACGCGGTTCCGGGCGTGGACAAAATCGCCAACGGTGTCGAGTTCTTTGTTCACCATGAGGACATCCGCCGGGCCGGGCCGGACTGGGAGCCCAGGGACCTGTCCGGTGAACTCGAGGAACTTCTCTGGAGACGGATAAAAATTGCCCGCTTTGTCCTAAGAAAAGTTCACGTCGAGGTAACGCTGGTGCGACCCGACGGACGGAGCGTCCGGGTCTCCGGCGGAGCGCGCGGACGGGGCCGGAGCGGGCGCGGCGGCGGCTCCGGGCCCGTGCGGGTGCACGGGCCCGTGGGGGAACTGGTCCTGTGGGCGCTCGGCCGTACCGACGTCGCGAAGGTCCGCCTCACGGGGCCCACGGACTCTGTCAAGACCCTGACGGAGTCCGGTTGGAGTCTTTAACGGGCAGGTAACGGCAAGGTTCGCTGAGAGGCGAAACGCAAGCCTTCCCGCTCCTGCGTTTTGCGCGGAACCGGTGATACGGTGGTGCGGTCGGTTGCAGTCGTGGTTCTCGATCGTTTGTCCAGACGCCCGCGGACTGATGGCAGCGGGCGTTTTGGCTTTTCCGGGACCGTACCGGGGGCGAGAGCGTTCCGCAGCGACCGCGCCGGGCCCGCGAGGTGTGGGCCCGTGTTTTGCCGCAAGGAGAAAGACATGCCCCAGCAGGGCACCGTGAAGTGGTTCAACGCCGAGAAGGGCTTCGGCTTCATCGCCGTGGACGGCGGCGGGCCGGACGTCTTCGTGCACTACTCGGCGATCCAGTCCTCCGGGTACCGCACGCTGGACGAGAACCAGCGCGTCCAGTTCGAGGTGACGCAGGGTAACCGGGGTCCCCAGGCCGACCAGGTCGTCCCCCTGTAAGACCCGCAGTCGTACGTCTGGGCCCGGTCTCCCCGGCAGGGGAGGGCGGGCCCTTTCGTGTCCGGCGGCGCGGGGGCCGTCACGGGTACCGGGAACCACCCGGCACAATGGACGTCATGTCCGTTCCCTCGTCCAATCTGGACCCCAAGATCGCCGAGCGGCTGAAGCGCGACGCCAGCGGCCTGGTGCCCGCGATCGCCCAGCAGTACGACACCGGCGAGGTGCTCATGCTCGGCTGGATGGACGACGAGGCGCTGCACCGCACCCTCACCACCGGCCGCTGCACCTACTGGTCGCGCAGCCGCCGGGAGTACTGGGTGAAGGGCGAGACCTCCGGCCACCAGCAGTGGGTCAAGTCCGTCGCGCTCGACTGCGACGCCGACGCGATCCTGGTCAAGGTGGACCAGGTCGGCGCGGCCTGCCACACCGGCGACCGCACCTGCTGGGACGCCGACGTGCTCGACGCCGTGGTCGGGGAACGCCCTGACGCGAGCTCATGACCCCCGGGCGTGAGCGCGGCCTCACCGCGCTGCTGTGCGCCGCCGGCGCGGGGCTGGTCCTGCTCGCCGGCGGCCGCCCCTGGGCCACCGTCAAGGCCGAGGACGCCATCACGCCGTTCTCCCAGCACCTGACCGGCCACGACCTCGGCGGCACCGCGACCGCGCTCGCCTGGGCCGGCCTCGCCGGGCTCGCCGCCCTGTTCGCCACGCGCGGCCGCGTCCGGTCCGGCGTCGGCGCCCTCATCGCCCTGTTCGGCGCCGGCGTCGTCTACGGCTCCGTCGCCGCGGTCCAGCGCGCTCACGTGCTGTCGGTCGCCGGGGACAGGAGCGCCCTGCTGAAGATCGGCGCGCACCCCGCGCTGGCCGTGAACCTGTGGTGGATGGCGTCGGTCACCGGAGGCGTCCTCCTCGTCGCCGGCGGCCTGGTCGCGGCGGCCCGCGGCGCCCGCTGGCCGGGGATGTCCGCCCGCTACGAACGGGACGGCGCCCCCGCGTCCCGCCCCGCCCCCCGGAAGGACGCCGCGTCCGGCGCCCCGGAGCAGGACCCGTCCGCGCTCTGGAAGTCCCTCGACCGCGGCGAGGACCCGACCGCCCGCGACGCGGCCCGGGAGCCGTCCGGCGCGAAGTCCGAGGGCCCGGCCGCCGGGGAACGGGACGGCCGCGAGGCCGGTGACCCCACCGCGCCCCGGAACGGCCGCCCGTGACCGCCGACGGCCTGGTCCTGGTCGCCGAGCACGATCCCGCCGTCGCCGAACTGCAGCGCCGCTACCTGGCCCGCGAGGGCTACGAGGTGCGGATCGAGGCCGACCCGGGCCGCGCGCCCGCCGCCGCCGAACGCGCCCGCCCCGACGTCGTCGTCCTCGACCTGTCCACCAGCGCGCTGCCCGCCGACCTGTACCGCCGCGTCGCCGAGGCGGCCCTCCCCGCGCCCGTCGTGGCCGTCACCGGCCCCCTCGACCCGGCGATCGCCCGCCACCTCGGCGAGCACCGCGTGGACCGCCCGTTCGGGCCCCGGGTGCTGGTCGCCGCCGTCGTCGACGCGCTGCGCCGCCGCGGCCCCCTGCCCGTCCCCGGGCCGCTGCGCGCCGGCCCCGTCGCCCTCGACCCCGACCGCCGCACCGCCGCCGTGGGCGACCGCCGCGTCGCGCTCACCGTCACCGAGTTCGACCTCCTCGCGTTCCTCATGGCCAACCCCGGCCGCGTCTTCACCCGCGAGCAGCTCCTCGACGCCGCCTGGGGCCCCGGCGCCGGCGCGGGCAGCCGCACCGTCGACGTCCACGTCGCCCAGCTCCGCGCCAAGCTCGGCCACGACAACCCCATCCGCACCGTCCGCGGCGTGGGGTACGTGCTCGACGCGTAGCGGAGTTCCGGCGGGGCGGCCTTATGGTGGGGGCGTGAGCCGTCCCGCCGTCCACGCGCATCCCCATCCGGCGGGTGGGGGCGAGCGCAAGAGCCCGGTGCGCGCGCTGGTTCCGCACGGGATCGTCCTGGCCGGGGCCGCCGCGGCGACGGTGCTGGTCGCGGTCGTCGACCCGAACCGGCCCGGCCACTACCCCACGTGCCCGTTCCTCGCCATGACCGGCTACTACTGCCCGGGCTGCGGCGCGATGCGGCTGGTCAACGCGCTCGCGCACGGGCACGTCGGCACCGCGTTCGGGTTCAACCCGCTGCTGTTCCTGCTGCTGCCCGTCCTCGGCTACCTGTACGTCCGCTGGACGGTGCTGAGCGTCCAGGGCCGGCCGATGTGGTCGGCGCTGTTCCGGCCGGTCGCGGTGTACTCCTTCGTCGGCGTCGTGGCCGTCTACTGGATCGTGCGGAACCTGCCGTTCGCGCACGCCCTGGCGCCCTGACCCGCGGGCGGCGCCGCGGACCGCCGGACCGCCGCGCCCCGCGGGCGTCCCCGGACCCCTCCCGGGTGCGAGGACCGTCGGCGGGGGCGGCTACGATCGGTGCACGGATCGACCTGAAATAGGGGGCCTACCACTTGAGCGTCTTGGACGAGATCATCGACGGCGTCCGGGCCGATCTCGCCGAACGGCAGCGGGAGGTGCCGCTCGGCGCGCTGAAGGAGAAGGCCGCCGCCGCCCCGGCCCCCCGCGACGCGCTCGGCGCGCTGCGCGGGCCCGGCGTCTCGGTCATCGCCGAGGTCAAGCGCAGCAGCCCGTCCAAGGGCGCGCTCGCCGCGATCGCCGACCCCGCCGCCCTCGCCCGCGACTACGAGGCCGGCGGCGCGAAGGTGATCAGCGTGCTGACCGAGCGGCGCCGCTTCGGCGGCAGCCTGCAGGACCTCGCGGACGTCCGCGCCAACGTCGACGTCTCCGTCCTGCGCAAGGACTTCATCGTCACCTCCTACCAGCTGTGGGAGGCGCGCGCGTACGGCGCCGACATGGCGCTGCTGATCGTCGCCGCGCTGGAGCAGGACGCGCTGGTGTCGCTGGTCGAGCGGGCCGAGTCGATCGGGCTGCTCCCGCTCGTCGAGGTGCACACCGAGGAGGAGGCCGCCCGCGCGGTGGACGCGGGCGCCAAGGTCATCGGCGTGAACGCGCGCGACCTGCGCACCCTGAAGGTCGACCGGGGCGTCTTCGCCCGCGTCGCGCCCGCGATCCCCAAGCCCGCCGTGAAGATCGCCGAGTCCGGCGTGCGGGGCCCGCACGACCTGCTCGCCTACGCCTCCAGCGGCGCGGACGCGGTGCTCGTGGGGGAGAGCCTGGTCATCGGGCGCGACCCGCGGACCGCGGTCGCCGACCTGGTCGCGGCCGGCGCGCACCCGGCGCTGCGGCAGAGCGGCTGACCGGTGCCGACGGGAACTCGGTAGGCTACGGTCATGCCCGCAGAGCCGCTCCACGAGCGATGGCGGGGCCTCGCCGCATCTCGCTGAGACTGTCCGACGCAGGCCCCTTACGCATGACAGGACGCGTTTTCCCATGACCATCGACAGTGCGGCGCGCGCTGCCGCCGTGCCCGACGCCACCGGCCATTTCGGCCGCTTCGGCGGGCGGTTCGCCCCCGAGGCGCTGATGGCGGCCCTGGACGAGCTGACCCGCGAGTTCGAGACCGCCAAGAAGGACCCGGCCTTCACCGCCGAGCTGGACGACCTGCTCGCCAACTACGCGGGCCGGCCGAGCCTGCTGACCGAGGCGAAGCGGTTCGCCGAGCACGCGGGCGGCGCCCGCGTGCTGCTGAAGCGCGAGGACCTCAACCACACCGGCTCCCACAAGATCAACAATGTGCTCGGGCAGGCGCTGCTCACCCGGCGGATGGGCAAGACCCGGGTGATCGCCGAGACCGGCGCCGGCCAGCACGGCGTCGCCACCGCCACCGCCGCGGCCCTGCTCGGCCTCGACTGCACCGTCTACATGGGCGAGGTCGACACCGAGCGGCAGGCCCTCAACGTCGCGCGGATGCGGATGCTCGGCGCCGAGGTCGTCCCGGTGCGGACCGGCAGCCGCACCCTCAAGGACGCCTGCAACGAGGCGTTCCGCGACTGGGTCGCGAGCGTGGAGGACACGCACTACTGCATCGGCTCGGTGATGGGCCCGCACCCGTTCCCGATGATGGTCCGCGACTTCCAGCGGATCATCGGCGTGGAGGCGCGGCGGCAGTGCCTCGAGCTGACCGGCGCCCTGCCGGACGCGGTCGTCGCGTGCGTCGGCGGCGGCTCCAACGCCATCGGCATGTTCCACGCCTTCGTCCCGGACGAGTCCGTCCGGCTGTACGGGTTCGAGGCGGGCGGCGACGGCGTCGCGTCCGGCAGGCACGCCGCGACGCTCGTCGGCGGCTCCCTCGGCGTCATCCACGGCATGCGCACCTACCTGCTGCAGGACGACGACGGCCAGACCCTCGAGACCCACTCGATCTCCGCGGGCCTCGACTATCCCGGCGTCGGCCCGGAGCACTCCTGGCTGCACGACTCCGGCCGCGCCGAGTACCGCGAGATCACCGACGCCGAGGCGATGGAGGCGTTCTCGCTGCTGTGCCGCACCGAGGGCATCATCCCGGCGATCGAGTCGGCGCACGCGCTGGCCGGCGCGATCAAGGTCGGCAGGGAGCTGGGCCCGGACGCCACGATCGCGGTGTGCCTGTCCGGCCGCGGCGACAAGGACATGCACACGGCCGCGTCCTTCTTCGGCCTGATGCCCGAGGGGGAGGCGCAGTGACCGTCAAGGACGCCTACGACAAGGCCAGGGCCGAGAACCGCGCCGCGCTCGTCGGCTACCTGCCGGCCGGCTTCCCGACCTTCGACGGCGCGATCGAGGCCGCGAAGACCATGGTCGACGCCGGCTGCGACGTCATCGAGATCGGGCTGCCCTACACCGACCCGATGATGGACGGCCCCACCATCCAGGACGCCGTCCACCGGGCGCTCTCCGGGGGCGTCCGCGTCGCCGACGTGTTCCGCACCGTCGAGGCCGTCGCCGCCACCGGCGTCCCGACGCTGGTCATGACGTACTGGAACCCCGTCGACCGGCACGGCGTCGGCGCGTTCGCCCGCGACCTCGCGAGCGCCGGCGGCGCCGGGCTGATCACCCCCGACCTCACGCCCGAGGAGGGCGGCGAGTGGCTCGAGGCCGCCGACGAGCACGGCCTCGACCGGGTGTTCCTCGTCGCGCTCAGTTCCACCGACGCGCGCATCGAGGCCATCACCGCGCAGTGCCGCGGGTTCGTCTACGCGGCGTCCCTGATGGGCGTCACCGGCGCCCGCAACGCCGTCGACACCGGCGCGCCGCGGCTCGTCGAGCGCACCCGGGAGATCATCGGCCGGTCCGGCCGGGACCTGCCGGTCGGGCTCGGGCTCGGCGTCGGCAACGGCGCGCAGGCCGCCGAGGTCGCCGGCTTCGCCGACGGCGTGATCGTCGGCTCGGCGTTCATCCGGCGGCTGCTGGACGCCCCGGACCTCGCCACCGGCCTCGCCGGCGTCCGCGCCCTCACCGGGGAACTGGCCGAGGGCGTCCGCAAGGGCCGCTGAACCGCCCGCCGGAGAACGATCGTCGAGAACGTCCGCGGAAACGGGGCCGTCCCGTTTCCGCGGACGTTCTTGCGCGTTCCGGGAACTCCCCGTCACCGCCGTCCGGTTCATGCTTGAGACGGCCTCGCGCTCCCGTAAGGTGTTTTCGCCGGCGGAGGCCGTTCCGGAAGGATCCACGATGACGCAAGAGATGACGGCGCGGGAACGCGCGACGGCGGCGGCGCCCGTCCCGGCCGCGTGGTACCAGGCCCTCGCCTGGCTGCTGACCCTCGCCGGGCTCGGCATCTCCGTCTACCTGACGATCACGCACTACGACCAGGGCGCGCTGGTGTGCTCGGCCACCAGCACGGTGGACTGCCACGCGGTCACCACCAGCGAGTACTCCGAGCTCCTCGGCATCCCCATGCCGCTGTTCGGGCTCGCGTTCTTCGTCGGGTTCGGGGCGCTGATCACCCCCTGGGCGCTGCGCTCGCCGTGGCCGCAGCTGCGCTGGGCGCGGCTCGCGGCGGTGTCGGTGGGCGTGCTCTTCGTCGTCTACCTGGTGACGGTCGAGCTGGCGGTGCTGCACAAGATCTGCCTGTGGTGCAGCGGGGTCCACGCCATCACTATCCTGCTCTTCGTTCTCGTTCTGTTCGACGAGTTCCGGCGGATCGGTCAGGTCGACTAGTCCCGCCGGACCCGCGCCGCACGCCAGCACGCGCGGCCCCCATTCCTAGGAGTCCCAATGAGCAAGGCCGCACGGGAGCGGTCCGCGAGAGAGCGCCTGGCCGCCGAGCGGCGGCGGCAGGCGGCGCGGGCCAAGCAGCGGCGGCTGCTGTCCATCGTCCTCGGGTCGGTGGTCGCGGTTGCGGTGATCGTGGTGGCGACCGTCCTCGTCATCGACCACAAGAACAAGAGCGGCCGCGCCGAGGTCCACAAGGGCGCGCTGGCCCCCCTCAGCCGCCAGGCCGACGGCTCGATCGTGATGGCGAAGGCCGGCGTCACCAAGCCGGAGCTGGAGATCTTCGAGGACTTCCAGTGCCCGAACTGCAAGCAGTTCGAGAAGAACACCGGCTCGACCGTCGAGCAGCTCGCCGCCGAGGGCAAGGTGAAGGTCGTCTACCGGCCGTTCCACCTGTTCGGCAACAGCCCCGACCCGGTCAAGACGAACTCGCTGCGCTCCGCCGAGGCCGCGCTGTGCGTTCCCGCCGACAAGTGGATCTCCTACCACGACGCGCTGTTCCGCTTCCAGCCGGCCGAGGGCACGAAGGGCTTCTCGCCGAAGGACCTGGCCAAGTGGGGCAAGGACATCGGGATCTCCGACCCGAACTTCGAGAAGTGCGTCAAGGACGAGCAGAAGAAGTCCCAGGTCGACGCGATGACCAACTACGCGCTGCAGACCCGCGGGGTCGACAGCACGCCGACGGTCTTCCTCGACGGGCGCAAGCTCGACAGCAACGTCGTCTTCACCCCCGACGGTCTGAAGGCCACGGTCACCGCGGCCGCCGGCGCGGCCGGGAAGTGACCCTCCGCCGCCCCGTCCGCCGCCCGAACCGCTGAACCCTCCGTGCGGCTTCACCGCGCGGAACGCCCCTCCCCACTACGCTCGGTCGTGCTCGGTAACATATCGTCACGGCCGTGGGGGGATCGATGAGCAAGCCCGACAGGGAGCGTTCCGCGCGGGACCGGCTCGCGGAGGAGCGGCGGCGGACGGAGGCGCGGCAGCGGCGCAGGCGGCTGCTCGTGGTCGTGCTGGGCGCGGTGGCGGCGGCGGCCGTCGTGGTCGTCATCGTCGTGGTGGTGGTGGGGACCAACGGGGGCGGCGGCCCGTCCGCCGTGAAGTACACCGGGCCGATCGCGCCCGCGACCCGGCAGCAGGACGGGTCGGTCGCCATGGCGAACCCGGGCGTCACCACGCCCGTCCTGGACGTCTTCGAGGACTTCCAGTGCCCGGCCTGCAAGGCGATGGAGGCCCGCGTCGGCGGCACGATGAAGAAGCTCGCCGCCGAGGGCAGGGTGAAGGTCGTCTACCGGCCGTTCCAGCTGTTCCAGCAGGACCCGCTGATGTCCAACTCGCGGCGCGCCGCCAACGCCGCCGCCTGCATGCCCGCCGACCACTGGGTGAAGTACCACGACAAGCTGTACGACGAGCAGCCGCCCGAGGGCGACAAGGGCTTCGCCAACGCCGACCTGATCAAGTGGGCGGGGCGGCTCGGCGTCACCGACCCCTCGTTCGCCGCGTGCGTGAACGGCGCGCAGAAGATCGGCCAGGTCGACCAGGCCACCGCCTACGCCGGCAAGGCGGGCGTGACCGCGACCCCGTACCTCGCGCTGAACGGCAGGCAGCTCGGGAACGACGCCCTGGCCTCCCCGGACGCCCTGCAGAAGACCATCGCCAAGGCGGGCTCCGGCACCCCGCGGTCCGCCGGGGAGGCCCCGGGGCAGGGCTGAGAGGCGCCCCGCATGGTCTCGTACCGGTGTCCGTAGCGCGGCGATCGGCTGTCGGTGACGCGGACGTTTCCGTCGCATGCCGCCGGAGGCGGTAACGTCAACGGTCATGCACCCGGTCGCCTTCATCCCGAGCCCTTCGCAGGGCGTCTGGCACCTCGGACCCATTCCGCTCCGTGCCTACGCGATCATGATCATTCTCGGTATCGTCGTCGCGGTCTGGGTCGGCGAGCGACGCTGGGCGGCCAAGGGCGGCGCCCCCGGCACGATCATCGACGTGGCCGTGTGGGCGGTGCCGTTCGGCCTGGTCGGCGGGCGCCTCTACCACGTGATCACCGACGCGCAGCGGTACTTCGGCAGCGGCGGCGACCCGGTCCGGGCCCTGGAGATCTGGAAGGGCGGCCTCGGGATCTGGGGCGCCATCGCGCTCGGCGCGGTCGGCGCGTACATCGGCTGCCGGCGGCGCGGCATCTCGATCCTCGCGCTCGCCGACGCCTGCGCGCCCGGGATCGTCCTCGCGCAGGCGATCGGCCGCTGGGGCAACTACTGGAACCAGGAGCTGTACGGCAAGCCGCTGCACACGTTCTGGGCCCTGAAGATCGACCCGAGCCACCGCCCGACGCTCGGCGACGGCCCCGCCCTGGACCCGAAGTACGAGAACATCGGCACCTACCACCCGACGTTCCTGTACGAGTCGCTGTGGTGCATCGGCGTCGCGATCCTGATCGTCTGGGCCGACCGCCGCTACAAGCTCACCCACGGCCGGGCGTTCGCGCTGTACGTCGCCGCCTACACGGTGGGACGCGGCTGGATCGAGGCGCTGCGCATCGACGACGCGCACCACTTCCTCGGCCTGCGGCTGAACGACTACACCTCGATCGTGGTGTTCCTCTGCGCCGCCGCCTACCTGTACCTGGCGCGCAACAAGACCGGCCCCGAGGCCGTCGTCGGGCACGCACCGGGGGCCGTGGCACCTGCCGGTGACGCGGGTGACGCCGGTGACGCCGGGTCCGCCGCGGCGGACGTGCCGACCGACGACGCGCCCGCGAAGGACGAGCCGCCGAAGGACGCGCCCGCCGAGGACGAGCCGGCGGAGGACGAGCGGGTCCAGGACGCCGCCGAGGACGGGGACCCGAAGGCCGAGGACGCCGCCGGGACGGCGGACGACGCGGCCCCGGGTGCGGCCGAGGAGACCACCGGACGGCAGTCCGAGGAGTCCGCGCCCGAGACGGCCGGGCTCCCGGAGGCCGAGTCCGCGTCCGCTGAGGACAGGACGGCGGAGCGGGAGGCCGCGGACGGGTCCGCGGAGGCCGCGGACGCCGCGCAGCCCGCCGATGAGGCCCCGGCGGACACGGCCGGGACCCCCGAGCCGGAGCCGGCCCCCGAGGCGGCGGAGGAGCCCGCTGAGGGCCCGGAGGCGGCGGCGGAGCCCCTGCCGGAACCCGCGCCGGAACCGGACCCGGACCCGGAGCCCGAACCGGGCCCCGGCGTCGCGGCCACCGCCGTGAGCGGGGAGAATGGAACGGACGGTGCCGCCGACGCTTCCGAGCGGGTAGGGCAGGGAGAGCCCGTCAAGGACGGGAAGTAGGAAGACACGATGTCCGGTACGGGGGAGATGACCGGGGAGAAGACCGGCCAGACGCCGGAACTGCACCACCAGCACCGCGACGTCAACGGCGGCTGGCTGCGGCCCGCGGTGTTCGGCGCGATGGACGGGCTGGTCTCCAACTTCGCGCTGATCGCGGGGATCGCGGGCGGCCGCCAGGACCCGAAGATCGTGCTGCTGGCGGGCCTCGCGGGCCTGGCGGCGGGCGCGTTCTCGATGGCGGCGGGGGAGTACATCTCCGTCGCGTCCCAGTCGGAGCTGGCGCTCGCCGAGATCGAGATCGAGCGGCTGGAGCTGGCCCGCAACCCGGTGGCCGAGCAGCGCGAGCTGGCCGGGGTGTTCGAGGCCCGCGGGGTCGATGCGGAGACCGCCGCGGAGGTGGCGCGGCAGCTGTCGCGCAACCCCGAGGGGGCCCTGGAGGTGCACTCCAGGGAGGAGCTCGGGGTGTCCCCGGGGGACCTGCCGTCGCCGCTGCTGGCGGCGGGCTCGTCCTTCCTGTCGTTCGCGGTCGGGGCGCTGCTGCCGGTGCTGCCGTACCTGCTGGGCGCGTCCTCGCTGTGGCCGGCGGCCGCGGTGGCGGCGCTGGGGCTGTTCGCCGCCGGCGCGCTGGTGTCGCGGGTCACGACGCGGGCGTGGTGGTTCGGCGGGGCGCGCCAGCTGCTGTTCGGCGCGGCGGCCGCCGGGATCACCTACGGCGTCGGCGCGCTCATCGGCACCACCGGGCTGTGACCTCGGCGGGCCCGGCGCGGTGCGAGCGCCCGCGGGCCGCCGGCCGCACAACAAATGCGGATGAATCGCCCTTTTGGGCGCGGCGGGTGCGGCCGGACCGCTAAGCTCCGGGGCGTGATCGAGGCCCGTGACACTGGTTCCCCCGCGGCCGGAAGCGACGGCGCGGGGAAGGACTTCTGGCCGGAGGACAAGCCCCGCCGGAACCTTCCGAACCGCAAGCTGCTGTACGGAGGGGCGGCCGCCGTGGTCGCCGTCATCGTGATCGCGGTCGTCGCCGTGGTCGCGCTCGGCGGCGGCGACGGCGACGGCAAGCCCGCCGAGAAGGCGATGCCGACCGCCTACACGCCCGACTTCAGCGGCGACGGGTTCGCGAAGATCGCCCAGCGTACCGCCGACAACCGGCCGATCACGCAGGGCGAGGCGTTCTCGGCGGACTCCAAGACCCTCAAGCAGGGCAAGTACACGCTGACGCTCGCCGCCTCCGACCTGACCTCCGACTGCAAGAGCGCCAGCTGGGGCGCGCGGCTGCAGAGCGATCTCGCCAAGTACGGCTGCTCCCAGGTGGTCCGCGCCGCCTACGTGAGCCCGGACAAGAAGTACGTCGGCCAGTTCATGGTCGTGAACCTGGCGAGCCAGGACGGCTCCGCGCAGGTGCTGCGCGACCTCGACCGGGCGACCGGCGCGGGATGGCTGACGCCCCTGCAGCCGAAGGACGTCGCGACGTTCGGGCCGGGGTTCACCGCCGCCTACGCCAGCGTCTACGGGCACTACGCCATGGTGACGTGGGTGGAGCGCGCGGGCGGGGCGCGCCCCGACTCGCTCAACGAGATGATCGACGTCAGCCTGGTCGTCGAGAACGCCGGGGACTTCCTCTACCAGCGGCTCGACCTGGCCGGGAACGGGGCGTCGTAACGTGCGCCCCGGTCCGCAGTAGTCTCCGCCGCCGTGGAACCCGATGACCGCGGCCGCGGTGGCGGCCGCCCGAGGCGCGCGCCGGCGAGCCGCTCCGGCCGCCGGCAGCCCGCCCCTCGCAGGGGCCAGGGCCGGACGGGCGGTCCCCGCCGGATCGGCTCGCCGCGCGACGGCGCGGCCCGGCAGGAACGTTCCGGAGGCCGCCGCCGGGGCGGCGCCCAGGGCCACGCCGGTCCTCCCGGACAGCCCCCCGCGGACCAGCCCTATGCGGACGAGGGGTACGCGGACCAGGGGTACACGGATCAGCCCTACGCGGATCAGCCGTATGCAGACCCGGCCTACGCGGATCAGCCCTACACGGATCCGGCCTACGCGCAGCAAGCGTCCTACGAGGAACCGCCCTACGAGGAGCAGGGCTACCCCGTGGACGGCCCCTACCAGGGAGATCCCGCCTCCCAGGACGTCCCCTACGGCGCCCCGCCGCCCGTCCAGGACGAGACGCCGGACGCCCCGCCCAGAGCTCGCAGGCCCAAGAAGGCCCGGCGGTCCGGCGGGGCCGGGATGCCGCGCCGCCGGGGCGCGGCGGGCGGGAAAAGCACGGCCGGACGGAAGAGCACGGCGGGCGGGAAGGGCGCTCCCGGCGCGAAGCCGTACTTCGCGGCCGCCGCGGGCCTCGCGGTGCTGGTGGTGATCGGGCTGATCGCGGCCGTGGCGCTGGGCGGGGGCGATGACGGCGGCAAGGGCGACGGCGGTGCCGGCGGCGCCCCGGGCAGGCCGGCGGGCACGGCGGCGGGCAACGGCAGCTCGCCCGAGTCCTACTCGAGTTCGCCGTCGTCCTCCGCGTACGCGGGCATCGCGTCCCGCAAGACCGACGCCAAGCCGCTGACCAGCGGGGAGGCGTTCCCGTCGTCGTCGGCGAAGCTGTCGGTGGACGGCACGAAGCTCCGGCTCACGATGCAGGCCAAGAAGCTCGACGGCAACTGCACCGCCGCGGTGTGGGGGCAGTCGGTGGCCGCCGACCTGGCGCGCGGCGGCTGCACGCAGGCCGCGCGGGACATCTACGCCGACGCCCGCCATGGGTACGGGCTGGCCGTCGCGGTGTTCAACCTGGCGTCCTCGGCGGACGCCGACCGGTTCGTCGGCCTGCTGGACCACACGCTCGGCGGCGGGTTCGTGGTGCCGCTGCCGGCGCCCGCGCCGCTGGACCGGTTCGGGCAGGGCTTCGGAATGGCCCGGGGCCTGGCGATGGGCCACTACGCCGTGGTGTCGTGGGCGCAGCGCCTGGACGGCAAGGGCGACGCGTCGGACGGCAACCTGCTGTCGCTGCTGATCGAGGGCGGGAAGGCGCCGTCGGTGCTGGGCCGCGCCGCCGCCGCGTCCCACTGAGCGGCCCGGGCGGGCGCGGCCGTCCCGTCGACCGGACGGCGCCGTCCCGCTGAGCGGGAGCCGCCGCGGCCCCGCCGGGCGGGCCCGGGAAGCATCCGGATACCCGCGCGTGTTTCAGCCGTGTTGCGTTCTCCGCTCCGTAAACCTCGCCGCCCGGTGATGATCCTCACCAGGTCAGGGCGTTATGCAACTTTCAGGACCCGGTAGCCTGGTCTAAACCACTCGGAGATGACGCGCAGCCGATCGCCCCGGAGAAGTTTCGCGATCTGGTCCAGTCGGGCATGATCCCGGCAGTGATGTAATGTCATCTCACCGCAGCAGGGCCAACGTCGTCCCGGACTGCACTGACACGAAGCAGTGACACACCGACGACGACGGGAGGGTTGATGGCTGCTGCTGCCCTCACACCGGGCCGCCCCGGACCCCAGGGGCTCTACGACCCGGCGAACGAGCACGACGCCTGCGGCGTCGGCATGGTGGCCGACCTGCACGGCCGCAAGAGCCACGACATCGTCCAGAACGCCCTGACCGTCCTGAAGAACCTGGACCATCGCGGGGCCGTGGGCGCGGAGCCGGACGACGGCGACGGCGTCGGCATCCTCGTCCAGATACCGGACGCGTTCTTCCGCGAGGAGTGCGGCTTCGCGCTGCCCGAGGCCGGCGCCTACGCGGCCGGCCTCGCGTTCCTGCCCGCGGACGCCGAGGAGCGCGCCGCCGCGGTCGCGCACATCGAGACGCTGTGCGCCGAGGAGCACCTCACGGTGCTCGGCTGGCGCGAGCTCCCGCGCGACCCCGCGTTCACCGGCCCGGCCGCCCGCCGGGTCATGCCGCACTTCGCGCAGCTGTTCGTCGCGCCCGCCGCCGGCGGCCCGCACGCGGGCAAGACCGGCCTGGAGCTGGACCGCGCCGTGTTCTGCATGCGCGAGCGCGCCGAGCAGGACGTCCGGGTGTACTTCCCGAGCCTGTCCAGCCGCACGATCGTCTACAAGGGAATGCTGACGACCCCGCAGCTGGAGCCGTTCTTCCCCGACCTGTCGGACCGCCGGTTCAGCAGCGCGATCGCGCTGGTGCACTCGCGGTTCTCGACCAACACGTTCCCGGCGTGGGAGCTGGCGCACCCGTACCGGTTCATCGCGCACAACGGCGAGATCAACACCGTCCGGGGCAACCGGAACTGGATGCGGGCCCGCGAGGCGCTGCTGAAGTCCGACCTGATCCCCGGCGACATCTCCCGGATCTTCCCGGTGATCGACATCGAGGCGTCCGACACCGCCTCGTTCGACGAGTGCCTGGAGCTGCTGCACCTCGGCGGCCGGTCGCTGCCGCACGCGGTGCTGATGATGATCCCGGAGGCGTGGGAGAACCACGCCGAGATGGACGCCGAGCGCCGCGCGTTCTACGAGTTCCACTCCACCCTGATGGAGGCGTGGGACGGCCCCGCCAGCGTCAGCTTCACCGACGGCACCGTCGTCGGCGCGGTCCTGGACCGCAACGGGCTGCGCCCCGGCCGCTACTGGGTGACCGACGACGGCCTGGTGGTGCTGGCCAGCGAGGCCGGCGTGCTCGACATCCCGGCGGACAAGGTGGTCCGCAAGGGCCGCCTGCAGCCCGGCAAGATCTTCCTGGTCGACACCGAGGCCGGGCGGATCGTCGAGGACGACGAGGTCAAGGCGGAGCTGGCCGCCGAGCACCCGTACGGGCAGTGGCTGCACGAGGGCCTGGTCCGGTTCGAGGAGCTGCCGCAGCGCGAGCGGGAGATCCCGACGCACGACACCCTCGTCAAGCGGCAGCAGACCTTCGGGTACACCCTGGAGGAGCAGCGGATCATCCTCGGCCCGATGGCGCGGACCGGCGCCGAGCCGATCGGCTCGATGGGCACCGACACCCCGATCGCGGTGCTGTCGGAGCGCCCGCGCCTGCTGTTCGACTACTTCAAGCAGCTGTTCGCGCAGGTCACGAACCCGCCGCTGGACGCCATCCGCGAGGAGCTCGTCACCTCGCTGCAGTCCACGCTCGGCCCGGAGGGCAACCTCCTGGAGCCCGGCCCGGACTCGTGCCGGCGGCTCGTGCTGCCCACCCCGATCCTGGACAACGACGAGCTCTCCAAGATCATCCACATCGACGACGAGGGGTCCCTGCCGCACCTGCACGCCCACGTCGTGCACGGCCTGTACGACGTCGCCGGCGGCGGCGAGGCCCTGGAGGCCCGCCTCGAGGAGATCAACTCCGAGGTGAGCCGGGCCATCGAGGCCGGCGCGCGGATCATCGTGCTGTCGGACCGCGGCGCCGACTCGGCCCGCGCCGCGATCCCGGCGCTGCTGCTCACCGGCTCCGTCCACCACCACCTGATCCGGGAGAAGACCCGGACCAAGGTCGGCCTGGTGGTCGAGACCGGCGAGGCCCGCGAGTGCCACCACATGGCGCTGCTCATCGGGTACGGCGCGTCCGCGATCAACCCGTACCTGGCGATCGAGACCGTCGAGGACATGGTCCGCGGCGGCGGCCTGCCGGGCGTCGAGGCCGGCAAGGCCGTGCGGAACCTGGTGAAGGCGTACGGCAAGGGCGTCCTGAAGATCATGTCGAAGATGGGCGTGTCCACGGTCGCGTCCTACACCGGCGCGCAGATCTTCGAGGCGATCGGGCTCGGCGAGCGGGTCGTGTCCCGCTGCTTCACCGGCACCACGTCCCGGCTCGGCGGCGTCGGCTTCGACGTGCTGGCCCGGGAGGTCGCCGAGCGGCACACCCGCGCCTACCCGCCGGGCGGGAACGAGGCCGCGCACCGCACGCTGGAGATCGGCGGCGAGTACCAGTGGCGCCGCGAGGGCGAGCCGCACCTGTTCAACCCGGACACGGTGTTCAAGCTGCAGCACGCCACCCGCACCCGCCGCTACGAGATCTTCAAGGAGTACACCTCCAAGGTCGACTCGCAGTCGCAGAAGCTGATGACCCTGCGCGGGCTGTTCAAGCTCAAGGAGGGCGCGCGGCCGCCGGTGCCGATCGAGGAGGTCGAACCGGTAGCGGAGATCGTCAAGCGGTTCTCCACCGGCGCGATGTCGTACGGCTCCATCTCCGCGGAGGCGCACGAGACCCTCGCGATCGCGATGAACCGGCTGGGCGGCAAGTCCAACACCGGCGAGGGCGGCGAGGACCCGGTCCGGTTCACCCCGGACGCCAACGGCGACCTGCGCCGCAGCGCGATCAAGCAGGTCGCGTCCGGCCGGTTCGGCGTGACGTCGGAGTACCTCACCAACGCCGACGACATCCAGATCAAGATGGCGCAGGGCGCCAAGCCCGGCGAGGGCGGGCAGCTGCCCGGCCACAAGGTGTACCCGTGGATCGCCAAGACCCGGCACTCCACGCCCGGCGTCGGCCTCATCTCGCCGCCGCCGCACCACGACATCTACTCGATCGAGGACCTCGCCCAGCTCATCCACGACCTGAAGAACGCCAACCCGGCGGCGCGCGTGCACGTCAAGCTCGTCGCCGAGGTCGGGGTCGGCACGGTCGCGGCCGGCGTCTCCAAGGCGCACGCCGACGTGGTGCTGATCTCCGGGCACGACGGCGGCACCGGCGCGTCCCCGCTGACCTCGCTGAAGCACGCCGGCGCGCCCTGGGAGCTCGGCCTCGCCGAGACCCAGCAGACGCTGATGCTGAACGGCCTGCGCGACCGCATCGTCGTGCAGACCGACGGGCAGATGAAGACCGGCCGGGACGTCGTCATCGCGGCGCTCCTCGGCGCCGAGGAGTACGGCTTCGCGACCGCGCCGCTGGTGGTGTCGGGCTGCATCATGATGCGGGTCTGCCACCTCGACACCTGCCCGGTCGGCGTCGCCACCCAGAACCCGGTGCTGCGCGAGCGGTTCTCCGGCAAGCCGGAGTTCGTGGTGAACTTCTTCGAGTTCATCGCCGAGGAGGTCCGCGAGTACCTCGCCGCCCTCGGGTTCCGGACGCTGGACGAGGCGATCGGGCACGTCGAGATGATCGACACCCGGGAGGCCGTCGAGCACTGGAAGGCGTCCGGGCTGGACCTGGCGCCGGTGCTGCACGCGCCCGAGACCCCGTACGGGGACGCGCCGCGCCGCGTCGCCGCGCAGGACCACGGGCTGGAGAAGGCGCTCGACAACACCCTCATCCAGCTCGCCGAGGGTGCCCTCGCGTTCGGCGACAAGGTCACCCTCGACCTGCCGATCCGCAACGTCAACCGGACGGTCGGCACCATGCTCGGCCACGAGGTGACCAAGAAGTGGGGCGGCGCGGGCCTGCCCGACGACACCGTCGACGTCACCTTCACCGGCTCCGCGGGCAACTCGTTCGGCGCGTTCGTCCCGCGCGGCATCACGCTGCGGCTGGTCGGCGACGCCAACGACTACGTCGGCAAGGGCCTGTCCGGCGGGCGGCTGACGCTGCGTCCCCCGGCGGACGCCGCGTTCGCCGCCGAGGAGCAGATCATCGGCGGCAACGTGATCCTGTACGGCGCCACCTCGGGCGAGCTGTTCGCCCGCGGCGTCGTCGGGGAGCGGTTCTGCGTCCGCAATTCCGGCGCCACCGCCGTCGTCGAGGGCGTCGGCGACCACGCCTGCGAGTACATGACCGGCGGCCGCGCCGTCATCATCGGCCGCACCGGACGCAACATCGCGGCCGGAATGTCCGGTGGCATCGCCTACGTTCTGGATCTGGTGGCCGACCGCGTCAACCGCGAGATGGTCGACCTGGAACCGCTGAACGAGGACGACGAGGCGTTCGTCAAGGGCCTGGTCGAGCGGCACCTCGCCGAGACCGGCTCGGCGGTCGCCGAGCGGCTGCTGGCGGACTGGGACGCCGCCGCGACCCGCTTCACCAAGATCATGCCGCGCGACTACCGGCGCGTCCTGGAGGCGATGGCCGAGGCCGAGGCGCAGGGACGCGACGTCGACGAGGCCGTCATGGCCGCGGCCCAGGGCTGAGAGAGGGGGATTCCCACATGGCTGACCCGAAGGGTTTCCTGACCGTCCAGCGGGAGCTCCCGAAGCGCCGCCCGGTGGACGTCCGGATCAAGAGCTGGTCGGAGGTCTACGAGAGCTTCGGCCACGACCGGCTGGAGAAGCAGGCGAGCCGCTGCATGGACTGCGGCATCCCGTTCTGCCACCAGGGCTGCCCGCTCGGCAACCTCATCCCCGAGTGGAACGACCTCGTCTACCGCAAGGACTGGCACGAGGCCATCGAGCGGCTCCACGCCACCAACAACTTCCCGGAGTTCACCGGGAGGCTGTGCCCCGCCCCGTGCGAGAGCGCCTGCGTCCTCGGCATCAACCAGGACCCGGTCGCCATCAAGCGGGTCGAGGTCGAGATCATCGACCGGGCGTTCGCCGAGGGCTGGGTGCGGCCGCAGCCGCCCGCGGTGAAGACCGGCAAGAAGGTCGCCGTGGTCGGCTCCGGCCCGTCCGGGCTCGCCGCCGCCCAGCAGCTCACCCGCGCCGGGCACGACGTCACCGTGTACGAGCGCGCCGACCGCGTCGGCGGGCTGCTGCGGTACGGCATCCCCGAGTTCAAGATGGAGAAGCGGCACCTCGACCGGCGCCTCGCCCAGATGCGCGCCGAGGGCACCTCCTTCAAGACCTCGGTGAACGTCGGCGTCGACATCACCGCCGCCGAGCTGCGCGAGCGCTACGACGCGGTCGTGCTCGCCGGCGGCGCCACCGTCTGGCGCGACCTGCCCATCCCCGGGCGGGAGCTCAAGGGCGTCCACCAGGCGATGGAGTACCTGCCGCCGTCCAACAAGGTGCAGGAGGGCGACTTCGACAAGTCCCCGATCGACGCCGCGGGCAAGCACGTCGTCGTGATCGGCGGCGGCGACACCGGCGCCGACTGCATCGGCACCGCGATCCGGCAGGGCGCCGCCTCGGTCACCCAGCTGGAGATCATGCCGCGGCCGCCGGAGGAGCGCACCGGCGCGCAGCCGTGGCCGACGTACCCGATGCTGTTCAAGATGGAGAGCGCCCACGAGGAGCTCGCCGACATGGGCGGCGACCGGCTGTACGCGGTGTCCACCACCGAGTTCGTCGGCGACGGGGACGGCAACGTCCAGGCGCTGCGGATCGTCGAGGTCGGCGGGCCCGACACCGGCTTCAAGCCGGTCGAGGGCAGCGAGCGGGAGATCCCGGCGCAGCTCGTCACCCTCGCGATGGGCTTCATCGGCCCGCAGCGCGAGGGCCTGCTGGACCAGCTCGGCGTCGAGCTGGACCAGCGCGGCAACGTCGTCCGCGACCGCGACTACCGGACCTCGGTGGACGGGGTGTACGCGGCCGGCGACATGGGCCGCGGCCAGTCCCTGATCGTCTGGGCGATCGCCGAGGGACGCGCCGCCGCGCACGGCGTGGACCGGTTCCTCACCGGCCACACCGCCCTGCCCTACCCGATTCCGCCCACGGCGCGACCGATAGCCTGATCCGCGAACATTCGCCCGCCGTGCCTCCGGTGTCCGCCGGAGGCGCGGCGGCGTCGCGCGTACGGGGGTTCCCATGCCGACCCGGCAGATCGAGGTCACCGACTGGCACCTGGAGCAGCTCGGCCCCGCCGAGCTGCGGCCCGCGCGGGTGCCCGACGTCCCCGTCGCCATCGCCCGCGCCGAGCTGCCCAGCCCCGAGCTGAGCCGCTACCTGTACACCGCGGTCGGCGGCGACCACTACTGGACGGACCGGCTCGCCTGGACCTACGACCAGTGGCTCAACTGGCTGTCGCGGCCCGGCGTGGAGACCTGGGTCGCGCACGTCCGCGGCACCCCCGCCGGCTACGCCGAGCTCGACCCGCAGCCCGACGGCCTCGTCGAGATCACCTGCTTCGGGCTGCTGCCCGCCTTCACCGGCCAGGGGATCGGCGGCCACCTGCTCAGCGTCGCCGCCGCCCGCGCCTGGGACCTCGCCACCCGCTGGGACGACCGCAAGCCCACCCGCCGGGTCCGGCTCACCACCAGCTCCAACGACCATCCCGCCGCGCTGAAGAACTACCAGGCCCGCGGCTTCCGCGTCTACGACGTCACCGTCGCCACCGGCACCTTCGACCACACCCCGCCGGGCCCCTGGCCAGGCGCCCGCTGACCCGGACGGACCGGCCGCCGGGCGCCCGGCGGGGGTCACGGTCACGGCGCCAGCGTCACCGCCAGCTCCCGCAGCACCTCCACCAGGAGCTCCACGTCCGCCTCCGTGGTCCGCCAGTTCAACGGCGCCGGCCGGAACACCGTCATCCCCTGGTACCGGCTCGTTCCCGCATAGACGCGGCCGTCCGCGAGCAGCGCCTCGCCCAGCCTCGCGTTCAGCTCGTCCAGCCGCTCCTCGGGGACGCCCGCCGGACGGTACCGGAAGCACACCACGCACAGCTGAACGGGCGCCAGGAGCTCCATGTCCGGCGCCGCCTCCACCAGCGACCCCAGATGCGCGGCCACGTCCAGATGCCGCTCCACCATCGCCCGGTAGCCGTCCCGCCCGTACGCCCGCAGCGTCGCCCAGATCGGCAGCGCCCGCGCCCGCCGCGACGACTCCGGCCCCAGCATGTTGTAGTTGATCCGGTCGCCGTCCTCCTCCGGCAGGTACGCCGCGCCCCACGCCCCGAACGCCCGGCCCAGCGCCGACGGGTCGCGCACGAACGAGAACCCGCTCTCGTACGGCACGTTCAGCCACTTGTGCCCGTCCGCCGTCACCGAGTCCGCCCGCTCCACGCCCCGCGCCAGACCCGCCGTCCGCGGCGACAGCGCCGCGAACATCCCGAACGCCCCGTCCACGTGCAGCCACGCCCCGTGCCGCTCCGCCAGGTCCGCCAGCTCTGCGACCGGGTCGGAGTCGCCCGCGTTCACCTCCCCGAGATTCGCCACGATCACCGCCCGGCCGCCCGCCTCCGCCAGCGCCGCGTCCATCGCCGCGAGATCCACCCGGCCCGCGTCGTCGCGGGCGAAGACCCGCAGCGTGTCCCGCCCGCAGCCGAGGATCTGCAGCGCCTTGCGCGTGCTGACGTGCACCAGCCCGCTGCTGAACACCGGCATCGCCGGCAGCCCCGCCAGGCCCTGCGACGCCGCGTCCACCCCGTGCAGGTCCGCCCACCACTGCCGCGCGCACGCCAGCCCCGTCACATGCGCCAGCGTCGCGCTCGGCGTCAGCACCCCGCCGAACGACGCCGGCAGCCCGAACAGCTCCTTCAGCCAGCGCAGCACCACCGTCTCCGCCCGCGCCGCCAGCGGCGACGTCAGCCACAGCCCCGCCGCCTGGTCCAGCAGCGACGCCGCCCAGTCGCCCGCCATCGCCGCCGGCGTCGACCCGCCCACCACGAAATGGAAGAACCGCGGACCGGACGAGTGCGTCGCCGCCGCCGTCCCCACCCGCACCAGCCGCCCGACCGCCGCCGGCGACCCGTCGCCCCGCTCCGGCAGCGGCCCGTCCAGCTCGTCCAGCAGGACGTCCATCGCCCGGTCGTGCACCGGACGCTCCGCCAGCCCGTCCAGGTACGGCCCGGCCGCCTCCGCGACCAGCCCCAGCGCGGCGGCCGCCATGTCACGTTCGTCCAGAGGATCGCTCATCGCCCCAGCAGACCACACGAACCACCCGATTGATCACGGCAATCCGGATCAATCCCCCTTGTGAGGAACGCACGGGTCCGCTACGGTCCCGCCCCGTCCCCGCACGGGACGCGGGGGCCCGGTCGCCCACCGCTGGGGCGGCCGGGCCCACCGTGTCCGAATCCTGCAAGACCGGCCGCACCCCCACCCCCTACGGTCAGGGCCCATGCGAACGCTCCACACCACCGACCTCGCCCGCGCCCGCGAGTTCATGCGGCTCAACGCCCGCGTCATCGACCGCCGCCGCTTCGACCTCCACTTCCACGGCGCCCCCGCCGCACCCCTCCTCGCCGCCCTCGCCGCCTACGAGAACCCCGACGGCGGCTACGGCCACGCCCTCGAACCCGACCTGCGCGGCGAGGCCAGCCAGCCCGTCCCCGCCCAGCACGCCCTCGACGTCCTCCACCAGGCCGGCGCCGACGACCACCCCGCCGTCGACCGCATCGCCGCCCACCTCACCGCCCTCACCACCCCGGACGGGGGAGTGCCCTTCGTGCTGCCCACCGTCCACGACGCCCCCCACGCCCCCTGGTGGCGAACCCCCGACGACCCGCCCGCCGCGATCAACCCCACCGCCGCCCTCGCCGGCCGGCTCCACCGCGCCGGGTCCCGCCACCCCTGGCTCGACACCGCCACCGCCTTCTGCTGGCGCCACCTCGACGACCCGCCCGCCGACCCCGGCCCCTACGACGTCCTCGCCCTGCTCGCCTTCCTCGACCACGTCCCCGACCGCGCCCGCGCCGAGGCCGCCTTCGCGCGCCTGCGCGACATCTTCGCCGACCGCGCCCGCAGCGACCACCACGACCCCCTCGACTTCGCCCCCGCACCCGGCGGATACGGCCACCGCCTCTTCGGCGACGCCGCCGTCGACGCCGCGCTCGACGCCCTCATCGACGCCCAGGACGAGGACGGCGGCTGGGACGTCCGCTTCCTCATCTGGACCCCCGCCACCCGCCCCGAATGGCGCGGATTCGTCACCGTCGAACGCCTCATGACCCTGCGCGCCTACGGCCGCCTCAAACCCTGACCCTTGCCCCCCGGCCCGGGCGGGCGCCCTGACCCGGGCGAAGCCCCGGCACCCGGCGGCGCCCCCTCACAGCAGGGCCCGGACGGGCACCCCCGCCAGCACCCGCACCTCGTTCGCGAGATGCGGCTGGTCGGCGTAACCCGCCGCCTGCGCCACGTCCGCCAGCGCCATCCCCGAGCGCGCCAACCCCAGCGCCCGCTGGAACCGCAGCACCCGCTGCAGCGTCTTCGGCCCGTACCCGAACGCCGCCAGCGAACGCCGCCGCAACTGCCGCTCACCCAGCCCCACCGCGTCCGCCACCTCGCGCACCGACCCGCCGGCGAGCCCCGCCACCACCACCGGGACCAGCGGGTCCACCGGCTCCGCCAGCGCCGCCCGCGCCCGCACCCCCGCCACCAGCACGGCACGCCGCCCCTCCGGCGATCCCGCCCCGGCCACCGCGTCCGCCAGCTCGTCCGCCGCCCCGCCCCACAGATCCCGCAGCGGCGCCCGCCCGTCACGCACCGCGTCCGCCGGCACCCCCAGCACCGGCGGCGCCGCCCCCGGCCCGAACCGCACCGCCGCCATCTCCGCCCCCGGGCGCACCGCCGCCGGCATCGGACCCGTGTCCGGACCCGCCACATGGATCCCGTCCGCCGACCAGATCAGGTCCACGCACCCGTCCGGCACCACCCGCTGCACGAACGGCTCCGCGCCCGCCGGCAGCGCGGCCGTCCATGAGCAGACCAGCCCCGCCCCGCGCTCGGGGACCTCGCGATAGCCCGTGGGGTTCATCACTCCTGCATACCACCCGCCTCCCCGGGCAGGGGACGCGGAGAACCGAAAGGGAGGAACAGAACATGCCGTCCGATCTCCAGGGCAAGACCATCGCCTTCCTCTGCGCCCCCGAAGGCACCGAGCAGGTCGAGCTCACCGAACCGTGGAAGGCCGTCGAGCAGGCCGGCGCCACCCCCCGCCTCGTCTCCACCCAGTCCGGCCGCCTCCAGGCCTTCGACCACCTCGACAAGGCCGACACCTTCCCCGTCGACACCACCGTGGACGTCTCCGACCACACCGAGTTCGACGGCCTCCTGCTGCCCGGCGGCGTCGCCAACCCCGACTTCCTCCGCACGCAGCCCAAGGCCGTCGCGTTCGCCAAGTCGTTCTTCGACGCCGGCAAGCCCGTCGCCGTCATCTGCCACGCGTCGTGGACGCTCATCGAGGCCGACGCCGTCCGGGGCCGCACCCTGACGTCCTGGCCCAGCCTCCGGACGGACCTGCGCAACGCCGGCGCGACGTGGGTCGACGAAGAGGTCCAGATCTGCGAGGACGGCCCCAACGTGCTCGTCAGCAGCCGCAAACCCGGCGATCTCAAGGCCTTCTGCCAGGCCGCCGTCGACGCCTTCGCCCGGTGACCCCAGGGACCATGGTCTAGACCTCTGACCTAGACCATTCGGTGAACCTTGGGCGACCGCATCCTGCACGAATATCCGTACCAACGGGTAACTAAGTACGGTTGTGACGTGACCCGTCGAGCGAAGATAGTCAGCACCATCGGTCCCGCCTGCTCCAGCACGGAGCAGATCCACGCCCTCGTCGAAGCCGGCATCGACGTCGCCCGGCTCAACATGAGCCACGGCGAGCACGCCGTCCACGAAGAGGTCTACCACCGGCTCAGAGCGGCCGCCGAGGCCACCGGACGCGGCGTCGGCATCCTGGCGGACCTCCAGGGCCCCAAGATCCGCATCGGGCGGTTCCCGGACGGCCCCGTCCGCCTCACGCTCGGCGACGAGTTCACCATCACCACCGAGGACGTCCCCGGCACCCGCCGCGAGGTCTCCACCACCTACCAGGGCCTGCCGGGCGACGTCGGCCCCGGCGACACCGTCCTCATCGACGACGGCCGCGTCGCCCTCGAGGTCACCTCCGTCGACGGCCCCCGCGTCCGCACCACCGTCACCGTCGGCGGCATGGTCTCCGACAACAAGGGCCTCAACCTGCCCGGCGTCCCCGTCAGCGTCCCCGCCCTCACCGAGAAGGACGAGACCGACCTCCGCTGGGCCCTGCGCCTCGGCGTCGACCTCGTCGCCCTCTCCTTCGTCCGCACCCCCGCCGACGCCGACATCTGCTACCAGATCATGGAGGAGGAGGGCGTCCGCGTCCCCCTCATCGGCAAGATCGAGAAGCCGCAGGCCGTCGAGCTCCTCCCCGAGATCGTCGCCGCCTTCGACGGCATCATGGTCGCCCGCGGCGACCTCGGCGTCGAACTCCCCCTCGAACAGGTCCCGATGGTCCAGAAGCGCGCCATCGAGCTCTGCCGCGAGAAGGCCCGCCCCGTCATCGTCGCCACCCAGATGCTCGAATCCATGATCTCCGCGCCGCGCCCCACCCGCGCCGAGACCTCCGACGTCGCCAACGCCGTCTTCGAGGGCGCCGACGCCGTCATGCTCTCCGGCGAGACCAGCGTCGGCCAGTACCCCATCGAGTCCGTCCGCACCATGAGCCGCATCGTGGAGACCGCCGAGCAGGCCACCCTGCACGCCACCCACACCCTGCAGCGCATGCCCGAGACCGTCGGCGGCGCCATCGCCCGCGCCGCCGCCGAGGTCGGCGCGATCGTCGGCGCCGAGGCCCTCGCCGCCTTCACCATGTCCGGCGAGACCGCCCGCCGCCTGTCCCGCTACCGCTCGCCGATCCCCCTGCTCGCCTTCACCTCGGTCCCCGCCGTCCGGGGACGGCTCGCGCACGTCTGGGGCGTCGAGACCTTCATCGTCCCGCAGGTCGACCACACCGACGCCATGTTCCGCCAGGTCGAGCAGGCCCTCCTCGAACTCGGCCGCTGCCAGAAGGGCGACAAGGTCGTCGTCGTCGCCGGCTCGCCCCCCGGCACCCCCGGCTCCACCAACGCCCTCCAGGTCCTCAACATCGGCGAGAGCCACTGACCCGGCGCCGACCGGCCGCCGACCCGCGAGGGCCGGCCCGGCCGGCCGCGCGCCGGCCCGGGCGTTGATCACCGGCGGGTCTCATTTCCACGACGCTCCGGAAACCCCGCCAACCCTCAGTACTCGGCTCCCACGAACTCATCCAACCGAGCCACCGCCTCCCGCCTGGCCACCGAGATGTCGGTGGCGTTCATCTGCTTCCACGCGATCCCGAGCCGATCGAGCGCGTCGGTGAAGAGCCGCTGGATGTCCACCGAGACGTTCGTGAAGTTGTAGCGCGGATACTCGTACCAGCGGTCTCCGTCCTTGAGCGGCCTCCGCACCCGGTTCACGAACCTGCACCCGTCCGAGTGGATCAGCCCGCGCAGGAACTCCTGCGCGTACCGGTCGACGATCTCCTTCTGCCAGCCCGCCAGAGTGATCGCGCGCTCGTGCTTCCTGCCCGCTCCGTGCTGGGGAAAGAGGCATGGCCAGTGCTTGGAGTGGCTGTCGACCTCCACGCAGCCGACCTTGCGGATGATCCTCACCTTGTTCGCCGGGCGGACGGCCCGAACGGCCTTCACACACAACTCGATGAGGCCCGGCCAGGCGTTCGCGCAGGCGATCCGCATGGCCCACACGTTCTTGCGAGGGTCCCCGACGGGACTGATGCACCCGTCCCCGAGATAAAGGCCGAGCAGGTAGGCGTAGCTTCGGCAATCGAGGGGGGTGCTGAAGCACCGAGGGCAGTCACGTTTGATACGGCCGTCGTGTTCGTCACGCCCGTCGCGCCCCGCGAGATCCAGGCCCGGTTCGGCGGGTGGGCCGCCTTTCGGCGGCGAAGCCCGCTTCGCCTGTCCGGTGATTCCGCACCTGGTGCGCCAGCGGCGGAGGGTTGTCACGCTGATCCTCCACTCGGCGGCGATTTCTTGGTTCGTCTTGCCGGCGACCGAAAGCCGGCGCCTCCACTCACCGTGCTGTTCTGTGTTCACAGGGTGATGTTCTCCTTGAGGTCTGACAAAACAAGGAGAACAAGGAGACGGGGTGCAGCATGCGATCGGGGCAGCCCTGATTGCTGAGACTCATCGGCCGGGGGCTCTTCAAGCTCCCCGCGGCATACACCCGATACGAAAGCGGCAAAACGGTGAGGTGCACCGCGCGGGGGCAGGACCCGTAGGCAGAAGGCCTTGGAGGGGGAGGAGTCCCTTATGGCAGGAAGTGCCCCGAGTGGGATTCGAACCCACACTTGATGGTGTTTGAGACCATGGCCTCTGCCGGTTGGGCTATCGGGGCTTTACTTTTTCCGGCACAAATTGGACGGGTAAGCGCCGGTGCTCCGCCTCAGGTGATGGAGGGGCGACGGGGACCAGGGTAGCGGGTTCGGTAGGCTCGTG
Organism: Actinomadura nitritigenes; assembly: GCF_017573545.1. Lineage (GTDB taxonomy): Bacteria > Actinomycetota > Actinomycetes > Streptosporangiales > Streptosporangiaceae > Spirillospora > Spirillospora nitritigenes. The sequence continues at coordinate 14,880 of NZ_JAGEOK010000024.1, read as the reverse complement.
CGCGTGGAGAGCGCTCGGCGAGTTGTGATCGCGGAAGACGAGGCCCTGATCCGGCTGGACCTGAAGGAGATGCTTCAGGAGGACGGCTACGAGGTCGTGGGCGAGGCCGGGGACGGGGAGACCGCGGTCCGGCTGGCCGGCGAGCTCAAGCCCGACCTGGTGATCCTGGACGTGAAGATGCCCGTCCTGGACGGCATCTCGGCGGCGGAGCGGATCTCGGCGGACCGGATCGCGCCGGTGGTGATCCTGACGGCGTTCTCCCAGCGCGAGCTCGTCCAGCGGGCCACGGAGGCGGGCGCGATGGCCTACCTCGTCAAGCCGTTCGCCAAGACCGACCTCGCGCCCGCCATCGAGATGGCGGTGAGCCGGTACACCGAGCTGCGGGCGCTGGAGGCCGAGGTAGCCGGGCTGCACGAGCGGCTGGAGACCCGCAAGGTGGTGGACCGGGCGAAGGGGCTGCTCCAGGAGGCGAACGGCTGGTCCGAGCCCGAGGCGTTCCGGTGGATCCAGAAGACCTCGATGGACCGCAGGCTCACCATGAGGGCCGTCGCGGAGGCCGTGGTGGCGGGTGCCGCCGGCACCGCGGGCGGTACCGCGAACGGCGGGGGCGAGCCCTCCGCGGGCTGACCGCCTGCCCTGTCATCCGGCGCGTTGTCAAGGTCCAATGCGCCCGTGCCGGACCGGCCATGGTCGGCACGCTCCGTAATCGTGCCTGGCAAAACGGGGGAACCGATGGGCACGGGGGCGTAACGAACCAATAACCCTTCGATCCGGGGGTGCTGATCTGGGTCGGGTCCACGGTGTACGACATAGCTGGTCCCCGAGTGACCGATATCTCCTCCTGGGAGCGGTCGGCGTCGGGGCATGACTCGTACCCGATCCGGTGCGGATCCGGATGTGAAAGGTTGGGCACCTTGCGGCGCAACAGGATGAGGGTGACCGGCGCGATCGCGCTGGGAGCGGCGATGGCGCTGGGCGCCGCCGCGTGCGGCTCGGGAGACAGCGGCGGGGGCAAGGATCTGACGATCGCCTACATCGGTGTCCAGACCGGCGACAACTCCCCTGAGCTCGGGATCAACATCTCCAACGGGGTGAAGCTGGCGATCGACCAGTACAACGCCACGAACCCCAAGAAGAAGGTCAAGTTCAAGATCTACGACACCAAGGGCGACCCGGCCGTCGCGCCAGGCCAGGTCCAGAAGGCGATCGACGACGACGTCACCGCGGTCGTCGGTCCGGTGTTCTCCGGCGAGTCCAAGGCCACGGTGCCGAGCCTGGAGGAGGCGGAGATCCCGAACATCTCCCCCTCGGCCACCTCCACCGCGCTCGGCAAGAACGGCTGGAAGTTCTGGCACCGGCTGATCTCGAACGACGACGCGCAGGGCCAGGTCGACGGCGACTTCATCGTGAAGACGCTGGGCGCCAAGAAGGTCTTCGTGATCGACGACAACCAGGAGTACAGCGTCGGCCTGGCCGACAAGGTGTTCTCCACGGTGCAGGCGCAGGGCGTCGCGCCGCAGCGCGACAAGATCGACCCGAAGGCGACCGACTACTCCAGCACCGTCAACAAGGTGAAGGCGGCCAAGCCGGACGCGATCTTCTTCGGCGGGTACTACAACGGCGGCGACAAGCTGCTCAAGCAGCTCCGCGACGGCGGCGTGACCGCCAAGTTCGTCTCCGACGACGGCGCGCTCGACCAGAAGCTGGTCGACGGCGCCGGCGCGAAGCAGGCCGAGGGCGCGCTGGTCTCGTGCGCGTGCCAGTCGATCAACCCGACGGCCGACAACCCGGCCGTCGCGAAGTTCATCAACGACTACAAGGCCGCGTTCCACAAGGACCAGGGCACGTACTCGGCCGAGGGCTACGACGCCACGATCGCGATCCTGGACGCCTTCAAGGCGGGCAAGACCACGACCAAGGACGTCAACGACTACCTCAAGACGGTGAACTTCCAGGGCGTGTCGAAGCCGGTCAAGTTCGAGGCGAACGGCGAGATCCAGGTGAAGACCATCTACATGTTCCAGGTGGTCGACGGGAAGCTGAAGTTCCTCGGCGACGCCTCCAAGGTCAAGCCCGAGTGAGCTAGGCCCGCCACGACGCAGGACGGACGCCGGTCCTCCGGCGCGGGGCGGGAGCGCCACAGCGCTCCCGCCCCCTCTTTCTTGAGGAACCCTCTGTGCTCCACGACTTCACATCCCAGTTCTGGGCGAACACGGTCGACGGGCTGACCGTCGGTTCGATCTACGCGCTGGTCGCGCTCGGCTACACGATGGTCTACGGCGTGCTCCGGCTCATCAACTTCGCCCACTCCGAAATCTTCATGATCGGCACGTTCGGCGGGCTGACCCTGATCCAGGTGGTCGGCTTCGACAACGGCCCCTACACCGGCATCGCCCTGGTGGGCGTGCTGCTGGCGTGCCTGGTGGCGTCGATGGTCGCCTCGGGCGGGGCGGCGCTGCTGCTGGAGCTGGTCGCCTACCGGCCGCTGCGCCGCAAGGGGGCGTCGCGGCTGGCGGCGCTGATCTCGGCGATCGGCGCGTCGCTGTTCCTGCAGGAGCTGTTCGCGACGACCGTGATCCCGCACTTCTTCGGGCACGGCGGCGGTCGCGACCCGATCCACGTGCCGGACCTGCTGAAGAAGGAGACGCTGTTCTCGATCGGTTCGGGGGACGTCCGCAACGACAAGCTGCTGATCTTCGTGGCGGCGATCGTGATGATGGTCGTCCTGGACCGGTTCGTGAACGCCTCCAAGCTCGGCCGCGGCATCCGGGCGACCGCGCAGGACCCCGAGACGGCGGTGCTGCTCGGGGTGAACATCGACCGGGTCGTCGTCGTGACCTTCGTGGTCGGCGGGCTGATGGCGGGGGCGGCGGGCTTCTTCTTCGCGCTGCTCTACCAGCAGACGATGTTCAACATCGGGTTCATCCTCGGCATCAAGGCGTTCACGGCCGCGGTGCTCGGCGGCATCGGGAACCTGCGCGGCGCCCTCGTCGGCGGGTTCACGCTGGGGCTCATCGAGAACTACGGTGGCTCCATCTTCGGCTCCGAGTGGAAGGACGTCATCGCGTTCACGCTTCTCGTGGTCATCCTCCTGTTCCGTCCCACCGGCATCCTCGGTGAGTCCCTCCAGCAGGCGCGCGCATGAGCGACAACACGAACAAGACAGCGAACACGGCGGGGTGGCGCGGTGCGTTCACCGGCCCCCTGGAGGCCGCCCGGACGCACTGGGACCGGGCACCGGGGTGGGAGCGCTGGGCGGTCTACGTCCTGCTGATCGTCGGTGCGCTGTTCCTGCCGTACGAGGGGCTGGCGCCGGTGATGTCGCCGGAGTCGGCGTGGTCCACGATCCTGTTCTATCCGATCGGGATCTACGTGCTGCTCGCGCTGGGCCTGAACGTGGTGATCGGGTACGCCGGCATGCTCGACCTCGGGTACGTGGCGTTCTGGGCGATCGGCGCGTACACGATGGCGACGATGGCGGTGAAGCACGGGATCGGGTTCTGGCCGCTGCTGCCGTGCGGGATCGTGCTGGCGGCGGTGTCCGGGGTGATCCTGGGTGCGCCGACGCTGCGGTTGCGCGGTGACTACCTGGCGATCGTGACGCTCGGCTTCGGGGAGATCGTCCGGAAGGTCGCGGAGAACACGAACTGGCTGGGCGGGACGCGAGGGATCAACAACATCCCGCATCCGCCGAGCCACGAGGGCGTGTGGTTCGCCGGGGTGGACCTGTTCACGTACAAGATCAGGGACGCGCGGCCGTACTACTACCTGCTGGTCGCGGTGATCGTGCTGGTGGTGATCTTCTCCAAGCGGCTGGAGGCCAGCCGGATCGGTCGGTCGTGGACGGCGATCCGGGAGGACGAGGACGCGGCCGAGATCATGGGCGTGCCGACGTTCAAGTTCAAGCTGCTGTCGTTCGCGACCGGTGCCGCGATCGGCGGTTCGGCGGGCGTGGTGTTCGCGGCGAAGACGAGTTACGTGGCGCCGGCGAACTTCCCGTTCCTGCTGTCGGCGACGATCCTGGCCGCGGTGGTGCTGGGCGGTGCGGGCAACATCCCGGGCGTGATCGTCGGGGCGTTCCTGGTGGCGTGGCTGCCGGAGCGGTTCCGCGGTCTGGCCGACTACCGCGACCTGGCGTTCGGCGCGATCCTCGTGGCGATGATGATCTTCCGTCCGGAGGGGCTGATCCCGTCGAGACAGCGCAAGGCCGAGATGGCCGAGGGCGGCGGAGGAATGGGCCATTTGGGCGCCGAGATCGACACGTCGTCCGGTTCGGAGGCCGAGGTGGGGAGCAGATGAGCGAGGTGTCCGGGGCCGCGGGCGGCAAGACCGGCGGTCCCCTGCTCGAGCTGTCGCAGGTGACGATGCGGTTCGGTGGCGTCGTCGCGCTGAACGCGGTCGACCTGGCGGTGCGCGAGGGCGAGATCTTCGCGCTGATCGGGCCGAACGGCGCGGGCAAGACGACGGTGTTCAACACGGTGACCGGGGTGTACCGGCCGACGTCGGGTGAGATCAGGTTCGCGGGGAGCAGGCTGAACGGCCTCAAGCGGTACCAGGTCACGAAGCGGGGCGTCGCGCGGACGTTCCAGAACATCCGGCTGTTCCCGAACATGACGGCGGAGCAGAACGTGCAGGTGGGCGCGGACGCGCACCACAACGCCGGGCTGATCAGCGTGACGTTCGGGCTGCCCCGGCACCGGCGGGCCGAGCGCGAGGGCAAGGCGCTGGCGCGGGAGCTGCTGGACTTCGTCGGGGTGTCGCAACGCACGCACGACATGGCGAAGAACCTGCCGTACGGCGACCAGCGGCGGCTGGAGATCGCGCGGGCGCTGGCGACGGATCCGAAGCTGCTGCTGCTGGACGAGCCGGCCGCCGGGATGAACCCGGCGGAGAAGAACGCGCTGATGGAGCTGATCCGCAAGATCCGCGACAGCGGCCGGACCGTGCTGCTGATCGAGCACGACATGGGCCTGGTGATGGGGATCAGCGACCGCGTCGCGGTGCTGGACTTCGGACAGAAGATCGCCGACGGGCTGCCCGCCGAGGTGCAGAGCGACCCGAAGGTGATCGAGGCGTACCTGGGGGCTCCGGCCGATGCTTCTTGAACTGAGGGACGTGCACGTCCACTACGGCAAGATCGAGGCGCTCAAGGGCGTGTCGCTGCAGGTGGACGAGGGTGAGATCGTCTCGCTGATCGGCGGGAACGGCGCGGGGAAGACCACCACGCTGAAGACGATCTCTGGGCTGCGGTCCTGCTCGTCGGGGTCGGTGTTCTTCGACGGCGCCGACATCGGGTCGATGCCGGGGCACAAGCGGGTGCTGGCGGGCATCGGGCAGGCGCCGGAGGGCCGGGGGATCTTCCCGGGCATGTCGGTGCACGAGAACCTGCTGATGGGCGCGTACGCCCGCAAGGACGACCACTCCAAGGAGCTGGCGGAGGCGTACGAGCTGTTCCCGCGGCTGGCGGAGCGGCGGACGCAGGCGGCGGGCACGATGTCGGGCGGTGAGCAGCAGATGCTGGCGATCGGCCGGGCGCTGCTGTCGAAGCCGAAGGTGCTGCTGCTGGACGAGCCGTCGATGGGGCTGGCGCCGATGCTGGTGCAGCAGATCTTCTCGATCATCGAGGAGATCAACCGGCGCGGGACGACGATCCTGCTGGTGGAGCAGAACGCGCAGCAGGCGCTGCGGCTGGCGGATCGCGCGTACGTGCTGGAGACGGGCCGGATCGTGCGGTCGGCGCCGGCGTCGGAGCTGCTGGACGACCCGCAGGTGCGGGCGGCGTATCTGGGCGGCGACGTCGGCGGCGATCCCGGTGCGGCGGCGGGCGAGGACGGTGCGGTGGCGCTGGGCAAGGCCGCGCCGGGCGAGCCCGGGGCCGGCGGGACGAAGGCCGACGGGCCGGCCGCGGAGCCGGAGCCGGACGGCGCGGAGGCGCCCGACGGCAAGTAGAAGGCCCGGACGTTTCGACACGACCCCGGGGCGGGGCCGCCGTTCACCGCAACGGCAGTTCCGCTCCGGGGTCGTGCTGTAGCGGGACGCCGAGGTCGTCGGTGGGGGAGGAGTAGAGCCGCAGCGCCCTGATCCGCGCGTCCTTCGGGATGTCGTACATCAGGTCGAACTCGAGGCGGTCGTGGGAGCCGAGCTCGATGTCGGTGGGCTGGCGCTTGACCCGCATCGCGTTCACGTCGGGCGGGTAGGCGCCGCGCGAGGTGACGAGCAGCTGCCGGTCGAGGTCGATCTTGTGGAAGGTCGCGTAGCGGTTCTCGGCGATCATGCGGACGCGGGCGAAGCCGCCGAGCCGGGACGGCAGGTCGGCGTGGCTGCCGGTGATGGTGGTGAGGCCGGAGCTGAGGCCGATCGCGGCGAACGCGATCCGCCCGTCGGTCACCTCGCGGTAGCGGAGGGCGTGCTCGCCGTCGCGGAGGGGGCGGGCGGGGACGCGGTAGCGGGCGTCGTCGTGGCCGCCGCAGGCGGACGCCAGCGGGAGGAGCGGGGCGAGGAGCAGGAGGGCCGCGGCGGCGCGCGGGCGTCCTGCCGGTAGGGGCCGCATGATCCGCACGGTAGGGCGGCGTCTCCGGCGCTCGCCAGATCGCGGGGCGTCCTGGGACCGTCTCGTGATCTGCGCCGTGCCGCGGGGCGGCCCGGAGATGTGCCGGGCCTGGGATCACCTTTGGGGCCGTACGGCCCTCGCGGGCGCGTGCGTTGTCTACTCGGTGATCCCAGGCCGTTCCGATCCACGCTACAGACCCCGGCCGGTCGATCGCAAAGAAAGCCGCGGATCGGACGCGGGGCGGCGCGGCGTCCCCCGAGGGGGCGCGGCCCCCGCCCGGCCTCGCCGGGTCAGGAGGCGGGCGCGTCGCGGAGCATGCAGGTGAGGCGGGCGGTGCACACCCGCCGGTCCTGCTCGTCGGTGATGACGATGTCGTAGGTGGCGAGGGTCCGGCCGCCGTGGGCGCGGGTGGCGACGCCCGTGACGAACCCGTCCGTCGCGGACCGGTGGTGGGTGGCGTTGATCTCGATGCCGACGGCGATGCGGCCCGGCCCGGCGTGCATCGCCGACCCGGCGGACCCGAGGGTCTCGGCGAGCACGCAGGACGCGCCGCCGTGCAGCAGCCCGTACGGCTGGGTGTTGCCCTTGACCGGCATGCGGCCGACGACCCGTTCGGCGGACACCTCCAGATACTCCACGCCCATCGCCTTGGCCAGGTCGCCGCGGGACTCCATCCCCTCACCGGAAAGGATCTGCGCGGCCAGGTCGTCCCGGCTCAGGCCGTCGGTGTCGCTCACTTACGCCTCCACGAAACTGTCGTACGCGCAGACTAGAGTCCTGGTGTGGCGAACGAACCAGCGACCCCTGACAAGCGTGACCGGCTCCTCCTGCTCGACGGGCATTCCCTGGCCTACCGCGCGTTCTTCGCGCTGCCGGTGGAGAACTTCTCCACCACCGACGGGCAGCCGACGAACGCGGTGTACGGCTTCACCTCGATGCTCATCAACGTCCTGCGCGACGAGCAGCCCACCCACATCGCGGTGGCGTTCGACCGCAGCGAGCCGACGTTCCGGCACGAGCAGTACGTGGAGTACAAGGCGGGGCGGCAGAAGACGCCCGACGAGTTCCGCAGCCAGGTCAGCCTGATCTTCGAGGTGCTGGACGCGCTGCGCATCCCGCGGATGTCGGTCGCGGGGTTCGAGGCCGACGACATCATCGCCACGCTGTCGGTGCAGGCCACCGAGGCCGGGCTGGACACCCTCGTCGTCACCGGCGACCGGGACGCGTTCCAGCTCGTCAACGAGCACGTCACGATCCTGTACCCGGTCAAGGGCGTGTCGGAGCTGGCCCGGATGGACCCGGCCGCGGTCGAGGCCAAGTACGGGGTGCCGCCCGAGCGGTACCGCGAGCTGGCCGCGCTGGTCGGGGAGAGCAGCGACAACCTGCCGGGCGTGCCCGGCGTCGGCCCGAAGACCGCCGCGAAGTGGCTGACCAAGTACGGCGACCTCGACACCCTCGTCGCCAAGGTCGACGAGATCAAGGGCAAGGCCGGCGACAACCTGCGCGAGCACCTCGCCGGGGTGCTGCGCAACCAGCAGATCAACAAGCTCGACACCGACGTGGGGCTGGAGTTGACGCCGCCGCAGCTGACGATGGGGCAGTGGGACCGCGACGAGATCCACACCCTGTTCGACTCGCTGCAGTTCCGGGTGCTGCGGGAGCGGCTGTACTCCTCGCTGTCCGCGGCGGAGCCGGAGGCCGACGAGGGCTTCGAGGTGGAGGTCGACGCGCTGGAGCCGGGCGGGCTCGGCGCCTGGCTGGACGCCAACGGCGGCACCCGGCTCGGCGTCGCCGTCACCGGCTCCTGGGGGCGCGGCACCGGCGAGGTCACCGCGCTCGCGCTGGCGTCCAAGGACGGGCCCGCCGTCCACCTCGACCCGGCGGAGCTGATCGAGGACGACGAGCGCGCGCTGGCCGCGTTCCTCGCCGACCCGTCCCGCCCCAAGGCGATCCACGAGGCGAAGGGCCCGATGCTGGCGCTCGCCGCGCGCGGCATCAGGCTCGACGGCGTCACCAGCGACACCGCGCTGGCCGCCTACCTGGCGCTGCCGGGGCAGCGCACGTTCGACCTCGCCGACCTCGTCCTGCGCTACCTGCACCGGGAGCTGCGCAGCGAGACCGAGGACTCCGGGCAGCTCACCCTGGACGGGTCGGGCGAGGAGGAGGCCGCCGAGGCGCTCGCCGTCCGCGCCCGCGCCGTGACCGAGCTGGCCGACGTCCTCGACGGCGACCTGGAGAAGCGGGGCGCGACGCGGCTCCTGCACGAGGTGGAGCTGCCGCTCGTCCGGGTGCTGGCCGACATGGAGCGCGCGGGCATCGCCGTCGACGCCGACCACCTCGCCGGCCTGTCGGCGTCGCTCGGCGGCCAGGTGAAGGAGCAGGAGCAGCAGGCCCACGCCGCCGTCGGGCACGAGTTCAACCTCGGCTCGCCCAAGCAGGTGCAGCAGGTGCTGTTCGACGAGCTGAACCTGCCGAAGACCAAGCGCACCAAGACCGGCTACACCACCGACTCCGAGGCCCTCACCACGCTGCTGGAGAAGGACGGCCACCCGGTCCTGGAGCACATCCTGCGCTGGCGCGAGGTCGCCAAGCTGAAGAGCATCGTCGACTCGCTCATCCCGATGGCCGACGACGCGGGCCGCATCCACACCACGTTCAACCAGATGATCGCCGCGACCGGCCGGCTGTCGTCCACCGACCCCAACCTGCAGAACATCCCGATCCGCACCGCCGAGGGCCGGCAGATCCGGGAGGCGTTCGTCGTCGGCGGCGGGTACGAGTCGCTGCTGACCGCCGACTACTCCCAGATCGAGCTGCGGATCATGGCGCACCTGTCGGAGGACGAGGCGCTGCTGGAGGCGTTCGGCAGCGGCGCCGACTTCCACACCATCACCGCGTCCCGCGTGTTCGGGCTGCCGTCCGAGCAGATCGACTCCGAGCTGCGCGCCCGCATCAAGGCGATGAACTACGGCCTGGCGTACGGGCTGTCGGCGTACGGGCTGTCGCAGCAGCTGCGGATCTCCCCGGACGAGGCGCGGGGCCTGATGGAGGAGTACTTCCAGCAGTTCGGCGGCGTCCGCGACTACCTGCGCGACATCGTCGCCAAGGCCCGCCAGGACGGCTACACCGAGACCATCCTCGGCCGCCGCCGCTACCTGCCCGACCTCAACTCCGACAACCGGCAGCGCCGCGAGATGGCCGAGCGGATGGCGCTGAACGCGCCCATCCAGGGGTCGGCCGCCGACATCATCAAGGTCGCGAGCCTGAACGTCGACCGCGCCCTGCGCGAGGCTGGCCTGGACTCCCGGATGCTGCTGCAGGTCCACGACGAGCTGGTGTTCGAGGTCGCCGCTGGCGAGCTCGACGAGCTGAAGGCCCTCGTCAGCGACCAGATGGCCGGTGCCTACGCCCTCCGCGCGCCCCTGAGCGTCTCCATGGGCACCGGCCGCACCTGGCAGGACGCGGCGCACTGATGCGATCACGGTCCAGAGGGCTCGCCTGGCGGCTCGCCCGCTGACCGTGCTCGGGCGAGCGCGAACTCGCTTCGCGAGCTTCCCGGTGGGGCTCGCGTCCGGCATCGCCCCACCGGTCGGACAACGCGCTCGCGTGCGGGCTGAGCGCAGCGGCTGAGGCCGACTCGTCCGGTTCGAGTGCCCCGCGTCCTTGGTGGCGCGGGGCATTTTCTCATGCCCGCGCTCGGGGCTGCGCGGGCGGGGTGTCCGGGTTTACCAGGGGGTTTCGCACTTGGTGCGATGCGGGGCGGCACTGGAGTGGTCTGTGGAGATCATTCGGGTACGCCGGTCGGTGTCCGTTGATGTCCGGGGGGTCGTACGCTGTCCCCCTGGTCCTGTTCGGGTCTACCGGCGGGGGAATCGTGCCTCTCCTTCACAAGATCGCTGGAGTTGTGGTCGTCTGCGCCGTGATCCTGGGGCTGACGTTGCCAGGGGAGCGGCGCGGGCGCGGCGAGGGCGCCGCGGCGGCGCAGGCCGGGGCGACCGCGCGGGCCGCGCGCGACGACCGGCCGGCCGAGGCGGCCAAGCCGTCCGGGCCCCCGCCGCCCGGGGAGGCGGCGGCGTCCCCGAGCGCGTCGGCGAGCGCGCCGGAGCCCGTCCGGCTCGCGGCGGCGACGCCCGCGGCGGTGCAGGCGAAGGCCGACGAGCTGGGCCAGATCCCGGTGCTGATGTACCACCGGATCATGGTCAAGCCGCAGCAGTCGCTGGACCGCTCGACCACGGAGCTGCACGACGAGCTGACGCGGCTCGCCAAGGACGGCTACGTGCCGATCACCGCGGCGCAGTTCGTCAGCGGGCGGATCGACGTCCCGGCCGGCAGGCACCCCGTCGTGCTGACCTTCGACGACAGCACTCCCGGGCACTTCGGGCTGGACCCGCAGGGCAACCCGAAGCCCGACACGGCGGTGGGCGTCATCGAGCAGGTGGCGCGGGAGAACCCGGGATTCCGCCCGACGGCGACGTTCTACCTGAACAAGGACCTGTTTGGGATGAGCGGCGTGCAGGCCGCCGCGGGCCTGAAGTGGCTCACCCAGCACGGGTACGAGGTCGCCAACCACACCCTGTCGCACCCCGACCTGTCGCACCTGTCCGAGGACCAGGTGCACAAGGAGATCGGCGGCATGGAGGACGAGATCGTCAAGCTGACCGGGGTGCACACGACGACGTTCGCCTACCCGTTCGGGGTCGCCCCGCGCAAGCCGGCGTGGGCGGAGAGGAAGGACGGCTCGTACGCCTTCCAGGGGATCTTCCTGGCGGGCTGGCGGCCGTCGGTGTCGCCGTTCGACGCGAAGTTCGACCGGTGGGCGATCGACCGGGTGCGGTCCGAGGGCAAGATCAAAGAGGACGACTGCAAGCAGTTCTGCTCGACGGCCTGGCTCGACTACCTGGACAAGCACCCCGATGAGCGGTACACATCCGACGGCGACCCGAACACGGTGACGTTTCCCAATATGCTCGAGGACCGGCTGGGCAAGCCGTACCGGGCCTGGGCGCGGGTCTACTGATGCGCGCGGGACGCCGGCGCTCCCACCGGATTGACCAGGCGCGCCGCGTCCCATATTCTGATCGCTGCGCTGTGGGCCTGCGCGCGCTTCGGACGGAGCAGGCTCGCGCTCGGTCAGGTCGGCGACATCGGTTCGGTTCACTGACGCGGTCAGCACCGCGTTCCTTCCGGTTCTCGGCAGGGCGGACGGCCCTCCGCGCACAACCCATAACGACTTCCATGTCCGTACCGGAGCCAGCCGACACATGACGAGTAGCACCGAGGCCACCTCGACCACCCCGCAGGTAGCGGTCAACGACATCGGGTCCGAGGAAGCCTTCCTCGCGGCGATCGATGAGACCATCAAGTACTTCAACGACGGCGACATCGTCGAAGGCACCGTCGTCAAGGTCGATCGTGACGAGGTCCTCCTCGACATCGGCTACAAGACCGAGGGCGTCATCCCCTCGCGCGAGCTGTCCATCAAGCACGACGTCGACCCCAACGAGGTCGTCACCGTCGGCGATCACGTCGAGGCCCTCGTCCTCCAGAAGGAGGACAAGGAAGGCCGGCTGATCCTGTCCAAGAAGCGCGCCCAGTACGAGCGCGCCTGGGGCACGATCGAGAAGATCAAGGACGAGGACGGCATCGTCACCGGCACGGTCATCGAGGTCGTCAAGGGCGGTCTCATCCTCGACATCGGCCTGCGGGGCTTCCTGCCCGCGTCGCTGGTCGAGATGCGCCGGGTCCGCGACCTGCAGCCGTACGTCGGCCGCGAGCTCGAGGCGAAGATCATCGAGCTGGACAAGAACCGCAACAACGTGGTCCTGTCCCGCCGCGCCTGGCTGGAGCAGACGCAGAGCGAGGTCCGCCAGACCTTCCTCAACACCCTGCAGAAGGGCCAGGTCCGCAAGGGCGTCGTCTCCTCGATCGTCAACTTCGGCGCGTTCGTCGACCTCGGCGGCGTCGACGGCCTGGTGCACGTCTCCGAGCTGTCCTGGAAGCACATCGACCACCCGTCCGAGGTCGTCGAGGTCGGCCAGGAGGTCACGGTCGAGGTCCTGGACGTCGACATGGAGCGCGAGCGCGTCTCCCTGTCGCTCAAGGCGACCCAGGAAGACCCGTGGCAGCAGTTCGCCCGCACCCACCAGATCGGCCAGGTCGTGCCGGGCCGCGTCACCAAGCTGGTGCCGTTCGGCGCGTTCGTCCGCGTCGAGGAGGGCATCGAGGGCCTGGTGCACATCTCCGAGCTGGCCGAGCGCCACGTGGAGATCCCCGAGCAGGTCGTCCAGGTCGGCGACGAGATCTTCGTGAAGATCATCGACATCGACCTCGACCGGCGGCGGATCAGCCTGTCGCTCAAGCAGGCCAACGAGGGCGCGGCCAGCATGGAGGAAGAGGACTTCGACCCCACGCTGTACGGCATGCCCGCGGAGTACGACGAGCAGGGCAACTACAAGTACCCCGAGGGCTTCGACGCCGAGACCGGCGAGTGGCTCGAGGGCTTCGACGAGCAGCGCGAGACCTGGGAGCGGCAGTACGCCGAGGCGCGCACCCGCTTCGACGCCCACCGCAAGCAGATCGAGGAGGCCCGCAAGGCCGAGGCGGAGGCCGAGACCGGCCCCGCGACCGGCGGCGGTGGCGAGACCTCCTACTCCGGCGGCGGGGAGAGCGAGTCGGGCGGTGGCGCGCTGGCCACCGACGAGGCGCTCGCCGCGCTGCGGGAGAAGCTGTCCGGCGGCCAGTGACCCGTCACTGACCCCGTACTGAACGGCGGCGGCCGAGAGGCCGTCACGACCACGGCCGGAGCGCGATCCCTGGATCGCCTCCGGCCGTGGCCGATTTCCGCCCGCGGACCCCGCGGCCCCGCCCGCAGCCCGGCGGCTTGGTTCTCGGTCCTTGCGGTTTCGCCCGCGGGGCCTTGCCGGAGCGGCCCGTCGCGTCCGCCCCGGCCCGTATGATCGTCCGGTGGTGTGATCGGTTCCGCTCCCGGCGGGTTTCGCCCGCGAAGCGCCCGCCGGGGCCGTAGAGTCCGCAGGGGCCGCGCAGTGCCGCGCCGCCACCCCCGTAGGTCCGCTCGTCCCCCGGGAGCACTCGTTCAATTGGCCAGCACAGAAGTAGGCACGAAGATCGGCGGCCCGGCGGCGCAGGGGCCGTCCATCGTCCCGCAGGGGCCCGCCCGGCTGACGCTCATCGCGATCACGGTCGCGGTGCTCGCGCAGACCCTGCGCTTCTCGCTTCCCCAGCTCGACCACTTCGCCGACGACGCCGGCACCGGCGTGGCCGCGATCGCCGTGCTGGCGGTCTACCTCGCCGGGTTCGCCGCGCCGCTGGTGCGCCGCGCCGCCGGGCCGAGCGGGCTCCTGCTGGCCGGCGTCGGCGGCCTGTTCGCCGTCCGGCTGCTCGCCCAGGCGATCGGCCCGCAGACCTGGCTGGCGTTCGTCGGCACCGCCATCGGCATGATCGCGGTCGCGGCGCTGTTCGAGGGGGCGCGCGGGCTGTCCGGCGTCGGGTTCGCCACCGCGACCGTCGCGGGCCTGTCCGCCGACACCGCGGTCCGGATGTGCTTCGCCACCTGGGACCCGGTGTGGCGGAACGGGATCGGGCCGTGGGCGGCGTGCCTGGCGTTCGTGGCGCTCGGCGCCGCCGCCCTCTACCGGGAGCTGTCGTCCGGGCCGGTGACGGCGCCGGGCCTGTCCTGGCGGGACGCGATGGGCGCCGCCGCGTTCGGGCCGTTCCTCGCGCTGCAGGTGCTGGTGCTGGCCAGCCCCGCGTTCGTCGCCTCGTCCGGCTGGCAGTCGCTGACCGGCGCGCACATCGCGATCGTCGTCGGGCAGGGCCTCGCGCTGGCGTTCCTGGCGTCCGGGCTCGCCGTCCGCGCCGTCCCCGGCGGGGTCTGCGTGCTCGGCGGCACCGTCCTCGGCGTCGGCGCAGGCGCGGTCGCCGGGACGTACGCCGTCACCGGCATCGAGGTGGTGCCGATCGTGGTCCTCGGGCAGGTGCTGTCGGCATGGCTGCTGGCGGTGGCGTGCCGGGCGCCGCTGCGCCGCGCCGGTACCGGCGGGCCGGTCTGGCGGATCGACGTGGGCGCCGCGCTCGGCGGCTTCCTGATCCTCGTCCTCCTCGTCCCGTACCAGGTGAGCGCGCTGTCGCCGCTGCCGTTCCCGAACAACCTCCTGCCGGGCGTCGCGGGCATCGCCCTCGGCGGGCTCGCGGCCGCCGCGGCGGCCCGCGGCGGCCCGCTGCCCGCGCGCGCCCCGCTGCGGGATCGGAAGAGCGGAGTGGAGGAGAGGGGGGGAGGTGGGGAGAGGTGGCTCGGGGGGGGGGGGGACGCT
>NZ_JAGEOK010000023.1 GCF_017573545.1 Actinomadura nitritigenes | reverse complement strand
ACGTGGTCAAATCCACCATCGAGATCGCCAGATCGATCGCCTCGGCCTTCGCCGACGTCTTGATCGACCGGGTGGCCAGCCGGGCCGCACGCTCCTCCGCGCCGACCTGGTCGACGCCGGGAAGCCCATGCAGGAATCCGTGCAACTCGGTCGCGGTCATCGCGTCGTGCCTGCCTTCCCGGGGGTGCGAGGCGGGGCGGTCGAGGCCCGCTCGATGATCTTTATGTCCATGACGATGCGGCGGGGGAGGTCGCGGGTCTGGCTGTCGTCGAAGCGGTGCAGCAGCAGCCGCATGGCGAGGACGCCCTGCTCGGTCATCGGGCGGTCGACGACGGTCAGCGGGGGCCGCAGCAGCGGCCCGGTGTCCAGGTCGTCGAAGCCGATCAGGCTGATCTGCCCGGGGACGTCCACCCGCATGTCGTGCAGCGCCTTCAGCGCGCCCAGCGTGGTGAGGTTGTTCGCGGTGAAGATCGCGGTCGGCGGCTCGGCGAGCGACAGCAGCGACAGGGTGAGCTGGTACGCGCGCTCCTCGCGGAAGTCGCCGATGAGGTCGAGCTCCGGCGGGATCTCGACGCCGGCGGCGGACACGGCCTCGAGGAAACCGTCCCGCCGGTACCGGCCCGGCGTGGACTCCTGGCCGCCGCTGATCATCGCGATGCGGGTGTGGCCGAGCCCGAGGAGGTGCTCGGCGGCCTGCCGGCCGCCCGCGCGGTTGTCGACGAGGACGGCGTCGAAGCTCTCCCCGTCGGCGAGGTCCCGGTCGATGAACACGACGGGGAGCCCGCTGTCGCGCAGCTGCACCGGGGTCTGCTCGTGCTCGGTGGCCGGGGCGAGGATGATGCCGTCCACCTGGCGGGCCATGTCGGCGAGCAGGTCGGCCTCGCGGGCGCCGCTCTCGTCGCTGTTGGCGAGCAGCAGCCGGTAGCCGCGGTCGCGGCTGACGGACTCCATGCCCTTCACGACCGCGGCGAAGTACGGGTTGGTGATGTCGGGGACGACGACCCCGATGGTGCGGGTGCGCCCCGACTTCAGCGACTGGGCCGCGATGTTCGGCGCGAAGCCCAGCTCATCCACGGCGGCCCGGATGGCCTCCGCCGACCTGACCCGCTGTCCCCGCAGGAACCGCGAGACGGTGGCGGGGGAGACCCCGGCCCGCGCCGCCACGTCGTGGATGGTCGCCACGTCGACTCCCGTCTGTTGCCCAGATCACTGAAACCGTTGTCAGAGAATGATTGCAGCAGGAGCGTCGGCGATGTCAAGAGGTGATCTGCCGGAATGTTGTCCGACCTGCTGATTTCGGGTCGTCCGGGCGGCGGGGAGCGCGCGGCCGCACCCAGGAACAGAAATCGGTTTCAGTAGCGGGGTGCGGCGCTGATCAGCCGGTCTCGATCACCGGGTCGCCGCCGAGGTAGGCGGCCTTGACGCGGTCGTCGCGGGCGAGGTCCGCGGCCGGGCCGTCCAGCACGACGCGGCCCGTCTCCAGCACGTAGGCGCGGTCGGCGAGGCGGAGCGTCTGGTGCGCGTTCTGCTCGACGATGAGGACGGTCGCGCCCTGGTCCCGGATGTCGCGGACGACCCGCAGCACCTGCTGCGCCGTCCGCGGCGCCAGCCCCATCGTCGGCTCGTCGAGGGCGAGCAGCCGGGGCCGCAGCATCAGCGCGCGGCCGATGGCGAGCATCTGCTGCTCGCCGCCGGACAGCAGCCCGGCGAGCTGCCCGCGCCGCTCCCCGAGCCGCGGGAACATGGCGTAGACCTCCTCGCGGCGGGCGCTCACCGCGGCGCGGTCGCGGCGCCGCAGGTAGCCGCCGAGCAGCAGGTTCTCCGCCACCGTCAGGGCCGGGAACACCCGGCGGCCCTCCGGGACGTGCCCGAGCCCGGCGGCGACGATCCGGTGCGCGCCGAGCCGGGTGATGTCGCGGCCGTCGAACTCGACACGCCCCGACCGGGCCCGGTGCAGCCCGGTGAGGGTGCGCAGCGCGGTCGTCTTGCCCGCGCCGTTGCTGCCGAGCAGCGCGACGATCTCGCCCTCGGCGACCTCGAAGGAGATCCCGGCCAGCGCCTCGACCTGCCCGTGGCGGCTGTGCAGGTCCGTCACCCGCAAAAGGGTCACCCCAGCACCTCCGTGACGAGGTCGGTCTCCGGGTCGTCGGGCACGCCGAGGTACGCCGCGATCACCCGCGGGTCCGCCCGGATCTCGCCGGGCGGGCCCTCCGCGATCGCCCGGCCGTGCTCCAGCACGGTCACCCGATCGGAGATCGACATGACCAGCGCGACGTCGTGCTCGATCAGCACGACGGCCGTGCCGAGCCCGCTGATCCGCGCGATCAGCTCCATCAGCGCGCGCTTCTCGGTCGGGTTGGCGCCCGCGGCGGGCTCGTCCAGCAGCAGCGCCCGCGGCTCGGCGGCGAGCGCCCGCGCGATCTCCAGCCGGCGCCGGTCGCCGTAGGGGAGCCCCCCGGCGGGCCGGTCCGCCGCGCCGGCCAGGCCGACGAAGTCCAGGCAGCGGCGGACCGCGTCCAGGTCGGCGCGGCGCGGCGGCCGCAGCAGCGCCCGGTCGCGGGCGAACCGGCCGATCAGCACGTTCTCGGCGACGGTCATCTCGTCGAACAGCCGGATGCTCTGGAACGTGCGGGCCAGCCCGGCGGCGGCGACCCGGTGCGGAGGCAGCCCCCGCACCCGCCGCCCGGCGAGCACGACGGTCCCCGACGACGGCGGGATCAGCCCGGTGATGCAGTTGAACGCGGTGGTCTTGCCCGCCCCGTTCGGGCCGATCACGCTCACCACCTGCCCGGCGGCGGCGCGCAGCCGCAGATCCTCGACGGCCGTCACGCCGCCGAACTCCCGGGACAGGCCGTCCACCGCCAGCAGCGCGCCCGGCCCGGCCGGGGCGGGCCGCGCCTCGGCCGGCGCCCGCGCGGGCAGCCGGAACCGGCGCGGCCGGGCGGGCCACACGCCCTGCGGCCGCAGGATCACGATGACGATGAGCAGCAACGCGAAGAACAGCCCCCGGTACTCCTGCACGGTCCGCAGCGCCTCGGGCAGCGCGACGATGACGATTGCGCCGACCATCACCCCGGGCCGGCTGCCCATCCCGCCGATGATCACCACCAGCAGGATCATCAGCGAGGTCAGGAACGTGAAGCTGGACGGGTCGACCGTGCCGAGCTGCGCCGCGTTCAGCGGGCCGGCGACCGCGCCGACGGCGGCGCCGAGGACGTAGGCGAGCAGTTTCACCCGCCGGGACGGGACGCCGACCGCCTCGGCGGCGGTGTCGTCCGACCGGACCGCCCGCCACGCGTACGCCAGCCGCGACCGCGCCAGCAGTCCCGTCAGGACCAGCACGACGACGAAGAACGCGAGCGCCAGGTAGAAGAAGCCGGCGGGCGTGACGATCTGGCGTCCCGCGACCGAGACCGGGGGGATCCCGGTCAGCCCGTTCGGGCCGCCGGTGACGTCCAGGTTCACCACCGTGATCCGGATGATCTCGCCGAAGCCGAGGGTGACGATCGCGAGGTAGTCGCTGCGCAGCCGCAGCGTCGGGTACCCGATCACGACCCCGGCGGCGGCCGCGGCGAGCACCGCGGCCGGCAGCGTCAGCCAGAAGTTCCAGCCCAGCTTCACCATCAGCAGCCCGGACGTGTACGCGCCGATCGCGAAGAACGCCGCGAAGCCGAGGTCCAGCAGCCCGGCGTAGCCGACGACGATGTTGATGCCGAGCCCGAGGATCGCGTAGATCAGGATCGTCCCGGCGACGGTGACCTGGTAGTCGTCCATCACCTGCCCGCCTGCCAGCGCGAGCACGACCAGCAGCGGCCAGCCCCCGTACCGGAGGGCCAGGTCCCGGCGCAGCGGGTCCCGGGCCCTCATGCGCGCTCCACGACGCGCTCGCCGAACAGCCCGGTCGGCCGCAGCGCCAGCACCGCGATCAGCAGCCCGAAGATGATCACATCGGTCCAGCGGGACGAGACGTACCCGGCGGCGAACGACTGGACGAGCCCGATGCATACGCCCGCGACCATCGTCCCCGGCAGGTTCCCGATGCCGCCGAGCACCGCGGCGGTGAACGCGCGCAGCCCGATCAGGAACCCCATCCCGAAGCTGATCTGCACGTAGTACAGCCCGTACATGACGCCTGCGGCGCCCGCGAGCAGGGACCCGACGAAGAACGTGACGAGGACGAGCCGCTCGACGTCGATGCCCTGCAGCCGGGCGGCGTCCCGGTCCATCGCCAGCGCCCGCATCGCGGTGCCGGTGACGGTCCGGGTGACGAACAGCCACAGCCCCGCCATCAGCGCCACCGACAGCAGCACGAGCGCGAGCTGGCCGTAGGTGACGCGGACGGTCCCGCTGAAGATCCGGCCGCCGTCCAGCACTCCCGGGTACGACTTGAACCGGGCGTGCGTCAGGTCCTTCACGCCCTCCTCCAGCGCCAGCGACACCCCGATCGCGGCGATCAGCAGCGCCAGCCGGGGCGAGGACAGCAGCGGGACGTAGGCGGCGCGGGCGATCCCGGTACCGACGAGGCCGGTGGCGAGCGCGCCCGCCACCACCGCCGCGAGCATCGCGGGCCAGGCCGTCCCGCCGGTCACGCCGAGCGTGGTGAGGACCCCGTACCCGGCGAACGCCCCGATCATGAACACGTCGCCGTGCGCGAAGTTGATCAGCCGCACCACGCCGTAGATCATCGAGTAGCCGAGCGCGATCAGCGCCAGGAACGCCCCGATGGTCAGGCCGTTCACCAGGTACTGGACGAACTCGCTCATGCCGCCGCGCTCATGACGTCTTGGCGTCCACCCAGGCGCCGCTCTTGTCGAGCTTCTTGTAGGCGGTGAACGCGCCGCTCTGCACGTGGACGGTGATGTAGAGCGGGTCGGTCCGGTCGCCCTTCGCGTCGAAGGTGATGGGGCCGGTGATGCCGGGGAAGTCCCTGACGCCGTGCAGGCCCTTGATGATGTCGGCGCCCTTCGTCCCGGTCTGCCCGATGACCTCCGCGAGGACCTTCACCGCGTCGTACTCGTAGACGGAGAACGGCCCCGGGTCGGCGCCGTTCTTCGCCTTGTAGGCGGACACGAACCCGGCCGCGGCGGGCAGGTCCTTGGCGAGCGGCGCGGTGGTGGCGATGTAGCCGTCCGCCGCGGAGCCGGCCGTCTTCAGGACGGTCGCGTCGGTCGTGGCGTCCCCGCCCATCAGCGTGAACTTCAGGCCGAGCTGCCTGCGCTGCTTCATCAGCAGCCCCGCCTCGGCGTAGTAGCCGGTGAAGTACAGGACGTCCGGCCTCGTCGAGGCGATCTTCGTCAGGACCGGGCTGTAGTCGGACTGGCCGGGCTGCAGCGCGTCCTCGTAGACGACCTGCCCGCCGGCCTGCCTCACCGAGGAGGCCGCCGCGTCCGCGAGGCCCTTGGCGTAGGTGGTGTTGTCGTGCAGCAGCGCGATCCGTCTCGCGCCGAGCGGACCGGTCATGAACTTCGCCGCGACCAGGCCCTGGTTGTCGTCGCGCCCGCAGGTCCGGAACACCTTGCCCTTGCCGCCGTCGGTGAGCGACGGGTTGGTGGAGGCGTCCATGACGAACGGCACGCTCCGCCGCCCGTAGATCGGGATCGCGGGCACGGCCGCGCCCGAGCAGTAGCCGCCGGCGACCGCGACCACGCCGCTGTTGAGCAGCTTCTGCGCGGCCTGCGCGCCCTGCTGCGCGCTGCACTGGTCGTCCGCCTGGACGATCTTGATCTTCTTGCCCTTCACCCCGCCGGCCTTGTTGACCTCGTCGGCGGCGACCCTCGCGGCGGCGAGGATGTCCTGGCCGGCGGAGGCCGAGTCGCCGCTCAGCGGCGCGGGCACGCCGATCTTGATGTCGCCGGATCCGCCGGATCCGCCCGACCCGCAGCCGGCGGCGAGCGGGACCAGCAGCAGCCCGGCGCCGGCCGCCGCGAGCCCGTGCGACCGCGCTCCGCGGCGCCGTGGTGTCGTGGACGTCATCGGTGCTCCCTCGCTCGTCAGGCGGGTTGGCAAAAGCGTGATCCGTCGACGGACGGCCGTCGAGACGACGAAGCATGCGATCTCATGTCGTGATCGGTAAGCACCGCTTGCCCTTCCGGCCTCGACAGCGCGGGGCGCGGCTCGCGAGGATCGGCGCATGGCCGACGTCCTGCTGCTGTCCGCCGCCGACGTGCGCGCGGTGTTCGACCTGCCGGCCGCGATCGAGTCGCAGCGGGCCGCGTTCGCGGCGCTCGGCACGGGTGAGGCGAGGCTCGCGCCGCGGGTGCTGCTGGACGGGCCGGACGGCGCGGTCGCGTTCAGCTACGTGTCGCGGCTCCCCGGGGCCGGGGCGGTCGCGAAGTTCGGCAGCGTCACGCCGGGCAACGCCGCGCGCGGCCTGCCGACCGTCGCGGCGCTGGTGACCGTGCAGGACCCGGTGGACGGGCGGCCCGTCGCGATCATCGAGGGCGAGGCGGTCACGACGCCCCGGACGGCCGCGGCGAGCGCGGTGGCCGCCGACCACCTCGCGGCCCCGGGCGCGTCCCGGCTCGCCGTGGTCGGCTGCGGCGTGCAGGGCCGCGCGCACGCGCGGGCGATGCCGCTCGTGCGCCCGGTCGAGCGGGTGACCGTAGCCTGCCGCAACGCGGGGACGTGCGGCGCCGCCGCCGAGCTGGCCGAGGAACTGGGCCTGCCGGTCGAGGGGACCGGGGACGTCCGCGCCGCCGTCGCCGGCGCGGACATCGTCGTCACCGCGACGACGAGTACGGAGCCGGTCGTCCTCGGCGAGTGGCTCGAACCGGGCTGCACGGTGCTGAGCGTCGGCTCGTTCGCGCCGGACCGGAGCGAGGTCGACGGCGCGCTCCTCGCCCGCGCGGCGGCCGTCGTGGTCGACGACGTGGCCACCGCCGTGCGGCAGGCCGGCCCGATCGTGGCGGCCCTGCGCGACGGCCGGCTCGGCGAGCACCGGATCCGGGCCCTCGGGCCGATCGTCGCCGGCCTCGCGCCCGGCCGGGAGGCGGCCGGCGACGTGGTCTTCTACAACAGCGTCGGCCTGGGCGTGCAGGACGCCGCGGCCGCCGCCGTCATCGTGGACCGCGCCCGCGCCGCCGGGGCGGGCCGGCGCGTCGCGCTGTCGTAGGCCGCGCGCGCCGCAGCGGGCCGATCCGCCCGGCCACGCGGCGCCGTCGGTAAACTACGTGTTCGTTAAAGCGAACGCAAGGGAAGCGGGCGATCGGCGTCCCGCGGGCGAAGGGGGCGGGCACGTGGGCGGTCCGGGCGATTCGGTGCGGGACGTGCTGGCGGGCAACCTGCGCCGCGCGCGGCTGGAGCTCGGGCTGTCGCTGTCGGAGCTGTCGCGCCGGTCGAAGATCGGCAAGGCGACGCTCTCCCAGCTGGAGGCGGGCGCCGGCAACCCCACCATCGAGACGGTGTTCAGCCTGTCGCGCGCCCTGGAGGTGCCGATCTCCGACCTGCTGGACCACCAGCAGCCGTCGGGGCTGACCGTGGTGCGCGGCGCCGACGTCGAGGTGCTGCGCGGCGAGGGCGTCGACCTGCGGCCGCTGCGCGGCATCGAGTCCGGCGGAGCGATCTTCGAGGTGTACGACCAGCAGGTCAGGGCCGACTCCCGGCAGGACTCGCTGGGCCATGTCGGGACCGAGCACACCATCGTGCAGGCGGGGCGGCTCGGCGTTCGGGTGGACGACCGGGACGTGGAGCTCGGGCCGGGCGACTACGTGAGCTTCGATGCGCGGCTGCCGCACACCTACACCGCCCTGGACGGGCCCGTCCGCTCCGTGCTGCTCCTGCAGTACCGCTCTGACCAGCGGCTTCACGCCGCGCCCGCGGAACCGCCGCACCTGGTCGAGACGCCGTGACGCCGGTCTCATCCGCGCGTTGACAGCGCGGCTGGGGCGGACATACTCTCAGGGTCGTTCGGTTTAACGAACGCCCTGGCGGGGCGTTCCGGCGCGGCGGGAGGGCCGATGACGCGGGTCGTGGTGCTGGGCGCCGGGATGATCGGTGCCGCCTGCGCCCGCGAGCTGGCCCTCGCGGGATGCGCGGTCACGGTCGTCGACCGGTCCGGTCCCGCCGCGGGCACCACCGCGCACGGCGAGGGCAACGTCCTGGTCTCCGACAAGGGGCCCGGCCCCGAGCTGGAGCTGGCGAAGCTGTCCCGCGAGCTGTGGCCCGCGATCCTGGACGGCGACCCGAACGCCGGAGCCGCCGAATGGGACCCGAAGGGCGGCATCGTCGTCGCCACCACGCCCGAGGGCGCTGGCGCGCTCGCCGAGTTCGCCGAGAGCCAGCGCGAGGCCGGGGTCACCGCCGACGAGATGGACGCCGCCGCGCTCGCCGCCGCCGAGCCCCACCTCACCCGCGACGTCGCGATGGCCGTCCACTACCCCGGGGACGCGCAGGTGCAGCCCGCCGGCGCCGCGACCGCGCTGCTGGCCGCCGCCGTCCGCGCCGGCGCCGAGCTGCGCACCGGCTGCGAGGTGCTCGGCGCCGCCCGCCGCGGCGGGCGGATCACCGGCGTCCGCACCTCCGGCGGGACGATCGAGGGGGACGCCGTCGTCAACGCCGCCGGACCCTGGTCGGGGGAGGTGGCGAGGAGGCTCGGCGTCCGGCTCGGCGTCCGGCCCCGGCGCGGCGAGGTGCTGGTGACCGCGCCGATGCCGCCGACCGTCTTCCACAAGGTCTACGACGCCGACTACGTGGGCGCCGTCGGCAGCGCCGCCGAGGACCTCCAGGCGTCCGCGGTCGTCGAGGCGACCCGCGGCGGCACGATCCTGCTCGGCTCCTCGCGCCGCCGCGTCGGGTTCGACGACCGGATCCGCCCCGAGGTGCTGTCGGTCATCGCCGCCAAGGCGCTCCGGCTGTTCCCGGCGCTGGCCGGCGTGCCGGTGATCCGGGCCTACGGCGGGTTCCGCCCGTTCGTCCCCGACCATCTGCCGGTCATCGGCGCCGACCCCGGGCTCGACGGCCTCTGGCACGCCACCGGGCACGAGGGCGCCGGGATCGGGCTGTCCGCCGGGACCGCCGCCGTGCTGCGCGACCTGATGCTCGGCCGCGAGCCCGCGATCGACGCCGCGCCGTTCCGCGCCGACCGGCCCGCCGTCCAGTCCGAAGGAGAGAACCTGTGAGCGCGAGACTCGTGCCCGCGGCCGGGGACGCGGCCGGGCGCCGCCCCGACGTCCCGCTGCGGATCACCGTGGACGGCGAGCCCGTCGACGGCGTCGCCGGGCAGACGATCGCCGGCGTGCTGCTCGTCTCCGGGCGCCGCACCTGGCGGTCGGGGCCGTCCGGCGCCCCGCGCGGCGTGTTCTGCGGGATCGGCGCCTGCTTCGACTGCCTCGTCACCGTCAACGGCGTCCGCGACGTGCGGGCCTGCCGCCGCCGCGCGCACGACGGCGACGCCGTCGCGACCCAGTCCCGGGCGGAGGACGCCCGATGAGCCGCCGTGTCGTGGTCGTCGGCGCCGGGCCCGCCGGGCTCGGCGCGGCGGCGGGCGCCCTGCGCGCCGGCGCGGACGTCACGCTGATCGACGCGTCCGAGCACCCCGGCGGCCAGTACCACCGGATGCTCCCCGACGCGTTCGCCGCCGCGCACCCCGGACGCCTGCACCACGGCTGGCGCGGCTTCGAGCGGCTCCGCGACCACGTCCTCGGGCATCCGCGCTGCGACTGGTGGCAGGAGAGCACCGTCTGGTCGATCGAACGGCTCGACGAGGGCACGCCGACCGTCCACGTGCTGCGCGGCGAGGCCGACACCGCAGGACGCGAACGCCGCGTCCTGCGCCCGGACGCGCTGGTCCTCGCGCCCGGCGCCCACGACCGCGTCCTGCCGTTCCCGGGATGGGAGCTGCCCGGCGTGTACACCGCCGGCGCCGCGCAGGCGCTCGCCAAGGGGGAGCGCCTGGTCGTCGGCGACCCCGTCCTGATCGCCGGTTCTGGACCGTTCCTTCTCCCGGTCGCCGCGTCGCTGATCGAGGCCGGCGCCACCGTCCTGGAGGTGCTGGAGGCCAACCCCGCCGCGACCGTCGCGCGCGGCTGGGGCCGCCGCCCCTGGGAGCTGGCCTCGCAGGCCGGCAAGGCCGGGGAGCTCGCCGAGTACGCGGGGCTGCTGGCCCGGCACCGCGTCCCGTACCGGACGGGCCGCGCCGTGATCGAGGCCCGGGGCGACGGGCGCGTCGAAGAGGCGGTCACGGCGCGGCTGCGTCCCGACTGGTCGGCCGTCCCCGGCACCGAGCGCACCGTCCCGGTGGACGCGCTGTGCGTCACCCACGGCTTCACGCCGCAGCTCGAACTGCCCGTCGCGGCCGGCTGCGCCCTCACCCGCACGCCCGGCGGCGCCTTCGCCGAGGTGGACGCCGACCAGCGCACCACCGCGCCCGGCGTCTACGCGGCCGGCGAGATCACCGGCATCGGCGGGGCGCCCGCCGCCCGCACCGAGGGCCTGCTCGCCGGCTGGATCGCCGGGGGAGGGGACCCCGGCGCCCGCGAGGCCGGCGCGCTGCGCCGCCGCCGCGACCGGGCCCGCGCGTTCGCCGCCCGGCTCGCCGCCGCCCATCCGATCGGCGCGGCCTGGCCCGGCTGGCTGCGGGACGAGACCGTCGTCTGCCGCTGCGAGGAGACCACCTACGGCTCCCTGTGCCGCGCGGCCGGCGAGAAGGCGAGCGGGTCCGCCCGCGCGGTCAAGCTCGGCACCCGCGCCGGGCTCGGACCCTGCCAGGCCCGCGTCTGCGGCCCCACGGTCGCCGAACTGCTCTCCGACACGGTGCCCGGGGCGAACCCCCACCACCGGCCCATCGCCCAGCCCATCCGGCTCGGCGAACTCGCAAGTCCCCCGACCGAGAACACACCGAACCCCGACAAGAAAGAGAGCGCCCGATGAGCGACACCAAGCTCCTGAGCCTCGGCGGCGTCATCGTTGCGACGGCGCTGCCCTACTACGAGGACGCCACCGCTCCCGCCGGGCTCGCCGTCGACTACGGCAAGTACGCCGAGCACTGCCGCTGGCTCGTCGACAACGGCTGCCGCGGCGTCGGACCGAACGGCTCCCTCGGCGAGTACTCCTCGCTGACCGACGAGGAGCGCCGCCGCGTCGCCCGCACCGCCGTCGAGGCCGTCGGCGAGGACGGCGTCGTCGTGGTGGGCGTGCACGGCCCCGGCTCCCACCAGGCCAGGCACTGGGCCGAGCTCGCCGCCGAGGACGGCGCGCACGGCGTTCTGTGCCTCCCGCCGACGATGTACCGGGCCAACCGCGGCGAGGTCATCGCCCACTACGAGGCGGTCGCGTCCGTCGGGCTGCCCGTCATGGTCTACAACAACCCGATCGACACCAAGGTCGACCTCACCCCCGACCTGCTCGCCGAGATCGCGCAGATCGACGGCATCGTCGCGGTCAAGGAGTTCTCCGGCGACGTCCGCCGCGTCCTGGAGATCAAGGAGAAGGCCCCCGGCCTGGAGGTCGTCGCCGGCGCCGACGACGTCACCCTCGAAGCGCTGCTGATGGGCGCCACCGGCTGGTTCGCGGGCTTCCCGAACGTCTTCCCGGCCGAGTCCGCGCTGCTGTACGAGCTGGCCACCACCGGGAGGCTGGAGGAGGCCCGCGCGCTGTACGAGCCGCTCGTCGCGGCCTTCCGCTGGGACTCGCGCACCGAGTTCGTCCAGGCGATCAAGCTCGGCATGGAGCAGGTCGGCCGGTACGGCGGCCCGTGCCGCCCGCCGCGCGGCCCGCTGACCGGCGAGCACCGCGCCGGCGTCACCGCCGACATGGCCCGCGCCATCGAGGCCCTCGCGCAGCGGCAGGCCGCCTGATGCGCTCGGTCCGGTCGATCACCGCGGTCGACTCGCACACCGAGGGCATGCCGACCCGCGTCGTCACCGGCGGCGTCGCGCCCATCCCGGGCGCCACGATGGCCGAGCGCCGCCGGCACGCCGTCGAGCACCTCGACGGGCTGCGCCGGTTCCTGATGGACGAGCCGCGCGGCCACCCCGCGATGAGCGGCGCGCTGCTCCAGCCGCCGACCCGGCCGGACGCCGACTGGGGCGTCGTGTACATCGAGGTCAGCGGGTTCCTGCCGATGTGCGGGCACGGCACCATCGGGGTCGCGACCGTGCTGGTCGAGACCGGGATGGTCGAGGTGACCGAGCCGGAGACGATCGTCCGGCTGGACACCCCGGCCGGGCTCGTCGAGGCCCGCGTGGCGGTCCGCGACGGCGTCGCCGAGAACGTCACGCTCCGCAACGTCCCGGCGTTCGCGCTGCGCCAGGACGCCGCGGTCGACGTGCCGGGCCTCGGCGAGGTCCGCTACGACATGGCGTACGGCGGCAACTTCTACGCCATCACCGAGCTGGAGCGGCTCGGGCTGCCGTTCGACCGGGCCCGCAAGGACGACATCCTCGAGGCCGGACTGGCGATCATGGCGGCGATCAACGACGCCGACCGCCCGGTGCACCCCGGCGACCCGCTGATCGGCGGCTGCAAGCACGTGCAGTTCCTCGCGCCCGGCTCGGACGCGAAGCGCTCGCGGAACGCCATGGCGATCCACCCCGGCTGGTTCGACCGGTCGCCGTGCGGCACCGGCACGTCCGCCCGGATGGCGCAGCTGCACGCGCGCGGCGAGCTGCCGCTGCACACCGAGTTCGTGAACGAGTCGTTCATCGGCACCCGGTTCACCGGCCGGCTCGTCGGCACCGCCGAGGCCGGCGGCCTGCCCGCGGTGATCCCCGAGTTCACCGGCCGCGCCTGGATCACCGGCAACGCCACCTACCTGCTCGACCCCGCCGATCCCTTCCCCGAGGGCTTCGTCCTCTAGGCCGATCGGCCTCTCCCGTTCCGGGGCCGCGGCCCCCGTCCGGGCTCTTCACGGCGGCCGGCCGAGCCGGCCGGCCGCCGCACGACCCACCCCTTGGTAACCCCTGACCCATCCGGGAGGGACCGTCATGTCCCAAGCCATGCCGAAAACGCCCCCGTCGGCCGATCCGGCCGCACGCGGGCTGTTCACCCGAGCGGGAATCTTCCGCCTGAAGCCGGTCGACTCGTCGGAGGAGGAGACCGCCGGCGGCCTGCGCCGCACCATGGGCCTGTGGCAGCTCGTCGCGCTCAGCCTCGGCGGGCTCGTCGGCGCGGGCGTGTTCTCGCTCGCCGGCGTCGTCGCGCACGACGACGCCGGCCCCGGCGTGATGATCTCGTTCCTCATCGCGATCGTCGCCAGCAGCGCCGCCGCGCTCTGCTACGCCGAGTTCGCCGGCCTCATCCCGAAGGCCGGCTCCGCCTACACCTACTCCTACGCCGCGCTCGGCGAGGCGATCGGCTGGGCGATCGGCTGGGACCTGCTGCTGGAGTACACCGCGATCGTCGCGGTCGTCGCCATCGCGATCTCCGGCTACCTGTCCTACATCCTCGACCAGGCCGGCCTCGACCTGCCGCACTGGGCGCTCGGCGCGCCCGGCACCGGCTCCGGCCACAAGGTCGACCTGTTCGCCGCGCTGCTGTGCCTGCTGCTGGCGTTCGTGCTGTCGCGCGGGACGAGGGAGTCGGCGCGGTTCGAGACGATCCTCGTCGTCGTGAAGCTCGGCATCGTCGCCCTGGTCGTGATCGCGGGAGCGTTCCACATCTCCGGCGGCAACTTCAGCCCGTTCCTGCCGTTCGGCATCGGCGGCGCGATCTCCGGCGCCGCCACCACGTTCTTCGCCGTCTACGGCTACGACGCGATGAGCGCCGCGGCCGAGGAGAGCGCCGAGGCCAAGAAGGTGCTGCCGAAGGCGATCGTCATCTCGCTCGCCATCGCGGCCGTCATCTACCTGCTCGTCTGCATCGTCCTGCTGGGCATGCAGGACTACCGGCACATCGACGTCAAGAGCCCGTTCTCCAGCGCGCTCGCCTCCGTCGGCCTCGCGGGCCTCGGCACGGTCGTCGCGGTCGGCGCCGTCATCGGCATCACCACCTCCGCGCTGGCGAACATGCTCGCCGTCACCCGCGTCTGGTTCTCGATGAGCCGGGACGGGCTGCTGCCCGCCTACTTCGCGAGGAACCACCCGAAGCGGCAGGTGCCCGATCGCGTCATCTGGCTCGTCGGGATCGGCTCGGCCGTCATCGCCGGGTTCCTGCCGATCAAGGAGGCCGCCGACCTCACCAACATCGGCATCCTGATGGCGTTCATCGTGGTCGCCGTCGCGATCATGGTGATGCGCCGGACCCGGCCGGACCTGCCGCGCTCGTTCCGCACTCCCTGGGTGCCGCTGGTGCCGCTGGTCGGCATCGGCTTCTCGATCTGGCTGATCGCCAACCTCGACTGGGTCACCTGGGTCCGGTTCGTGGTCTGGATGCTGCTGGGCCTGATCGTCTACGCGTTCTACGGGTACCGGAACTCGGTGGAGAATCGGGGACCGGGGACCGTCCGCACCACCCCGCACGCCGGGGACGAAGGGAGCACCTCATGACACCGGACCAGGCCGTCGCCGCCGCCGTGTCCGCCGCGGCCGGATGGGCCGCGGCCCCGCCCCAGGAGCGCGCCGAGGGCCTGACCGCGATCGCGGACGCCCTGGAGGCCGCCCGCGCCGAGCTGGTCGCCCTCGCCGACGAGGAGAGCCACCTCGGCGAGACCCGGCTGAACGGCGAGCTCACCCGCACCACGTTCCAGCTGAGGCTGTTCGCCGACCAGGTCAGGGAGGGCGCGTTCTACGACGCCCGCATCGACCGGCCCGACCCGCAGTGGCCGAGCGGGCCCCGGCCCGACCTGCGCCGCTACCGGACGGCGCTCGGCCCGGTGCTGGTGTTCGCCGCGAGCAACTTCCCGTTCGCGTTCAGCGTCGCGGGCGGCGACACCGCCTCCGCGCTCGCCGCCGGCTGCCCCGTCGTGCTCAAGGCGCACCCCGGCCACCCCCGGCTGTCGCGCCGCACCGCCGAGATCATCGCCGGCGCCGGGCTGCCGGACGGCGTGTTCGGCCTGATCGAGGGCGAGGCGGAGGGCGTCGAGGCGCTGCGGCACCCCGGCATCGCCGCCGCCGCGTTCACCGGCTCGGAGAAGGGCGGCCTCGCGCTCGCGAGGATCGCGGCGGAGCGGCCCACCCCGATCCCGTTCTTCGGCGAGCTCGGCAGCGTCAACCCGACCGTGGTGACGCCGCGCGCCGCCGAGACGCGGGCCGACGAGATCGCGCAGGGCTACGCCGCGTCCCTCACCCTGGGCGCCGGGCAGTTCTGCACCAACCCCGGCCTGCTGTTCGCGCCCGAGGCGCTGGTGGAGGAGATCGCCGAGCGGCTGCGCGGCGTCGCCGCCGCGCCGATGCTGAACGACCGCATCGAGGCCGGCTTCCTGGCGGTCTCCGACGCGCTCGGCGGCCGCCCCGGCGTCCGCCGCGTCGTCTGGCCCGAGGACGGGGCGTCCACCGCCCCGCGCCTGCTCGCCATGGACCTCGAGGCGTTCCGCGCCGACGCCGACGCCGCCGGGCAGGAGTGCTTCGGCCCGCTCGGCCTCGTCGTCACCTACGACGACCTCGCCGACGTCGCGGACGCCGTCGCGGCGCTGCCCGGCCAGCTCACCACGTCGCTGCACGCCGAGCAGGACGAGACCGGCGACCTCGCCGCGCTCACCGGCGTCCTCGCGGACCGCAGCGGGCGCGTGCTGTGGAACCAGTGGCCCACGGGCGTCGCCGTCAGCTACGCGATGGAGCACGGCGGGCCGTACCCCGCCACGACCGCGCCCGCCACCACGTCGGTCGGCACGGCCGCGATCGAGCGGTTCCTGCGGCCCGTCGCCTTCCAGGGGTGGCCGCAGGAGCTGCTGCCGCCGCCGCTGCGCGACGACAACCCGTGGAAGGTCCCGCAGACCGTCCACTGAGCGGAGCGGCCGGAGCGCCGGTCCCCGGGCCGGGGACCGGCGCTCCGTCAGCGGGAGCCGAGGGCGCGCAGCAGCTCGCCGGCCGCGTCGTCGAGGGCGGCGATGAGCCGACGCCCGGCGAGGATGCTGTGGCACAGCGCGGCCCGCTCGGCGTCCTCCGCCGGCAGGTCGGCGTCCAGCGCCCGGATGAACCGCTCGAGGACCTCCGCCGGACGCACCGGCGGCGCGAGCGCCGGGTCGCCCGCGAGGATCGCCCGCTGCAGGTCCCGTAGTCCCGGGCCGGGATCCAGCCCGGCCTCCTCGGCGAGGGCCCGCCGCGCGTCGCCGAAGGCGCGCAGCGCGTCCGCCTGCCGTCCCGACCGGTACAGCGCCGTCATCAGCCGCGCCCACAGCTCCTCGCGCAGCGGGTGCCGCGCCGTCAGCGCGGACAGCTCCGGCACGAGCGCCGCGTGCCGGCCGAGCCGCAGCTCCGCGTCGATCCGGTCGCGCAGCGCCGCGAGCCGTGCCTCAGCGAGGCGCCGTGCCTCGGCCCGCACCAGCGGCACGTCCGGCACGCCCGCGTACGCGTCCTCGCCGCGCCAGGCGGCCGCCGCGTCGCGCAGCAGCCGCTCCGCGCGGGCGTCGTCGCCCCGCCGGGCCGCCGCGCCGCCCTCCCGGACGAGCCGCTCGAAGGCGTGCGCGTCCAGCTCGCCGGGCCGCACCCGCAGCAGGTAGCCCGGCCCCGTCCGCACGATCCGGTCCGGGTCGCCGAGAGCGCGGCGCAGCCGGTGCACGTACGACTGGACGTTCTTCGTGGCCGACTTCGGGGGCTCCTCGCCCCACAGGGCGTCGACCAGCGTCTCCAGCGCGACGGGCCGGTTCGCGCCGCACAGCAGCGCCGCCAGCAGCCCGCGTGTCTTCGGGGTGCCGAGCCGCACGGGCCCGGCCGCGCCGCGCACCCGCAGCGACCCGAGCACCTCGAAGCGGACGGCGGACCGCGCCGCCGCACCCTCCCGGGCGCCGCCCGGCCGCCCCGTCGCGGCGATCCCGGCGTCACTCGCTCTGACAAGGACTCTCGTACCCGACATGAGCCGCCTTCCAGGACGGGATGAGCCTCGTTCCGGACGGTAATGAACGCCGATTTCGTCTCGCTTACACGGCGCCCTGACCCGCCCGTACGGGCGTAATCGCCCGTCGCGCGGCACCCGCGGGGCCGCGGGGAATCGCGCCGCCCGGGCCGGTGTTGCCGTAGCAGTAAGGACCCTGAGAGGAGAACGGTGATGGCTACGAAGGCCCTGACGCGCGAGACGTTCGACGAGACCGTGGGCGGCGACGGCATGGTGCTGGTCGACTTCTGGGCGTCCTGGTGCGGGCCGTGCCGCCAGTTCGCCCCCGTCTACGAGCGGGTGTCGGAGAAGCACCCGGACGTGGTGTTCGCCAAGGTCGACACCGAGCCCGAGCAGGACCTCGCGGCGGCCTTCCAGATCAGCTCGATCCCGACGCTGATGGTCGTCCGTGACCGGGTGGTGCTGTACTCCCAGCCGGGCGCGCTGCCCGAGGAGGCCCTGGAGGACCTCATCTCGCAGGCCCGCGCCCTCGACATGGACGAGGTGCGGCGCGAGGCGGAGGCCCACAAGAGCGCCTGACCCGCCCTCACTCGCCCCGGCCCGCGCACCGCGCGGGCCGGTCGCCTGGCCGCCATCGGACGCTTCGCGCCCGCGGCGGCCGCCGGCCCCCCGCGTTGTGCACCATGTGAGGCAGGCGACCGGGGGAGGCGACATGGTCAGGCGCGACGCGCCGCTCGGCCCCCTGGAGGCGGGCGACCCCGTCGCCACGGGGCCGTACACGCTCCTCGGCAGGCTCGGGTCGGGCTCCATGGGCCGCGTCTACCTGGGCCGCTCCGCGGCGGGACGGCTCGTCGCAGTCAAGACCATCCGGGCCGAGCTGGCCCGCGAGACCGACTTCCGCACCCGTTTCGCGCACGAGGCCGCGGCGGCGCGCCGGGTCAGCGGGGTCTACACCGCGTCGGTCGTGAACGCCGACCCCGACGCCGAGGTGCCCTGGCTCGCGACGGCGTACGTCCCGGC
Source organism: Actinomadura nitritigenes (assembly GCF_017573545.1). Lineage (GTDB taxonomy): Bacteria > Actinomycetota > Actinomycetes > Streptosporangiales > Streptosporangiaceae > Spirillospora > Spirillospora nitritigenes. The sequence continues at coordinate 153,636 of NZ_JAGEOK010000023.1, read as the reverse complement.
GCCGTCGCTGGAGCTGCTGGTCGCGGAGGCGGGGCCGCTGCCCGTCGCGGCGGTGCGGTGGCTGGCGGGCGGATGCGCGGAGGCGCTCGAGTCGATCCACGCGGCGGGCCTCGTCCACCGCGATCTCAAGCCGTCCAACGTGCTGGTGTGCGCGGACGGGCCGCGGGTGATCGACTTCGGCCTGGCGCACGCGCGGGAGCGGGCCCGGATGACGCTCAGCCGCGTCGCGATCGGCACCCCCGCGTTCATGGCGCCCGAGCAGGCGCAGGGGTCGCGGGTGGTGACGGCCGCGAGCGACGTCTACGCGCTGGGCGCGACCCTGCTGTACGCGGCGACCGGGCACGGCCCCTACCGGGGCGAGGGCGCGCTGGAGCTGATGGCGCGGCTCGCCACCCTGCCACCGGACCTCTCCGGGCTCGCCGTGGAACTGGAGACGCTGGTGCGCGGCTGCCTGGCCCGCGACCCCGGACGGCGGCCGTCGGCCGGCGACGTGCTGGCGTCGGTGGCGGAGTACCTGCGCCACGGGCGTGCCGAGCCCGGCCTGTCCGGCACGGCGCTGGGCCTGGTCAGGGACTACGCGGCGGGGCCGCGGCTCCCGGTCGCCGAACCGGGGCAGGAGAGCGCCGCGCCGGGCGCGGAGGACTCCGTGCCGGCGCGGGAGCGTCCGCCGGTGGTCATCGGAGGCGCGCGGGACGGCCGGTCGTCGGCCTCGTCGGCGCGGACGTTCTTCCGCGAGCCCCGCAACACGGTCGCCTCGGTGGCCGCGATCGTGCTGATCGGCGTCGGCGCGCTGCTGGCCCGGACGTTCTGGTCGGGCGGCGGCTCCGCCGGGACGTCCCCGGGCGCGGGACGGCCGCCCGCCGGGAGGCCGGCGGAACCGCCGGTCCCGCTGGGCGGCGCCGGTGACCGCCCCACCGGGAACCCGCGGATCGTCGTCAACCAGTCGCAGGGCGACGGCGCGACGGTCTTCGTGGTGCACGGGGCGGGCTGGCGACCGGGGGAGCGCATCCAGGTGAGCCTCGACGGTCGCGGCGAGCGCCCCGGCCCGGTCGTCGACCGCATGGGCACCTTCAACTATGCGGTGAACCAGGGCCACGAGTTCGTCGCGGGCCCGCTGCCGCCCGGCGCGCACACCTTCTCCGCCGACGCCGGGGGCGCCCCCGCCCGCACGACGTTCCGGGTCGTCCCCTAGGTCAGGACCGGGCCTCGGTCCATTCGGGGCTGTCGAGGAAGTGGTTGTCGAACCGCTCCTGCGACTCCAGCAGTTCGTCCAGCGTCGCCTCGCCCTTCCCGAGCCGGCCGAGCAGCCGGAAGTAGTCGAACCGCTCGACGCCCGGCGTGATCACGATCAGCAGGTCGGCGGTGCTGCCGGGCTTGGCGGCGAACGCGTGCGCCATCCTCGGGGGCACCACCACGAGGTCGCCCTCGCCGGCCTCCAGCACCTGCTCCCCGGCGAGGATCTGCGCGGTGCCGCCCAGCATGTAGAACAGCTCGGTGGACCCGGCGTGGTAGTGGGGCGTCGCCCCGTTCCCGCCGGCGGCCAGCGTCACCCGCTGCGTGCTGAGCGCGCCGCCGGTGCTGCTGGAGTCGGCGAGCAGCCGCACCGCCGCCGGCACGTCCCCGATCGTCTCGGCCTCGTCGCCCCGGACCACGACCGCGCCCTGCTCGATCCGCGTCATCGCGCCACCTCCACGCCCAGCCTAGCCGTTGACGATCAAGGCCGCCGCCGATCGGAGCCGTCGGCGCTCAGGCCGCCCACACGGTCTTGACGTTGCAGAACGCGTGCATGCCCTGGGCGGACAGCTCGCGCCCGTACCCGGACCGCTTGACGCCGCCGAACGGCAACTCGGGGTAGGACGTGGTCATCCCGTTGACGAAGACCTGGCCCGCGTCCAGCTCGCGGGCGAACAGCTCCCGCTCGCCCGCGTCCCGCGTCCAGGCGTTGGACCCGAGGCCGAACCCGGTGGCGTTGGCCAGCTCGACGGCCTCCTCCGCGCCGTCCACCCGGAACAGGGACGCCACGGGCCCGAAGACCTCCTCGTGGAACATCCGCATGTCCCGCGTCACGTCGCCGATCACCGTCGGCGGGTAGTACCAGCCGGGACGGTCCGGGCGCTCGCCGCCGCACAGCACCGTCGCGCCCTTGCCCACCGCGTCGGCGACCAGCTCCTCGACGTCGGCGCGGCCCTGCTCGCTGACCAGCGGGCCGACGTCGGTGTCCTCGTCCATCGGGTCGCCGACCTTCAGCGCCCGCATGTTCGCCACGAACAGGCGCTCGAACTCGTCGGCGCAGCCGCGGTCGACGATGAACCGCTTGGCGGAGATGCAGCTCTGCCCGTTGTTCAGGCAGCGGGACGTGGCCGCCGCCTCCGCGGCCGCGGCGAGGTCGGCCGACGGCATCACGACGAACGGGTCGCTGCCGCCGAGCTCCAGCACCGTCGGCTTGACCTCGTCCCCGGCGATCGCGGCGACGGACCGCCCCGCCGGTTCGCTGCCGGTCAGGGTGGCCGCCTTGACCCGCGGGTCGCGCAGCACCCGCTCGACCTTCGCCGAGCCGATCAGCAGCGTCTGGAACGCGCCCTCGGGGAACCCGGCGCGGCGGAACAGGTCCTCCAGGAACAGCGCGGTCTGCGGGACGTTCGAGGAGTGCTTCAGCAGGCCCACGTTGCCCGCCATCAGCCCCGGCGCGGCGAAGCGGATCACCTGCCAGAGCGGGAAGTTCCACGGCATCACCGCCAGCACGGGCCCGAGCGGCTGGTAGCGGACGTAGGCGTCCCGGGCCCCCACCGCCTCGCGGTCGGCCGGCCGGTCGGCGAGGAACTCCGCGGCGTGCGCGGCGTAGTACCGGCACGCCTTCGCGCACTTGCGCGCCTCCCCGATCGCGGCCTTGAGCGTCTTGCCCATCTCGGTGGTGAGCATCGCGCCGATCTGCTCGGCCTCGTCGTCCAGGATGCGGGCGGCGGCGTTCATCCACTCCGCGCGCCGCCCGAGGTCGGTCGTGCGGTACGCGGCGAACGTCTCGGCGGCCCGCCCGATGCGCCGGTCGATCTCCTCGTCGGTCAGCGCGTCGAAGGTCTTCTCCACGTCCCCGGTCGCGGGATTGGTGGTGGCGATCGTCGTCATGTCCGGATGCTCCCTGGGTGTCCGCCTGTTCATCGGGGACGTGCCCGTGCGCCCTCCCAGGAAACACGGGGGCGGACGGCCGCGCCGCGCGGGATCCCCGGGGTGGCGGGGGCTCCGGGCCGGTTCGCCGCTGCCCGAGGCTGACCTGGTCAAACGTGACATGGCTCACGCACTTCCCTTGACCGGAACGTTCCACGGAACCGGTGGCGTTTAACCCCCTTTGAAGCTGCCTTTGAAGGGGAGAGGACCTTGGCGATCCCGGTGATGCTGCGCTCGATGCGCCATCACAACTACCGGCTCTGGGCCACCGCGGACTTCGTCTCGATCACCGGGACGTGGATGCAGGTCCTGGCGATGAACTGGCTCATCCTGTCCATCACCCACTCGGCCACCAGCGTCGGGCTGGGCCTGGTCCTGCAGGCCCTGCCGACCATGCTGCTCGGCCCGTGGGGCGGGGTGATCGCCGACCGCCTCCCCGCCCGGTACGTCGTGGCGGCCGGCCAGATCGCCCAGGCGGCGCTGTCCACGGTGCTCGCGGTGATCGCCGCCGGCGACCCGTCCGGCACCGGCGGCCTGTACGCGATCTCGCTGGCGTCCGGCATGGTCACCGCGATGACCTCGCCCGCGCTCGGCCGGTTCGGCGCCGAGGTCGTCGGACCCGAGGACCTGTCCAACGGCCTGGCGCTCGGCTCGGTGCTGAGCTCCGGCGGCCGGATCCTCGGCATGAGCCTCGCCGGCGTGATCATCCCGCTGGCGGGCGTGCCCGGCGCGTTCGCGGCCAACGCGGTGAGCTTCCTCGGGGTGCTGCTCGCGATCGGGCTGATGCGCACACGGGAACTGCACGTGCTGCCGCCCGCCGAGCCGGGCGAGCGCGGCATCGTCGCCGGGTTCCGGTACGTCCTCGGCAACCCCCGGCTGCTGATCATGTTCGGGCTCGCCTTCGCGCTCGGCAGCCTCGGCCGCAACTACCAGGTGACGATGGCGGCGATGAGCCAGGGGCCGCTGCACGCCGGCGCCGCCGGCTACGGCGCCCTGTCGGTGCTCTTCGCCGTCGGGACCGTCCTCGGCGGCGTGTACGCCGCGTCCCGCACCCGGCTCCCGCTCCGGCTGCTGCTGATCACGGCGACGATCTGCTCCGCGGGCCAGCTCCTCAGCGGCTTCGCGCCTAACCTGGCGCTGTTCGGCGCCGCGATGCTGCCGATCGCGGCCGGTGCCGTCGTCCTGGACACCACCGTCGCCACCCGCGTCCAGCTGGACAGCCCCGGCCACCTGCGGGGCCGCGTCATCGCCGCGCAGGGCATGGTCGGCGCCGCGTCCGGCGCGGTGGGCGGCCCGGCGCTCGGCGCGCTCAGCGACACCCTCGGCCCCCGCGCCGCGCTCATGCTGGCCGGCGTCGTCTGCCTGGCCGTCGCGTCCGCCGCCGCCTACGGCTTCGCCCGCGTGCGCCGCACCGGCACGGCCGCCGCGACCACGCCGGCTCCGGCGGTCGCGCCGGCGCCGGCGCTGGTCGCCGCCAAGGCCTGACGATCCCGGGATCACGTCGCCCCCGCGCGCACGGCGCGCGGGGGCGACGTGGCTCAGCCGGTGGCGGGCCTCAGGAGCGCCTCCTGGGCGATGGACGCGACGAGCGTGCCGTCCGCCGTGTGGAGCGTTCCGCGCGCGAGTCCCCGCGCCCCGTGGTTGGTCACCGGCTCCACCGAGTAGAGCAGCCACTGGTCCACGCGCGGCGCCCGGTGGAACCACATCGCGTGGTCCAGGGTGACGGCGGTGACGAGCCGCTTCGGCGAGCCCGGCGCGCGGGCGCTGCTCACCACCCCCATGTCGGACAGGTAGGCCAGCAGGCACGCGTGCAGCGCGGGGTCGTCGCCGACCGGCCGGTCCGCCCGGATCCAGAACGGGTGCGGCATGGGGAACTCGCCCTCGCCCGGCGGGTTCACCACGCGGATCTCGAACCCGATCGGGTGCTTGAAGAACCCGGGCAGCGTCGGCTCCGGCAGCCCCTCGGGCTCCGGCGTCCCGGACGGGCCGGGCGGCTGCCAGTCGAACCCGTCCTCCGGCTCGTGGAACGAGGCGATCAGCTCCAGGATCGGCTTGCCGCCCTGGCTCGCGGTGACGTGCCGGGTGGAGAAGGACCGCCCGTCGCGGGTGCGGGCCACCTCGAACCGCAGCGGCTCCTCGGGGGCGCCCGGCCGGATGAAATAGGCGTGGAGCGAGTGCGGGGGGCGCCCGTCCGCGGTGCGGCAGGCGGCCCGCAGCGCCTGCCCGGCGACCTGCCCGCCGAACAGCCGCGGCCGCCCCACCGACGGGGAGTCCGCCACGAAGACGTCGCCGCCCAGCGCCGTCAGCTCGAACAGCCGCGCCATGTCCCGCGGGACGCCGCCCATGAACCCTCCCGTGAACCTTCCGGAACCCGTCCGGCCGCGTACGGCGCCGACCCTATCCGCGCGGCCGGACCGACCGGTCGTCCGGGTGGGAACACTCCCCGGTCGGGGAGAGCGTTGCGAGCGCCGCGCGCCGCCGACCTATGATCGCCGTGGGGGGCGGCGGAGCGCCCGGGGGCCGTCGGCGCCCGCCCGGCCCCGCCGAGGAGATGAGAGAGGCAATGGCTGATATCACCGAGTCGCCCGAGTGGACGGCGCTGGCCGAGCACCAGGCGGCGCTCGCGGGCCGGAACCTGCGGGAGCTGTTCGCCGAGGACCCGGGGCGCGTCGAGCGCATGACCGTGACCGCCGGGGACCTCTGCCTGGACTACTCCAAGCACCGGGCGACCGACGAGACGCTGCGGCTGCTGGTGGCGCTGGCGGAGCGGGCGGGGCTGCGCGACCGGATCGCGGCGATGTTCTCCGGGGAGCACATCAACGTCAGCGAGGACCGCGCCGTCCTGCACACCGCGCTGCGGCTGCCGCCGGGGGAGGCGCTGACGGTGGACGGGCAGGACGTCGCCGCCGACGTGCACGCCGTCCTGGACAAGATGTCCCGGTTCGCGGAACGGGTCCGGTCGGGGGAGTGGACGGGGTTCACCGGAAAGCGGATCACCACGGTCGTCAACATCGGTATCGGCGGCTCCGACCTCGGCCCCGCGATGGCCTACGAGGCGCTGCACGACTACGTGGACGCGGGGATCTCCTGCCGGTTCGTCTCCAACATCGACCCGGCCGACATCCTCGGCAAGCTCGCCGGACTCGACGCCGAGCGGACGCTGTTCGTCATCAGCTCCAAGACGTTCGGCACGCTGGAGACCCTGACGAACGCCAAGGTGGCGCGGCAGTGGCTGATCGACGCCCTCGGCGACGACAAGGCCGTCTCCCGGCACTTCGTCGCGGTGTCGACCAACGCCGAGCGGGTCGCGGACTTCGGCATCGACACCGACAACATGTTCGGCTTCTGGGACTGGGTCGGCGGCCGCTACTCCTTCGACGGCGCCATCGGCCTGTCGCTGATGATCGCGATCGGCGGCGAGGGCTTCCGGGAGATGCTGGCCGGGTTCCGCGCGATCGACGAGCACTTCCGCACCGCGCCGTTCGAGGCGAACATGCCGGTGCTGATGGGCCTGCTCGGGGTCTGGTACACCGACTTCTTCGGCGCGCAGACCCGCGCCGTGCTGCCCTACAGCCAGCGGCTGTCGCGCTTCCCCGCCTACCTGCAGCAGCTGACGATGGAGTCCAACGGCAAGTCGGTGCGGGCCGACGGCGCGCCGGTCGTGGCGCAGACCGGCGCGATCTTCTGGGGCGAGCCCGGCACCAACGGCCAGCACGCCTTCTACCAGCTGCTGCACCAGGGCACCCGGCTGGTCCCGGCCGACTTCATCGGGTTCGCCGAGCCGTTCGAGGACCGGGCCGGCATGCACGACCTGCTCACCGCGAACCTGCTCGCGCAGACGTCCGCGCTGGCGTTCGGCAAGACCGCCGACGAGATCGCCGCCGAGGGGACGCCCGCCGCGGTCGTGCCGCACAAGGTGATGCCGGGCAACCGGCCGACCAGCACGATCCTGGTCCCGAAGCTGACCCCGAAGACGCTCGGCGAGCTGGTCGCCCTCTACGAGCACATCGTGTTCGTCGAGGGGACGATCTGGGGCATCGACTCCTTCGACCAGTGGGGCGTCGAGCTCGGCAAGGTGATGGCGCAGGACCTCGCGCCCGCGCTCACCTCGGAGGAGCCGCCGGCGCAGGCGCCCGACCCCTCCACCGCCGCGCTCGTCCGCAGGTACCGCGAGCTGCGCGGACGCCGGGTCTGACCGGAGCGAACGGAACGGGCCCGCCGGTGCGGCCGGCGGGCCCGTTCCGTTCCGTCGCGTCCGAGGTCAGGCCCAGCCCTGCTCCTCGAGGATCGCCCGGTACTCGGCGTAGGAGATGAACCCGTCGAGGTTGGCGTCGGCCTTCTCGAACCTGTCCTGCGTCTCCGCGCGTGTCCACGACAGCCCGAGGTGCTCCAGGACGAGCGTGAACTCCATCAGGTCGAGCCGCTCGTCCTTGCCGAGGTCCGCCCTCGTGAACACGGCGAGCAGGTCGTCCTCGGTCGGCCTGGTGGTCATCTCACTCCTCTGATCCCCGACGAAGTCGGACGGGGCGCGAGGGGTCGTCCCCCTCGGGCCGAACTGGTCCGATACGCCCGCATCATAGACTCCGGGCATGCGCCGATCGAGCAGCACCGTGGTCGTCGTGGCGGGGGAGCGGGCCGGCGACGTGGTCGCCGGGCTGGGCGGGCTGCACAACGTCCGCGCCCTGGTCCGCGGCGACGTCCCGCCCGCCGAGTTCGCCGCGCTGGTGGGCCGCGCCGCCGGCACCTACGTGGTGCACGACGACGACCCGCTCGCCGCCGTCCGGGACGCCTGGACCGCGTTCTTCGACGGGGCGTCCGCCCCCGGCCCGCTGGAGGTCGCCGTCGAGGAGGCCCTCGCGGCGCTGCGCTCGGGCAGGGCGCAGCTCCCCGACTACTACATCGTCCTCGACCCCGAGGAGATGCCCGAGACCGCGCGGCACTGGTGGCTTGGCGTCCTGGCCGGCGCCGCGCCCGCCCGCGTCGTCCCGGCGCCCTCCGTCCCGTCGCGGGTCGCCGCGGAGCTGGGCCGGCTGTCGCCCGGCCGCTGGTGGCCGGACGACGCGGCGTCCTGGCTGCGGGAGCTGCCCCGCACCGTCCCCGACCGCGCCGGCCTCCTCGCGGGCTAGAACGGTTTCCCCGCGGGCTGGAACGGCCGGCCGGCGGGAGCGGCCGGCGCCGGTCACCTCTGGCCGGTCAGCCTTGGCCGGTCAGCCTTGGCCGGTCACTCGCCTCCGGCCAGCTCGGGGACGCGGTGCCGGTAGCGCTCGATGAGCGCGGTGTTCCGCTCGTCGCCGCCCGGCACGTTCGCGCTCGTCCACCGGGGCGGCTCCACGCCGCGCGCGGCGGCGAGGTCGTCGAGGTCGGCGAGGACCCGCGACCAGGCGTACGCGGCGAGGATCGTGGAGACCGCGGCGGTCCGCGGCGCGTCCGGCGGATGCAGGACGTCGCCGGGCGGCACCCGGGTGTCCACCACGATCGCGGCGTGGTCGGCGAGCGTCGTCGCGGCCCGGGCGGCGGCGCCGCTCGCGGCGCGGGCCGAGGTCACCGCGACCACCGGGACGTTCCGGGCCGCGCACTCCTCGGCGATCTCCACCGGGTACGGGTTGCGGCCGCTGGTGGAGAACACCACCGCGACGTCCGGCGGGGCGGGCGCGGCCTCCCTGACGACGGCGCGGCCGACGCCGGCGCGCCGCTCGGCGCGGGTGCTGCGCACGGCGTCGTCCAGCGGGAGCACGTCCGGCGCCCAGATCGGGCGGACCGCGGCGAGCCCGCCGGCCCGGTAGAACGTCTCGCACACCATCACCAGCGAGTGCCCGGCCCCGGCGACGTGCACGATCCCGCCCGCCTGGACCGCGTCGAGCAGCAGCGCCGCCGCTGCGCCGATCGCCTCGCCGGAGGCGGCGTCGAGGTCGTCGAGCAGGGCCCGCACCCGGCCGGGGAGCCGCTGCCGGGCGGCGTCAGGCATCGGGCACGGCCTCCTTGAGGGCGCCGGCCAGCTCCTCCCGGCCGGGCGCGGCGCGCAGCCGGTCGGCGAGCCCGCCCGACAGCGACCGGGCGAGCGCGGCGAGCGTGCCGACGTGCGCGTCCGGGTCCGGGGTGCAGAACGCGAGTAGGAGGTCGACCGGGTCGTTGTCGGGATGCCCGAACTCCACCGGCGCGGCCAGCCGGGTCACGCCGACGCCGACGGCCAGCCCGCCGTCCTCGGGCCGGGCGTGGACGAGCGCGAGGCCCTTCGTCAGCACGATGTACGGGCCGTTCTCCTCGACCACCCGCTCGCACGCCGCCGGATAGCCCTCGCCCGCGGCGCCCGCGGAGACCAGCGCGGACGCGGCCTCCCGGACGGCCTCCCGCCAGTCCCGCGCAGCGACGTCGTCGTTCGCGGCGATGACGGTCACGGCAGCCACCCCTGCCCGGTCAGCCGCTCCTTCAGCTGCGCGGCGAGGCCGTCCTTGTCCAGGAAGTCGCTGATCGTGATGACGACCGGCGCGAGGTCGGCGATCTCGCCGGTGTGCATGCCCTGCCCGATCACCACGTCCGGGGACATGCCCCGCGCGGACGACACGTCGGTGTTCTCCACCCGGGCGTCCACGCCGAGCGAGCTCAGCGCGTCCTCGGCGGTCATCTTCAGCATCAGGCTGGAGCCCATGCCGACCCCGCATACCGCGAGGACCTCCAGCCGCCTGTCCAGTGCCATGTCGGTTCCCTCCGTTGTGAGTCGTTCACGCCTCGGCGGCGGCCGTGCCGGCGGCCGCGGGCTCGCCCTCGGCGGTGGCGCGGCGCCTGTCCGCGCGGCCGAGCAGGACCAGGGTGACCACGGTCGCGGCGAGCGCGACGGCCGGCACCAGCCAGACCGTCCCCGCGTCGATGACCGGGTCCGCCGCCTTCAGCAGCCATCCGATCGCGTACCAGTCGGGGTCGGCGAGGGTGGACAGCTCCGGCGCCGTCCGCTCGTACAGCCCCCAGGTGAAGCCCTGGCCGACCGCCAGGATCAGGCCGGAGACCACGCCGCCGAGGACGGCGCCGCGCCAGCCCGCCGCCACGTTGCCGAACAGCCCCGCCGCGCCGCCGACGAAGAACAGCATGATCATGGGCGGGGCGAGAGTGAACCAGCCGGCCGCCGCGGAGACCGCGAGGCAGGCCAGGAACACCACCGTGGACGTCACGAACCCGAGCATGACCGCGGTCGGCGCGACGGGGAAGACGGTCGGCGCGTCCAGCGCGGGCCGGGTGCCGGGGATGACCCGGTCGCTGAAGCCCTTGAACGCCGGGACGATCTCGCCGAGGAACATCCGGACCCCGTACAGCAGGATCGCGATGCCGCCCGCGAACCGCAGCCCGACCAGCAGTCCCCACACCCACGGGGACAGCTTGTCGTCCATCTCGGCGGCGGCCCCGGCCACCACGCCGTGGTCGGCGAACGCGACCCCCAGCAGCATGATCACCGAGATGATCAGCGCGGTGCTGATGGTGACGTCCTTGAAGAACGACAGCTGCCGGGGCAGCGTCAGCCTCTCGGTGTCGTGCTTCTCTCGGCTGCCGAGCGGCCGGGCGGCGTAACCGGTGATGAGGCAGGCCAGCGAGCTGGTGTGCGCGTACCCGAACCGGTCGTCGGGCATCACGCGGCGCATGAGCGGCCGCATCCACAGCGGCTGCAGCGTCCAGTACGCGGCGACGAACCCGGCCCCGCACAGCACCAGCGTGAGCTGGTTCGCGCCGGGCGCGATCGTCACGAGCGACGCCACCGTCACCGTGCTGATCCAGAACATCAGGTGGCCGGTCAGGTACAGGTACCGCGCGGCGGGGAAGAGCCGCACGATCAGCACGTGCGCGAGGAACGCCACCGTGATCACCAGCGCGATCGTGCCGCCCTGCTTCGACAGGAAGTCGGTGAGCGAGTGGTCGGCGTGCGGCGGCGTCGTGCCCATCGCGCTCGCCAGCACCGTCTGGAAGCTGGCGAGCCCGCCGGTGAACACGTCGACGCCGATGAACAGGATCACCACGCCGATCGTGGCGCGCAGCGCGCCCGCGACGACGTCCTCCGCCCGCTTGCCCTGCAGGATCAGCCCGGCGAGCGTGATGAGCCCGATCAGGATCGGGACCTGGCCGAAGACGTTGTTCGCCAGGAACGTGAGGATGTCCTTGATGACGCCCATGGTGAAGTCGCCTCACTTCTCAGGGTGGTTCGTGCGCTGCGGCCCCCCGGCCAGCGCTGATGGACGGTCGTGCCCCGGACGCGTGCTGGACGCGTACCGGGGAAGCGGTCAGTGGGACGGCGGGCGGAGGTCGAGTTCGAGGCGATACCGGTCGCCCCGGTAGACCGACCGGACGTACTCCAGCGGCCGGCCGTCCTCGTCCCGCGTCACCCGCTCGAACAGGAACGCCGGCGTGTGCACAGGGACGCCCAGCTCGGCGGCCTCCTCCGGGGTGGTGACGGTCGGCTCGATCGTCTCGGTGCCCGACGCGATCACGATGCCGGCGCCGCGCAGCAGGTCGTAGAACGACCGACCCTCCAGGACGTCCCTGCGCAGCCCGGGCATGAGCGCCCGGGGCAGGTGGAGCGTCTCGATGGCCATCGTGGCGCCGTCCGCCAGCCGCAGCCGCCGAATGGTCAAGACCTCTTCGGTCGGAGGGAGGTCCAGCCGCCTGCCGATCCGCGCCCCCGCGGTCTCCGTGCGGAACGACAGCACGCGGCCGCCCGGCTTCATCCCCCGGCGGATCATGTCCTCGGTGAAGGAGGTCATGGTGAGCGGCACCGCGATCCGCGGTTCGGCCACGTAGGTGCCGCTTCCGTGCCGCCGTTCGAGCAGCCCTTCGGCGACGAGGCCGTCCACGGCCTGCCGTAACGTGGGCCGGGAGACGCCGAGCTCGTCGACCAGCCGCCGTTCGGACGGCAGCGCGTCGCCGGGCTCCAGACCCTCCAGCATGGCGAGCAGCTCGCGGCGGACCGTCTGCCGCTTCGTGTTCCCGTTACGGCCCTCGCCGCCAGTTCGCACGCCTTCACCCTTCCAGGGAGCCGATCCTGTCGTCGCACACGCTACGTTTCGTTATGACGACTGGTCAATACCACTTTGTCGATGTTTGCCATGGCGGCGGGCGCGCCCCCGGCCCGCCGTCGCCGAAGATCGTCCTGACACCGGCCGAGCGCCGCGCCCCGCGGCGCGGCGGGGGGAGGCGGCGATATGAAGCGGCGCGTTCGCGCGGGCCTGGCGCTCGCGGTTCCGCTCGTCCTGACCGTGACGGCGGGCACGGCGGCGGCCGGGGCGGGCGCCGGGCCGCCGGGGGCCCGGTCCGGCTGGCGGCTCGTCGCGGCCGAGCCGTTCGACCGGCGCCTCGACGACGCGCGGGTGCCGTGGAGGCCCGACGACGACGGTCCCGCGAGTCCCTACGACGTCGACATGTACGACAACGACGGCGCGTACTTCGCCACGGTCGGCGGGCCGGCGTTCCGGACGCGGCTCGCCGAGGTCCGCACGTACCGCAAGTCCTTCGCGTTCGGCCGGCGCGGCTGGCTGACCGCCGAACTCGCCGCGCGCGACGCCGACGGGGACGGCAGGCCGGACCGGCCGCCGACCCTCACCGCGCGGCGCGGCGCCGCCGACCTCGACGAGCCCGACTACCGCGGCGGCATCGTCATCCGCTCGACGCGGGACCTGCCCGCCGAGTACCGCGTCGAGATGACGCTGCGCGGCCTGGACTTCGGCGGCGAGCGCGGCGGTTCGTGGGACTACCCCGACGGCCGGATCAACGGCTACGCGCCCGGCGGCTGCAAGACCGTCTTCCCGTGGGCGTCCGGCGGCGACTTCTCCAGGCCCGAATGCGCGTGGGCGGACGCGCGCACCGACTCCAACGGCTTCTACTACATGTCGATCGTGGATTACCGGCGGGTCGCGCCGCACGACAACATCTTCGTCCACGGTCACCGGAAAGTGGCCATGGACGGCTACAACAGGTACAAGTACACGGGTTCGGGCCTGAAGTACTGCAACCCGGCGACGAAGCGGTACGAGCCCTATTCGGCCGGGACCGGAAACGGCGTGAACGCCATTTTCATGACCGACGACCGCAGGTATCCCGCGATGCCCGGCACCGAGTACCTGATGCAGAGCGAATGCGGGCTCGCCAAGGGCGGCGCGATCGTCTCGACGGTCGACCTGCGGCCGGAACTGCTGCCCGAGAACCCGTACACGTTCGCGATCGAGCGCCGCGGCGGTGCGTACACGATGGAGATGTCGGGCGTGTTCGCCCACGTGGGCCGGGCGACGTACCGGTACACGCGCGCGTTCGTGCAGGACGGCGAGCCGATCTGGCACTACAACCAGAAGCCCGGCGAGTACGACGGCCGCTACGACGCCGACTGGACCTGGAAAGGGCCCGGCGGCACCCTCGTCGACCGCCATACGTGGCCGGCCGGGTCGGCCTATCCCGACCGTTTCATGATCGGCGATCCGCACATGAACTTCTACGAGGGCGGCGCCCGGGTCGACGACATCCGGCTCTACGTCCCCCGGTGACGCGGCGCCGGCAGGGGTTCGAGGGGCCGGCAGGGGTTCGAGGGGCCGAGCCCGCCGGCCCGGCCCCTCACCGGCCCGTGACTGTTCTGTGACCGCCCGATTACCCGCTGTAGTAAGGGGGAATGTCGCGCTCAGTGGAATTGCCCGCTGAGGAGGGGAAATGGCAGAGCCGGCCGGCGGCCCTTCGACCGCGCGAGGAGTCCTCCTGGACTCGTTCACGGGCGCCACCGACGACGCCAAGCTCACCCAGGCGCTGTCCTACGTCTCCCAGCAGACCTGCAAGCCCGCGATCGTGCTGGGGCAGCGCTCGATGGAGTTCAAGCAGCCCCGCCAGGTGTTCGACGGGCTCGCCTTCACGGGCCTGATCAGCGGGAACGAGTTCCACTACAACCAGCGGGTGAGGATCAGCGTGCCGGGTTCCGGATGGCTGACCCTCCCGAAGGGGCGGACGCGGGGACTCTACGTCGGCAACCTGAGCTTCGAGGGCGACTCCGGAACCGCCTTCTTCGCCGACCAGGGCAGCGGCGGCCCGGTCCTGTGGGCCTCGCATTTCGAGAACCTCGCGTTCAACCTGTTCAAGCACGTCATGTGGGGAGCGCACAACGCGGTCGCCTTCTCGGGTTTCTGGGACGTCAACAACAGCTACGACACGCCGTTCAAGCTCTGGGGCTCGGACAACAGCTACTGGACGGACGGGATGCTGATCGACTCCCCGAGGATGGGCCACGGCGACCGCTACCACGTGTGGCTGCCGAACGTCAGCAAGACCGTCGTCGGCCCGATCTTCGCCACGGCCAGGGCCAATGTGTGCGCGCTCCGCCTCGACGGCGGCCGCGGCGTGGTCCTGAACGGCGCGCGCTTCGACGCGCAGGCCCAGGCGGGCCATCCCACCTTGGGGAGCCAGCTCCTCATCACCGGCGGCAGGTTCGTGCGGGTCCGCGACTGCTGGTTCTACGGCGGCATGTCCGATCCGGGCTCGGCCGGCCATTCCCACCCCGCCTACGACAAGGGCATCGTGACCGTCACCGGCGGGGCGGGCATCGTCCTCGACGGGCTCATGTTCAGCGACGGCGACGGCGTCCAGCCCGACGCCACCAGGCCCGGCACTCCCCATGTCCACATCGGCGGCGGGAGCGGGATCCGGATCCGCGACATCCAGGCGAGCGGCGCGCCCGTCGTCCGGCGCGCTTCCTCGGTGCCCGCCGCGACCATCGTCACGGACCCCGACGTGCCGGTGTCCGTCGGCTGACCTGCGGCACCGCCCGTTCCTCCGGTCCCCATGGGGCCGCCGCGGCCCCTGAGGGTGGGCGATCATTCGCCCGTCGTTCGGCTGCGCGCCCCGTCGACGCCATTCGCGATCTCTAAGTTCCTGCGGCGGCGTCTAAGTGGGGAACTGGCATGCGCAGAAGCAGGGTCGTCCGGGCTCGCGGCATCACGAAGTCGTTCGGCGAGGTGGTGGCGCTCGACGACGTCGATCTGGAGGTGGACGGCGGGCAGGTCCACGGCCTGGTCGGCCCGAACGGCGCGGGCAAGACGACGCTGCTCGGCCTGCTGCTCGGCCTGGCCGTCCCGGACCGCGGCCGCCTCGAGATCCTCGGGACGCCGGTCGGGCGGACGCTCGCCGTCCCCGACGGCGTCGCGGGCTTCGTGGACGGGCCCGGGCTCTACCCCTCGCTCACCGCGCGGCAGAACCTCGCCGCCCTGGCGCGGCTGCGCGGGCACGACTCCGCCGCCGGCGTCGGCGACGCGCTGGAGCAGGTGGGTCTCACCGACGTCGCGGACGACCGGGTCCGCGGCTTCTCGCTGGGGATGCGGCAGCGGCTCGGGCTGGCCGCCGCGCTGCTCACCCGGCCGCGGCTGCTGGTCATCGACGAGCCCGCCAACGGCCTGGACCCGGCGGGCAAGCGGCACGTCCACGGGGTCATCACCCGCCTCGCCGCGGACGGCGCCGCGATCGTCATGTCCAGCCACCGGATGGACGACCTCGCCGCCCTGTGCCCGGAGGTCACCATCCTCTCGACCGGGCGGGTCGTGTTCTCGGGGCCGGTGAAGAAGCTCGCCGCCGAGGTCGGCGACCTCGACCACCGGCTGCTGACCTCCGACCCGCCGGCCGCCCGCGAGGTGGCCGAGCGGACGCCCGGCCTGCGCGTCGTGGGGGACCCGGGCACCGAGCCGGACGCCGACGTGCTCGTCGTCCGCGGGCCGGTGCAGGCCCTCGACGACCTGGTGGTGCGGCTGGTGGAGGCCGGCGTCGCGGTGCGCGGGCTCGCGCCCGTGGTCCCGCCGCTGGAGGCCGCCTTCCTGGCCCTGACCGGAACCGGGACCGTTCCCGGCGAGACCGAGGAGGACTCCCGATGACCACCACCACCGCCACCGCGCCCGCCGCGGACGAGGCCCGTCCGGCGCCGCTGCCGCGCGGCTACCGCTTCGAGCTGGTCAAGCTGCTGTCGCAGTGGCGGATCCGGCTGGTCCTCGCGGCGTGCTGGATCGCGCCCGCCGCGTTCGTGGCCGCGGTGAGCCTGCAGAGCTCGCTCCCGGCCGACACGGTCTTCGGCCGCTGGATGCACGCCTCCGGCTGGGCGGGATCGCTGGTCGTGCTGGGCTTCTCGTGCACCTGGGCGCTCCCGCTGCTGACGTCGCTGACCGCCGGCGACGTGTTCGCCGCCGAGGACCGGCTCGGCACCTGGCGCCACCTGCTGGTCGCGGTCCGCTCCCCGCGCCGGATCTTCGTGGCGAAGGCGCTCGCGAGCCTCACCGTGATCCTGGCGATGACGGCCGGTCTGGCCGCCTCCGGCATCGCCGGCGGGCTCGCCGCGGCCGGCGGCCACCCGCTCGCCGGCCTCGACGGCCACCTGCTGTCCTCCGGCGACGCCGCCGCGACGGTCCTGCTCGCCTGGTGCTGCGTGCTCGCGCCGACCCTGGCGTTCGCGGCGGTCGGGCTGCTCGGCTCGGTGGCCCTGGGCCGCTCGCCGATGGGCCTGCTGATGCCCGCGCTCCTCGCGCTCGGGCTCCAGCTCGCGCAGACGCTACCGCTGCCGGTGGCCGTGCGGACCGCCCTGCCGGGCGAGGCGTTCCTCGCCTGGCGCGGCCTGTTCACCGAGCCCGCGCAGACCCGCCCGCTGCTCATCGGCGTCGCGGTCGCCCTGGTCTGGGCGGTCGTCGCCACCGGGCTGGCCTACCGGCTGTTCCTGCGCCGCGACTTCACCGACCTCGCCTACGACGGGTCGGGGCGGCGCGTCACCGTGAGCGGCGTGCTGCCGCTGGCCGCCCTCACCGTCGCCACGGTCGCGGTGGTCTCCTGGACGACCCCGGCGAAGGGGTCGGGGATCGAGCGGGTGAAGCTCGAGAACTCCCTCGCCACCTCGTACGCGCACCTCTACCGGCTGCAGACCCGCGAACTCCACCGCCCCGCCGTCACCGAGGCCCGGCTGCGGACCACGGCGTCCTGCGACAAGGGCGGCGGCCGCGTCGCCGACGAGGGGCCGGGCAACGACTGGCGGTGCGTCGTGACATGGCACCTGCCCGGCGTGGTCTCCGCGGGCACCGCCATCTACCAGCTCGACGTCACCGCGGACGGGCGGTACGTCGCCGACGGCGACGGTCCGAAGGAGGTGAACGGCTACTTCCAGGTGCGCACCTCGAGCGGGGATGCGCCCAACCCCCTGTGGCAGTTCGACGGCAACGTCGACCTGCTCGCCAGCCCCGCCAGTGCTCAGAAGGGTTAGCTCATGCACGTCACACGTCAACGCCGGAACCCCGCGGAGAACCGCTCCGGGGTGTTCCGCCGGCTCGGCGGCCGCCGGGTCCGGCTCGTCGCGGCCGGTACCGCCGCGCTGGCCGTCACGGCCGGAGGGGGTGTCGCCTACGCGTCGACGCACGCCTTCGGCACCCACAAGGTCGGCGACACGACCGGCCTCGGGACGCTGCTCGCCAGCGACCAGTTCAACAAGCCCCTGGGCGACCGCCTTCTCGTCGACAACGGGAAGCTGCTGTCCTCCACCGTCAGCCCGGACGGCCGCCACCTCGCGGCCCTGACCACGGACCGTTCCATCGCCCTGACGATCGTCGACCTGAAGGACTACAAGGTCCTCCAGCAGGCCGGCACCTCGGCGGACGCGGACCTGAGGATCGGCAACAACAACGTCGGGCAGGAGGGCCCGACGTACTCGCCGGACGGCAAGACCCTCTGGATGCCGCAGATCAACGGGTTCAGCCGCTTCCCGGTGAACGCCGACGGCACCGTCGGCGCCCCGACGTTCATCACGATCCCGAACGACGGATCCAAGCACCCCCTCCCGGCCCAGGCGGTGTTCTCCGCCGACGGCGGCACCCTGTACACCGCCGTCAACGGCCAGAACCGCGTCGTGGCCATGGACCCGGCCACGGGGGCGATCAAGCACAGCTGGAGTGTTGGGAACGCTCCGCGCGACCTGGCCCTGGTCGGCGGCAAGCTCTACGTCAGCAACGAGGGCGGGCGTCCCGCGAAGGACGGCGACCGGACCCTCAACTCCTACGGCACCCAGGTGCCCGCCGACCCGAAGACCGGCGCCGCCACCACCGGCACCGTGAGCGTCATCGACGTGGGAGACACCGGCGCCTCGGTGAAGTCCATCGAGGTGGGCCTGCACCCGACCGCGCTGCACGCCAAGAACGGGGCGCTGTTCGTCGCCAACACCGGCAGCGACACCGTCTCGGTCGTCGACACCTCCAAGGACGCCGTCGTCCAGACCATCACGACCCAGCCGTGGCCGGGTGCGAAGGTCGGATACGAGCCCGACGGCCTCACCCTCACCGACGACGGCCACCTGCTGGTCACCCTCGGCCGCGCCAACGCGGTCGCCGTCTACCGGTACAGGACCCCCAAGGAGTCGGTCGGCTTCGTCGGCCTGCTGCCGGTGGACTACTTCCCGGAGAACGTGACGACCGTCGGCGGGCAGGTGGTCGTCACCAACCTGCGCGGCATCGGCGAGCGCGGCCCCGAGCGCACCATCGACAAGGGGCCCGGGACCTCCCCGGCCACCGGCCACAACACCCACGACTCGACCGGCACGCTGCTGCGGTTCACGCTGCCGGACGACCGCCTCGTCCGGGCCTACACGGCCCGGGTCTTCCAGCAGAACGGCTGGGACGCCGCCTCGCTCGCCGGGCTGCGCTCCGGCGGCCGCGCGGCGCCCGTGCCGGTCCCGGTGCGGCTCGGCGACCCGTCGACCATCAAGCACGTCTTCCTGCTCGTCAAGGAGAACCGCTCCTACGACCAGGTGTTCGGCGACGACGAGCGCGGCAACGGCGACCCGGCGCTGGCGCAGTTCGGTGAGAACACCACCCCGAACCAGCACGCCCTGGCCCGCCAGTTCGGCCTGTACGACAACGCCTACGACGTCGGCACCAACTCCGCCGAAGGCCACAACTGGCTGATGCAGTCCGACAACCCCGAGTACACCGAGTCGGGCGCCGGCGAGTACGAGCGCAGCTACGACACCGAGGACGACGCGCTCGGCCACCAGCGCTCCGGCACCCTGTGGAGCGGTGTCCAGGCGGCCGGGGGCACCGTCAAGAACTACGGCGAGTTCCTCCAGTTCGAGACGAAGCCGTCCGGCGCCACATGGCAGCAGTTCTACTGCGACGCCAGGAACATGGCGTCCACCGGCCAGAACACCGCCATCACGACCGACTCGTCGTCGCCGATCCCGTCGCTGAACGACGTCACGGCGCACGACTACCCGAAGTTCGACACCGACATCCCGGACATCTACCGGTACGAGATCTGGAAGCGCCACTTCGACGCCGAGGGCCCGGGCAACCTCAACATGTTCTGGCTGTCCAGCGACCACACCGGCGGGGCCCCGAACCCGATCGCCCAGGTCGCCGACAACGACCTCGCCGTCGGCAGGATCGTGGACCACATCTCGCACAGCAGGTACTGGAAGGACTCCGCGATCTTCGTGATCGAGGACGACACCCAGAACGGCGTCGACCACGTCGACGGCGCGCGCGGTCCGGTCCAGGTCATCAGCCCCTACGCCAACCACGGCAAGGTCGACAGCCACTACTACTCGCAGATCACGGTGGTCCGCACCATCGAGCAGATCCTCGGGGTCCGCCCGATGAACCAGAAGGACGGCGCGGCCACCCCGATGTACACCGCGTTCACCGGGCGGCCCGACTACACGCCGTTCACCGCCGTGCAGAACCGCGTCCCGCTGACCTACGGGCTCAAGACGCCGCCGGCCTGCGGCGACGACCCCGTCCCGACGACCAGGGCGTCGCTCGCCCCCGCCCAGTCGCCGACCCCGGCGGTGCCGGCGGGGGAGAAGGGCGTCGCGGACCTGTGGGACGCGTGGAACCGGCAGCAGCACCAGAACGACCGGAACCCGCAGCCCGACCGCGCCAACCCCGACCAGATGGACCACTACACGTGGTACCTGACCCATGGGTTCACCAAGCCGTACCCGGGTGAGAAGAGGATCCTCACCCCGGCGGAGGTGCCCGGCCGCTACCTGCCGTCCCCGGACGCCGACGGCTGATCCGGACCGGCACGGTCCACCACAGGCGGCCCGCCCGGGATCGATCCCCGGGCGGGCCGCCGCACGTCCGGGCCGCGGGCCGCCGATGCGGCGGCCGGCGCGCAGCGCGGAGGCGTCAGGCCGTCGCCGCGCCGGAGCGGTACTCCTGCGGGCTCATCCCGTGCTCCCGCTTGAACGCGGTGCTGAGCGCGAACGCGGTCCCGTAGCCGACCCGGCGCGCCACGGCGTCGAGGGTGGCGTCGCTCTCGCGCAGCAGGTCGGCGGCCTGCGCCAGCCGGACGCCGGTGAGATACGCCATCGGCGGCTCGCCGACCAGCCTGCCGAAGCGCTGCGCGAGCGCGGCCCGCGAGGCGCCGACCTTCGCGGCCAGGTCCGCGACCGTCCACGGGTGCGCCAGGTCGTCGTGCAGCAGCCGCAGCGCGGGCCCCACGACCGGGTCGCCGTGCGCCCGGTACCAGCCGGGCTGCTCGGCCTCCGGGCGGGAGAACCAGGCGCGCAGCGTCTGGATCAGCAGCAGGTCCAGCAGCCGGTCGAGCACGACCTCCTGGCCGGGCTCGTCCTTGACGATCTCCTCGTCGAGCAGCCCCACCAGCGGCGACCGCCAGGTGTCGCCGCGCACGACCGCCAGCGGCGGCAGCGCGGCCAGCAGCCGCCGCGTGACCGCGCCGCGCGTCTCGTAGGTGCCGACGAGCATCACCGCCCGGCCGTCCGGGTCCGTGCCCCAGGCGCGCACGCCGAGGTCCATCGCCTCCGACAGGCTCGTCCCGTCCGGGGTGGTGCAGCGCTGGCCCGGGTGGATGACGATCTGCGGTTCGGTGGACGGGTCGTCCGCCACGACGTACGGGTCGGGACCGCGGCAGATCACCAGGTCACCGGGGCGGACGTGCACGGGCGCGCCCTCGTCCGGGATCACCCAGGCCTCGTCGCGGACCACGGCCACCAGCGTCAGCGGCGCCTCGTCCTGGATCCGCATCGACCACGGCGGGTTCAGCGCCGAGCGGATCATGAACGCTCCGTGCGCGCGGGGGCCGTCGAGAAGGTCGGTCAGGGCGTCCATGCCGCTCAGCGTAAAGGCCGTGGACGCTCGCGTATGGAGTCCGGCTTCTCAACGATGTCGGACGGGCGCGCCCGGCGGTTGACTTCACGACATGACGAACACCAGCGAGAACACGAACGGGCACACCATGGAGACCGGGCTCGTGCTCGTGCTCGGCGGGACCGGCAAGACCGGCCGGCGGGTGGTCGAGCGGCTGGAGTCCCTGGACGTCCCGGTCCGGATGGGCTCGCGGTCGGCGGTCCCCGGCTTCGACTGGACGGATCCGGGGACCTGGGCGCCGGTCCTGCAAGATGTCGAGGCCGTCTACCTGTCCTACTACCCGGACCTCGCCGCCCCCGGCGCGCCGGAGGCGATCGGCGCCTTCACCGCCGCGGCGGCGTCCGCCGGGGTGCGCCGGGTCGTGCTGCTGTCCGGGCGCGGCGAGGAGGAGGCGCGGGCGTGCGAGCGCGTCGTCCGGGACTGCGGCCTGGAGTGGACGATCGTGCGGGCCGCGTGGTTCGCGCAGAACTTCAGCGAGGACTACCTGCTCGACCCGGTCCGGGCCGGCGAGGTCGTCCTGCCGGCCGGCGACGTGCCCGAGCCGTTCGCCGACGCCGACGACATCGCCGACGTGGCCGTCGCCGCCCTCACCCGCGCCGGGCACGCCGGCGAGACCTACGAGGTCACCGGGCCGCGCGCGCTCACCTTCGCCGAGGCGGTCGCCGAGATCGGCCGCGCCGCCGGACGCGAGATCGCCTACGTCCGGGTCGGCGCGGACGACTACGCGGCGGCGCTCAAGGAGCACGGCCTCCCCGGCGAGGTCATCGGCCTGCTGACGTACCTGTTCACCACCGTGCTGGACGGCCGCAACGCCGAGCCCGCCGACGGCGTCCGCCGCGCCCTCGGCCGCGAGGCCCGCGACTTCGCCGCCTACGCCCGCGAGACCGCCGCCACCGGCATCTGGAACGCCTGAACCCGCCCCGCCTCCGCGCGCCGAGCGGCTGACCTGCGGCAAGAACGGCCGATCATCGCGCCCCCGCCCGGACCGCGGCCCGTGCTCGCCTGCCGAGCACGGGCCGCGCCCGCTCTGCGCTTACGATCACGGCATGAGCGGTGTGTACGCGATCAGCGACCTGCACGTCGGGTTCCCCGAGAACCGCGCCTTCGTCGAGGCGCTGGAGCCCGAGACGCCGGGCGACTGGCTGATCGTGGCGGGCGACGTCGCGGAGCGGTTCGCCGACGTCGAGTGGGCGCTCGGCGTACTGGCCGGACGGTGGGACCGCGTCCTGTGGGTCCCCGGCAACCACGAGCTCTGGACGGTCAAGAACGACCCCGTGGCCCTGCGCGGCGAGGCCCGCTACCGGCGGCTCGTCGACATGTGCCGCGGGCTCGGCGTGCTCACGCCCGAGGACCCGTACCCGGTCTGGGACGGCGCGGACGGCCCGGTCACGGTCGCCCCGCTCTTCCTCCTCTACGACTACACGTTCCGGCCGGACGGCGCGTCCACTAAGGAGGAGGCGCTGAAGATCGCGCACGAATCCGGCGTCGTCTGCACCGACGAGGTCTACCTGCACCCAGACCCGCACCCCAGCCGGGACGCCTGGTGCGACGCCCGGATCGGCTACACCGAGGAGCGGCTGGCGGCCCTCGCCCCGGGCACCCGGACCGTCCTGGTCAACCACTGGCCGCTCGTCCGGGAACCCACCCGCGTGCTCTGGTATCCGGAGTTCGCGCAGTGGTGCGGCACCGAGCGCACCGGGTCCTGGCACTCCCGGTTCGGCGCCGTCGCCGTCGTGTACGGCCACCTGCACATCCCCCGGACGATCTGGACGGACGGCGTGCCGCACATCGAGGTGTCGGTCGGCTACCCGCGCGAATGGCGCCGGCACGGCGGCGAGCCGAAGGGCCCGCGCCGCGTGCTCCCCGTCCCCGCCCGGACCTGACGCCTCAGCCGAACGGGTTCGGCGCGCCGCCCGACCCGCCGGGCGAGGTTCCGTGTT
The DNA here is from genome assembly GCF_017573545.1 of Actinomadura nitritigenes. GTDB lineage: Bacteria > Actinomycetota > Actinomycetes > Streptosporangiales > Streptosporangiaceae > Spirillospora > Spirillospora nitritigenes. Next base: position 130,403 of record NZ_JAGEOK010000023.1, on the reverse strand, counting down.
CCCCGGGCGCGGCACCCGACTCACCGGGCGCGGTGCCGGATCCGCCGGACGCGGCGCCGGGGGCGATGCCGGACGCGGCGAGGGAGAGCAGCCGCCCGGCGGCGCCGGGTTCCCGCTCGGCGGCCGTCGCGATCCCGCCCGCGAGTTTCAGCACGTCCAGGAACGCGACCCCTGCGGGCGCCTCGCCGGACTCCTGCGCGCGGGCGAACAGCGCCTCGCCCGCCTCCCGCATGGCGCGGCACGACCGGAACGCCTCGCAGCGCTCACCGCGCAAGGAGACCAGGACGGACGGCGCCGTCCCCCGGAACTCCGACACGGCGGCGACGAAGTCGTCCAGCCACGTGAGCAGCGCCCGCCGGGGCTCCGGCGACTCCAGCAGCTCGCGGCCCCGCTGCGCGAGCGCGTCGTAGGCGTCGGCGAGCAGTGCCTCCAGGAGGTCCTGCCGGGTGGGGAAGTGGCGGTAGAGCGTCCCGACGCCGACGCCCGCCAGGCGGGCGACGCCCTCCAGCGAGGCGCCCGCGCCGTCGCGCAGGAACATCTCGCGCGCGGCGGCGAGCAGCCGCGCGCGGTTGCGGCGGACGTCCGCGCGCGGCGCACGGGTGCGCGGCATGTCGTCGCTGGTCACCTTGGGTCCCCGGTCCTTCCTGACGCGTGCGCGACCGCGGCGTGCAGGGGATGGTCCGCGGTGTTGGAACGTTCCCTGAAGTCTAGTCGCAGCGTGCCGCGCCACCCCGGTCAGGCGGCCGATGTCCTGCCGGGGTGTCCCGGCCGGGGGCGCGCGCCGGGGATCCGAGCGGCCGGAGCCCGCCGCGGCACGAGGTCCGCGACGGGCTCCGGTGAGAGGAAGGGGGAGCGCCCCGACCGAGGGCGCGGCCGACCGGCGCTCGGCCCGGTCGCCGGTCAGGAACCGCCGGGCGCCAGCGGCAGGTACACGCGCCCGCCCCCGGAGCGGAACTCCCCGGCCTTCTCCCGCATCCCGGCGGCGAGCGCGTCCTCCTCGGCCAGGCCGTGCTCGTCGGCGTACCGGCGGACGTCCCGGGTGATCTTCATCGAGCAGAAGTGCGGCCCGCACATCGAGCAGAAGTGCGCGGTCTTCGCCGGCGCCGCCGGGAGCGTCGCGTCGTGGAACGCCCGCGCGGTGTCCGGGTCGAGCGACAGGTCGAACTGGTCCTCCCAGCGGAAGTCGAACCGCGCGTCCGACAGCGCGTCGTCCCACGCCTGCGCGCCCGGATGCCCCTTGGCCAGGTCGGCGGCGTGCGCCGCGATCTTGTAGGCGATGACGCCGGCCTTGACGTCGTCGCGGTCGGGCAGCCCGAGGTGCTCCTTCGGCGTGACGTAGCAGAGCATCGCGGTGCCGTGCCAGCCGATCATCGCGGCGCCGATCGCCGAGGTGATGTGGTCGTAGCCCGGCGCGATGTCGGTGGTCAGCGGCCCCAGCGTGTAGAACGGCGCGCCGTCGCACCACTCCTGCTGCAGGTCCACGTTCTCCTTGATCTTGTGCATCGGGACATGGCCCGGGCCCTCGTTCATCACCTGGTTGTCGAACTCCGCGGCGATCCGGGTGAGCTCGCCCTGCGTGCGCAGCTCCGCGAACTGCGCCTCGTCGTTGGCGTCCGCGATGCAGCCGGGCCGCAGCCCGTCGCCGAGCGACCAGGTGACGTCGTAGGCCGCGAAGATCTCGCACAGCTCGCGGAAGCGGGTGTAGAGGAAGTTCTCCTCGTGGTGGGCCAGGCACCACGCCGCCATGATCGACCCGCCGCGCGAGACGATGCCGGTCTTGCGCCGCGCCGTCAGCGGCACGTACCGCAGCAGCACGCCCGCGTGCACGGTCATGTAGTCGACGCCCTGCTCGGCCTGCTCGATCACGGTGTCGCGGAAGACGTCCCAGGTGAGCTCCGCCGGGTCGCCCCCGACCTTCTCCACCGCCTGGTACAGCGGGACGGTCCCGACCGGCACCGGCGAGTTGCGCAGGATCCACTCGCGGGTGGTGTGGATGTCCCGGCCCGTCGACAGGTCCATGATCGTGTCGGCGCCCCAGCGGGTCGCCCACGTCATCTTCTCGACCTCGTCCTCGATCGAGGACGCCACCGCCGAGTTGCCGATGTTGGCGTTCACCTTCACCAGGAAGTTCCGGCCGATGATCATCGGCTCGAGCTCCGGGTGGTTGACGTTGGCGGGCAGCACCGCCCGGCCCGCCGCCAGCTCGTCGCGGACGAACTCCGGCGCCACGCCCTCGCGCAGCGCCGCGAACTCCATCTCGGCGGTGATCTCCCCGCGCCGCGCGTAGGCGCGCTGGGTCACCGCGCCGCCGCTCGCCCGGCGCGGCCTGCGGGGGAGCGGCCCGCCGGCCGCGGGCGCGGAGCGGCGCCCGTCGTCCTCGGGGCGCGCCGCCCGCCCCTCGTACGGCTCGGTGTCGCCGCGCTCGGCGATCCACGCCTCCCGCGGCGCGGGCAGCCCCTTGCGGACGTCGGTCTCGTGGTCGGGGTCGGTGTACGGCCCGGACGTGTCGTACAGGACGACGACGTCGCCGTTGGTCAGCGGAACCTCCCGCATGGGAACGCGGATCCCCGGGCGGGAACCCTGGAGGTACGTCTTGCGGGCAGCTGGAACCACGGATTCGGTCATGACGACTCGATCTCTCCCTACGCCGGCATTACCCGGTCAGGTTCATGCGGTCGGCGGCCGTCTCAGCCGCGATCTCAGCCCGGTTCGCCGGGCCCCCGCGATCTGTCGTGCTCGACGGTAACCCGGCGCACCCCCGTTGCCGCAACCGCCGCCCCTGGGGTAAAACGCGCCCGCGCGACGGGGCTGGGAGGATCGGGACATGGAGAACATCCGCGGTGACCTCACCCTCACACCGGTCGGCCACGTCTCGTCCCCGCTCAGCGACCGCGCCGCCGCGCCCAAGCAGGGGACGGAGGGCGCCCCCGACGCGTGGCTGGTCTTCGAGCCGGCGTACCACGCGGCCCTGGAGGGCCTCCGCGCCGGCGACCGGGTCATCGTGCTGACCTGGCTGCACCTGGCGTCCCGGGACGTGCTGCGGACCCGGCCGCGCGACGACCCGGCCAATCCGGAGACCGGTGTGTTCGCCACCCGCTCCCCGGCCCGCCCGAACCCGATCGGCCTGCACCCGGTGGAGATCCTCCAGGTCACCGGGCGGCGCGTGCGCGTCCGCGGCCTGGAGGCGCTCGACGGCACCCCGGTGCTGGACGTCAAGCCCGTTCTCGCGGGGGATACGGGTCCTTGACCGGCCCGTGCCCCGCGGTGGTCCAGACCACCGCCTAAAGTAGAGGGGCATGATCACCGTCTGAGGAAGGACCCGGCATGCCCGCTTCCCCCCGGCCGCAGAACGCGACCGGCACGCACACCGTGCTGGACAAGGCCTACGAGCGCGTCCTCGTCCGCGACCCGGGGGAGCCGGAGTTCCATCAGGCCGTCCACGAGGTGCTGGAGTCGCTCGGCCCGGCCGTCGCCGCCCGTCCCGAGCTCGCCGGCCAGGGGCTGCTGGAGCGGCTCATCGAGCCCGAGCGGCAGATCGTCTTCCGGGTGCCGTGGACCGACGACTCCGGCGCGGTGCACGTCAACCGCGGCTTCCGGGTGGAGTTCAACAGCGCGCTCGGCCCGTACAAGGGCGGCCTGCGCTTCCACCCGTCGGTGAACCTCGGCATCGTGAAGTTCCTCGGTTTCGAGCAGATCTTCAAGAACGCGCTGACCGGGCTCGGCATCGGCGGCGGCAAGGGCGGCAGCGACTTCGACCCGCGCGGCCGCTCGGACGCCGAGGTGATGCGGTTCTGCCAGTCGTTCATGACCGAGCTGCACCGCCACATCGGCGACGACACCGACGTCCCGGCCGGGGACATCGGCGTCGGCGGCCGGGAGATCGGCTTCCTGTTCGGCCAGTACCGGCGGATCAGCAACCGCTGGGAGGCGGGCGTCCTCACCGGGAAGGGCCAGCCCTGGGGCGGGTCGGCGTGCCGGACGGAGGCCACCGGCTACGGCAACGTGCTGTTCACCGCCGAGATGCTCCGCAAGCGCGGCGAGGAGCTGGACGGCCAGACCGTCACCGTGTCCGGTTCCGGCAACGTCGCGATCTACAGCATCGAGAAGGCGCAGGAGCTCGGCGCCAACGTGATCACCGTGTCCGACTCGGGCGGCTACGTGGTGGACGAGAAGGGCATCGACCTCGAACTGCTCAAGCAGGTCAAGGAGGTCGAGCGGGGCCGGGTCGCCGACTACGCCGAGCGGCGCGGCGCGTCCGCCCGGTTCGTCCGAGGCGGCAGCGTCTGGGACGTCCCGGCCGACATCGCGCTGCCGTCGGCGACGCAGAACGAGCTGGACGTCCAGGCCGCCCGGGTGCTGGTCCGCAACGGCGTGAAGGCCGTCTCCGAGGGCGCCAACATGCCCACCACGCCCGACGCGGTCCACGTGCTGCAGGAGGCGGGCGTCGCGTTCGGCCCGGGCAAGGCCGCCAACGCCGGCGGCGTCGCGGTCAGCGCCCTGGAGATGCGGCAGAACGCGGGACGCGAGATGTGGACGTTCCCGGAGGCCGAGGCGGAGCTGGCGGAGATCATGACGCGGATCCACAACACCTGCGACGAGACCTCCGAGCGCTACGGCGCGCCCGGGAACTACGTGGTGGGCGCCAACATCGCGGGCTTCGAGCGCGTCACCGAGGCGATGCTCGCCCAGGGCCTCATCTGACCGGTCCCGGGCGCGCCGCCCGCGCGGCGGCGCGCCCGGGACCGGCGGGACCGCCGCCCTGTCGGTGGCGGCCGTTAGCCTCCCTGCTGAAGAGGGGGAGGCGATGAGAAAGATCATTGTGTCCATGACGACGTCCCTGGACGGGTTCGTCGAGGGGCCCGACCGCGAGATCGACTGGCATCTCGTCGACGACGAGCTGCACCGGTACTTCAACGACTGGTTCCGCGGCATGAGCGCCTTCATCTCGGGGCGCGTCACCTACGAGCTGATGGCCTCGGTCTGGCCCACCGCCGACGCCGACCCGGACCTCCCCGCGCCCATGCGGGAGTTCGCCGGGATCTGGCGGGAGAAGCCGAAGATCGTCTTCTCCCGGACGCTGCGGAGCGCCGGGTGGAACACCGAGATCAGGCGCGAGGTCGTCGCCGAGGAGATCCGCGAGCTCAAGGCGCGGCCGGGCGGTGACATGGTGCTCGGCGGCCCGGACCTGGCCGCCTCCTTCCGCGCCCTCGACCTGATCGACGAGTACCGCCTGTTCGTCGATCCGATCCTGCTGGGACGGGGCAGGCCGCTGTTCTCCGACTTCGACCGCAGGACGCGGCTGGCCCTCGCCGAGACCCGGACCTTCCCCCACGGCGTCGTCATGCTCCGCTACGAACGCGTCCGGGACTGACCGCCGCGCGACGGCGCGGGCGGGTGCGCTCCCGCCGCGGAGTCGGGGAAGATGGGCACGTGGTGACGATGCCCCGGCCCGACGCGGCGATCCGAGACGCCCTGCTGACGACGCTGCTGGCCGCGGCGGCCGTCGCCGCCGCGCTCGCCTGGCCGGGGACGCGGCCGCTGGACGCCGGGGGCCTCCTCCTGCTGGTCGGCGCCCACCTGCCGCTCGCGGTGATCCGGCGGCGCCCGGCACTCGCGCTGGTCGCGCTGGTCCTCCTGACGCTGCCCTACCACCTGCTGCAGTACCAGCACCACGCGCTGATCCCGGCCGAGGTGATCGCGCTGTTCTCCTACGCGGTGTTCGGGCGCCGGGTCCGCGCCGTCCTGACCGTGGTCGGCCTGCTGCTGTTCGTCTGCGTGATCACGATGGCGCTGCGGGCGGGCGGCGGCTCCGTCCGCGAGCAGATCGCGGTGATCGAGGCCGTGGTGTCGGTGGTGATCGCGGTGCAGGTCTGGCGGTCGCACCGCGCCCGGCTCGCCACGATCACCGAGCGGGCCGAGCGGGCCGAGCGCACCCGCGAGGAGGAGGCGCGCCGCCGGGTCGCCGAGGAGCGCCTCCGGATCGCCCGCGACCTGCACGACCTGCTCGCGCACAGCATCACCGTCATCGGCGTGCAGGCGGGCGCCGCCGCCCACCTCGTCGCCGGCGACCGGCCGCTCGACCGCGCGGAGCTGGCCGAGGCGCTCGGATCGATCGCCGCGACCTGCCGCGAGGCCCGCACCGAGCTGCGCGGCACCCTCCAGGTGCTGCGCGGCACCGACGTCGGCGGGCCCGCCGAGCTGCCCGGCCCGGACGCGATCCCCGGCCTCGTGGACGCGGCCCGGGCCGCCGGGCTGGAGGTGGCGCTGAGCGCGGACGGCGCCGCCGGCGCGCCGCCGGAGATCGGCGTCGCCGCGTACCGGATCGTGCAGGAGGCCCTGACCAACGTTGTCAAGCATGCCGGCGCGCGCCGCGTCGCGGTGACCCTGGCGCGCGAGGAGCGGGGGCTCGTCGTGCGCGTCGCCGACGACGGCCGGGGCCCCTCCGGCGCCGCGCCCGAGGGGTTCGGGATCCTCGGCATGATCGAGCGCGCGCGCAGCGTCGGCGGGACGCTGGACGCGGGCCCCGGAGAGGACGGCGGGTTCGTGGTCGCCGCCGTCCTCCCGGCCACGGCCCTCAGCACCGGAGCGCCCCCGGACGTGCCGTCCGGGGAAGAGCCGGTCACCCCCCGCTGATCGTCCGGGCGTGGAGCAGGAGCAGGCCCGCCAGGGTCGAACCGGACCCGATCTCGCCGCGGGCGGCCAGCTCCGGTACCGACGACAGCGGCACCCACTCGATCCGCTCCGCCTCCACGTCGGTCGGCTCGCCGATCCGCTCGGCGCCGTCCGCACGGAAGATGTGATGTATCCCATCGTGGAGCCCCGGCGACGGGCGCACCGCCACGACGTGCTCCAGCGGCCCGGCGCGGTACCCGGTCTCCTCGACCAGCTCGCGCGCCGCCGCCTCCGCCGGGTCCTCGCCGTCCTCGACCCGCCCGCCCGGGACCTCCCAGCCCCAGGCGCCGGTGATGAACCGGTGCCGCCAGATCAGCAGCACGCGGCCCGCGCCGTCGACCGCCGCCACGCCCGCGGCGGGCCGCACCCGTACGAGATGGTGGTCGAAGCGCCGCCCGTCCGGCAGTTCCACGTCGGCCAGACGCACGTCCATCCAGGGGCTGTCGTAGATCGATCTCTCGCCGTGCACCGTCCATCGCATGGCCGGACGCTATCGGGGGCTTTCAAACCCTTACCGGTAGGGTCAGGATCAAGGGGGACGGCGCGACCGCCGGGGGGCGGGCCCCCGCCCCGGGGTCATCGCCCGGAGGGCGCTGTCAGGGAGGGGAGCGCGAGCGGTGAGCACTGAGGCCGGCAGGGCGCCGGAGGCGGCGCGGGACCGGATCTTCACGGTGCCGAACATGCTCAGCATGGCGCGGCTCGTCGGAGTCCCGTTCTTCCTGTGGCTGGTGCTGGTCGAGCAGGACTGGTGGGCGCTCGGGCTGCTGGTGTTCGCCGGCCTGTCGGACTGGCTGGACGGCAAGCTCGCGCGGGCGCTGAACCAGACCAGCAAGCTCGGCATGCTCCTGGATCCGGCCGCCGACCGGCTGTACATCTTCGCGACGCTCGTCGGCCTGACGATCCGCGACATCATCCCGCTGTGGCTGCTGGTCGCGCTGGTCGCGCGCGAGCTGGCGATCACCCCGATCGCGCCGATCGTGCGGCGGCTCGGGTACGGCGGGACGCTTCCCGTGCACTTCATCGGCAAGACGGGCACGTTGTGCCTGCTGTACGCCTTCCCGCTGCTGCTGCTGGGCGACCATGACGGGGCGGCGGGCACCGCGGCGAAGATCATCGGGTGGTCCTTCGCCATCTGGGGGACGGCGCTGTACTGGTGGGCTGCCGTCCTGTACTGGGCGCAGACGCGGCAACTGGTGCTGGCCGGCCGCGGCGCGCCACCCGACGGCGCGCCCGGACCGGGCGCGCGGCCCCCGGCCGGCGAGCAGAAGGGAGCTGAGACCCCCCGATGAAGGCCGTCGTGATGGCGGGTGGCGAGGGGACGCGGCTGCGTCCGATGACCGCCAACCAGCCCAAGCCGCTGCTGCCGCTCGTCAACCGGCCGATCATGGAGCATGTGCTGCGGCTGCTGAAGAGGCACGGGTTCAGCGAGACCGTCGTCACGGTGCAGTTCCTGGCGGCGCTGATCCGCAACTACTTCGGCGACGGCGAGGAGCTCGGCATGTCGCTGAGCTACGCGACCGAGGAGGTGCCGCTCGGCACCGCGGGCAGCGTGAAGAACGCCGAGGCGGCGCTGCGCGACGACCGGTTCCTGGTGATCTCCGGGGACGCGCTGACCGACATCGACCTCACCGACATGGTGCGCTTCCACGAGCGCAACGGCGCCCTCGTCACCATCGGCCTCAAGCGCGTCCCGAACCCGCTGGAGTTCGGGATCATCATCGTGGACGACGAGGGCCGCATCCAGCGGTTCCTCGAGAAGCCGACGTGGGGGCAGGTGTTCTCCGACACCGTCAACACCGGCATCTACGTGATGGAGCCGGAGGTGCTCGACCATGTCGCGGCGGGCGAGGTCGTCGACTGGTCCGGCGACGTGTTCCCCAAGCTGCTGGCGGAGGGCGCGCCGCTGTACGGGTACGTGGCGGACTGCTACTGGGAGGACGTCGGCACCCACGAGAGCTACCTGAAGGCGCAGGCCGACATGCTGTCCGGGCAGGTCGGCATCGAGCTGGACGGGTTCGAGATGTCGCCGGGCGTCTGGGTCGCCGAGGGCGCCGAGGTGGACGCGGAGGCCGTGCTGAAGGGCCCGCTGTACATCGGCGACTACGCGAAGGTCGAGGCCGGCGTCGAGCTGCGCGAGTACACCGTGCTCGGCAGCAACGTCGTGGTGAAGGAGGGCGCGTTCCTGCACCGCGCGATCGTCCACGACAACGTGTTCGTCGCGCCGTCGACGAACCTGCGCGGCTGCGTCATCGGCAAGAACACCGACATCATGGCGGGCGCCCGGGTCGAGGAGGGCGCGATCATCGGGGACGAGTGCGTCATCGAGGCGGAGGCGTACGTCTCCAGCGGCGTGAAGGTGTACCCGTTCAAGACGATCGAGGCGGGCGCGGTCGTCAACACCAGCGTGATCTGGGAGTCGCGCGGGCAGCGCAACCTGTTCGGGCCGCGCGGGGTGTCCGGCCTGGTCAACGTGGAGATCACGCCGGAACTGGCGGTGCGGCTGGCCAGCGCGTACGCGACCACGCTGAAGAAGGGCACCACGGTCGTCACCGGGCGGGACGTCTCGCGCGCCGCCCGGACGCTCAAGCGCGCGGTGATCAGCGCGCTGACCGCCAGCGCGATCAACGTGCAGGACCTGGAGGCGACGCCGCTGACCGTCGCCCGGTTCGAGACCGGCCGCGAGGACTGCGCCGGCGGCATCTACATCCGCACCACGTACGGCGAGACGCAGGGCGTCGACATCATCTTCCTCGACCCGGACGGCGCGGACCTGTCGCAGGCCGCGCAACGCAAGCTGGAGCGGGTGTTCGGGCGGCAGGAGTACCGGCGCGCGTTCCCCGGCGAGATCGCCGAGCTGACCTACCCGCCGCGGGTGGTGGAGACCTACACCCGCGACCTGCTGGACCGCATCGACATCAGCGGCGTCCGCGAGGCCGGGCTGAAGATCGTGCTGGACTGCGCGGGCGGCGTCGCGTCGCTGGTGCTGCCGAGCCTGCTCGGCCGGGTCGGGGTGGAGGTCCTGACCCGCAACAACGCGCTGGACGAGGCGAACCCGACCGAGACGCTGCCCGAGCGGATGCGCGACCTGGAGCGGCTCGGCGCGCTGGTGTCGTCGTCGCGGGCCGCGTTCGGCGTCCGGTTCGACCCGGTCGGCGAGCGGATCTCGCTGGTGGACGAGAACGGCGAGCTGGTGGCCGACGACCGGGCCCTGCTGGTGATGCTGGACCTCGTCGCGGCCGAGCGGCGCGGCGGGCGGGTCGCGCTGCCGGTGACCACGACCCGGGTGGCCGAGCAGGTCTGCCGGTTCCACGGCGTCCAGGTGGAGTGGACCTCGACCTCGCAGGACGTGCTGACCAAGGCCGCCGCGCGCCCCGACGTGATCTTCGCGGGGGACGGCCGGGGCGGGTTCCTGATGCCGGAGTTCAGCGGCACCGTGGACGGGATCGCGGCGTTCGTCCGCCTGGTCGGGCTCGTCGCGCGGACGCGGCTGACGCTGTCGCAGATCGACCGGCGCATCCCCGTCGCGCACCTGCTGCGCCGGTCCGTCCCGACGCCGTGGGCGGCGAAGGGCAGCGTCATGCGGCACGTCGTGGAGGCGGCGGGGAGCCGCACCCTCGACACCACCGACGGGGTCCGCGTGGTGGAGGACGACGGCGGCTGGGTGCTCGTCCTCCCCGACCCGGCGGAGGCCGTCACGCACCTGTGGGCCGAGGGCCCGGACGCCGACGCCGCGCAGGAACTGCTGGAGGAGTGGGCCGTCGTGGTGGAGCGCGCGGGCTCCTGACCCGGTGGCCTCGGCGCGAGGGGGCGGGAGCCTCAGCAGCGCTCGCGGGGCTTGAGGCCCCTCGCGTCGGGCTCCCGGTCCCCGTAGGTCTCCTCCAGGAACGAGACGAGCCGCTCGACGTCGTCGACGTTGGAGACAAGGCCGAGCGAGGCGCGGACGGCGCCGCCGCTCGGCAGCTGGAGCAGGTCGAGGTACTCGTCGAGCGTGCGCATGCCGCCGCGCAGCGTCCGCCGGTCGCGCAGGGCCCGCTCGGAGATGTGGAAGGCGCCCTCCCCGGCGCCCGGGTTGCAGAAGCAGCCGGTGCGGACGGAGATCCCGGCGGCGGCGGTGTCGCGGGCGACGATCCGCTCGTCCACGATCCGGCCCCGCGGGTCCAGGACGTTGAAGGCGACGGTGCCGCCGCGCCGGTCCGTGCCGGTGGGGCCGTACACCCGGACCATGGCGGTGCCCGCGCCGTGCCGGAGCCCGGTCAGGCGGTGCAGCAGCCACGAGGTGAGGCGGGCGACCCGGAGGTGGACCAGGTCGATGCCGATGTCCCCGATCCACCGGATGCCGAACTCCACGTCGGGGATCGACAGGAAGTTCAGGGTGCCGTCCTCGAACGCGGTCTCGTCGGGGGCCGGGACGTGCCAGCCGCCGAGCGCGCTGACCGCCTGGATCGTGCCGCCCGCGAACCAGGGGCGGCGCAGCCGGGCGAGCGCCGCGCGGCGGGCGACCAGGGCGCCGACGCCGGTCGGGTAGCCGAACACCTTGTACCAGCTCACCGGGACGAAGTCGGGCCGCGTCCGGCTGAGGTCCAGGCGGTTCGCGGGGACGAACGCGGCCGCGTCCAGCAGGACGTCGTACCCGTGTGCGTGCGCGAGGTCGACCCACGCCAGAGGGTGCTGGACGCCCGTGAAGTTGCTCTGCGCCGGGTAGACGAGCAGCCCGCGGCGGCGGGCGAGGGCGTTGCGCACGTCGTCGTCGGGGACGCGCAGTTCGGCTCCGCGGACGGGCACGTTGACCACCTGCGCGCCGCGCGCGCGGGCGAACTCGCGGATGCCGTTGGCCGAGTTGTGGTTGTCGCCGGTGAGGACCAGCCGTGACCCGCGCCCGAACGGGTAGGCCTCGCCGACCAGCCGGCACGCGCCGGTCGCGTTCGGCGTGAAGATCACCTCGTACTCGTCGGGAGAGGCGTCGAAGAAGCCGAGGATCGCCGCGCGGGTCCGTTCGACCAGCTCGGTCGACGCGCTGGACGTCGGGTTCTCCGAGTGCGGGTTGCCGTAGCAGTGCCCGGTGAGGCGCCGGGCGTGCGCCCGGATCTGCGCGTCGGCGGCCACGCCCGCCCCCGTGTAGTCAAGGTAGGTCCGGCCTTCGGCGTCGAGGTGGCCGTACTCGGCGGCCCTCAGGTCGTCCAGCCGGCTCGTCGAGGCGTACTCGGCGTCGGTGCCGGGCGTCGCCCCCGCCGCCCAGGAATCGGTTGAAGCGGACATCATGCACCCCCGCATACAAAGCCGCATCCTCCTCTAAGAACGGTCCAAAATCGGAGAACGGCGTGCAAGGGGGAGTTCTGACCTTTTCAGGACTTGATGGCTGTGTTTGGCGGTTCTCCGGCACGACGGGACGGGCCGCCGGCGGACGACCGCGTACGGCGGGCGAGGACGGCGGCCGTCCCGGCCAGGAAGAGCGCGGCGAACCCGGCGAGGATCGCCCAGTCGGCGGCCACGGCCCGGGAGAACGTGCCGCCGTAGGAGGCCAGCAGGGGCGGCCCCAGCGGCGACCGGCCCGACGCCCACAGCCGGTCGACGCCCAGGCTGTGGCCGAGCCCCTCGAACGCCCACCGGTTCGACATCGCGTAGCTCAGCCAGCGTCCCGGCGCCGCCATCACCGGGACGGGCAGGATCGCGCCGACGAACAGCACCTGGGGGAAGCACAGCATCGGCAGGGCCATCGTCGCCTGCGCCGGATCCGTCACCGCCGCCGAGACCAGCAGCCCGAGCGCCAGCGCCGCCACCGAGCACAGCAGCAGCGTGGCGAACAGCTCCCCGTACGTCCGCCAGCCCAGCGCCGGCAGCCGGTCGAGCCCGCGCAGCACCCCGAGCATCAGCGCGTCCACCGCCGCCAGTAGCGGCAGCAGCACGGCCGCCTTCGCCAGCACGTACGGCCCGATCCGCAGCCCGGTCAGCCGCTCCCGCCGCAGCACCGGCAGCTCGGTGCAGATCTGCAGCAGCCCGTAGGTCAGCCCGAAGAAGAACCCGCCGAACGCGATCCAGAAGAGGATCATCACGGTCGCGCCCGGGCTCGGCGACTCGGGCGCGAACGCCCCGGGGCGGAACAGCACCGCGAACATCGCCAGCACCATCACCGGCGACCCCGCCAGCACGGCGAGCGTCAGGCGGTTCCCCGTCAGCAGATCGAGGTTGCGCCGGGTCAGCAGCGCCCACTGGCGCGGTGCGCCGACGCCCGGACCCGGCGCCGTCCCCGCGCCGCCGGGACGCCGGAACCGGGAGCTCCAGTCGGCCTCCGGGCCGCCCGCGAGCCGCAGGTAGATCTCGTCGACCGCGGTGGCCCCGAACTCCTCCAGCGCCTCCTCCGGCGGGCCGTGGAACGCCAGCCGCCCGTCCGGCGCCAGCACCGCCACCCGGTCGCACACCGCGACGTCCGGCGGGTGGTGCGTCGTCATGACGACGGTCGTCCCCGCGTCGGCGAGGCCGCGCAGCAGCCGCATCAGGTTGGCGGCCGCGGCCGGGTCGAGGCCCGACGTCGGCTCGTCGAGGAAGAACACCCGCGGCCGGGTGAGCAGCTCGACCGCGATGCTGGCGCGCTTGCGCTCGCCGCCGCTCAGCCGCCCGACGCGCTGGCCGGCCCGGTCGGTGAGGGCCAGCGCGTCCAGCACGTCGTCCACGGCCCTCTCGGCGTCCTCCGGCGGCGTGCCCGCGGGCAGCCGGAGGCCCGCCGCGTACCGGAGGGTGCGGCGGAGCGGCAGCTCCTTGTGGACGATGTCGTCCTGCGGCACGTACCCGAACGATCCGCCGCCGGCCTCGTGGCGCACCTCGCCCTCGGCGGGCGGCCGCACCCCGGCGATCGCGTCCAGCAGCGTCGTCTTGCCGGCGCCGCTGCCCCCGATGATCGCCACGAGCTCGCCGGCGCCGATCGTCATCGACACGTCCCGCAGCGTGCGGCGCCCGCCGTCCACCCGCTGCCCGACCCCGCGCACCTCGATCACGTCACGCCCCCATCCCCTCCGGAGGGCGCGCCCGCCCCCAGAAGAACATGGACGAGGCCGGGCGCGGAGTCCAGAGGAGGATCCCCGCCCGGTCCCGGAGGCGGTCAGCCCGCGGGGGCGTCGTCGGGCGGGCCGGCCGCGATCTCCGCCAGCACGTCCAGGGTTCTGGCGAGGACGTCCTCCGGCGGGGACGCCAGGCCGAGCCGCACCGCCCGCGGCGCGGCGGCGCCGCCCACCACGAACGCGGCGGCGGGCGTGACGGCGATGCCGCGCCGGGCCGCCGCGGCCACGAACGTCTCCGCCCGCCACGGCGCGGGCAGCTCCCACCAGCAGAAGTACGAGCCGGGATCGGACCGGATCGCGGCGCCCGCGAGCCGGTCCGCCGCGATCCGCTGCCGGGACGCGGCGTCCGCGCGCTTCGCCTTCACGATCGCCTCGACCGTCCCGTCGGCGACCCACCCGGACGCCGCCTCCAGCGCGAACCCGGCGGGCCCCCACGCGCCCGAGCGCAGCGCGGCGGCGACCCGGCCCGCCAGCCGCCGCGGGACGGCGGCGAACCCGACGCTCAGCCCCGGCGCCAGCCGCTTGGAGAGGCTGTCGACGGGGATCGTGTGATCCGGCGCGAACGACGCCAGCGGCGGCGGGCCGTCCTCGCGCAGGAACGCCCAGATCCGGTCCTCGATCGCGCACAGCCCGAGCTGCCCGAGGAGGGCGCCCAGCCCGGCGCGCCGGGCCTCCGGCATCGTCGTCCCGTACGGGTTGTGCAGCGTGGGCTGGAGGTAGACGCCGCCGAGCGGCGCGGCGCGGTGGGCGTCGGCGAGCGCTTCCGGGACCATCCCGTGCTCGTCCACCGGCACCGCGACCGGCGTGACGCCGAGCCGCGCCGCGATCCCCTTGACCAGCGGATAGGTGAGCGCCTCGACGGCGAGCCGCCCGCCCGGCGGGACGAGCGCGGCCACCGCCGCGGCGATCGCCTGCCGGCCGTTCCCGGCGAACAGCACGTCCTCCGGCGCCGGGGCCCAGCCGTCCGCCGCGAGCAGCGCCGCCGCGGCCTCGCGCGCCGCCGGGGCGCCCGCGACACCGGTGGGGGCGAGCGCCGCGTCCAGCACGTCCGGGCGGGTCAGGCGGTCCAGCCCGGCGGCCAGCAGGGGAGCCTGCTCCGGCACGACCGGGTAGTTCAGCTCCAGGTCGACGCGGGCGCCCGCCGGCTCGGCCAGGGCAGGGGTCGTCCGGCGCTCCGCCGCGAGCACGAACGTGCCCCGCCCGACCTCGCCGACGACCAGGCCGCGCCGGCCCAGCTCCCGGTAGACGCGAGCGGCCGTCGAGGCGGCGATGCCGCGGCGGCGCGCGAACGTGCGCTGCGGCGGCAGCCGATCGCCCGGCCGCAGCCGCCCGGCGGCGATGTCGGCGGCGACCGCGTCGGCCACCCGCCGGTAGTCGTCCATACGGCTCCCAGGATTGCACCGAGTACAATGTCATTATTGCACCGAACAAATCCGGCGCCTAGCATCGGTGCAATGATCTCCCCAGCGGCCCTGGCGGCCATCGCCCTCGTCGCGCTCGGGCTCGTCCTCACCCCCGGGCCGAACATGATCTACCTGGTGTCGCGGTCGGTGACGCAGGGCCGGCGCGCCGGGCTCGTCTCGCTCGGCGGCGTCGCCGTCGGCTTCGTCCTCTACGTCGTGGCCGCCACGGCCGGGATCACGACCGTCTTCCGGCTCGTCCCGCCCGTCTACACGGCGCTGAAGCTCGCGGGCGCCGGGTACCTGCTCTGGCTGGCCTGGCAGGCCGTCCGGCCCGGCGGGACCGCCGTGTTCGCCACCAGGGAGCTGCCCGCCGACCCCCCGCGGCGGCTGTTCGCCATGGGCCTCGTGACCAACCTGCTCAACCCCAAGATCGCCATCCTGTACGTGTCGCTGCTGCCGCAGTTCGTCGACCCCTCCCGCGGCCACGTCGCCCTGCAGAGCCTGCTCCTCGGGCTCACCCAGATCACCGTCGCGATCACCGTGAACGGCCTCATCGTGCTCGGCGCCGGGAGCATCGCCGCGTTCCTCACCCGCCGGCCCGCCTGGCAGCGCGTCCAGCGCTACCTGATGGGCTCGGTGCTGGCCGGCCTCGCCGTCCACATCGGCCTCGACCGCACCCGCGCCGCCATCGCCTAGCGCCGCGCCGGAGGCCGGCGGACCCGGCCCGATTTGGCGGGCCTTGCCATCATGGTGCGGTGATCGCGCGACGGCGGGGACGGGACGAGGCGGAGCGGGCGGACGGATGGCGCCGCCCCGACGCCTCCATGTCCCTGCTGTCGGACCTGTTCTCCGGCAAGCTCCTCGACCCCGGCTACGCCGAGGCGGCGGCGCGGCGCGCGGCGTCCGGCGGGGCCCGCCCGCGCGGCGGGCGGCCGTGGGGCGGCGGCGTCCTCGCCGTGCTGACCGCCGCGGGCGTCCTCATCGCCGTGGCCGGTGTCCAGGTGCGCCGCAGCGAGCCCGTGGCGGCCAAGGAGCGCGCCCGGCTCATCGACCAGATCCACGCCCGCACCGGCGAGGCCGACGCCCTGCAGCGCCGCCTCGACGGGCTGCGCGCCGACACCGGCCGGGAGCGGGCGGGCGCCCTGGAGCGCAGCGCCGCCGGACGCCGCGTCCGCCGCGACCTCGCCGCGCAGGCCGCCGCCGCGGCCGCCGAGCCCGCCTCCGGCCCCGGTCTCGTCGTCACCGTCGGCGACGCGCCCGGCGACGGCGGCGGGGACTCCGACGGCCGGGTCTATGATCAGGATCTCCAGGTGCTGGTCAACGGCCTCTGGGCGGCCGGCGCCACCGCCATCGGGATCAACGGGCGCCGGCTCACCCCGGTCACCGCGATCCGCACCGCGGGGGAGGCGATCCTGGTGGACTACCGCCCGCTGACCGGTCCGTACGAGGTGACGGCGCTCGGCGACCCGGGCCGCGTGCGGGACGCGTTCACCGGCTCCGCCGCCGACCGCAGGCTGCGCGACCTCGAGGAGCGGTACGGCATCCGGTACGACACGCGCCGCACGTCCGGCGCCCGGCTGCCCGCGGCGGGAGCGCTCCGGCTGCGGTACGCCGCGCCGGCCCCCGGAGCGGGCAAGTGACGCGATGACCGGGCGGACGGCGACCACGGGCGCGCACCCGACGACCGCGCGTTCGACGACCGCGCGCGGCCGCCTCGGCCGCGACGCGCACGGAAGGGACGGGCACGGCATGATCGCGCTGATCGGGCTGGTGATCGGCGTGGTGCTGGGCCTGCTCCTGCACCCCGACGTCCCGCTGTGGCTCCAGCCCTACCTGCCCATCGCCATCGTCGCGGCGCTCGACGCCATGTTCGGCGGCGTCCGGGCCCGGCTCGAGGGGATCTTCGACGAGAAGGTGTTCGTCGTGTCCTTCCTCAGCAACACGGTGATCGCGGCGCTGATCGTCTTCCTCGGCGACGAGCTGGGCGTCGGTTCCCAGCTGTCCACCGGCGTCGTGGTCGTCCTCGGCATCCGGATCTTCTCCAACGCGGCCGGCATCCGGCGGAAGCTGTTCGGCGCATGAGCGGCGACGACGCCCGTGGAGGGCCCGAGCGGCCGGAGACGCCCGAGCAGTACCCTGAGCGTCCCGCTGAGCCGCCGGAGCAGCAGCCCCGGCCCCTGACCGGGGTGATGGCCCTGCTGCGGCCCAGGGCGAGCTGGGGGCAGCTCATCGGCGGCCTGCTGTGCCTGCTCGTCGGCTTCGCGGTGGCCGTGCAGGTCCGCTCCACCAAGCGCGACACCACGTTCGCCACAGCCCGGCAGGACGAGCTGGTCGGCATCCTGGCCGATCTGGGGCAGCGGTCCGAACGGCTCCGCGGCGACATCCGCGACCTGGAGGAGACCAAGGCCGAGCTCCAGCGCGACGCCCGGGGCGGCGCCGCTCTGGAGGAGGCCCGCAAGCGCGCCACGACCTACGGGCTCCTGGCGGGCACGCTCCCCGCCGAAGGGCCCGGCATCCAGATGGTCGTCCGGGACCCGCGCGGCGGCGTCCGCGCCGGCGGCCTCCTTGACGCGCTGGAGGAGCTCCGCGACGCCGGCGCCGAGGTCGTCCAGGTCAACGGGGTCCGCGCCGGGGTCGACACCTACTTCGTCGACGCCCGCGACGGCGTCCGCGCGGACGGGAGCACGCTGCGCGCCCCGTACACGTTCCTCGCCATCGGGGACCCGCACACCATGACCACGGCGCTCAACATCCCGGGCGGCGTCGTGCGGACGCTGCGGGCCGCCGGCGCCACCGTCTCGATCACCCCGCGCGCGAAAGTGACCGTGAGCGCGATACGGTCTCCGTAGAGGGAACGGGGGGAGCGGTGAACGGCCGCCCGGTGACGTCGCGATCGGCGCCGCCCGCGCGGCGGCGTAGACCGGCGATCATCGGCACAGGTACCGTGGTGCGGTCGGTTCACCGTTCCGGTTGACCCCTCGGGCAATACCCGCGTAAGTTGCGGCGACCGTCGCGTGCGCGGGCGGTGAGCAGGACCGTGGTCGGGGGCGGGTCCCCGGCGTGGGTTGGGTGAAGGATGCGCGTGGCGCACGCGGCTCCCGCGGCAGCGGGGCGTTCGCGGGCGGCGCGCCGATGGTAGGAGGCCGAGCCGATCTATGCCGAGCGTCTACTGCACGCAGTGCGGTCACGCCAACCCGGATGATGCCCGCTTCTGCTCGAACTGCGGCACCCCGCTGACGCGGGGCGCCCAGCCGCCGATCTACCGGGAGTCGCCCGGCGAGTCGACCTCCACGATCTCCATCGGCGGGTTCGAGGCGCTGGACACCGGCCAGGAGGCCGAGGAGCAGCCCGGACCGGAGCAGACCGCCATGGAGGCGCTCCCGCCCGGGACCGCGCTGCTGGTCGTCAAGCGGGGCCCGAACGCCGGGAGCCGCTTCCTGCTCGACAAGGACCGCACGTCCGCAGGCCGGCACCCGGAGAGCGACATCTTCCTGGACGACGTCACCGTCTCCCGCCGGCACGCCGAGTTCGCCCGGCACGGCGGCACCTTCTCCGTCCGCGACGTCGGCAGCCTGAACGGCACCTACGTCAACCGGCAGCGGATCGACCAGGCCGGCCTGTCCGGCGGCGACGAGGTCCAGATCGGCAAGTTCCGGCTGGTCTTCCTGACCAACCCGGCGCACGGCTGACGAGGACCGGAGCGGCGGGGGAGCACGGGGTCTCGGCGACGATGGGAGGGCCCTTGAACGCGCAGCCGGCCCGGTCCCCGATGACCATCGGGGACGTCCTCGGGCTGCTCAGGAGCGAGTTCCCCGACATCACCATCTCCAAGATCCGGTTCCTGGAGTCGGAGGGGCTCGTGGAACCGGAGCGCACCCCCGCCGGGTACCGCAAGTTCGGCCCGGCCGACGTGGAGCGGCTCCGGTTCGTGCTCACCGCGCAGCGCGACCACTACATGCCGCTGCGCGCGATCAGGCAGCACCTGGAGGCCCGCGACCGCGGCGAGGCCGTCCCGCCCCTCGGCGCCCGCGCCGAGGAGCCCGCCCGCCGGCCCCGCACCCTGGTCGCGGCCGGCGCCGACGCGCCCGACCCGGCAGTCCGGCTGACCCGCCGCCAGCTCCTGGACGGCGCCGGCATCGGCGAGGACATGCTCGGCGACCTGGAGGAGTACGGGCTCGTCCGGCGCAACGGCACCCACTACGACGGCGAGGCCCTCACCGTGGCCCGCGCCGCCGCCGCGCTCGGCGAGCACGGCTTCGAGGTCCGCCACCTGCGCGCCGCCAAGGCCGCCGCCGACCGGCAGGCCGGGCTGATCGAGCAGATGGTCGCCCCCCAGCTGCGCCGGCGCAGCCCGGGCGCGCACGAGCAGGCCGCCGAGACCGCCCGCGACATCGCCGCGCTCTCCGTCCGGCTGCACGCCGCCCTGCTGTCCGCGGGACTTCGCGAAAGCCTCGACCCCTGACCGCGGGGGCCGGGCGGGCATTTGCCGCCCGCCGCCGCGCCACCCTGTCCGAGCCTGGGTGTACGTTGGGCTACAGGGTTCGTCGAGGATCCGTCCTGTGCACGTGGTGATCGAGACAGCGTCGACCAGCAGGGAGCCGCAGTGAAGCAGATGGAGGTCGTCGGCGTCCGGGTCGAGATGCCCTCCAATCAGCCCATCGTCCTGTTGAAGGAGACGGAGGGCGAGCGCTACCTGCCCATCTGGATCGGGGCGGTCGAAGCGACGGCGATCGCCTTCGCTCAGCAGGGCGTGCTGCCCGCGCGCCCCCTCACCCACGACCTCTTCCGGGACGTGCTCGACGCGCTGAGCGTCCAGCTCCGCACCGTGAACATCACCGACCTGCGCGAGGGGATCTTCTTCGCGGACCTGGTCTTCTCCAACGGCGTCGAGGTGAGCGCCCGCCCATCCGACTCCATCGCGCTCGCGCTGCGCACCGGCGCGACGATCTTCGCCAGCGAGGACGTCCTCGAGGAGGCCGGCGTGGCCATCCCCGACGAGCAGGAGGACGAGGTGGAGAAGTTCCGCGAGTTCCTCGACACCATCTCCCCGGAGGACTTCGGCCGCGCCGGTTAGGCGCGCCGGACGGCCCCGCCCTCCAGATCGCGCCCGGGCGCTCCGCCCGGCGTCCCGCCTGTTCGAGCGGGCATCGGTTACGCTGTGTGATGGAGCGGTGCGGGCCGGACTTGGGGGATGGAGTGGGGAATGTCACTTCAGGGTGTAAGTTCATGCCGTGCCGCGATTGGTCTTGCATTGCCCTGGACCTGGCAGTTTCCGAGGGGTGACCATCGGGGTAGGAGTGCGTTGGCGGCCAAGGTGCGCAGTTTGCCCACGTGAAGCCGGTTCATCCGGGCATGCGACGCGCCGACGGCGAACGTTGACCACACCCTGACCGGCACCTACCGTGCTGGTGGAACACCCGTGGTGTAATTCGTCAAACCCCCTTGACGAAGCGCCACGGGCTGATAGAAGCCGGAGGTCCGCGTGGCGGTGAGCAGCGGCGAGGGCAAGGCGACCCCCGAAAGGCACATGGCGTCACGACGCGCCGGAGAGCAGGGCCTGCTCTTCGACACGCAGGTGTCCGCGCCGCCGGAGGATGTCGGCTACCGCGGCCCGACGGCGTGCGCAGCGGCGGGGATCACCTACCGGCAGCTGGACTACTGGGCCCGCACGAAGCTGGTCGAGCCGAGCGTCCGCGCGGCGCAGGGATCGGGCAGCCAGCGGCTCTACAGCTTCCGCGACATCCTGGTGCTGAAGGTCGTGAAGCGGCTGCTGGACACCGGGGTGTCGCTGCAGCAGATCCGCACCGCGGTGACGCACCTGCGCGACCGCGGCGTCCAGGACCTGGCGCAGATCACCCTGATGAGCGACGGGGTGAGCGTCTACGAGTGCACCTCCGCCGACGAGGTCGTGGACCTGCTCCAGGGCGGCCAGGGCGTGTTCGGGATCGCGCTCGGACGGGTGTGGCAGGAGGTGGAGGGAAGCCTGGCGGAGCTTCCCGGCGAACGCGCCGCCACCGACGACCCGGACCCTCTCGAACACCCCCACGATGAGCTGGCGAACCGCCGGCGCGCCCGCCGCACCGGCTGAGCGCCCCCGCGAGCCTGCGGCCTCCCCCGGACGGCCCCGGCCCCTCCGACCCCTCAGATCGCGTCCTTGCGCTGGAGATAGGCGAACGCCGCCCAGCCCGGCAGGACGGGAAGCCACAGCGTCAGCAGCCGGTACAGCAGCACCGCGGACGTCGCCGTCTCCGCGGTCAGCCCCGAGATCGTCAGCGCCAGCGTCAGCGCGCCCTCGACGGCGCCGAGCCCGCCCGGCGTCGGCACCGCCGAGCCGACCGCGTTGGCGGTCAGGAACACCACCACGACGGCCGTCCAGGGCAGCGACCCGCCGAACGCCCGGATCGATGCGTCCAGGCAGACCACGTACGCCACCGTCAGCCCCACCGTCCCGCCGAGCCCGGTGGCGAGCTTGCGCGGCGACTGCAGGACGTCCACGAGCCGCGGCACCACGCCGGAGAACATCGCCCGCAGCCGGGACGTCGAGAACCGCCGCACCCGCGGGATCGTCAGCGCCGCGCCGGCGGCCAGCCCCAGCGCCAGCACCACGATCATGATCGTGCGGGACGGCGCCAGGTCCTTGGTGGCGTTGTGGGTGGAGCCGGTGAGGAAGCCGAACAGCGCCAGCAGCAGCACGTGCACGACAAGCCCGACCAGCTGGGACGCGCCGACGCTCGCGACCGCCGGGCCCGAGCGGATGCCGGACCGCTGCAGGTAGCGGGTGTTGATCGCGACGCCGCCGACCGCGGCCGGCGCGACCAGCTGCACGAACGACGCGGCGACCTGGACCAGCACCGTTCGCCCCACCGGCAGCCGCTCCGGGACGAAGCCCAGGAGCATGTACGCCGCCGCGAGATAGGTGGCGGCGGATGCGGCGAGGGCTATCAGCAGCCAGTGCCAGGTGACGGTCGACAGCAGATGGGCGAAGTCGAGGCTCGCGACCTGCGGGATCACGATGTACCCGGCGACCGACAGGCCGACGATGCTGAAGATCGTCCGGGGCCGGAAGCGCTCCAGCCGGACGGGCGCCGCCTCCGTCTCCGGCTTCAGCGCGACGATCTGCTCCCGGATGCGGGAGAGCAGCTCACGGTCGCGGCGCAGCGCCGTCCGCGTCGACCGCGACAGCGCCACCCGCTGCAGCAGCGGCACCGCCGCCGGGAGCGCGTCCTCGCCCAGGGCCGACGCCGCGGTCCGCACCGCCCGCTCGGGGCCCGCGCGCAGCGCCACGGTGGTGAGCAGCTGCGCCAGGTCGAGCCGCAGCGCCAGGTCGCCGGCCGCGATCTCGCCGGACCGCATGTCGGTGAGGTAGGCGCGGCCGTCGTCGCCGACGAGGATCGCGTCCTCCTCCAGCCGCCGGTGCGCGAGGCGGCCCTCCTGCAGCCGCCGGAACTGCCGCCACACGTCGGCGAGCAGGGTGTCGGTGACCTCCTCGTCCCGGACCTCCCCGAGCCGCCGCCCCGGCACGTGCTCGTAGGCCAGCAGCGCCGCCTCCGTGCCGACCTCGGACGTCCCCACCAGCCGGGGGGTGCGCGCGCCCGCCGCGTCCACCGCGTACGCCATCAGCGACTCCAGCTCGAGGGAGCGGCGCAGCGGGCGCAGCGCCCGGCCCGTGGTGGTGCGGCTCAGCCGCAGCGTCCGCCACATCCGGTACGGCAGGCCCGCGGTCTGCTGGTCGCGGTCGAGGACCCGCACCTCCAGGTCCCACCGGCCGGGCCGCCGCTCGCCCGGCGCGCGGCACTCCTCGTCCTCCCGGTCGAGGACGACGCCGTAGCAGCGGTCGGCGGCGGCGTCGCCGGGGTCGTCGAGGCGCGCGGCGCGGCGCGGGCACAGCCCGAGCCGCTCCAGCGTGGAGACCACCGCCGTCCCGGTCGGGCGCGGATTGGGCGTGCCGACCGCGTACAGCGTGCCGTAGCCGATCGCGCGGCCGAGCAGGTAGGTGGCCGCGAGCGCGGCGACCGACGCGTACGACGCGGTCAGCCCGGTCAGCGCGGCCAGCCCGATCAGCGTCCACGTCACCGCCTGCCACCGGGTCCGGCCGGCCATCCCGACCGCCGTGACGAACGCGATCACGGGGGCGATGTCGGTGTGCACCGGGGCCGTCCTGGTGCCGCCCCAGATCAGCGAGTCCAGCACCCCGCCCGGCGCCGCGCTGGTCACCCAGTCGTCCAGCCCGACCGTGATCCCGAACGCGATCACGGCCGCCAGCAGCGCGATCGCGACCCGCATGCCGTCCTTGCGGAACAGCCGCTCGACCGCGAACGCGATCGGCACGGTCAGCACCCCGAAGCTGGACGCCAGCGTGGCCAGCGACAGCAGCAGGCGCGGGGCGTGCGCCGTGCCCTGCGCGATGTCGGTCTGCAGCCCGTGCGTGGTCTGCTGCGCGATCGACACCAGCAGCATCACCACGGCCAGCGCGACGCAGGAGACCCCGAACCTGATCGCGTCGCCGGACCGGCGGATCCGGTCCGGCTGGGCGGGCTCGTCCACGGGGACGCCGGCGGTCGCGCCCGTCGCCGGGCGCACCGCCCCGCCGTGGGTCTGTGTCACGCCGTACCGCCGCCCTGACCGTCCGCCATCGTGATCAGCGTCCCAGGGCCGGCGGCGCGCCGTCCAACGGCGGCCCCGGTCCGGCCGGCGCCGCGGACGGCGCCGCGCCCCGCCGCGCCCCGTCCCGCCCGGTGGCCGCGCGGACCGCGGCCCGCCCCGGTGAGCTGTGCACATCGTACTTGCCGGTAGATGCCCGGACCGTCCATCACCCCGGTTCCGCGCGGCGGGACGTGCCGCCGTTGCGGCGGTTCGCGGGCCCGCGCGACGATCGCGCGGGCGATGGTTGGGTAGGGTTTGTTCCGGACATGCCGTCGACCCTGCGCGGGAGAGACCCCATGCGGCCAGCGTGGGGCGCCGAAGGGGCAACCTCCCCGGAACCTCTCAGGCAAAAGGACCGCGCGGACGAGGCACCTCTGGAAAGCAGGCGCCGATCCCCCGACCGGGGGAGGGGCGGCTCACCGAAGGGGAAATCCCGCCTGGCGGGGGAAGCTCTCAGGTGCCGATGACAGAGGGGGAGACCGGCCGCCGGCCCGTTGCCGGCGGCGGCCCTGAGCGACCGCAGCAGCCAGGAGGCTCTCCATGACCGCCCAGTTCTTCGCCCCCGTGGCCTCGCCGCAGCACCCCCGTTCCACGTTCGCCGACCGGCACGTCGGCCCGTCCCCGGACGAGCGGGCCCGGATGCTGGCCGCCATCGGCTACTCCGGCGCGGAGGCGCTGATCGACGACGCCGTCCCGGCGGCGATCCGCACGTCCCGGCCGCTGGAGCTGCCGCCCGCGCTGAGCGAGACCGCCGCGCTGGCCCGGCTGCGCGAGCTCGCGGCCCGCAACACCGTCCTCACCTCGATGATCGGCCTCGGCTACAGCGGGACGATCACGCCGGGCGTGATCCTGCGCAACGTCCTGGAGAACCCGGGCTGGTACACCGCGTACACGCCGTACCAGCCCGAGATCTCGCAGGGCCGCCTCGAGGCGCTGCTGAACTTCCAGACGGTCGTGTCCGACCTGACCGGCCTGCCGGTCGCCAACGCCTCCATGCTGGACGAGGGCACCGCCGCCGCCGAGGCCATGGCGCTCGCGCACCGGGTGTCCAAGCGCAAGGAGCCCGGGACGTTCCTCGTGGACGCCGACGCGCTGCCGCAGACGATCGAGGTCGTGCGGACCCGGGCGGTCCCGCTCGGCATCGAGGTCGTCGTCGCCGACCTGTCCGCCGGGCTGCCCGACGGCGACTTCTTCGGCGTCCTGCTGCAGTACCCGGGCGCGTCCGGCGCCGTTCGCGACCTGGAGCCGCTCACCGCGCAGGCGCACGAGCGCGGAGCGAAGGTCGTCGTCGCCGCCGACCTGCTCGCCCTGACCGTGCTGCGGCCGCCGGCGGAGTCCGGGGCCGACATCGCCGTGGGCTCCGCGCAGCGGTTCGGCGTCCCGTACGGGTTCGGCGGCCCGCACGCCGGCTACATGGCGGTCGGCGAGGGCATCCAGAGGCAGCTGCCCGGACGCCTCGTCGGCGTGTCCGTCGACGCCGACGGCGCCACCGCGTACCGCCTCGCCCTGCAGACCCGCGAGCAGCACATCCGCCGCGAGAAGGCCACCAGCAACATCTGCACCGCGCAGGTCCTTCTCGCCGTCATGGCGAGCATGTACGCCGTCTACCACGGCCCCGAGGGCCTCGCCGCCATCGCCCAGCGGACGCACCGCCGCGCCGCCGAGATCGCCGCGGGCCTGCGCGCCGGCGGCGTCGAGGTCGTCCACGGGGAGTTCTTCGACACCGTCCTCGCCCGCGTCCCCGGCCGCGCCGCCGAGGTCGTCGGGGCCGCCCGCGAGCGCGGGATCAACCTGCGGCCGTCCGGCGCCGACCACGTCGCCGTCGCCTGCGACGAGACGACGCTCCCCGAGCACGTCACCGCCGTCCTCGAGGCGTTCGGCGTGCCCGCCGAGGTCGGCGGCGCCGAGGAGGCGATCCCCGGCGCCCTGCGCCGCGAGAGCCCCTACCTCAGCCACCCGGTCTTCCACGCGCACCGCTCGGAGACCGCCATGCTGCGCTACCTGCGCCGGCTCCAGGACAAGGACATCGCGCTCGACCGCTCGATGATCCCGCTCGGCTCCTGCACGATGAAGCTGAACGCCACCGCCGAGATGGAGCCGATCACCTGGCCCGAGTTCGCGAACGTCCACCCGTTCGCGCCGGTCGACCAGGCCGCCGGCTACCTCGAGCTGATCCGCGAGCTGGAGGACGCCCTCGCCGAGATCACCGGGTACGCCAAGGTGTCCGTCCAGCCCAACGCCGGGTCGCAGGGCGAGCTGGCCGGGCTCCTCGCCATCCGCGGGTACCACGCCTCCCGCGGCGACGAGCACCGCGACGTGTGCCTCATCCCGTCCTCGGCGCACGGCACCAACGCCGCCAGCGCCGTCATGGCGGGCATGCGCGTCGCCGTCGTCAAGTGCGACGACGGCGGCAACGTCGACCTCGACGACCTGCACGCCAAGATCGACAAGCACGGCGACCGGCTCGCCGCGATCATGGTGACGTACCCGTCCACGCACGGCGTGTTCGAGGAGTCGATCACCGACGTGTGCGCCGCCGTCCACGCCGCCGGCGGCCAGGTCTACGTCGACGGCGCCAACCTCAACGCCCTCGTCGGCCTCGCCCGGCCCGGCGAGTTCGGCTCCGACGTCTCGCACCTCAACCTGCACAAGACCTTCTGCATCCCGCACGGCGGCGGCGGCCCCGGCGTCGGCCCCATCGGCGTCCGCGAGCACCTCGCCCCGTTCCTGCCGAACCACCCGCTGCGCGAGGAGGCCGGCCCCGCCGGCACCGGCGTCGGCCCGATCTCCGCGGCGCCGTGGGGCTCCGCGGGCATCCTGCCGATCTCCTGGGCCTACATCGCGATGATGGGCCCGGACGGCCTGCGCGCCGCGACCGAGGGCGCCATCATCGGCGCCAACTACCTCGCCGCCCGCCTCGGCCCGCACTACCCGATCCTCTACACCGGCCGCAACGGCCTCGTCGCGCACGAGTGCATCGCCGACCTCCGCAAGATCACCAAGGAGACCGGCATCACCGCCGAGGACGTCGCCAAGCGCCTCATCGACTACGGCTTCCACGCCCCGACGCTCTCCTTCCCCGTCGCCGGCACCCTGATGATCGAGCCCACCGAGTCCGAGGACCTCGCCGAGCTCGACCGGTTCTGCGACGCCATGATCGAGATCCGCCGGGAGATCCAGCGCGTCGCCGACGGCGGCTACGACCGCGAGGACAACCCGCTCAAGAACGCCCCGCACACCGCCGCCTGCCTCGTCTCCGACGACTGGAAGCACGCCTACACCCGCGACGAGGCCGCCTACCCCGTCCCCGCGCTCCGCGAGAACAAGTACTGGCCCCCGGTCCGCCGCATCGACCAGGCCTACGGCGACCGCAACCTCGTCTGCTCCTGCCCCCCGCCGGAGGCGTTCGAGGACTAGTCCCCGGCCGTGTCGTCAGCGGGCGCGCGGCATGCCGCTCCCTCACCGACCGCCGTTCGGACGCCGAAGATCACGAGATGCGGGCGTCCGGCGGCGGTGGGGGAGCGGGTGGCGCGCGCTACGCCCGGTCCTCGTCGGGCTGCTGTGCCGCGCGGGCGGGGATGAACAGGGCGAGCAGGATCGAGACGGCGGCGAAGCCGAGGACCCACCAGAAGGTGCGGCCGTAGGCGCCCGCCAGCCCGTCGGGCGTGATCTTCTTTGCGGCGATCAGCTCGTCGATCCGGCCCTGCGCGACGATGAGCAGCACCGCGGCCCCGAACGAGGAACCGATCTGCATGATGATCCTGTTCGCCGCGCTGGCCCGCGGGATCATCGCCCCGGGGACGTCGCGGATGGCGGCCGCCATCGCCGGCACCATCACCGCGCCCATGCCGCAGCCGTTGACCAGGAGCGCCGCGCTCAGCAGCGCCTCGTCGCTGCCGGCGGCGAGCCGGGTGAAGACCAGGGCGCCCATGCCCGTCAGCACGAGGCCGCCGATGACCAGGACCCTGGCGGCGATCCGGTCGGCGAACCTGCCGACGGCGATCAGCGAGACGGCCATCCCGATGCCCTGCGGGACCAGCAGCAGCCCGGACTCGAGGGCGCTGTGCCCCCGCACCTGCTGGGAGTACAGCGGAAGCACGCCCACCGCGCCGAACAGGGCGACGCTGGCGAAGAACAGCACGGCCGAGGACGACAGGAAGCTGCGGACCTTCAGCAGCCGCAGATCGAGGATGGGGTCGCGAGCGCGGAGGGCGTGCAGGCAGAACACCGCGAGAAGCGTGACCCCCGCGGCCAGCGGGACGGCGACGTGCCGGTCGGCGAACGATCCGTACTTGGCGGCCTCGGCGAGCCCGAAGACCACCGCGGCGCAGGCCGGTGAGAGCAGCACCAGTCCGAGCACGTCGAGCCGCCCGGCGCTCCGCGACGTGCGGGTCGGCATGACCCGCCAGGCCAGCACGATCGCGGCGAGGCAGACCGGGACGTTGATGAAGAAGATCCAGCGCCAGCTCCAGTCGTCGACGATGACGCCTCCGAGCACCGGCCCGAGCACCGGCCCGAGCGCGGAGGGGACGCCCATCACCCCCATGACCCGCCCGAGCCGCGACGGCCCGGCCTCCTGGGCGAGGATCGCCATGCCGAGAGGCAGCACCATGCCGCCGCCGAGTCCCTGGACCACCCGGAACCCGATGAGGCTGTAGGCGTCCCAGGCGGTGCCGCACAGGACGGATCCGGCCAGGAACAGCGAGATGCAGATGATCCACATCGTCCGGGCGCCGTACCGCTCCAGAGCCCACCCGGACAGCGCCATGACCGCGGCCATCGCCAGCAGGTAGCCGGTACTGATCCACTGGATGGTGAGCAGGGAGGTGTCGAACCGCCTGAGCAGCGTGTCGTAGGCGATGTTGGTCATCGTCGCGTCGAGCTGCATCATGATCGAACCCAGGGCGATCGTGATCATGAGCATCACGAGCCGGGCGGGCAGGCGTCCGGTGGCCCGCCGCCCGGCCGCTTTCGCGGAGACGGTCATCGAATCCGGCCTTCCTCTCTTCAGTAAATATTTACTGCGGGGGGCGCCGCAGTGCCGCCGCGACCAGCACGACGGTCTGCGGCGGCCTAGGGGGCGGAGGTCGTGCGCGGCTGAGCTCCGCCGACGGCTTCACCCTGCCCGTGCGTCCGCCCGGGGCCCGTCATGCCGTCGAGCAGCTGCTCCAGCACCAGCCGCCTCGTCTCGGGGGCGGAGAAGTCGATGCCCTTGTCCTCCGCCAGGGCGTCTCCGCGCCGCGCCAGCACCGCGCCGCCGATGAGGGCGCTCATCGCGATGCCGTATGCGATCTCGAAGGGGCAGTCCCCGCGGAAGACACCCTCGCGCTGGCCGCGCTCGTACAACTCCCGCAGCTCCGCCGGGAGCGTGTCCGCCGAGGGGAGGGGGAGCGTCTGCCAACCGCCCAGTGACTCGTGCAGCCACAGCCCGATCAGGACGGGGCGGCTCGCGAGGCCGGCGGCGAACGCGTCGAGCGCCGCCGCCACGCCCTCGTACGGCGTGAGGTCCCGCGCCTTCTGCAAGGCCGGGGACCACGCATCGTGCAGTGCGGCCATCTGATCCGTCAGGACGGCCCTGTACAGGCCCTCCTTGCTGCCGAAGTGGTGATAGATCATCCGTTCGTTGACGCCGGCCCGCTTCACGATCGCCTGGATCCGCGCGCCCCGAAGTCCGTACTGGGCGAACTCCTCCGCCGCCGCGGTCAGGAGTGACGCCTTGCTCTCCGCCATGCAGTAAACATTTACAGACGGCCCCGGGGCGGCGCAAGTCCGCACGGCACCGCGCTCGCTGCGCAGGTCTCCGGGGTCACGGTCCGGGCCTCGACCGCGCGGGCTGAGGCGTGGCTCCCGGACGGCGCGCGCCTCGGGGATACGGGGCGGGACGCGGGTTTTGCGATCTTGGCGGGGTTTCCGGGTGTCCTCCGGGACGGGTGGCGGCTCGGTCGCTAGGCTCTGGGCGGACCCGACCCGCAGAGGGCACCGGACCCCGACCCCCAGAGGGCAGAAGACCGATGAGCGAGTCCGCGGCCGACGATCCGGCCCTGTTGTGCGAGGAGGCGCGGAGCCTCGCGGAGAACGGCGCGGCCGGTGAGGCCGCGCTGCTGTTCGAGCGGGTGCTGGCGCTCGGCGACACCCCGTGCCGGGCGCAGGCCGCGCTCGGCCTCGCGGTCGTCCTGGACGACGCCGGGGACGTCGAGGCGGCCCGTGAGGCCGACCGGGCCGCCATCGCCACCGGCGACCCCGAGTACGGCCCCCGCGCCGCCTACCACCTGGCGCTCACCCACGAACGGGCCGGGGAGCACGAGGAGGCGGCGCCCGCCTGGCGCGTCGTCGTCGACTTCGGCAACCCGGCGTACCTGCCGCCCGCCCACCTCGCCCTCGCCCGGCTCGCCGACGACGCGGGCGCGTTCGAGGAGGCGCGCGAGCACTGGGAGGCCGTGATCGGGACGGGCGACCCCGAGTACGGGCCGCCCGCGGCGCACGACCTCGCCCAGCGGCTGCTGGAGCGCGGCGAGCCTGCCCGCGCGCAGCGGGTGCTGGCCGCGGGGCTGAGGCTGATCGAGCGGGACGGCGCCCCGTACGCGTACGCGCGGCTCGCCGTCGCGCTCGGCATCTCCTACCTCGACCAGGCCGTCGGCGCGTTCGGCGCGGCGCTCGGCGACCCGTCCGAGCCCGCCGACCCGGAGGTCGGGCCGCTCGCGACGGAGCTGCTGGCGCGCACGCTGCCGCTGCGCGGGCGCGGCGCGGAGGCGGGGGAGGTGTGGCGGCGCGGCCTCGCCGACCCGGGCGTCGCCGGCCAGGTGCGGGCCCGGCTGCGCCGCGACTTCGGCGACGAGGACGCCGACCCCGCCGACCTGTGGTGGGAGCCGGTCGTCGAGCAGGCCGTCAGCGACGGGACGCTGCCCGTGCTCGCCGGCGAGGCGTTCGGCGCCCTCGACCACATGTACGCGCTGCTGGCCGTCCGGCACGCGGGCGAGCGGCAGCGGCCCGGAGGCGCCGACGAGGTGATCGGCGACGCCGTCCGGGTGCCGGACGGGTACCCGTGGGGGCCGCTGCTGCACGAGAGCTTCGCGGAACGGCTGCGCCTGGCGATGGGCGGCCCGGTTCCCGCCCCGCCGCCGGAGCGCCCGGGAGCCTGACCCCGCCGCGCCTCAGTGCGCGATGTGGCGCTGGGCGACGACCTTGGTGATGCGGGCGCGGACGAGGTACTCGCCGGGCACCGCGTTGCGCGCGCCGAACTCCTCGGCGCGGTCCGCGCCCATGTAGCGGGCGCCGATGGCGGTCGCCCACGTGCGCAGCTCGTCGAGGTCCTCGGTGAGCCGGGCCTCGGCCTGCATCATCACGTACGAGTACGGCGGCGTCTGGTCGTCGACGCACACCGACAGGCGCGGGTCGCGGGCGAGGACGCGCGCCTTGATGCTCTCGTGGTAGGTGGTGAACAGCAGGTCGTCGCCGTCGAGGACGAACCAGATCGGCGTGACGTGGGGGGTGCCGTCCTTGCGGGTGACGCCGGCCTTGCCGGTGCGGGTGCCCTCCAGGACGAACGCGCGCCATTCGCTGTCGGTCATGATCTTCATCCGTCCAGTGTGCCCCACACGATCACCGGCCGTGCCGGGCCGATACCGTGGCGTCATGCAGATCCAGACCGCGCACGGGCCCGCCGAGGCGACCCTGGACGGCCCGGACCGCCCGGCGTTCCTGCTGGTGCTGACGCACGGGTCGAACGGCGGAGTGGAGGCGCCCGACCTGCTGGCCGTCCGCGACGTCGCGCTCGGCCTGGACGGCGCGGTCGCGCGGGTCGTGCAGCCGTTCCGGCTCGCCGGGCGCAGGGCGCCCGGCTCCGCCGTCAAGCAGGACGAGGCGTGGCTCGAGGTCGTCGGGGCGCTGCGGGAGCGGTTCGGGGACGTCCCGCTCGTGCAGGGCGGCCGGAGCAACGGCGCGCGCGTCGCGTGCCGGACGGCGACGGCCGCCGGCGTGGCCGGCGTGATCGCGCTGGCGTTCCCGCTGCATCCTCCGGGCAGGCCGGAGAAGACCCGGGTGGACGAGTTGCGCGGCGCGGGCGTGGAGGTGCTCGTCGTCAACGGCGACCGGGACCCGTTCGGGGTGCCGGACGCGGCGGACGCGGCGCACGTCGCGGTGCTGCCGGGGGAGCGGCACGACCTGAACAGGAACCCCGCCGAGGCGGGCCGGGCGGCGGAGCCGTGGCTGCGGCGCTGGGCGGCGTCCCCGGCGCGGACGGCCCGGTGAGACACGCCCGGTGAGACGCGCCAGGTGAAAAGGGTCCGGTGAAAAGGGCCCGGACAGCAGAACGCCCCTGGGCCCGGTGCGGGCCCAGAGGGCGTGGTCGGGCGGGCGTGCCCCCGAGGATGATCACCCGTTCGAACTAGTCCCCCGTCGGAGACTCGTCACGCGGCGGACGGCGCCTTCAGGTCCGTCGGCCGGTGCGGGGCGATGACCACTCCATCGGGCAGCAGCTCGCCGGTGTCCTCGAAGAGCACGACGCCGTTGCACAGCAGGCTCCACCCCTGCTCGGGATGGGCGGCGAGCGTCCTGGCGGCGTCGCGGTCGGGCGCGTTGTGCGAGGGACAGGGTGGCTGGTGCGGGCACATCGGCGTGCCTCCGGTCTCAACTACTGGTCGGTTGTGGTGCTTTCCCTTATGACGCACCCCAGTGTGGAACGGTTCGCCCGACCCGGCCATAGCCCGTTGGGACGGTTGTCCTTTGGTACCGGAGTACCGGTGGTCTGTGACCCGCCTCACCTCGAGGTGCCAGGCATAGCGTTCCCCACGCTCGATAACGGACGAAGAACGACACGCCGACGTCCAGAAAACGTTCCCCCCGGTTGGATCTTCCTTACCGGTCCGCCCGCTTCCGGCCGGCGTGTGCGATCGTTTCACCCGGACGCGGCCTCCGCGCGTTCTACGATGTGCCCCGGGGACCGGGCTTTGCGAGCGTGGGGGGTGAGGCCGGTATGCGCGTCGCGCTGTTCGTCGCGTGCTTCGACGACGCGTTGTTCCCCGCGACCGGCAGGGCCGTGACGGCGCTGCTGGAGCGGCTCGGCCACGACGTCTCCTACCCGCCCGGCCAGACCTGCTGCGGCCAGGTGCACTGGACGACCGGCTACCACCGCGAGGCGGCGGGCCTCGCGCGCGCGTTCACTGCCGCGTTCGAGGACGCCGAGGCGATCGTGGCGCCGTCGGCCTCGTGCGCCGCCGCCGTCCGCGACGCCTACCCGCGGATCGCGCGGGCGGCCCGCGACGCGGAGCTGGCCCGGGCCGCGGAGGACCTGGCCGTCTACGAGCTGACCGAGTTCCTGGTGGACGTGCTGGGCGTGACCGACGTCGGCGCCTACTTCCCGCACCGCGTCACCTACCACCCGTCCTGCCAGTCCGCGCGGATCCTCGGCGTCGCCGACCGGCCGCTGCGGCTGCTGCGCGCGGTGAAGGGCCTCGACCTGGTGGAGCTGCCCGCGGCGGACGAGTGCTGCGGGTTCGGCGGCGCGTTCGCGATGAAGAACGCCGACGTCTCGGTGGCGATGGTGGCCGACAAGGTCCGGCACGTCCGCGACACCGGCGCGGACGTGGTGTGCGCGGTCGACAACGGCTGCCTGGCGCACATCGGCGGGGCGCTGTCGCGGCTGCGCGGCGGCGTCCGGGTCATGCACCTGGCCGAGATCCTGGCCGCGACGGGGCCCGCGTGACCGGCGCGCCGCCGGGGCCGCCCGCGGGAGCGCCGGGGGCTCCGGGGGCGGGCACCGCGCCGCCGAAGTTCGCCTCCGCCGCGCGGGCCGCGCTCGCCGACACCGCACTGCGCCGCGGCCTGCGCGCCGCCGCCGCGGCGGTCCGGGAGCGGCGCTCGGCCGACCCCGAGCCCGCCGACTGGGAGGAGCTGCGCGAGGCCGGCCGGGCCGTCAAGGACGGGGCGCTGCTCGCGCTCGACGCGCATCTGGAGAAGCTCGAGCGGGCCGTCACCGAGGCGGGCGGGCGCGTGCACTGGGCGGCCGACGCGGCCGAGGCGCGCCGGATCGTCACCGGCCTGGTGCGGGCCGCCGGCGCGTCCGAGGTCGTCAAGTCGACGTCGTCGGTCACCCGGGAGATCGGGCTGAACGCGGCGCTGGCCCGCGCGGGCGTCACGGTCCGGGAGACCGGGTTCGCCGAGCTGGTCGCCCGGCTCGGCGAGGACGACCCGGCTGGGCCGGCGTCCGCGGCGCCCTACAGCGACCGCGCGCGGATCCGCGAGCTGTTCGTCCGGCGGCTCCCCGGCGCCGCGGGCGGCCTGTCCGACGATCCCGCCGCGCTCGCCGAGGCGGCGCGGCTGCACCTGCGCGAGCGGTTCCTCGGCGCGCGCGTCGCGGTCACCGGCGCCAACTTCCTGGTGGCGGAGACCGGCACGGCCGTGCTGCTGGAGTCGGAGGGCAACGGCCGGATGTGCCTGACGCTGCCGGACACGCTGATCTCCGTCGCCGGCATCGAGAAGGTGGTCCCGACCTGGGCCGACATGGAGGTGCTGCTCCAGCTGCTGCCGCGCTCGTCGTCCGGTGCGCCGATGACGCCGTACGTGTCGTCGTGGACGGGCGTCACCCCCGGGGACGGGCCCCGCGAGTTCCATCTCGTGCTGCTCGACAACGGCCGTACGAAGGCCCTCGCCGACGAGGTCGGACGCGCCGCGCTGCGCTGCATCGGCTGCTCGGCCTGCCTGAACGTCTGCCCCGTCTACGAGCGGACCGGGCCGGCCCCGTACGGGCCGGTCCGCGCCGGGCCGATCGGCGCGATCCTCACCCCGCAGCTGCGCGGCGTGGAGCGGGCCGCCGAGGCGTCGCTGCCGTTCGCGTCCACGCTCTGCGGCGCCTGCGCGGACGTCTGCCCGGTGAAGATCGACATCCCGGAGGTGCTGGTCCACCTGCGCGGGCGGGTGGTCGAGTCGCGCCGCCACCGGCCCGTCCCGACGCCGGAGCTGGTGCTCATGCGGGGCCTGGCCTGGACGATGGCCGACCCGCGCCGCTACGAGGCGGCGCTGCGCCGGGGCACCCGCTGGGCGCGGCTGATGTCGCGCGGCGGCCGGATCCGCCGGCTGCCCGGCCTGCTCGGCAAGTGGACCGAGGCCCGCGACCTGCCGGCGCCGCCGCCGGAGACCTTCCGCGCGTGGTGGGCGAGGAGGCGCCGGTGAGCTCCCGGGACGAGGTGCTGCGGCGGGTGCGGGACGCGCTCGGCGGGGCGCGTGGCACGCGGCCGCCGGTGCCGCGCGGGTACGCGCGCCGGCTGCCCGCCGCGGAGGCGGCGACCGGCGCGGACGTGCCGGCACTGTTCGGCGAGCGGCTCGCGGAGAACCGGGCGGCGGTGCGCCACGTCGGCGCGGACGAGCTGGCCACCGCCGTCGCCGCCGCGCTGTGGGGACGCGAGGCGAAGCAGATCGTCGTCCCGGCGGACCTGCCGTTCGGCTGGCTCGCGGA
Source organism: Actinomadura nitritigenes (assembly GCF_017573545.1). Lineage (GTDB taxonomy): Bacteria > Actinomycetota > Actinomycetes > Streptosporangiales > Streptosporangiaceae > Spirillospora > Spirillospora nitritigenes. Next base: position 95,184 of record NZ_JAGEOK010000023.1, on the reverse strand, counting down.
GCTGGACGGGGTGCGCGCGATGGCGGACCGCCCGGCGATCGACGTGGACGCCCTCGCCGCCGCGGACGGCGTCGTCACCGGGTGCGCCGTCGCGATCGCCCGGACCGGGACCGTCGTGCTGGACGGCGGCCCGACGCAGGGCCGCCGCGCCCTCACCCTGCTGCCCGCCTACCACCTGTGCGTCGTGCAGGCCGAGCAGATCGTGGGGACGGTCCCGGAGGCGGTCGAGCGGCTCGACCCGTCCCGCCCGCTCACCTGGATCAGCGGCCCGTCGGCCGCGTACGCCGCGGACATGGCGGGCGCGGAGGGCATGCACGGCCCCCGGCACCTCGAGGTGCTGGTCGTCGAGGACTGACCGGCCCCGCTGACCGGCCCCGCTGGACGGTCCCGCCGCGCGGGCCCGCTACCCGGCGCCGGCGAGGACGAGGTCGAGGCCGGCGGCGAAGCGGGCGTCCCAGTCGACGGCGCGGTCGGCGCCGTCCTCCGCCGTTCCGCGGACCTCCAGGGCGGCGTGCCCGATCACGTATCCGAGCAGCGTGTGCGCGGCGACCGCGGCGGGGTCCTCGCGCACGCCGCCCTGCCGCATCACCTCCCGCAGGGACGCGACGGTCGCGGCGAGCGCCGCGGGGTTGCGGCGGGTGACGACGAGCGGGAGCACGCCCGCGTGGGCGAGGAGCCGGGAGCGGTAGTCGCCGGCCCAGGCGCGCAGGACGCCCCGCCAGGACGCGGCGTCCGCGGCGCCGGTGTCGGCGGGGGCGGCGGCGACGTGCGCGACGAGGCCGTCGAGGAGCTGCTCCTTGCCGCGGGGGAGGTGGTGGTAGATCGCCATGGCCTCGACCTCGAGGGCGTCGCCGAGGCGGCGCATGGTGAGGCGGCCGAGTCCCTGGCCGTCGACGATCTGCAGGGCCGCCTCGGTGATCCGCTCGATCGACAGCGGCGCGCGGTTCTGGGCGTTGATGCTGGGCTGCCTGACCATGGGGGCAAGCGTACGGGGGGCCGCCGACATGATCGGGGACGCGGGGGCGCGCCGTGCCGGGACGGCGGCGGGCCCCGGAACTTGCCCGAGTTCCGGGGCCCTTGGTGGTTCCGCCCTGATGCGCACACCGGCGCGTTTCCGGGGGACGGTCAGGTTCAGTTCGCCGTGTTCTCCCTTTGAACCACCGCCGCACGAGAGCGGCGGACCAGATTCGAACTGGCACCTCGGCGACCATCGCCGTCCCCCGCCCACCGGTGATGGGCGGAGATGCTGAGACTGGAGCGAGAGCCTGAGATTCATGGGCCGCTCTGCCGCTGAGCTACCGGGGCCCGAGTGCTCCGGGGAGGATTCGAACCTCCGCTGACGCCACGTGATCAAGCTGAACTTCATTCTCAGCTTCGGGCTTGCGCCCGCCCCCCGCGCTCCAGCGGGGGAGTCTTCAGTTGTGCGGCGCCCGCGTCCCCGCGGGCGGTTCAGGCGAAAAGGTAGCCGAAGACGGCCTCGCCCACCTTGCGGTCGGTCACCTCGGCGACGTTGGCCTCCTCGCGGGCGAACTTGACCGCCGCCTGCAGCTTGGCGACGCGCTCGCGCAGCTCGTTCACCCGGCGCGCCGGCAGGGCGCCGGAGAAGGCGGTCCTGGTCCAGGTGCCGACGATGACGTCCTCGGTGTAGGTCTCCACCTGGGCGGGGTGCTCGGTGGTCGCCTCGTACAGGACGTGCGCGCGCGGGATCTTCTTGGTGCGGGTCGTCCTGACCGGCTCGGTCCGCCACACGTCGGCGGACTCGTCGAACGTCCACGACTCGGCGGTGTCGAGCACCGGGAGCCGGTCGACGAGGGCGGCCAGCTCGGTGAGCTGCTTCTCCAGGAACAGCAGGTGCGCCACCGGGACCTGCTCCAGGACGGTCCGGCCGTCGACGGTGACGTCGGCGCGGGCATCGCAGTTCGCCCAGTCCTTGGTGGCGGTGATGTCGAAGAGCCGGGTGAGCGCCACCGCCACCTCCTTGAGCGTCTCCTCCGCCTTCACCTGCACGCGGGTGGACTCGGGCGGCAGCGACTCGCCCTCGTCGTCGAGCGGCTGGTAGGTGCGGGAGATGCCGGACAGCAGCGCGGTCTTCTGCAGCCGCTGGCCGATCTCGGCGATCTCGCGCTGCGCGCGGCTCTTCGCGCCCTTCTCGACCGCGATGATCTGGTTGAGTTTCGCCATGGTCCGTCGCCTCCCCGTGTTTCCGGCGGAAACGGTACTGATTCTGGATCTTCCTCGCATCCGGATTTCGGAGCGGCGCCGGGGTCTCCCCGCGCGACCTTACTGCGTAAAGGCGCCGAGTTCGGTGTCCGGCGTCACACCCGGCGGGCGGCGCGCGTACGCTGGGCCTCGATCGGACGATGAAGATCGTGAGTTTGAGGGAGTATCGCCATGCCGCTGATCCGCAAGGTGGGCAAGGACGTCGCGGAGCAGTACGAGGCCGACGAGCGGCTGGCCGCCGAGTACGAGGCGCGCCTCGCGGCGGCGCGCGAGGCCGAGAGCGCGCTGCGGGACGCCCAGGGCGCGGACGTGCCCGAGCAGGAGCTGCACGAGCTGACCATCGCCTTCGACGCGGCCATGACCGAGGTGCTCGCCGCGGCGGAGGCGTCCGAGCGGATCGCGATGGGCCCGAAGACCTACGTGTCCGACGCGCAGGACGCCGAGGCCCGCCGCGCCGCGGAGATCGCGCGCCGCAAGGCCAAGGCGCGCCCGTCCGTGCGGCCGTGGACCGACGAGGTCGACCGGCTGCGCACCGCGCGGGAGGCGCACCGGCTGAGCTTCCGGACGCGCCCCGCCGCGGCCGTCTGAGCGGCCGCGCAGGCGCGCCGCCGCCCGAGCCGGGGGGCCGTGGCGGCGGCCCGTGACCACGTGGGACCACGTGGAACGACACAGCACCACCGAGTGGCACCGGCCACCGAACTCTGAGAGTCTGCCCTCTCGGGGAACGCCGGGGCGGCCCGTACCGCCCGCCGCCGCGTGCGGCGGGCGCGGGACGCGCTCCGGCGGGGAGGGGCGCCGGTGCCCTGGACGCGGGGGGAAGTCACGTGGAGCGCACGCCGCCGGATCGGTGCCGCGTACTCGAGTCCTACCAGGACGGTACGCGGGCGATCCGTGATCTGGCGTCGGCGGTCGAGGACTGGGACGTGCCGACGCCGTGCGCCGACTGGCAGCTGATCGACCTGGCCGGGCACCTGCGGTGCGTGGCGGAGAACTTCCTTGAGTACCTGCAGGACGCGCCGGACAGCCGGCTGGCCAAGCTGTTCGCGCAGGACGCGGCGTCGGCGGTGCTGATCCGCCAGCAGGCGCGGCAGAACGCGGCCGAGCTGGCGGTGCTGCCGCCGGAGCCGGGCCCGGAGCGGATCACGGCGTTCTCGGTGTCGGCCGGCGCCTACGCCGACCTGATGCCGGACATGTGGGACCGCACCCACCTGATCTACCGGGGCACCAAGTACACCGTGGGCGACCACGCGGGCGCCGCGTGCGTGGAGTGGCACCTGCACGCCTGGGACATGGCCCGCGCGATCGGCGCCGACTACCGTCCGCGGGACCCCGACGTCCTGGTGTCGGCGTGGCACTGGGGGGTGCCGCACCTGCCCCTGGAGTCGGGGGACGCCTGGGAGTCGGTGCTGCGGTCGTCGGGCCGCACGCCGAACTGGCCGGACCCCGGGGAGGGGCCCGGCCGGTCGCGGGGCGTGCGGCAGCGCAACGCGCGGCAGGGCGTCAGACGCCCGCCGGCTTCCTCGGGTGGGTCCGCAGGTAGACCGCCCAGGTGAGCAGGCAGCAGACGGCGTAGTAGGCGATGAACGCGATGTACGCGCCGTCCCCGGTCTTGGAGGTCAGGAACGACTGCCGGAAGGCGATGTTGACCAGCACCCCGCCGAACGCGCCGATCGCGCCGGCGATGCCGATGAGCGCGCCGGCGAGCCGCCGGGCCTCGTGCTCGGCGGCCACCGGGTCGCCGCCGTTGGCGACGCCGAGCTGCGCCTTCGCGCGGAAGATCGCCGGGATCATCTTGTAGGTGGAGCCGTTGCCGAGGCCGCTGAACGCGAACAGCAGGATGAACCCGGTGACGAACAGCGCGAGCGACTTCTCGCGCGAGGCGGTGAGGACGATCCCCGCCGAGACCGCCATGGCGACGAAGTTCCAGAACGTGACCCTCGCCCCGCCCGTACGGTCGGCGAGCCATCCGCCGACGGGCCGGATCAGCGAGCCGAGCAGGGGTCCGAGGAAGGTCAGGTACGCGGCCTTGATCGGGGTGTCGAAGTCGGCCTTGAACTGGACCTGCAGCACCTGCCCGAAGGCGAACCCGAACCCGATGAACGACCCGAACGTGCCGATGTAGAGCAGCGACATGATCCAGGTGTGGCCGTCCTTGCAGACGTCGCGCATCGCCCGCTTCTCGTTGCGGACCTGCGACAGGTTGTCCATGAACAGCGCCGCGCCGAGCGCGGCGAGCACGATGAACGGGATGTAGATGCCGGCGACGAGGCCCGGGTGGCCCTTGCCGGCGGTGGCGAGCACCGCCAGGCCGACGAGCTGGACGACGGCGACGCCGACGTTGCCGCCGCCGGCGTTGACGCCGAGGGCCCAGCCCTTGAGCCGCTGCGGGTAGAAGGCGTTGATGTTGGCCATCGAGGAGGCGAAGTTGCCGCCGCCGACGCCCGCGACGGCCGCCAGGACCAGCAGGGTGGAGTACGAGACACCGGGCTTGATGAGGAACGCGGCGAGCACCGCGGGGACCAGCAGCAGCGAGGCGCTGACGATGGTCCAGTTGCGGCCGCCGAACCGGGCGACGGCGAAGGTGTAGGGGATCCGCAGCACGGCTCCGATGGCCGCCGGGACGGTGGTGAGCATGAACTTGCCGGCCGGGTCGATGCCGTAGGCCGGGCCGAGGAACAGCACGAGCACCGACCACAGCGTCCAGACCGAGAACCCGATGTGCTCGGAGAAGATCGAGAACGCGAGGTTGCGGCGGGCGGTGCGGGCCCCGGACGCGGCCCAGAACTCCGGCTCCTCGGGCCGCCAGTCCTCGATCCAGCGGCCTTTCAGCGAGGGGCGGCGCGTGCGCGGCGCCGCTTCGGTCGTGACGGTCATCGGGTGTCTCCTTGGGGTCGCTGACGCGGCACGACGCTAGGAGCCGGGCGTTTCGCGCGGGTGTGGCCCGCAATGCGGCGGTGATAACTCCACTGCACAGCGCGCGCGCGAGGTGTGAGACCGGGACGGCGCGCGTGGCCGCCGCCCGCCGGGGTAGACCGTGATCGCGGGGCGGCGGGGGAGGGGAGACAGGACCGATGGCGACCTGCGAGGTCTGCGGGAACGACTACGCGATGGCGTTCGAGGTGCACGCGCAGGGGGACGTGCACACCTTCGACTCGTTCGAGTGCGCGATCACCCGGATGGCGCCGATCTGCGAGCACTGCGAATGCAGGATCCTCGGGCACGGCGTCGAGGTGGGCGGGCGGTTCTACTGCGGTGCCCACTGCGCCCGCGCCGCCGATCCGGAGCGCGCCCGGCTCATCCAGGACGCCGCGCCGGTGTAGGCGCGGCGCGGGGGCGCCGGGACGGGCCGGCGCCCCGCCCGTGCGGCGGCCCGTCCCGGCCCGATCCGTGCGGCGGCCCGGCCGCCCGTGCTCAGCCCGCGGTCCGCCCCGCGCCGCCGAACGCGGGCTCGCGGCCGTCCTCCAGGTAGACCGGGCGGCCGTCGGCGAGGGCGCGCAGGCTGGGCTCCATCCGGCGCGAGACGTGCGCGGGCGACAGCTCGGGGACCTTCTCCGGCGCGACCAGGACGTGGTCGGACAGCTCGTCGGGCGGCAGGCGGATCGCGGCGAGCTCGGCGTCGGTGATGGTGCCGCCGAAGACGAACACGTTGACCGAGTCGACGCCGTCGTCGCGCGGGGAGCCCCAGTCGACGCAGACGAGGCCGTCCAGGCGGGGGACGAGGCCGAGCTCCTCGCGGCATTCGCGCACGCACGCGGCGAGCGGGGACTCGTCGGTCTCGATGACCCCGCCGGGCAGGAACCAGCCCTCGCTGTAGGTGGGCTTGACCAGCAGGACCCGCCCGAGGCCGTCCAGGAGCAGGGCCGCCGCGGCGCCGCGGGAGCGCGGCAGCGAGGCGTAGTAAGCAAGGTCGGGCATGTACCGAGATTAGGCCGGACGACCGTCCTGTGATCCTCGCCGCGGCGGGCCCGGCACCGCATCTTCCGCGAGATCGCCGGGCCGCCGCGAATCCGGTTCGGCAACCGGCCGCGCGGTGACGAATGGACCCTGACAGTCGCCGACAACGCTTGACACGCGATCGTCAACCGTTTCCGCCCGTTCCGCCCGTGCCCGCGGAACGGGCGGCTGACCTTGCCGGACGCGCGGCGTGAACCGCATTTAACGCGCGGGTCACACGTGGGACGCGGCGGCGAAACGGCACCGCCGGAGCCTTCCGGCATGACCGGGACTCCTACGCACTGCCCGTACTGCGCCCTGCAATGCGGGATGACCCTGGACGGCGGCGCGGCGGCCGGCGCGCCGGTGCGGGTGGCGCCGCGCGACGACGTCCCCGCGAACCGCGGCGGGCTCTGCCAGAAGGGCTGGACCGCCGCGGAGCTCCTCACCGTCCCGGACAGGCTGACCGTCCCGCTGATGCGCCGCAGCCGCGACGCGCCGCTGGAGCCGTGCACCTGGGACGAGGCGCTGGACCGGATCGTCTCCGGGATCGGGCGGCTGGCCGCCGAGCACGGGCCGGACGCCGTCGCGGTGTTCGGCGGCGGCGGGCTCACCAACGAGAAGGCCTACCAGCTCGGCAAGTTCGCCCGGGTCGCGCTGCGCACCTCGCAGATCGACTACAACGGGCGGTTCTGCATGTCGTCGGCGGCAGCGGCGTCCGGCCGGGCCTTCGGGCTGGACCGCGGGCTGCCCGGCCCCGTCACCGACCTGGCCGCGTCCGGCGCCGTGCTCCTCGCGGGCGGCAACCCGGCCGAGACGATGCCGCCGTTCATGCGGCACCTGGCCGACATGCGCGACGGCGGCGGCGCGCTCATCGTCGTGGACCCGCGCCGCACCGCGACGGCGCGGCAGGCGGACCTGCACCTGCAGCCCGCGGCCGGCACCGACATCGCGCTCGCCAACGGCCTGCTGCATCTGGCGATCGCCGAGGGCCTCGCCGACGAGGACTACGTCGCGGCGCGGACGAGCGGGTTCGACGCCGTCCGGACGGTCGCGAACGCGTACTGGCCGGACCGGGTGGAGCGCATCACAGGCGTCCCGCTCCCGAAGATGCGCGAGGCCGTCCGGCTGCTGGCGGGCGCGGACCGCGCCCACGTGCTGACCGCGCGGGGCGCCGAGCAGCACGCGCGCGGCACCGACATGGTCGGCGCGTTCATCAACCTGGCGCTGGCGCTCGGGCTGCCGGGCCGTCCCGGCTCCGGGTACGGCTGCCTGACGGGGCAGGGGAACGGGCAGGGCGGCCGCGAGCACGGGCAGAAGGCCGACCAGCTGCCCGGCTACCGCAAAATCGACGACCCGGCGGCGCGCGCGCACGTCGCGGCGGTGTGGGGCGTCGAGCCGGACGCGCTGCCGGGGCCGGGCCGGTCGGCGTACGAGCTGCTGTCGGCGCTCGGCATGCCGGACGGCCCGAAGGCGCTGCTGCTGTTCGGGTCGAACCCGGTGGTGTCGGCGCCGCGCGCCGCGTCCGTCGAGGAGCGGCTCGGCGCCCTCGACCTGCTGGTGGTCGCCGACTTCGTGCCGTCGGAGACCGCGCGGCTCGCCGACGTGGTGCTGCCCACGGCGCAGTGGGCGGAGGAGTCCGGCACGATGACGAACCTGGAGGGGCGGGTGCTGCGGCGGCGGCCCGCGGTCCGCGCGCCCGGCGCCGTCCGCACCGATCTGGAGATCATCGCGGCGCTGGCCGGGCGGCTCGGCGCGCCGGGGGAGTGGAGCGCCGACCCGGAGCGGGTGTTCGGCGAGCTGCGCCGCGCGAGCGCCGGCGGCGCCGCCGACTACTCCGGCATCACCTACGAGCGGATCGAGGCCGAGGGCGGGGTGTTCTGGCCCTGCCCGTCCGAGGACCACCCCGGCACGCCGCGCCCCTACCTGGACCGCTTCCCCACACCGGACGGGCGGGCCCGGTTCGTCCCGGTCGAGCACCACGGGCCGGCCGAGGACGTCGACGCCGAGTACCCGCTGTACCTGACGACCGGGCGCGTCCTGGCGCAGTACCAGTCGGGTGCGCAGACCCGGCGGGTCCGGGCGCTGGCCGACGCGGCGCCGGGCCCGTTCGTGGAGCTGCACCCCGACCTCGCCGAGCGGCTCGGCGTCGAGGACGGCCAGGACGTGAAGGTGGAGAGCCGCCGGGGCGCGGCCATCGCCGCGGCGCGCGTGACGGACGCGATCCGCCGCGACACGGTCTTCATGCCGTTCCACTGGGCGGGGGAGGGACGCGCGAACCTGCTCACCGGCACCGCCCTCGACCCCGTCTCGCGGATGCCGGAATTCAAGGTGTGCGCCGTCCGGATCTCGGCGTGAGCGCCTTTTAACACGGCGGTGACAAAGGAGACCCAACCGTGAAACGGCCCCTGCCGAGACTCGGTTCATGAACATCGGGGACGGACCGGCACGGCCGGCCACCGCGCGAACCTTACAACGTCAAGGCGCCGGGCCGGTGACGTCCGCCGCCACGCCCGCACTGTTCCCGCACGCGACTCGCCTGGAGGTTGCCGGCCGATGAGCATCACATCCGAAGCGACGATCACGAGGCGTCCCGCCGAAGCCGCGGCCCGCTGGTTCGACATCTGCTCCTACACCGACCTGATCCCCGAGCGCGGTGCCTGCGCGATGCTGGACGGCACGCAGGTCGCGGTGTTCCGCGCCTTCGACGGGGCCCTGTACGCGCTGTCGAACCTCGACCCGTTCAGCGGCGCCTACGTGCTGTCGCGGGGCATCCTCGGCACGCGCGACGGCGTCCCGACGGTCGCCTCGCCCATGTACAAGCAGGTGTTCGACCTGCGCACCGGGGCCTGCCTGGACGACCCGCGGGTGGCGGTGCCGACGTTCCCGGTCCGCCGCGCGGCCGGCGGCGACCGGGTGGAGGTGGCGCTCACCGATGACCGCCGACAGTGAGCCGCTGGCCGGGTTCGCCGTCGGGGTGACCGCGGCCCGCCGCCACGAGGAGCTCGCGACGCTGCTGGAGCGGCGCGGCGCGCGGGTGGTGCTCGCCCCCGCGATCCGCCTCGTCCCGCTCGCCGACGACGCCGAGCTGCTGGAGGCGACGCGGGCGTGCCTGGCCCGGCCGCTGGACCACGCCGTCGTCACGACCGGGATCGGGTTCCGGGCCTGGCTGGAGACGGCGGACGGGTGGGGGCTGCGCGACGCCCTCATCGCGGCGCTCGGCGACGCCGACATCGTGGCGCGCGGCCCGAAGGCGCGCGGCGCGATCCGCTCGGCCGGGCTGCAGGAGCGCTGGTCACCGGAGTCGGAGAGCTGCGCGGAGGTGATCGCGCACCTGCTGGAGAAGGACCTGTCGGGCGCCCGGGTGGCGGTCCAGCTCTACGGGGAGCGCCAGTCGGAGCTGACGGAGGCGCTGCTCGAGGCGGGCGCCGAGGTGATCGAGATCCCGGTGTACCGGTGGGCGCGGGCCGAGGACGTCACGCCGCTGCGGCGGCTCGTCGGGCAGGCCGTCGCCGGCACGGTGGACGCGATCACGTTCACCAGCGCGCCGGCGGTCGCCGCGACGCTCGCGGTGGCGGCCGAGGACGGCCTGGAGGAGGCGCTGCTGGAGGCGCTGCGCACCCACGTGGTCGCGGCGTGCGTGGGGCCGGTGACGGCGCGGTCGCTGACCGAGCGCGGGGTGCCGGCCGTCCAGCCGGAGCGGGCGAGGCTCGGGGCGCTCGTGCGCGCGCTGGCGTCGGACCTGCCGCGGCGGCGCGCGCGGCTGCTGTCGGTGCGCGGGGCCTCGCTGGAGCTGCGCGGGCACGCCGTCGTGCTGGACGGGCAGCTGCGGCCCATCGCGCCCGCGCCGATGGCGATCCTGCGGGCGCTGGCCCGGCGGCCCGGGCACGTGGTGTCGCGCGCGGAGCTGTGCGGGGTGCTGCCGAGCCGGCTGGTCGTCGGCGGCTCTCCGTGGTCGCGGGACGCGCGGCCGCAGGCCGACGAGCATGCGGTGGAGATGGCGGTGGCGCGGCTCCGGCGGGGGCTCGGCCGCCCCGGGATCGTCGAGACGGTCGTCAAGCGCGGCTACCGGCTGGCGTGCGACCCGCGCCTGGTGGACCGGCTCGCTGCGGGCGCGGGTGGCTGACCGGCTCGCCGTGGCCGGCCGCCCGCCGGTGCTGCTGGCCGTGGCGCACGGCACGCGCGACCCGGCGGGGCCCGTCGCCGTGCGGGAGCTGCTGGCGCGGGTGCGGGCGCTGCGGCCCTCGCTGCGCGTGGCGGAGGCGTACGGGGAGCTGGTCTCCCCGTCTCTGGAGGAGGCCGCCGCCGCGCTGGACGGGCCCGCGGTCGCGGTGCCGCTGCTGCTCGGGCGCGGCTACCACGCGCTGATCGACATTCCCGAACGCGCCGGGCGGCTGGTGCCCGGTGCGGTGACGGCGCGTCCCCTGGGCCCGGACGCGCTGCTCGCCGACGCGCTGGCCGGACGACTGGGCGCGATGCCGTCCGTCCGGCGCGGGGACGGGGGCCCGCCGCGCCCGCAGGACACCGTGGTCCTGGGCGCGGCGGGCTCCGCCGACCCGGCCGGCGCCGCGGACGTGCGGGAGGCCGCGCGGCTGCTGGCGCGGCGGCTGCGGCGGCCCGTCCCGTACGGTTTCGTCGCCGCCGGAGGCCCGGCCCTGGACGAGGTGGTCGCGCGGCAGCGGCGGCGCGGCACCGGGCGCGTGGTCGTGGCGTCGTACCTGCTGGCGCCCGGCCGGTTCCTGGACCGGATGCGGGCCTGCGGCGCCGACGCGGTGACCGCGCCGATCGGGGCGCACGACGCGGCCGCCCGGCTGGTCCTGCGCCGTTATGACGAGGCGCGGTCGCGCATGGGCGAGCCCGCCGCCGTCCCTGGCGACGCCCTCTACTGACGCGCCCGCCGCCGGGCCTCCGCCTCGACCTGCGGGGTGACGACCCGTTCGCGCGGCGCCGTTCCCCGGTAGGAGGCGTCGTCCGCGGGGGCGTCGTCCGGTGCCAGGTCGGCGAACCGGTCGTCGTGGTGGGCGAGGACCCGCAGCAGCATCTCCCGGAAGAGCCGCCGTTCGTCCGGTGACAGGGGTTCGAACAGGATCTCGTTGAGACGGCGGCGCGCCTGGAGGCCGTCCTCCAGGTAGCCGAGGCCGCCGTCGGTGGCCTCCAGCGCGTAGCGCCGCCGGTCCGCGGGGTCGCGGCGGCGCCGGAGGTGGCCGGCCTCCTCCAGCGCGTCCACGATCCCGACCAGGTCGCCGGCGTCCATGCGCAGCCGCTCGGCGACGTCGCGCTGCGACAGCGGCCCGGACCGCGCCACGCACCACAGGACGAGCAGGTGCGGCATCCGCGGCTGGCCGGGGAACATCCGCGCTCCGGTGCGCCGGACGAGGCGCACCGTCTCGTACATCAGGTAGGTGGGCGAGTCGTACATCGGGTCGTCCTGGTCCTTCACGTCCCGCTCCTCGAGATCGCTTGGAACGTCCTATCTCTCTTGACGTGAGAGATAGGCTACTCCTACCGTTGGAAAGCCCAAAATATGGGCGCATATCGCCATCGGAGGGGAGGCCTCATGCCCGGCGGGGGACCCGCCGTCGAGGTCGACGGCCTGATCAGGAAGTTCGGCGAGGTGGAGGCCGTCCGGGGGATCGGCTTCACCGTGGCCCCGGGGGAGATCTTCGGCTTCCTCGGCCCGAACGGCGCCGGCAAGTCCACCACGATCAACATGCTCTGCACGCTGCTGAAGCCGACCGCGGGCACGGCGCGGGTCGCCGGCTTCGACGTGGTGGCCGAGCGCGACAGCGTCCGCCGCAACATCGGCCTGGTCTTCCAGGACCCGACGCTCGACGGCTACCTGTCCGGCGAGCAGAACCTGCGCTTCCACGCCGAGCTGTACGGCGTGCCGCGCGGCGTGACCTCAGACCGCATCCGGCAGGTGCTGGAGATGGTGGGGCTCTGGGACCGGCGCGCCGACCTCGTGCAGACCTACTCCGGCGGCATGAAGCGCCGCCTGGAGATCGCGCGCGGCCTGCTGCACTCGCCCCGCGTGCTGTTCCTGGACGAGCCGACCGTCGGGCTGGACCCGCAGACCCGCTCGTCGATCTGGGACTACATCCGGCAGCTCAAGGACGCCGAAGAGATCACCATCTTCATGACCACCCACTACATGGACGAGGCGGAGTTCTGCGACCGCATCGCGATCATGGACTCGGGGCGGATCGTCGCGCTGGACACCCCCGAGGCGCTGAAGGCGGGCGTCGGCAAGGACCGGGTCCGCATCCAGACAGCCGACGACGAGGCCGCGATCGCCGCGCTCCGGGAGCGCTTCGACCTGGAGGCCGGCGTCTCCGAGGGCGCCGTCGCGTTCTCGGTCGCCTCCGGCGAGGCGTTCGTGCCGCGGCTGTTCGCCGAGCTGGGCGTCCCGATCCGGTCGGTGAGCGTGTCCCGGCCGTCCCTGGACGACGTCTTCATGTCCTTCACCGGCTCGACGATCCGCGACGCCGAGGCCGGCTCCACCGACAGGATGCGCATGGCGATGCGCATGGCGAGGAGATGAGATGACGAGTTCGACGCGGGCGGGCGCGCCCGACGCGGCGGCGCGGGTCGCGGACGTGGTGCGGGTGCGGGTGCCCGAGCCGGGGCTGCGGCAGGACGTGCGCGCGGTGCGGATCGTCCTGCACCGGGAGCTGATCCGGTTCTGGCGCGACAAGCTGCGGATGGTGTCCGGGCTGGTGCAGCCGGTGCTGTGGCTGCTGGTGATGGGCACCGGCCTGTCGAACCTGATGGCCAGCGGCGGCGCGCACGGGAACATCGACCTGAAGACGTTCATCTTCCCGGGCGTGTGCGCGATGTCGGTGATGTTCACCGCGATGTTCTCCGCCGGGTCGATCGTGTGGGACCGCGAGTTCGGGTTCCTGCGCGAGATGCTCGTCGCCCCGGTCAGCCGCAGCTCGATCGTGATCGGCAAGTGCATCGGCGGCGCGCTGGTGGCGACGCTGCAGGGCGCGGTGATCGTCGCGCTGGCCGGGCTCGCCGGGGTCCCCTACGACCCCGTCCTGATCCTGGAGCTGCTCGGGCTGATGTTCCTCGGCGCGTTCGCGCTGACCGGGTTCGGCGTGATGATGGCCGCCCGGATCAAGCAGATGCAGTCGTTCTTCGGCCTCATGCAGATGGCGATGATGCCGATGATGTTCCTGTCCGGCGCGCTGTACCCGCTGAACGGTCTGCCCGCGTGGCTGACCGTGCTCACCCGGTTCAACCCGCTGACCTACGCCGTCGACCCGCTGCGCCAGGCGGTCTTCTCCCACCTGGACCTGACGCCGGCGCTGCGGCGCACCTTCGACCCCGGCGTCACCTGGGGCGGATGGGTCGTCCCGGTCTGGCTGGAGATCGTCATCGTGCTGGCCATCGGCTTCGGGCTGATGGGCGTCGCGATCATCGAGTTCCGCCACGCCGACTGACATCGACGAGCCGTGATCATCGAGGCCGCCGGTGGAGTCCCGTCAAGGCCCGAACGAGGCGCCGCCCGGCCGCCCAGGTCGTCAGGCCTGCGCGGTGGGGCGGACGATGAGCTCGTTGACGTCGACGTTCGCCGGCTGGTCGATGGCGAAGGCGATCGCGTCGGCGATGGCGGAGGCCGGGATCGCCAGTTGCTCGGCCGCCGCGTGGGCGGCGGCCCGCGCCTCTGCTGCGCCGCCGTGGTGGGTCAGCTCGCTCTGGGTGAAGCCGGGGCTGACGACGGTGACGCGAACGTCCCGGTTCTCCTGCCGCAGCCCCTCGGACAAGGCCGTCACGGCGAACTTGGTGGCGCTGTAGACCGCGGCGGTCGGGTCCACCCGGTGCCCGGACACCGAGGACACGTTCACGATCTGTCCCGCCGCCTGGCGCTGCATCTGAGGCAGCACGGCGGCGATTCCGTTGAGCACGCCCCGCAGGTTCACATCGATCATCTGCTCCCATTCGGCGATGCGCAGATCGGCGATCGGCGACAGCGACATCACCCCGGCGTTGTTGACCAGCACGTCGATGCGGCCGAACTCCCGCAGGCCGGCCGCGGAGAAGGCCTGCATGGAGTCAAGGCTGGTCACGTCCAGCTCGCGGTAGGCAACGAATCCGCCACCGGCGCGCAGTTCGTCGGCAAGGGCGGCGAGGCGGTCGGTGCGGCGGGCGCCGAGAAGCACCCGGTGGCCGATCTCGGCGAGACGGCGGGCGGTGGCCTCACCGATGCCGCTGCTGGCACCGGTGATGAGGACGGCCTTCGGCTCTGCTGACGTGGTCATGTTCATCCTTCGGATTCCGGCGGCGGCTGCCGCCCCTTGGCTGAAACTCAACCGCGTCGGGGACACGCCTGGAAGGAACTGCGTGCCTGGGTGTCGCGCACCCAGGCACGCAGATCCTTGGATGAGGCCCAAATCGCCGAATCTCGGCGACTGCACCTGCTGCTACCTTGGGTTTTGTGGTGCGTGACAACGAGCTCGGTGCCTTTCTCCGCGCGAGCCGCGCACGCGTGGAGCCGGCGGACGTCGGTTTCGCCGGCGGTGTGTCAGGGCGTCGCGTCCACGGCCTTCGCCGTGAGGAGGTCGCCGTCCTCGCCGGAGTCAGCGCCGATTACTACGCCCGCCTCGAGCAGGGGCGCGAGCGCAATCCCTCCGCGCAGGTGATCGGGGCGATCGGGCGCGCGCTCCGGCTCCCGCTCGACGCCCGCGAGCATCTGTACAAGCTGGCGGGACTGAATCCCGGTCTGGGGCAGGACGGCTCGCGGGATCTCGTGCACCCGTCCCTCCTGCAGATGCTGGAAGCCTTCCCCCGAGCGGCGGCTTACGTGCTCGGGCGGGCCTTCGACGTGCTGGCGACCAACCCGATCGCCGACGCACTGCTCTCACCGTTCGGGGCGGAGCGGAACATGGTCCGCATCCTGTTCACCCACCCCCAGAGCAAGGCGGTGTTCACCGACTGGCAGCTGCTGCAGCGCAGCACCGTGTACGCGCTGCGCCTGAACGCCGGGCGGTTCCCGGACGACGCGGGCATCAAGGAACTCGTCGCCGAACTCGGAAAGACCTCACCGGAGTTCCGCGCGTTGTGGGAGACCCACAGTGTGGGAAACCTGACGCGGGCGTTCAAGGTGTTCGTACACCCTGAGGTGGGGCGTATCGAGCTGACCTACCAGACCTTCGACGTGGTCGACGCCCCGGGGCAGGTGCTGCTCGTCGGCACGCCCGAACCCGGGAGCCGCAGCGAGGATGCCCTGACCTACCTGGCCTCGACGGCTGGACCGGTCTGACGGTGCCGGTCCTGCCCGGCCCGTGGATGCTTCCTGGGTGTCCCACACCCAGGAAGACGCTGCCTTCCCGCCCGCCGACCCGCACCTCATGCTGGAGAGGCGACCGACGGGCCCCGGTCGGCCACGATCACCCGACACGGAAAGGCCACGACTCATGACCGAGATCCTGGAAGTGACCACGCTCCGGCCCGCGCCCGGTCTCACGCCGGAGGACTTCGTCGCAGCGAACACGGACATCAACGAGTACCTGAAGCGGCAGCCCGGCTTCCGGTGGCGCCGCATCGTCCTGCGCGACGACGGCACGATCCTCGACATCGTCGCCTACGACAGCATCGAGCACGCCCGCTCCGGGGCAGCCGGGATCACCGGCGAGATGGGCGGTTCACCCGTCCATGAAGCCATCGACCACAGCACCGTCGACTGGCAGTTCACCACGGTGCTGCAGTACGTCACGTAGCACCAGCTCCCACCACCCCGGACACCTATTTCGCCACCGGCCGGGTACAGGCAACTCGACCCTGACGAAACATTCGGCACAGTGAACGTGAGGCGATTGATGCGTGCGGTGGTACTGGAAGAGTTCGGCGGATCGCTGGTCCTGGACCAGGTGGACACGCCCGAGGCCGGCGAGGGGCAGGTGCTGGTGCGGATCGAGGCCAGCGGCGTGAACCCGCTGGACACCAAGATCCGCGCCGGGAAGGCGGCCCACGCCCGCACCCGCCTGCCGTCCGTGCTGGGTCTGGACCTCGCGGGCGTGGTCGAGCGGGTCGGCCCCGGCGTCAGGGGCTTCGAGGCCGGCGACGAGGTGTACGGGCTGACCGGCGGGGTGGGTGAGCTTCAGGGCTCCCTGGCCGAGTACGCGGCCGTCGACGCGCGCCTGCTGGCCCGGAAGCCGAAGTCGCTGAGTATGCGTCAGGCGGCGGCCTTGCCGCTGGTCGTCATCACCGCGTGGGAGGGCTTGGTCGATCGGGCAGCGGTGGGTGCCGGCCAGAAGGTCCTCGTCCACGGCGGGGCGGGAGGCATCGGTCACGTGGCCGTCCAGATCTCGCGCGCCCGCGGCGCCGAGGTCTTCGCCACCGGCGCCGCCGAGAGCCTCGAGACGATCCGCGGCCTGGGCGCCGTTCCGATCGACTATCGGAGCACGACGGTCGAGGAGTACGTTGACCGCCACACCGGGGGCGAAGGCTTCGACGTGGTCTTCGACACGGTCGGCGGGACGACGCTCGACGACTCGTTCACCGCCGTGCGCACCTACACCGGCCACGTCGTGAGCGCGCTCGGGTGGGGGACGCACAGCCTGGCCCCGCTGTCCTTCCGCGGCGCCACCTACTCCGGGATCTTCACCCTGCTGCCGATGCTCACCGGCCGGGGTCGCGAGCATCACGGGGACATCCTGCGCGAGGCCGCGGTCCTGGCGGACTCCGGAGCGCTGACCCCGCTGCTGGACGACCGCGTGTTCGGACTCGGCGACGTCGATGAGGCGCACGCGGTGGTGGAGGCCGGCAAGGGCAGGGGCAAGGTCGTCGTCACCATCGGTGACTGACTCGGCACCCGCCGGATCACGGATGATCGGGCGGGCGCCGGTGGCGTGCGGGCCGGGTGCGTCAGACGGCGAAGTCCAGCAGCGGGCGGGCGTTGCTGGGGTGCCGCAGCTTGGACAGCGACTCCTTCTCCAGCTGCCGGATCCGCTCGCGGGTCAGCCCCATCGCCTTGCCGATCTCGTCGAGCGTGCGGGGCGTCCCGTCGTACAGCCCGAACCGCATCGCCATGATCTTGGCCTCGCGGGGCGACAGGATGTCCAGCGTGCGGCGCAGCTGGTCGGCCATCAGCTGGCGGTCGACCAGCTCGGACGCCTCGGGGCTGTCGGTGTCCTCGATGAGGTCGCCGATCCGGGTCTCGCCGTCCTCGCCGATGGTGGAGTCCAGGCTGATCGGCTGGCGGCTGGTGCGCAGCAGCTCGCGGACCTGCTCGGGGCTCTTGTCCAGCTCGACGGCCAGCTCCTCCGGGGTGGGCTCGCGGCCGAGCCGCTGGTGCATGTCGCGCTCGACCCGGCTGAGCTTGCTCAGCATCTCCAGGACGTGCACGGGCAGCCGGATGGTGCGGGCCGAGTCGGCGAAGCCGCGCTGGATCGCCTGGCGGATCCACCACATCGCGTAGGTGGAGAACTTGTAGCCCTTGGAGTAGTCGAACTTCTCCACGGCGCGGATCAGGCCGAGGTTGCCCTCCTGGACGACGTCCAGCAGCGACAGGCCGCGGTCGGAGTACTTCTTGGCGACCGACACCACGAGCCGGAGGTTGGCCTCCAGCATGTGGGCCTTCGCGCGGCGCCCGTCGGCGGCGACCCATTCGAGGTCGGCGCGCATCCGCGGGGTGAGCTTCTCGGTCTCCAGCTTGTGCTCGGCGTACAGGCCGGCCTCGATGCGCTTGGCGAGCTCGACCTCCTGCTCGGCGGTGAGCAGCTGCCGGCGGCCGATCGCCTTGAGGTAGGTGTGCACCGAGTCGCCCATGCTGGTCGACTGGTCGTCCAGGTCGGCGGGGGAGTCGGCGGCCTCGACCTCGGTGACCTCGAAGCCCTCCTCGGGCACGTCGGCGTCGCCGGTGCCCGGCCGCGCGGCGTCCCCGCCGGCGGTCTCGGCGGCCTTGCGGGTCCGCCCGCCGCCCTTGGCGGCGCCCTTGCGGGCGGTGCGCTTCTTGGCGCCCGGGGTGGCCTGCGCGGTGTCGCCGCCGTCGTGGTCGGCGGCCGCGGCCATCTTGCGGACGGTGTCGGGCTCCCCGGCCAGGCTGATCCCGGCCTCCGACAGCTCGCGCAGGATCGAGCGGCCCTGCGCCGGGCTGAGGCCGGCGCTCTCGAAGGCCCCCCTCACCTCGTCGAGCGAGAGGCGCCCTTGGGCGCGGCCGCGCTTCAGGAGGTCGTCGAGTGCGGGGCTCGCCGACTCCGTGAGCGGGGTCTCGATAGCGCTTCGCGGCATGGGGGCACCCCTCTCCCTTCGGTGTGTGGATGCGGCGCGGATTGTCGTTCGCTGCAGGCGCACGCATATACGGGAACGTCGCTGGGAGGGCCCGTTGTTCCCGGTCGGGCAGGATCGGCGCTCCCGGAGGGACCGCGAGGGGGGCGATCCGGTGTCTCGTGGTGCCCGTTCGGGGGAGTTTCATGCCGCCCGACCGTGTGAATCTTGACCTTACTTCGTAAAGGCGCCGGGCCGTGGCGCTGTGACCAACGCCACTAGGCCTCCGAGCTCTTCGGCCGCAGCGTCCGGCCGTACCGTGCGATCACGCGTTCCCGCAGCTCGGGGTCGTCGCGGGGGACCGGTTCGAGGAACACCTCGTCGATCTCCTCGTGGGCCTCGCGCAGCTCCCGCGCCATCCGGACGCAGGCGCGCTCGACATCGCCGGCGGTGAGCGCGTCGCGGAAGTCCAGGCGCGCGCAGACCAGCACCCGGTCGGCGCCGACCGTCATCGTGATGATGTCGACGACCCACTCCACCTCGGGCGCGGCGTGCAGCCGGGCGCGGACGTCGTCGACGATCCGGGGGTCGGCCTGGTTGCCGATCAGCAGGTTGAGGTTGATGCGGCCGAGGACGAGCGCGACGGCGGTGAGCAGTACGCCGATGAGGACCGACCCGATGCCGTCCCAGACCGCGGAGCCGGTGGCCTGGTGCAGGCCGAGCCCGCCGAACGCCAGGAGCAGCCCGACGAGCGAGGCGGAGTCCTCCAGCAGGACGCTGATCGCGGTGGGCTCGTCGGTGCGGCGGATGTAGGCGAAGAGGGGCAGCGACTCCTCGCGGGCAGCGGCGCGGGTCTGCCGGAGGGCCTGCTGCCAGGAGATCCCCTCCAGGACGAACGCCACCGCCAGCACGACGTACCCGACGAGCGGGTCGGCCTCCGCGCCCGACCGGGCCCCGATGAGCGCCTCGAACCCCTGGTAGTAGGAGAAGAGCGCGCCCATGCCGAAGATCGCGACGGCGACGAGCAGCGTCCAGATGTAGCGCTCCTTGCCGTAGCCGAAGGGGTGGCGGCGGTCGGCGGGGCGGCCGCTGCGGCGCAGCCCGACCATGAGCAGGATCTCGTTGAAGGTGTCGGCGACCGAGTGCGCGGCCTCGGCGGCCATCGACGCCGACCCGGTGATCAGCGCGGCGACGATCTTGGCGACGGCGATGCCGAGGTTGGCCAGCAACGCCAGGAGGACGGTCAGGCCGCTCTCGTTCTCCGGCTCCTCGCGCTGTCCGCCCATGCCGCTCGTCCTCCCCCGATCGTCACCGTGCCATGCGCCCCGCGCGTCCCGCGCGGTACGGGCGTCACCCCGCCGCGCGCAGGCGGGCGCGGTCGGGCTTGCCGGAGGCCAGCAGCGGGATCGCGTCGACGAGTTCCAGCTCGCGGGGCGCGGCGCAGGCGGGCATCGTCTCGCGGACGAAGGCGCGCAGCTCGGGCAGGCCGGGCGCGTCGGCGGCGGGCACCACGACGGCGGTGACGCGCTCGCCCCACTCGGGGTCGGGACGTCCCACCACGACCACGTCGCGGACCTTGGGGTGCCGCGACAGCGCGGTGGCGATCTCGCCGGCGAGGACCTTCTCGCCGCCGGTGTTGATGACGTCGTCCACCCGGCCCCGGACGCGGAGCCGGCCGTCCTCCAGGGCGCCGAGGTCCTGGGTGACGAACCATTCGCCGTCGCGGACCGCGGCGGTCTGCTCGGGGCGCAGCCGGTAGCCGGTGAACAGCGACGGCCCGGCGAGGCGGATCCGGCCGTCGGCGCCCAGGGCGGCGCGCATGCCGTCCAGGGGCGTGCCGTCGTACACGCAGCCGCCGCAGGTCTCGCTCATGCCGTAGGTGGTGAAGACGCGGCCGCCGCGCTCGCGGGCCTCGGCGAGCAGGCCGGGCGCGGCGGCGGCGCCGCCGAGGACGATCGCGCCGAGCCGGGACAGGTCGGTGCCGGCGTCGAGGAGGCGGCGCAGCTGGGTGGGGACCAGGGAGATGTGCGCGCGTCCGGCGGCGGCGACGGCGGCGGTGTCGAAGCGGGGCGTGATGATCGGGTCGGTGCCGGCGAGCAGGGAGCGGACGAGGACCTGGACGCCGGAGATGTGGCTGGTCGGCACGCAGCACAGCCAGCGGTCGCCGGGCGCGGCCTCGATGCGGGCGAGGGTGCCGGCGGCGGAGTGGCGCAGCGCGGCGGCCGTCAGCTCCACGAACTTGGGGGCGCCGGTGGAGCCGGACGTGGCGATCAGCACGGCGGTGCCGTCGGCGGGCGGGGCGTGCTCGCCGGCGGCGCGGTACGGGGCGAGGCCGTCCTCGGTCTCGACGGCGTCGGGGGCCAGCGCCTCCAGCATCGCGTCCAGCGCCGGCGCGGGAAGCTCGGGGGAGAGGGGGCAGACGGCGGGGCCGCCGTCGAGGGCTGCGGCGAGCGCCCGGAACAGGCGGGGCCCGGGCGGCAGCACGACGGCGTGGAGGCGGCGATCCATGATCTCATCAGGGTAGGCGACCCCGCTGAACGCGTTCAAACCGCGGGGCGGTTGAATGGGCTCGGCCCGGATCGACGCGGGCCCCGACGGGAGAGGATCACATGGTCTCGGAGCTGTTCGACGCGGACGCCTGGAAAGAGGTCGAGGGGTTCGGCTTCACCGACATCACCTACCACCGGGCCGTGGACCAGGGCACCGTCCGGATCGCGTTCGACCGGCCCGAGGTGCGCAACGCGTTCCGCCCGCACACGGTCGACGAGCTGTACCGGGCGCTGGACCACGCCCGGATGTCGTCCGACGTCGGCTGCGTGCTGCTGACCGGCAACGGGCCGTCGCCCAAGGACGGCGGGTGGGCGTTCTGCTCGGGCGGCGACCAGCGCATCCGCGGCAAGGACGGCTACAGGTACGCCGAGGGCGAGACGGCCGAGACGATCGACCCGGCACGGGCGGGCCGGCTGCACATCCTGGAGGTGCAGCGGCTGATCCGGTTCATGGGCAAGGTCGTGATCTGCGTGGTGCCGGGGTGGGCCGCGGGCGGCGGGCACAGCCTGCACGTGGTGTGCGACCTCACCCTGGCCAGCCGCGAGCACGCCCGGTTCAAGCAGACCGACGCGGACGTGGCGAGCTTCGACGGCGGGTTCGGGTCGGCGTACCTGGCGCGGCAGGTCGGGCAGAAGTTCGCGCGGGAGATCTTCTTCCTCGGCGACACCTACGACGCCGAGGCCGCGCACCGGATGGGCATGGTGAACGCGGTCGTCCCGCACGCCGAGCTGGAGGCGACGGCGCTGGAGTGGGCCCGCAAGATCAACGGCAAGAGCCCGACGGCTCAGCGGATGCTGAAGTACGCCTTCAACCTCATCGACGACGGCCTGGTGGGGCAGCAGGTGTTCGCCGGCGAGGCGACGCGGCTGGCCTACGGCACCGACGAGGCCGCGGAGGGACGCGACGCGTTCCTGGAGAAGCGCGACCCCGACTGGTCGCGCCACCCGTGGTACTACTAAGGGTCCGGCTCACGACGTGGGCCGGAATAGCGTGATTCGGTAGGCAGGTCAGGGGGTCAGCGGGTGCGGGTCTTCGCCATCCCGATGCGGACGCGGTTCCGCGGTGTGACGCGGCGGGAGGGCGTGCTGTTCCAGGGCCCCGCCGGGTGGGGGGAGTTCTCGCCGTTCGCCGACTACGGGCCGGCCGAGTGCGCCCGCTGGCTGGCGGCCGCGCGGGAGGCCGCGCACGAGGGCTGGCCCGCCCCGGTCCGCGACCGGGTCCCGGTGAACGTGACGATCCCGGCGGTCGGCCCCGACCGGGCGTTCGAGATGGTGAAGGCGTCCGGCTGCCGGACCGCGAAGGTGAAGGTCGCCGAGCGCGGCCAGGACGACGCCGACGACTTCGCGCGGGTCGAGGCCGTCCGCGACGCGATCGGCCCGGACGGCCGGGTGCGCATCGACGTGAACGGCGGCTGGGACGTCGACCACGCCGCGCGGATGATCCGGTCGCTGGACCGGTGGGAGCTGGAGTACGCCGAGCAGCCGTGCGCGACGCTGGAGGAGCTGGCGCGAGTGCGGCGGATGGTGGACGTGCCGATCGCGGCGGACGAGTCGATCCGCCGCGCGGAGGATCCGCTGAAGGTCCGGGCGGCGGAGGCCGCGGACGTCGCGGTGCTGAAGGTGCAGCCGCTCGGCGGGGTGCGGGCGGCCCTGGAGGTCGCGGAGGCGTGCGGGCTGCCGGTGGTGGTGTCGAGCGCGGTGGAGACGTCGGTGGGGCTGGCGGCGGGGGTGGCGCTGGCCGCCGCGCTGCCGGAGCTGCCGTACGCGTGCGGGCTCGGGACGCTGTCGCTGATGGACGGCGACGTCGTGCGCGATCCGCTGGGGGAGCGCGGCGGGGAGATCGAGGTGCGCCGGCCGGTGGTGGACGAGGAGGCGCTGCGGCGGTTCGCGGCGCCGCCCGATCTGGAGGACGCGTGGCGGTGCCGCGCGGTGGACGCGCAGGCGTTCCTGCCGGGCCCGCCGATGGTCGGGGTGGGCAGGTGAACCCGGCGACCGCGCTGGCGACGGTCCTGGTCGACGAGCTGCTGCGGTGCGGGATGACCGACGCGGTGCTGGCGCCGGGGTCGCGGTCGGCGCCGCTGGCGCTGGCGCTGCACGCCGCGGAGGAGGCCGGCCGGGTCCGGCTGCACGTGCGGATCGACGAGCGGTCGGCGTCGTTCCTGGGGCTGGGCCTGGCGAAGCGGTCGGGGCGTCCGGTGGCGCTGGTGTGCACATCGGGGACGGCGGCGGCGAACTTCCATCCGGCGGTGGTGGAGGCGCACGAGTCGGGCGTCCCGCTGATCGTGCTCACCGCGGACCGTCCGCCTGAGCTGCGCGACACCGGCGCGAACCAGACGATCGACCAGGTGAAGCTGTACGGGACGGCGGCGCGGTGGAGCACCGAGGTCGGCGTGCCGGAGAACCGTCCGGGGATGGTGGCGTACTGGCGGTCGCTGGTGAGCCGGGCGTGGGGGCTGGCGCAGGCGCCGGTGCCGGGCCCGGTGCACCTGAACGCGGCGTTCCGCGAGCCGCTGATCCCGGACGGGGACGAGTCGTGGTGCGAGCCGCTGGACGGCGACGCGACCGGGGCGTGGACGAAGGTGCGGGCGGCGACGCCCGGGTCGGTGCTGCACGTCCCGCCGACGCGGCGCGGCGTCCTGGTGGTGGGCGACGGCGCGGTCAACGTCAAGCGGTACGTGGCGGCGGCGTCGATGGCGGGGTGGCCGGTGCTGTCGGAGCCGAACGGCAACGCCCGTTACGGCGACCATGCGCTGACCTCGCACCATTTCCTGCTGGGGATCCCGGAGTTCGTGGAGCGGCACCGTCCCGAGGTGGTGGTGACGCTGGGCAAGCCGGGGCTGTCGCGGCCGCTGCTGTCGCTGCTGCGGCGGGCCGAGGAGCACATCGTGCTGGCTCCGGACCTCGCGCACTGGCCGGACCCGGTGCGGTCGGCGACGCAGGTGGCGCCGGAGATCGAGATCCCGGTGGTGTCGGGCGACGACGCGTGGCTGAAGTCGTGGCGGTCGGCGGACCTGGCCGCCGCGACGGCGGTGGACGCGGTGCTGGACGGCGTGCCGGAGGTGAGCGAGCCGCGGCTGGCGCGGGACCTGGTGGCGGCGATGCCGGGCGGGTCGCTGCTGTTCACGGCGGCGAGCATGCCGATCCGCGACCTGGACCAGGTGATGCGGCCGCGGCGCGGCATCCGGATCATGGCGAGCCGGGGGGCCAGCGGGATCGACGGGCTGGTCTCGACGGCGATCGGGGCGGCTCTGGCGCACAGCGGCCGCTCCTACGCGCTGCTGGGGGACCTGGCGTTCCTGCACGACCAGAACGGCCTGGTCATCGGGCCGTACGACCGCCGTCCCGACCTGGCGATCGTGGTGGTGAACAACCAGGGAGGCGGGATCTTCTCACTGCTGCCGCAGGCGGCGCTGGCGGGCCCGTTCGAGCGGGTCTTCGGCACGCCGCACCAGGTGGACCTGGAGGGGGTGGCGGCGGCGCACGGCGTCCCGTACCGGCGGCTGGAGGCTGCCGCGGACGTGCCGAAGGCGATGGCGGGGGAGGGGCTGCGGATCGTGGAGGCCCGCACCGACCGCGACGCGAACGCGGTGCTGCACGCGGAGATGCGCAAGGCGGCGCACGCCGCCGTCCGCGAGCTGTTCGCCTGAGAGACCGAAGGGACGGCGCCGGCGACCACCGGCGCCGTCCTCGATGCTTCAACCTTCAATTTACAATGTAAAGGCGCCGGGCTGGTTGCGTCGACTGCCGCTCTAAAAAACAAAAAGCCTTCACCGAAGACAAGGAGCTCCGCAGATCATTCGGCGGCGGCGTGCTCCGGGTCTGCGGGGATGGCCAGCGTCGGGGTCAGTGCCGGAGTGGCGGTCGGCTGCGGTTCGAGGGCGGGGCGGGCGCGCAGGCAGCGGATCATCTCCTCGGCATGGGGGAGGGCGCCGAAGACGCCCATCGCGGTGAGCAGCGCGATCTGGGTCCTGCATGACAGCGGGTCGCGGCGTTTCAGCCGGAGGCGGAAGTCGGGTCGGCCGTTCCGGCCGACGAGGGCGCGCGCTTGGTCCCAGTACAGGACGGTCAGGAAACCGGTGGCCATGAGCGGTACGACTTCCAGAAGGCTGTGGATGTGCTGCTCCAGCGGGGTGACGCGGCGGCGCTCCTCGGCGTAGGTGACGTCCCAGTACGCGGTGGCCCCGTGAACGGCGAGGGCGCCGGCGCAGGTGGCCAGCACGCCCGGGTTGACCTCGCAGAACAGTCCCAGGGCGACGGGGATGCCGGCCTCGGTCATCATCAGCGAGTGGATCATGGATTCGCGGGTGCCGGCGGTGGTCTCGATGTGGGTCCGGCGGTGCCGGTGCCAGTCGGCGAGGCCGGCGCCGAGCCAGAGCGGCAGCACGCCGCCGATGAGCCAGCGGCGGGTGGCGGTCTCGACGCCGAGGGCGCGGCGGACGTCGCGGGGCCGGACGGAGGGGTCGGCGAGGGCGCGCAGGGCGGCGAGGTGCGGTGGGCGCGGTTTCATCGGCGTTGTCTCCGGGCGGTGTCGGGTGTTCCCGGCGCTACCCGTGAGGTGCGGCCGTACACGTGCGCCGCGCCGCTCGCGAACCGGTCGCGGCGGCGGGGGCGGGTGGAGCCGGTCAGCCGAGGAGGCGTTCGCGGAGGGCGTCGGTGTCCTCGCCGGTCCAGCCGTGGCCGGTGAGCCAGCCCTCGGTGCCGCCGAACTCCTCGTCGATGCGGGCGAGGAGCTTCTCCATGATGGCGGCGTGGGGGACGTGGGTGTCGGCGGGGCGGGAGTCCAGGTCGGCGGCGTAGGTGTCGCTGTTCCGCAAGCGTCCGAGGACGGCGTCGATGCGTTCGCCGGTCATGGCGTAGTCGGCGACGATCGCTTCGCGGGTGACGCCGGCGAGGTCGAGGGCGAGGGCGCAGACGACGCCGGTGCGGTCCTTGCCGGCGGCGCAGTGGACGAGGGAGGAGCCGTCGGTGCGGGTCATGACGCGCAGGGCGGCGGCGATGTTGTCGCCGCGGTCGCGCAGGTAGCCGAGGTAGTGGCCGGTGGTGCGGTCGAGCTCGGTGCCTCCGGCGTCGCGCTCCTGCCAGGGGAGCGCCTTGTCGACGTCGGCGCGGTCGGGGGTGTCGGCGGTGACGTCGGTGCGGCGGCCGCCCTCGGGGAAGAGGGACAGGTGGTGCAGGGTGACGGAGGGGACGCGGGCGAGGGGGCCGGGGCCTTCGAGGCGGACCTCGGCGTCGCTGCGCAGGTCGATGACGTTCTTGAGGTGGTACTCGTCGAGGAGGATCCGGACGTCGGTGACGGTGAGGTCCTGGAGGTTGTCCGAGCGCAGGACGCGGCCGCGCCGGGTGGCGCCTCCGTCGGCGGTGGGGAGCCCGCCGAGGTCTCGGGCGTTGACGGCACCGTCCAGGTCGATCCACCGCGTCGGTTCGCTCATGGCTTCTGACCCTATATGGACGGGATGTTCCGTCTTCGATGCAGGGTCGGGGTCGGTGATGGTCCGCGGGGGCGACGGCGGGTGAGGGGTACCGGGACCTGGGAGCCAGGACGGGTTTGGCTCCGCAGCGTGGCGACCGCTCGGTGATCGTCTCCGTAGCTTCGGATCGGTCAGCGCACCGACGATCCGATGGAGGCCCCGATGACCGCGACCCTCGACGCCCCGCCCGCCCGGGCGGCCGGCAGTGATTTCGCTCCGCTGGCGCGGCAGGTCCGCGCGAGCGGGCTGCTGGACCGGCGTCCTGGCTACTATTCGCGGGCGATCGGGGTGAATCTCGCGGCGACGGCGGCGGTGTGGGCGGCGGTTGCGTGGGCGGGGGCGAGCTGGTGGGCGGTGCTGCTGGGGGTTCCGCTGGCGGTGCTGTCGGCGCGGACGGCGTTCCTGGGGCATGACGCGGGGCATCGGCAGATCGCGCGGTCGGCGCGGGTGAACCGGGTGCTGGGGCTGGTGCTGGGGAACCTGCTGCTGGGGATGGGGCAGGGCTGGTGGAGCGACAAGCACAACCGGCATCACGCCAATCCGAACCATGTCGGCAAGGACCCGGATGTGGGGGAGGGGGTCCTGGCGTGGACGGAGGGGCAGGCGGCGCGGCAGCGGGGGGTGCTGCGGTGGGTGGCGCGGCATCAGGCGGGGTTGTTCTTCCCGTTGCTGACGCTGGAGGGGTTGAACCTGAAGGTGGGCAGCGTGCTGTACCTGCGGGGGAGGTCGCGGCGGGAGCAGCTGGTCGAGGGCGGGCTGCTGGCGGTGCACGCGGTGGGGTACCTGTCGCTGGCGTTCGCGTTGCTGTCGCCGGGGAAGGCGGTCGTGCTGATGGCGCTGCACCATGCGCTGTTCGGGGTGCATCTGGGTGCGGTGTTCGCGCCGAACCACAAGGGGATGGCGATGCCGGAGCCGGGTGAGCGGTGGGGGCATCTGCGCCGGCAGGTGCTGACGTCGCGGAACGTGCGGGGCGGTGTGGTGGTGGACTGGCTGATGGGTGGTCTGAACTACCAGATCGAGCATCACCTGTTCCCGGGGATCCCGCGGTGCAGTCTGCGGCGGGTGCAGCCGCTGGTGCGGGCGCATTGCGCGGCGGTGGGGCTGCCGTTCACCGAGACGGGCCTGGTGGAGTCGTACCGGCAGGCGCTGGCGCACATGCGGGAGGTGGGGGCGCCGCTGCGGTCGTAGGATTGCGGGCGTCATGCCCGAAGGACATACCCTCCATCGTCTGGCCGCCGAGCACCGTCGGGTGTTCGGCGGCCGTCCCGTCGCCGCCGAGAGCCCGCAGGGCCGGTTCGCGGCGGGTGCGGCCGAGATCGACGGCCGTGTGCTGAGCGCCGCCGAGGCGTACGGCAAGCATCTGCTGCTGGAGTTCGACGACGACCGCGTCCTGCACGTCCATCTGGGGATCTACGGGACGTGGCGGTTCGGTGGGCTGCCGGTGCCGGAGCCGTGGGGGGCGGTGCGGTTGCGGTTGTCGGGTGCGGGCGGGCACGCGGATCTGCGCGGTCCGAACGCGTGCGAGCTGCTCGAGCGGGGTGAGGTGAAGCTGCTGGTGGATCGGCTGGGGCCGGACCCGTTGCGGGCGGACGCGGATCCGGGGCGGGCGTGGGCGCGGATCTCGCGGAGCCGGACGAGCATCGCGGCGTTGCTGATGGATCAGTCGGTGGTGGCGGGTCCGGGGAACATCTACCGGGCGGAGGTGCTGTTCCGGCAGGGGATCGATCCGATGCTGCCGGGGCGGGCGCTGTCGGAGGGGCAGTGGTCGGCGATCTGGGCGGATCTGGTGGTGCTGATGGCGGAGGGGGTGCGGTCGGGGCGGATCGACACGGTGCGTCCTGAGCACATGCCGGAGGCGATGGGGCGTGCGCCGCGGGTGGACGATCATGGTGGTGAGGTGTACGTGTACCGGCGGGCGGGGTCGGCGTGCCTGGTGTGCGGGTCGGTGGTGGCGTCGGCGGAGCTGGCGGCGCGGAATCTGTTCTGGTGTCCGGGGTGCCAGCCGGCGGCGGGGTGAGGCGGCGCGGGTGAGGGGCACCGGTCGTGGTGGTGCGGGTGTCAGTGCAGGTAGCGGTCGGCGAGTGCGCGTGCGGTGTCGGTCATCATGGCGCGCAGGGGCGGTGGGTCGAGTACTTCGACGTCGGCGCCGAGTTTGAGGAATTCGACGTGGGCGTGGCGGAGTGATTCGACGGGGAGGGTGACGGTGGTCCAGCCGGTGGGGTCGGGTGGGCCGGCGTTGTCGTGGGCGGCGCGTGCCATGACGGGTGGCAGGAGGAGGGCGGCGCGTTGGAGGCCGTTGGGGGAGAGGCGGACGGTGGCCTGGTCGCGGTAGGAGTCGGCTTCGAAGCGGGTGGCGTAGGCGTCCCAGTAGGCGGCGAGGTCGAAGCCGGGTGGGCGTTCGAATCGCTGGGGGAGCGGCTGGAGGGTGAGGATCTTGGAGACGCGGTAGGTGCGCGGCGCCGCGTGCGCCGGTGCGGTGTCCGCCGGTGGTGTGTCGGGATGGTGGGCGCGGGCGATGAGGTACCAGGTGCCGGCCTTGAGGACGACGCCGATCGGTTCGAGGACGCGTTCGACCTGCTGGGGGTGGGCCCAGCGGCGGTACAGGACGCGGATGCGCTGCTGGTTCCAGACGGCGTCGGCGACGGGCTGCAGGTGGGGGACGTCGTCGGGGGTGCGGAACCAGCCGGGGGCGTCGAGGTGGAAGCGTTCGCGGATGCGTGCGGCGCGGGAGCGCAGGTCGGGTGGGAGGGCGGCCATGAGTTTGAGTTCGGCGGCGGCGACGACGTCGCCGAGGCCGAGTTGGGAGGCGGGGCCGGGCATGCCGGACAGGAAGAGGGATTCGGCTTCGCCGGTGGTGAGTCCGGTGAGGCGGGTGCGGTAGCCCTCGAGGAGCCGGTAGCCGCCGTCGGGGCCGCGGTCGGCGTAGACGGGGACGCCGGCGGCGGACAGTGATTCGACGTCGCGGTAGACGGTGCGGACCGAGACCTCGAGTTCGTCGGCGAGGTCGCGGGCGGTCATGCGGCCGCGGGTCTGCAGCAGCAGGAGCAGGGACAGCAGGCGGGACGCGCGCACGGGACCAGTGTGGCGTTGGGGGCGGGGTGCCGGTGGGGCGGGGTCAGCCCTGCAGGGCGTACTGCATGGCGCGGAACTTGGTGCGGGCTTCGGCGAGTTCGGCGGCGGGGTCGGAGTCGGCGACGATGCCGCAGCCGGCGAACAGGCGGGCGCGGGTGCCGTCGAGCTGGGCGCAGCGCAGGGCGATGCCCCATTCGCCGTCGCCGCGGGCGTCGACCCAGCCGACGGGGCCGGCGTAGCGGCCGCGGTCCATGCCTTCGAGTTCGCGGATGAGGTCCATGGCGATGTCGGTGGGGGTGCCGCAGACGGCGGGGGTGGGGTGGAGTGCGGCGACGACGTCGAGGACGGAGCGGTCGGCGGCGAGGCGTCCGCGCAGGGGGGAGGCGAGGTGGTGGAGGTTGGGGAGGGTGAGGAGTTCGGGTTCGGTGGGGACGTGCAGGCGGGCGCACAGGGGGTCGAGGGCGTCGCGGACCATGTCGGCGGCGTAGCGGTGCTCTTCGCGGTCCTTGGCGGAGGCGAAGAGGCGGGCGGCGCGGTCGCGGTCGTCGCCGGGGGTGTCGCCGCGGGCGGTGGTGCCGGCGAGGACGAGGGATTCGATGTCGCCGCCGGTGCGGCGGATGAGGAGTTCGGGGGTGGCGCCGACGAGGCCGGCGCAGGAGAAGGTGTAGCAGCCGGGGAACCGGTCGGCGAGGCGGCGCAGCAGGACGCGGGCGTCGATGGGGGCGTCGGCGTGGACGGTGAGGTCGCGGGCGAGGACGACCTTGCCGAGGGCGCCGCCGCGGATGCGCTGGACGGCGGTGGCGACGGCGTCGCCCCAGGCGTGCGCGGGCATGGCTCCGTCGCCCCAGGTGAGGCCGGTGGGGGCCTGGGGTTCGTGGACGAGGGAGAGGGGGTCGGCGTCGTCGCCGATGGTGGTGAGCCAGGCGCGGCCGTCGCGGCGGCCGAGGACGCGGCGCGGGACGATGAGGACGGAGTCGGGGGATTTGGGGTCGAAGGCGAATCCGCCGAAGGCGACGGGGCCGGTGCCGGGGAGGGCGACGGGGTCGTCGATGTCGGCGGCGCCGAACAGTTCGCGCAGGAGCGCGGCGGCGGCGGTGAAGCGGTCCTCGCCGCCGGGCAGGGTGATGCGGGCGGCTTCGCCCCAGCCGACGATGCCTTCGCCGTGGCGGATCCAGGCCAGGGCGGAGGGGTGCGGAAGTCTCGAGACGAGGTCGCCGGGGTCGGTGACCGGGGCGGTGCGGACGACGAGGCGGTCCGGTGCTGACACGGCGAGCTTCACGCATGCCACTGTACGGCAGAATTGAACCTGTTCAAACAGGCGGGGCGGCGGCGTCCGGTGAGGTGTGCGCCACATCGCGGCGGGCGCTCACGGCCTGCACATGCCCGTTCCGCCCGGACCCATGCATCGCGCCCCCACGCGCCTCCTCGACGTCCTGTCGGGCTCCCTTCGGCGCCTCCCGGCGGGTGGTTTGCGGTTTCTGTGCGCCCGCCCCCGTGCCGTGGAGCTGCACGGGGGCGGGCCGAGTGAAGCGGCGTGTCAGGAACTGCGGCCGTTGAGGCGGCCCGTCAGCTTCCATGCCGCCGGCAGCAGCGCCGCGGCGAGCGCGACCTTCAGCGCGTCGCCCGCCAGGAACGGCGTCACGCCCAGGTGCAGCGCCTTGCCGAGCCCGACGTGCAGGGACGCCATCAGGTAGGGGACGCCCGCCGCGTACATGATGGCGGTTCCGGTCAGCATCGTCGCGACGGTCCGCAGCGGGGTGCGGTCGCCGCCGCGTTCGGCGAGGCGGCCCACCACGGCGGCGGCGACGACGAAGCCGAGGACGTAGCCGAAGGTCGGGAACCCGGCGCCGGAGGCGCCGTCGGTGAACCAGGGGACGCCCGCCATCCCGGCCAGCAGGTAGACGATCATGCCGAGTCCGGCGCGGCCGAAGCCGAGCGCGGCGCCGGCCAGCAGCACCGCGAAGGTCTGCCCGGTCACCGGTACGGGGGTGCCGGGCAGCGGCACCGCGATCTGGGCGGCGACGCCGACGAACGCGGCCGCGCCCGCGACGAGCGCGGCGTCGCGGGCCAGGGAACCGGGCAGCAGGTCGCCGAGGACGGCGGGACCCCGCCGGGCGGCGTGAGCAGTGGCCACTGAACCTCCCATTAAAGGTGTTGTCAGCCGAAACCTAGCGAACTGGTCATCCGGAACCGAGCGCGCGGTCGACAGAAACGGCCACCCCGGTCTTGTCCGCCGTCTACGGGTGCGGGCGGCGGGCCAGGTACACCATGTCCGGCTCGCCGCGCGGGACCGGCACCGGCAGCGCCTCCACCTCGGCGAACCGGGTCGCGAGCAGGTCCTGGAAGCCCGGCGCGGCGCCCGCGCTCCACACCGCCAGCACCCCGCGCGGGCTCAGCCGCGCGGCGAGCAGGTCCAGGCCGTCCGGGCCGTACAGGCGGGCGTTGCCGGGCGTGACCGTCCAGTCGGGGCCGTTGTCGATGTCCAGGCAGACCGCGTCGAACGCCACCCTGTCGGCCCCGTGCGCCCGGTCCGCGGGGCCGGCGGCGACGACGTCGAGGAGGTCGGCGCGCACGAGGGCGACGCGGGGGTCGTCGAGCCCGCCGCGCGACCACGGCCGCAGCGGCCCGTCGTGCCAGCCGACCACCGCCGGTTCCCGCTCCACCACCGTGACGTGCCCGACGGCCGGATGCGCCAGCGCCTCGGCCAGGGAGAACCCGACGCCGAGCCCGCCGATCAGCACCCGCACCGGCTCCCCGCCAGGCGTCACGCCCGGCCCGCCGCCCCCGGCCCCGTCCCGGTCGAGGGCGGCGTCGACGGCGGCGCGGACCAGCAGCCGCTCGGACTCGCCGTTGCGGGTGTCCATGAGGAACATCCCGTTGCTGATGATCTCGTAGTCGGCGCCCGCCCGGCGCAGCACCAGTTCCCCGCCGACGCCCGCGGCGCGCTCCACGACGACCGCCTCGGCCCGGCCTTCCCCGATCACGTCCATGGCCCCCGACCCTAACCACCCGGGGCCTTCCGGCGCGCCCGAGCGCGTGCGCAGGGGGGTGCGGCGGGGGCTGGGCGGGGGACGGGCGGGTCGGCTACGGTGCCGGGCATGCCCGACCCCTCCGCGCGTCCCCCCGCGCGTCCCCCCGCGCGCTCCGCGTATCCCTCCGCCCCGCCCGCGGTCCCCGGCGGCCCGCTGCTGCCCGGGCGCCGCATCCTGGTCATCGGCGCCGGGACCCGGCCCAGCGACGACCCGGACGCGCCCGTCGGCAACGGCCGCGCCATCGCCGTCACCGCCGCCCGCGAGGGCGCGCAGGTCGCCTGCGCCGACGTCGACGAGCACGCCGCCGGCGCGACCGCCGAGATGATCGCCGCCGAGGGCGGCCGCGCGCACGTGGTGATCGCCGACGTCACCGACCCCGAGTCCTGCGACCGTGTCGTCATGCGGGCGGCGGAGAAGCTCGGCGGCCTGGACGGGGTGGTGTTCAACCCCGGGATCGGCATCGGCTACGGGATGGCCGGCACCGGCCTGGCCGACTGGGACCGCGTCATGCAGGTGAACCTGCGCGCCCCGTTCCTGGTCGGCAAGGCGGCGCTGCCCGCCCTGGACGCCGGCGCCGCGATGGTGTTCATCGGGTCGCTGGCCGGCACCAAGCCCGGGTCGCGCTCCCCGTCCTACGACGCGTCCAAGGCCGGGCTGACCGGGCTGGTCCGGCACATCGCCGCCGAGGGCGCCGGGCGTGGGGTACGCGCCAACGTGGTCGCGCCCGGCCTCATCGACACCGTCATGGGACGCGACGCCTCCGGCGGCAACGCCGGCCGCGACCGCGTCGCCGCGCTGATCCCGATGCACCGCCAGGGCACGGCGTGGGAGGTCGCCGACGTCGTGGTGTTCCTGCTGTCGCACCGCGCCGCCTACGTCACCGGGCAGGTCGTGCACGTCGACGGCGGCCTGTCGACCCTGCGCTGACACCCGCCCGGCGTCCTCCCGGGAGCCGTCCCGGTGATGGTCGAGCGGGCGCGCTGGCCCGGGTCAGCGTTGGCGGCCGGGGAGCATGCTCAGGGCCTGGGAGCGCTGTGCGACGAGCTCGTCGTAGGTGCCGTCGCGCTCGGCCCAGCGGTGCATGAGGACGCCCTTCACCAGGATCTCGTGAGGGGTGGGATCCGCCGAGAGCAGTTGCATGACCTCGGCGGCGAAGTCGTCGAGCGGCAGCGCGTGCGGGTTCACCTTCTCCTGGCCCGCTGTGGCGACGGCCGGGGGGACGAGTTCGACGACGCCGACACCGGTGCCGTCGAGCTGCGCGCGCAGTGCCTCGGAGTAGGCGTGCACCGCGGCCTTCGAGGCGGCGTAGCTGGGCATGGGCGGGAACGGCAGGAAGGCGATGCCCGAGGTGACGGTGACGAAGGTGCCGGCGCCCCGCCCGACCAGGTGGGGGGTGAAGGCGTCGATGACCCGGACGGTGCCGACCAGGTTGGTGTCGATCGTCGTCTCCGCCGCCTCGAAGTGCGCGGGATCGCGCAGGTCCTCCAGGAGCATGACGCCCGACATGATCACCACGGTGTCCAGGTCCGGGTACCGGGCGAGCACGGCGTCACGGGCGGACGTGACGGAGGAACCGTCGGTGACGTCGACGGTGAACGCGCCGAAGCCTTCCTCGGCGAGTTCCGAGAGCGCCTCCGGGCTCCGGCCGCCGACGGCGACGGTGCTGCCCGCCGCGGCGAACCGGCGGGCCAGCTCCCGTCCGATGCCCGAGGTTCCGCCGACGATGAGGACGGTGCGGTTGGAGATGTCCACGAGTTCTTCCCTTCGGTCCGCCGACGGCGGTCAGGCCATCGGCGCGGACAGCGATGTCCTCTGTCCTTCTCAGCAGCGCTGTGACCGCAGTCTCGACGGGATCCTCCGAGTGTGTGAGGGCCCCCGTCTTCCCTGGTCCCGCCAGGGCCCCCTCCGAAACACGCGCACCGCATACGGTGAAGGCATGAAGGACGAGGAATCCGGCAACCGGCTCGGCGCCTACCTGCGCGCCCGGCGCGAGCTGGTCTCTCCTGCGCAGGCGGGCATCCCGTCCGGGGGCCACCGCCGCGTGCCCGGCCTGCGCCGTGAGGAGGTCGCCCTGCTCGCCGGGATCAGCCCCGACTACTACCTGCGCCTGGAACGGGGCCGTGACAAGAACCCCTCGCCGCAGGTCCTGGAATCACTCGCGCGGGTCCTGCAGCTCGACGACGTCGAGCGGACGTATCTGCTCGGCCTCACGGCGGCACGCCCGAGAGCGCCGCGCCGCAAGCGGCCCGAGCACGTGCCGGCGCGGGTGCACGAGCTGCTCGCCCACCTCCAGATCCCCGCGTTCGTCGAAGGGCGCGCGTTCGACGTCCTGGCCTCCAACCCGATGGCCGTCGCGCTCTCCCCCCGCCTGCGGCCCGGCCAGAACCGGCTGCGTTCGCTCCTCCTCGATCCCGAGGAGCGGGCCTTCCACCAGGACTGGGCCAAATCCACCGCCGACTTCGTCGCCGCCCTTCGCACCACCATCGGGGACGACACCGACGACCCCCGGTTCGTCGAACTCGTCGGCGAGCTCGCACTGTCCAGCCAGCGGTTCCGCACCCTGTGGGCCCGCCACGACGTCCGCGGTCTCGACGGAGGCACCACCACCGTCCACCACCCCGTCGTCGGTGACCTCCGCCTGCACCGCGACAAACTCCCCGTCGACGACGTCCTCCTCGTCGTCTACTACCCCGACAAGGGCAGCGACAGCGACGAGAAACTGCGGCTGCTCGCCGCGCTCTCCTGCGCCGAGCCCGCCGGCACCGCGCACGACGGTCGGGCGGACGACGGTCGGACGGACGACCCGCACCCGACGACACCCTGACGTCCTCGGCGCCGTATTGATCATCGACGGCCGCGCCGCGGGTTCGGTCAGGGGGCGGGCGGGCTGGGTCGCGCGGCGGGAGCGGGCGCCCTACGGTGACGGTCATGAACGATCATGTGGAGTTGCGGCCGGTCGCCGAGGCGGACCTGCCGGTGATCGAGCGGCTGCGCACCGACCCCGAGCTCGCCGGGCCGTTCCTGTGGGCGGGGTGGAGCGATCCGCACCGGTTCCGGCGCCGGTACGAGCAGGACGGGTTCCTGGGGGAGGAGATCGGCAACCTCGCCGTCGCGCGCGCCGAGGAGATCCTCGGGGTCGTGTCCTACCGCCGCGTCCCCACCGCCGGGTCGCTGTGGTGCTGGAGCATCGGGATCTCCCTGCTGCCCGCGGCGCGGGGGCGCGGCGCCGGGTCCCGCGCGCAGCGGCTGCTGGTGTCGTACCTGTTCGCGCACACCACCGCGCACCGCGTGCAGGCCGAGACCGAGGTCGACAACATCGCCGAGCAGCGCGCCCTGGAGAAGGCCGGTTTCACCCGCGAGGGCGTCATGCGCGGGTACAGCTTCCGCGACGGCCGGTACCGCGACGAGGTGCTCTACAGCGTCCTGCGCCCCGAGGTCCGCGGCACCGACGAGCCCTGACCGGCCCCGCCGTCCCGGGGGAACACTCCGCCACCTCCAGATGTTGCGCGGTAATGTTGTAATCATCTGGAGGTGCCGCGATGTCCCCCGAACCCCGCCAGAGCGCCCGCCCGCCCGATGACGACGGGCCCGCCGCGGACGCCCTGGACGCCTACTCCGCCGCCGTGTCCGCCGTCGCCCGCGAACTCACCCCCCGCGTCGCCGCGCTGCGCGTCCGCCACCGCCGCGGCGAGGGAGCCGGATCCGCCGTCGTGTTCACCGGCGACGGGTTCCTGCTCACCAACGCCCACGTCGTCGGCACCGCCGCCGGCGGGCAGGCCGCCTTCGCCGACGGCTCCACCGCCGACTTCACCGTCGTCGGCACCGACCCGCTGTCCGACCTCGCCGTCGTCCGCGCCGACGGCGACGTCCCCGGCCCTGCGACCCTCGGCGACAGCGACCGCCTCGTCGTCGGGCAGCTCGTCGTCGCCGTCGGCAACCCCCTCGGCCTGGCCGGCTCCGTCACCGCCGGCGTGGTGTCCGCGCTCGGCCGGTCCCTGCCCGCCCGCAGCGGCGGCACCGCCCGCGTCATCGAGGACGTCATCCAGACCGACGCCGCCCTCAACCCCGGCAACTCCGGCGGCGCCCTCGCCGACTCCCGCGGCCGCGTCGTCGGGATCAACACCGCCGTCGCCGGCGCCGGGCTCGGCCTCGCCGTCCCGATCAACACCACCACCCGCCGCATCATCGCCGCGCTGATGCGCGACGGCCGCGTCCGCCGCGCCTACCTCGGCCTGGTCGCCGCACCCGTCCCGGTCCCCGCGGCGCTGCGCGCCCGCACCGGGCAGGACGGGGCGCTGCGCGTCGCCGAGGTCGTCCCCGCCAGCCCCGCCGACCGCGCCGGGCTGCGCCGCGGCGACCTGGTCCTCACCGCCGGCGGGCAGCCGGTGTCGCACGCCCAGTCCCTGCAGCGGCTGATGTTCGCCGACGCCATCGGCCGGCCCCTGCCGATCACCGTCGTGCGCAACGGCGCCATGGTCGACGTCATCGCCGAACCCACCGAGCTCACCGACACCGAACCCGCCTGACCCCCTGCGCCAGCGTCCGCCGCCGATCCCGCAGGTCCTCGCAGGCGCGCCGGTCAACCCGCCGGGCGCCCCGCACCCGACCCGGAACCCGGCCCCGGGCCGGGGGCCGGGCCGGAACCGGAGCCGCGGAACGTCGCCCGGTACGCCGACGGCGACACCCCCACCGCGGCCTGCAGACGCGCCCGCAGCGACGCCGCCGTCCCCAGCCCCGACCGCTCCGCCACCCGCTCCACCGGCAGATCGGTCTCCTCCAGCAACTGCCGCGCCCGCTCCACCCGCTGCCGCGCCAGCCACACCGCCGGCGACACCCCCGCCTCCTGCCGGAACCGCCGCGTGAACGTCCGCACGCTCATCGACGCCCGCGCCGCCATCTCCGCCAGCGTCAGCGGCTCGTCCAGCCGCTCCAGCGCCCACTCCCGCGCCGGGCCCGTCGAGGCCTCCTGCGGCGCCGCCACCGGACGCGCGATGAACTGCGCCTGCCCGCCCTCCCGGTGCGGCGGCACCACCGTCCGGCGCGCGACGTCCCCCGCGACCGCCGCGCCGTGGTCCCGCCGGATCACGTGCAGGCACAGGTCGATGCCCGCCGCCTCGCCCGCCGAGGTCAGCACGTCCCCCTCGTCGGCGTACAGCACCGCCGGATCCAGGTCCACCGACGGGAACATCGCGGTGAACCGGTCCGCCGACAGCCAGTGCGTCGCCGCCCGCCGCCCCTCCAGCAGACCCGCCGCCGCCAGCACGAACGCGCCCGTGCAGATCGAGGCGACCCGCGCGCCCCGCCGGTGCGCCGCGACCAGCGCCGCCGGCACCGGCCCCGCCCCCGGGCACCGCTCGTCCAGCTCATGCGAGGCCGGCACCACCACCGTCCCCGCCCCCTCCAGCGCCTCCAGCCCGGCCGCCACGTGCACCTGGAAATCGGCGTCGGTGCGCACCGGCCCCGCCGCCACCCCGCACGACACCACCTCGTACAGCGGCTCCCCGGCCGCCGACCGCGCCCGCCCGAACAGCTGATGCACGATCCCCAGCTCCATCGGCAGCACACCGTCGCGCACCAGCACCACCACCCGATGCCGGCCGCCCGCACCCCCGCTCATGGCCCGATCCTTGCACATCATGGCCGACCGGCCACTCGTGACGGCCGCACGCCCCCGGCAGCATCGGACACAGGCCACCGACCGCCGAGGAGGACTCCCCATGAACGTCCTGTGGGTGTTCGCCCACCCCGAACCGCGCTCCCTCAACGGCGCCCTGCGCGACCACGGCACCGCCACCCTGCGGCGCCACGGCCACCGCGTCCGCCACTCCGACCTGTACGCGATGCGCTGGAACCCCGTCGCCGGACCCGCCGACGTCGCCC
The DNA here is from genome assembly GCF_017573545.1 of Actinomadura nitritigenes. Classification (GTDB taxonomy): domain Bacteria; phylum Actinomycetota; class Actinomycetes; order Streptosporangiales; family Streptosporangiaceae; genus Spirillospora; species Spirillospora nitritigenes. Next base: position 56,820 of record NZ_JAGEOK010000023.1, on the reverse strand, counting down.
ACGACCCCCGCGAACCCCTGCGCCTCGGACCCGCCACCGAGCACGCCCGCGCCACCGGCGCACTCGCCCCCGACATCCGCGCCGAACACGCCAAACTCGACTGGGCCGACACCCTCGTCCTGCAGTTCCCGCTGTGGTGGCACGGGATGCCCGCCATCCTCAAAGGCTGGTTCGACCGCGTGTTCGTCCAGGGCTACGCCTTCGGCGTCCACGACACCGACGGCCGTCCCCGCCGCTACGGCGACGGCGGCCTGACCGGGCACCGCGCCCTCGTCGTCACCACCGCCGGCGCCCGCGCCACCGGCCTCGGCCCCCGCGGCGTCCACGGCGACGCCGAGGACGTCCTGTTCCCCCTCCTGCACGGCACCCTGTTCTACAGCGGCATGGACGTCCTGCCGCCCCTGGTGATCACCGGCGCCGACCGCGCCGGACCCGCCGAGCACGCCCGCGCCGCCGCCCGCCTCGACCAGCGCCTCACCACCCTGCCCACCGCCGACCCCATCCCCTACCGGCCCGAACGCGGCGGCGGCTACGACGACGACCTGGTCCTGCGCCCCGACCTGGCCCCCGGACGCACCGACCTCGCCGTCCACCGCACCTGACCCGCGCACCCCACCCCGCGCACCCCACCCCGCGCACCCGACCTCACCGCGGCCGCGCCTCACCCGCCCGCGCCCGCGACAGAGCCGGCGCGGCGAGCGGCTCGGGCGGCTGGGGCGGCGCTGCGCGCGGACGGGAGCGCATCGCCGCCCCATGCCGCACCAGCGCCCCTACCGCCAGCACCGCCGCCAGCCCGCACACACCCGCCCACCCGAACCCCCCGTACACCCGGACCGCCAGCCACGACCCCGCCGCCCCGCCCAAATACCCGCACGTCATGTAGGCGGTGTTCACCCTGCTGCGCGCGTCCGCCCGCAACCCGTAATTGCGGACCTGATTGGCGACCATCCCCGACTGCATCGCCACGTCCAGCAGCAGCGACCCGGCCGCCAGCCCCGCCAGCCCCACCGCTCCGCCCACGCACCCCACCGCCAGCACACCCGCCGACACCACCACCCCCGCCATCGCCCACAGGTTCACCGCGTCCGCGCCCCTCCGGTCCGCCGCCCGGCCCGCCACCGGCGTGCACACCATCGTCGCCGCGTTCACCAGCGCCAACGCCCCCACCGCCGGCGCCCCCAACCCGTACCGGGGGCCCGCCAGCAGCAGCGCCACCCCCGTCCACACCGCCGAGAACGCCCCGAACACCGTCGCCTGGTAGAGACACGACCGCCGCAATTCCGGCTCCTCCCGCAAGAGCGCCAGCGGCTCCAGCAGCAACCGCCCGTACGGCTGCCCCGACGACGGCACCGTCACCGGCAGCGCGCGCGCCAGCACCACCGCGAGCACCAGCGCCAGCGCCGCCGCCACCAGATACGGCGACCGCCACCCCAGCCACTGCGCCAGCGGCCCGCCCAGCGTCCGCGACAGCAGCATCCCGCCCAGCGACCCGCTCAACATCACCCCGCTCACCCACCCGCGCCGCGACGCCGGGACCAGCCCCGCCGCCATCGGCCCCACCACCGGCGCGACCACCGTCGCCGCCCCCGCCGCCCCGCTCGCCGCCAGCAGCACACCCGCCCCCGGCGCGGCTCCCGCCACCGCCAGCGCCAACGCCGTCACCACCAGCAGCACCACGATCAGCCGCCGGTGCGCCACCCGGTCGCCCAGCGGCACCAGCAGGAAGATCCCCGCCGCGTACCCGAACTGCGCCGCCGACACCACGCCCGCAGCCGTCCCCGCACCCACCCCCAGCCCCGCCGCGACCGCCGGAGCCGCCGCCTGCGGGAAGTACACGTTCCCGACCGCGACCCCGCACGTCACCGCCAGCAACGCGATCACACCCCGGCCCGCCCCCGCCCCCGCCCCCGCCCCCGCCGCAGCCGTTGCCGCTGCCGCTGCCGATTTCGCGGTCGCGTTAGCGGTCGGCCCGCCGCCCGTGCCCCTGCCCGCCGTACCCTTACCTGCCGCGCCGGTGCCCGTCCCATCCGTGCCCGCCGCGTTCGTGCCCGCCGCGTTCGCTGCGCTCCTCGTCATGCCCACGAGTCGATCGCGGCGGCCCCGCCCGGCGGAAACGATGTAGCGTCACGCTTAATGATCCGTTTCGTGCTCGGCGTCGAGGACCTCGCCGACACCCGCTTCGCGCTGTCGCCCCTCGGCGAGACCATGGAGAGCCTGCGGGTCCTGCGGGACCCCGGCCGCTACGCGCTGCAGCTGCCCTGGCGGCGCGACGCCCTGCGGCGCCTCACCGGCGTCGACACCACGCTGCTGATGGCGCTGGTCGGCGACCGGCACGCCATCCCCGACCACCTCACCCCCCGGCCCGAGGCGTTCGCCTCCGCCTTCGACGACCAGCTCGCCGCCGCCCGCGCCGCCCCGCCCGCCCGGGTCCGCCGCGACCTGCTCGCCGTCCACGCCCCCGGGCCCCCGCCCGCCGCCCTCGCCGACGCCGCCGGCGACGACGCCCGCGTCGCCCGCCTCAACGACGCGATCTGCGACGAGCTGCGCCGCTACTGGCACATCGCCGTCCGGCCGCACTGGCCGCAGATCCGGCTCGTGCTGGAGGCCGACATGACTTACCGCGCCCGCCGCCTGGCCACCGGCGGCGCCCGCGCCCTGTTCGCCGGCATGCACCCCAACCTGCGCTGGGACGACGGCGTCCTGCACATCGACAAGATGATCGGGCGGCACACCGTGCACGCCGCCGGGCGCGGCCTGCTGCTGGTCCCCTCGGTGTTCGCGCACAAGCCCGCCCCGCCCGTCAGCCCCGACGAACCGCCCCTGCTCGTCTATCCCAGCCGCGGCGTCGCCACCCTGTGGCGCCCCGCACCCGCCGACACCACCACCCCCGGCACGGGCGGCGGCACGGGCGGCGGCGGTGACGCGCTGGCGGCGCTGCTCGGCGCGCCGCGCGCCCGGCTGCTGGGCATGCTCGGCGAACCCCTGCCCACCGTGGAGATCGCCCGCCGGCTGTCGGTCACCCCCAGCGCCGTCTCCCAGCACCTGAAGATCCTGCACGCCGCCGGGCTCGTCGCCCGCGCCCGCGACGGCCGCCACATGCTGTACCGGCGCAGCCCCCTCGGCGACCGCCTCACCGACCCGCACGCGGCCCGCGAAACCACCGCCGAACCCTCCACGTGTTCGAATAAACGTGATATTTGTTAGAAGCAGCGTTGAGCGAACACGATCAGGGGGCCGTCATGGAATGGGTCGTCATCGACTACGGCGAGGTCGTCTGCCACGCACCGCCCGAGGACGCCGCCGCCCGGCTCGCCGGCACCGTCGGCGGGGACCCCGCCGCGTTCTGGGACGCCTACTGGAACGGCCGCGACGCCTACGACCTCGGCACCGTCGACGCCGCCGGCTACTGGGGCGAGCTGTGCGGGCGCCTGGGCCGCGCCGCCACCCCCGCCCTGCTGGAGGTCCTGGTCCGCCTCGACCTGGAGATGTGGTCGCACCTCGACGAGGGCACCCTGCGGATCCTGCGCGACCTCGACGCCCGCCGCGTCCCCCTGGCGCTGCTGTCCAACGCGCCGCTGGAGATGGCCCGCCACATCGAGGCCGCGCCGTTCGCCGCGCTGTTCCGGCACCGCTTCTTCAGCGCCGACCTGCGGCTCGCCAAACCCGACCCCGCGATCTTCGCGCACGTCGCCGACCGCCTGGACGCCGCGCCCGCCGACCTCACCTTCGTCGACGACCGGGCCGTCAACGTCGAGGCGGCCCGTGCCGCCGGCCTGCGCGCGTTCCTGTTCACCGGCGCCGACCGCCTGCGCCGCGACCTGGCCCTCTGACCCGATCCCGTGACCGGCGCGGACAGTGCGGACGGGGCGGCCCGTGAGGGCGGCACGGGCCGTCGGGGTCACAGCAGCGGCAGCTGCTCCGCGGCCGGCGGCGGGGGAGCGGGGACGGGGCGGTGACCCGACGGGCCGCGGCGCCCCGCGCCCACCCCGTACCGGGCCGCCAGCTCCCGCACCCGCGCCGCGATCCGCCGCTGGTACCCCTCCGGCGCGTACGCGCCGGACCCGTACAGCCGCGCGTACGGGACGATCAGCTCCGGATGGTGCTCGCGCAGCCACGTGGTGAACCACTCGCGCGCGCCCGGACGCAGATGCAGCGTGATCGCCGACACCGACGTCGCGCCCGCCTCGGCGATCTGCCGCACCGCCGCCTCCAGCTGCGCCGGCGAGTCCGACAGGTAGGGGATCACCGGGCCCATCAGCACCGAGCAGCCGATCCCCGCCTCGTTCAGCCGCGCGCACACCTGCAGCCGCGTGCGCGGCGACGGGGTGCCCGGCTCCACCAGCCGCCACAGATCGGAGTCCACCGACCCGACCGACACCGCCGCGCCGACCCGCGTGCGCTCGGCCGCCTCCTGCAGCAGCGGCAGGTCCCGCAGGATCAGCGACCCCTTGGTGAGGATCGAGAACGGGTTCGCCGCGTCCCGCAGCGCCGCGAGGATCCCCGGCATCAGCCGGTAGCGGCCCTCGGCGCGCTGGTAGCAGTCGACGTTGGTGCCCATCGCGATGTGCTCGCCCCGCCACCGCGGCGCCGCCAGCTCCGCCCGCACCCGCTCGGCCGCGTTCACCTTCACCACGATCCGCGAGTCGAAGTCCGCACCCGCGTCCATCTCCAGGTACTCGTGGGTCTTGCGCGCGAAGCAGTACACGCACGCGTGGGTGCAGCCCCGGTAGGGGTTGATCGTCCAGCGGAACGGCATCCGGGACGCCTTCGGCACCGCGTTGACCACCGACCGGGCGTGGACCTCGTAGAAGGTCATCCCGCGGAACTCCGGCGTGTCGAACGTGCGCGCCACCGCCCGCCGCTCGATCAGCGGCACGGCCGCGCCGTCTCCGGCGGCGCCGTCCGCGCCGTCCGCGCCGTCTGCGGAAAGCCGCAGGTGATCCCAGCGCACACCCGCCCCCTCTCGAACACGTGAACGACATGATGGGACGGCCAGTATGGAACGCGTGTTCGAAGATCGCAACGAGGCGGACCCCGGTGGCGAAAGGGACGCGGCGGGACGGTGAGGCATCACACGGACATCGCCGTTCCGTCCGTACCACCGCAACGGATGCGTAACAATGGCTCGCTATGGCATGGCGAACGGGGACGCGGATCCGGGCGGCGGCGGCGGTGCTGGCGGCCGGCGCGGTGACGAGCACGGCGGGCTGCGGCGTGCCCGCCTTCGGCGGCGGCGACGACGGCGACCGCGCCGGGCCCGTCACCGCCGGCGCCAAGCCCGAATGCCCCAAGGTCGCCGCCCCCGACGGCGACGGCCCCTCCCGCCAGGTCCGCGGCATGTGGATCGCCACCGTCGGCAACACCGACTGGCCCACCGAGCCCGGCCGGTCCGCCGCCACCCAGAGGAAGCAGTTCACCCGCCTGCTCGACACCGCCAAGGCGATGAACATGAACGCGGTGTTCGTGCAGATCCGCCCCGACTCCGACGCCTTCTACCCCTCCCCGTACGAGCCGTGGTCGCAGTGGCTGACCGGCACCCAGGGCAAGAACCCCGGCTACGACGTCCTGGACTTCATGGTCAAGGAGGCGCACGCGCGGAACCTGGAGTTCCACGCCTGGTTCAACCCCTACCGCGTCAGCCGCCAGGACGACCTGAAGAAACTCGCCGCGAACAGCCCCGCCCGCCGCCACCCCGACTGGGTCCGCAAGTACGGCGGCGGACTGTGGTACGACCCCGGCCTGCCTCAGGTCCGCGACCTCGCGACCAAGGCCGTCCTGGACGTCGTCCACAAGTACGACGTCGACGCCGTCCACTTCGACGATTACTTCTACCCCTACCCCGAGGACGGCGACTTCCCCGACGCCGCCGCCTACAAGACCTACGGCAAGGGCCTGTCCAAGGCGAACTGGCGGCGCCGCAACGTCGACACCCTCGTCCAGACCCTCTCCCAGCAGATCCACCAGGCCAAACCCTGGGTCCGGTTCGGCATCAGCCCCTTCGGCGTCTGGCGCAACAAGACCAGCGACCCCGCCGGCTCGCCCACCAGCGCCCTGCAGAGCTACGACGACATCTACGCCGACACCCGCGGCTGGATCAAGAAGGGCTGGCTGGACTACGTCACCCCCCAGCTGTACTGGCCCATCGGCGACCCCCGCGCCGGCTACGCCGAACTCGTCGCCTGGTGGGCCGACCAGGTCAAGGGCACCGGCGTGCAGCTGACCATCGGCCAGGCCGGCTACCGCGTCGGCGAACCCGGCGCCTGGCGCAAGCCCGACGAGCTGTCGCGCCACCTCACCCTCAACCGCAAGTACCCGCAGGTCCGCGGCGACGTGTTCTTCAGCGCCGCCGACATCGCCGCCAACCGCCGCGGGTTCGCCGCCCGCATCCGCGACGACCACTACTCCCGCCCCGCCATCCCGCCCGCCGTCACCGGACGCGGCGGGCACGCCCCGCCCCCCGTCCAGGACACCCGCGCCGTCCCCGACGGCAAGGGCGTCAAGGTGCAGTGGCGGCCCTCCCAGGACGCGGTGTCCTACGCGGTGTACCGGGCCGACGGCAGGACCGCCGGATGCGCGCCCCTCGGCGACGCCCGCCTGATCGCCGACGTCCGCGGCGGCGGCGTCATCGACCCCTCCGCCAAGCCCGGCCGCGCCTACACCTACTACGTCACCGCGCTGGACCGCCTCCACCACGAGAGCGCCCCCGCGCGCGGCTCAACGGTTACCGCCGCCGAAGGATAATGATCATGCTCCGTGGGGAAGAACACAGCACTGCCCGCCCCCCGGAGGTATTGAGCATGGCGCTGTCGATGGAGGAACAGCGGATCCTCACCCAGATCGAGGTCCGCCTGAGCGAGGACGACCCGCGGCTGGCCGGCCGCCTCGCACGGCTCGGCACCCCCCGCGGCCGCCGCGCCCGCGTGATCACCGCGACCGCGATCGCGGCCGTCGTCGTCCTGGCGGCCGTCGGAGCCGCGATCGCCGCCGTCCTTCTGCAGTGACCCGCCCCGCCACCCGCCCTGGCCGCCCTCCGCCCGGGCACTCCGCACCCGTGCGGCAGGCCCGCCGCCCACGCCGTAACCCCTGACCACCCGCGGGCTCCACCGCCGCCCCGAACCCCGCCCCGAGACGGCGAACGCCGAGGCCCCGGCGAGAGAGATCTCGCCGGGGCCTCGGCGCTCAGGCCGGTGTGGTGGTCGCCTCACGGCGAAAGGCACAACGGAGTTCCAGCCCGGCCCGTACGGACCGGCGGTATTCCCCGAAGGCGTTGTGTAGAGCCCGGGGGACACATTCCACACCGACGCCACCCACCATAACGGCAATCGGGCCCTGCTCACTCCACCGGGGCCGCCCGCGTGTCCACCATCACCTCACCCGCGGGTGAGGGTTGCCTGCGCCCGTGCACCGCCCCCGCGCCCGATGCGTCCCTGAAGATGAACCGACGCGGAGAACGCCGGAACCGGCCGCCGGGACGGGGAACACCCGGCGGGCGCCACCGGCCCGCGCACACCGCCGTACGGTGAGGAGACGGGGAAGTGGAACCCGAGGGGAACGACGCCGGCGCCGCGAGCACCGGTGCGGACGCCGCAGGCGAACGCAGCATCGACATCATCGACCCCGCCGCCGGCGGGCACACCGCCCCGCCAACCAACGGGCGAACCAACGGGCAGAAGATCGCAGCGGTCAACGGCGCCGCAGCGGGCAACGGACAGGGCGCCGCAGCAGGGGAGCAGCGCCCACCGCTCCAGGACCCGCGCGAACCATCCCCCGAGGCACTCCAAGGGGAGCACCGCGCCGCGTCCTGGGAACTGCCCGCCGAGCCGCGCGCCGCCGCCCGCGCACGCGCCCTCACCGCACAGGCCCTGGACGCCTGGCACGTCACCGACCCCGGCGACGTCGACGACATCGTCCTCATGGTCGACGAACTGGTCACCAACGCGGTCGTGCACGGCACCGGCCCCGTCCGCCTCGACCTGCGCCTGGACGGCGCCCGCCTCACCGGCGAGGTCGGCGACGCCGACCCCGCCGCACCCAGCGGAGCGCGGCCCGCGCCCCCCGTCCTCGACTGGGCCGAGGCCGGCCGCGGCCTGCTGCTCGTCACCGCGCTCGCCACCGGGTTCGGCTCTCGCCCCCACCCCACCGGCAAGACCGTCTGGTTCACCCGCACCGTCCACCCTGCCGGCCGCCCGCACCTCGAACGCACCATCACCGCGACCCCGATCACCGCGACGACGCCCGCGACCCACGCCCCGCCGGCCCGCCGCTGACCGCACCGCCCACCGGCCCGTCCACTCCCGGCGCGGCATCCGCCTCCGGCTCCACACCGGCCGCGAGCGCCGGGACGGGACGGCGCCGCAGCACGTGCCGCGCCAGCACCACCACCGCCAGCACCGCGGCCAGACCGCACACCCCCCCCGCCAGCCGAACCACTCGTACGCGCGCACCCCCAGCCACGACCCCGCGCTACCGCCCAGGAACGAGCACGTCATGTACGCGGTGTTGAGCCGGGCGCGCGCCTGCGGCCGCAACGCGAAGATGCGCGCCTGGTTGGCGACCTGACCGGCCTGCACCGCCGCGTCCAGCAGCAGCATCCCCGCCACCAGCGCCGCCATCCCCGCCGCGCCGCCCGCCGCCGCCAGGAACCAGGTCAGCCCGCGGCTCAACCCCCCGCCGGCGGAAGGGGCCGGGGAGGGGGTGTCGGGGGACGAGCGCACGGGCACCACCGGCTCGTCACCACCGCCCGCGCCGCCGGACCCGCCGCCTGCGACCCCGCCGCCCGCGACCAGGTCAACACCGCCGCCGCACGGCCCGTCCCCGTCCCCGCCCTCGACGCCGCCGGGCACCTGCGCCACCACGCCGCCGACCCCGTCGCCGCCCTGCTCGCGGTCGTGGCCCGCGACGCCCTCGACCTGGTCACCTCCCCGGCCCTGGGCCGCGTGCGCGCCTGCGCCGGCGCCGACTGCGGCGCCCTGTTCCTGGACACCTCCCGCCCCGGAACCCGCCGCTGGTGCTCCATGAACACCTGCGGCAACCGCGCCAAGAAGGACACCCAACGCGCGAAGACCACCACCTGACCGGTCCGGTCCGGCCGCACGGGACGCGCGCAGCCGTCGGGGTCAGGCCTGCAGGGGGCAGCGGTCCACCACCCAGACGTCCTCCTCGTCCTGCGACGGCGGCTCCGGCGGCTCGTCGGTGAGCCGGTCCAGATGCCACTCGATGTGCGCCAGCGGCCCCCGCCACCCCGCCAGCAGATCCGCCAGCGGACGCGGCGGACCCGGCGGCCCGTACGGGCGAGGGTCGGGCAGCTCGCCCTCCCACAGCGCGTCGTCGCAGTCGGCCGCCCAGTGCGCCACCGCCTCCAGCACCTGGTTCAGATCCCGCACCAGATCACCCAGAGACCGCAGCGCCATCGCGTCCTGGATCATCCGCTCCCGCGCGTCGTAGGGCAGCTCCCGGTCGAACGCGGCCGGGAACGGCGGGCGCCGCCCCTCCAGCACCAGCTCCTCGCCGGTCGCCGCCGCCCGGATCGCCGCCAGCTGCCAGCGCGTCCACTCCGCCAGATGCCCCAGCACCCCCCGCAGCGCCGCCGCGCCCCGCCCGCCGCCGCGCGCCTCCGCGGCCGCCTCCCGCAGCCGCGCCCGCACGAACTCCAACCGGTCCAGGGTCCACGCCCGGGCCCGCGCCGCACCCGCCGGGCCGCGCCTCCCCGCGTCCGCCGCCGGACGCGGCATCGGCACCCGCAGCGCCGCCAGCAGCCCGTCCAGATCCCGCACGTCCGCGCCGCGCCCCGACAGCACCGCCGCGCCCACCCGGTCCAGCCGGAACATCCGCGGCCCGTCCCGCTTCAGGCACCACCCCACCAGGTACTCCCCGTACGGGGCGGTGACCAGCCCGTGCGCCTCCACGTCCCGGAAGCTGCGCGCGCCCGACCGGTCGGTGTAGGCGAGCCGCACGATCCGGCGCCGCCGCACCGCCTCGGCGACGGTGTCGCGGACCGGGCCCATCAGCGACGCGACCTCGCTCAGCGGCTCCGGCTCCGGCTCCGCCGGCCCCTCCAGCACATAGCCGCGGCGGCCGAGCTGCCGGACCTCCAACCCGCCGTGCGTCAGCAGCTCCAGGTCGCGGCGCACCGTCCGCTCGCTGACCCCCAGCCGCGCGGCCAGCTCCCGCGGCTCCAGAGGATCGGGCGAGGCGGCGCGCAGCTCCGCGACCAGCGCCAGGAGCCGGTCCACGCGATCGGCATGCTCCACACACCCATCGTGACCGCCGCCGCCGACAATATGCGGCCGCGAAGACGCCTGTAACCCTTACGGCACAGGCGATCCCGCGGGCACCGCCCGCCCGGGCCGCCGAGGTGACGCGGCGGGACGGGGCGGCGGCGCGGCGGGTCAGCGGCCCGACAGCTCGGCCGCCAGCCCCGCGAAGTCCGCCGCCGTCAGCGTCAGCGCGCTGCCGATCGCCTGCGTCGCCTCCGCGCTGCCCAGATGGCGCGTCGCGGCCCGGTCCAGATACGCCTCCACCAGCCGCGCGCCCGTCAGCCGGCCGCGCGGGCGCAGCGTGGCCGCCTCCCGCTCCACCACCGCCCAGGCGTCCGAGCCCAGCCGCAGCGACCGCTCCTCGGCCAGCAGCCCGATCAGCGCCGCCCGCGCCCGCCCGTCGGCCAGATCCGGCAGCCGCACCGCCCGCAGATCGGTCACCAGCTCCGGCGACGCCGCCGACAGCTCCCCGACCCGGTCCGGCTCGCAGGTGCCCAGCAGCGCGGTGTCGTTGACGCCCTCCAGCCGCGTCCGGTACAGCACCGACGCGTACGCCGCGCCCTGCGCCTCGTCCAGGATCAGCCCGTCCAGGCCGTCCAGCAGCAGCACATGCCCGGCGTGCTCCTCCAGCGCCGCCCGCAGCCCGTCCGGGCCCGCGTCGCGCAGGTCCTCGGCGTGCACCGAGCGGACCTCGCCGCTGGAGGCCTCCACCTCCGCCAGCGCCCGCGCCACCATCCGCGCCAGCCGCCGCTGGCCGCTGGACGGCGCGCCGATCAGCAGCAGCGCCGGCGCCGACGCGCTCGACACCTCCTGCCCGCGCAGCCGCCGCGCCCACTTGCCGCGCCGCCGCACCTCCGTCACCACCCGGCCGATGTCGTCGGCGCCGCACAGGAACCGGATCCCGTACGCCTCGGCGACCTGCGGCGCCGACTCCGGCACCGGCGCGGGCGGCGCCGGCGGGACCGGCTCGGGCACCGGCACCGGAGGCGGCGGCAGGTCCGCGTGCGGCGCCGCCGGCGGAACCGCCGCAGGCGCGGCCGGTGCGTCGGCGGGCCGCTGGACGGGCTGCCGGACGGGCGGGGCCGGCGGTACCGGCGCTCCCGGCCACGCCGGGCCCTGGTCGAGCTTGGTGCGGAACGCGTCGGTGTCCAGCTGCGTCGCCGGGGCGTGCACGGCCGGCGGCCCGGGCTCCGACGGCCACACCGGCTCGCCCGCCCCGTCCCGCGGGGGCTCCGACGGCCACCGCGGCTCCTCCGCCGGAGCGGGAGCCGGCGCAGGCAGGGGCGCCGGTGCGGGGTCCGGTGCCGGCTCCTGCCGCGCCGCGGCGCGCGCCTCGGGTTCCGGCGCGGCGGGCGGCGGGGGAGGAGGCGGCGCGATCCGCGGGGGCGGGACGTCGGAGGCCAGCGGGTTCACCGGCGCCTGCCGTTCCCCGTGCACCGCCGGAGACGGCGCGGGAGACGGCGGAGGCGACGGCGGCGGGACCGACGGGTCGGCCCCATGCGCCGCAGGCGGCGACACCGCCGGGGATACCGGCGGGGACATGGGCGGGGGCATCGGCGGGGGCATCGGCGGGGCCGACGGCGGCTCCATCGGCGCCACGGCCGGCGGCGGCCCCGGAGCCTCCTGCGCGGGCTCCGGGACCGGCGCGACGGCCCGGTCCTCGCCCGAGGACGCCCGCTCGGCGGCCATGTGCGCGCGGGCCGCCTTGATGATGTCCCACGCCGACAGCTCGTCGGTGGACGGCGGCGAGTGCATCGCGGGCGACGTCAGCTCCGCCGCGACCGCCTGCGGCACCGCGAACCCCGACGCCGGCGGCGGCACCTGCGCCAGCCGGCACCACGTCAGCCCGACCGTGTAGGTGGTGGCCAGCAGCGCGGCGAGCGCGTCGGGGTCGTCGCGGCGCAGCGCGTCCGGCAGCCGCCCGTCGCGCGGCCACAGCGCGCGCAGCGGGTTGGCCGGGTCGCTCAGCACCGCTTGCAGCGTGCGGGCGCTGTCGGGGTCCAGCCAGCGCTGCAGCGCCGGCAGCGCGCCCGGCGCGGCCTGCAGGTCGGCGGCCAGCACCGCGATCCCCGCGCGGCGGACCTCGTCGTGGCTGCGGCCGCCCGGCCCCGGGCGCGGCCCGGTCAGCCCGTGCACGATCTGCTCCAGGTCGTACAGGGCCAGGCGCAGGTACTCGCCGGGCGCGGTGTCGCGGACCATCGGCGTGGCGAACTCGGCGGGGCAGCGGCGCCGCCACTCCTGCACGATCGCCTCCGGCCCGTACCGGACGGTCGCCATGTCCTGGTTGACCATCCGCAGCGACGCCGCCGTCACCGCGGCGAGCGCGTCGGCGCCGGGCCGGAACCGCGGGTCGGCCTGCAGGCCCGCCGCGACCTCGTACATCACCCGCGCGATGTGCGCGGCGCCGCCGCCGTCGCCGGCGCCGAGCCGGTGGACGTAGTAGCCGGCCAGGGTGCCGAAGTCGGGCGGCATCATCCAGTGCAGCTGGTCGGCGGAGGTGGTCAGGAACGGGATGAACGACTCGATCAGCGGGTGCTCGGTCAGCACCACCGGTGAGCCCGCGCACCACAGCAGCGCGCCCCACGCGGCGGCGATGGTGCTGGGCGTGCCCGGCTGGAACATCGGGTCGCGCTGGGCGAACTGCTGCGGGTCGACCGCGAGCGCGGTGGTGATGGCCTGGGAGATCCGCGCGACGACCGCGGTGTCGGGGACGGGCCCGAGGAACCCCAGCGGCGCGACGCGCCCGGCCGACAGGTCGGGGCCGGTCGGGTACAGCTGCGGCGGGACGGGCGGGGTCCCGGCGCCGCGCGGCGCCGGGACGGCGACGCCGCGGTCGGCGGGGTCGGGCGGGGGAGGGCAGGGGTGCCAGGCGCCGTCCAGGCCGCACCGGTACCAGCGCCCCCACGCGCCGAACAGCCACCATTCCCCGGCGCCCCACAGCATCCGCGCGGCGATCTGCCCGGCCCGGTCCTGCGCCTGGGCGGTCCGCCACCACGGGGAGGCGACCAGTTCGCGCACGTTGCCCTCGACCGCCGCGAACAGGTCCCCGCCCGGGCCGCCTCCCGTCCCGCCGGGTCCCGCCCCGGCCCCCTGCCAGCTCACCCGGCGAATAGTAGTCCTCCCCGGCGGAGTGTCCGGCATGTCGTGTTCTGTCGGTCGCGCTCCGCCCTCCCCATGTAATGAGCGTTATGACACGATGCTCCTGAACGGTCGAGGGGAGGCGCGGCGATGGGCGTCGACGCGGCGGCGCGCACCCGCGCCCAGGGAGTCGCGCTGGCGGTGTTCTCCTCGGTGTGCTTCGGCGCGTCCGGGCCGTTCGGCAAGGCGCTCATCGAAGGCGGCCTGGACCCGCTGCAGGCGGTGTGGCTGCGCATCACCGTGTCGGCGCTCGCGCTGGTCCCGATCGTGTGCGCCGCGCGGGCCCGCCGCCGCGCCCGCTCCCTGCGCGCGCAACTGCGGCCCCACCTCGGGCGGCTGGCGGCCTACGGGCTGACCGGCGTCGCCGGTTGCCAGGCCTGCTACTACCTCGCCGCGTCCCGGCTGCCCGTCGGCGTGGCGATCCTGCTGGAGTTCACCGGGCCGGTCATGGTGCTGGTGTGGCTGCGGCTGGTGCGCCGCGCGCCCGTGCACCGCACCGCCGCCGCGGGCGTCGCGGTCGCCATGGCGGGCCTCGCCCTGGTCGTCCAGGTGTGGACGGGCCTCAGCCTGGACCCGCTCGGGCTGGCCGCCGGGCTCGGTGCCGCCGCCTGCCAGGCGTCCTACTTCCTGCTCGTCGACCGGCTCGCCGGACGCGTCGACCCGCTGGTCATCACCACCGCCGGCAGCGTCGTCGCCGCGGCCGCGCTCGCCGCCCTCGCCGCGCCGTGGGCGCTGCCGTGGCGGGTGCTCGGCGACGCCGTCCCCGTCGCCGGGCGCACCGCGCCCGGCTGGGCGCTGGTCGCCTGGATCGCGCTGGTCAGCACCGTGCTGGCCTACCTGACCGGGATCGCCGGCCTGCACCGGCTGTCGGCGCAGGTCGGCGGCGCCATCTGCTACACCGAGGCGGTCGCCGCCACCCTCATCGCCTGGGCGGCGCTCGGCGAGCGCCTCACCCCCGTGCAGCTGGCCGGCGGCGCGATCGTCCTCACCGGTGCCTACATCGCCCAGCGCGCCGCCGTCCCGCCCGACCGCCCGGTCGCGGCGGACACGCCCGCCGCGACCGGAACCGCCGCCGGAACCGCGACCGGTGGCGGCGCGGCGCCCCAGGCCCGGCCCGCCGACGCCCCGCGCTGACCGGAGGCCGCCCGGGGCGCGGGCACCGCGGCGCGGGTCAGGCGTTCTCCGCGCGGAACCGGCGGGCCCCCAGCCACACCGACACCACCAGCAGCACCACCGCGACCAGCGCGCCCTCGGCGACCGCCGCCGTCGCGTAGTCGCCGAGGAACGCCGCCCGCGCCGCGTCCACCACGTACCGGAACGGCGTGCACCGCGACACCGCGTCCAGCCAGCCCGGCGCCAGGCTCATCGGCAGCAGGATCCCCGACAGCAGCAGCAGCGGCAGCGTCACCGCCGACAGCAGCGGCGCGAACGCGTCCTCGCTGCGCGTCCGCATCGCCAGCACGTACGACAGCGACGCGATCGCGACCGCGAGCGACACCACGAACAGCAGCCCGACCGCGATGCCGCCCGCCGGCGCCCGCAGCCCGAGCGCCAGCCCGACCGCCACCAGCATCACCGCCTGCGCCGCCACGATGACGGTGTCGCGCAGCACCCGGCCCAGCAGCAGCGCGGTCCGGCTCACCGGCGTCACCCGCAGCCGCTCCACCACCCCCGACCGCAGCTCCCCGATCAGCCCGAACCCGACGAACCCGGCGCCGAACAGCGCCAGCTGGATCAGCACGCCCGGCACGAACACCTGCCAGGCGTTGCCGGCGCCGAAACCGCGCACGTCCACCAGCCGCGACAGCAGCGGCCCGAACAGCACCAGGTACAGCAGCGGCTGCATCGCGCCGAACACCACCGCGACCTTGCTGCGCAGCGTCTGCCGCAGATACCGGCCGAACACCAGGCGGGTGTCGGCGGCGGTCCGTGCCAAGGACATCGCAGTGCTCCTTCTCTTCTCGGGAATGGATCGCCGCCGGTCAGGCGGCGTCGCGCAGGGAACGGCCGGTGACGGTGAGGAACACGTCGTCCAGGCTCGGACGGGCCAGGTTCAGCGACGCCAGCTCCACCCCCGCGGCGTCCAGCGCCCGCACCAGGCTCATCAGCTGCCTCTCGCCGTCCTCCACCGTCAGCCGCACGCCGTCGCCGGCCACCACCGCCTCCCGCACCGACGGATGCCGCGACAGCGCCTCGCGCGCCGGCGCGCCGCCCGACGGATCGGCGAACTCGAGCGTGACCACGTCGCCCGCGACGCGGCGCTTCAGCTCCGCGGGCGTGCCCGCGGCGACGATCCGGCCCCGGTCGATGATCAGCAGCCGGTCGCACAGCGCGTCCGCCTCGTCCAGGTAGTGCGTCGTCAGGAACACCGTCGTGCCGTCCTCGGCGCGCAGCGAGCGGACGTGCTCCCACAGGTTCCCGCGGCTCTGCGGGTCCAGGCCCGTCGTCGGCTCGTCCAGGAACAGCAGCGGCGGCCGGTGCACCAGCCCGAGCGCGATGTCCAGCCGCCGCCGCTGACCGCCCGACAGCGCCCCGCACGGCCGCCCCCGCAGCCCCTCCAGGTCCAACCGCGCGCACAGCTCGCCGATCCGCTCGCCGCGGTCCCGCACGCCGTACAGGCGGGCCTGCAGATCCAGCTCCTCGCCGGCCGGGACCGACGGGTCGGTGCCGCCGCCCTGCGCGACGTAGCCGATCCGGCGCCGCACCCCGCCCGGATCGGTGCGCAGGTCGCGCCCCGCGACCGTCGCGGTGCCCGCGGTCGGCGCCAGCAGCGTCGTCAGCATCCGCAGCGTGGTGGTCTTCCCGGCGCCGTTGGGGCCGAGGAACCCGACGATCTCGCCGGGCGCCACGGACAGGTCCACGCCGCGCACGGCCTCGACCGTCCCGTGCTTGCCGGTGAAGGTGCGGGCGAGCCCGCGTGCCTCGATCACGATGACCTCCGATGGGGGAACGACTCGCGCAGTAGAGTAACCACAATTTTTCAGTCACACCAATTTTTTAGTCATACCAGCGAAGGTAGGATCCCGGGCATGGGCAAGGAGATCGACCGGCGGCCCGGGCCCGGTCCGGGGCTGCGCGAGCGCAAGAAGCGCGAGACCCGCCGCCGCATCGCCGACATCGCCACCGGGCTGTTCATCACGCGCGGCTTCGACAACGTCACCGTCGCCGACGTCGCCCGCACCGCCGACGTGTCGGTCAACACGGTCTTCAACTACTTCAAGACCAAGGAGGACCTGTTCTTCGACCGCCAGGGCGAGCTGATCGAGGCCGCCGGGCAGGCGTTCCGCGACCGCCGCCCCGGCGAGGGCGTCGTCGCGGTGTTCCGCCGCCGCTTCTTCGAGGGCCTGGACGAGGGCGACTATCGGACCGCCTTCCACGAGGGCTCGGAGGTCTGGCTGAAGACCGTCCGCGACAGCCCCGCCCTCACCGCCCGCATGCGCGAACTCGGCGAGCGGCTCAAGGACGCCCTCGCAGGCGTCCTCGCCGAGGAGACCGGCGCCGGCCCCGACGACATCACCCCCCGCGTCGCCGCCGCGATGATCTACGCCGCCCAGGGCGTCCTCATCGAGGAGATCGCCGCCCGCAAACGCGCCGGTGAGACCCTCCACGAGATGCGCGACGACGTCTACGCCTCCGCCGCCCGCGCCTTCGGCATGCTGGAGCACGGCATCGGCGACTACGCCCCCAGACCCGGCCCCGCCGACACCCCCGCGACCACCCCCGGAACCGATCCGGGAACCGGCACGGGCCCGGGTCGGCGGCCCGGCGAGGACGCCCAGCGCGGCACCCGCTCGCCGCGCTCGCCGGAAAAATGAGTGTCAACGCACTCCGCGGCGTTCCTAAAATCCATGATTGCGGAGGCGATCAATCATGGACACCCCCACGTTCCTTGCCCACCTGCAGACCCACGACACCCCGCTGACCCTGCCCCGGGGCGGCACCCTGCGCTGGGACGACGCGGACCTGCACCGCGCCGCCCACGCCGCCGGCCCCGAGCACTACGCGCTGCTGGCCCTCGCCCCCGGCGCGCTGCCCTGGCAGCGCGCCCGCGTCCTGCTGCAGACCCTCGCCGCCTCCCAGGCCGGTCTCGACGGCGCCACCCGCGACACCCTCGCGCGCCTCGCCCGCGTCCTGACGCTGGCGCTGCCGCCCGCGCACGTCATCACCGTCCTGCTCGCGCTGCGCCGGCTGCGCGCCAACCACAAGCACACCACCCGCACCGTGCTGCGCTTCGTGCTGGAGCACCCCGACGCCGACGCCCTCATCGCGGCCCGCCGCCCCGCCCTGCTCGACTGCTTCGAGCACGCGCTCGGCAAGACCGCCGCCCGCGGCTGCGCCCGCCGCATCGAGGACGGCGACACCGCCTCGGACTACCTGCGGCGCCGCCTGCTGCGCTTCCTCGCCGTCCCCGCCGCCGCGCCCGCCCGCGTCCAGGCCCTCTACGCCGCACCGCCCACCGGCACCGCCGCCCGCCTCACCGGAACCGGCACCACGACGAGCACCGCGACAGGCACCGGAACCGCGAGCGGCACGGCGCGGGCGCTGCCCGACGAGCCCGCCCTCACCCTCGACACCGCCCGCGAACCGCCCCCGACCGTCACCGCCACGAACCGCGGCGACATCGCCGCCACCCTCGTCCACCTGTACCGGGGCGGACCCGCCGAGGACCTGTACGCCGCCCTCGGCCGCTACGTCGACGACGCCGCCCGCCCCTTCCCCCGCTTCCCCGGGACCGTCGCGCTCGTCCTGGACGCCTCGGCGTCCATGCGCGGCTACGGCGAACGCGAATGGGCCGTGCTGTCGCAGGCCGCCGCGCTGCGGATGCTGCTGTCGCGGGTCTGCGACCGGCTCGAGGTCGTCGAGGTCGGCGGCGACGAACGCGCCCCCCGCGGCGCCACCGACCTCGCCACCGGCGTCCTGGACGCCCTCGGCACCGGCCCCGACCTGGTCGCCGTCGTCTCCGACGGCTACGAGAACCGGTTCCCCGGCGACCTCGCCCGCGTCGTCGCCACCCTCCCGCGCGCGGGCGTCACCACCCCCGTGGTGTTCTGCCACGCCCTGTTCACCGCCGCCGACGACCTGACCCTGCGCCGCCCCGCCCCGTCCCTGCCGCAGCGCGGGTTCTGGCACCAGGACGACTTCACCGCCCTGCTGCCCTGGATGTTCGCGCACTGCCCCGCGGGCCGCCCCTGGCTGCGCGCCGCCCTGCACGACCGCCTAGACGCCCTGGACCGGCAGGCGGCCGACCTCACCGCCGCCCTCGCCGCCTGAACCGCCCCCCGGCCCGACCACCTCCCCGAAAGGCCGCGCACGGCCGCGCACGGCCCCGCACGGCCCCGCACGCCGCCCTCCGCGGCCGCCCGCGCGCCTTCCCGGGGAGCGGCCCTCGGCCGCCACGAACGAAAGGAGCACCGCATGACCGAGATGACGGCGCTCGACACCCTGCTGCCCGGCCCGCTCAGCCTCGCCGGGCACCGCCTCGGCACCCCGCAGCAGGCCGGCGCGCTCACCATGGTGCCGGTCTCCGGCCCCGCCCGCCCCGGCTTCGTCCCGCCCCGCACCGGGCTGAAGCTGTCGCGCGTCACCGGCTACGGACGCCTCGAACTGCGCAACGGCGCCTCCGACGGCGTCGCGATCGTCCCGCTGCACATCGGCTACGTCCAGGACGCCGCCCAGAACCACGCGCTGTGCCGGTCGGCGTTCCTCGCCCCCGGCCAGAAGCTGCTGTTCGAGGACGCCTGCTGCGTCCAGCAGACCCAGGGCGGCTACCTCACCGGACGCGACCAGTGGTTCTTCGTGCTCCCCGGCGAGCTGCGCGCCCGCGCCCTGCAACTGCGCGACGTCCACGGCTACGCCAAGCTGTGGGACGACATCGCCGAGCTCAACCACCGCTGCGGGCTGCCCCGCCGCGGCCACCTCGAGCAGATCCTGTCCCGCAAGCGGCCCGTCCTCACCCAGTTCCAGAGCCGCCTGGAACCCCAGCCCGGACAGGTCGGCGCGCTGTTCCTGGTCGCCGGACGCTTCGCCGGCCTGGAGATCTGCCCCGACCCGCGGTACTTCGCCGAGATGTGGCCCGCCCTGGCCTGCTTCGCCTACGGCGTCGCCGCCTGGCGCGCCGAACCCGCACCCGCGCCCGCCGTCCCCTACGACGCCGGCACCCTCACCGAACTGCGCGCCGCCCTGGACCGCGACCGCGCCGCCCGCCTCACCGACATCGCCGGCCGGCTCGCCGCCGCCTGCCCCGCCGAACTCCACGACCCCGTCCAGGTGCGGGAGGAGGAGCGCTACCTGGACCTGCGGCTGTCCACCGTCACCGGCCCGCACCTGGCCGGGCAGGTCGTCACCGACGGCGACCGCGCCGTCTACGCCTCCCTGTTCGCCCGCTGACCACCGCCCCGCCCGGGACTGCCCAGGAAAAGGGGTTGCCCCGGGCGCCCCCCACCCAGTTGAATCGGACCCACGGGAACTGAGCCGGACCCGTCAGGCGTGAACCCGGATTCCAAGTTCGGATCTCGCACGACGCTCGACACGTCGCAAAGCGATCAAGAACCTGACCCGGTGCCGGCCGCCTGTCCCGTCTCCTCCAGGTAGGGCGCGAGCGCCGCCCGCACGTCCCCCGGCATCTCCCGCTTGGACTTGGAGCGCGGGTCGACGAACACGTGCCGGACCTCGCCGTCGGCCATCAGCCGCCCGCCCACCACGAACCGCGGACGCACCACCATGCTCGTCGTGCCCAGATGCGCGACCGGCATCTCCACGTCCACCAGGTCGTCGAACCGCGCGCCCTCCCGGTACCGGATCCGCGCCTCCGCCACCACCAGGTCGTAGCCCGCGCCCACCATCTCGTCCGGCCCGCACACCGCCGCCCGCCAGAACTCCGTGAGCGCCACGTCGTAGAAGAACAGGTAGTGGCCGTTGAACACCACGCCCTGCTGGTCGCACTCGCTGTACCGCACCCGCAGCTGATGACTGAAGATCTGCCCCATACCGCCACATCCTGCCGCACCGTGCGGCACCGGCGGCGGCCCATGCCGCACGGGAGACCCCGTCCCGGCCCACCGAGAGCATAAGCAGAGCTTCTGATGTTCAGAAGAACTATCTTTTGGACTTCTGTACGGCGAGCGACCAGCATGGGAGGTGAAACACCGGCCGACCAGGGAGGACACCATGGACGAGAAGGCCATGCGCCCCGAGGACATCACCCGCCTGTTCGTCGAGCGCTCCAACGCCGGCGACGCCGCCGGGGTCGCCGCGCTCTACGAGGAGGACGCCGTGCTGGCCTACCCGCCCGGCTCGCGGACCGTCGGCCGCGACGCGATCCGCGCCCTGTGGGAGAAGGTGCTCGCCGGACGCCCGCACTTCGAGCCCGAGGAGCCGCTTCCCACCCTCGTCAGCGGCGACCTCGCGCTCACCTCCACCCCGCCCAAGGACGGCGCCGGCGCCCGCGCGCAGGTCGCCCGCCGCCAGCCCGACGGCAGCTGGCTCCGCGTCCTCGACCAGCCGGAGTTCGTCGCCCCCGCCCGCTGACGCCCGCCCGTGCCCGTCCCGGGCACGGGCGCCCGCGCCCGGACGGGCACGGGCTCCGCGGCGGAGGCGGAGGGCTCAGGCGGCCAGGAACTCCAGCAGGTCCCGGTTGAAGCGCTCCTTGTCGCCCGGCACCATCGCGATGCCGTGCGACCCGCCCTCGTAGACCTTCAGCGTCGCGTCCGGAATGATCTGCGCGGACTTGCGGCCGGTCGCGTCGATCGGGACGATCTGGTCGTCGTCGCCGTGCACGACCAGCGTCGGCACGTCGAACTTCTTCAGGTCCTCGGTGAAGTCGGTCTCCGCGAACGCCGTCGTGCAGTCCACGCCCGCCTTGATGCTCTCGTGCATCGCCATGAACCAGAACGCGTCCCGGTTGCCCTGCGTCACCTTGTTGCCCGGGCGGTTCGCGCCGAAGAACGCCTCCGAGCTGTCCTTCCAGAACTGCGACCGCTCCTTCAGGATCCCGGCCTTGATGTCCTCGAACACCTGCGCCGGGACGCCCTCGGGATTGGCGTCGGTCCGCAGCATCAGCGGCGGGATCGCCGACAGCAGCACGGCCTTGGCGACCCGCCCCGTGCCGTGCCGGCCGATGTAGCGGGCCAGCTCCCCGCCGCCCATCGAGTGCGCCACCAGCGTGACGTCCCGCAGATCGAGGGCGCCGAGCAGGTCGGCGAGGTCGTCGGCGAAGGTGTCGAAGTCGTAGCCGTCCCACGGCTGCGACGAGCGGCCGTGCCCGCGCCGGTCGTGGGCGATGCCGCGGTACCCGGCGTCGGCCACCGCCTTCATCTGGTCCTCCCACGCGTCGGCGTTCAGCGGCCATCCGTGGATGAACACCACCGGGGCTCCCGAACCCCAGTCCTTGTAGTAGATCTCGTTGCCGTCGCGCGTCGTGACGAACGCCATGCCGTGAACCCCCAGATGTGTCGGTGCGTCCCGCGGGGCGTTCCCGTGCACGCGCGCCGCTATCCGGATCGCGGGGCAAGGCAGAGTCGACCTTTCTTTGCCCGCCCGTCCCGTGAGCACCGCGGCCCGGCATGGGCGGCGGCTGAAGTCTCGGCAAAGGCGGCGCGTGCGGCCGGGGACGGGCCACGCGCGCGGTTAGCGTGCGGCCATGCCGCAGACGCCCGGCGACAGGCCCGCGTACGAGCCCGCCGACGTCCCGCCCGACGCGCCGCCCCCGGCGCCCGCACAGCCCGCACAGCCCGCGCCTCCCGGACCGCCGGTGCCGCCGGGGACGGCTCCGGCCGGGGCCGGCGGGCCCGGCCCGCGGCGGATGCCGCCGTGGCTGCCCCGGGCGTTCGCGCTCGCCTGGGTGATCACGCTGGCGTTCCTGGCGCTGCTGTGGCTGCTGGCACGGCTGCGCGGCCTGCTGCTGCTCGTGCTGGTCTCGCTGTTCCTGGCGTTCGCGATCGAGCCCGCGGTCAACCGGCTGGCCGCCCGCGGATGGCGGCGCGGCGCCGCCACCGCGCTGATGTTCGTGGTGATCGCCGTGCTGCTCGCCGGGTTCGTCGGCGGCATCGGGTCGCTGCTGGCCACCCAGAGCAGCCATCTGATCAACGGGTTCCCCGGCTACGTCCGGCACGTCATCGACTGGATCAACGCCACCTTCGGCACCCGCCTGTCGCGCGACACCCTGTTCCAGCGGCTCCCGACGGTGACGGGCACGCTGTCGCGGCACGTGTCGGGCCTCGCGCGGAACGTGTGGGGGATCGGCACCACCGCGTTCGGGGTGGTCTTCAAGGCGCTCGGGGTGCTGCTGTTCACCTTCTACCTGTCGGCGCAGGGCCCGCAGCTGCGCCGGACGGTGTGCTCGCTGCTGCCGCCGCACCGGCAGCGCGCCGTGCTGCGGGCCTGGGAGATCGCGATCGACAAGACCGGCGGCTACATCTACTCGCGCGCGCTGCTGGCGCTGATCTCCGCCGTCGCGCACTACATCGCGCTCGCCGGCCTCGGAGTGCCGTACGCGGTGACGCTGGCGCTGTGGGTGGGGGTGGTGTCGCAGTTCATCCCGGCGGTCGGCACCTACCTGGCGGGCGCGGTGCCGGTGCTGATCGCGCTGACCCGCTCGCCGTCGACGGCGCTGTGGACGCTGCTGTTCATCATCGCCTACCAGCAGGTGGAGAACTACCTGCTGCAGCCCCGCATCACCGCCCGGACGCTGGACATGCACCCCGCGGTCGCGTTCGGGCTCGTGCTGGCCGGGGTGGCGGTCGCCGGGCCGGTCGGGGTGCTGGTGGCGCTGCCGTTCGGCGCGAGCGTGCAGGCGTTCGCCGGCGCCTACGTCCGCCGCTACGAGGTGGAGGAGCACCCGCTGACCCGGACGACACCGGCCCGGCGCGCCCGGCGCGCCCGGCGCGCACCGCAGTGGGCGCGGCGATGGGCGCGGCGGTGGCTCGGGCGGCTCCGGCACCGGAAGTGACCCCCCCCCGCTTTGGCGACATCGTGTCGCCATCATAAGGTTGGCGACACAGTGTCGCCAACTATCCCCGGAGCCCCTCCGTGTTCCTCGCCCTCCGCGACCTGCGGTTCGCCCGCGGCCGCTTCCTGCTGATGGGCACCGTGATCGCACTGATCTCGGTGCTCGCCGCCGTCCTCACCGGCCTGTCGTCGGGGCTGGTCCGCGACGGCGTGTCCGCGCTGCGCGCCATGCCCGTCACCCACTTCGCCTTCCAGCGCGGCGTCGAGGGAGACCTGTACTCGCGCAGCACCGTCTCCTCCGACGACGCCGCCGCCTGGGCGGCGCGGCCCGGCGTCCGCAGGGCCGCCGCCTACGGCAACCAGCTCGCCCACGCCAAGGACGCCCGCACCGGCCAGGACCTCGACATCGCCGTGTTCGGCATGGACCCCGGCTCCTTCATCGCGCCCCGCCCCGCCACCGGCCGCGCGCTCGGCTCCGTCCCCGACGGCGTGCTGATCTCCAGCCGCCTCGCCGACGACGGCGTCCGGATCGGCGACACCCTGCGGGTCGAGCGCAGCGGCGCCGCGCTGCCCGTCATCGGCACCGTCGGCGACCGGTCCTTCACCCACGTCGCCGTCGTCTACGCGCCGCTGCGCACCTGGCAGCGCGTCCACTACGGCCTGCCCGGCGCGCCGCCCGAGCAGGCCTACCACCAGGCCACCGCGATCGCCCTGGACGCCGCGCCCTCGGTCGCCGGCGGCGGCGACGCGCATGTCCTCACCAAGGAGAAGTCCTACTCCGCCTCGCCCGGCTTCGCCGCCGAGACCGCCACCATGACCCTGATCAAGGTGTTCCTGTACCTGATCTCGATGCTGGTCGTCGCCGCGTTCTTCGTCGTGTGGACCGTCCAGCGCCGAGGGGAGATCGCCCTGGTCCGGGCGCTCGGCGGATCCGCCTGGTACCTGGTGCGCGACGCCGTCGCGCAGGTGCTGGTCGTGCTGGTGTCGGCCACCGCCGTCGGCACCGCCGTCGGCGTCGGCCTCACCGCCGGGCTGCACGCCGCGTCCCGCACCGTCCCCATCGCCCTGGAGGCCGCGCCCCTGGCGACCGCCGCCGGGCTGCTGATCGTCCTCGGCGTGCTCGGCACCGTCGCCACCCTGCGCCGCGTCACCTCCGTCGACCCGCTCACCGCCCTGGGAGGCCACCGATGACCGCCACTGCGACCCGCACCGGGCTCACCCTGTCCGGCGTCACCCTGCGCTACGGCTCCGGCGACACCCTCGTCACCGCCCTCGACGGCGTCGACCTCACCGTCGGGCCCGGCGAGGTCGTCGCCGTCGCCGGCCCCTCCGGCTCGGGCAAGTCCAGCCTCCTCGCCGTCGCCGGCGCGCTGATCGCCCCCACCGAGGGCACCGTCGCCATCGGCGGCACCGACGTCACCGCCGCCACCCCCGCGCAACGCACCGCGCTGCGCCGCACCGGCATCGGCTACGTCTTCCAGGCCTCCAACCTGCTGCCCTCCCTCACCGCCCGCGACCAGCTGCTGCTCGTCGCGCACCTGGCCGGACGCGTCACCCGCGAGGACCGCGACCGCGCCGCCGAGCTGCTGGACGCCGTCGGGATGACCACCAAGGCGTCCCGCCGCCCCCACGAGCTGTCGGGCGGCGAACGCCAGCGCGTCGGCATCGCCCGCGCCCTGATGAACCGGCCCGCGCTGCTGCTGGCCGACGAGCCCACCGCCGCCCTCGACCAGCACCGCGCCCGCGACATCGTCGCGCTGCTGGCCGAGCAGGCCCACCGGCGCGGCACCGCCACCGTCCTGGTCACCCACGACGAGGGCCTGCTCGGCACCGCCGACCGCGTCGTGCGCATCCGGGACGGCAGAATGAACTAGCCGCACCCGCACCAGCGGCCGCACCTCCCCGCCGCGGAAGGAGACCGCATGCCGAGGATCACCGCCCCGACCGTCGCCGAGCACCGCGCCCGCAGGCACACCGCCCTGCAGGCCGCCGCCCGCGACATCCTGCTCGCCGACGGCGCGCAGGCGGTGACCCCGGCATCGGTCGGCGCCCGCGCCGGCCTCGCCCGCTCCAGCGTCTACAAGTACTACCCCTCCACCGGCGACATCCTCGCCCAGCTCGCCGCCGACGTCCTCGCCGACTGGACCGGCCGGCTGCGCGCCGCCACCACCGCCGCCGAATCGGGCGGTCCCGCCGCCCGCATCGCCGCCTACGTCCGCGCCCATCTGGAGTACGCCCGCAGCGACGACCGCCGCGTCACCGACGCCATCGCCGCCGCCGGGCTGCCCCCCGCATGCCTGGACTGGCTCGCCGCGCAGCAGCGCGCGCTCGTCGCGCCGCTGCGCGAGGCCCTCGCCGACCGCGGCGACCCCGACCCCGAGGGCACCGCCGCGCTCGTCCTCGGCGCCCTCGACGGCGCCGCCCGCCTCATCGACGCCGGACGCGACCCCGCCGCCGTCACCGACGCCGCCCTGGCCTTCATCACCCGCCCCTGAGCCGCCGAGCCCCGGCACCGCCCGGGGACGGTCGCCGGGCGGCCTTTACCGGCGGCAGGACGGACCCGGACCACATCGTCGACCATTGCCGTGGACGAGCCCGGCCCGCCGGGTTAGCGTGCCAGCAGAACCTTGATCAAATAGCAGCTCGGGGGCGGAGGGAGCCGTCATGCACCTGCCCCGCACGCACCGTCCTCCCCGGCCCGCCGACCGCGCGCCCCGCACCCCGCGCCCGCCCGGCACCGGCCGCGCCCGCCGCGCCATCGCCGGGCTGGCAGCCGGAGCGCTCGCCGTCACCGCGCTCACCGCGCCCGCCGCCCACGCCCAGACCACCGGACGCGACGCCGGCAAGGACCCCGCGCTCATGCGGCTGCTGCGCTCGATGAGCCTGCAGGACAAGGCCGCCCAGCTGTTCGTCCTGCAGGTCTACGGAAAGAGCGCCGACACCGCCGATCCCGCCGACGTCGCCGCCAACCGGAAGCTCTACGGAGTCGACAACGCCGCGCAGATCGTCGCCCGGTACCACCCCGGCGGGTTCATCTACTACGCCAACAACGTCGACGACCCCGTGCAGCTCGCCGGGTTCTCCAACGGCATCCAGCGCGCCGCGATGGCCCAGCCGCACCGCATCCCCGAGACCATCGCCACCGACCAGGAGGGCGGCATCGTCGCGCGCGTCCAGCCGCCCGCCACCCAGTCGCCCGGCAGCATGGCCCTGGCCGCCGGACGCAGCACCGGCGACGCCGGCGCGCTCGCCCGCATCACCGGGCGGGAACTGCGCGCCATCGGCGTCAACCAGGACTACGCGCCCGACGCGGACGTCAACGTCAACCCCGCCAACCCCGTCATCGGCGTCCGCTCCTTCGGCTCCGACCCGTCGCTGGTGTCGTCCATGGTCACCGCGCAGCTGCGCGGCTACCGCGCCGGGGGAGTGACCGCCACCGCCAAGCACTTCCCCGGGCACGGCGACACCACCACCGACAGCCACACCGGCGTCCCCCGCATCGGCCACACCCGCGCCCAGTGGGAGAAGCTCGACCTGCCGCCCTTCCGCGCCGCGATCGCCGCCGGCGTCGAGGCCATCATGACCGCGCACATCATCGTGCCGGCCCTCGACCCCTCCGAGGACCCCGCCACCCTGTCCAAGCCGATCCTCACCGGCATCCTGCGCGACCAGCTGCACTACCGCGGCGTCATCGTCACCGACGCCCTGGACATGCAGGGCGTCCGCGACAAGTACGGCGACGAGCGCATCCCCGTCCTCGCCCTCGAGGCCGGTGCCGACGTGCTCCTCAAACCACCCGCCGACGCCGCCGGCAACGGCGTGTTCGCCCGCCAGCTCGCCGCCGTCGTCGACGCCGTCAGGACCGGCGAGATCAGCGAACGGCGCCTCGACGCGTCGGTGTACCGGGTCCTGGCCCTCAAGAAGAAGCGCGGCCTGTTCCGCAGCCCCTACGCCGACACCTCCAAGATCGGCCGGACCGTCGGCACCCCGGAGCACCTGGCCGCCGCGCAGCGCGCCGCGGACCGCACCACCACCCTGATCAAGAACGACGCCGGCGTGCTCCCGCTGGTGGCCGGCCCCCGCAGGGTCCTCGTCGCCGGATGGGGCACCGCCTCCACCACCGCCGGCCTCGCCGCCGGCATCACCGAGCACGGCGCCGCCACCACAGTCCGCAGCACCGGCCTCAGTCCCACCCCCGCGCAGATCGACGACGCCGTCGCCGCCGCCAGGGACCAGGACCTCGTCGTCGCCGTCACCAACCGCGCCTGGGACGTCGGCACCGAACCCGGCCACCAGGGCCCCGGCCAGGCGAACCTCGTCAAGGCGCTGGTCGCCACCGGTAGACCCGTCGTCGTCATCGCCGTCCGCGACCCCTACGACATCGCCTACTTCCCCGAGGCCCGCACCTACCTGGCCACCTACTCCTACACCGCCGAAGCGCTGCGCTCGGCCGTCAAGACCCTGTTCGGCGAGATCGACCCGCAGGGCAGGCTGCCCGTCACCATCCCCACCCGCGACGACCCCGGCACCGCCCTGTACCCCTTCGGCCACGGGCTGACCTACCAGCACTGACCTGCCGGCACCGGCCCCTGGTTGGGGTCCGACGGCGACGGCCCGGTTCCGGGGACGACAACCGCTGTCGTCCCCGGAACCGGGCCGTATTCAGCCTCTGCTCCCCGCGCGTTCCCGCCCACGTCAGAACCTATGAAGGCCCGTGCGGCCGGGACCCGACGGTCAGCGGTGCCGCGCGGTGACGGTCACCTGCTTGGCGCCGATCGCCTTCATCACCGTCGGCCAGATCTTGGTGGCCTCGCGGATCCACGCGGGCCAGTTGTGGCGGCCGTCGCCGTAGATGTCGGCGGTGTAGGGCACCTTCAGCGCGTCCAGGCGCTTCTTGAACTCCTGGTTGTCCGCGCCGACCGCGATCTCGCTCAGCAGGCCGATGTCCCACGGCGCGACGTTCGGGTCGCCCGGACCGGGCTTGCCGGTCGTCCCGGCGGAGAAGAACAGCTGCGTGCCGCGCAGCTTGTCGGCCAGCGCGTACGGGTCGTGGGCCGCCCAGTTGGCGTCGTCGGCCCACGGGATGCCCCAGATCGCGAACGGGTCCT
Organism: Actinomadura nitritigenes; assembly: GCF_017573545.1. Lineage (GTDB taxonomy): Bacteria > Actinomycetota > Actinomycetes > Streptosporangiales > Streptosporangiaceae > Spirillospora > Spirillospora nitritigenes. The sequence continues at coordinate 28,373 of NZ_JAGEOK010000023.1, read as the reverse complement.
GCCCGTTGCCGGCGTTGGTGAACATCAGCATCGCCGGCATCCCCGCCGACCGCAGCGACAGCGTGCCGCTCAGCGAGGCGACGTACTTGAACAGCCCCGGGTGGCGGGCGGCGTAGCTGTACGCGCCCTGCCCGCCGGAGGAGTTGCCGATCGCCGCGCGGACCGCGCCCGCGCCGTAGTTGCGCTCCATCAGCTGGCGCACCTCGGCGGTGTGGAAGGTCTCCCACTTGGGGGTCCCGCCCTTGCCGTAGTTGTACCAGTCGGTGTACGAGCCGTTCTCGCCCTCCGGCATCACGACCAGGACGTCGTACTTGGCCGCCCAGGCCTCGATGTCGGTGTTCTTCGTCCAGGAGGTGTAGTTGTCCTGGCCGCCGTGGAAGGCGTACAGCACCGGCCACGTCCGCGCCGAGCCGCGCGACCAGCCGCTGGGCAGCAGGATCCGGGTCTTCACCGACTTGCCGAGCGCCGGGGAGGAGATGGTGACGTCCACCTCGTGGTCGGCGATCTTCGTCTCCTGGGTGATCCGAGCGCCGTCGTCCGCCTTCACCGGTGCCGATTCCGCCTGCGCCGCCCCGGCACCCGCCGCGCCGATCCCGGCCACCAGTACCGTGGCGGCGGCCGTCGTCACCGAACGCCGCCAGTGAACGACCGTGAGTACCGGACGGCGGACAGAGGGTGTCATGTGCTCACCTTGCGGAACAGGCCCGACCCCCGTGGCCGCGCGACTTCCGCAGAGTGTGCCGCCGACCCGCCAAATGATCTACCGACCGGAGTAACAAAGAAGACTCCGCCCCACTGTAGATAAGTGAGTCATTCAGACGGTGCCGTGAGCATCCGGTGACACTCGGGTCAATTGAGGCGCCGAACGACCGCTCACGGCGCCCGGAGCCCCCGGGTGTGAGCCAGGTCTCGGCGTGACGGGTCCCGCGCATCGGGCAGGATCGAGGAATGCGGGCGCATCGGCCGGGGGGCGGTCGCGCGGACCGGCGGCGGCCCCGGGCACTGGCGGCGGCCGCGGCCCTCGCCACGGCCGCGGCCGTCCTGGACGTGCTGGCCGACGGACCGCTGCGCCACCTGGACCAGTGGGTGTTCTCCGGCGGCCTCCCGCCCCGCACCGGCGCCTGGCACTGGACGTGGCGGACGATCGTCAACGGCGGCCAGTACTGGATCGTCGGCGGCCTCGCCGGGATCACCGCCGCCACCGCCGCGTGGCGGCGCCGCAGCCTCCCGCTGCTGATCCGCGCGGGCGTGTGGCTGGCCTGCACCGAACTCGTCGTGCGGTCCGCGCAGGTGCTGTTCGCACGGACCGCACCCCTGTACGGGGAGGACGAGCTGTTCGCCGCCGGGCACCTGTCGTTCCCGTCCGGACACTCCGCCAACGCCGCCGCCTGCCTGCTGTTCATCGCCGCGATGACCGGCGCCTCGCGCGGCTGGACGATCGCCGCGCACACCCTGGCCGCGCTGGTCGCCGTCGCCGTCGTCGCGCTCGGCTACCACTGGCCGACCGACGCGCTCGCCGGATGGGGGATCGGCACGCTGCTGGCCTGCGCCGCCCGCGTCCTGGTCGTGCCGGACGCGACCGCCCGCGAAGGCCGCCGCCGCGCCGCGCCGGTCACCGCCGCCCCCAAGGACGCCTGACCCCGCCCCGGCCTCACTCGGGACCGGCGGACTCCGGACCGGCGGACTCGGCGAGCAGCGAGGCGAGCTCGCGCGGCTTGGAGAACATCGGCCAGTGCCCGGTCGGCAGCTCGCGGTACGTCCACTCCGGCCCGGTCATCATGGCGAACACCGGATTGCCGCTGCCGGCCATCTGCCGCACGGCCGGGAGCGGGATCGTGCACAGGACGAGTGTGCGCGGCGTGCCCGGCAGCGGCTCGGGGCGCCGGAGCGGCTGCGTCACGGTCGCGAACGGCTGCGGAGTGCCGCGCCGCCGCATCTCGGCGAGCCGCTCGGCGCTCAGGCCCGCGAGGTTGACCGGGTCGGTGTCCGCGTCGAACGCCGGCACCGGGATCGTCCAGCCGTCGCCCGCCTCGGCGACGGTCTTCTCCAGCTCCGCGCGGTCGTCGGGAGCGCGGAAGTCGATCCCCGCCATCCCGGACGGCATCGGACCGCTGTCGACGTAGACCACCCGCGAGACGCGGTCGACGAGTCGGTCGGCGGCGCCGGTGACCGCCATGTTCGCGCCGCTGTGCGCGACGAGGACCACCGGCCCCGGCCCGGCGCTCTCCACGGCGCCGACGACGTCGGCGATGTGCGCGTCCAGACCCACCTCCGGCGTCAGCTCGTCCGCCCGCTCGGCGAGCCCCGTCAGCGTCACCGGGAGCGCCTCGTGGCCCTCGTCCCGCAGGCCCGCGGCCACCTCCTCCCACGCCCACGCGCCCAGCCAGAACCCCGGAACCAATACGAACGTCGCCATGTCAGCGCCCTTTCCCTCGTGGATGAGGTCAACGCTAGGCTCGATACCGGACATAACCCGCCCGGATTAGTGGAGTGGCCCGTGTCACACCCGGCGCCGGACCCCGGCCGGTCCCACCCGACGACCCGCGTGCTGGCGATGCTCGAACTGCTCCAGGCCCACCACCGCATGACCGGGCCCGACCTGGCGCGGCGGCTCGGCGTCGACGAGCGCACCGTCCGCCGCTACGCCGCCCGGCTCGACGACCTCGGCGTGCCCGTCGTCGCCGAACGCGGCCGGTACGGCGGCTACCGCCTGATGCCCGGCTACAAGCTGCCGCCGCTGATGCTCACCGACGACGAGGCGGTCGCGGTCGTGCTCGGGCTGCTGGCCGGCCGCCGCCTCGGCCTGCCGGGACAGGCCACCGAGAGCGCGCTGGCGAAGGTGCAGCGGGTCCTGCCCGCCGTGCTGCGCGACCGCGTCCAGGCGCTGCGCGAGACCCTCGGGTTCACCCTCGCCGCCCGCGACGCCGCCGCGCCCTCCACCGGCGTCCTGCTCACCCTGGCCGCCGCCGTCCGCGAACGCCGCCGCGTCCGGCTGCGGTACCGGTCCTGGCAGGGCGCGGACTCCGAACGCGACCTGGACCCCTACGGCCTGGTGTTCCATTCCGGACGCTGGTACGCCACCGGCCACGACCACCTCAGCGGCGAGGTCCGCACCTTCCGCGTCGACCGGATCGCCTCCGCCGACACCAGCGGCGCCGCGACCGGCAGCGCCGCCTACGAGATCCCCGCCGGCGCCGACCCCGTCCAGCACGTGACGCGGTCGCTGGCCGGCGTCCCGTACGCGCACGAGGTCGAGGTGCTGCTGGAGACCACGCTCGAACAGGCGCGCCGGCGGGTCCCCGCCACCGTCGCCACCCTCACCGAGACCGCCGGGGGAGTGGTGATGACGACCCGCGCCGAGCACCTGGACGGCATGGCGCGGATGCTCGCCGGCCTCGGCTGGCCGTTCGTGATCCGGAGGCCCGCCGAACTGCGCGGGCACGTCCGCGACCTCGCACGCCTCCTGGACGAGCAGGCGGGCCGCTGACCGCCCGCGCCCGGCCCGCCCTCAGGACCGCCCTTAGGACCGCCGTCAGTCCCGCTCGGGCTCGCCGCCGGAACCGTCCGCGGCGTCGGAGCGGTGAGCCTCCCACTCGTCGCGCAGCACCGCGTAGATGATCTCGTCGGTCCACTCGCCCTTGACGATCTCGTTCTGCACCAGGTGCGCCTCGCGCCGCATCCCGAGCCGCTCCAGCACCCGCGCGGACGCGGCGTTGCGGCCGTCCAGCCGGCCCACGATCCGGTGCAGGCCCAGGCCCTCGAACCCCAGCCGCAGCACCACCGCGGCCGCCTCCGTCGCGAACCCCTTGCCGTGGAAGGACGGGTTCAGGATGTAGCCGATCTCGCCCTGCCGGTGCTCGCGACTGCGCCACTGCAGATTGACCTCGCCGACCAGCTCGCCGGTCTCGCGCCACTCGACCGCCAGCACGAGCCAGTCGCCCTCCTTCTCCAGGGTCGCGGCGGCCATTTTCTCGCGCAGGAACGACCGTGATTCCTCCCGGTCCCGCGGCTCCCAATACAGGAAGCGCGCCACTTCGGGAAGGGATTGGTAGGCGTAGAGGCTCTCCAGGTCCTCTTCTCGGAACGGACGCAGCGTCAGGCGCTCGGTCTCGATGGGAAAGGTGGGACGAAGCACGCGCCGATCCTATTCACCCGCCCGACCGTTGGGCGACCCGTGGTTCCCCGGTAACCACCCGGTCGCACGCTGGTCGTACGGGCGTCCCCGGATCAGGAGCGGGTGGCGCCGTGCCGTCCGTCGCGGCCGCCCGCATTCCCGCCCGCGTCCCTGCCGCCGGTGACGCCGGTCTCGCGTTTCTCCTCCTCGCTGAACCCCCGGGTGTCGCGGAATTCGACATACGGTTCGGCCCCGGCGGGCCGCCCGGCGGCGATGGCGCGGCCGCGCTCCAGTTCGGCGTTCATCTCCGCGCCCAGCAGGATCGCCAGATTGCTGATCCACAGCCATACCAGGAAGATGATGATGCCGGCGAGGCTGCCGTAGGTCTTGTTGTAATTGGAGAAGTTCGCCACGTAGGCCGCGAACACCCCGGACGCCGCCAGCCACAGCAGGATGGCCAGCACGCCGCCCGGGGTGACCCACCGGAAGCCGCGCTTGGCGTTCGGCGCCGCCCAGTACAGCAGCGCGAACAGGAAGCTGACGACGAGCAGCATCACCGGCCACTTGACGATGTCCCAGACCATGACCGCGGTCGAGCCGAGGCCGAGCAGGTCGCCGGCCTTGCGGGCGAGCGGACCGGAGACGATCACCGCGATGACCGAGGCCGACAGCAGGACCAGCGTGACGATCGTGACGCCGACGCGCAGCGGCAGCGTCTTCCAGATCGGCCGCCCCTCGGGGATGTCGTAGATGGCGTTGGACGCGCGCATGAACGCGCCCACGTACCCCGACGCCGACCAGATCGCGGCCAGGATGCCGATGATCGCGACGACCCCGGCTCCGGCGCGATTGTGCTCCAGCTGCGTGATCGCGTTGACCAGGACGGTCTTCACGGCGCCCGGCGCGATCCCGCTGAGGTTGTCGATGAGGTCGCTGGTGACCGACTTGCCGCCGAGCCCGATCAGCGACACCACCACCAGCATCGCCGGGAAGATCGACAGGATGGCGTAGTAGGTGAGGGCGGCGGCCCAGTCCGACAGGTTGTCGCGCTGGAACTCGCCGACGGCGCGCTTGGCGGCGCGTCCCCACGAGGTGACGGGCAGATCGGTGGGCGCGGAGGGCCTGCGCATTCCGGGGTCCTCTCTCAGCGTTTGAGCGGTCCGCGGCCGGTCCGGCGCAGGCGGATCGGGGCGCGCTGCGCCCGCCGGACCCGGACCTGCACCGGTGCGTTGCGGATCCGGCGGCGCAGCCGCGCCTGCGCGGTGCGGCGGCGCCGCATCCACACCGTCAGCGCCGCGGCGGCGCCCGCCGCGGCGACGGCGGCGCCGCCCTGCGCGGCCCTGATCCGCGCCTGCCGGGACGCGACGGCCCGCCGGGCGCGCAGGGCGCGCTCGCGGGCCATCGCCTTGGCCTGGTCGGCCCTGTCGCGGGCCATGGCCTTGACGTCGGCCTTGGCCGCCAGCGCCTCGACCGTCTCCCCGAGCTCATGGCGGGCCCGGTCGACCTCCTGACGCAGCTCCTCGGTGCCGGCGTCGGCGCCGTGCCTGCCCTGGGTGGTCATCGGTGCGTCGCCCTCTCCTTCAGGTCGTGGACGGTCATGCGCGCCTCGTCCATCGCCCGTTCGGGTCTGGCGGGCGTCGCCCGCTTGGTCTGCGCCCTGCCGAGCAGCGCCAGCACGCCCGCGACCGCCACCAGCAGGCCCCCGATGATGAGGGCCGACGCCCACACCGGCAGCACCAGCGCGATCGCGGCGATCACGGCGACGAGCAGCGCCGCCGCCCCGTACAGGCCGACCAGCGCCGCGCCGCCGAACATGCCGACGCCGGTGCCGGCGTGCCGGCCCTTGTCCTTCAGTTCCGCCACGGCGAGCCGCAGTTCCGCCCGCATCAGTTCCGAGACCTGCTGCGTCGCCTGCCGGACGAGCTCGCCCGTCCCGGCCTCGCTCCTGTTCCCGTTGAGGACCGCGGGGGCGCGTCCGGCGTCCTGCCGGGACGCCCCGGTGATCTCGGCGGCGCTCCGGCCGTCGTGTGTCCGCAGGGTGCTCATGGCCTCAGGCCCCCTCCGCGTGCCGTCGATTCGAAGCCTGACGGCAGACCCGTTCCCCCTGGTGGGGACCTAAACGTGGGACGCGGCGCGCCGGGCCCCTAGCCGCGGCCGACGAACGAGGGCATCGCGGTGGCCAGCACCGTCATGAACTGCACGTTGGCCTCCAGCGGCAGCCCCGCCATGTACAGCACGGCGTCGGCGACGTGCCGGACGTCCATCACCGGTTCGGGCTTCACCGTCCCGTCGGCCTGCAGGGTGCCGGACCCGAACCGGCCGGTCATCTCCGTCGCGGCGTTGCCGACGTCGATCTGCCCGCACGCGATCCGGTGGGGGCGTCCCTCCAGCGACAGCGTCTTGGTGAGGCCGGTGATCGCGTGCTTGCTGGCGGTGTAGGCGGCCGACAGGGGGCGCGGGGTGTGCGCCGACAGCGACCCGTTGTTGATGATCCGGCCGCCCTGCGGGTCCTGCTCCTTCATCATGCGGAACGCCTGCTGGGCGCACAGGAACGCGCCGGTGAGGTTGGTGTCGAGGACGGTCCGCCACTCGCGGTGCGAGAACTCCTCGACCGGCTGCGGCGCGCCGAACACCCCGGCGTTGTTGACCAGGAGGTCCAGCCGTCCCCACCGCTCGGCGACGGCGCCGAACAGCGCCTCGACCGACGCGGGGTCGGTGACGTCGGCGGGGACGGGCAGCGCCCGGTCCCCGGCGTCGCGGGCGCGCGCGGCGGTGTCCGCGAGGCGGGCGGCGCGGCGCCCGGCCAGGGCCACCCGCCAGCCGCGGTCCAGCAGGGCGACGGCGACGGCGGCGCCGATGCCCGAGCCCGCCCCGGTGACGAGCGCGACCGGTTCCCCGCCGGGCTTCCGGCCGGGACCGGTTCCATGATCGGACACGGGTCGAGCCTCCCTCTTCGGCGTCTCACATGTCAAGATCGGCGTTCGCGATACGGATGACCTCTGACGAACCGCCACATCATGAACGCCCTGGCAGGGTCGCGCCGGGCAGGGGCCGCCGACCGCGGCCAGGGGGCGGTCACCGCCGGCGCTGCGCCCGCTTGTGCCCGCCTGGCCGGTTCCGGACCCGGCGTGAGTGTCCGGGGTCGGCCATCGGGTCTTGTGGGTCCGCTGATGTGGATCTACGTTCCGCGCGGGCGTTGCTCCCAGCGCCCGTCCCGCCCGACGACGAGCAGATACTCACCCCCTCCTTCCGGCTCCACTCACCCCCGAGGAGCTCCCCCCGATGACGACCCGCACAACGATCGCCGCCGCCGCGCTGCTGCTCGGCTCCGCCCTCGCCACCGCGCCCGCGGCGCACGCGGCGCCCGGCCCGGCCGCGCAGCCCGTCCACCCGATCTCGCCCGGCGACCCCTACGCCGCCTGCACCGCCGGCGCCAGCCCGAACGGCACGGTCTACCCGGGCGCCGAAGTGGAACCGTGGATCGCCGCCGACCGGCACAGACCCGGCCGCGTCATCGCCGTCTACCAGCAGGACCGCTGGTCCGACGGCGGCGCCAAAGGCGTCGCCGCCTCCTACAGCCGCGACGGACGGCACTTCACCAAGACCACGCTGCCGTTCAGCAAGTGCGCCCCCGGCGGCCTGGACTACGAACGGGCCTCCGACGCCTGGGTGGACTTCGGCCCCGACGGCGTCGCCTACGCCAGCGGCCTGGACTTCGACGTGAGCACGCCCCGCAACGGCGTCGGCGCCGCCACCTCCTACGACGGCGGACGCACCTGGACCCACACCACCCAGCTCATCGACGACACCGACCCGTCCATCGTCGACGACAAGAACTCCGTCACCGCCGACCCGCGCCACCCCGGTACCGCCTACCAGGTCTGGGACCGCATCGACCAGGTCACCACCGGACCCGGCGCCCACTACACCGGCCCCTCCTACATCGCCATCACTCGCGACCACGGCCGCACCTGGACGCCCCCGCACCCGTTCGTGGACACCGGCGCGGTCCCCAACTCGCAGACCATCGGCAACGTCATCGTCGCCGACGCCCGCCGCGACGTCCTGTACGACTTCTTCGAATGGCAGACCTACAGCGACGTCAGCGCCACCGAGCCGGTCGACCTGCACTTCGCCGTGGTCACCTCCAAGGACCAGGGCCGCACCTGGAGCGCCCCCGTCACGATCGCCCCCGACACCTCCGTGCCGGAGGTCGACCCCAACGCCCCCGACGACCCGTCCAAGGCGCTGCGCGGCGGCGCCAACCTCATCAGCGCCGCCGTCGACCCGGTGACCGGCGAGCTGTACGCGACGTTCGAGGGAGCCGACCCCACCGGCTCCTACGACCAGATCCAGCTCGTCCACTCCACCGACGGGGGCCGCACCTGGTCGGGTCCGGTGCGCGTCAACCGGGCGCCCACGGCGCCCGCCTTCACCCCGTCCATCGCGGTGGACGCCCGCGGAACGGTCGCCATCACCTACTACGACCTGCGCTACCTGCGCCCCGGCGACACCAGCACGTTGCCCACCGCCATGTGGTACGCCACCTTCCCGCGCGGCGGCGAGAACCGGCCGTCCGAGCGCCGCATCTCCCGCGTCTTCGACTGGCTGAAGGCGCCGTACGCGGGGTGGGGCCACTTCCTCGGCGACTACGAGAGCGTCGCGGCCACCGGGCACGGGTTCCAGCCGGCGGTGATCGAGACCAACGACACCGGCCCCGCGACCAACAGCACCGACCTGTTCACCGGCATCTTCGGCGCCGCCCCGGCACCGGCCGCTCCGGCGCCGGCGGGCCCCGCCCCGCACCTCACCGCCGCCCGCCATCTGAACGCCCACCGCACCCAGCACTGAGCGAGGGGGCCGCCGGCGCCGCCCGGCGGCCCGCCCCTCCCGGGGTCACAGCACCCGCGACTCCGGGCCGTCGACCAGCAGGACCTGCCCGTCGCGCAGCGGCCGATGCGGGACGCCTTCGCTGCGGTAGCGGGCGGCGACGGCCGTCAGGACCGCCGACTCCGGGTGGCCCGGGGAGTCGACGTGGGGGACCAGCGCGTGATCGAGGACGCCCAAGCCGTCCCAGACCGGCGGGTCCCCGTGGACGCGGGTCACGGCGTCCGGGTCGTCGCACGCCTCCAGGCCGCGCAGGCTCGGCGCCAGCACGCAGCCGCCCGCGCTGTACCCGGCGTACACGAGCGCGTCGCGGCCGAGCAGGCCGGTGAGCGCGGCGTCGGCGCCGCTGCGGGCCAGCGCGTGGCGCAGCACGAACGCGTTGCCGCCCCGCGCCCACACCAGCGGGAAGCGCGCCAGCTCCGCCGCGACGTCACAGGCGGGGCGGCCGAAGTACCGCCGCAGGTCGATCTCGGTCGGGCGCAGCCCCAGCGAGGTCAAAGCGGCGACCTCGCTCCGGACCCCGCCCCGCCGGTCGTCCTCGGACTCCGCGTCCAGAGCATTGGCGATCACCGCGGCCCCGGCCCCCGCCGGTGCCCGCAGCAGGGCGAGCAGCCGGTCGGCATGCCCGCCCAGCCGGAAGGACGACAGATACAAGCGCACCCGAGAACTCTATTGGTCAGGCCGTGCTCAGCCAGTCGACGCGGTGGCCCTCGGTCGGATCGGGCGTCTCCCAGCGGCGGACGAGCCGGTCGATGACGGCGTCCGGAACCGGCGCGGTCCGGCCGCGGTTGCGGTCGCGCAGCACCGCCGGGGGCGCCTCCAGCGCCACCAGCTCCACCCGGCCCTGGTAGCCGGCGATGAGACCGGTGCACTGCTCGCGCTGCGTCCGCGACACGTTCGTGGCGTTCCACACGAACGACCGGCCGGCGCGCAGATGCCCGCGGGCCAGCTCGTGCGCGGCGGCGACGACCGCGTGCTGGTCACCGGCGGGGGAGACCCCCATCTCGGTGCGAAGACGGTCCAGGCTCACCACCGGCACGTCCGGGCGGTTCGCGGCGATCCAGTGGTCCTTGCCGACGCCCGGCAACCCCGACAGCACCGTCACCGTGCAGCGGGTGTCGTCGTAGGCGGCGTAGTCGGGGTCGCGATCGTCCTTGCGGAAGTACCAGAACCGCGCGTGGTCGGACGGGAACGCCCGCGGAGCGTCCAGGCACCGCTGCTCGGCGCAGTACTCCCCGTACAGGGCGACGTTGTCCAGCAGCTCGTCGGTGTCGGGGCAGATCCGGCCGAGGATGTCGGCCGACGCCAGCAGCACCAGGTCGTCGTTGCGGGCCAGCAGGCTCACCCGGAACGCGATCTTCTGCAGGTCGGGGCGCTCCAGCGCCCAGAACGGCACCTGGTGGTGGCGGATCAGCGCGGCGACGTGCTCGCGCCACGCGACCGGCGCGCCCATCTCCCACAGGATCCGCCGCACCATCAGGTCGCCGCGGCGCGAATGGCCGCGCGCGCTGATCCGGCCGTCGTCCTCGGTGCGGGTGCAGTGCGGCTTGGCGATGTCGTGCATCAGCACCGTCGCGAACAGCCGCACCCGCTCGGCGGCCGGGCGCGCCCGCCACTGCGGCAGGGCCGCGAGCGCCTCGCACGCCATCCGGGTGTGGACCTCGACGTCGCCCTCGCCGTGGAACACCGCGTCCTGCGGGACGCCCGCCATCTCGCGCACCCACCCGAACGCCTCGCGGATGTCGTCCCACCGGACGTCCCAGTGCGGCGGCGCCGGGCACAGGTCATCGAACACCCGCATACAGCACCTCCGGGTCGGCCAGGCCGTTGGCGACGATCGGACGCTCCTGCCAGTGCGTCCCCGAGTCGAGGATCGCGGTCAGGAAGCCCGGCCGGACCCACTTGTAGCGGTCGACCGTCTCCCCGTCCTCCTCCACCTTGATGTAGAGGCCCTCCATCTCGTCGGACTTGTCGGTCTCGGCGGCGACCCGGTCCGGGTCGGCGCCGCCCGCCTGCGCCGCCGCGCGCAGCGCGTCCCGCCAGGCGGGGGTGCGGCAGGTCGACGGGCCGACGAACGCGGTCAGCGCGCCCAGGTCCGGGAGCGTCCCCTCGTGCAGGACGGGCACCGACACCACCGGCGTCCCGGCCAGCAGCTCGCGGCGGCGCGCGGTCGACAGGAACGTCCCGTCGCGCCGGTCGAGGACGTCGAACTCGCAGAAGTAGTGGGGGAGAGCGTCGTAGAAGACGGTGTGCTTGGCGTACAGCCATTCCCCGTACATCACGTACCGGTCGCCGAGGCCTTCCCGCAGGACGTGCTGGACGGACGCGGCCCACGCCTTCAGCGGCCCGAACTGCCGCTCGCGGGGCCCGCCGGTCAGGTAGTGGCCGCGGCTCTGCAACCGCAGCTCCCCGTCGGAGGAGAAGCTGATGCCGCAGTTGGCGCCGTCCAGCTTCTCCTCCACCACCAGGTACCGCCCGGCGATCGCCGAGAACGGCCGCGCGGCCAGGTCGTGGTCCCCCGGCTGCAGCCGGGAGCCCTCGATGTGCCGGGTGCGGGGGTATTTGCGGAGCATGCCGACCGTTCTAACGGACCCGTCCGGCCGTGCCAACCGAATTTCAGCGGTTCGGGACGATCCCGGTGAGCGCGAACGCGGCGAGCCACAGCCCGACGCTCACCCACGCCAGCGCGTGCAGGCCCGCCGTGAAGCGCGCCGCGTCGAGCGCCGGGCCGGCGACCGCCCCGTACACCGCGACGCCGAGGGCCGTCCCGACCTGCCGGGCGGTGTTGTTGAACCCGCCCGCCAGTCCGGCGTGCGCGGGCGGGACGGCGCGCATCGCCCCGGCGACCACGGCCGTCACGATCAGGCCGTCGCCGATCCCGATGGCCAGCAGCGTCGGCAGCAGCACCGGGTAGGGGGTGCCGGCGCCGACCCGCAGCAGGCTGAGGCATCCGGCGGCGGCCAGCGCCGTTCCGGCGCCGAGCGGGAGGCGGGTGCCGAACCGGGCGGTGAGCCGGCCGCTGACCGGCGCCAGCAGCGCCAGCGGCACCGCCATCGGCATCAGCAGCACCCCCGCGGTGAACGCCGAATGGTGCTCGGCCTGCTGCAGCTTGAGCGTCGCGACGAACAGCACGCCGTTGGTGACCAGGTTCATCGCCAGCGCGATGCCGTTGGCGCCGAGGAACGCGGGCGCGCGCAGCAGCCCTCCCGGCACCATCGGCGCCGCCGCGCGGCGCTCGGCCCACACGAACGCGGCCGCCGCGGCGATCGTGACGGCCGCCGTCAGCACCGTCTCCTCGAGGTGGCCGTGGCCCGCGGCGATGACCGTCCACACCAGCCCGCCGAGGGTGAGCGGCGCCAGCGCCATCCCGGCCCGGTCCAGCGGAGGGCGGGCGCCTTCCGGGCGCTCCCGGCGCGGCTCCCGGACGACGGCGAGCACCCCGGCGATGGCGGCGGCGACGATCGGTACGTTCAGCAGGAAGATCCACCGCCAGCCGGCGGAGTCGACCAGCGCGCCGCCCAGCAGCGGCCCGGCGGGCAGCGCCGTGGAGGAGATGCCCGCCCACACCCCGAGCGCGCGGGCCTGCTCCGCGCGGCCCGGGTACGCCGCGGTGATGACCGCGAGGCTGCCGGGCAGCAGCAGCGCCGCGCCCGCGCCCTGGACGACCCGCGCCGCGATCAGCGGGCCGGGGCCGGGCGCGGAGCCGCAGGCCAGCGACGCGATCCCGAACAGCCCGAGCCCCGCCAGCAGCATCCGGCGGTGCCCGATCCGGTCGCCGAGCGCGCCGCCGCCGAGCAGCAGCCCGGCGATCGCGACGGCGTACCCGTCGACGACTCCCTGCAGCCCGGGCAGTCCGGTTCCGAGCGCGCGGCCGATGCCGGGGAGGGCGACGTTGACGATCGTCACGTCCAGCAGTACCAGGAACATCCCGGCGCACAGGATGGCGAGCATCGCGCCGCGGCGGGGGACCGGCGCGGGCCCGGTGCTCTCGGTGGCGGTCTGGGCGCTGGTGTCGGTCGGTGATCTCATCCGTCCACGGTGACCCGCGAACGTTTCGCCCGCGCTGGAACCTTCCGCGACCGCACGGGCCGGGGTTCCGTCAGCCGGGCACGACCTGGGCGAGCGCGCCGGTCTCCAAGGCGACCCACAGGGCGCCGTCGGGGCCGAGCGCGATGCCGTGCGGCTCGCTTCCGGGCCTCGGCAGCGGATGCTCGTCGATGCGGCCCTCGGGGGTGATGCGGCCGATGTGCGCGGTGCCCCACTCGGTGAACCACAGCGCCTCGTCCGGGCCGGTGACGATGGCGTGCGGGCGCGCGGCCGGGTCGGGCAGCGGGAACTCGGTCACCTTCCCGTCCGTGGCGATCCGGCCGATGTGGCCGGTGCCGATCGCGGCGAACCACAGCGCGCCGTCCGGGCCCGCGGTGATCCCGACCGGCGCGGCGCCCTCGGTCGGCAGGGCGTGCACGGCGACGTCGCCGCCGGGCGCGATCCGCCCGACCGCGTTGCCCTGGTTGAGGGTGAACCACAGCGCCCCGTCGGGCCCCGCCGTGATCATGGACGGCATGGCGCCCGACACCGGCAGCGGGAACTCGGTGACCTCCCCGGCGGTGGTGATCCTGCCGATGCGGTCGGTCCGCATGAGGGTGAACCAGAGCGCGCCGTCCGGCCCGGCGGTGATGCCGCAGGGGCCGCCCGGGGGGACCTCGAACATCGTCACACGGCCGCCGGTGTCGATCCGGCCGACGCGGTCGCCGCGCAGTCCGGTGAACCACAGGGCGCCGTCCGGGCCCGCGGTGATGTTCATCGGCCCGGCCGGGACGGGGGCGGCCGGATGGAAGTCCGCCTCACCGCCCGGCACCATCCGCCCGATGCGCCCTTCGTGGACCAGTGTGAACCACAGGGCGCCGTCCGGGCCCGCGGCTATTCCATAAGGACCCGCTTCGGGGTCGGTGACGGTGAACTCCCTGATCGTGGCATGCGAACCCTGCGGCATGAATAGTCCCCCCTTGTCCAACTTCTTTCCGCGCGACGGCGAGACTAACGCAACTGGAGTTGCGTTACGATCGGTTCGTGCGGAACACCGGGCGCCGCGGGGCCCGTCCATGACCGCCGCCGGGCCGGGGACGGTCCGCCCCGGCGGCCGCACCGCGCGCATCCGCGCCGCCGTCCGCGCGGCCACTCTCGCCGAGCTGTCCGAGCAGGGCTACAGGGGATTCACCGTCGAGGGCGTCGCCGCCCGGTCCGGCGTGCACAAGACCACCGTCTACCGGCGGTGGGCGGGGACCGACGGGCTCATCGCCGACGCCCTCGACCTGGCCGCCGGCGAACCATGGCCGGTCCCCGACACCGGCACCCTCGACGGCGACCTGCGCGCGCTCGCCGGGCTCGTCCTGGCCGGCTTCTCCGATCCCGAGGCCGGGCCCGTGGCCCGAGCGTTCGTGCAGGCCGCCGCGCAGAGCCCCGCCGCCGCCCGCGCCCTGCACGCGTTCTTCGCGCGCCGCCACGAGCAGAGCGCCGCCATCGTCGCGCGCGCGATCGAACGCGGCGAGGCGCCCGCCGGCACCGACCCCGCCGAGGTCGTCCGGCTCGCCATCGCGCCGCTGTACTACCGGCTGTTCGTCAGCGGCGAGCCGCTCGACCGGGCCGCGGCCGCACGCGCGGCGGCGGCGGCCTGCGCCGCCGCCCACGCCGGTCTCCTGACGACCTGACCGGCGCGGGCGGCGGCGGGGCCGCGCGACGCGCGGTCAGGGCGCCGGAACGAGCCGCCGGACCGTCATCGGCACGGCGAGGATCTGACCCAGCACCTGCTCGACGTGGCGGAAGTGCGGCGTGGTGAAGTGCTCCTCCAGCGCGGCGTCGCTCGTCCACTCCTCCACGACCACCATCCGGGCGGGACGGTTCGGGTCGGCGTAGGGGCGGTAGGCCAGGCATCCCGGCTCGTCCAAGGAAGGCTCGATCATCGCCTCCAGGGCGGTGCGGAGCCGGTCTTCCTGGCCGGGCGAGGCGAGGCATTCGGCGACGACGGTCAAGGACATGGAAGTGCCTCCTTCGAAGAGTCGCGTGGTCGGAAGCGGTGCGGGATCAGGGACGGGCCGGGCCGGTGCCCGCGCCGGACGTCGTGATCGCCGCGGCGATCTCGTCCAGGTCGGCCGGGGTCGGCTCGACCGATCCGGCGCCGATCCAGCCGTCCACCTGGTCCGCCCGGCGGGCGCCGACGATCGCGCCGGTGACGCCGGGCCAGGCCAGCGTCCAGGCGATCGCGACCTCCGCGACGGTCACGCCGCGGCGTTCGGCGACGGGACGCAGCGCGTCGGCGAGCCGCAGGTTCGCCGCCAGCCCGGTGGTGAAGTCGTGGTGGGCCGCACGCCAGTCGTCGGCCGGCAGCGACGCGGCCCGCTCGGCCGAGAACGCGCCGGTCAGCAGGCCCGACTGCAGCGGCGAGTACACGATCACGCCGGTGCCGTGTTCGCGGGCCCAGGCGATCTCGGCGGCCGCGGACCGGTTGATCGCCGAGAACGGCGGCTGGACCGCGTCCACGTGCGCGACCTTCTCGGCCCGGTCCAGCAGGTCGGGGGAGTGGTTGGACAGCCCGATCGCGAGGACCTTCCCCTCGGCCTTCAGGTCGGCCATGACCTGCCAGTACTCCTCCAGCGGCGTGGCGTTCGGCGAGACCGGGCCGCTGCCGTCGCCGGTGTACTCCAGCGACTCGCCGGTGTCGGGCCAGTGCACCTGGTACAGGTCGATGCGCTCCAGCCCGAGCCGCCGCAGCGAGTCCTCCACCTCGCGGCGCACGCTCGCCGGCTTCATGATCCGCCGCGGCGCGGCCTGCGGGTCGGCGGGGTCCCAGACGAGGCCGGCCTTGGTGAAGACGAACGGCCGCTCGTCCTCGCGCAGCCCCGCGATCGCCTTGCCGACCAGTTCCTCGGAGTGGCCGAGCCCGTACACCGCGGCGGTGTCGATCCAGTTGACGCCGGAGCCGATGGCGTGCCGGATCGCCGCGACGGACTCGGCGTCGTCGGTGGCGCCCCAGCCGAACCGCCAGCCCGGGCCCGACACCGCCCAGGACCCGAAACCGACCGTGGTGATGTCCATGCCGGTGCCGCCGAGCGGACGCGTCGTGATCATTTCCCTTGCTCCTCAGGTCGACGGGAGTTCGTGATGATCACTCTCGTCGGCGGGCGCGGCCGTACCCAGTGGCGGCCGGTGCCTAGGCACCGCATGACCAGGCTTCGCGGCCCGGCATCCCGGGACGGCACGGGATAATCGGTCCATGGCACTCGACAGGCGAGCGGAACTCGGCGAGTTCCTGCGCTCACGCAGGGCCCGGCTGAAGCCCGAGGAGCTCGGGGTGCCCGACCACGGCGGCCGGCGCCGCGTCCCCGGCCTGCGCCGCGAGGAACTGGCCCGGCTCGCGGGCGTCAGCGTCGACCACTACGTCCGGCTGGAGCAGGGCCGCACCCTGCACTTCTCCGAGGCCGTCCTGGACGCGGTCGCCCGCGCCCTGCGGCTCGACGACGTCGAACGCGGCCACCTGTACCGCCTGGCCCGCCCCTACACCGAGCCCGCCGGGGCGCCCGAGCGGCGGCCCCAGCGGGTCCGGTCCGGCCTGCGGCGCCTACTGGACGCCGCCACCGACGTGCCCGTCTACATCGTCGGCCGCTACACCGAGGTGCTGGCCTGGAACGCCCTGGCCGCCGCGCTCATCACCGACTTCGGGGCGCTGGCGCCCGCCGATCGCAACTTCGCGCGCATGGTGTTCCTGGACGAGGGCATGCGCAGCCTGTACGCCGACTGGCGCGGGAAGGCCGCCGACATCGTCGGCTACCTGCGGCTGGACGTCGGGCGGCATCCGGGCGACCCGGCGGCCGCCGCGCTGGTGGAGGAGCTGTCGGCCGCCAGCCCCGAGTTCCGCGAGATCTGGGCCGAGCACGGCCTGAAGGAGAAGACGCACGGCCGCTACGTCTACCGGCACCCGGTCGTCGGCACCCTCGACCTCGGCTTCGAGACGCTCCGCCTGCCCGACGACCCCGACCAGGCGCTGATCGCGCACACCGTCGAGCAGGACTCCCCCTCGCACGCCGCGCTGCGGCTGCTGGCCGCCACCCACCGGAGCGTCTCGGTGCGGTGAGCCGTGGGCCGGATCCGCGTCACGCGGGCGCGGGCGCCGTCCACTCCTGGTCCTCCCAGGCGGGGTCGAGCGGGGTGTGCGCGATGTGGTTGGTGTAGTTCGACAGCGTCTTCATGCCGATCCCGAGCACGATGTCCAAGACGTGGCGGCGGGTGTACCCGGCGGCCAGGAACGCCTCGACCTGCGCGTCGTCCACCCAGCCCCGCTGCTCGACCATCGCGCCGGTGAAGACGCGGACCGCCTCCAGCGCCGGGTCCTCCAGCGCGCGGCCGCCGCGCAGCGCCTCGACGACCTCGGCCGGGACGCGCGACCGCAGCGCGAGCGTGGAGTGGGCCGCCACGCAGTACGCGCAGCCGTTCAGCACGCTCGCGGTGATCCACACGACGTGCTTGGCGTTCCTGGGCAGCGACGACCTGCCGAACAGCTCCGACAGCGCGTTGTACCCGGCCAGCAGCTCGGGTGATTCGGCCATCACCCCGTTCAGGGTGGTGACGAACCCCATCCGCTTCCTGGCCGCCTCCAGGTGCGGGCGCGCGGCCTCGGGGGCGTCGGTCTCGTCGTACACGGTGAACTCGGTCATCGGTTCTCCTCATCGGGGGTCAGGGAGGCGAGGGCGGCGTCCACGGACGCGGTCAGCGCGGTCGCGGGGGCGCCCGCGCGCGACCGCAGGTTCACGCCGTAGGCCAGCAGCGCCAGGGTCTGCGCGGTGCCGTCGACGTCCAGGCCCGGACGCAGCTGCCCCTGCCGGTCGGCGGCTCGCAGGGCCGCGCGCATCGCCGCGCACAGCCCGTCGTGGTGGGCGTCCAGGATCCGCCTGACGTCGTCGTCCTCGGCGCCGCCGGGGCCCGCGTGCGCGTTGGACACCATGCATCCCCAGCGCGCGTGCTCGCCCGAGCAGCGGGCGGCGATGAGCCCGGCGAAGAAGCCGGCGATCGCGGGCAGGCCCCGGCCGTCGGCCGCGAGGCGGTCGAACACCGGCCGCGAGTGGCGCTCCACGTAGCCGCGGAGCGCGGCCAGGTACAGGTCGCGCTTGCCGCCGAAGGTCGCGTACAGGCTGGACCGGCTGATCCCCGTCTCCGCCACCACCTCGGCGATGCCGGTGGACGCGGCGCCGCGCCGCCAGAACAGCCGCAGCACCTGCTCCAGCACCGCGTCCGGGTCGAAGTGCTTGACGTCGGGCATCCGCTCCCGCCTCCGTGTCTATCTCGGAACGACCGTTCCAAGATGGCATGGAAGGGTCCGGCCGCGCAACCGCCTCGTCCTCTCCGCCGGTGCTACACGCCGTGGCGGCGGTCGCCCAGCACCGCCTCGCACGCGCGCGCCTCGGACTCGGCGGAGAACGGCTCCCGCCGCGCGGCCACCGCGTCCCGCGCCTCCTCGGCGACCAGATCGGCGTTGATCTGCGCCCCCGCCATCGCGCCCGCCGCCGCCGCGGCACCGACCTGTGCGGACAGGTCGGTCACGTTGCCCGCGACCCACACCCCGGGCACGTCGGTGCGGCCCACCGCGTCGGCCGGGACGTGCTCGCCCGCGCCCGTCGGATGCTCCACCGGCCGCAGCCCCAGGCCCGCGAGGAAGCCGGCGCGGGCGACCATCCGGGACGCCACCGCCAGCGCGTCGCGGGCGACCACCGTGCCGTCGGCCAGCCGGACGCCGGCGAGCCGGTCATCGGCGATCTCCAGCGCCGCCACCTCGCCGTCCACCACGCGGACGCCGCGGGCGGCCAGCTGCTCGGCCTGCTCGCCGCCGGGCCGCGGCGCGGTGTGGGCGAAGAACACGACATCGTCGCTGAGTTGCCGGAACAGCAGCGCCTGGTGCACCGACATCGGGCCGCTCGACAGCACGCCGATGGCCCGGTCGCGGACCTCCCAGCCGTGGCAGTACGGGCAGTGCACCACGTCCCGGCCCCACCGCTCCGCCAGCCCCGGCACGTCCGGCAGCTCGTCCACCAGCCCGGTCGTCACCAGCAGCCGGCGCGCCCGGACGGTCCTTCCGCCGGCCAGGCCGACGGTGAAGCCGGCGCCTTCGCGCGCCGCCTCGGTGACCGCCCCGGCCACCACGTGCCCGCCGTAGCGGCGGACCTCGGCCCGGCCGCGCTCCAGCAGTTCGGCCGGCGGCATCCCGTCCCTGGCCAGCAGCCCGTGCACGCCCTCGGCGGGCGCGTTGCGCGGGGAACCGGCGTCGACCACCACGACCGACCGCCGCGATCGCGCGAGCATCAGCGCCCCGTTCAGGCCCGCGGCACCCCCGCCGACCACCACCACGTCATAGGCGTCCTTCAGCCGTTCGGTCATCTCGACCACCTCCGCGGCCACTATGCGGACCAGGCGCCGAGAACCGCAAACAACTTTGCCGATATGGCAAACTGGTCCGCATGGACGACGACCTCGACCAGGCGCTCGACGCGGTCGGCCCGCGCCTGCGGGCGCTGCGCAACGAGCGGGAGATCACGCTGACCGACCTGTCGGCCGCGACCGGCGTCTCGGTGAGCACGCTGTCGCGGCTGGAGTCCGGCACCCGCCGCCCGACCCTCGAACTGCTGTTCCCGCTGGCCAAGGCCTACGGCGTCACCCTCGACGAGCTCGTGGACGCGCCGCCCACCGGCGACCCGCGCATCCACCTGCGGCCCGTCGTCCGCAACGGCATGACCATGCTGCCGCTGACCCGCCGCGCCGGCGGCATCCAGGCCTACAAGCTCGTCATCCCCGCCGGCAGCGAGCGCCGGGAACCGACACCGCAGACCCACGAGGGCTACGAATGGCTCTACGTCCTCAACGGACGGCTGCGCGTCGTCCTCGGCGAGCACGACCTGGTGCTGTCGCCCGGCGAGGCCGCCGAGTTCGACACCCGGCTGCCGCACTGGTTCGGCGCCGTCGACGCCGACCCCGTCGAGTTCCTCGTCCTGTTCGGCAGCCAGGGCGAACGCGCCCACCTGCGCGCCCGCCCCAAGGCGAAGCGCTCCGGCTAGCGCCCGCTCGCCCGCCATCGCCGCGCCGGTCCACCTGCGGCCCGTCTACCTGCGGCCGGCCTCGTCGCGGCCGAGCTCGGCGAGGCGGGCCAGCGCGGGCAGCGCGTCCGCGAGCGCCCGCCGCTGCTCCCCGGTCAGCCTCTCCACCAGCGGCGCCAGGTGCCGCGTCCGGTCGGCGCGGCGCGACCGCCAGATCCGCCGGCCCGCCTCGGTGATGTGGACCAGCACGGCGCGCCCGTCGTCCGGATCGGGACGGCGCTCCACCAGCCCGTCGCGCTCCAGCCGGGAGACCAGCTGGGTGATGCCGGGCTGGCTCACCTGCTCGGTCCTGGTCAGCTCGGTCATCCGCACGGGACCGCCGGCCGCGAGCGTGTCCAGCACCGACAGCGTCGTGAACGGCAGCTTCTCCAGCATCGGAATCCGGATGTAGAACCGGTTGAAGCTCTCGATCGCGTCGGTGAAGGCGTCCACGTCGAAGGCGTCGACGTCCAGGGCGTCGTCCGAGGTGTCGTCCACACCCGAAACCTATCGCCGTTCGACGCCGTGCCGGCCGCCGTCGGCCCGCGGCTGCGCGAGCCGCGGCCCCACGCCCGACGGAACGGCCGGCCAGCGCTCGATGGCCCTGCTCTAGGGATTCGGGGCCGCCGTCGAGGCGTCGCTGATGTGCAGGACGGCGTCCGCCGCGTCGATGGTCTCCTGGCCGAGCGGGAAATAGGTCTGCTGCTGGGCGGCGTCCTTGCGCGGACCGGCAGCGGCTATCGAGGCGGCCTCTACCAGGCCCCACGTGCCGATTCGGCTCTGAAGCGAGCCCTCGTAGGTGTCCGGGTCCGGCTCCTGAAGACCGAGGATCCCGCTGCGCCCCAGGCTTCCGGCGACGAAGACGTACCGCTCGTCCACCAGGGATCCGAGAATGGCGCCCACGCCGATCCAGCTGAGCTCCATGTTCCCCATCGGCATGGCGCAGATGTTCCGCTGCAGGTGGAGGTTGTGAGCGAAGACGAGCGTCGGCCCCCGCCGGGCCTCGATGTCGCGGATGTCCAGAAGATTTCGCGCCATCAGTGCGTCCCGCGTGCCTCCCAGCAGGGAGATGCGTGCGGCCTGCTCCAGGCGCTGGGCCGACTGCTTGTGATACCGCAGCAGGCCGAGGCCGGCGGTGAGGTGCGTCTTCGCCCGGTACCACTCGGCGCGCGACGTCGCCGCGATCAGTTCCGGTGCGCGCGCGTAGAGCGTGTTGAGCATGTCGTCGGCGATCGAGCGCAGCTTCTCGGCCTCGGGCGTCTCACCGACCGACATGGCCGGGTCCATGACCGCCTCCATGCGGCTCCACCGCCCGTCCTCGCCGGTCAGGCCCGCGATGTCGTGGTCGAGTGCCAGGTAGTCGCGGGCGTGCTCGAGGTAGGTGCGGGGGCTGGGCGCGCTGGTCGTCTCCATCGAAGCGTCGAAGCCGTGGAAGGTCAGGCGCTCCGCGGCGGGCCGGTCCCGGTTGTACTCGCGCATCCAGGCGACCAGCCGCCTGTTGGCGTCGAGGTCTCCGAAGCCGTGCGAGAACCCTCCGCTCATCACGGCGTCGAGGCTTCCGGTGCCGTGCCGGACGAAGTCGTCCACGGCGAGCGCGGCCACACGATCGGTCTCCAGGGCGATCGACCGGAAGCCGCGCTCGACGAGCCGGGCGAACAGTTCGTTGCGGACCCGTCCGAAGGCCGGTTCCAGATGCGTCGGCTCACCGAGCCCCAGCAGGTCGCATGACGCGGGTACGAACCCGCAAATGTCCTGAGTCATGTGTCGCAATCGTATCTCTGAAAATTCGGTTGAGACTTTGGCGGCATAACTCGCAATCGAGCCAGGTAAAGTCTCAAACCGTGATGACACTTGCGACCAGCTGACCTCGCCCGCGAGCACGGCATCTCGACCCAGGCGGTGCGCAACTACGAGCAGGACGGCTTCCTCCCGCCCGCCGAACGCACGCGCAGCGGGTACCGGATCTACACCGAGGCGCACGCGGCGGCGCTGCGCGCCTTCCTCGCGCTCGTCCCCGCGTACGGGCACGCCGTCGCGGGCCAGATCATGAACGCCGTGCACGGCGGCGACCTCGACGGCGCCCTGCGGACCATCGACCGCGGCCACGGCCGGCTGCTCCGCGACCGGGACACCCTCGACGCGGTGCGGCGGGCGGTCGACCACCTGATCGCCGACTCCGGCGCCGACGCGGCACCGGCGGCACGTCCCGAGACCCGCACCATCGGCGAACTCGCGCACCGGCTCCACGTCACGCCCGCGACCCTGCGCAACTGGGAGAACGCGGGCATCCTCGCCCCCGCCCGGGACCCCGCCACCGGCTACCGCGTCTTCCGTGCCGACGACGTCCGCGACGCCGAACTCACCCACCTGCTCAGACGCGGGGGCTACCCGCTGAGCCACATCCGCACGGTGGTCGAGCAGGTCCGGCAGGCCGGCGGTACGGGCGCCCTCGCCGCCGCCCTCGACGGCTGGCAGCGAAAGCTCACCGCGCAGGGGCTCGCGATGCTCGACGCGTCCGTCCATCTGAGCCACTACCTGGCCATTGCACACCGATGACGTCCGGCGCGACGAACCATGTCCGCCGGCGCTCGAGAGCGTGAGCCGGGTCGGGGGACTCCATATACGCAGATCCCGATCCCGACGCCAGGCCACCCTAGATGGCCACCGCGTACGTCCCCGGACCGTCTCCGGCCGACGTGCTCGCCGAGCACGGCCCGCTTCCCGGGTGGATGCGCGGGCGTGGAACACCGGGGACGGCGCGAAGAGCATCTTCACCGACGGGGTGATGCGGCCGCGGACCGGCAAGGTGCTGCCGCCGAGGGTGACGACGTCGGCGCGGCTGGTGGACCCGGCCCGCTACGGGGTTGACGCGACCACGACCACGTCGGCCCAGTTCGGGTCCTTGACGGGGCTCCCCGTTCAGTTCCCAGCCCCAGTGCCAGTTCAATAAACCCGCCGCAGAACGACTCACCGAGCAACCCAACTATGGGGCACATGAGGACACCGCGGTCGTCAGGCGCGGCCGGCGGGTGTGAGGACGATGGTGCGCCGGTTGGCGGGGTGGACGTTGCGTGTGACGTAGCCCTTGGCGACGAGCCGGCTGGTGACGCCCCCCGGATTTCATCGAGTGGCGGGCCAGTTACCAAGTAACCTTTCAACGTTGAACTGTTTGACGTTAGGGTGACGCTCGGCGTACGGTCTTCAACGTCAAACACTTCAACGTTGAAAGGTCATGCCATGGGTGCTGCGTCACCTGCCGCGATCACCGCGCCCGGGCCCGCACTCGTCGGTGGCACTCTGGGCCTGACCGCGCTGACCGCGACGGCGCCGGTCAGCTGGGGCACCACCTATCTGGTGACCACCGAGTTCCTCCCGCCCGGCTACCCGTTGGCGTCCGGTGTGATCCGCGCGCTGCCGGCGGGGCTGGTCCTGCTCGCCATCACGCGCAGGCTGCCGCGCGGCAGATGGCTGTGGCGCTCGTTGCTGCTCGGCACCCTCAACATCGGCGCGCTGTTCGCACTGCTGTTCGTCGCCGCCTACCGGCTGCCGGGCGGCGTCGCGGCGACCCTCACCGCCGTCCTGCCATTGTTCGTCGCCGGACTGGCGTTCCTGCTCCTCGGTGAGAAACCCACACGCCGGCGGCTCGGCTGGGGCCTGGTCGGCGTACTGGGCGTGGGATTGATGGTGCTGCGCGGCCAGTTCTCCTTCGACCTGCTCGGCATCCTGGCCGGCATCGCAGCTGCCGGAGTGTTGGCCGGCGGACTCGTCCTGACCAAACGTTGGGGTCTTCCGGACGGCGCCGGCGCGGCGACCATCGCCGGCTGGCAGCTCACCGCCGGCGGAATCGTACTGGTCCCGCTCGCACTCGGGTTCGAAGGACTTCCCTCCGGGCTGGATCTTCCTGCGATCGGCGGCTACGCATGGCTGTCGGTTGTCGGAGCTCTGCTGTCCTTCCCGATGTGGTTCCGCGGCATCGGGAAGCTGCCCGTGGTCGCCGTGTCGTTCCTCGCCCTGCTCTCACCCATGACCGCCACGCTCCTGGGCTGGCTGTTCCTCGGTGAATCCCTGACGGCGTGGCAGGGCGTCGGGTTCACGCTCGCACTGACCGCCATGGCCGCCGCGCAGCTCCCCCCAGACGCGGCCCGCACCCCCGCGCGCGACTGATCCGTACAACCGTCGCAAAAGGAGGATGAACGTGTCGCGCACCGTGCTGGTCACCGGAGCCACCGGAACCGTATCCACCGCACTGATGAGCGCACCGGAAGGGACTGCGCGGACCTTCGTGCTCACGTCCGCGACGAGTCCAAAGCCCACGGCCCCCCTTCTCCACGACCCCGGCTGCCACCACAGCCGGACCTGCACCCTCACCGGCCCGCGCTCCTTGACGTCCGATGAGGTCGCCGGCCAACTGAGCCTCGCCGTCGGCAGGCCCATCACCTACCTTCCGGTCGGCGACGACGCCAAGCGAAAACACTGATCGGCCACGGCGTCCCGAAATGGATCGTCGACATGACCGAGGAGTGCGCACAGGCGTTCACCCCCGGCCGGCGACAGCTGAAACCGTTACCTCAGCGTTGAGAGGTTTTCTGATGCTACGTAAAAGGTCCGCCGCCGTACTGGTGCTCGGTCTCGGACTCGTCACTGCGCCGGGCGCTCCGGCCCAGGCGGCCTCCGCGTCTCCCACCACGATCCGGTTGCCGGAGGGGTTCCAACCCGAAGGCGTTGAGACCGGGCCCGGTGCGGTCGCCTATTTCAGCTCCATGGCCGACGGCTCCATCTACCGCGTGAACCTGCGCACCGGACATGGCGCGATCTTCAGCAAGGGGCCCGGAACACCGTCTCTCGGAATGAAGCTCGACTCACACGGACGGCTGTTCGTGGCGGGCGGCACCGGCGGCGACGTGCGGGTCCTCGACACCCAGACCGGCCGGGTGCTGGCTCGCTACCAGGTGGCCACCGGCCCGACGTTCGTCAACGACATCATCCTCACCCACGGCGCGGCCTGGATCACCGACTCCACCGCCCCGGTGCTCTACGAGCTGCCGCTGCGCGGCGGCCGACTGCCCGCCGCCCCGGTGCGGATCCCGCTCATCGGCGACCTGAAGTACCAGCCGGGATTCAACTCCAACGGCATCACGGCCACCCCGGACGGCAAGGGCCTGCTCGTCGTCCAGTCGAACACCGGCGGACTGTTCCACGTCACCTGGACCGGGAAGACCCGCCGGGTGAACCTGCACGGCGACTCGCTCCGCCAAGGCGACGGACTGCTGCTGCGCGGCCGGACGATGTACGCGGTCGAGGGCCACGACAACGCCGTCGCGGTCCTGCGCTTGAACGCCGCTGGAACTGACGGCCATGTCGTGCGGCGGGTCACCGATCGCCGGTTCGACGTCCCGTCGACCGTGGCCGCCTTCGGGTCCCGGATATACCTCCCCAACGCGCGTTTCAACACGACGCCGACCCCGACCACGCCGTACTGGGCGATCGCCATCCCCCGCCCCTGACGGCCCGCCTACCAGGGCCGGTCCCAGGCCGTCGGGTGCGACCTGACACAGCAGTCGGCGACGCGGGCGCGAACGGGTCAGGTGGTGGATTCGCGGGCGGCGATGAGGGGGCCGATGACACTGGTCCCGGGGCCGATGCGGCCGCCGGGACCGGGAAGCTGGGTGGTGTTGTCGGCGGTGAGCTCATGCCCGCAGTGGACGCACGCGGTGACGGCCTCGGTGTCGTGTCCGCACTCCAGGTGGTGGATGCGCACGGGTGGCCCGGACTCCCCGTACCAGCGGTCGCCCCACCGCATCAGGGCGAGCAGGACCGGATACAGGTCCTTGCCCTTCTCCGTCGCCAGGTAGTGCTCGCGAGGCGGATGGTCCTGGTAGCGCTCGCGGACCAGCACGCCCTCCTCCACCAACCGGGCGAGCCGGGCGGCCAGGACCTTGCGCGAGATGCCCAGGTCGCGGGCCAGGTCGTCAAAGCGGGTCACGCCCACCAGGACGTCGCGCATGATGAGCGCCGTCCACGCGTCCGCGAACAGGTCGGTGGCGCGCGCGATCGAGCACGCGACGTCGGTGAGCGAGGTCCTGGTCACCCCTCCAGAGTATCTGGGTTCCCTTAGGGGACTAGGTTAAAGTTCCCTTAGGGAACCAACGGGAGGCGACATGGGACCGACCATCGAACTGGACTCGCGTGCGGCCGGCGCCATCGACGGGCGCCACATCCGGGCCCTCACGTTCCAGGACGTGCGGCTGGAGTACGTGAGCTCGGTGCTGCGCCGGCTCGGGATCGAGCCGGCCGGGCGGTCCGCCCTGGTGGTCGGCAGCGGCCGCGGGCTGCTCGCCCGCGGGCTGGCCGGGCTCGGTCTCACCGTCGTCGCGCTGGATCCCTCACCCGAGGCGACCGCGATGGCGCGGGAGGCGGGCGCCGGCGAGACCGTCGAGTACACGACCGCGTCCGCGGAGGATCCCGGACTGCCCGACGCGTCCTTCGACGTCCTCTTCTACGCCGACACCTTCGAGATCACCGGCGACCTCGACCGGGTCGTCGCGCACGCCGCCCGGCTGCTGCGTCCCGACGGCGTCCTGTTCTACGACACCGTCAACCGGACGCCGGTCTCCCGGCTGATCTACCTGGGGGCCTTCCAGGCGCTGCCGCCGACCCGGATCATGCCGCGCGGCCGCTACACCGCCATGCGGTTGCGGACGCCGGAGGAGGTCGCGGCCGCGCTCGCCGCTCACGGGCTGCGGAACGAGGACGTCTGCTCGTTCAAGCCCGCGAACGTCCTCGACCTGGTCCGGGCCACCGTCGCGCGCCGGAAGGGGAGGATCGCCGACGAGGCGATCCCGGCGATGACGGGTTTCGTCCTCGAGCCGGACGGCAAGCCGATCGTCACCTATCTCGGTCACGCCCGGACGGATCAGACGGCGGGGGAGTAGCGGGACGGCCGTCGTTCAGAGCGAGGATCACGTAGGCCACCTGAAGAGCCGTCTCGGTGGACAGCGGCGTGGGCAGGCGGTCGAGAACGCCCTCCTCGCCATCCGCGCAGACGAGCGCGGATTCAGTGCGGCGGGGCCGGTGGCGTCCACGGCGGGCAGCCTTCCGGAGGGCGGAACGAGGGCCTCGGCGGTCTCGGTGCGCTGCTGGGCGAGAACCGCGCGTTCGCGTTGCCTGCCGGCGTCGGTGCGCGCGGCGTCCCGGTCCAGGTGAGCGCCGGCGACCTCGGCCTCGCGCGCCGCCTGCCCGACCGCCCGTTCGGCGCACCAGGTTTGCGCCGCGGTTCAGCGCCGCCTCGACCACGGCGGGGGAGCAGGAGCATGTCGCCGCGACCGGCCTGCCAGCGGCTCGGGGAGCCGCTGGGTCTAAGGGAGTAGCAGCAGGGTCCTTCGGGTGTCAGGCGGCCGGGTCCGTTGGTCGACGGGCCCAACGGCACGCCAGCCCTCACAGAGGGTGGCGCCTGTCTACTGGGGCCGGCGAGCAGTCCCTGCCGTTCTGCTCCATCCGCCGGAACGTGCGGCAAAGCGTTATCGTGCGCCGCTCATGGCCTGACGTGCACGGCTTCGCTCAGCGCTGTCCAGCGCGTTCGGGGCCATCCCGCTGCCGAAAGCCCCGCCCTGCGGGTGGTCTGGGTCACTGCGACAGGTGATCCACATGTCCGTTTCCCGGCTCCTGGAGATCCTCCCGAACTTTTTTTGGGTCGGGGGAAGTGGGCCTGAGCCCTTGCGTTTGCGGGGTTTTGGGCGCTCTTTGCAGGTGGGGCGGGTGCTTGGGGCGTGCTTTGCGAAATATGGGGCCCCTTGAACCTGTTGTGGATGTGTGACCGACGGGGAAGCCCGCCGGAGGCGCCCGACCAGATCACGAAGGGCGCATCGAGTCCCTGATCATCAGGACGGCCGATCTCGGGCACGTCCTCCGCCGAGTCCGCACCAGCGCCGATCACGATCGCCGATCAAGGCGACGCCGATCACAGGCCACGCCGATCATGGCGGTGCGGAGCCGGGGACCCACCGAAACACCGGGGTGAATCCGCACCCCTCGCATGCGCGAGGGCCGCGGTAGGGCCACTTCCACGCCCGAACCCGACAGCTAACCCGGTAGGCGGACTGGAAGAACCTCAGGAGAACCCTTCTCATGACCGCTCGTACCTTCGATGCCAAGCGCATGGGCACCCGCCTCGCCGCCGGTGCCGTACTGTCCCTGGCCGGCGCGTTCGGCTTCGCCTCCCTGGTCCCCTCCGCCCACGCCGGCACCAACCCCGCCGACAC
>NZ_JAGEOK010000022.1 GCF_017573545.1 Actinomadura nitritigenes | reverse complement strand
TGCTCACGTGTTACTCACCCGTTCGCCGCTCGAGTACCCCCGAAGGGGCCTTTCCGCTCGACTTGCATGTGTTAAGCACGCCGCCAGCGTTCGTCCTGAGCCAGGATCAAACTCTCCATCAAGGTCCAAACGACCACCCCAGGGGGCGAACCCCGAAGCAGCCAAACCTCAGAAGAAAATCCCAGCAAACAATCCCCGAAAGGACTGCATTGCCTCAAAGAAATCCCCACCACCCCCGAAGGAGATGGCACGGGGCGACCCGGCCTAACCGGCCAGGTCGATAAAGGCACTGGCTTTTAACACGCTGTTGAGTTCTCAAGAAACGGACACCCACCGTGCTGGACCCGCTCTCGCGAGCACCGCTCCGGGGCAACCCTTCTAGTTTACCCGGATCGTCCTCGATGTCAAGCTGACCGGTGAAGATCTTTTCGACGGTCGAGGAAGTTCCTGGTTCTCCGCGCGCCACGACCGGACAGACCAGAAGCCTGTCGTGATCGTTCTTCGGGAGGCGCCCTCCGGGCCGGCCACCTTGCGGCGTCCTGCATCCCGTCTCGGGCTGACCCAGTCATCGTACATCAGCCCGGGCGATGCCCGAACCGCTTTTCCGAGTCCTGGTTCCCCGGGGCCGTCCGCCTCTCGGCGTCCCGCATCCCTCGGGGCGAGAGAGACATTAGGACGCCTCCAGAAGACCGTCAAATCAGAGCGCTCCGGTCCCGCGTCCCACCCCGGTCCGGGCATCCCCGTCAGGCCCGTTGACCTCCCTTTTCCCACCCTTAGTGGACCGGGTCACAGTGCGGTACCGTTCGCAGTCCCGAGTCGCTCGCCCGTCCGGCCGTTCCGGCGGAACGGCGGCCGGTCCCCGGTTCGGCCGGTCCCCGACGCCGGCCGAGGTGAGGAGGTACGCCCGTGAGTGTCCCCGCAACCGTCCGCGCCTCGGCGGAGCGCCTGGTGGTCGCCGCGACGATGGGACCGACGGTCCATGACGTGCACGCCTGGCGGTTCAAGGTCGTCGCGGGCCTCATCGAACTGCACGCCGACCCGGACCGGTTCAGTCCGCTGCGCGATCCGGCGGGCCGGGCCCTGCACCTCGCGAGCGGAGCCGCGCTGGTGAACCTCCGGCTCACCGCCGCGCAGCTCGGGCACGAGGCCGTGGTGCGGCTCCTTCCCGACGCGGGCCGTCCCGCGCTCCTCGCCACCGTCCGCCTCGCGGGACGGCATCGGGTGACGCGGGAGGAGCGGCTGCTCTGCGCCGCCACGCTGCGTCCGCCGTCCCCCGCGGCGTCGCCGACCGGTGAGCGCCCGTCGGCGCACGTGCTCAACGAACTCCGCGAGGCGGCGCGGCTGGAGGGGGCCGCGCTCCACCCGCTTCCGGCCTCCCCGGACGGGGTCGGGCAGCGCGCCGTCCTGACCACCGGCGGAGACGGCCGTACCGAGTGGCTCCGCGCCGGGCAGGCCCTCCAGCGGGTGCTCCTCAGCGGTACCGCCCGCTCGGTGTCGGCGTCGTTCAGTTTCGAGGCCGCGGACGTCCCCGGTGTACGGGAGGTGACCACGCCCGGTGAGATCCCTCAGGCGCTGCTCGAACTCGTCCAGGAGGAACCGGTCCGTGCCCGTGGACGGCTATTCGAGCCGGCGGTAGACCGACAGCACGAAGGAAAGCGGAACTGGCAGCGGGTCCGGTAGCGGCCGGAGCCGTTCCCACAGCCGGTCCGCGGGCACGTGATGCGCGCTGGGCCCCATGCCCACGAGCGTCGCGGTCTCCTCATGGGTGAGGAGGGCCTCGCCCTCGATCTGCTGCCGCGAATCGAACTTGAAGTAGCCGGCCAGGGCCGCGTCCATGCGTTCGGTCTTGCGCTCGTCGATCGAGAGCAGCCCGAGCGACTCCACGAGGGTGCCGAGGTGCCGGGGCGACGGCGTCACCGTGAAGAGGAGCCCGTCCGAGCTCAGGACGCGGTGGAACTCGGCGGCGTTGCGGGGGGCGAACACGTTCACGACGGTCGCCGCCGCGCCGTCGCGTACCGGAAGCGGACGCCAGAGGTCCGCTACGACCGCGCCGGCCCGCGGATGCGCCTTCGCGGCACGGCGGGCGGCGTGCTTGGAGATGTCCAGGGCGAGACCGGCCGCGTCCGGTGCCCGGTCCAAGATGCGGGCCAGGTAATGGCCGGTGCCGGCGCCGGCGTCAAGGACCAGGCAATGCCCGTCCAGCGACCTGCCGACGCTGCCGGCCAGCCGTGCGGCGAGCGCGTCGAAATGGCCGGCGCCGAGGAACTCGGCGCGTGCGCGCACCATCTCGGGCGTGTCCGCCGTGCCGGGCCGCGCGTTTCCCGGAAGCAGGTTCGCGTAGCCCTGCCGCGCGATGTCGAACGCGTGCCCGGACGTGCAGAGCAGGCCCCGCTCCGCCAACGCCAGATCCCCTCCGCAGACGGGGCACACCAGGTACGGGACGACATCGGCGAGCATCCGTCCATCATCGTCCATCGGCGACCCGCGGCGGGCGCCGCGGGGCGCATCTTTGCCATCCTGCCGCGCCCGTGACGGCTGCCCGTCCCCTGCCCGCAACCGGCGCGGGAGGGGCGTCCCGGAGGCTCAGCTCTCGGCGCGGCGGTGGACGTCCTCCATGTCGAGGGCCCGGACCTGCTCGATCACGTTCTCCAGCACGGACTCGGGCAGCGCGCCCGGCTCCGCGAAGACGATCACTCCGTCGCGGATGGCCATCAGCGTGGGGATCGAGGCGATCCCGAAGCGCTCGGACAGCTCCTGCTGCGCCTCGGTGTCGACCTTGCCGAAAACGATGTCCTCGTGCTTGCCCGCGGACTTCTCGAAGACGGGCGCGAACCGCTTGCACGGGCCGCACCACTCCGCCCAGAAGTCGACCAGCACGATGCCGTCCCCTTGGGCCACCTCGTCGAAGTTCTCGGCGGTGAGTGTGACGGTCGCCATGTCGGTTTCTCCTCTGCCGGGGTATCAGGACGGTAGAGCGGCTGCCAGCCTCGCAGTATTCCGCACTCGGGAATCACAGGACGGTAATTAGCGTTGACCTCATAGGGAGATCGCACCGGAGAAGGGTCAGGATGGCTGCAACCCGTACCAAGGGCGACAGGGTCGACGTCACCGACAAGGATCTTGTCGGAGCGTACCTCGACCGGATCGGCCGTACTCCCCTGCTCGACGCGCAGGAGGAGGTCGATCTGGCCAAGGCGATCGAAGGGGGCCTGTACGCCGAACAGCTGCTCGAGGAGGGACGCACGCCCGCGGGCGCGTCCCGCGAGGAGCTGGAGGACCTGGTCGCGGCGGGGCTGCGCGCCAAGCAGCGCTTCGTCGAGGCCAACCTGCGGCTGGTCGTCTCGATCGCCCGGAAGTACCCGACCGACTCGTTGCCCCTCATAGACCTCATTCAGGAGGGGAACCTGGGGCTGATGCGCGCGGTGGAGAAGTTCGACTACCGGCGCGGCTTCAAGTTCTCCACATACGCGACCTGGTGGATCAGGCAGGCGATCGGGCGCGGGCTCAGCCACACGGCCCGCACGATCCGGCTGCCCGTCCACGTGGAGGAGGAGCTTTCCCGGCTGCGGCGCGCCGAGCGGCAGCTCAGCCGCGAACTCGGCCGCGAACCGAACCGTGACGAGCTCGCCGGGGCGCTGGGCGCGGAACCGGAGCACGTCGACGAGCTGCTGCGCTGGCGGCGCGACCCGGCGAGCCTGGACGCGACCGTCGACGACGCCGGCGAGACGCCCATGGGCGACCTGCTGGAGGACCCGGAGGCCGTGACGCCCGAGGCGGAGATCCTCGCGCTGGACGACCTGGAGGGCCTCGGCCGGCTGCTGGACCGGCTGCCCGAGCGGGAGTCGGCGATCCTGCGGGCCCGTTTCGGGATGGACAACGGCCAGCCGCTGTCCTACGCGCAGATCGGCGCCCGGTACGGCCTGAGCCACAACCGGGTGCGGCAGATCACCGACCGCTCGCTGCGGCGGCTGCGCCAGCTGGCGACCGAGACCGACCTGAGCGGGCGGCGTGCCCTGGCCGAGGCGCCGCACGCGGCCCGGGAGCCCGTGCGGGCCGGTGCCGGGAGCCGCGCGGCCTGAACCGCGTCCGCGGCCGGACAACCGAACATCGTGCGTGATCCGCTGGCCGGGCGGCCTCGGGGCCGTCCGGCCGGCGTTCTGCTGGGCTCCGGCGGCGGCTCCGGGGCTCCCTGGAGCGGCTGCGGGACCCGGACAGGGCATCGAGCGCGCGCGCCGCCCGATAACCTTTGCGCGTGAGTACTTCCAGCGTCTCGGGGGCGCTCGACGCCTGGCGCGACCTCCCCGCATTGCAGCAGCCCGATTGGGACGACCCGGCCGAGGTCCGCGCCGTCGCCGCCGAACTCGCCGCGCAGCCGCCGCTCGTGTTCGCGGGCGAGTGCGACCAGCTCAAGGCCCGGCTCGCGGACGTCGCGCGCGGCGAGGCGTTCGTCCTGCAGGGCGGCGACTGCGCGGAGACCTTCGAGGGGTCGAACGCCGACGCGGTCAAGAACAAGCTCAAGACGCTGCTGCAGATGGCCGTCGTGCTCACCTATGCCGCCAGCGTGCCGGTGGTGAAGATCGGCCGGATGGCCGGGCAGTTCGCCAAGCCGCGCTCGAAGCCGTCGGAGGTGCGCGGCGGCGTGGAGCTGCCCGCCTACCGGGGCGACGCGGTGAACGGCTTCGCGTTCGACGCCGAGTCCCGCCGCAACGACCCGCACCGGCTGCTGCGCGCCTACCACTGCTCGGCGGTGACGCTGAACCTGTGCCGGGCGTTCACCAAGGGCGGCTACGCCGACCTGCGGCAGGTGCACGCCTGGAACCAGGACTTCGTGGCGACGAGCCCGTCGGGCCGCCGGTACGAGCAGCTCGCCGGGGAGATCGACCGGGCGCTGACGTTCATGAAGGCGTGCGGGGTGAGCCCGGACGAGTTCCACAGCGTGGAGTTCTACTCCAGCCACGAGGCGCTGCTGCTCGAGTACGAGCGGGCGCTGACCCGGATCGACCACCTCAGCGGCCTGCCCTACGACGTGTCGGGCCACTTCCTGTGGCTCGGGGAGCGGACCCGGCAGCTGGACGGCGCGCACGTGGAGTTCCTGCGGCACATCCGCAACCCGATCGGGGTGAAGCTCGGGCCCACGACCACCGCCGACGACGCGCTGGCGCTGATCGACACGCTGAACCCGGAGCGGGAGCCGGGCCGGCTGACCTTCATCACCCGGATGGGCGCGGGCCGGATCCGGGACACGCTGCCGCCGCTGATCGAGAAGGTGCACCAGAGCGGCGCGCCGGTCGCGTGGATCTGCGACCCGATGCACGGCAACACCTACGAGGCGCCGAGCGGGCACAAGACGCGGCGGCTGGACGACGTGCTGGACGAGGTCGCCGGGTTCTTCGAGGTGCACCGGGCGCTCGGCACGCACCCGGGCGGCATCCACATCGAGTTCACCGGCGACGACGTGACCGAGTGCACCGGCGGCGGCCACGGGCTGGAGGAGGACGACCTGCACCAGCGGTACGATACGGCCTGCGACCCGCGGCTCAACCGCGGCCAGTCGCTGGATCTGGCCTTCATGGTCGCGGAGCTGTACCGCAAGTCGTCCTGACGAGCGGTCCCGGAACGGCGCGTTCCGCCTCCAGGGGCGGGCGCGCCGTTCTCATGTCCGGGTGCGCCCGGCCGACGTGCGACGCCGGCGGTGCGACGAGGTGATCTTCGAACCGACGCGCGGCCCGCGCGGGGCCGCCGTGTCAGATGCTGACCTCGGCCCAGACGACCTTGCCGCCGGTGACCGGGTCGGCGCCCCACGAGGTGGCGAACCGGTCGACGATGAACAGGCCGCGGTGGGATTCGTCGAGGGGCCCGGGGACGGTCAGCCGGGGCAGCTGGGCGGCGCGGTCGCGGACCTCGACCCGGACGCGCCCGCTGCCCCGCAGCAGGCGCAGCTCCAGCGCCGTCCCGGCATGCCGGACCGCGTTGGCGACCAGTTCGGCGACGATCGCGGTGACGAGCTCCTCGCGCTCCATCAGCGCCCAGGTCCGCATGGTGCGGGCGGCGAGGCGGCGCGCGTACTCGACGGCCTCCGTCTGGGGGGCCGCGCGCAGCGTGGTCTCGGTCATCGGGTCGGTCACTCCGCCCGCTCGCCGTTCCGCATCGTGTGCCGTCCCGTCCGGTGCGGCCGCCCGGTTCCGGGCGGCGTCGTCTCAGCGTCCATCGGCGGGCGCCTCCTCCGCCGGACCTTCGATCAGGAAGCGGTCGAGGCCGGTCGTGCGCAGCACGTTCTCCACCCGGCCGTAGGCGCCGGTGACCGTCAGCGTGGCGTTCTGCGCCCGGGCGTGCTTGTACGCGCGGACGAGGACGTTGAGTCCGGACGAGTCGCAGAAGTCGACGGCGGTGAGATCGACCACGACCACGCGCTCACCGGCGTCCACGAGCTCGGCCAGCCGGGCCCGCAGTTCGTCGGAGGAGTGCAGGTCTATGGAGCCGCGCGCGGCGATCGTCGCACGGCCGTCCTGTCGTGTCGTGTGCAAGGCAAGCCCCACGCCACCCCACCTTACCGATTGTTGGTCTCCATCATGACGCCCGCAGAACGATGAGGGCAACGTCGTCGTTCGAGGGTTCGGGGCCGAAGTCGCGCACCGCTCGCTGGATGCGGGCGGCGACGGCCCCTGCGCTCAGCCCGGTGCAGCCGGCCAGCAGCCGCTCCAGCCCGTGGCCGTCGCCGAGCAGGCGGTTGCCCGAGCGCCGCTCGGTGACCCCGTCGGTCACGCACAGCAGCACCTCGCCGCGGCGCAGCTCGAGGGTGTCGGTGTGGAACTCCACGCCGTCGAACACGCCGAGCAGCGGCTGGGGGGTGGCGGCCTCGCGGACGCCGCCCTCCGGGTCGAGCACCAGCGGGGGCGGGTGCCCCGCGCTCGTCAGCCTGATCGTGACGCCGTCGCGGCGGCGGCGCGCCGCGATCTCGCCGTGCAGCAGGGTGAGCAGCCGCCCGCGCTCGCCCTCGCCCAGGATCAGCCGGTTGAGGCGTGCGAGGACGCCCGGCACCGACATGTCCTCGGCGGCGAGGATGCGCAGCGCGTGCCGGGCCAGGCCGGTGACGGCGGCGGCCTCCGGTCCGGTGCCGCACACGTCGCCGATCGCGAACCGCCAGCGGGACGGGGACTGCGGGGCGCCGGGCCGGACGCCGGACTCGAACACGTCGTAGAAGTCGCCGCCGACCTCGCTGCCCTCCCCCGCCGGCTCGTAGACGACCGCGACCTCCAGGCCGGGGATCTCCGGGATGCCGGGCGGGAGCAGGCTGCGCTGCAGGGCGCTGCTCATGGCGGTCTGGGCCGAGAACAGGCGGGCGTTGTCGACGGCGAGGGCGGCGCGGCGGCTGAGCTCCTCGGCCAGCTCGATGGCGCTGCGCTGGAACCGGTCGCCGGCGGGGCGGCCGATGACGATGCTGCCGATGCGGCGGCCCCGGGCGATCAGCGGGAACGCGTAGACCTGGTCGTCGGCGGTGTCGCCGGCGGCGGTGCGGACGTCCTCCGGGGCGCCGGCGAGGCCGTTCCAGGGGCCGGGGGCGTCCATCGGCGGGGCGGTGCTGGCCTGGTCGAGCAGGTCGCGCAGGCCGTCGGCGCGGGTCTCGTCGGCGTGCCAGACGTAGGCGAGCCGCGCCGGCTCGGTCTCGGTGACGGTGTAGACGGCGCACCAGGTGGCGAGCCGCGGCACGACGAGCTGGGCGACCAGCGCCATCGTCCGTTCCTGGTCGAGCGTGCCGGCGAGCAGGTCGCTGGCCTCGGCGACGAAGCTGAGCCAGCCGCGCCAGGACCGTTCCAGCTCCCCCACCCTGGCCTTCTCCAGGGACAGCGAGATCTCGTCGGCGAGGCGGCCGAGGCGGGCGCCGTCGGCCTCCTCGAACCGGCCGGGGGCCGACGAGACGGCCACCAGCAGGCCGGTGAGGCGGCCCTGCGACTCCAGCGGGGCCGCTGCCAGCGAGCCCGCCCGCAGCGCGGCGGCGGCCGGGTCGGCGGCGTCGGGGGCCACCCACGGCGAGCCGGCGCGGACGGCGGGGGCGAGGCCGCCCACCGTCAGGCCGCCGAGCGGCATCTCCGCGGCGGTGCCGCCGGACGCGCCCATGATCAGTCGTCCGTCGCGCTCGGTCAGCAGGACGGCCGCGCCGTCGGCGCCGAGGACCTCGCGGACGGCCGCGACGGCGTCCTCCATGGCCTCCACCGCGGCCGGGGAGCGCAGCAGCCGGTCGCCGGCGGCGGGCGTCTCGCCCATCCCGTCGCCGTCGAGGCGCTCGCCGCCGAGCCGGTCGTCGCGGGGCTGGGCACCGGGGACGCCGGTCTCGAGCCCGGCCTCGGCGACCGTGTCGAGGCCGAAGCCGCGGGCGGCCCGCTCCGCGCGGGCGATGCCCGGGGCCGGCTCCGCCTCCGCCGCGGCGTCGTCGGACGCGCCCGGCTCGGCGCCGCCCTCGTCGGCGCCCGGACGGGGCAGCCGGAACCAGACGCCCTTGGTGCGGCGGTCGTAGGAGACGCCCCAGGAGGCGGCCAGCCGGGCGATCGACGGCAGGCCGCGGCCGCTGGAGGCGGTGACGCCCGGCATCTCGATCCCGCGGGTGGGGTGGCGGTCGCGGACCTCGATCTCGATGTCGCCGCCCTCCAGGCGGCAGGACACCTCGAAGGACGTGCCGGCGTAGGCGACCGCGTTGGTGGCCAGCTCGCTGGTGGCCAGGACCGCGTCGTCGGCGGCCTCGTCCATGCCCCAGTCGGCGAGCACCTTCCGGACGAAGCGGCGCGCGTCCGCCACCGCCGCGGCGGCGGACGGGAAGGTCGCCGACGCCGTCTGCCGATCCAACTGCCGTCCCTCGTTCGAAGCCTGCTTACCGGGTCTGGCCATCGTGGCAGACCGTGCGGCCGCCGGGCCACGAGAGTGCCGAACCGGGGCCGCGCAATGCCTCTGACCTCGGTGTGCGACCCTCCGCCACAACACGACAGACCGTAACACGAAGGCTACGGGCCCCGATCCACGACCTATGCGGCTTGTCACCCGTGAGGGCGCGATCGGGGTCCTGGAACGGGCGGCAACGTAGAGTACTGGTGCGGCCGGGAGGCGGTCCGGAAAGACCGGCCCGCCGCGTCGGGCACCCGGCGACCGCGGGCCAGGAGGATGAGGAACAATGCCGCGTACAGCGTCCCGTGCCCGCCCCGCGGGCGGGTCTCGCGACACCACTCCGCGTTACAGCGACGCCGATCTCGCGCCGCTGCTGAAGGCGCTGGCCGCCGTCCGGGACGGCCGGACGGCGACCGAGCTGGACGTGCCCGGCGACGGCGCCGTGGCGGAGGCCGCGGCGATACTGGACGAGATCCGGCAGAACGGGCACGAGGTGGCGTCCGGGCTGGCCCGGGTGCGGCGCGAGATCGGCCGCGAGGGGCAGCTGCGCGGGCGGCTGACGCCGGGGAGCCTGCGCGGGTCGTGGGCGTCGGCGGTGGAGGACGCGAACGCGATCATCGACAAGCTGACCGACCTGGCCACCGGGATGCACCGGGTGGTGGAGGCGGTGGCGGCCGGCGACCTGAGCCAGCGGGTGGAGCTGCGGGTGCGCGGCCGGCCCATGCGCGGCGAGCTGCTGCGGATGGCCAAGTCGGTGAACGGCATGGTCGAGCTGCTGGATCAGTTCACCTGGGAGGTCACCCAGTTCGCCCGGGAGGTCGGCACAGAGGGGCGGCTCGGCGGCCAGGCCCCGTCGCGCGGCATGACCGGCCGCTGGCGGGACGTGACGGCGTCGGTGAACGTGATGGCGGCGCGGCTGACGTCGCAGGTCCGCGACATCGCCGAGGTCACCACGGCGGTCGCGCAGGGCGACCTGACCCGCAAGGTCACGGTCGAGGCGACCGGTGAGCTCCAGGAGCTGAAGCTCACCGTGAACCAGATGGTGGACCAGCTGTCGGCGTTCGCCGACGAGGTCACCCGCGTGGCCCGCGAGGTCGGCACGGAGGGGCGCCTCGGCGGACAGGCGAACGTGCGGGGCGTGAGCGGCGTCTGGAAGAACCTGACCGACAACGTCAACGCGATGGCAAACAACCTGACGTACCAGGTGCGCAACATCGCGCAGGTCACCACCGCCGTCGCCGAGGGCGACCTCGGCAAGAAGATCACCGTCGACGCCCAGGGCGAGATCCTCGAACTCAAGGACACCGTCAACACGATGGTCGACACCCTCTCCGCCTTCGCCGACGAGGTCACCCGCGTCGCCCGCGAAGTCGGCACCGAGGGGCGCCTCGGCGGCCAGGCGAACGTGCCCGGCGCGGGCGGCGTCTGGCGCGATCTGACCAACAACGTCAACGGCATGGCGTCCAACCTGACGTACCAGGTGCGCAACATCGCGCAGGTCACCACCGCCGTCGCCGAGGGCGACCTCGGCAAGAAGATCACCGTCGACGCCCAGGGCGAGATCCTCGAACTCAAGGACACCGTCAACACGATGGTCGACACCCTCTCCGCCTTCGCCGACGAGGTCACCCGCGTCGCCCGCGAGGTCGGCACCGAGGGGCGCCTCGGCGGCCAGGCGAACGTCCAGGGCGTCAGCGGCGTCTGGAAGAACCTGACCGACAACGTCAACTCGATGGCGAACAACCTGACGGTGCAGGTCCGGGGGATCGCCCAGGTCACCACGGCGGTCGCGCAGGGCGACCTGACCCGCAAGATCGAGGTCGACGCGCAGGGCGAGATCCTGCAGCTCAAGGACACCCTGAACACGATGGTCGACACGCTGTCGGCGTTCGCGGACGAGGTCAGCCGGGTCGCCCGCGAGGTCGGTACTGAGGGACGTCTCGGCGGCCAGGCGCACGTGCCCGGCGCGGGCGGCATGTGGAAGGACCTGACCGACAACGTCAACGGCATGGCGTCCAACCTGACCTACCAGGTCCGCAACATCGCGCAGGTCGCGACGGCGGTCGCGCACGGCGACCTGACCCGCCGCATCGACGTCGACGCGCAGGGCGAGATCCTCGAGCTGAAGACGACGCTGAACACGATGGTGGACACGCTGTCGTCGTTCGCCTCCGAGGTGACCCGCGTCGCCCGCGAGGTCGGCAGCGAAGGGCGGCTCGGCGGGCAGGCCGAGGTCGAGGGCGTCTCCGGCACCTGGAAGCGGCTGACCGAGAGCGTGAACGAGCTGGCCCGCAACCTGACCACCCAGGTCCGCGCGATCGGCGCGGTGGCCAGCGCGGTCGCCACCGGCGACCTGACCCGGACGATCACCGTGGAGGCGCGCGGCGAGGTCGCCGAGCTGTCCGACAACGTCAACCTGATGGTCGCCACCCTGCGCGAGACGACCCGCGCGAACGAGGAGCAGGACTGGCTGAAGACCAACCTGGCCCGGATCGGCGGGCTCATGCAGGGGCACCGGGACCTGATGCAGGTCGCCGAGCTGATCATGCGGGAGCTGACGCCGACGGCGAGCGCCCAGTACGGCGCGTTCTACCTGGCCGAGGGCGGCGAGGAGACCGAGCTGGTGCTGATCGCCGGGTACGGGACGCGGCGCAGCCGGATCGGCACGGTCCGGTTCGCGCTCGGCGAGGGGCTCGTCGGGCAGGCGGCGCAGGAGCGCCGCCCGCTGCTGATCAACGACGCGCCCGCCGACTACGTCCGGATCGGGTCGGGGCTGGGCGAGGCGTCGCCGGTCAACATCATCGTGCTGCCGATCGTGTTCGAGGACGAGGTGCTCGGCGCGATCGAGCTGGCGTCGTTCGGCCGGTTCACCGACGTGCACCTGGCGTTCTTCAGCCAGCTGATCGAGACGATCGGGGTGACGCTGAACGCGATCCGCGCCAACACCCGGACCGAGGCGCTGCTCGGCGAGTCCCAGCGGCTCGCGCAGGAGCTCCAGGAACGCTCCGACGAGCTGCAGCGCCAGCAGGGCGAGCTGCGGCACTCCAACACCGAGCTCGAGGAGAAGGCGGCGCTGCTCGCCCAGCAGAACCGGGCGATCGAGATCCAGAACTTCCAGATCGAGCAGGCGCGGCGGACGCTGGAGGAGCGCGCCGAGCAGCTCGCGATCTCCTCCCGGTACAAGTCGGAGTTCCTGGCGAACATGTCGCACGAGCTGCGGACGCCGCTGAACAGCCTGCTGGTGCTGGCCAAGCTGCTGTCGGAGAACCAGGGCGGCAACCTCACCGACAAGCAGGTGGAGTTCGCGCGGACGATCCACGAGTCCGGCACCGACCTGCTGGAGCTCATCAACGACATCCTGGACCTGGCCAAGGTGGAGGCCGGGAAGATGGAGGCGCATCCGCAGCGGCTGTCGGTGCCGGCGCTGGTGGACTACGTCGACGCGACGTTCCGCCCGCTGTCGGTCGACAAGGGGCTGCACTTCGGGGTGGAGGTCGCGCCGGACGTCCCGCCGACGCTGAACACCGACGAGCAGCGGTTGCAGCAGGTGCTGCGCAACCTGCTGTCGAACGCGGTGAAGTTCACCGCCGAGGGCGAGGTCCGGCTGGTGATCGAGCGGGCCGGGGACATCGACTTCACGCTGCCGGCGCTGTGGAACACCCCGGACGTCATCGCGTTCCGGGTGATCGACACCGGCATCGGGGTGAGCGCCGACAAGCTGCAGGAGATCTTCGAGCCGTTCCAGCAGGCCGACGGGACCACCAGCCGCCGCTACGGCGGCACCGGGCTGGGCCTGTCGATCAGCCGGAACATCGCCCGGCTGCTGGGCGGGGAGATCCAGGCGGAGAGCCGGCCGGGCCGCGGCAGCGTGTTCACGCTGTACCTGCCGGCCCAGTACAGCGAGGCGGAGGGCCGCCGGCGGTCCGCGGCGCAGGAGGAGGCCGAGGGGGCGGCGGAGGCCCCGCCCGCGCTGTCGGCGGGCGGTCCCGCCGAGGGCGGCGCCCCGCGCGCGGCGTCCGGCCGGGAGAACGGCCTTCCGGCCGACCAGCGGCCTCCCCGTGAGGGGCGGCGGCCCGAGCCCGCGCTGAACGGGATGCTGGCGGAGCCCCCGGCGGACTTCGTCGACGGGGTGCTGTCGGGCCGCAAGGTGCTGATCGTCGACGACGACGTCCGCAACGTGTTCGCGCTGACGTCCGTCCTGGAGGGGTACGGGATGGAGGTCCTGTACGCCGAGGACGGGCAGGCGGGGATCGACCTGCTGCACCGCAACCCGGACGTGGCGATCGTGCTGATGGACGTGATGATGCCCGGCCTGGACGGTTACGCGACGACCGCGGCGATCAGGCGGATGCCGCAGTTCGCCGAGCTGCCGATCATCGTGATCACCGCGAAGGTGATGAAGGGAGACCGCGAGAAGAGCCTCGAATCGGGCGCGTCGGACTACGTGCCGAAGCCCGTCGACGTGGATCATCTCCTTGACGTCATGAGGAACTGGCTGCAACCCTCCATCGTCCGCTGAGGAGAGGAGTCGCCTGGCAGGTAGGGTCGCCGTTGGGATGGGCGTGGCCGCACGGCGGGAGGCCGGACCGGGATCGGAGAGAGACGACGCGTGGACGACAAGGCGAAGATCCTGCTCGTGGACGACCGCGAGGAGAACCTGATCGCGCTGGAGGCCATTCTCAGTTCGCTCGATCAGGACCTGGTCCGGGCGCGATCGGGTGAGGAGGCGCTGAAGGCGCTGCTCACCGACGAGTACGCGGTCATCCTGCTGGACGTCGTCATGCCGGGAATGGACGGGTTCGAGACGGCGCGCGACATCAAGCGCCGCAAGAAGACCCGCGACCTGCCGATCATCTTCCTGACGGCGGTGAACAGCGATCCGGACTACGCGTTCCGCGGGTACGCGGCCGGCGCGGTGGACTTCATCTCCAAGCCGTTCGACCCGTGGGTGCTGCGCGCGAAGGTCTCGGTGTTCGTGGAGCTGCACACCAAGAACAAGCAGCTGCGCGACCAGACGGCACTGCTGCGGGAGCAGGCCGCGCTGCTGCGCGAGCAGTCGACGCTGCTGAAGGCGCGGGGCGCCGAGACCCCCGGCGAGAACGGGGACGGCCCTCGCGCGGCGGATCCGCGGATCGCCGACGCGCTGGCGGCGGTGGCCGAGCAGGCCGAGACCGTCGGCAAGCACCTGCCACCGGCGCGGCGCGGCGACTACGACGAGCTGGAGCGGCGCCTGGAGGCGCTGCGGGAGGCCCTGCTGCCCGGCGACTGAACCGGGGGCCGCGGCTCGAGGTGATCGACTGGCCGTGTCCGGTCAGTGACGCTTTGCGCCCTTCGGTGCCGGGGATGGTTCCGCCGGGAGGTGGGCCGTGGACGTCGCGGGGCTGTTCCTCGCGGGCGCCGGGGCGGGGCTGCTGGCGGGCGGCACCACGTGCGCGGCGACGCAGATCGGCCTGCTGACCGGGGCGGTGGGCGGTGCGGCCGGCGCCGGTTCCGGTTCGGCGGGGGCCCGTCCGGTCCGGCAGGTGTCGGTGTTCCTGGCGGCGAAGCTGGTCTCGCATGTGGCGCTGGGCGCGCTGCTGGGGCTGGCGGGCGGTGCGGTGCAGCCGGGTCCGAGGGTGCGCGGGGCGCTGCTGGCGGCGGCCGCGGCGGCGCTGGCGCTGTTCGCGCTCGATCTGCTGGGTTTCCGGCCGGTGCGCCGCCTGCTGAGGCGAGGCCGGGGGCCCTCGCCCGAGGCCGGGGAGGGCGAAGGCGAGGGCGAGGACGCCTGTCACGCGCTCCCACGGGGGCGCTCCCGGCGGCCCGCCATGCTGGGGGCCGCGACGGTGCTGGTCCCGTGCGGGCTGACGCTGTCGGCGGAGCTGCTGGCCGTGACGTCGCGTTCCGTGCTCGGCGGCGCGGTGGTGATGGGCGCGTTCGTCCTCGGGACGGCGCCGCTGTTCGGGCTGATCGGCGTCACCGTCGGGCGGGCGATGGCGCTGCTGCGGGGACGGCTGACCGCGCTGCTCGCCGTGGCGCTGCTCGCGGTGTCCGGCTGGACGCTGCTGTCGGGCCTGCGGCTCGGCGGCTGGCTCCCGTCCGGCGGCGGGGCGACGGCGGCGGCCGACTCGGCCCGGTTCGTCCGGACGGACGCGTCAGGCACCCAGGTCGTGACGGTGTGGGCCCTGAACCAGGGCTACCGGCCCGCGCTGCTGACGGCGCGGGCCGGCGTGCACACCGTGCTCGTGCTGCGGACCCGGCACACCTCGGGGCACATGCGGGTCTTCACCCTCCCGAGCCGCGGCAGGGACGTGTACCTGCCCGCGACCGGCGAGACCCGCGTCGACCTCGGCGCCCCGGCCCCTGGCCGGATGCCGTTCATGT
The DNA here is from genome assembly GCF_017573545.1 of Actinomadura nitritigenes. Lineage (GTDB taxonomy): Bacteria > Actinomycetota > Actinomycetes > Streptosporangiales > Streptosporangiaceae > Spirillospora > Spirillospora nitritigenes. The sequence goes on along the minus strand of NZ_JAGEOK010000022.1, from coordinate 156,485 downwards.
GCGCGTCCGGGCACTTCCCCGGCGCGATCACCTTCCGCTGACCCCGGGGGTCAGGAGGAGGCGGCGAGCTTCGCGCGGGCGGCGGCGATGCGGGCGAGGGTCCGGTCGCGGCCGAGGATCTCCAGGGACTCGAACAGCGGCAGGCCCACGGTGCGTCCGGTGACGGCGACGCGGACGGGCGCCTGCGTCTTGCCGAGCTTGAGGCCGTGCTCGGCGCCGACGCGCTCCAGCCGGTCCTTCAGCTCGGCGGCGTTCCACGGCGCGTCCTGGTAGGCGGCCTCGGCGGCGGCGAGAATGTCGGCGGCGGGCTCCTTCATCGCCTTGTTCCAGGACTGCTCGTCGGCGGGCGGCTCGTCCAGGAACACGAAGTCGATCATCTGGACGATCTCCGACAGCAGCGCGACCCGGGTCTGCGCGAGCGGCGCCAGCTCCGCGAACACCGCGACGTCCACGTCGAACGGCGCCTCCTGCAGGAACGGCAGGCACTCGGCGATGAACTTCTGCTCCGGCAGCGCCCGGATGTACTCGCCGTTGATCGCGCGCAGCTTCTTGACGTCGAAGAAGGCCGGCGAGGAGTTGACGTCCTCGATGCGGAACTCGTCGACGATCACGTCCCACGGGACGATCTCGCGGTCGCCGGACGGGGCCCAGCCGAGCAGCATCAGGTAGTTGCGCATCGCCTCGGCGAGGTAGCCCTCGGCGCGGTAGTCCTCCAGGGCGACCTTGTCGCGGCGCTTGGACAGCTTCTGCCGCTTCTCGTTGACGATCACCGGGACGTGCGCCCAGACGGGCGGCTCGCCGCCGAGCGCCTCCCACAGCAGCTGCTGCTTGGGCGCGTTCGACAGGTGCTCCTCGCCGCGCACGACGTGGGTGATGCCCTGGCTCATGTCGTCGACGGCGTTGGCCAGCAGGAACGTGACCGACCCGTCGGCGCGGGCGATGACGAAGTCCTCCAGCACGGCGTTGTCGAAGACGGGCTTTCCGCGCAGCAGGTCCACGACGGTGGTCTGGCCCTCGTCGGGGGTGCGGAAGCGCAGGGCGCGCCCGGGGCCGGGCTCCAGGCCGCGGTCGCGGCAGAACCCGTCGTAGCCCTTGTGCTGGTCGCCGGTGCGGGCGACGACGGCCTCGCGGGTGCAGTCGCAGTAGTAGGCGCGGCCCTGCTCCCTCAGCGTCCGGGCGGCCTCGACGTGCTTGTCGGCGTTGGCGGACTGGAAGTACGGGCCCTCGTACTGCTCCCCGTCCATGCCGAGCCAGGCCAGGGCGCGGATGATGCCCTCGGTCCACTCGGGGCTGTTGCGGGAGGCGTCGGTGTCCTCGATCCGCAGCACCAGCGTGCCGCCCGACTGGGCCGCCATGACCCAGTTGAACAGCGCGGAGCGGGCGCCTCCGACGTGGAACATGCCGGTCGGCGACGGCGCGAAACGTACCCGGATCGAAGAGCTCGTTGACATGCCCCCAAGGGTAGAGCGAGCGAGGCCCCGCTCGCGCCCGGATGAGGGCGCGCCGCGCGGCGCGCCCTCATCGGGGCACGGCCCCTGCCGGGTGGCGGACCCCGTTCAGGGCTTCCAGTACGGGTCGCGGCCGGCCAGTCCGAGGAGGCGTTCGAGCAGCGGCGCGTCCTCCGGGACGGCGACCTCCGGGCCGAACGCGCCGTACTTGCGGCTGATCTCCGCGGTGGGGACGAGCTGCTCCCAGGCGGCCTCGACGACCTCCGGCGGGAGGCCGGGCTCGCGGCCGGTGGCCACGGCGAGGTCCCAGCCGTGCACCACGCACTCGCCGAGCACGATCCCGGCGATGAACGAGGCGGGCATGCCCTCCTCGGCGCCGGTCAGGCTGGTGTTCCCCTCCCAGGCCGCGGGGTCGCTCCAGGCGTCGGCGGTCCTGCGGGCCTGCTCGCCGAACCGCTCGGCCCAGCCGGGTTCGGCGGTGAAGTCGTGGTCCTCGCCGGGCCCGGTCACGGGCTGCCTGCGGGCGGCGGTCTCGCCGCGCCCGTTCCACAGGATCAGGTGGTTGACCAGCGCCCGCACGTCCCAGCCGGGGCACGGGGTCGGTGCGTCCAGGCGGTCCCGCGGTATCTCCAGGACGATCCGCGCCGCGGCGTCCGCGGCGGGCCGCATCTGCCTCCGGACGTCCATGACGACTCCTTCGCTCATGCGTTCGAACATGTCTCCACGCTAGGACGCGCCACCGCGCGCGGTCTTGAAGAAACGCGACACCGCTAGCCTGGCCTGATGGGCCGATCCCTCCCCGGCGGGACGCGCGGGATCCTGCGCCCGCGCACGGGCCTGGAGAACTTCCGGGTCGAGCGGGTCGCGCCGGCGCCCGCCCTCGTCTCCTTCGTGGACTACTTCTGGGTGCTGCGCTGGGACCTGCGGGGACGCCCGCCCCACCGGCAGCAGGTGCTGACCCGGCCCTCGGTGCACATGACCTTCACCAGCTACCTGACCAGCGGCGCGACGCGGGCCCGGATCGTCGGGGTGGTGCGCGACGACTTCGTCGAGGAGATCGCGGACGAGGGCCGGGTCATCGGCGCGGCGTTCCGCCCGGGCGGGTTCCGGCCGTTCCTGGACGGCCCGGTGGCCGCGCTGACCGGCCGGTTCGCGGGCGTGGACGAGGTGTTCGGCGAGCCGGGCCTCGACCTGGCCGCGGAGGTCTTCGCGACGCCCGGCGACGCGGAGGCCGTCGCCCGGCTGGAGGCGTTCCTCGCCGGGCGGCGCCCCGAGCCCGACCCGTCCGCCGAGCGGGCCGCCGCGATCGTCGGGCGGATCGCGGGACGGCCCGGCGTCGTCCGCGTCGGCGAGCTGGCCCGGGCCGAGGGCGTGAGCCCGCGCAGCCTGCAGCGGCTGTTCCACGAGTACGTCGGGATCGGCCCGAAGTGGGTCATCCGCAGGTTCCGGATGATCGAGGCGGCCGAGCGGGCCGAGGCGGGCACGCGGGTCGACTGGGCCCGGCTGGCCGCCGAGCTGGGCTACGCCGACCAGGCGCACTTCACCCGCGACTTCACCGCCGCCGTCGGCACCTCTCCCGCCCGGTACGCACGGGAGGAGGAACTGGGAGGATCGGGACATGATGGACCGCCTCCCGACCCCCGGCCCCCTCGATGACCTGACGGCCTTCCACCGGCTCGCCGCGGCGCGGCTGGGCGGGTTCGAGCACACCACCGTCCCGGACGAGCCGGGCCTGCGCCGTGCCGGGGTCGTGCTGTGCGCCGTGGAGCACGGCGGCGTCCCGTCGGTGATCCTGATCAGGCGCGCGTACCAGGGGCGGAACGCCGGGCAGTGGGGCCTGCCGGGCGGCCGGCTGGAGGACGGCGAGACCGCCGAAGAGGCCGCGCTGCGGGAGCTGCGCGAGGAGATCGGCCTGGCCGCGGGCCCGGGGGACGTGGTCGGCCGGCTGGACGACTTCCCCGCCGCGTCCGGTTTCGCGATCACTCCGATCGTGGTCGTGCTCGACGATCCCGGGCCGCTCGCCCCGAACCCGGACGAGGTCCACTCCGTCCACTACACGAGCTTGCGCAGGCTGGCCGACGACGACACCCCGAGGTGGGTGCCGCTCCCGGACGGCGGCAGCCTGCTGCAGATGTGGCTCGCGCCGGACTGGCGGGTGCACGCACCGACCGGCGCGATGCTGTGGCAGTTCCGCGAGGTGGTGCTGCTCGGACGCCAGGCCAGGGTCGCCGACTTCGCCCAGCCCGACTGGACCCGCAACTAGCGGGCCCAGCCGGGCGGGCCTCTGGCCCAGCGGGTCGCGGGCGGCGCGCTAGAAGGTGCCGCCGTCGATGACGATGCGCTGGCCGGTCAGGTAGGACGCGCCGTCCGACACCAGGAACCGAACGACGTCGGCGACCTCTTCCGGCGTGCAGACGTGCCCGTAGGGGGACGCCGCGTCCACCTGCCGGATGTCGTCGACCCCCATCGTGGCGCGCACCAGCCGCCGCCCCATGTCGGTGTCCACGACGCCCGGCGCGACCACGTTGACGTGCATGCCGTTGGCGCGCTCCTCCTTCGACAGCACCTGCGCCAGCGCCTCCTGGGCCGCCTTGCCCATGGCGTAGGGGCCCGAGTTGGCGTGCATCAGGTCGGTGACCACGCTCGACACGAACACGATGTCGCTGCGGTCGGCGCGCCTCAGCAGCGGGATCAGCGCCTGGCTGAGGTGGTGGGGGCCGAAGGCGTGCACGCGCAGCACCCGCTCCAGCTCGGCCGGGTCGGTGTCGGCCACGCTGTCGCCGCGGCTGGCGATCCCGGCGCTGTGCACGAGGATGTCCAGCCCGCCGAGCTCCTCCTCGACCGCGGCGGCGAGGGCCCGGCAGGCGTCGAGGGAGTCGACGGACGCCTGGAAGGCGTGGCCGCGCGACCCGGCGGCCTCGATGTCGGCGACGGTCTTGCGGGCCGCCTCCTCGTCGCGCCGGTAGGCGACCGCGACCCGGGCGCCGTCGGCCGCGAGGGCCAGCGCGATGGCGCGGCCGATCCCCCGGCTGCCTCCGGTGACCAGGGCCGTACGGCCGGCGAGAGAACTCATGGACACTCCTTCGTCAGGTCGCGGAACGCGGAGCACCATCCTGCCCGCCGCACGTCCGCGCCCGTAAGCGGCCCCTGACAGGAACCCGCCCGCTCCGTCCGGGCGGCGCGGCGGCCGCTAGTTCCCGCACTGGATCCCCCAGTCCGGGACGTGCAACACCCCCAACGACCTGGACTCCTCGCAGCTGTGGGCCGTCACCGACAACGTCAACCAGGCCAAGGGCGACAAGGACCCCGCCGAGTGGACGCCGCCGCTCGCGAGCTTCGACTGCATGTACGCCCGCTCCTGGATCGACGTGAAGTACCGCCACGGCCTGACCGTCGACTCCGCGGAGAAGACGGCCCTGACCCGTTTGCTCGGCCCCTGCTGAGACGCCGCCGGGCGGTGCGGGCCGTACTCGCCGTGCGGCCCGCGCCGCCCGGCGGGCGCGATCAGCGGGCGAGGGCGCGCAGCCACGCCGCGCCCCGCTCCAGATCGTCATCGGTGAGGCCCGCCATCGGGTCGACGGCGACGAGGAGATGGTCCGCGACGCCCTCCTCGGCGGCGATGCACTCCGTCGCGTCGGGCTCGTCCTCGAACCACACGAACGGCCGCCGCTCGACCCACGCCGCGACGTGCCGGGCCTTCCACGCGCCGAGGGTGCGGCCCTCCCCGATGCCCGGGAACCGCGGGATCGGCACGAACGGCAGCCGGGGCAGCCCGACCCGGGGCGAGATCCATTCGTTGGCGTTGTCGCACCAGTAGCTCGCCCAGGCCAGTTCGGCGCCGGTGGACTCGGCCATTTCGAGCAGCGCCCGCCCGTGCGCGGCGTTCAGCCACAGGCGGAACGTGACGCCGTTGGGCGAGCAGCGATGGCGGCGATAGCCCCGGTGCGGCCTTTCGAACGGATTGAGCACTCCGTCAACGTCCAGCAGCACCAGCGGCGACCCCATACCCGAGAACCTACGGCATGGCGACACGGATGTTACATCAAGGTCATTTTGGGCAGCGTTTTGACAGTTTCGGCCCCATGACCGAAACTGCACCGGGCCATCGAGGCGACACCCCGTGGAAAGGCGGTAACGAGGCGTGAGCGACCAGGATTTGAGGACGGCACCGGCCGAGACGTCGCACGTCGACGCGGGCGACGCCGGCTACCGCAAGTCCCTCAAGACGCGCCACGTCAACATGATCGCGATCGGCGGCGCCATCGGCACCGGGCTCTTCCTCGGCGCCGGCGGGCGGCTGGCCAGCGCCGGCCCGTCCCTGGCCATCGCCTACGCGGTCTGCGGGTTCTTCTCGTTCATGGTCGTGCGGGCGCTCGGCGAACTGGTCCTGCACCGCCCGTCGTCGGGGTCGTTCGTCTCCTACTCGCGCGAGTTCATGGGCGAGAAGGGCGCGTTCGTCGCGGGCTGGATGCACTTCCTGAACTGGTCCACGACCGGCATCGTCGACATCACGGCGATCGCGCTCTACATCCACTACTGGAAGGCGTTCACGAGCATCCCGCAATGGGTGCTCGCGCTGATCGCGCTCGCGGTCGTCGTCACCATCAACCTGATCTCCGTGCGGATCTTCGGCGAGCTGGAATTCTGGTTCTCCATCGTCAAGGTCGGCGCGCTCGTCGCGTTCATGTGCATCGGCATCGTGCTGGTCGTCACCGGCCACAGGGTCGGCGCGCAGGACGCCGGGCCGCTGACGATCCTCGACCACGGCGGCGTCTTCCCCAAGGGCGTACTGCCGATGCTCGTGGTCGTGCAGGGCGTCGTGTTCGCCTACGCCTCCACCGAGCTGGTCGGCGTCGCGGCCGGGGAGACCGAGAACCCTGAGAAGGTCATGCCGAAGGCGATCAACTCGATCGTCTGGCGGATCCTGGTGTTCTACGTGGGATCGGTGCTGCTGCTCACGATGCTGCTGCCCTGGAACGCCTACAAGGACGGCGAGAGCCCCTTCGTCACCGTGCTGTCCAAGCTCGGCGTGCCCGCCGCGGGCGGCGTGATGAACCTCATCGTGCTCACCGCGGCGCTGTCCAGCCTCAACTCCGGGCTGTACTCCACCGGCCGGATCCTGCGCTCCCTCGGCGCCTCCGGGTCGGCGCCCCGGTTCACCATGGCGATGAGCCGGACGCAGGTGCCCTACGGCGGCATCCTGATGACCACGGCGATCTGCGTGCTGGGCGTCGTGCTGAACGCGTGAGTCCCCAAGGACGCCTTCGAGATCGTGCTGAACTTCGCGGCGATCGGCATCCTCGGCACGTGGGCGATGATCATGATCTCGCACCTGCTGTTCGTCCGGCGGACCCGCACGGGCGCGCTGTCCCGGCCGTCGTACCGGCTGCCGGGCTCGCCGGTCACCGAGATCGTCACGCTGGTCTTCCTCGCCGCGGTCGTCGTGCTGATGTGGTTCGACTACGACGGCGAGGGCCACCAGACCGTGCTGGCCGTCCCAGTGATCATCGCCGCCCTGGTGGCGGGCTGGTTCTGCGCGCGGGGCCGCGTCGCGTCCACCGCTTCGGCCCGAACGGCGGAGCCGGTCGAAGAATGACCGATCCCTGACCCGCCGGGACCGGTTCGGTCCCGGTGTGGCGGGCATCGTGGGGGCATGTGCCGACTGTTCGGGATGACGACCGGCGGGCCGCGCGTGCATGCCACGTTCTGGCTCGTCGACGCCCCGGACAGCCTGTCCTCGCAGAGCCGCGGGATGCCCGACGGGACGGGGCTCGGCTGGTTCTCGCTCGGTGAGGAGCCGGTCCGCGACCGGGCGCCCATCGCGGCCTACCGGGACGCCGACTTCTGCGCCGAGGCCCGCGACGTCGTCTCGCACACGTTCATGTCGCACGTCCGGTACGCCTCCACGGGCGAGCCGAACGTGCGCAACTCCCACCCCTTCGTCATGGACGACCGGCTGTTCGCGCACAACGGGATGGTCCGGGGCCTCGACGTGATCCGCTCGTGGCTCACCGACGTGGACCTCGCGCGGGTCGGCGGGCAGACCGACTCGGAGCTGGTCTTCGCCTACGTCACGGCGGAGATCCGGCGGCACGGCGACACCGCCGCCGGGCTGGTCGCCGCGGTCCGGCGGATCGCCGCCGAGGTGCCGGTCTTCGCGCTGAACGTGCTGCTCGCCGAGTCGAGGCGGCTGTGGGCGCTGCGCTATCCCGACACCCACGAGCTGTGGGTGCTGAAGCACGACCTCGCCGAGAAGGGCGAGACCCGGCACATGTCGTCCGAGCGCGAGCCCGGACGCGTGCACGTGTCCGCGCACCGCGAGCCGGCCGCCGCCCACGTGGTGGCCAGCGAGCGGATGGACGACGCCGAGGGCTGGCGGCTCCTCGAACCCGGCGAGCTGTTCGTCGTCGACGGTACGGACACGACCTCGCTGTTCCCGTTCGACCCGCCGGCCCACCGGGTGTCCCCCGACGATCTCTCGGTGACCGAGGCCACGTCCCAGACGTGATCTGCTTCACCCGCCGCCGCGTAGGGTTGATCGGGTCGGACGAGCGCCCCCGAGGAGTCCCGGAGCAATGGAGCACGAACTCACCCTGATGGCGGTCCACGCCCACCCGGACGACGAGGTCCTCAGCACCGGCGGGCTGCTCGCGCGCTGCGCCGCCGAGGGCGTCCGCACGGTCCTGGTCACCTGCACCAACGGCGAGCAGGGCGACGACGCCGGCGGCGTGAAGCCGGGCGAGCCGGGCCACGACGCGGAGGGGGTCGCGCGGCGGCGCCTGGCCGAGGTGCGCGAGTCCGCCGGGATCCTGGCGGTCGAGCACCTGGAGCTGCTCGGCTACCGCGACTCCGGCATGGAGGGCTGGTCCACCAACGAGGACCCGCTGGCGTTCGCGAACGTCCCGCTGGAGGAGTCCGCGGGACGGCTGGCCGAGCTGATGGAGCGGTACCGCCCGCAGGTCGTCGTCACCTACGACGAGAACGGCGGGTACGGGCACCCCGACCACATCCAGGCGCACCGCATCGCCGTCGCCGCCACCGAGAAGACCGGCATCCCCGACAAGCTGTACTACACGGCGATCCCCCGGTCGGGCATCGCGCAGATGTTCGAGTTCGCGAAGTCCGCGGGCGTCGACATCGGCTTCGAGCCGCCGGACGACTTCGGCGTCCCGGACGAGATGATCACCAGCGTGGTGGACGTCGGGCCCTACGCCGCCCGCAAGGTGAAGGCGCTGGAGGCGCACGCGAGCCAGGGCGAGAACATCTTCTTCCTGCGCCTGCCCGAGGAGGTCCAGCACATGGCCTTCGCGAACGAGACGTTCATCCGGCACTTCAACCGCGTGGACGCCGCCCCCGACCGCGAGGACGACCTGTTCGCGGGCCTGCGCTGACGGCAAGGCCGCACCCGGCCCGCGAGGGCGCGGGTCCGGGCGGGCGGAACCGAGGAGAGCGGGCTCAGGCGGGCGCGGCGCGCTTCGCCTGGGCCCGGTAGTGGTCGAGGACGTCCTGCCGCAGCAGGTGGCCGAAGCCCGCGCGCTCCAGCCGCAGCGCCAGCGCCGCCTCGCCGATGCCGAGGGCGGCGGCCGTCGCGTCCAGCCGCCACTCGTGCGCGGCCAGGCGCGTCAGCAGGTGGCCGCGGCGCACCTGCGAGTCCGAGAGCCGGTACGTCTTCAGGTAGGCGACGCGGCCGTCCGCGCCGGTGATCGTCTCGCCGATGTGGTTCTCCTTGCGGAGCCCGAACGACGGCAGGAACCGCGACAGCTCGAACCCGTGCAGGCGCTGCACGCGCTGCCGGGAGCCGTCCTCGTCGAACAGGTCGCCCGCCATGACCTCGTCGTGGAAGGCGGCCCATTCCTCCCGGCGCCGGGCCGCGGCGGCGCGCAGGTCGCCGAGCGAGGTGATCCCGGCGCCGTCGATCCCCGCCGACAGGTCGCCGGCCGGGACGCCGAGCAGCCCGTAGTTGTAGATCAGCTCGCCGAACAGGTCCTCGACCAGCGTCGCGTGCAGGGCGCGGTAGTCGTCGGGATGCGGCGTGACGAACGCGCCGGCCAGCGCGTCCGCCACGTAGACGAGCACGCCGCACTGCCCGGGATGGATCTCGAAGATGCGGAGCGCGTCCTCCAGCCCGCGGACCTGCAGCCCGAGGTAGCTCTCCTCGCAGCGCGGCGACAGGCCGCGCGCCACCGCCCGCCTCGACCACTCCTCCCAGAGGATCTCCGGGCCGCCGAAGTGCAGCGCGAGGTAGCCCTCGACGGCCAGGTGCAGCGGCAGGAACCGGAGGCGGTCCTTCCCGGCCTTGCGCGCCATGCGCCGGGTGAGGCGGACGGGCATGCGCGGCGGAGCGGCCGCGGTGTCCCGCTCCAGCAGGCGGGTCCCGTAGGAGGCCGCCGGGGCCTGGTCGCCGTCGGTCCACGTCGCCACGAACGCGTGCGGGACGAACGAGACGTAGGCGGACCCGTCGCCGACGTCCACGACGGACACCGGCTCCTCGTAGGCCTTCCGGTGCAGCCGCAGGTGCGGGACGGGCTCGTCCCGGACGAGCGGGACGAGCCGCACGGACCCCCAGACCTGCGCGGGCCGCGTCTCCAGTCCTTCCAGCGCGAACGTCATGCGCGCTCCCCCAGGAGCCGGGCGGTCCGGTCGTCCAGGTGGGCGCGCAGCCCCGCGAGACCGACCTGCCGCTCCGCGAAGCGGGCCAGCTCGACCAGGGTCGGCAGGTCCTCGGCGTCGCGGATGCCCGCGGTCGGCACGGCCGGGGACAGCCGTCGCACGTCGAAGCCGTCCGCGTCGTACACCGGGTTGAGGTGGGCGATCAGGACCCGCTGCCCGGGCGCCAGCCGGTGCCCGGGGTCGAGGCGCGTCCGCCAGACGCGCAGGACGTCGGCGGCGAGGCCGGGCGGCGCGTTGTCGAAGCCGTCGGAGACGATGATGAGCCGGTCGGGCCGGGCCTCCAGCGCGTCGATGATCCGCTCCCCCAGCGGTGTCGGGCCGAACGGATAGGCGAGCAGTTCGTCGGTGCGGCCCGACGTCCACAGCGGCGTGTACTCCTTGGCGAGCGCCTCCAGCAGGTAGTGGGAGGCGAGCGCGACCGCGAGCGGTCGGCGGCGCTTCTGCCCGGAGCCGGTCGAGGAGTGGCTGTCGTCCAGCACCGCCGCGACGCGGCCCCACGAGCCGAGCGCCGGCCCGGCGACGCGGCGGGCGGCGGTCCGCAGCGCCCCGGTCAGTTCCGCGCGGCGCGCCGCGCGGTCGTCGAGCGGGAGCGCGAGCACGTAGGACGCCAGCCGGGTCAGCGGCATCGCGGTCAGGTCCGCGGCCACGGCCGAAGCACCGGCCTCCCGCGCGTTCTCCTGCAGGCGCAGCCGCTCCAGCCTGGTCATGCGCGGCGCGATGCGCTCCAGGAACGCCTCGCGCGGGACGCGGTGCTTGGCCGCGAACCCTTCCGCGACGGTGTAGGGCAGCTCGTACAGCGCGGCCTTCTCGTAGTGCGCGCGCCGCCACCGCTCGAGGATCGGCGTCTCGTAGGACTTCGCCCGGAGCGGGTCGAACAGGAAGCCGCGGAGCTCGCCGCCGGGCTGGAGGTGGGCGTGGCGGACGGCGGTCTTGACGCCGTCGCGGTACTTGACGGCGTCGAACGCGGGGTCGGCGCGGGCGTCCAGCCAGCCGCGGATGATCGCGCGCGTGCGCCGGTTGTTGACCTTCAGGCGGCGCAGCTCGCGGAACAGCCGGTACACCCGCTGCGGCGGCATCAGCTCCAGCCGCCGCGCGATCAGCCGTCCCTCCAGGCGGCGCCGCTCCACGCCGACGTCGGCCGACCGCACCAGCAGGTTGCGGATGATGAGCGCGGCGTTGTGGTCGTTGACGTCGAGCGCGAGCGCCGCGGCGTAGACCTCCCGGTAGTTCTCCAGCGTGTAGGCGTGCAGGAACTCCAGGGAGAGGCGCTGCTCGCCGGGGTCGTGGTGGAACTCCCGCTGGCCGGTGGAGGTGATCGCGGCGTTGACGAACATCAGCGCGTCCTCGCAGGCGATCAGGTCCGCGAACGTCTCGCTCATCGTGATCCAACGGTGGCCGGGGGCTTCGGGCGCCGGCCGGGGAAGGGGAGCACGAGCAGCGAATCATCGCTTTACAGGGCGGGTTCCGGAAGTCGCGCCGAAGTCCCGCGGCCGGCCCCCGCACGGTAGCACCGGGGTGCGGGGACGGGCGCGCCCATTTCCGGCGTCAGGGGCGGTAGGCGCCGAAGTACCACTCGTTGCCGTCCAGGTCGCGGGCGGCGTAGTCGCGCGAGCCGTAGTCGGTGTCGGCGAGCTCGCGGAGGATCTCGGCGCCGGCGGCCTTCGCGCGGGCGTGGTGTTCGTCCGGGTCGTCGATCGCCACGTACACGGCCGCCTTGACGTGCACGCCGGCGCCGAACATGAAGAGCCCGGTGTCGTACCCCATCTCGGCGTGGACGATCGTGCCGGAGCCGTCCCTGTGCACCTCGTGCGGGACGAAGCCGAACGCCTTCTCCAGCCACTCCATCGACCTCTCGGGGTCGGCGGTGGCGATCAGCGGGTAGAACGTCCGCCGGACCTCACTGGTCATGTCGTCCTCCTCGGTGGTCGGGTGACATGCCCAGTCTCCGCCGCGCCTCCCCGGCGGGTCTTGGACGAATGGGAGGTCGGAGGCGGTGCGGGCGGCGGCGCGGGTCAGCGGCGGGCGGCGTCGCGCTCGTCGGCGAGGCGGCGCGTCTCCTCGGAGACCGGGGCGCCGAGGATCGCGGCGACGACGTCGATCAGGTAGCTGGTGAACAGCCGGTCGTCGGTGCGCGGCCTCGAGCGGGCGCGGCGGGCCAGCTCCGTCGCGGCGTAGAGGATCGCGGTGAACCGGCGGTGCAGCCGCGCCGCGTCCTCCTCCAGGACGGGTTCCACGAGGTCGCGCCACCGGCACAGGCTGTCGGGCTTCGGCCGCCGCGCCGCTCCCCCGGTCCCGCTCCCGCTTCCGGCCGCCTCCGGCGGGTCGTCGAGGACCACGGACGGGAGCAGCGGGCGCGGCCGGTTCACCACGTCCGCCCAGACCTGCAGGAACGCGCGGCCCGACGCGTCGCCCAGGCAGGCCGCCATGGGGCGGACGAGCGCGGCGGCGAGCGTGCGCCCGCCCGGCACGCCGTCGGCCTCGTAGGCGTCGAGCAGGGCGTGCCGGCGCGCCTCGATCTCCGGGGCGTGCCGGGCGAGGATCGCGCGCACGATCCCCGCCCGGTCGCCGAAGTGGTACTGCACGGCCGTGGCGTTGCGGGCGCCGGCGGCCTGCACGATCTCGCGCAGGCTGACGGCGTCGATCCCGCGCTCGGCGTAGAGCCGCTCGGCCGCGTCCAGCAACCGCTCCCGCGTCTCGTTCATTCGTTACCTATAGCGTGTTCCAGGGCGTCGGCGAAGCGGGCGCGGGCCGCCTCGCGGCGGGTCGGCAGGTGGCCGGACGGCCACAGGCCCTCGACGGGCTCGACGTCGCGCAGCAGCTGCCGCGCCACGGTGATCTTGTGCACCTCGGTGGGGCCGTCGGCGATGGCCATCGCCTGCGCGCCCATCATCATGGCGGCGAACGGCATCTCGTTCGACACGCCGAGGGCGCCGTGCAGGTGCATCGCGCGCTGCACGACGTCGTGGTACACCTTCGGCATCGCGGCCTTGACCGCGGCGATGTCCTTGCGGACCTTCTTGTAGTCCTTGTGCTTGTCGATGAGCCAGGCGGTGCGCAGCACGAGCAGCCGGAACTGCTCGATCTCGATCCAGCTGTCGGCGATCTTCTCCTGGGTCATCTGCATCTTCGCCAGCGGCCCGAACCGGGTCCGCCGGGAGACGGCGCGCTCGCACATCATGTCGAACGCCTTGCGGACCTGCGCGATCGTGCGCATGGCATGGTGGATGCGGCCTCCCCCGAGGCGCGTCTGGGCGATGACGAACGCGCCGCCCTCGTCGCCGAGCAGGTTCTCGGCCGGGACGCGGACGTTCTCGTAGCGCAGGTAGCCGTGCGAGCCCTCGCGCTCGCCGCCGACGCCGACGTTGCGGACGGTGGTCAGCCCCGGCGTGTCGGCGGGGACGATGAACATCGACATGCCCTCGTAGGCGGACACGTCGGGGTTCGACACCGCCATGACGATCAGGAACTCGGCGTGCCGCGCGTTGGAGGAGAACCACTTCTCGCCGTTGATGACCCAGCCGTCGCCGTCGCGGACGGCGCGGGTGGTGAACAGGGTCGGGTCGGCGCCGCCGTGCGGTTCGGTCATCGAGTAGGACGAGGAGATCTCGCCGTCCAGCAGCGGGCGCAGGTAGCGCTCCTTCTGCTCGGGCGTGCCGAAGTGGGCGATGATCTCGGCGTTGCCGGAGTCGGGCGCCTGGCAGCCGAACACCGACGGCGCCCACCGGGACCGTCCGAGGATCTCGTTCAGCAGCGCGAGCTTCACCTGTCCGTAGCCCTGGCCGCCGAGTTCGGGGCCGAGGTGGCAGGCCCACAGGCCCTTCTCGCGGACCTGGTCCTGCAGGGGGCGGACCATGGTCTTGTAGCGGGGGTCGGACTTGTCGTACGGGTCGCCCAGCACCAGGTCGAGGGGTTCCACCTCATCGCGGACGAACGCGTCCGCCCAGTCGAGAAGTTCCTGGTAGGCGGGGTCGGTCTCGAAGTCCCAGGCCATGGCGAGCCTCCTGCGGTCGGTGCGCTCCGTCCCGTGAATAATCGAGCCATCTCAATGAGTAATGCAAGTGCATGACTGTTACTCTCCGGCAGACCGCCGTACCCGGAAGGAACCGCCGTGCAGCCTGAGCAGATCGACCCCGCGCTCGTGGACTTCGCCGTCCTGGCGGCGTGGATGGACGGGCAGGGCCTGCCGGGCGGCGCGTTCGAGAGTGTCGAGCCGCTGACGGGCGGGACGCAGAACACGCTGGTCCGCTTCCGCCGCGGCGGCCGGGACTACGTGCTGCGGCGCGGCCCCGCGCACCTGCGCGCCCGCACCAACGACGTCCTGCGCCGCGAGGCGCGCGTGCTCGCCGCGCTGGACGGCACCGACGTTCCCGCACCCCGCGTGATCGCCGCCTGCCCGGACGAGTCGGTCATGAACGGCGCCGTCTTCTACCTGATGACGCCGGTCGAGGGCTTCAACGCCTCGGTGGTCCTCCCGGAGCCGCACGCCGGGGACGCGTCCATCCGGCACGCCATGGGCCTGAACGCGGCGCGCGCGCTGTCCGCGCTGGGCGCGGTCGACCACGAGGCCGTGGGCCTGTCGGACTTCGGCAAGCCGGAGGGTTTCCTGGAGCGGCAGGTGAGCCGCTGGCTCTCCGAGCTCGACTCCTACGGCACGCTGGACGGCTACCCCGGGCCGGAGATCCCCGGCCTGGACGACGTGGCGCGCTGGCTGGAGGAGCGCCGTCCCGTGACCTGGCGGCCCGGCATCCTGCACGGCGACTACCACCTGGCCAACCTGATGTACTCCTTCGACGGCCCCGAGGTGGCGGCGATCGTCGACTGGGAGATGTGCACGATCGGCGACCCGCTGCTCGACCTCGGCTGGCTGCTGGCCACCTGGCCGCAGCACGGCGACGCGAGCGCGCAGCTGGCCGGGCCGCTGGGCGCGGCCGGGGGCCTGCCCTCGACGGACGAGCTGGTCGCCGCCTACGCCGAGCGCGCGGACGCCGTCGCCGGCCGCGACCTGTCGTCCATCACGTGGTACGCGGTGCTCGCCTGCTTCAAGCTCGGGATCGTCCTGGAGGGCACGCACGCGCGGGCGTTCGCCGGGAAGGCACCGAAGGAGACCGGCGACCTGCTGCATGCCATCACGCTCGGGCTGTTCCGTCGCGCGCAGGCGTTCATCGCCTCCTGACCGCCGTTCCGCGCCCCGGGCACGCCCGTCCGCCGCCCGCCTCCCGCAGTACTACCGACTGTAGAACTACCTCTTGTAGAACTACAGGGCGTCGTACTACGTTCGGTCGTACAGGTCACCGGCGACCGACCCCCTGGGAGTGGCGCATGTCCCTGACCGAACGGCGCGCCTCGACGGCCGAACAAGCCCTGAACGCCCTGGACGACCGGCTCGGCACCACCGGCTTCGCCCGCCGCGCCGCCCGCAAGGCGTTCCCCGACCACTGGTCCTTCCTCATCGGCGAGATCGCCCTCTACTCCTTCCTCGTCCTGCTCGCCTCCGGCGTCTTCCTGACGTTCTTCTTCAAGCCGAGCATGTCCGAGGTCGTCTACCACGGCTCCTACACGCCGCTCCGCGGCGTCGAGATGAGCGAGGCGTACGCGTCGACGCTGCATCTGAGCATGGACGTGCGCGGCGGCCTGCTCGTCCGGCAGGTGCACCACTGGTCAGCGCTGATCTTCCTTTCGGCGATCGTGGCGCACATGCTCCGGGTGTTCTTCACCGGCGCGTTCCGCAAGCCGCGCGAGCTGAACTGGCTGCTCGGCATCGTGCTGTTCACGCTGGCGATGGCCAACGGGTTCACCGGCTACTCGCTGCCGGACGACCTGCTGTCCGGCACCGGGCTGCGGCTGGTGCTCGGCGCCGCGCAGGCGATCCCGCTCGTCGGCAGCTACCTCGCGTTCTTCCTGCTCGGCGGCCAGTTCCCCGGAACCGATCTCGTCCCGCGGCTCTACGTGGTGCACGTGCTGCTGGTGCCCGGCCTGATGGCGGCGCTGGTGCCGCTGCACGCGATCGTCCTGCCGTGGGTGCAGAAGCACACCGACTTCCGGCGCGGCCGCAGCACCGAGCGGACCGTCGAGGGCAAGCCGTTCTACCCGGTCTTCATGGCCAAGACCACGGCGTTCGTCCTGTTCACCGCCGGCGTGACCGTGCTGCTGGCGGCCTTCCTGCAGATCAACCCGGTCTGGCAGTACGGCCCCTACTCCCCCAGCGCGATCAGCGCCGGGTCGCAGCCCGACTGGTACCTGGCGTTCGGCGACGGGGCGCTGCGGCTGATGCCGGGCTGGGACGTCACCGCCGCCGGGCACACCCTCTCCTTCGGCATCCTCGTCCCGCTGCTGGTCATCACCGTGTTCTTCACGCTGCTCGCGCTCTACCCGTTCATCGAGCGGCGCGCGACGGGCGACACGGCGATCCACCATGTGCTCGACCGTCCGCGCGACGCCGCCACGCGGACGGGCCTGGGCGCCGCAGGGATCGTCTTCTACGGCGTGCTGTGGGCGGCGGCCGGCAACGACGTCATCGCCGACCGGTTCGACGTGTCGCTGTTCGCGACCACCTGGTTCTTCCGCATCGCGCTCCTCACCGGGCCGGTGCTGGCGTTCACGGTGACGCGGCGGCTGTGCCTCGGCCTCCAGCGGCGGGACCGGCTTCTCCTGGAGCACGGCGTCGAGACCGGGATCATCGTCCGCGCCCCCTCCGGCGGGTTCAGCGAGCGGACCCGTCCCCTCCCGGCGGAGGCCGCGGAACGGCTCCGGGCGAGGAGCGCGGTCCCGAGGCCGACGGGCGGGCCGCTGGCACGGCTGTTCGCCGGCGGGGAGCTGGAGCGCTCCGAGGAGAGGGAGCACCGCCCGGTGCCGCGCTGATGCGATGATCACGGGTGGGAGGTGCCGCGATGGAGATCCGCAGCGGCGGACCGGACGACGTACCCGTGATCATGGCGATGCTGGACGGTGCCGTCGCCTGGCTGGCGAGCAACGGACGGATCGGCCAGTGGGGCTCCGAGCCCTGGTCCCGCGACCCGCGCCGGGTCGAGCGGATCACCGGCATCGCCCGCGACGACGAGATCCTGGTGGCGGTGGTGGACGGCCGCCCCGCCGGGGTCATGGCCGTCGCGCCGGGCCCACCGTCCTACGTCGGCGCGGCCGACGAACCGGAGCTGTACATCACGCTGCTGGTCACCGACCGGGAGTTCGCCGGCCACGGCGTCGGCGCCGCCCTGATCGGCGAGGCGAGGCGGCTGGCGCGGGCCCGGGGCGCCGGGCTGCTGCGCGTCGACTGCTACGGCGGCGGGGACGGGCGGCTCGTCGAGTACTACCGGCGCCAGGGGTTCGCGACGGTCGCCGAGTTCAAGGTGGGCGACTGGCCGGGGCACGTGCTGGCGCAGCGCGTCGACGCCGAGGGCTGAGCCCCGCCCGCCTTGCGGATCGCGGCGGGCGGGGCGCAGTCTGGAAGGGACCGGCGGGACCGGGGCAGTCGGTGACGCCCTTACGCCGCACGGACGGCGACCGAGCCGCTCGCCCCGTCCCGCCGGTCTGCACGTCCCTCGGGCGGGCCGCCGCTCGGGCGACGCCGCCGCTCGGGCGGGCCGTCCTCAGGCGGACTGGCCGGTGAGCTCGCCCGCCGGGTCCTCCGGCGCGGCCAGCCTGTCGTCCGCGTCGGCGGTGTAGTCGTCGGGGCTCGTCTCGTCCGGCCCCGCCGGCACCTTGAACGCCCGGACCAGGGCCGTGACCGCGACCGCGACGACCATGTTCAGCACGAACGCGGTCAGCGCGATGTAGCCGGTGTGGCCGACGAACGGGATGTCGGCGAGCGGCGAACCGAAGTGGCTCTGCGCCGGCGAGGACTGGTCGTAGGCGGTGTAGGTGCCGTACGCCATGCCCGCGGCCCAGCCGGCCAGCAGGCCCCAGCGGTCCAGCCACCGCGTGTACAGGCCGATGCCGATGGCGGGGAACGTCTGCACGACCCAGATGCCGCCGAGCAGCTGCAGGTTGATCGCCAGCGACTTGTCGAAGCCGAGCACGAACACCAGCGCGCCGAGCTTCACCAGCAGCGACACCAGCTGCGACACCCGGGTCTCCTCCTCCGGCGAGGCGTCCGGCCGGATGAAGGAGGTGTAGACGTTGCGGGTGAACAGGTTGGACGCGGCGATCGACATGATCGCGGCGGGCACCAGCGCGCCGACCCCGATCGCGGCGAACGCGACGCCGGTGAACCAGTCGGGGAACACCTGGTCGAACAGCTCCGGGACCGCCAGCTGCGGGTTGCCCGCGTGCTTCACGGCGGCGACCACGCCGGGGTGGGCGAGCGCCATGTAGCCGAGCAGCGCGAGCAGCCCGAGCAGCAGCGAGTACGCGGGCAGCAGCGCCGCGTTCCGGCGGATCACGTCGCGGCGCCCGGCGGCGAGCGCGCCGGTCACGCTGTGCGGGTAGATGAACAGCGCGAGCGACGAGCCGAGCGCCAGCGTCCCGTACGCCCAGTGCGTCATGTCGCTGGTGAACAGCGAACCCGCGGGCTTGCCCGTCACCGGGTTCGGCTTGGCGAGCGCGGCGGCGGACTTGTCGAAGACGCCGTCCCACCCGCCGAGCTTGGTCGGGATGTAGACGATCGCGACGATGATGACCACGTAGATCAGCGCGTCCTTGACGAACGAGATCAGCGCCGGCGCCCGCAGCCCCGAGGTGTAGGTGTAGGCGGCCAGCAGCGCGAACGCGATGAACAGCGGCAGGTCCTTCGCCCAGCCGGACCCGGACACGCCCATCACCGTCAGGACGGCCTGGATGCCGACGAGCTGGAGCGCGATGTACGGCATCATCGCCAGGATCCCCGTGAGGGCGACGGCGAGCCCCAGCGACCGCGAGCCGTACCGGCCGCGGACGAAGTCCGCCGCGGTCACGTAGCCGTGCCGCTGCGCGACCGACCACAGCCGCGGGCCGATCAGGAACACGATCGGGTACGCGATCGCGCCGTAGGGCACCGCCCAGAAGCCCATCGCGCCGCCGGCGAACACCGCCGAGGGCACGGCGACGAACGTGTAGGCGCTGTAGAGGTCGCCGCCGAGCAGGAACCAGGTGACGAACGTGCCGAAGCTGCGGCCGCCGAGGCCCCACTCGTCCAGGTGCATGATGGTCTGGCCGCGCCGCCAGCGCGCGGCCGCGAAGCCGACCACCGTCACCACCGCGAAGAAGGCGATGAAGATCGTCAGCTCGACGCCGTTGACGTCCTTCACTTGGCCTCACCCCGCTTGCGGGTGAGCAGGTGCGCGCTTGCGATGCAGACGGCCGTGAGCACCACCCACAGCAGCTGCCACCAGTAGAAGAACGGGAAACCGGCCAGGTGCGGGCCGTCCTTGGCGTAGGTCGGCACGGCCAGGTAGACGGCGAACGGGACGACCAGCAGGACGCCCGCCGCCGCCTTCCGCGCGAGGGACGGGCTCGGAGGGGGTGGAGAGGCGGGGGACGTATCACTCACGGATGACCTCCAGGGGCCGGGGGAACGTGCGGCCAGGGCGATTCTCGCCCCCGGCAATATTGCGATCTTCGAACCGCGGACACCAGCCCCCGGGGCCATTTGTTGACCAAGTCGAGCCCGGTGTCGCTTTCCCGCCAGCGGAACGGTCCACCGGCGCGGCATCCTCGGCTCATGGACGAAGACCCCATGGATCCGGCGAGCACCGGCCGGGACCGCCGCCCGTTCCGTTTCGGCGTGGTCGGCGAGTCGGTGCGCTCCGGCGCGGACCTGCTCGCGACGGCGCGGCGCGCGGAGGACCTCGGGTACTCCGCGCTGGTCCTGCGCGACCACTTCGTGGCCGAGCCGTTCGGCGACCAGCTCGCCCCGATGGTCGCGCTGGCGTCGGCCGCCGCCGCGACGAGCACGCTGCGGGTCGGCACGATGGTGCTCTGCAACGACTACAGGCATCCGGTGATGCTCGCGAAGGAGGCGGCCACGCTCGACCACCTGTCGGGCGGCCGCTTCGAGCTGGGCCTCGGCGCGGGCTGGCTCCGCGAGGAGTACGAGGCCGCCGGAATGCCGTTCGACGCGGCCGGCGCGCGGGTCGGCCGCATGGAGGAGTCGCTGCGGATCCTGCGGGGCCTGCTGTCCGGCGAGAAGACGAGCTTCGCCGGCGAGCACTACCGGATCGACGGCCTGACGGTGTTCCCGCGCCCGGAGCGCCGCCCGCCGCTCGTGGTCGGCGCGGGCAGCCGGCGGATGCTCGGCATCGCGGGACGGCTCGCCGACACCGTCGGGATCCTGCCCCGCGCCCTCCCGGACGGGACGATCTCCGAGGAGATCGAAGAACGGCTCCCGGAGACCATCGAGCGCAAGGTCGGCTGGGTCCGGGAGGCCGCCGCCGGCCGCGACGTCGAGCTGAGCATGATGGTCGCGCCGGCCTTCGGCCCCGATCCGCGCCGCGCCGCCGCGAAGGTCGCGGTCACCCGCGGCTGGGGCACCGCGTCCACCGACCTGGTCCTGGAGATGCCGTCGCAGTTCGTCGGGCCGCCCGAGCACATCGCCGAGCAGATGCTCGCCCGCCGCGACCGCTACGGCTTCACCTACTACCAGGTGCCCGACGAGGCGATGGACGCCTTCGCACCCGTCATCGCGCACCTGTCCTGACCACGCGGGCGGGCTCGACCGCCCCGGCGGCTCGGCGGGCCCCGCGGTTCGGCGGGCCCGCCGAGCCGTCAGCGGACCGGGCCGGCGAAGCCCGCGTTCATGGCGAGGCTGAGCGCGGGCTCGGTGAGCCGCCCGCCCGCCAGCGATCCGACGACGCGCCCGTGCTGGAAGACCACCACCCGGTGGCAGAGCTCGACCAGCTCGGCGAGGTCCGACGACGCGAGCAGCACCACCTTCCCCTCGGCGGCCAGCGCGCGGACGATGCCGTGCAGCTCGGCGCGGGCGCCGACGTCCACCCCGCGCGTCGGGTCGTCCAGCGCCAGCACGGACGGGGCGGCGTCCAACCACTTGGCGAGGACGACCTTCTGCTGGTTGCCGCCCGACAGGTCGCCCGCGCTCGCCCGCACGTCGCCGCGGACGCGCAGCCGCTCCAGGTGGCCGCGCGACCGGTCGACGAGGCGGGAGCGGCGCGGCAGGAACCCGCCGCGGCCCTGCCCGAGCCAGCTCACCGCCGTGACGTTCTCCCACAGCGCCTTGTCGAGCATCAGCCCGCGCCCCTTGCGGTCGCCGGAGATGGACGCGACGCCCGAGGTGACGGCGTGCCGGGCCGAGCGCGGCGCCCGTCCGCCCGGCAGCCGCACGGCCCCCGACGACGGCCGGGCGCGCCCGCACACGGCGTCGAGGACGGCGAGGTGGCCGGCGCCCTGCAGCCCGGCCAGCCCGACGATCTCCCCGGCGGCCGCGGCCAGCGAGACGTCCCGCAGCCGGCCGGGGATCGTGACGCCGGTGAGGGAGACCGCCGCCCCGCCGGGGCGTCGCGGGGCGGCGGAGGGTTCCGCCCCGGTCCGTGCGCCGGGCTCGGCTCCGGGCGACAGGGCCGGTCCGGCGGCGCGGGCGGGGGGCCGGCCGAGCATCGCGGTGACGAGGGAGTCCAGGCTGACGTCCGCGGCCTCGGCGCCCGGCAGCACGACCCGTCCGTCGCGCAGCACGGTCACCCGGGTCGCGATCCGCATGACCTCCTCCAGGAAGTGCGAGATGTACAGCACGGCGAGGCCGCGCTCGGCGAGGCGCCAGGTGACGTCGGCGAGCCGCGCGGCGGCGGCGCGGGGCAGCGCGGAGGTCGGCTCGTCCAGGACGAGCACGCGGGGTTCCAGCAGCAGCGCGCGGCAGATCTCCAGCAACTGGCGGTCGGCGAGCGGCAGTTCGCCGGCCCTGGCGTGCGGCGGCGGGTCGATGCCCAGCTCGTCCAGGACGGGCCGGGCGAGCCGCCGCATCTCCCGGGTGCTGACCAGCCCCCGGCGCCGGGGCGCGCCGTAGGGGAAGAGGTTCTCCAGCACGGTCAGGTCGTCGTAGGTCGTCAGCTCCTGCGAGACGATCGCGACGCCTCGGGCGGCGGCCTGCCGCGCGCCGGCGAACCGCACCGGCGCGCCGTCCAGCTCGAGGGTGCCGTCCTCCGGCCGCACCGCCCCGGAGATGATCTTCACGAGGGTGGACTTGCCCGCGCCGTTCTCGCCGACGAGCGCGTGCACCTCCCCCGCGGCCAGCGTGATGCCGACCCCGTCCAGCGCGGTGACGCCGCCGTAGTGCTTGACCAGGCCGGAGGCGACCAGCATGTCAGCGGGCCTCCTTGAGCGGCCTGATGCTCGCGTTGGGGTCCGCCAGCAGCCTGTCGAGCTGCGGCTTGTACCAGGCGTAGGCGTTCCGCACCGACTGCTGCCGCTTGACGATCTCGTCGATGTTGCCGGAGTCCATCACCAGGCCGGGTGTCTTGAACCAGCCGGACGGCGGCTTCCCCTTGCCGTCGCGCACGGCCTTGATGAGCAGCGCGGTGGCGATGTAGCCCTTCAGGTAGTGCTCGGGGTCGATGCCGGCGAAGTTCGTGCCGCGCTTGATGGCGTCGAGCGTCTTCGGGTCGACGTCGAAGCCCGCGGTCAGGTACCCGCCGTGCCGCTGCTCCTTGAGCCGCGCGAGGTTGTAGCTGTCGGCGTCGCCGACGCCGAGGAACGCCAGCGCGTCGGGGTGCGCGTTCACCTGCGCCTGCCAGGCGCCGTAGTTCTGCGCCGGGTCGCTGTAGGTCTGGAACGGGCCGAGCACGCGGATGCCCGGGGCCTGCTGCGCGAGGGCGTCCTTGATGCCCTTCGCGCGGCTGTCGAGCACCGGCGTGCCCGGGTTCGGGACGCCGACGACGACGGTGCCCCTGGCGTCCTTGCCGAGCTTCTTCACCGTCGCCTGCGCGAGCAGCGCACCGAGCTCGTAGTTGTCGTTGCCGACGTAGAAGCCGACCTTGCTGCCGTCGGTGGGCGCGGTGTCCAGCGCGACGATCGGGATCCCCTTGTCGACCGCCTGCGCCGCCGGGCGGGTGAAGATCGGCGGATCGAGGTTCTCCAGCACGATCCCGTCGGGATGGGTGACGGTGAGGTTCTGGAACAGCTGCTGCTCGGCGGGTCCGTCGGTGTTGGGCGGCCCGACGACCTTGAAGTCGACGTTCCCGGCCTGCTTGGACGCCTCGGTCGCGCCCTCGTACATCTCGCGGGCGAAGTTCAGGCTGTAGTTGGCGACGGCGATGCCCATCCTCAGCCGGCCGCTCTTGCCGCCCGAGCCGCCGCTCCCGCAGGACGCGGTGGTGAGGGCGGCGCCGAGCAGCAGCGCGGTGGCCGCGGCGAGCGGCCCCCGGGGACGCGGGATCATGGGTTCCTCCCAGGTGAGCGCAGGTCGCGGACCGCGCGCAGGTCACGGACGTCACGGACGCGGCGCAGCAGCGGCGCGGCGCCGACGGCGACGAGGATGACGCCGCCGGTCGCGAACGTGGTCCAGTTGATGGGGACCTCGAAGAACACCAGCGCCGCGGTGACGGCGCCGAGGATGAGGGTGCCCGCCGCGGCGCCGAGGACGGAGCCGGTGCCGCCCTTCAGCGGGGTGCCGCCGATGATGGCCGCGGCGATGGCGGTGAGCTCGTAGCCCTGCCCGATCGTGGGGTCGCCCGCGATGAAGAACGCCAGCGCCAGTACCGCCGCGAGGCCCGCCATCAGCCCGGACAGCGCGAGCGCCGCGATCCGGGTGCGGGTGACGGGCAGGCCGCCGAACTCGGCGGCCTCCGGGTTGGAGCCGATCGCGCGGACCCGCGCGCCGAACCTCGTCCGGGTGAACAGCACGCTCAGCGCCACGACGGCGAGCACGAACACCCACACCGCGTCCGGCACGCCGAGCAGTTCCCCGCCGCCGAGGACGCGGAACAGCGCGTCGCCCTGCGGGAGGTCGGTGATCTGCCTGCCCTCGGCGAGCGCGAGCCCGACGCCGCGCAGCAGCATCGCGGTGGCGAGCGTGACGATGAACGACGGCAGCCGCAGGTAGGTCGTCACGGCGCCGTTGAGCGCGCCGACGAGCGCCGACAGCGCCAGCACGGCCAGCGCCGCGAGCCAGGTGTTCCAGCCGTCGCGGATCAGCAGCGCGCCGACGACGACGCCCATCGCGTACATGCCGCCGACCGACAGGTCGACCTCCCGCATCGCGAGGGCGAACACCATGCCGAGCGCCATCAGCCCGACGTAGACGGAGTTGTGCGCGGTCGTGAGCAGGTTGCCGGTGCGCAGGAAGTCGGGCTGGAAGAGCCCGACGCCGAGCACCAGCAGGATCAGCACGCCGACGACGCCGGCCTCGTCGGGGATCGGGCGGCGCGTCCGGCGCGGGGGCGCGGCGCCGGCGTCCTCGTTCGCCGGCGGCGCGCCGGCCGAGGGCTGGGGAACTGACATGCGGCGAGCATGTGACCGGCCGCCTCGGGCGACAAGGACGCCGTTTCAATGAATGGAAACGGCGTCTTGTCGGCGCCGGCGCGGTGGCGCACGCTGCCGTCCATGACCGAGACTCCGCCCTTGACCGGAACGCAGCGGGTCGCCCTCGTCACCGGAGCCGCGGGCGGCCTCGGCCGGGAGTTCGCGATCGCGCTCGCCGCCCGCGGCCACCGGGTCGCCGGGCTGGATCTGGCCGACATGTCGGGCACCGCAGAGCGCATCCCGGGCGACCGCTTCCTTCCGGTCCGCGCGGACGTGACCGATCCGGACGAGGTCGGGGCGGCGGTGGAGGAGGCCGCCGCCCGGTTCGGCGCCCTGCACATCGTGGTCAACAACGCCGGGATCTACCCGCCGATCCCGTTCGAGGAGACGACGCTGGAGGATTGGCGCCGGATCATGCGGGTGAACCTGGACGGCCCGTTCCTGGTGTCGCGCGCCGCACTCCCCCACCTGCGCGCGGCCGGGTGGGGCCGGATCGTCAACATCGTCTCGGCCGTGGTGTTCCTCGGCCCGCCCGACCTCGTCGCCTACACGACCTCCAAGGCGGGGCTGGTCGGTTTCACCCGCGCGCTGGCGAGCGCGGTCGGCGCCGACGGGATCACCGTGAACGCGATCGCGCCCGGCCTCACCCGCACCGCGACCGCCGCACGGACGACCGGCGCGGACGGCGGCTTCGACCGGGTCCGGGCCTCGCAGGCCGTCCCGGCGACCGAGGAGCCGCGCGACCTGCTGTCGACGCTGCTCTACGTGGTCGACGAGGGCAGCGGATTCCTCACCGGGCAGACCATCAACGTCGACGGCGGCTCCGCCAAGCACTGACCGGGAAGGCAGGACATGAGGCCGATCGAGGCGCTGCTGGAGATCGCCCGCGACGAGGGCGTCACGCGGATCTTCGGCAATCCCGGGACGACCGAGCTGCCGCTGATGGACGCGCTCGCGGAGGCGCCGGACCTGCGGTACGTGCTGGGGCTGCAGGAGGCGTCGGTGGTGGCGATGGCGGACGGGTACGCCCGCGCCGCGCGCCGCACGTCGATGGTCAGCCTGCACGTCGCGGCGGGCGTCGCGAACGGGCTGATCGGGATGCTGAACGCGCTGCGGTCGCGGACCCCGATGGTGGTGGTCGCGGGCCAGCAGGACCGGCGGCACCTCGTCCAGGACCCGATGCTGTCGGGAGACCTGGTGGGGCTGGCGTCGGCGGCGACGAAGAGCGCGGTCGAGGTGCAGCACGCCCGGGATCTGCCGGTGCTGCTGCGGCGCGCGTTCGCGCTGGCGGCGCGTCCGCCGGCGGGCCCGGTGCTGGTGTCGGTCCCGATGGACCTGCTGGAGGAGGACGGCGACGTCGCGGTCCCGGCCCGCTCCCCGGTGACCGGCCCGGGACCGGCGGACGTCGCGGACGCGGCGGCGCTGCTCGCGGGGGCCGAGCGTCCGGTCGTGGTCGCGGGCGACGGAGTGGGTCGTGCGGGCGCGGGGGCCGTCGCGGAACTGGTCGCGGTCGCCGAACGGCTCGGCGCGGCGGTGCACCACCAGCCGATGAACGACGGCGTCGACTTCCCCACCGGCCACCCGCTGTACGCGGGGATGCTGCCGCCGCGCAACGCGGTGATCCGGGAGGCGCTCGCCGCGCACGACGCGGCGCTGATCGCCGGGTGCCACGCGTTCACGCCCCACCACTACACGCCGGGCCCGGCGGTCCCGGAGGGGCTGGCGATCGTGCAGATCGACGAGGACCCGGCGGAGATCGGCCGCAACTTCGCGGTCGCGCACGGCCTGACCGGCGACCTTCCGGGGACGCTTGGCGCGCTCGCCGCGGCGCTGGACGGGCGGGTGCCGGCCGCGAAGGAACGGGCCGAGCGGCTCGGCGCCGCGCACGCCCGCGCCCGCGCGGAGACGGAGAAGCGGGCGTGCGCCGCCTACGGTCCCGCGCCGATGGACCCGGGCGCCGCCGCGCACGCGGTCGCCGCCGGGCTGCCCGGCGACGCGATCGTGGTCGAGGAGGCGATCACGACCGGGTTGAGGCTGCGGGCGGTGCTGCGCCAGGACCGTCCCGGCTCCTACGTGCACACGGTGGGAGGCGGGCTCGGCTGGGGCATCGGCGCCGCGGTCGGCACCCGGATGGCCCGCGGCGACCGCCCGGTGGTCGCGGTCCTCGGCGACGGCTGCGCGATGTTCGGCGTGCAGGGGCTGTGGAGCGCCGCCCGCTACCGGGTTCCGGTCGCGTTCGTCGTGATGAACAACGGCGAGTACCGCACCCTCAAGGAGACCCTGGACGAGGGCGGCGGCGCGTCCGCCGAGCACGGCCGCTACGTCGGCATGGACCTGGCCCCTCCGGCGCTGGACTGGCAGGCCGCGGCGCGGCTGTTCGGCATCGCCGCGGCGCGCGCCGGGTCGGCGGCGGAGCTGGCGGAGGCGGTCGCGTCGGTGCGGGACCTGGACGCGCCGCTGCTGATCGAGGCCCCCGTCGCCGGGCACGTCCCCTCGCCCCGCGGCCGGACCGCGGGCTCCCGGTGAGCGGCGGGCCGCGGCCCCTTGCCGGGGCGCGCGATCACGGTGACGATCGGGGCATGGACATCCGCGCCGGGACCGGGCCGCCGGAGCCGGGGCCGCCGGGGGCGGAACCGCCGAGGTCGGTGCTGGCGCGCGGCCTCAGCCTGCTGGACGCCTTCGGCTCCGCCGACACCGAGCTGACGCTGACCGAGCTCGCCGCCCGCACCGGACTGCCCAAGCCGACCGCGCACCGGCTGCTGGCCGAGCTGGTGCGGTGGGGCGGCGTCGAGCGGACCGCGGCCGGCTACCGGCTGAGCATGCGGCTGTTCGTGCTCGGCCACCGGGCGCCCCGCCCGCGCGGGTTCCGCGAGGCGGCGCTCCCCCACATGGAGGACCTGTACGAGGCGACGCACGAGAACATCCACCTCGCCGTCCTGGACGGGGTGGACACGCTGTTCCTGGAGAAGGTGAGCGGCCGCCGGTCGATGCCGATCGTCTCCCGGGTCGGCGGCCGGCTGCCCGCCTACTGCACCGCGACCGGCAAGCTCTTCCTCGCGCTCGGGCCGCAGGAGCGGCTGGACCGGGTGCTGGACGCGGGCCTCGTCCGGCACACCCCGCACACGATCGTCATGCCGGGGCTGCTGCGGCGCGAGCTCGCCCGCACCGCCGACCGCGGCTACGCGGTGAACCGGGAGGAGTCGGAGGCGGGGGTGTCCGCCGTCGCCGCGCCCATCCTCGACCGCCGCCGCCGGGTGATCGCCGCCCTCTCCATCACCGGCAACGTCTGCCGGCTGGACCTCGACCGCCTCGCCCCGGCCGTCCGGACCGCCGCGCTGTCGCTGTCGCGCGAGCTGGCCCGCGACGGCGCGAGCCCGCCGCCGCGGCTAAGAACCTCCTGAGCGGCGCCTAAGCGTCCTCTCACCCTCCGCTCATCATCGGTGGCCCACAGTGGCGCCCGGACCGACCGAGGGAGCGCAGATGACGGAGGCGGGCGCGGGCGCGCCGCGGATCCTGGTGGCCGACGACGACCCGGCGGTGCGGTCGGCGCTGGAGCGCGTGCTGCGCTTCAACGGCTACGAGGTGGAGCTCGCGGCGGACGGGCTGGAGACGCTCGAGGCGATCGACCGGGCCGTCCCGGACGCGGTCGTGCTGGACTGGACCCCCGCGTCACCAGCAGGAAGACCGGGACGAGCGCGCACGCGACCAGCGCCAGGTCCCACCGGACGGCGAACGCGGCGGCCACGAAGAACACCGCGCTGACCACCGCCGTCACCAGCCGGACCAGCCCGGAGGCGACCAGTTCCTCGATCGCCTCGATGTCGTCGGTCAGCCGGGCCATCAGGTCCCCGAGCCGCCCCCGGTCGAAGAACTCCGGCGACAGCGTCTGGACGTGCGCGAACACCCGGTCGCGCAGCCGCAGCAGGAACCTCTCGCCCGCGAGCGTCGTCGCGTAGTCGCCGATGAACGTCATCAGCGCGGCCGCCACCGCGATGCCGAGCCACCCGGCGGCCGGCGTCCAGAAGGCGGCCAGGTCGCGGGCGGCCAGCGCCCGGTCGGTGATGACGCCGAACAGCCGGATCGCCGCGACCTCGCAGGCCGCCGCGGCGACGGCGAGCGCGCCGCCGAGCAGCAGCCGCCGCCGGTCGCCGCGCATCAGCGGCCAGAAATGCCGGAAGGTCGTGCGCACCGACACGACGGGCGCGGCCTCCGACAACGATGGACGGGCCACGTCCCCTCCAATCACTCCCGCGCGTTCCCGCGCATGAAAAAAGGGATGGGAGCCGGCGGGGCGAGTCCGCTCTCTCCCCCCGCCGGCTCCCGCCCGGCTCGGCCTCCGCCCGCTACTTGGCGTGCGGCCGCCGGGCGGGCCTGCGGTGGTGCTTCTTCGGCGGGACCGGCTTGACCGGGCGCTTGCGGGGCTTGGGAGCGATCTTCTTGAAGCTCATGCGGACTTCCCTTCGATTTCTCTCGCCGCCTCGGCGGCCTTGCAGAAATGAACTTACCGGCCCGATCCGATGACAATTGGCAAACGGAACTGAAATGCGGCGAAGAGAAATATAAGAGAACGCTAAGCGCCATTCCGGGACGGCGAAGGCCCCCGGCGCGGCGCGCCGGGGGCCTTCGTGCCGGTGTCAGGCGTAGACGGCGTCGTGGAAGGCGATCTCCGCCTCCAGCATCCCGCCGAACCAGCGGATCAGCAGGTCGTCCGGGACGCTCTCGGGCAGGGCGTCGACCTGGCGGCCGAGCGCGTCGACGCCCTCGCGGAACGCCGCGGTCGCGTGCAGCGCGACCCAGTCGGCGATCGGGCCGGACGGCGCGCCGCCCCCCGCGTGGGCGCGGGTGCACCAGGCGAGGTAGAGGCTCTCGGCGGCGAAGAGCACCGTCGTCACCGCCCCGTAGCCGCCCTCGCGGGCCGCCGCCAGGGCGAAGTCGGACAGGATCCGGGCGCGCTCGGCGGCGCCCGGCCGCGCCTCCACCGGCCAGGCCGCGCGGGCGGCGCGGAAGTAGTCCGCCTGCTCGGTGGTCAGCGCGTGGACGGCGCGCGCGTTGCGCTCCATCGCCGTCCAGTCCGGCGCGTCCCACACCGCGAGGCCGTGCAGCCGGGCCGCCGTCGCCACGAACGACGCCTCGATCTCGAGGTAGTCGGCATACTCCTGGTCGCCGATGGCGCCCGTCCCGACCTCCTGGACGAAGCGCATGGCCAGCGCCCGCTCCATGGTCGCCGAGCAGGCGTCGAGCAGCCGCCGGGAGCGGGTCACTGCGCGAGCCACTCGACGAGGCCGCCGAACACGCGGGCGTATCCGTCCCACTGCTCGCAGAACGGCCTGGGCGCCCAGTGCGGGGAGCAGTCGGAGGTGAACACCCCGGACCGCCCCTTCCCGTACCCGGCGACGGCGACCAGCGGATCGCCGTTGAGCGTGGCGAGGACGTCGGTGCCCGGCCGGGCGCGGACCCGGTTGTAGCCGAGCAGCGCGGGCCACTCGCCCCCCACCCCGCCGAGCGCGGCGTGGCCGGCGGCGGTGACCTCGGCGTTCGCGCCCGCGGGCAGTTCGACGCGGTCGTCCTCGGGGAGCAGCTCGACCGGCAGCGCCTCGTGCAGCGCCGTGTTACGGAAGGCGGCCTTGCCCTCGAAGCCCGTGAACGACAGGTACCCGCCGACCATCAGCAGGCCGCCGCCGTCCGCGACCCACGCGCGCAGCGCGCCGAGCCGGTCCGCGCCGGGCACGGCCTGCTGGAACACCTGCGGGGCGAGCTGGATGGAGTTCGCGCCGATGTCGGACAGCACGACCACGTCGTAGCGCCCGAGCGCGTCCGCGTCCCCCGGGAAGTCGGCCGGCACCAGGTGGGCGGGCATGTGCTCGACCTCGTGGCCCCGGCTCTCCAGGGCCCGGCGCAGCGGCTCGACACCGGTCTCGTAGGAGCTGGTGGTGAAGGAGTCCACCCCCTTGATGTGGGTGGACTGGGAGACCCAGCTCTCGCCGGCGATCAGGACGCGGCTCACTATCGATCCTCTCTCTCGGATGGGAAAACGCGGGGGGACGGGGCGCCGGCGGCCGGTCAGGCCGCGGACTCGAACAGCCGGGCGGGGTTGCCGCGCAGCAGGCCGTCGACGGTCTCCGGGGCGACGCCGAGCGCCGCCAGCCGCCGCGCGAACAGCAGCGGCACGTACTGGAAGCCGTTGCCCCCGTAGGTGGTGAGCATGCTCTTGAGGAACACGTCGTGGCTGAGCAGCAGCCGCCCGCCGTGCCCGCGCGCGATCAGCCCGGCGACGGCGCGGGCCGTCTCGTCCGGGGCGGGCGACTGCCCCTCGCCCGGATACAGGAACGGCATGCCGATCATGTCGAACTCGAGCCACACGCCCCGGTCGGCGACCGACAGCTGGTAGCCGGCGTCGCCGCCGGACGGGTCCATGTGGCACAGCACCACCGCGCCCGGCGGCACGCCGTACCCGTCCAGGACGATGTCGAGCACCTCGTGGGCGCGGCGCTGCCAGCCCGGCAGATGGACGTACAGGGGGACGCCGGTCTCGCGCTGCGCGCGGGCGGCGGCGCGCAGCGCGACGTGCTCGGCCGGGGTGAAGTCGGGCGACACCCCGATCTCGCCGATCACGCCGGGCCGGACGCCGGTGCCGTCCACGCCGCCGGCGAACTCGGCGACCAGCTCGGCCGCCATCCGCTCCTCCCCCGCCGAGGCGAGGTGCTCCGGGTGGTACTGCTCCAGGTACCAGCCGGAGCCCATCACGATCCGCAGGCCGCTGCGCTCGGCGAGCGAGCGCAGGACCACCGGGTCGCGGCCGAGGCCGCCGGGCGTCACGTCCACGACCGTGGCGCCGCCCGTCGCGGCGAACGCGCGCAGGTCCGACAGCATCGCCGCGTCGTCGTCGAGCGTGCAGTGGTCCAGGCAGTCGTAGGGACGTTCGCGCAGCAGCCACGCCAGGCCCGGCGTCGTCCGGGCATCGCGCAGGAACGCGAGCGCCGGATCGGTGGCCGGCTTCACCGCCTTGCGGACGTCGTTGCGCAGGTGCTCGTGGGTCAGGGTGAGCCCGAGCCCGTCGCTGGGGACGGGCCCGGCCACCGTCATCACGGGCACGGCGCCCGGCCGGGTCTCCGGAACGGTCATGTCCGTCCCAGCAGCTTGGCGCCCAGCTCGGAGAGCGTGCGGCCGCGCAGGTTCAGCCAGATCGCGGCGAGCAGCACCAGCCCGGTGACGATCGGGGTAAGGAACGGGCTCACGCCGAGCAGCGTCAGCCCGTTGGCGATCACCCCGGTGATCACCGCGCCGATGATGCTGCCGATCATGGTGCCGCGGCCGCCGAACAGGTCGGTGCCGCCGAGCACCACCGCGGCGATCACGGTCAGCTCGAAGCCCTGCCCGGAGTTGGCCGAGCCGGAGCCGAGCCGCGCCGCGGTGAGCAGCCCGGCGACGCCGGCCGCGAGCCCGGCCAGCATCAGCGTGACCATCTTGATCCGGGCGGTGTTCACGCCCGCGCGGCGCACCGACTCCTCCTGCGAGCCGATGCCGTTGACGTAGTTGCCGAACCGGGTCCTGGCCAGCAGGATCCCGCCGATCACCACGGTGGCCAGCGCGATCCACGCCAGCGCGGAGAAGCCGAGGAACTTCGCCTCGCCGATCTTCGCGACGTACAGCCGCCGGTCGATCGGCACCGAGAACCCCTTGGTCCACAGCTGCGCGAGCCCGCGGATCACCGACATCGTCGCCAGCGTGACGATGAACGGCGGGATCCTCTGGTAGGCGGCGAGCCAGCCGTTGACCGCGCCCCAGAACAGCCCGGCGGCGAGGGCCGCGACGATCACGATGGAGGAGTCCCAGCCGGCCTTCAGCATCTCGGCCGTGCCGACCGCGACGAACGCGACCGTGGAGCCCACCGACAGGTCGATCTGCCCGGTGGTGATCACGAAGGTCATCGCGACCGCGACGATCAGCGTGATCGCCACCTGGGTGGCGAGGTTCGACATGTTGTCGAAGCTCAGGAAGTTGTCCGCGCCGATGCCGAAGCCGACGAACAGCGCGACGGTGACGCCGAGCATCGCCAGCGTCGCCTTGTTGGCGCGCTCCCAGCGGCTCGGGGTCTTCGCCAGGACGGTGGGGGCGGGCGGGGCCTGCACGCTCATCAGGCCACCTCCTCGGTGTGCTCGCTGCCGGAACGGGTGATCATGGCGACGAGCCGCTCGATGTCCAGCGCGGACACCGGCTCGTCCTCGACGCTGCGGCCCTCGTACATGACGGTGATGCGGTCGCAGACCTCGAACAGGTCCTGCAGCCGGTGGGTGATCAGGATGACCCCGACGCCCTGCGCCGCCACGTCCTTGATCATGGCGAGCACCTGGCGGACCTCGGCGACCGCCAGCGCGGCGGTCGGCTCGTCCAGGATCAGCACTCGCGGCTTGAACGACACGGCGCGGGCGATCGCCACGGCCTGCCGCTGCCCGCCGGACAGGTGCCCGATCTCCTGGTAGGTCGACTTGACCCGGACGTGCAGGTCCGACAGCGTCTCGGCGGCCTTCTCGTGCATGGCGCGCCGGTCGATGAACGGGCCCCTGCGCGGTTCGCGGCCGAGGAACAGGTTGCTCGCGACGTCGAGGGTGTCGCACAGCGCGAGGTCCTGGTAGACGATGCCGATCCGCTCGCGGCGCGCGTCCGCCGGGCTGGCGAACCGCACCTCCCGGCCGTCGATCGTGATCCGGCCGGCGTCGTGCTGGACCGCTCCGGCCAGCACCTTCATCAGGGTGGACTTGCCGGCGCCGTTGTCGCCGACGAGGCCGAGGACCTCGCCGGGCGCCAGCGTCAGGTCGACGCCGCGCAGCGACTGCACCGCGCCGAACGACTTGGTGATGCCCTCCAATGTGACCAGCGGTTGATCGCCCATGATCACTTCTCCAGGTAGTACAGGTAGTCCCCGACGTTGGCGGGGGTGACGATCTGGGTCGGGACGGGGACGTCCTTCGGCGCGGGCCGCTTGCACGCCAGGTCGATCGCGGCGTTCATCGCGTCGTAGCCGAACTGGAAGGTGTTCTGCTGGACGACGCCCTTGATCCAGCCGGCCTTCAGCCCGTCGACCGCCTGGCTGGACAGGTCCCAGCCGACGACCTGGAGGTCCTTGGTGCGCTGCTGGCTGACCACGGCGGCGGCCAGGCCGATGAGCGCGGGCTCGCCGGTGGCGTAGGCGTAGGGCAGGTCCGGGTTGCCGGTCAGCAGGTTCTCCGCGGCGGTCTGCGCGTTCTCCTGGATGTTGCGGCCGTCCACGACGTTCTTGATCTTCATGCCGTGCGCGGTGACCTGGTCGGAGAAGCCCTTCTGCCGCTCGTTCTGGATCGTGCTGTTGAGGGCGCCGACCACGCCGATGTCGCCCTTGCCGCCGGAGATCTTCAGCAGCGCGTCGGCGAGCTGCCTGCCGCCCTCGGCGTTGGCGGTGCCGACCTGCGTGGACACCGCCGGGTCGTCGACGGTGGCGTCCACCGCGACGACCGGGATGCCGGCGTCCTTGGCGCGCCGGATCGCCGGCTTGATGCCCTCGGTGTCCACCGCGTCCACGATGATCGCGTCGTAGTGGCCGGCGACCATGTCGTCGATGGCGTTGGCCTGCGTGGTGGAGTCGTCGTTGCCGTTGACGACCTGCACCTGCGCGCCGGCCTTGGCCGCGACGGCCTTCGCGCCCGTGTTGATCTGGTTGAAGAACAGCGCCTGGAGGTTGATCGGGACGAGCCCGATCTTCGGGGCGCGCCCCTGGACCTTGCAGGCCTGCGCGATCCGCTGGGGCGGCGGCGGGCCCTGCTCGGTGGCCTTCTTCTCGGCCGCGATCTCCTTGCGGGCCTGGACGTCGCAGGCGGTCGTCGCCGTCAGCAGCAGGCCGAGCGCGACCGCGGCCGTCACCGTGCGTCGCATCATGTCTCCTCTCCATGGCGCCGCGCGAGCGCGGGGGACGCGTCCGGACCGGTTCCGGGACGGACCGTGTCCGTGGGGGCCGTATGTGCTTGAGCTGTGCTCGCCTCGGCGGAGTGCGCTCCGGCGGAGTCGATATAGGCGAGGACGTCCTCGCGATGCGGCAGTCCCGCGCGCGCACCGGGCCGGGTGCACGACAGGCCCGCGGCGACCGCCGCGACCCGTGCCGCCTCCAGCGGGCCGGTGCCCCGGTCCAGTTCCGCGCAGTAGGAGCCTGCGAAGCAGTCCCCGGCGCCCGTGGCGTCCACGGCGGTCACCTCGATCGCCGCGCCAGCGTGCCGGCCGCCGTCCGGCGTGAACAGCGTCCAGCCCCGGGAACCGTCCGTGACCACCAGGTTTACCCGATGTTCGGTGGCGGTCGAGGCCAGCGCGTCGTCGTCGCCGAGGAACGCGGCGGCCTGCGCGCGGCCGACGACCGCGTGGTCGGCCGCGGCGAGCGCGGCGCGGGCCGCCGCGGCGCCGTCGCAGCCGTCGAGGTCGACGACGACCCCGGGCGGCCCGTCGCCGAGCACGCCGGCCGCCGCGGGGAAGCGGTAGCCGTCGAGGTAGAGCCAGTCCGCGCCCGCCGCGCGGGCCTTCGCGGCGACGGCGGCGACGTGCTCGGTGGTGACCTCGTCGTCCTGGCTGATGATGGAACGTTCCCCGTCGGGGGTGAGCAGGACGACCGCGGTCGTGAGGACGCCGGTCCGGGACGTCCATTCGGTGCCGACGCCGTCGGCGGCGAGCGCGTCGAGGAACGCGGTGCTCGCCGCGTCCGGCCCGACGGCGCCCGCGAAGCGCGCGTCGGCGCCCATCCGCGCGGCCGCCACCGCCGCGTTCGCCCCCATGCCGCCCTCGCCGCGGCGCACCGCGGTGGCCTGGACGCGGGCGGCGGGCCCCGGCAGTTCGGGGACGGCGACCGTGAGGTCGACGTTGGCGTAGCCGCAGAACACGATCATGGGAGGACCACGCCCGCCTTCGCGGCGGCGGCGGTCAGCTCCCGCACCTTGGCGGCGTCGACCCGGCCCCACCAGCGGCCGTTGTCCTTGACCGAGGACGCGACGATCACACCGTCGCAGGCCGGCAGCAGCTCCCCGACGTTGCCGGCGCTGATCCCCGAGCCGATCACGACCGGCAGCGTGGTGTTCGCGGCGATGCCCTCGACCTCGTCCAGGGCGGCCGCGTCGCCGGTCCGCGAGCCGGTGGCGATCAGCACGTCGGCGCCGAAGAACTCGGCGTCCTCGGTCTGCTCGGCGAGGGTCCGGTCCGCGACGATCGCGTGCGCGCCGTGCTTGACGTGCACGTCCGCGAAGATCTTGACGGGGTTCGCGCCGATCCGGCTGCGGTAGCGGGTGGCGTGCGCGGCCTGGCCCTCGATGATCCCCTCGTTCGCGACGTAGGCGTTGGCCCACTGGTTCACGCGGACGAACCCGGCGCCGCCCGACCAGGCGGAGGCGATCGAGCACTCCGCGGCGTTCGACAGGACGCTCACGCCGACCCGCCCGGCGGTCGCGTGCCGGACCCGGTCGGTCACGACGGCCATGGCGGCGGCGGTCTCGTAGCCGTGCTCGCCCGGCTTGAGGAACGGGATGTCCCAGTGGTTCTCGACGATCACGCCGTGGGCGCCGCCGTCCAGGTAGGCCCGCGCCTCCTCGATCGCGAACGCGCAGATCTCGTCGAGCGGCACGCCCTCGTAGTGCGGGCTGCCCGGCAGCGGCGGCAGGTGCACGGCGCCGATGACGACCTTGGGGGTGCCGAACAGCTCCTCGACGGCGTTCGGCCTCGGCGGGAACACGCCCAGTGCCCGCTCGCTCCCCGTCGCCCTCACCATGTCGCCTCCTGTGTAATCGATTGCAGTCGTGTTGCCCTGCACCGTAGATACGGATCCCGCAGGCCGTCAAGGGGGTATGATCGGGTCGACTGTTGTCGATCTGCCCAGCACCCGGGCTTTCGCCAAGCTGGAGAGGTAAACGATTGCAGCGGGTCACGATCGCCCAGGTCGCCGAGCGCGCCGGGGTCTCCACCGCCACGGTGTCGCGCGTGCTGTCGGGCCGCGGGCCCGTGTCGGCGGCCGTCCAGCGCAAGGTCAGGAAGGCCGCCGACGACCTCGGATACCAGGTCAACTCCATCGCGCGGGCGCTGCGCAACAGCCGCACCGACACCGTCGGCATGGTCGTGCCGAGCATCTCCAACCCGTTCTTCACCTCGCTGGTGGAGAGCGTCGAGCACGCCCTCGGCCGCGAGGGCAAGGAGCTGCTGCTCTGCGACGCGCGGTCCGACCCCGAGGTCGAGGCGCGGCGACTGGCCACCCTCGTCGCCCGCAACGTCGACGGCATCATCGTCAGCCCGAGCCACGGCACGCTCAGCGGCGCCGCCGTCCAGGAGACCGCCGGCCGGCTCCCCCTGGTCCAGCTCGACCGGTTCGTCGGCGGCACCAGCACCGACTGGGTCGGCGTCGACGACGTCGCCGCGATGCGGCAGGTCATGGACCACCTGCACGCGGGCGGGGCGCGGTCGGCGGCGTTCGCCGGCTCGCTGCTGACCAACTCCTCCACCGAGCAGCGCTTCGCCGGGTTCCGCCGCCGGTCCGAGGACCTCGGCATCGCGGTGGACCCGGACCAGATCCTGCTCGGCGACTACAGCGTGGAATGGGGCGAGACGGCCGCCGCGCGGCTGATCGCCGCCGGCGACCTGCCCGACGCCATCGTGTGCGCCGACGACCTGATCGCGCTCGGCGTGACCCGGGCGTGCCGGGCGCACGGCGTGGACGTCCCTGGCCGGGTCCAGGTCACCGGGTACGACAACATCGAGTTCTCACGGCTCAGCGAGCCCGCGCTCACCACCATCGACCAGCCCCGCGACCGGATCGCGACCGAGGCCGTGCGGCTGCTGGCCGCGGCCGCCGGCGAGGCCGACGGGGACCGCGGGCCGTCGGCGCACATCGCGCTCGTCCCGACCCTGGTGGTCAGGGAGAGCACGCGGGCGGGGGCCTGAGACGTCCCGGCCGCCCGGCCGGGCCTTGAGAGGGAGGTCAGGAGATGGGCGAGGCGCTCGAGCTCGCGCGCCGGCTGGTGCGGATCGACACCCGGGGCGGCGGCGAGCGGCGGGCCGCCGACCTCGTCGCGGACGTGCTGGACGGCGCGGGATTCGCCGTGCGGGTGGACGAGCCCGCCGAGGGGCGGGCGAACGTCGTGGCCCGGCACGGGCCCGAGGCGGCGCGCGTCCCGGTCACGTTCACCGGGCACCTCGACACCGTGCCCGCCGACGCGTCCGGCTGGTCGTTCGACCCGCTGTCCGGCGACGTCCGGGACGGGCGCCTGCTCGGGCGGGGAAGCAGCGACATGAAGGCGGGCGTCGCCTGCCAGGTCGAGGCGGCCGTCCGGGCGGTCCGCGACGGGCTGCCCGCGCCCCAGCTGGTGTTCACCTTCGGCGAGGAGACCGGGTGCGACGGCGCGGCGGCCCTGGACCCGGCCGCCCTCGCCGCCACGGACCTGCTGATCGTCGCCGAGCCGACGGGGAACCGGACGGTGCTCGGCCACAAGGGCACGCTCTGGCTGAAGGCCACGGCACGGGGCGTGTCCGCGCACGGGTCCCGGCCCGAGCTCGGCCGCAACGCCCTCGCCGCGCTGGCCGCCGCGGCGGTCCGCGTGCACGGGCACGCGGGCTGGCCGGTGAGCCCGACGCACGGGCCCGCGACGGTCAACGTGGGCACCTTCCATTCCGGCGTGCAGCCGAACCTGGTGCCCGACCGGGCCGAGATGCGGCTGGACGTCCGCACCGTCCCCGGCTTCGGCGCGGACGAGGCGGTCGCGGTGATCTCGGAGCTGTGCGGCGGGGAGGTCGAGCTCGAACGGCTCGTGGACCTTCCCGGCGTCGCCACCGACCCGGCGGCGCCGGGCATGCCGGAGGTCCTGGAACTCCTGGCCCCCGGCTCCTCCGGGGCCGCACCGGAGTACGCGACGTACTTCACCGACGCGTCCGTCCTCGCGGGCCTGCTCGGCGGGCCGGACGTGGTGATCTACGGGCCGGGCGACCCCGAGCAGGCGCATGTGACCGACGAGACGTGCTCGGTCGCGCGCGTCGACGCCGCCGCGGAGGCGCTGCACCGCCTGCTGGCCGCACGCAGGCCGGGCGGCGCCGGCGAAGACCACCGCCCCTGAAGCCGGAGAACGCCCCGGCGATCGGATCGCCGGGGCGTTGCCGTTCCATGCGTTCCGGCGGTCCCGCCGGAGAGGGTCGTGCGGCGCGGCTCACGGGACCGTCGCTGAGCGGCGGCCCGTGAATCCGCTCACGAACCGTCAGCCCAGAGGCTGCGGGTCGCCCTTGGTGCCCGCGCCGGAGCCCCACGACAGGACCTCCCACTTGACGCCCTGGAGGTGTCCCTCGCCGGTGCCGGCGTCGTACTTGCTGTCGGGCTTGCCGCCGTCCAGCAGGTACCGGAAGGTGTAGGTGTCGAGGTCGAGCATGACGCCGTCGTGCGAGGGCGCGCCGGGCCCGCGGTCGCCGATGAAGCCGGTGACGCTGCGGCCGTTGTAAGTGACCTTGACCTTGGTGTTCATGGGCCAGCTCGGGCTGGCGAACAGGCCCTTCTGCATCGGCTCGCCGCTCGCGGGGGCGCCGGTGTCGCCGTTGATGCCGGAACCGTCGTCCCAGAAGTAGGACGCGGTGGTGGTGCCGCTGAGGATCGCCTTCGGGCCCTTGGCGGCCTTCTTCTTGGCGTCCCTGGAGGCGGAGACCTTGGCGTCCGTCTTCTTCGCCTCCGGCTTCTTGGAGGCGGACTTCGAGCTGGACTCGGCCAGGGTCTCGGAGGAGGTGTTCTTCTCGGGGGCCTTCTGCTTCAGCGCGGCCATGTCCTGCTGCTGCGCCAGAAGCCTGTCGGGCTTGGGAGCGGAGTCGTCGTGGCTGGCGGCCGCCACGCCGCCCACCAGCATCCCGGCAAGAGCCGCGCCGGTGACACCGGTCAACACGCGATTGATCGTCCGCTGCTGCATGAAATTCCTTAGTTCGGCGTACAGGACAGCCGTTCCGGCGCCGGAGCACAGGGAGGATCCGGGCATGCGGAACGGGTTCCGAGACTCGGGACTCGGGAATGCCGCCGCGGTAAGGAACCCGCGTGGACGGCCCGCGGACATGACGGGCCGAGCTCGCGTCCGTCCGCGCTGCTCCTTTGCGGGCATGCGCGCGACGCGGGCTTCAGTGAAGCGGGAGAGAGTGCCGACCGGGGGCCCGCTGGGCCCTGCGCGGTCACGGCCGGTGCATGGTACGGCCGTGGTTCGGCTGAGGGTTCCCGCCTGGCGGGCGGGAGGCGACGGCTATGCGATTGGCCAGGTCAACGGTGCTTTGACCTTGACCTGGCGTTGACTATATCCGGCATTGCCGCACTTGAGTCAAATGGGCGATTTCTTTACCTTTGGCCCAGATAGATCGTTTTTCCGGCCGGTCGGCGGGATCGCCTTTCCCGCAGGGGATCCGGGCGGATGCGCAGGTCGGCGCCCCGATCGGAAAGATCTTAAAGAACGATCTTTATTCGCCGGGAAACGATCTCCTATGCCGGCCGGGACGCCGGTGGGCACGGCCCGGAAGCGGAGATCGGCATCGGGCCGGCGAGCCCGCGAGGGCGATACGCCGAAGGAGCACGCGCACAAGAAAACCCGGCCGGACGTACCGGCCGGGCGAATACCGGAGGCGGCTCTGGAGGGCCGTGAACCGCGAGACGGCCCGGCGGCGGCCATGACGGCGGCGCCGGGCCGCGGACCGCGCGCGGCGGTCCGGAGGAGGACGTGGGGACCCGGGTCAGTGCGTCGGATAGACCGACGGCACCAGCGGGGTCGGGCCCGTCCCGCCGGCGAACACCGGGTTGACCGCCGGAGCCTCGGCGAAGGGGGCCTGCGCGTAGGCGGGCTCCGGGAACGGCGCGGCCGCCACGATCGGCTGGTATGGCGCGGGCCCCGCCTGGGGGGCGCCCGGCGGGGGCACGGGCGGCGGGACGTGGGAGCCGTCGGCCCGGCGCGGTTCCGGCACCGGAGGGGCCGTCCGATCCGTGCGACGCTCGGCCAGGACGGCCATCAGCGCGCGGGCGGTGTCGGCGTCCATCCGGAGCAGGACGCTGGGCGTCCCTCCCTGGTCGACGAACGGGGAGACCGAGGGCGCGGAGGAGAGCTGGGGCAGTGCCGCCCGCATCTCCTCGCGGAGATCCTGGGCCAGCCGCAGCGCCTGTCGGTCACTGTCGCTCAAGTGTGCGGTCATCGCGATCTCCGGCGAGTTCACGTGCGGGGGTCCGGGGCAATCCTGCTAGGAATGGCGTGCAGGTGCAAGGGCTGATGCACGTGCATTTTACGAAATATCGCCCCGTAACCCCGGCCCCCGACGCTCGTTGGCGATCAGTCCATCCCGCGTCTGCCGGGCGTCCAGTAGGGCTTGACCTGCACGGATCTGCGCGGCCAGCCCCGCTCCCCGACCAGATGCGCGCGCATGGCCTGTACGGTGCGTGCCTCCCCGGCCACGTAGGCGAACCCCGGCTCGCCGGGAAGATCGAGCCGGCGGACCGCGTCGACGAGGATCTCCGACGACGCCGCCGAGGCCGCGCCGCGCCGGCACCACGCGAGTTCCTCCCCCCGCGGCAGAGGCAACCGGTCCTCCGGCTCGGCGACCTCCACCGCGCCGTACACGGGTTCGTCCGGCCCTGCGGCGCGCAGCATCGCGCCGAACGTGACGGAGGCCGTCTCCTCGCCCGCGAACAGGTGGTACGGAGCGGGGCGCAGCACGAACGAACCCTCCGGCTTGTTGAAGACGACCTCCTCCCCTGGCCGGACGGAACGGGCCCAGCGCGCCCCCGGACCGGCGCCGTCGTGATCCATGACGCACAACTCCAGCACGCCGGAGGCCGCGTCGTAGTCCCAAACGGAGTACGTGCGCAGCGCGTCGCGCACCTTGCCGCTGACCCACGTCCGCGCGGACGTGACGTCGGCCATGTGCACGCGGACGTGCTGACCGGGCGTCCAGTCCAGGCCGGGTACGCCGCCGATGCCGATCCACCGCATGCGACCCGGCCCGGGCCGGACGTCCTCGACGCGCCCCCGGACGAACATCCGGTCCAGCAGCCTGCCGCGGACACCGCGCGGGCTCTGCGCCACGCTCATCGCCACCTTCCGGGTCATCGAGTTATATCTCGTCTTCGGGAGAACACGTTATATCTCATTGGCCGGCGCGACCAGCCCCCTCCGCCCGGTCCGCCCGGGAAAGGCCTGGAGCGACCAGCAGCGCCGCCGCGCAGGCGATCAGCGCGACCACTCGGAAGCCCGCCGACATCGCGTCGGTGAACGCCGAGACGACCTGGGCGTGCACTCCCGCACCGGCGCCGGAGGCGTCCGCCGCGGCGATCGCCTCGCCCGCCGAATGGGCGTGGCCGGCGG
The DNA here is from genome assembly GCF_017573545.1 of Actinomadura nitritigenes. Classification (GTDB taxonomy): domain Bacteria; phylum Actinomycetota; class Actinomycetes; order Streptosporangiales; family Streptosporangiaceae; genus Spirillospora; species Spirillospora nitritigenes. The sequence goes on along the minus strand of NZ_JAGEOK010000022.1, from coordinate 114,634 downwards.
GCCCCGGCGGCAGGGCGGCGGAGAAGCGGCCGGCGAGCACCGTCCCGAGGACCGCGACGCCGAGCGCGCTGCCGATCTCGCGGGCCGCGCTGTTGAGCCCAGACCCCAGCCCCGCGCGCCCGGGCGGGAGCGCGGACATGACGCCGACCGACAGCGGCGGCACGCACAGCCCCATGCCGGCCGACATGACCAGCAGCTCCAGCGCGTAGAGCGGGTAGGGCGTGGCCGCGTCGGCGAGCGAGAGCAGCCCGAGCCCGCAGGCGAGGACGAGCAGCCCCGAGGTGATGACCGCGCGGTTCCCGAACCGCCGGGCGAGGCCGACGCTCCGCCGGGAGACCACGATCATCCCGGCCACGACCGGCGTGACCGCCGCGCCGGTGACGAGCGGCGAGTACCCCTTGGCGTACTGCAGGTACTGGGCGTTGACGAAGAACAGCGCGAACAGGCAGAAGAAGGCCGCCCCGATGCCCAGCACGCCGCTGCGCAGCGAGGCGCGGGCGAACAGCCGCGGGTCGAGCAGCGGGTGCGCGGCGCGCGTCGCGTGGACGGCGAACACCGCCAGCAGCACGGCGGCGCCCGCGAACCCGCCCAGCACCGGCGCGGAGGTCCAGCCGCGCTCGGATCCCTCGATGATCCCGAAGAGCAGCGCGAACAGGGCCGCGGTGAGCAGCGCGGCGCCCGGCACGTCCAGGTCCGCGCGGTGCCGTTCGCCCGCGGGTGCCAGCCGGGCCGTCAGCGCGGCCAGCGCACCGGCGGCGAGCGCGCCGGCCAGGAACAGGCACCGCCAGGGCAGCCACTCCAGCACCGCTCCCCCGGCGAGGTTGCCGACGGCGCCCGCGACGCCGGTCGCGGCCGTCCAGGCCGCGACCGCCTGCGGGCGCCGCGCCGGCTCGGTGACCTGCATCAGCAGCGACAGCGTCGCGGGCATGATGAGCGCCGCCCCGGCCCCGGTGACCAGCCGGCCCGCCAGCAGCACGGCGACCGCGGGCGCAGCCGCCGACAGCAGGCAGCCGGCGGCGAAGACGCCGAGGCCGGCCAGCAGCGCGCCCTTGCGCCCGAACCGGTCGCCCGCGGCGCCGGCCGGGATGAGCAGGCAGCCGAACACCAGGACGTAGGAGTCGACGATCCACAGCAGGCCGGTCGCGGACGGGCGCAGGCCGCTCGCCGACAGCTTGGGGATCGAGAGGTTGATCGCCGCGACCATCGCCACGACCAGGACCACGCACGCCGACATCAGCGGCGGCACGGCGCGCCGGGCGGCGCGTCCCCGGTCCGGAGGCGCGGCGGCGCGGACGGCATCGATCGTCATGAGGGGTTCCTCGAAGTCACTCGCGGGCGTGCCTCGGGCACGCCGGAAAGGGCTGAGCCGACAGGTGGGGGGCGGGGATCCGGCCGCGCGCGCCGCCTCCGCGATCACCAACGTAGGCTTGCGGTGACTTGCTTTCAAATGCATCTTCTGCACGTGAGGAGTGCGTCTGGTGCAATCCGCACTGGATCTCAATCTGCTCGTCGCGCTCGACGTCCTGCTGGACGAGGGCAGCGTCGCCGGCGCGGCCGAGCGCCTGCATCTGTCGAGCCCCGCGATGAGCCGGACCCTCGGCCGGATCCGCAAGGCCCTCGGCGATCCCGTGCTCGTGCGCTCGGGCCGCGGCATGGTGCCCACCCCGCGCGCGCTCGCGGTGCGCGCGGAGGTGCATGAACTCGTCCAGCGCGCCTACGCGCTGTTCTCCGCGGACGACGCCTTCTCCCCGCGCACGCTGGAGGGAACCTTCACCCTCCAGGCAGAGGAGGGCACGATCGCCGTCCTGTCCGGGCCCCTACTGGAACGGATGGCACGCGACGCCCCAGGCGTCACCCTGCGCTTCCTCGGCGAGGGGCCGCGCGACACCCACCTTCTGCGGCGCGCCTCCATCGACCTGGAGATCGGCGTCATCACGGACGAGGCGACCGACACACGGGTCGAGCCGGTCCTGGAGGACCGGTTCTCCTCCGTCGTCCGCCCCGGGCACCCCCTCGCGGGCCGGGAGGTGACGCTCGACGACTGGTGCGCGACCACGCAGTTGACCAACACGCGGCGCGGCCGCCTGACCGGGCCCATCGACGAACTCCTCGCGGAGACGGGACGCTCCAGGCGCGTCGCCGGGACCGTCCCGACGGTCAGCACCGCGCTGCTCGTCGTCCGGGGAACCGACCTGATGGGGTTCGCGGCGGAACGGCTGCACAGGCCCCTGGTGGAGCGGCTGGGCCTGGTGTGGGTCCCGATCCCCCTGCCCATGCCGCCCCTGCGCCTGTCATTGGCCTGGCACGCGCGCTACGACGCCGACCCCGCGCACGCGTGGCTGCGCCGCTGCGTCCGCGAGACGATCGCGGACGTGGCCGGCGTGGAGCGGAGGCGGGCCGACCCGTAACGGGCGGGGGCTGTGTTCATGGAGCCCCTCCCGGCCGGCGTGCAGGGAGCCGTCCCGGCCGGTGTGCGGGGAGTGTCCTAGGGCGTCGGTAAGGTCGGCATCCCCGAACCATCCCCGCCGGACCGTCCGAGTGCCGCGGGGCCGGCGAGAAGGCGGACACGATGGCGGACACTCTCAGCGTCCAGGCCCTCAACAGGGCGACGCTGGCCCGGCAACTGCTGCTCGCGCGCGAACGCGTGCCGGTCGCCGACGCCGTGGGCCGCTTGTTCGGGATGCAGGCGCAGGAGCCCAAACCGCCGTTCGTGGGGCTGTGGTCGCGGCTCGACGGCTTCCAGGCGTCCGACCTGAACACGGCCCTGCGCGACCGGACGCTCGTCCGCGCGACCATGATGCGCGCGACCCTGCACCTGATGACCGCGTCCGACTACCTCGCGTTCCGCACGTCGATGCAGCCGATGCTGGACGCGGCGATGCGCGTCCTCGGGGACCGTGCCAAGGGCCTCGACCTCGGAGAGGTCGTCCCCGCCGCCCGCTCCCTCCTCGATGAGCGGCCGCGCACGTTCAACGAGGTGCGGGCCCTCCTGCAGGAACGCTTCCCGGACGTCAACGACCGCGCGCTCGGCTATGCCGTCCGGATGTGCGTGCCGCTGGTCATGGTCCCGACCGACGACAGGTGGGGCTTCCCGCGCTCCGCCGAGTTCGCGTCGGCCGACGGCTGGCTGGGCGCCGCCCCGTCCGCCGGCGCCGCCGAGGACGACCTCGTCCTCCGCTACCTGGAGGCGTTCGGGCCGGCGTCCGCCGCCGACGCGCAGACCTGGTCGGGACTGCGCTCGGCGGGCGAGGCCCTGGAACGGCTGCGCCCGCGCCTGTCCGTCTTCGCGGACGACAAGGGCCGGGAGCTGTTCGACCTTCCCGGCGCGCCCCGCCCGGACGAGGACGTCCCGGCCCCCGCGCGGTTCCTGCCGGAGTTCGACAGCCTCGTCCTCGCGCACGCCGACCGCCGCCGGATCATCGCCGACGCGCACCGGCCGTCGCTCACCACGAAGAACCTCCGGGTCCGCGCCGTGTTCCTCTGGGACGGGTTCGCGCGCGGCGTCTGGGAGACCGAGTACAAGCGCAAGGTCGCCACCCTGCGGCTGCGCCCCTTCGAACCCCTCCCCCGGGCCGCCCTCGACGAGCTCACCGCCGAGGGCGAGGCCCTCCTGCGCTTCACCGAGCCCGACGCCAAGGACACCGTCGTCACCGTCGCCGAGGACTGACGCCCCGGCGAGGGTCAGGCGATCGTCCGGCCGAGGCCCTCCCAGTACGGCGCCCGCAGGTCCTTCTTGAGGATCTTGCCGCTGGGGTTGCGCGGCAGCGCGTCCACGAAGTCGACCGAGCGGGGGCGCTTGAACCCGGCCAGCCGCTCGCGGGCGTAGGCGAGGACCTCGTCTTCGGTGAGCACCGCGCCGGGCGCGGGGACGACGACGGCCTTGACGGTCTCGCCCCACCGCTCGTCGGGCACGCCGATGACCGCGACGTCGGCGATGCCGGGATGCGCCGCGAGGACCTCCTCGACCTCGATCGGGTACACGTTCTCGGCCCCCGTGACGATCATGTCCTTGATCCGGTCGGTGAGGAACAGGTAGCCCTCGGCGTCGACGTAGCCGGCGTCGCCGGTGCGCAGCCAGCCGTCCCCGGCCAGCAGCCGGGCCGTCTCCTCCGGCCGGTTCCAGTAGCCGGAGGTGTTCTGCGAGGAACGCACCAGCACCTCACCGACCTCGCCCGGCGCGCGCTCCGCGCCCCCTCCCGGCTCGACGATCTTCACCTCGACCCAGGCATAGGGCCGGCCGGCCGAGCGCATCAGGTGTGCGCGCGGGCCGTCCGGGTCGTGGTCCTCGGGTTCCAGCTGGACGATGGCGCCGGTCGTCTCGGTCATCCCGTACAGCTGGAACAGCGGGGCCTTGAAGGTCTCCAGCGAGCGCCGCAGCACCTCGCTCGTGATCGGCGACGCCCCGTAGGTGATCGCCCGCAGGGCCGAGTAGTCGCGCTCCGCGGCGCCCGGCACCTGGCACATGAACTGCAGGACCGCCGGGACGATGAACGCGTTGGTGATCTGCTCGCGCTCGAACGTGTCGACCAGCGCCGCCGGGTCGATGTCGCGGACCAGGACCTGGCGGCAGCCGGCGTACAGGCCGGCCAGCGCCCAGCCGGTCCCGCCGATGTGGAACAGCGGCATCGGCACCAGGCTGACCGACGACCCGTCCAGCCGCCAGCGCCGCGCCATCCGCTCGCCGACCTCGAAGTTGGCGTTGCCGAGCTGCACGCCCTTCGGCACGCCGGTCGTGCCGGAGGTGTAGAGCTGCACGACGACGTCGCCGGGCTCGCCGACGAATCCGGGGTCGTCGGCCGGATGCGCCGCCAGCCATGCCTCGAAGTCCTCGCCGGTCGTCACCGCACGCCCGGGGAGCGTCCCGGCGAGCGCGGCGAACTCGGCGTCCACCACGGTCACCGGCGCCTGCGCGTCCGCGACGATCGCGGCGATCTCGGCGGGGGTCAGCCGCCAGTTCACCGGCGCGGTCACCGCGCCGATCTTCGCGGCGCCGAACAGCAGGTCGAAGAACTCGGGCGCGTTCTTGCCCACGTAGGCGACCCGCGACCCGGCCCCGAGCCCGGCGGCCAGGAGCGCGCGGGCGGCCCGGCTGGAGCGCTCGTCCAGCTCGGCGTAGCTGATCGTCCGGCCGTCGCCCGTGATGGCGGGGGCGTCGCCCCGGTCCCGGGCGTGGTCGCGGACGATGGACACGACGCGGTAGTCCACTCCGGCCCCTTCCGAATCACATTCGGTTCTGTGCGTCCGACCCTACCGACCGGATTCGCGAAGAGGAAAGCGCTCACTTGCCTCACATGGGAACATGACGCTATGCCCGTACGCGGTTTCGAATAGTGATCAATCCGAGACCTGTACTGATTGAAAGATCCATCAAATCAGCGCAAGCTATGCCCGATGCCTGGAATGCCCCGCCCGTTCCTTCCACCCGACCGCCGACAGGACGCGACCATGTTCGAGATCTGGGAGACGAGTGAGCCGGCACGGCTCATCAGCGACGCGGGCAGCCTGAAAGTCGCGCTGGAGAAGGTCGACACCATGTGCCGGCTCCGTCACGACCAGGCCGTGGCGCACGTCGGCGACGTCGCCGAGGGCTACCACTTCGAGATCAGGGACCACGACGGCAAGGCCCTCGCACGGCTCAGCTACGTCCCGGACACCACCCGCGCCTACCAGAGCGTGGTGGTCGAGGAGATGCGCGGCCAGGACCTGAGCCGGTAGCGCCCGCACCGTCGAGGTGCACCGACGGTGAAATCTCCGTTTCGCGCGGACGTCCACGCCCGGGCACCCGTCCGTGCGTGGCAGTATGCCTCGTGGTCAGATGACGGAGCCTCGGACGACGACGGGAGTACCGGTGCGGAAGGCGTGGTGGCGGCCACGGCAGGCTGAGTCCTCTTCCGATGCGGGCCCCTGCGGCCCCGGGCCGTCCCTGCTGGACGAGGCCGAGGCCCTGACGTCCGAGGCCGTCCGCGCTCTGGCACGGGGCGACGGCGACGCGTTCGACCTCCTCGTGGCCGCGCTGGCCGACCGTCCGGACGTGCCGGGCTGGCCCCTCGTCACCGCGCGGTGCCTCACCGCCCGGCTGGAACGCGGCGTCGCCCTCGCCTGGGAGCGCGGCTGGCAGCCCGCCGATGTCGTCCGGTACGCGGCACGCCGCCGCACCGCCCGGCACGTCCGCCTCGCCACCGACGCGATCGCCGCCGAGATGCGCGCGTACTCCGCCGCGACCGTGACCGCGCAGTGGCGCGAGCAACTCGCCCTCATCGGCGCCGAGATCTGGTGGGAGGACGACGACGAGCACCCGGACGCCTGGTGCGAACGCGAAGGGACCGACAGGTCCGAGTTCATCGCCTGCGGCACCGAACTCGTCCACCTGCTGGAATGCCTGCCGAAGCTGGCAAGCATCGGCCCGCCTCCAGGGACGCCGTTGCGGGAGGTGCCCGTCCGGGACGGGTTCGAAGGCGTCGACCAGCGCATGCTCGGCAAGGTCCGCGCTCTGCTCGCGAAGGCGGAGTCGACCGAGTTCCCCGAGGAGGCCGAGGCGCTCAGCGCGCGCGCCCAGGAGCTGATAGCGCGGCACAGCATCGACCACGCCCTGCTGGCCGCCGAGACCGGCAACCTGGGCGGCCCCGCGGGACGCCGCGTCGCGGTGGACAATCCCTACGACGCGCCCAAGGCGGTGCTCCTCACCGTGGTGGCGGACGCCAACCGGTGCCGTGCCGTATGGCACAGGGAACTGGGATTCTCCACCGTCCTGGGGTTCCCCGCCGATCTCGCGGCCGTGGAGATGCTCTTCACGTCGCTGCTCGTGCAGGCGACGGCGGCGATGGTGCACGCCGGACCTCGCCGCGACGCGCGCGGGCGGTCACGGACGCGGTCGTTCCGCCACGCGTTCCTCAACGCCTACGCGGCGCGCATCGGGGAGCGCCTCCGGGACGCGGCCGGTGAGGCGGCGAGCCGGGCGGCCGCGGACGCCGGCGGGAAGGATCTGCTTCCCGTCCTGGCCGCGCGCGACCTGGCCGTCGAGAAGGCCGTCGACGCGATGTTCCCCAACCTGGCCAGGGGCCGGGCGGGTTCGGTGTCCAACTACGAGGGCTGGGTCGCCGGCCGCGCGGCGGCCGATCTCGCCAGCCTGAACGGGCGCTCCGAGGTCTCCGGGGCGTCCCGCCGGTCCTAGCGCGCGGGGTCCCCCCGGGGGGCGAGGGGGACGTCCGGCCATGTTCCGCTCTTTCTGCTCGTGCTCGACTGTGTCCGCGTTGGGAGCTGGGTCAGTCCTTCTTGCGCCGGGTGTTGCCGCCGCGGCCGCGCAGCGGGACGCCGGCCTCCTTCAGGACGTTGTAGATGAACCCGTACGACCGGCCCGTCTCGGCGGCCAGGTCGCGGATGCTCTCGCCGCCCGCGTAGCGGGGCGCGAGCTCGGCCGCGAGCTGCGTGCGTTCGGCACCGGTGACGCGGGTGCCCCTCGACAGCGTTCGGGTCACGGGGACCTCCTGTTCCCAGAGCTGGGCGGCGGGGCCGTCCCCGCAGCTCACAGCAGTGTTGATCTACCCAACGTACACATTCCCCCTGAATCCGCCCCTGATGCGGCGCCAATCCGCACGAAATCGGCCGAAGCTGGTCTTTTCCGTGGTCAACGGCGTGTCGGAACTAGACAGACGGCCCTCGGACCGCCTCCGGCTTGGCGTTCCGCAGGATCAGCGGCGTGAACGGGCCGCGGACCGGAACCGGCTGCGCGCCGGTGCCCGCCGTCGCGGACCGGAGCGAGCCGATCCGCACGCCCTGGACGGGCTCCCCGGCGACGGCCGTCTGCTGCGACGCGGCCTCCCGTGCCGACAGGTCGGCACGGCGCAGCGGATGCCGGGGCGGCTCGAACGGGAACAGCGAGGTCTCGTTCAGCCCGTCCACGACGAGCAGCTCGCCCGGCTCCAGCAGCCGCCACCCGGGCTGGTCGTCCATCGGCTCGCTGGCGATCACGACGGCGGGCATCGCCGCACCGTCGCGGCCGCTCGACCCGCCCTTGTCCGGCGACAGCACCCACAGCTCGTTGCTCTCCGGGTAGCGCAGCGCCCACAGCCGCCCGGCCTCGGCGATCAGCAGGTTGACCGCGAACACCGGCAGCTCGGCCCCGATCCGGCGCACCGCCTCGATGATCCCGGTGGTCGTGTCGCCGTGCCGCCGGATCTCCGCGGTCACGAAGGCGAACACCAGTTCCGAGTCGGTCTCGCCCGCGACGTGCGCGCGCTCGACGTCGGTCAACCACGTCCGGAGCGTGTCGAGCCCCTTCACCACCCCGTTGTGGGCGAACAGGCGGTCGTTCATGACGAACGGATGGCAGTTGTGCACGGTGAGGCCGCCGACCGAGGCGTCGCGCACGTGGGAGACGAACGTGTGCGACGGGACGTTGCGGGCGTGCAGGTCGAAGTCCGCGTTCTCGAAGGCGGCCAGCGGCGCCCGGTCGCGGACGGGCTCACCGCCGAGGGAGAACCAGCCGAGCCCCGCGCCGTGCGGCATCCGGTGGCTCTGCGCCCGCAGGCTGGACGGCGCGTCCAGCAGCCAATGAGCCGCCCTCACGCGGGGTCCGCCCGTGCTCATCCCGAACAGTCGGCACATGCCGTTCGCCTTTCGATATCGAGGTGATCCCGCGCCCCGGGTCCCCGGTCGGCGGCACGAAATGAAGATCATAACTGCGAGTGATGGTGATTTTACCCAACGTTGCATCGGGCGTCCGGAGATTCCGGCCAGACGATCGGGGATCCCGCTCCATCGCGGCGGTCCAGCCGGCAGGGGCCTTGTCAGGCGCACCCAGGCCGTGGCAACCCACCGGATCACGATCGGGCGGCCGACGACGGCCGCCCCGAACCGATTTTACGCCGCACTGCCCATGCGTTGACCTGGTTATCCACAGAACGTTGTTCGGCTTCCGTCTGTTCCGCCGGGGCCGCAGGCTGGTCGGCGTCGGCCCCTCCAGTGAGGAGAAACCATGATCGTCTTCCCTGCCCCCGCCACCACGACCACCCGGTTCGCCGTGGCCGCCGAACACGTCCCGCACGACCTCACCGGCCTGCTCCACGACGCGAGCGGCCCCTACGCGGCGCACATCGCCGGCCGCCTCGGATCACCCCAGCTCGAGGTGGTCCGCGAGGACGTCGCCTGCCTCCGCTGGGACCCCCGCGGGATCAGGGCGCCTCGCCCTGAGGACCGGCGCCGCGAACGCGCGTTCCACGACGCCCCCAAGTTCGCCGTCGTCACGGCCTGCGCCCCGATCACCGACCAGCCCCGTGCCGTCCAGGTGGCCCGCGCCGCCGCTCTCCACCTGTCCGCCGCCCTCGGCGGCGTCCCGGCCGACCTCGTCACCGGCCACGTCCTGGCCGCGCCCACCGAGGAGCGGACCCGTTTCGTCCTTGCCGACGAGTGGCTCGGCGACGTGCTGCCGCCCTTCCGTGCCAACGGCCGCTGCACCGCGGCCGCCCCCGACCGCGATCCCGAGGGCGTGAACGGCTGCTCCTGCGTCCGCCTGCGCACTCGCGGCCTGCGCCGCTTCGGCCTGCCCGAACTGCAGATCACCGACGTCGCCTGCCCGCACGACCTGGCCGCCCTGAACGTCCTGCGCACCACCGCCCGCCGCCTCCTGACGGACCACTGGTCCTGGCTGTCCACCGGCCCCGCCGACCGCACCCGCGAGATCGACGCCGACCTCCCGCTAGCCGAGGCCGACTTCAGCGACTTCTGGGGCACTGGCCGGCGCGTCCATCTCACTCCGCCGAACCCCTTCCAGGTCCGCCTCACCCTCCTCACCCCGCTCCTTCTCGCCGTAGCCCCGCCCGACGACTTCACCGGCACCGTCAACGACTGGCTCTACGGCGACACGCTCCCCCTGGGCATGTACGACGTCATCCACTCCCCGGCCACCGCCCCCCAAGCCGCCTGACCAAACACCCCACCAGCCCCCCAGACGCACCCACTCGGCGCCGCCACACGCGCCCAGCACACCCACCCCAAGCACACACGATCCGAGAAGCACGACACCTAGCACGCACGACAACACCCACCCGGCGCCAACCACACACTGGTCGTTCGCTGCGCCAGCGCTATCCGGGCGTATGCGCTGCCTGCGGTTCGACGCCGTGCGGAACCTGCACTAGGACACGCACCACGCAGGGCGCCTCTCGGGTGCTCCCCTCACCCTCCGCGCGGCGACGGAGACCTGCGACGCCGCCCCCGACAGCCCCAGATGAGCCCCTTGATGCCAGCGCACGCACCCCAAAACGCCCACTCCCAACCCGCACAGTCCAAAGCGCATGCGACACCCAACACACACCCCACCAAACACACGCGGCAGCAGCTCTCTGCGCCAGCAAGCGGCGCCAGCAGGCCCCAGCGGCCTGGTGGGTTGCGCCAGCGGGCCCGGTCGGTTGCGCCAGCGAGCAGCGGGCCCCGGAGGTCCCGGCGGGCCCCGGCGCTGCATGCGGCTCCAAGCCGCCCAGACGCACCACCTGGCCCCGTCAAGCACGTACGGTGCCTCGCGACGTGTCACCACACGCATCACCAAGCACATTCCGCATACGCCTCGGCGCGCGACGAGGCTTCGTCACCAGGTGCTGCATGCTGCCCGATTCCCCGGCCCACTCCGCGACCGTCCAGCAGTTCTTCCGCGGCAGGTCAGACAGCAGGCCCAGCACCAACCGCCCAGCCCGCGGGCCGGGCTCCACCCGCGCGAGCCCGCAGCGCTAAGCGGCCCATCAGGGATTTGAGCATGTCCTGCCAACGGGAAGGATCTATGTTGTGACCTGCGGCTCCTGACTGACCTTCTTTCTTCACACACTGATGATCATCGCTGGCCGTGCCGTTTTCCGGACCAGCCCATCAACGATCATGATCTGCGAGCGAAGTGAGGCCCGGCCCAACCGGTGGCGGCAGCCGCCTCCCGCGCGGTGTCCACGACGAGCCGCCCGTCCGTCGCCACTCGCACGGCCTCCGCGGGGGCTCGTTGGTCGAGAACTCGCGCCTTTCGGACATTTCCTTCCAACTCCTGCTCCAACTCTGAGCCGAGTTCTCGTCCCACCCGCCGCTTGCGGGCGGTTTCACCGGAGGCGGTGAGCAGGGCGCGTGCGATCCGCACTCCAGCCCCCATGGCACGCTCGAACATGCCCGCCGCCTCCGGCACAACGCTCATGGTGTTCATAGATCAGACGCCGGTAGCCGCGCTGGGCGAAGTTCGCCCACACGGCAGTCAGATACATCTCGCTGATTTCCGCGCGCTGGGGGTCTCCCTCTGGGGCCGGATGCGCCTGCCCCATGAAGTCACCAGCGTTGATCGCGTGAACGACCGCCTCGGAGCGCAGTAGCGCCGAGACCTCCCACCCCACCGTCGTCTTGCCGACACCAGCTCGCCTTCCGATGAGCAGTACTTCCGTGTGATCCACGAGGGCGGCGTGCCAGCGGGACGACCACCTCACGCGATCCGACGTCGATCCGGTCGCCCGTTCCTGACCTGCCCACAAGATCACGCTCAGGGCCCGAGTACGAGGAGTGCTGCGATCTCATGGCTCACCGGGCAGGGCAGCGTTTGCGGCGGTTTGTCAGCATGGACGGTCATTTGATGACCTCAGCGGCGAAATACGCATGTATTGGGGCTTTGCGGTGAAGTGGTGAGTCGAAGGCGGGGGACCTTACTTTCCGGTTCGCATGGGTGAACCTTCTCGCGGGGCAAGTGTGGCTGCTCTCAGGTCGCCCGATGACGATGGTTATATCCGGACGATTAGGGATGTGCAGCACATTTCGCCGGAGTGATGACCGGGCGATCGGTAAGTCGAGTGCGAGCAATGGTCAACGCTCCGTAGCCGGATTGACTACGATCGGCATTCTGACGGTGACCAACGCGATCCCCCGGGGCGAAGATGACCCGTTTCCTGGCAGATCCCAGGATGACAGACATATTCGGCGAAATCGTCCGCTGTACCTGCGGACTGCTCGGCTGCACCGCGGCGGCGGGCCTGATCTCCTTCGCCGCGGCGCCCGCCGATGCGGCGTCCGGGCCCCGGCCGGAGCCGCGAAGATCGGCGCCGGCCCCCTGCCGGCCGAGCCTCGACCGCGACTGGTACGCCTCGCAGCTGTGCAGGGAGGCCTGGCTGGCGATCTTCGACGGCTCGCGGAGGAGGGCGGCGGGCCTCGGAGGCGACGCGGCCCGCAGGCGGGGACGGTTCGAGAAGGAACCGAAGGCAGGGCGTCGGCGGCCCACTCCGCCGAAACCGCTCGACAAGCCGGATCCCCGTCCCGCATCGCAGGCTCCGGACGGCGTTCCCCAGGCGCCGGTTCCGACACCGGTTCCGACGGCGACTCCGTGGGGCGGAGGAAGCGGCCAGGCCCCCTTGCGCCTGCGGGAGCAGGCCGACGACGAGCCGCAGGTACGTCCGATGCAACCGGTTCTTCTGCTCGGCCTCCTCCTCCCGGCGGCCGTCGCGATCTGCTACCCGTTCCGGCACCGGATCCTCGCGGCGGCGACCGCGGGGATGCCGGTGCTCTCCGCAACCGCCGGCGGACCCGACTCGCGGCCCGCTCCGTTCACTTACCGTCCTTCCCTCGACCCGTTCGCGGTGCCCGCGCTGGCGCTCGCGGGGAGCGGCGCGGTCGACAGCGCTCGAGTGCTCGCCCTGTCCGCGCTCGACGAGCACGGGGACAGTTCCCTGGTGGTGATCCCGCGGCCCGATGCCGGCAGGCTGTTCGGACTCGCCGAGGACGAACTGCTCGACGAGAACGCCCCGGGCCTGTTCATCCCGGGCAACCTCGATGCCGCGCTGGCCTATCTGGAGACCGAACTCGCGATCCGGCGGAGCACCGGCGCGTCCGCCGTCCGGCGCCTTCTCCTGGTGGCCGACTGCGTGGAGGAGGCCGGTCGGATCGCCGCGCTCCTCGACCGCCACCCGGGCGAGCTGTCCGCCGTGCTTCTCGGTCCATGGCCGGGCGCCCAGGCCGCCGTGGACGACGAGGGCCTGGTCGACGCTCCCTCCACGCTGGCGACCCATCTCCCCCAACGCCTTCCGGCGATGTCCCGGACCGAAGCCCGCGACCGGCTCCACGCCGCGATAGCCAGCCAGACCAGTGAAGGGAGGCGTCCGCCGGGGCGGCGCTACAACACGCGGCGGACGTGACCCCGCGCCGGTCGACGGACAGGAGAGGCGCCGATCTCGCGACGCCGTTGGGAGTCCGTGGTCGCCGCTCCCGTGTCGCACCGTGGGCGCCCTTCACACGCCCTCTCGTTCGTATCTGGCGCTCTCGGCCCGGGTCCCCACCAGGTTGCGGATCGCGCGGCCGAGGAGGGCCGGGTCGGGGGGCTGGTCCGCGTCGCGGTCGAGGTAGGCGGTGCAGCGCAGCATCCACCCGCGCACGACGTCTTCGATGTCGGTCTCGGCTCGTCTCGCCTTGGCCAGGGCCCGTCGGAGCTTCTCCTCGCGGACCTCCTGCACGAGCGTCTCGTCGGCGGCGAGAGCGTGGATGTCGGCGAGCGCGTAGCGGCCGAACCGGTCGGTGGCCAGATTCCGCTCGCCGGCGATGCGGTCGAAGGTCTTCCGCGGCCAGCCGAGGATCGTCACCGCCCCGCCGGGGTCGACGCTGTCGAACAGCGGCCCCTTCCGGGCGGAGACGACCTCGCGGACCGCCGCGGGATCGAGGGCGTCGAGGTCGCGCAGAAGGTAGATCGGGTGTCCGCGGAAGCTGCTGACGACCTCGAGGTCCTCCCGGGCCACCAGCACCTCGATGTCGCGGCGTTCGACGTCGAGGCCCGTGCGCACGGCGAGCCTCGCGGCGGCGCGGATCGCTCCGACCGGGGGGTCCTCGCCGAACCGCGCGACCACCTGAACGGACCGGTCGGCGCATTCGTCGACGAGCCGGGCCGACCACCGTTCGCCGTCGAGGTCGGGTTCGGGGAGCAGCCCGTGCTCCCGGCCGAGGCGCAGTTGCCATCGGGTCAGTCCGAGCCGGGCGGCGAACTGGTTCGGTCCAAGGTCTCCGCCTGTGATCTGTGCGGGCATGGCCGCGCCTTTCCGTGTACGGGATGTGACGCGAACCAGCCTCACCCACGAGGGCTCACCGCAAAAGCAGAACGCCATTCTGTGGACAAGCCAGAGAAACTTGTGACTAATGCCCTAGTTTGCGACTTTCAGAAGGCGCAGGGAAGGGACTTGATCCCGTTGATGAAGCTCGTCCGCTGCCGTACGGGAGCGGAGGTGGCATGCAGGTCGGGAAGGTGCGTATAGAGCTCCCGGAGCAGGACCGTGACCTCGCGGCGGGCGAGATGGGCGCCGAGACAGAAATGCGGTCCAGGTGCCCCGAATCCGACGTGGGGATTCGGCGAGCGCGTGATGTCGAACGCGTGCGGCTCGTGGAACACGGCGTCGTCGCGGTTGGCCGAGTTGTAGTACAGCACCACTCTCTCGCCGGCCCTGTACAGGTAGCCGCACAACTCGTAGTCCTGCGACAGCGTGCGCCGCATCCACGTCACCGGTGTCGCGTAGCGGACGACCTCCTCCACCGCCCCGGGGAGACGGCCCTCCACATCGGCGACGAGCAGCGCGCGCTGGTCCGGGTGCGCTGTGAGAAGGGAGAGGGCATGCGACAGCGCGTTCCGGGTCGTCTCGTTCCCTGCGACGACCAGGAGCGTGAAGAAACGGGCAAGCTCGACGGTGGTGAGCGACTCCCCGTCCACGTTCGCGTGCGTCAGCGCCGTGACGAGGTCGTCCGCCGGCTCTTTGCCGCGCAGCCGCCCCAGATCGCCCATGAGCTCGTGCAGGTGGGCGAACTTGTCGCGCAGCGTCGTGATTCGGTCCTCGCCGGCCGGGCCGACGTAGTCGGGATCGCCGATCGCCAGGATCATGTTCGTGGCGTCGATGACCCCGTCGTACTCCGAGTCGGGGATGCCCATCATCGAGCAGATGATCCGCAGGGGCATCGGCATCGCGACGTGCTCGACGAAGTCGCAGGGGCCGCGCTCGGCGAGTTCGTCGACGATCCGGCGGGCGAGGACCGTGACGTCCCCGGCGAACCGCTCGACCATACGCGGGGTGAACGAGCGCGAGACGATCCGGCGGAGCCGCGCGTGCCGGGGGTCGTCCATGCTGATCATCGAGCCGGAGTACTC
The DNA here is from genome assembly GCF_017573545.1 of Actinomadura nitritigenes. Classification (GTDB taxonomy): domain Bacteria; phylum Actinomycetota; class Actinomycetes; order Streptosporangiales; family Streptosporangiaceae; genus Spirillospora; species Spirillospora nitritigenes. The sequence continues at coordinate 99,507 of NZ_JAGEOK010000022.1, read as the reverse complement.
GGCGATCGCCTCCGGCGGGTCCACGAGGCTGACCGCCGTGGGTTGCGAGCTGAACACCTCGGGACGGCGGCTGGCCTCGGCGACCTGCTCGTACCGGGTCAGGGCGTAGAAGCCGGGCTCGTCCGGCAAGGGGCAGTAGACGGGTTCCCTCGCGGATCTCAGGCCGGCGAACACCTCGTCGCGCTCGGCCTGGGACGTCGCCCAGAAGTCCAGGCTGGACAGTCGCGTCTCGACAAGGGAGGGCATCGACCGGGCCGCCTTCCGCCGGGGGAATCGCCGTCCACAGGCTAACGCGGAGGTCTCCGGAATGCGATCAGTCGGGCGCCCTGCGCTACAGGGAAGGAAGGGACGTGTATCGGAAGCGCGCGCGGGCGGGCCGCGAGCCCGCCCGCTGCGCACTGTGTCGTCACCTGGGACGATGCGGCCGATCGACAGGGAGCGAAGGCCCCCCATCGTGGGCCGGTGGCGTGACCGAGGCCGGTCAGCGCGCGGACGGGTCCACGTAGTGGCGCTCGCCCGGGCCCACGTAGACCTGCCGCGGACGGCCGATCTTCGTCGTGGTGTCGTTCATCATCTCGCGCCACTGGGCGATCCAGCCGGGGAGCCGGCCGAGCGCGAACAGCACGGTGAAGGCGTTCGTGGGGAAGCCCATCGCCTTGTAGATGACACCGGTGTAGAAGTCCACGTTCGGGTAGAGCTTCCGCTCGACGAAGTAGTCGTCGCTGAGCGCGACCTCCTCGAGGCGCATGGCGAGGTCGAGGAGCGGGTCGGACTTGCCGAGCGCCCCCAGCACCTTGCCGGTGGCCTTCTTCACGACCGCGGCGCGCGGGTCGTAGTTGCGGTACACGCGGTGCCCGAAGCCCATGAGCTTGACGCCGGGCTCCTTCTTCTTGACCCGCTCCACGAACGACTCGATGTTGTCGCCGTTCTCGTGGATGCGCTCCAGCATCTCCAGGACGGCCTGGTTGGCGCCGCCGTGAAGCGGTCCGAACAGGGCGTCGACGCCCGCGGAGACGGACGAGAACAGGTTGGCCTGGCTGGAGCCCACCAGCCGCACCGTGGAGGTGGAGCAGTTCTGCTCGTGGTCGGCGTGCAGGACGAAGAGCATGTCCAGCACCCGCACGATCTCGGGGTCGATCTCGTACGGCTCCGTGGGCAGCCCGAACGTCATGCGGAGGAAGTTCTCCACGTACCCGAGCGAGTTGTCGGGGTACAGCAGCGGCTGCCCGTTGGAGGTCTTGTACGCGTAGGCCGCGATGGTGGGCAGCTTGGCGATGAGCCGGATGCTGGACTGGTCGACCTGCTCGGGGTCGAACGGGTCCAGGCTGTCCTGGTAGAAGGTCGACAGCGCGCTGACCGCCGACGACAGGACCGCCATCGGGTGGGCGCGGCGCGGGAAGGCGGAGAAGAAGGCCCGGAACTTCTCGTCGAGCAGCGTGTGCTTGCGGACGCTGTCGGTGAACTCGTCCAGCTGGTCGGTGGTCGGCAGCTCACCGTAGATCAGCAGGTAGGCCACCTCGAGGAAGGACGATTTCTCCGCCAGTTCCTCAATAGGGTAACCCCGGTAGCGGAGGATGCCCGCCTCACCGTCGATATAGGTGATCGCCGATGTGGTGGATGCGGTGTTGGTGAAACCGGGGTCGAGTGTGACGTGCCCCGTCTCCTTCATGAGGCTTCCGACCCGCAGTCCCGAAGGGCCCTCCGTCGACTCCGTCACCTCGAGGGGCATCCGGCCGCCCGCGTGGTTGAGTTCGAAATCCGACATATGCGCTCGCTCCCAACTCCGTCCACACCTGCGTAGACGTTCCAGTTCTTCATCGTATCGAGGTGATCATATGTCCTGATCGGCGGCCATCTCGTTGACGCCGCGGCCGTGCGGATGTTGCGCTGAGTACATGACCGACAACAGTGCTGCGGAGCTGGTCGCCCGAGCGCGCGGGGACATCGCGGCGAAGGCGGGCGGCAACCGCTTCCTGGACCTGCTCGAAACGGGCGACCTGCCCCGGGAACGCCTGGTCCGGCTGGCCGCCGAGGAGCATCGGATCGTCAGCAGCGATCAGCGCAGCTTCGCGCTGCTGGCGGCGCGTTTCCCGGCACCGCCGGCGGGCGGCTTGTTCCTGGGACTGGCGCAGGGCGAGGCGGAGGCGCTCCGGCTGCTCGGTCGTTTCGCCACCGCCCTCGGCGAAAGTGAGAAGAATCTCAAAGCTCATGAGCCCCTTCCGCTCGCGCAGGCGTATCCCGCCTACCTGGCGCAGCGCGCCGCCTTCGGCACCTCCACGGAGGTGGCGTTGGCAATGCTGGCCAATCTGGAGGAGTGGGGCGGCTACTGCGCCCGTACCGCCGCGGCGCTTCGTGAGCGCTATGGATTCGATGAGGAGGCCGTGGGGTTCTTCTCCTTCTTCGCCGAGTCGCCACCGGGCTTCGAGGAGCAGGCCCTCGATGTGATGGCCGCAGGTCTGGCCTCCGGTGACGACCCCGTTGAGGCTTCCCGCGCGGCCCGCCTCCTGCACGCGTACGAGACCGCCTTCTGGGATGCGCTGGTGGACGACCTGCCCTGACCGGCCGTCCATATGGCGGGCTTGTCGGCGCTCATGGCGCGGCCGAGGCGTCATGCCTGCTCAGGTGGTTCGACCAAGGTGGGCTGCTCCGCCGCGACCTCGATCAACGTCCGCTCCTGGACGTCGATGAGGTCCCCTATGCCGTCCGTCAGTTCGTCCTCTCCGTAGACGGCGTCGAGGAGCGTGGACAGTGCGGTGAGGACCTGCTCGGGTGAGGGCCGTTCCTCCGGGTCCTTGACCAGGCAGCGTGTCACGAGCCCGCGCATGGGGTCGGGCAGGCGGTCGAGGTCGGGGCGGCCGTACACGATGCGTCCCCGCACCTTGTGACCGGTGCCGAACGGCGCGCAGCCGGTCGCCGCGTAGACGAGCGTGGCGCCGAGGGAGAACACGTCGCTCTTGGAGGTGACGGGCTCGCCGAGTGCCTGCTCGGGTGACATGTAGGCGGGCGTGCCCAGGATCTCCGAACGCGCCAGCGGCAACGCGTCCAGCGGCCGCGCGATGCCGAAGTCGATGACGCGCGGACCGTCCGACGCCAGCAGGACGTTCGAGGGCTTCAGGTCCCGGTGGACGATCCCCGCACGGTGGATCGCGATCAGCGCCTCCCCCAGGCCGGCCCCCAGCCTGCAGGCGGCCTGCTCGGGAAGCGGGCCCTTCTCCCGGACGACATCGGCCAGGCTCACTCCGCGGATGTACTGCGTCGCGAGCCATGGCCTTTCCGCGTCGGGGTCCGCGTCGACGACGGCCGCGGTGTAGAAGCCGCTGACCGCCTGAGCGGAGACGACCTCGCGGCGGAACCTCGCCCGCCAGCGCGGATCGCCCAGCAGCTCCTCCCTGATGACCTTCACGGCGACGAGCCGCCGGCTCGGTGAGGTGGCGAGGAAGACCTCGCCCATCCCGCCCGAGCCGAGCCGTGCGACCACGCGGTAGGGGCCGATCATCCGGGGTGCTTCAGGCTGCATGGGCGATGAATCCGATCATGGTGGGCGCGGCTTCATCGTGCCACGGGCGGCTCACCCTTCCGCCGGTCAGTCCCAGGGGAGTTCGCTGCGTTCCTGCCAGTACCGCTCCGGCGCGATGCTCAGGCGGGCCAGCACGTCCGCCTCCTGCTCGTCCAAGGACACCCGAGTCGCCGCCAGGTTGGTCTCCAACTGGCCAGGGCTGACCGCTCCGATCAGGACGGTGTCCGCCCAAGGGCGGCTCAGCGCGGCGGCCAGGGCCAGCGCGTCGGCGGTGGTGTCCTTCTCGGATGCCATGCCCGCCAACGTGCTCGGGGGTCGTACGGCGAGGCGGCCGTTCGCGAGCACCTCCTTGAGCAGGACGTGCAGACCGGCCGCATGAGCCTCTTCCAGTGCCGCCCCGGCGGACGTCTCCAGGAGGTTCCAGGTCGATTGCACGGTGCTGAACAGCCGGCTGCCTGAAACCTCGAGCTGCAAGGCGCGGCGGATGGTGTCGGCCTGCCTGGGACCGGAGGTGGAGAACCCGACCCGAACGCCCTCGGCGGCCGCCTCGGCCAAGGTTTCCTGCAGCCCTGCGTCGTCGAAGAGCAGGCTGTCCGGCGTGAGCGAATGGACCTGATAGACCGAAAGGCGATCCCCTAGAAGCGCGCGCGTCTCCGCGTACTGGGCGCGATAACGGTCGGCTGTGTGCTCCTTGACCTCGTGCACGGGAGCATCGATCCTCCAGTCCCCCACGTACGTGTAGCCCCACTTGCTGGAGATGGTCAGATCGTCCGGCACACGGGCGGCGAGCCATTCCCCTAGGAACTCTTCAGCGCGTCCGTACGACCGCGCGGTGTCCACCCACCGGATCCCGGCCGCGTACGCGCCGTCGAGAAGGCTCCAGGTAGCGTGGCGCATCTGCTCGACGCCACGGTCCTGGGGCAGCTCTTCCGCCCTGCCCACGTTGATATAGGCCGGACGACCAACCGCCGCCAAGCCGATCCCCAGACGTTCTGCCGCATTCATGCTTTCAGCCTCCCATGCCGGGGCAAGGCGCGCGGCGGCGGCCGTGATCGAGCGCTTCGAGAGGGCCGATCATCGGACATTTCTCCAGCTTTCACCGGCAAATGGCGGCCCTTATCCACAGAACCACGTTCGGCTCCCGTTCGAGCGGCATCTCCCCGAGGCTTGAGGACGTCAGGAGAACCCGTCAGGGCCCGAAGGGGGCTTTCCTTGTCCATCACCATCACCGTTCCCGAGGAGACCACCACCCGGTTCGTCGTCGCCGCCGACCGGGCTCCCGCCGACGTCGCCACCGCACTTCGGCAGGGCCTGCCGGGCCCGCTCGGCGCCGCGACGCTCCAACGGCTCGGCACGCCCGCCCTGATCGTCGCCGCGCACAGGGCCGAGGTGTCGCCGTGGGATCTGCGGTCGGTGGCGAGCACCGATCCTGAGGATGCCGAACGGGCCCGCCGCAGCGACTGGCACGTCGGAGTGACCTCGGTACTGCAGGCCGCCGATCTCCCGCTCGGCCCCCACATCACCCGCACTGCGGCCGAGGTGCTGGCCGAATCGCTTGGCGGCGTCCCCGTCGACATCGACTTGAGCCAGGCCGTGCACCCGCTGCCCGAACCTCGCCAGGAGCGGTTCGTGCTGGCGGACGACTGGACGGGCGCCGTGCTCCCGCCCTACCGGAACGCCGGCCGGTGCACGGCCGACGAGGACGAGATCGACGGCTGCTCCTGCGTGGGAATCACCACCCGGGGGCTGCGCCGCTTCGGTCTCCCCGAACTGGAGATCACCGGTGTGGCCTGCCCCCATGACCTCGCCGCGCTGAACGTCCTGCGGACCACCGCCCAGAGGCTGCTGCCCCTCGGCAGGCACCGAGGCGAGCACGTCCTCCATTCGGAGCTCGTGCTGACGAGCGCCGATTTCTCGGCGTTCTGGGGCAGCCGGGAGCAGGTCTGGGACGACGGCCCCGTTCCCGTGCGACTCGTGCAGACGGGTCCTCGCCGCCTCTCGATCCAGGCACCCGAGGACTTCCCGGGCTCCCTCAACGAGTGGCTCTGGGACGAGCTGCCGCCCGTCCTGCACCATTACCTGAGCTGTGAGCCGGACAACGCCGACCCGGACTGATCGGCCCGGCGCCCTCACCGCCGGGCCGCCCGCACGGCGGCGGCGCGCCGGTTACCGTCGTTGGGCATGCGGAACCAACAGGAGCCGGGCTCCTTGGAGAAGGTCCTGGCGGACATCGCCGCCGAACGCGCCGCGCAGGACCGGATGTGGGGCGTCCAGGAGTTTCCGGACGGCAGCGGCCCGGCCTTCGCCGGAGAAGCCGACAAGGCCAAGGAGGACTGCGCCGACGCCCATTCGCGCGGCGAACTCACATGGCGGCACGTGCTCGCCGAAGAGTTCTACGAGGCGCTCGCCGAAACCGAACCCGCGCCGCTGCGGAACGAACTGGTGCAGACGGCCGCCGTGGCCGTGAAATGGATCCAGTCGCTGGACCGCCGGAACGGTGCGACCGGGCATCGCACCAAGGAGGGCGGCGGGCGCACCGAGAAGCTGGTCCGCGACCGCGTCCCCGACCTCGTTCGGAGCACCGGCCGGCGACCGGAGACCCGGGTCGCCGAGCCCGGAGAGTACGCGTCGCTCCTGCGCGCGAAGCTCTATGAGGAGGCCGGCGAGTATGTCGCGAGCGGCGATCCCGCAGAACTCGCCGATCTCCTGGAGGTCGTCCACGCGCTCGCCGCGCTCCACGGCATGAGCCCGGCCGACCTGGAGGCGAGCCGCTCCGCGAAGCACAGCGAGAGAGGCGGTTTCTCCGAGCGCATCGTCCTGCGGCTACAGCCGTAGCCGCGACCGCCGCCGGCGCCGGCCCGGAGTGGGCTGGTGCAATGCCCAGCGGTGGACAGGCGCGATGGCCCGGCTTTCGCTGATGCAACGCCCGGCGGCAGGCTGGCGCGATGGCCCGGCTTAGCCGGCGCTCCGGCCCGGCTTGGGCTGACGCGACGGCCCGGGTTGGGCTGGCGATCTGGTCTGGCTTGGGTCGGCGCGGGAAGGCGTCAGGGCCAGATCCGGCGGAGCGTCCAGGGTCCGGCGCCGCCGGCGGCCGGCCCGACCACCTCCGCGATCGCCGGACCGTCCGGAGTGGTCACCTGGAGCCGGTAGAAACGGGCCTCGCCGGGTTCCTGCCACTCCTCCAGGACCCGGCGCACGTGGAAGCAGCCGCGCGCCCCGGTGATCTGGGAAGGGTGGCCCGCCGGGGTGGTCTCCGCGGAGACGGGTTCGTCGATCAGCACGAGACCAGACCCTAGCCCGAACATGTGTTCGAGCAAAGCCGGGCAGGCCGTCTGCATCAATGAGGGATGCCAGCGAAGGCGGCGGGTCGAGGTCGAGGATCATGCCCGGAAGGGCCCCGGCTCAGCGTCGCTCCCAATTCGGGAGTTCGCACTCTTGGTTCGTCAGTGGCCGCCAGTAGCGTCGGCCAGAGGCGGCTGCGAGAAGAGGAGCACGAGCATGGCAACGTACGTCCTCGTTCCGGGGGCGGGTGGAGGCGCGTGGTACTGGCGTCTCCTCGTCCCCGAACTCCAGGCCCGCGGGCATGAGGCGATCGCCGTCGATTTGCCCGCGGCCGATGAATCCGCCGGGCTCACGGAGTACGCGGACACCGTGGTCGAGGCGATCGGCAACCGCACCGGGGTCATTCTGGTGGCGCAGTCGATGGGCGGCCTCACCGCACCGCTCGTGTGCACACGCGTACCGGTGGCGCTGCTCGTACTGCTCAACGCGATGGTCCCTTCGCCGGGTGAGACCGGAGGCGCGTGGTGGACCAACACTGGCCAGGCCCAGGCAATGGCCGAACAGGCGGCGCGTGAGGGGCGGCCGGTGCCGGCCGAGTTCGATCCGGAGGACATCTTCTTCCACGACGTCGCACCGGAGGTGACCGCCGAAGTGTTGGCGCGGGGCGAGCAGTCGCAGTCGCAGAAGCCCTTCGATGACCCCTGGCCCCTGAAGGCGTGGCCGAACACGCCGACCGTGTTCCTGCAAGGCCGGGACGACCGGCTCTTTCCCCTGCCCTTCCAGCGCAGGGTCGTGCAGGAGCGTCTGGACATCCCGGTCAACGAGATGCCGGGCGGTCACCTCGTCGCGCTCAGCCGGCCAAAAGAGCTCGCCGACCGGCTGGAGGAGTACCGGATCCGGAACATCGGCTCGAACGTTTCGTAACGCTGACGCCGGACCCGCAGAACCCGCGGAAAGCGTCCCGGACGGCCGCGCCAACCCACTCAGCCGTCCCGCGGCGGTCTGAGCAGGCCGAGGCGGTCTGAGCGGACTCGGGCGGTCCGAGCGGGCCGGGGCGGTTTGAGCGGACTCGGCCTGTCCGAGCGGTCCGAGCGGTCCGAGCGGCCCGAGCGGCCCGAGCGGCCCGAGCGGGCTGGAGCGGCTTGAGGCGGGGCCGAGGGGTGCGGCGATACCGGGTTGGCGATGGGCGGAGGGATGGTGGTCAATCGGCGCCTATGGTGCGGGCGAGGGCGGGAGGGAGGGGGTACAGGCGTTCCTCGGGCAGCAGGGCCTTGGCCTGGGCGGTCCGGCCCGCCTGGAGGAGCCCGTGAATCTTGCGGACCAGCGGCGTCCGGTCGTCGATGGCGAGGATCCAGTCGTCGACGTAGCGGTCCACGACATGGCGGCTCAGGCCGACCTGGATGCTCCGCGTTTCCAGTTTGCGGCCGTTGATCGAACGCTCGGGGTCCCACTGGACGTGGACGTGCGCGTGCGCGAAACGGCGACGCCATTCGTCGGAGCTGCGGAAGACGCGGCGGTCCGGGTCGGTCGGGACGGCCTGGGCGAGGGCCTCCTCCCAGCCGGCGCGGGTGATCCGGACGGCCAGGACGGTCTCCTGGCCGGGCTTGCGGGCCCAGTTGCTGCGGGCCATCAGCCACAGGAACGACGGCTTGATCCAGGTCATCCGGGTGCGCGAGAACGGGGGGACGAAGGTGCCGTGCCGCGCCGCCGGGCCGCCGATCTCCGGGCCGTACGCCTGGTAGACGGTGATCGAGTCGCGGTCATGGACGGCGCGGATCTCACGTGTGCGCATGGTGCCGCCACGGTGCCGCAGGGCGCGCGGCGGGTTCAACCGGATTTCGCGGCCGCGGATCTGCGGCGGTGGGCCTTCTGCCGGCATGCGGGGCCGCAGAACCGCGGCGGGCGGCCGGTACGTGCGGTCGTCAGCGGGGTTCCGCAGACCTCGCACCGACTTTCGTTACGCACTATCCGCGGACTTTCGTCACGATGTTTCGTTACGGCAGCGGGGCGGAGCGCGTCGCAGGCGAGCGCGGTCATGCGGCCGGGCGGCCCGTCGGCGCGCCGCAGCCGCTCCGTGACCACGCACCCGGCCATCAGGGCGCGCACATCTCGGAGGTCGATGTCAGGGCGCACGTCACCGGCCGCCTGGGCCCGCCGGAGCAGCGCACCGAGGGCCGCGTTGAACTCCTCCTCGACGCCGGCGGCGAACGCCTTGATCCCCTCCTCCAGCGCCAGCGCCTCGCAGATGGCGTGGTTGAACATCGCGCGCTCGACGACCCACATGAGGAACCCGTAGAACCGCTCGCCCGGGTCGTCCGCGTCGGCCAGCGACCTCGCCTCCTCGATGATGCTCTCGAAGCGCTCGGTGATGACGGCCGTGAACAGGGCCTCCTTGGTCGGGAAGTTGCGGTAGACCGTCCCGGCGCCGACACCGGCGCGGCGGGCGATCTCGTCGAGCGGGACGAGCCGCCCTTCGGCGGCGAACGCCTCGAGCGCGGCCTCGAGGATGCGGCTCCGGTTCCGGCGCGCGTCCGCGCGGCGCGGCCCGGCCTCGGCGCGACGGCGCGACCCGGCCTCGATGCCGCGCCTCGGCTCGCCCTCGGTGCGGCGGGGCGGATCGTCGGGCACGGGCGGCTCCTCCGTTGACAAGCGGGGCGATCGTTCCGGTAATGTCCTAAGCGGGTTGACAGTTCCGATTGTACGGCCGAAGGAGACGGCATGGGCGAGGACGCGGTGCGCGAGGCGAGGCGGAGGCTGGGACGGGTCGGAGTGGCGCTGGTGACGCCCCTCGCGCCGGCGGACGAGTGGCGGCGGGCGGCCCGCCGGGTGGAGGACGCCGGCTACGGATCGATCTGGGTGAACGAGGCGATCGGCGGCCGGGAGGTGTTCACGCAGCTCGGCGTCATGCTCGCGGCCACCGAGCGGGTCGTGCTCGGGTCGGCGATCGCGAACCTGTGGGCGCGGCATCCGGCGACGATGCAGGGGGCCGCGTCGGTGCTGGCCGACGCCTACCCCGGAAGGCTCGCGCTCGGCATCGGCGTCAGCATGGGCGCGGTCGTCGAGCGGAGCGGCCAGACGTGGAGCAGCCCGATCGCCCGTATGCGCGAGTACCTCGAGGGGATGGACGCCGCCGTGCCGGGGGCGCCGACACCGGAGGTCCCGTTTCCTCGGCTGCTCGCGGCGCTGGGGCCGAAGATGCAGGGCCTGGCCGCCGAACGCGCGGACGGGATGCTGCCCGCCATGATGCCCGTCGAGCACACGCGCCGGGCGCGGGAACTGCTCGGCCCGGACAAGCTGCTGATCGCCATGCAGCCGGTGATCCTCGAGGCGGATCCGGAGAAGGCGCGCGCCATCGCCCGGCAGGTGGGAGCGTTCTCGCTGCCGGGGTCTCCTTACATCGGGGCGCTCGAGAAGCTCGGCTTCTCGGAGGCGGACCTCGCCGACGGCGGCTCCGACGAGGTCATCGACGCCTGTTTCATCCGGGGCGACGAAGCCGCGGTGGCCAAGGACGTCAGGGCCTATCTGGACGCGGGGGCCGACCACGTGTGCGTGACGGTGTTCCAGCCGGACCTCGCCTCATCCGCCGACCAGTTCGAGCGCCTGGCCCCGCACCTGCTGAACGACTGACGGTGATGATGCGGGCGAGCACCTCCCGCCGGGGTCTGCCCCGGCGGCCGACCGACCTCGGGGCCTCGACCGCATCCGTCCGTCGGTCCTGGTCGGGAGGTGCTCAGCGGGGGCGGACCAGGCCGGTCTCGTAGGCGGCGATCACGAGCTGGGCCCGGTCGCGTGCCTGGAGCTTGGCCAGGAGACGGCCGATGTGGGTCTTCACCGTCGCGGGGCTGAGGTGCAGGTGGTCGGCGAGTTCGGTGTTGGACAGGCCGCGGGCGATGAGGGCGAGGACCTCGCGCTCGCGGTCGGTCAGGGCGTCGAGGCCGGCGGGCGGCGGTCCCGCGGGGGCGGGCCGGCGGACGAACTCGGCGATCAGCCGGCGGGTGACGGTCGGGGCGAGCAGCGACTCGCCGGAGGCGACCACGCGGATCGCCGACAGCAGGTCGGCGGGCGGGGTGTCCTTGAGCAGGAAGCCGCTGGCGCCGGCCCGCAGCGCCGCGTAGACGTAGGAGTCCAGGTCGAACGTCGTGAGGATGAGGACGCGGACGTCCGGCAGGTCGCGGCTGATGCGCCGGGTCGCCTCGATACCGTCCATCTCGGGCATCCGGACGTCCATGAGGACGACGTCGGGCCGCTCGCGCTCGGCGAGATCCACGGCCTCCGCGCCGGTGCCGGCCTCGCCGACGGCGCGCAGCCCCGGCGCGGTGTCGATGAGGACGCGGAAGCTGCCGCGCACCAGGGTCTGGTCGTCGGCGACGAGGACGCGCAGTTCCAACGCACTCCTAGGCTTCGTAGGGGAAGGCGGCGGCGACGGCGAAGCCGCCCTCGGGCCGGGGGCCGGCGGTGAAGTCGCCGCCGTACATCATGACGCGCTCGCGCATCCCGATGAGACCGTGGCCCCGGGCTCCGGGAAGGACCCGGACGCCGGGACCGTCGTCGTCCACCTCGATGCGGACGCGTCCGCCGCGGGCCTCGACCAGGACCCGGCAGCGGGCGGGCGCCGCGTGCTTGACGACGTTGGTGACGGCTTCCTGGACGATCCGGTAGGCCGCGAGCGCGACGCTCTCCGGCAGGTCGCCCGCGCGGACGTCGAGGTCGACGTGGACGCCGGCCATGGCGGCGCGCTCGACCAGGCCGGGCAGGGATGCGAGGCCGGGTGAGGGGGCGAGGCCGGGCTCGTCGGCGCGCAGGACCCCGAGGAGGTGGCGCATCTCGCCGAGCGTGCCGCGGCTGGTGGACTCGATGACGCGCAGCGCGTCGAGGGCCTCCTCCGGGCGGGCCTCGGCGACGTGGACGGCGACACCGGCCTTGACGGCGATGAGGCTCATGCTGTGCGCGACGATGTCGTGCAGTTCGCGGGCGATGCGGAGCCGTTCCTCGCCGACGGCGGTCTCCGCGAGGCGGCGGGCGGCCTGGGCGGTGTAGGCGCGGCGGTCGCGGACGGCGCGGCCGAGGGCCCAGGCCGCGCCGAGGACGGCGATGCCGAGCAGCACGCGGCCGAGCCGCTCCGCCTGCCAGTTCTTCGGCCCGACCAGCGCACCGCCGAAGATGACGATCGCGCTCAGCACCCCGATCGCCCGCGTGGGGACGAGGCGCACGCGGGGCAGTTCCAGGGCGAGCGGGTAGAGCGCGTACGCGGCCCCGACGTAGAAGTCCCATGGCAGGTCGAGGACCAGGGCCAGGGTGGACGCGGCGAGAACGGCGCCGAAGACCGGCACGGGCCAGATCCGCCGGACGGCGAGCGGCAGTCCCATCGCGGCGGCGACGGGCACGGCGAGCAGCGCCGGCGTCTCGCGGCCGCCGGAGAACAGCAGCAGGAAGAGCGTGTAGAGGACCGCGACCGCGATGTCCAGGCGGATCTGCCGCCGCGGGCCGGTCCGCCGGGCTTGCGGGGAGGCCGGCTCGGGTTCGTGCACGTCACGACGGTAGCCGGACAGCGCGGCTGGGCGCGTCGTGCCGGCGGACGTCAGACCTGGGTCCGATGCGGCGGCGCGGTCTCGGAGCACGGTCGGACTGACGGGTCCCGACCGGGTTCCGATGCGCCGGTGCGGCGTCCGGCGGGAGCGTTGACGGCATGATCGAAGTGAGGGAGCTGACCAAGCGCTACGGCGGGACCGTCGCCGTCGACCGCCTGTCGTTCCGGGTGCGCCCGGGGGCGGTGACGGGGTTCCTCGGCCCGAACGGCGCCGGGAAGTCGACGACGATGCGCGTGCTGCTGGGGCTGGACGCGCCGTCGTCGGGCGCGGCGCTGGTGAACGGCGGCCCGTACGCGGCGTTGCGGCGGCCGATGCACGAGGTGGGGGCGCTGCTGGACGCGGGGGCGGTGCACGGCGGCCGCCGCGCGTTCGACCATCTCGGGTGGCTGGCGCGCAGCAACGGGATCGGGACGCGGCGGGTGGCGGAGGTGCTGGAGCGGGTCGGCCTGGCGGGCGTCGCGCGCAAGCGGGTGGGCGGGTTCTCGCTCGGGATGCGGCAGCGGCTCGGGATCGCGGCGGCGCTGCTCGGCGACCCGGGCGTGCTGATGTTCGACGAGCCGGTGAACGGGCTGGACCCGGACGGGGTGCGGTGGATCCGCGAGCTGATGCGGGCTCTGGCCGCCGAGGGCCGGACGGTGCTGGTGTCCAGCCATCTGATGAGCGAGATGGAGCTGACCGCGGACCGGCTGGTCGTCATCGGGCGCGGCCGGCTGATCGCGGACACCTCGGTGCGGGAGCTGGCGGACCGGTTCGCGCGAGGGGTGCTGGTCCGGTCGCCGCGTCCGGAGGAGCTGGTCGGGGTGCTGTCGGCGGCGGGCGGCACGGTCGAGGCCGCGGCGGGCGGCGCCCTGTCGGTGGCGGGACTCGACGCGACGCAGATCGGTGACCGGGCCGCCGCGCACGGAATCCCGCTGTACGAGGTGACGCCCCGGAGCGCGTCGTTGGAGGAGGCGTACATGGAGCTGACGGCGGGCAGCACCGAGTTCGGGGCGGTGGGGTCGTGATCGACGCGCTGGCGGCGGAGTGGTGGAAACTGCGCTCGGTGCGTTCGACGTTCGCCGTGCTGGGCACGGTCGCGGCGTTCGCGCTGCTGTGCGTGGTGTGGTCGCTGTACGCGGCCCACTACTGGGACGGTCTGTCGCAGGCGCGGCGCGCGATGTTCAGGTCCGCGCCGCCGGAACAGCCGCTCGCGATCGCTCTGCCGGTCTGCGCGGTGCTGCTCGGGGCGCTGCCGGTCACGTCGGAGTACGCGTCCGGGATGATCCGGACGAGCCTGGCCGCGATCCCGCGCCGCCCGGTGCTGTTCTGCGCGAAGGCCGCGGTGCCGGGCGCGGCGATGTTCGCGGCCGCGCTGGCGAGCCTGGCCGTCGGGGTCGTGGCGGGCAAGGCGGCGGCGCACGGTCGTCCGATGCGCGGGTTCGACGCCTCGTTCCCCGACCACGTCCCGTACCTGCTGGCCATGGCGGTGACGACCGGGGCGATCACGCTCATGGCGACCGGGCTGGCGGCGGTGCTCCGCTCCACCGCGGGGACGATCACTGCCGGCATGGCGGTGCTGTTCGTGGTGCCGCCCGTCGCGAACCTGCTGCCGGATCCGTGGGGCGAGCGCGTCTGGGCGGTACTGCCCGGGAGCCTCGCCGGGCAGATGGCCTCGCCGCCGGGCGCCTCCCCCGCGCGGGACGGCCTGCCGCCCGCGGCCTCCGCCCTGCTCCTGGTCGCGTACGTGGTGGTCGCGCTGGGCGTCGGCGCCCGAGTGTTCGGACGGCGGGACGCGTGATGCTCGACGCCGTCGCCGCCGAATGGTGGAAGCTGCGTTCCGTCCGGTCGACCCGAGTGATCGTCGCGGTCGCCGCGGGGTTCGTCCTGTTCGTCGTGCTGCTGGCCGTCCAGCAGGCCCACGTCTGGGACGGCCTGGACCCCGCCCAACGCGCACGGTTCTTCCTGCGGCCGCTCCAAGAGTTGGGCGGCTGGGTCGCCCAGCTGTGCCTCGGCGTCCTGGGCGTGCTCGCGGTGACGTCGGAGTACCGCACCGGGATGGTGCGGACCAGTCTCGTAGCGGTGCCGTCCCGCCCCCGGTTCCTGGCGGCCAAGGCGTCGGTGGTGGCACTGACCGGACTCGCCGTGGGCGAGATGGTCACCATCGGGTGCTTCCTCGGCACCCGGCTCGCGGCGGGCGGCCGGGCGTTCCCCGACCAGCGCGCGTCCGTCTGGCACGACCTGCCGGGATTCGCGGTCTCGGGCGTCGCGGTGGCGGTGTTCGCCCTGCTCGGCCTGGCCCTCGGCGTGCTGCTGCGGTCGGCGGCCGGTGCGATCGTCGCCGTCGTCATGCTCTGGCATGTGGTCCCGCTGCTGGTCTACCACCTGCCGGAGCCGTGGAACGGGCGGCTCGGATCGGTGATGCTCCCGGGACTGCCCGCCGAGATCGCGGGCTGGAGCGCACGGCATTCCATCTACGGCGACCTGCTGTCGCCACCGGCGGCGGCAGCGGCCCTGCTGTCCTACGCGCTCGTCCCGATCGCGTTCGCCGGCTTGGTCCTCACCCGGCGGGACGCCTGAGACGACCGCCCCGCACGCGACGCGGTGGCGTTCTCGTGAACGCGGGCGTCTCGTGAACGCGGGCGTCTCGTGAACGCGGGCGTCTCGGGAACGCGTCGGCGTCTCGTCAACGCGTCGGCGTCGGGAACGGGTAGGCGTCTCGGGAGACGGGTGGGCGGCGGCGCCCGGTGGGTGCCGCCGCCCGTTCGCGGTCAGCGCGGGTCAGTCGCCCGACCGGAGGACGGTCGGTCAGCCCGCCCGGCGGTAGGACGCGCGGACCGCGAGCCGGTGCCGGAGCAGGCCGATGGCCTCCTCCAGGGTCGGCGCGGCGGCCTGCGCGCGGAGCTGCTGCCCGTCCAGCTCGGCGACGGCCCTGGCGAGGGCCGGCCTGGGCAGCGCCGGGTCGGCCACGATGCTCAGCGTGACCTGCACGGACGCGGCCCCGGTGCCGTCCAGCGCGGCGCGGACGGCACGCTCGGCCTCCGTGCGCTGGGCGTCCGTGACCTCGCCCGAGGTGAGAAACCGGACCTCCGGTCGCTCGAGGGTCGCGTTCATGGTTCCCCCAGGATGGATCTCGGTGATGTTCCGGGAAGTGCCGGGGCGCCGCGGGCGTCACCGCGGTGCGCGGCGCCCTCCCGTCAAGTGAACGCCGTCCCGGACCCGGAGATCGCCCGAAGGGGACGAGAGCTTGGTCACCCGCCCGGGCTGTAGAGGACCTGATCAGGCGTGATGCGGACGGTGAGGCGCACCTCACCCTCCTGGACGGGATAGGCGGCGTTCCCGGTGTACTTTTCGGAGAGCCCGTTGATGACGTCCACGGCGCCCTCCGTCTCCAGCCTCCCCTCGCCCGAGACGCTGACCCAGTGGAACGCGTCGTCGGGGTCGAGGACGCTGACCGACACGCGCGCGTCCTTGCTGAGGTGCCGCTCCTTGGCGCGCCCGACGGCGGTGTTGATGAGGACGTCGTCGCCGTCGAGGCCGACCCACACGACGGTGTTGTGCAGGGAGCCGTCCGGGCGGACGGTCGTGGCCCACCCCGGCAGCGGGCGGTTCAGCAGCTCCTTGGCCTCGTCGGACAGCTTGCTCATGGGTCCTCCTCATGGGACGGGTCGACGGGTGCCTTCCACGCTCGTCGGTCGCCAACCCCCGCGGTGCGCCGTCTGTTCCCGTCCCGCCGATATTCACCGAACGGGGTGACCGCCGTCATTTACGCGTCATACGACCACTCCGGAATACCGGCGCCGATTGGCGTGCACAAGACCGCGAAACGCCAGGCAATTCGTGTGCCGGCAGTGACTTCGCCGCTATGAAAATGACCTCCCGGTCAACGAGATCGTCACGCGTTCGCCACGTTCCGCACCCGGACCGCCACCGACGGCACTGGTCACGGGCCGTGGTCACGCTCCAAACCACCGATCGGGCCCGCCGGCCGCCGCCCCCGGTTCGATCCGCGGGCCGGGCGGGAGTATCCTCACCGGCGCCGATCGGCGCGCGGAGCGTCCAGCTCGACCGTTCTCACACGGATGAGCCGTTTTGCCGAAGACGCGCTTTTTCATACTTCCCAAAAACGTGCTTCGATCCTCTAACATAGGGCGGTGCCGTTCCGCCCCAGAACAGACCCGTCGACTGGCTGGTGACCCCTTGCCCCAGGATTCAGCCGCCCCCACGCCTCCGGCCGAGGGCGATCAGCCCGGCAGACTGATCGACTACCCGCGGCGTGGCGGGCCCACGGTCCTGCGCATCCTGCTCGGCGCCCAGCTGCGCCGGCTGCGGGAGGAGCGCGGCATCTCCACCGAGCAGGCGGGCTACGAGATCCGCGGCTCGCACTCCAAGATCAGCCGGATGGAGCTGGGGCGCGTCGGGTTCAAGGAGCGCGACGTCTCCGACCTGCTCACGCTGTACGGGGTGAACGACCCCGCCGAGCGGGCGCCGCTGCTGGAGCTGGCCAAGGAGGCCAACACCCCGGGCTGGTGGCACCGTTATGGCGATGTCCTGCCGAGCTGGTTCGAGGTCTACCTGGGGCTGGAGGAGGCCGCGTCGCTGCTGCGGACCTACGAGCTGCAGTTCGTGCCGGGCCTGCTGCAGACCGAGGACTACGCGCACGCCGTGGTGCGCCTCGGCTACTCCGACGCCTCCGACGAGGAGGTCGAGCGGCGCGTCCAGCTCCGCACGACCCGCCAGCGGCGGTTCACCTCGCCCGGCGCCCCGACGCTGTGGGCCGTCCTGGACGAGGCGGTCGTCCGCCGCCCGCTCGGCGGACGCGACGTGATGCGCCGGCAGCTCCAGCACCTCATCGCCATGTCGGAGCTGCCGAACGTCACGCTGCAGATCGTGCCGTTCGGAGCCGGGGGGCACGCGGCCGCCGGCGGCCCGTTCACCATCCTGCGGTTCGCCGAGCCGGGCCTGTCCGACGTGGTCTACCTGGAGCAGCTCACCAGCGCGCTGTACCTGGACAAGCCGACCGACGTCGACACCTACATGCGCGCGATGAACAACCTGTGCATCACCGCCGCGCGTCCCGATGACACCGGCCGGCTGCTCACCGGCATCCTGAAGGAACTCTGACCGCACGCCGGCGGAGGGCTCCGTCGCTCTCCGGCCGGGCGGCTCGGTCGCTGCTCTAGCGGGGCGGCTCCGCCTCGTCCAGCACGCTCTCCTTCCGGCTGCGGCTGCCGCCGCGGAACTCCGCGATGACGTCCCCGTCCGGGACGCGCCTGACCGTCACGTCGTAGACGCCGCTGCGCCCGTACCGGGTGCGTTCGACGGCCGTCGCCTCCAGCACGTCGCCGGCGCGCGCGGGCGCGACGAACACGACGTCGGCGGACGCGGCGACCGTGACGGCGCCGTGGGTGTTGCACGCGTAGGCGAACGCCGAGTCGGCCAGCAGGAACAGGTAGCCGCCATGGGCGATCCCGTGGCCGTTCACCATCGCCGGGGTGAGCGTCATGCGCAGCACCGCCCGTCCCGGCGCGATCCCGGTGATCTCCATCCCGAGGTCCTGCGCGACCTTGTCGTCCGCGTACATCGTCTCGGCGCATCGCCGCGCCAGCTCCACCGGGTCGCTCACCGTCCCCAGCGTAATGAGCGTCGGGGCTTTGGGCCCCCGCCATGGGGAAGGTCATGAAGGGTTCGGGGGTTCACCTAGGCGGCCGCGGTACGGCCGGAACCTGATGGAGGAGGACTTGATGCTGTACGGCAAGGAGCACGTCGCGCGTTACCAGGAGACCGACGGCGCGGAGGGGCACGAGTGGCAGGGGACGGTCACGCTGCTGCTCACGACGAAGGGACGGCGCAGCGGCAAGGAGTACACGACGCCGCTCATCTACCAGCCCGAGGGGGACGCCTACCTGATCGTGGCGTCCAAGGGCGGCGCGGACGAGCCGCCGGAGTGGTACCTGAACCTGGAGGCGGACCCCGAGGTGAAGGTACAGGTGAAGGGCGACCGGTTCACCGCGCGGGCGCGCACCGCGACGGCGCAGGAGAAGCCCGCGTTCTGGAAGAAGATGGCGGCGACGTGGCCCGCCTACGACGAGTACCAGCAGAAGACGGACCGCGAGATCCCCGTGGTCGTCCTCGAGCGGGTCTGAGGTCGGGGGCGCGCCGGGCGCGGGCGCGAACCGCCCGGCCCGGCCGGTTCCCTTTCGCCGGAGCGCCGGGGCGTGTAGCGTCGGGTGGGAACATCCGTTCGACCGTCGTCCGTCCGAGGCCGCCGAGGTGCGAAGGTGCCGACGTCTCCCAGCGCTGATGAGCACGGCTCCGAAAAGCGCGGCGCCGCCATGCTCGGCGCCGGCGACCCCGCCACCGGCGAGAACGGCGCGGACGAGGGTCCGCCGCCCCGGCTGCTGAAACGCTGGGGGTTCGACGCGGCGCGGGCGCCCGAGGCCCTGGACGGCGCGTCCGGCCGGCGGTGCTGGCGGGTCGGCACGTCCGGCGGCCCGTTCCTCCTCAAGGAGTACGCCCCGCCCGAGCGGAAGCGCGTGCTCTTCCAGCACGAGGTGACGGGTGCGCTCGACGCCGCGGGGCTCCCCGTGCTCGCACCGCTGCCGGCGAAGTCCGGCCGCACGCTCGTCACCGCCTCGGGGCGCGCCTACGCGCTGTACCCGTGGGTCGCCGGACGGCGGCGCGGCGGCCTGGAGCTGACCTTCCGGCAGTGCGAGGAGCTCGGCGAACTGCTCGGCCGGCTGCACGCGGAGCTGGAGCGGATCACGCCGCCCGTGCAGCAGAGCCTGCTCGTGCCGACGCCGCGCGCCGCGGACGCGGCGGCCGCCGTCGAGGCCATGCTGGAGGCCGTGCCGGAGGGCGGCGGCACCGACTTCGACGCGCTGACCGGGCGCAGGCTGCGGGAGCGGCGGGCGCTGCTCGCCGAGTTCGCCGGGCACCAGCCGCCGGAGATCGAGGTCAGCACGGTCGGGCACCTGCACGGCGCGTTCCACGCGGGCCATCTGCGGTACGCGGGCGCGGGCAACGTCACGGCGGTGCTCGGCTGGGACGCGCTGACCACGGGTCCCGTCGCGGGCGAGGTCGTGCGGGCGGCGGCGCGGCTGTTCGCCTGCGAGGACGAGCGCGGCCTCGACCTGGACCGGGTGCAGGCGTTCGTGCGGGGACACCGCGCCGCGTTCCCGCTGGACGCGGGGCAGATCCAGTCCGCGGTGCACCGCGAGTGGTGGGAACGGCTCTGCGACGTGGCACCGCTGCGGCACCGCTACCTGGGCGAGGAGGGCGCGGGCGAGCGGGGCGCGGCCGGGCTCGTGTCCTGGTGGTCGGCGCAGTTGGAGCGCACGCTCGAGGTCTTCGCGGCGCCGTACACCGACGCCTTCGCCGAAGCGCCGGACGGCAGCCCCGCCTACGGCTGACCCCTCCCCCGCCGCGCCCGCCGGGTCGGGGGCGCGCGAAAGGGCCGTGCCGCACCGCGATGGGCGGCCGCGGGCGGGTAGGGGACATCCCGGGATGCGCGACGCGCGGCCGTGTGCCAGGCTTGTCCCGCACCATTATGTATCGATCAGTCCAAAAGGAGCCGGAGATGACGCAGATCGCAATGCTCGGCACCGGGATCATGGGCGCCGCGATGGCCCGGAACCTGCTGAAGAACGGCCACGGGGTCGCCGCCTGGAACCGCACCCGGGAGCGCGCCGAGCCGCTCGCCGCCGATGGCGCCGCCGTCGCGGGCTCGCCCGCCGAGGCCGCCGAGGGCGCCGACGTCGTCATGACGATGCTGAACGACGGCGACACCGCGCTGGCCGTGATGGGCGACGCCGCGCCCGCGCTGCGGAACGGGCAGATCTGGGCGCAGATGGGCACGGTCGGCGTCGACGACGTCCCGCGGCTCGCCGCGTTCGCCGCCGAGCACGGCGCGGCCTTCGTGGACTCCCCCGTGCAGGGCACGAAGCAGCCCGCCGAACAGGGCAAGCTGATGGTCCTGGCGGCCGGCCCGCAGGACGCGCGGACGGTCCTCGACCCGGTGTTCGGCGCGATCGGCAGCCGGACGCTCTGGATCGACGAGGACGGCGCGAGCGGCGCCGGCACCCGGCTGAAGCTCGCCGCGGTGAGCTACGCCATCTCCCTCACCTCCGTCATCGCCGAGTCCGTCGCGCTGACCAAGGGGCTCGGGCTCGACCCGGCGCTGCTCGGCGAGGTCCTCACCGGCGGCCCGCTCGACAACGCCTACCTGCAGATCAAGATGAAGGCGATGCTCGCCGACGACTACGCGACGAGCTTCGCCGTCCGCAACGCCGAGAAGAACACCCGGCTGATCCACGACGCGGCCGCGTCGGCGGGCGTCCGCGTCGACGTCAACGACGCGGCGGGCGACCGGTTCCGCCGCGTGATCGACCAGGGCCACGGCGACGAGGACATGGCCGCGACCTACCGGGCGAGCTTCGGCGGCTGATCCGTCCGGTCCCGTGGGCGTGGCGGTGCGCCGCGGAGGCGGGAGCGGGGCGAGGATGGGCGCATGGAGGTTCTGAGCAGCCGCATCCTGCTGCGCCCGCCCGATCTGGAGCGCAGCCGGCGGTTCTACCGCGACGTGCTGGGGCTCGCGGTGTACCGCGAGTTCGGGCCGCCGGACTCCCCCGGCGTCGTGTTCTTCCTCGGGCCCGGTTTCCTGGAGGTGTCGGGGCACGGGCCGGGCGGCGCCGGCCCGTCCCCCATGATCTGGCTGCAGGTCCGCGACGTCCGGGCCGAGCACGGCCGGCTCGCGGCGGCCGGGGCGCGCGTCGTCCGCGAGCCGCGCGAGGAGCCGTGGGGCCTGGTGGAGATGTGGATCGAGGACCCGGACGGTGTGAAGATCGTCATCGTGGAGGTCCCGGAGGGGCATCCGCTGCGACGCGACCCGCGATCCTGAACGAGGCTGCGATGACCGAGACGCCCGCGGAGTACTGGAACCACAACACCCACTACCACGGCCTCGTCCTGCGCAACGTGCCGCGCGGCTGCGGCGAGGCGCTCGACGTCGGCAGCGGCGACGGGCTGCTCGCGCGCCGGCTCGCGCCGCGCGCCCGCCACGTCACCGGGCTCGACCGGTCGGCGGAGATGGTCGTCAAGGCGAAGAGGCTGAGCGAGGGGGTCGGGAACGTCGACTTCGTCGAGGCCGGGCTGCTGGAGTACGACCTCCCGGAGCGGTACTACGACTTCGTGTGCTGCGTCGCCGCGATCCACCACATGGACTTCGCCGCGGGCATGGCGGCGATGCGCGACGCGGTCCGGCCGGGCGGCGTGCTGGTGGTGCTCGGCCTCGCCGCCAACGCGGGGCCGAAGGACTTCCTGTACGGGGTGGCGGGCGTGCCCGGACACCTCCTGCACCGCCGGCTCCTCAAGCGCAGGATCGCGGGTGAGCCGGGTGCGCCGCTCGCCGATCCCGACATGACCTGGGGCGAGGTACGGAACGAGGCGCTGCGGCTGCTGCCGGGCGCGGTGTTCCGCCGGCATCTGCTCTGGCGGTACTCCGTCGTGTGGCACCGGCCGCGCTGATCCGGATCGGCCGCCGCCAAAGCTGGAAAACGCTGGAAGTGTCTGGAAGCTCCTGTACTGTCTGCCGCATGCCCCCGTCCCCCGGCATACCGGCCCCCGACGCGCTGGAGGCGCGCATCGCGGAGCTGCGCGCCGGCGTGCGCCGCGCGATGGCGACCGGCGACCGGCGGACGGCCCGCGCGCTGCGCGCCGACCTGCGCCGCGCCGAGCAGGAGTGGGACACCGCCGTCCTCGGCGACGCCGGCGAGCCGGAGGAGCCCGAGCCCGCCGCGAGCGAGGGGCGCCGCGGGCTGCTGCCCGTCCGCGACCAGGTCCACCAGGCGCTGACGCTGCTCGGGGTGCCCGCCGCGCCCAAGCTGATCGGGTCGGTGTACGCGGCGTTCTTCCCCGGCGAGATCCCCGGGACGCGGCTGACGAGCCTGCGCCGCGACGAGGAGCGCTCGTTCCGGACCGCGCCGTACGCGCGGCCCTACTACCTGTGCGCCGCGCTGACCGCCGACCTGCTCGCCCCCGCGCGCGGGCTGCTCACGGTGAGCACCTGGCCGCTGGAGCAGCGCATCGTCGGGCCGCTCAGCCCGCGCACCGACTTCCTCGCCTCCGCGATCCGCCTCGCCGAGCACGCCGGGCGCACGGCGCCCTCACCGGACGCGCAGCGGCTGCTGTGGCGGTTCGCCTCCAACATTCCCGGTGCGGTCACCGGTACGGTCGGTACAGTCGATCCGGCCGTGCTCGCCGAGGCCGCCCGGGCCGAGCTGGACGTGCACCGGGAGCCCGACCGGCGGCGCCGCGCGTCGGCCGCCGGGCGCGCCCGGGCCCAGCTCGACGACGCGGAACGGCTGTTCGGCAGCCGGCTGCGGGCCCTGCAGGATTCCGCACGGCGACGTGCCAGCTCTGGAGAAACGGACCGATGACCGAGACCGCGCCGGAACTGGACCGGCTGCGCGGAAGCGCTCCGCCGCGCAACCACGACGCCCGCACGATCGCGGCGCTGACCGCCAATCCCGGATGCGCCCGCCGCGGGCTGATGGACGCGGCGGGCGTCGACAAGGACGCGGTGGCGCGCGCGCTCGGGTTCCCGTCCCCGTTCGGCCAGTCGCAGTTCGCGATCACGCGCGGCAACACGTTCGAGGCGCAGGTGAAGGCCGACGGGTGCGCGGAGCTGCTGACGCTGCTGCGCGACCGGATGGGCCTGGCGGTGTCCGAGGTCGCCTACGACGACCTGGAGGTCGTCGCGGGGAACGAGGGGCGGGAGCTGCGGCACACCCGCACCCGGCGGCTGCTCGCCCAGGCGCTCGACACCGGCGAGGGCACGCTGTTCGACCATCCGCTGCTGCGGCTGGAGATCGGCGGGCAGCTCGCCTACCTGGAGCCGGACGTCATCGCCTTCCAGATCGAGGGCCGGCTGCACGTCATCGAGGTCAAGTCGTTCGCGGTGGTGGACGGGCAGGCCGAGCCCGAGCAGGTCGCGGCGGCGGCGCGGCAGTCGGCGGTGTACGTGCTGGCGCTGCGCCGGCTGGTCGCCGAACTCGGGCACGACCCGGGGCGGGTGTCGCACGAGGTGTTCCTGGTGTGCCCGGAGAACTTCTCCAACCGGCCGTCGGCGACGCCGCTGGACGTCCGCCCGCAGCTGGCCGTGCTGGAGCGGCAGCTGGCGCGCCTCACCCGCGTCGACCGGATCCTGGACGCGCTGCCCGGCGACCTGACGTTCGAGCCCGGCGAGCGTCTCGCCGACTCCGTCCGCACGGTGGAGGCGCGCTACGCGCCCGAGTGCATGGCGGGCTGCGAGATGGCGTTCTTCTGCCGCGACGAGGCGCGCGCCTGCGGGGCGACGGGGGCGCTCGGCCGGTCCGTGCGCGACGACCTCGGCGGCCTCGACACGATCGGCACGGCGCTGGGCCTCGCCGACGGGTCGCTCAGCCCGTCGGACGACCTCGTGGAGACGGCCGAGCAGCTGCGCGCGGCGGCCCGGCTGCGCGCCGAGGCCCTCGGCACCGGCCGCAGGGGCATCGCGTGACGGCCCGATGAGCGCGCTGAGCTCGCTGGCGCGCCTGGAGGCGGTGCAGGCCGGGATCGCGCAGCCGCTGGCGACGGTGCGGCACGTCCACGTGTCGGACATGCCGCTGGTGCTGATCCCGTTGAAGCTCGCGGGCGAGGCGGCGGCGCCGCTGGCGGTCATGCTCGGGTCGGCGGCGGACGATCCGTCGCTGCTGGTGGTGCCGCAGCCGCGCAACCGCGACCTGCGGTTCGCGTTCGCGGCGGAGCTGGCCAAGCTCGTGCTGAACCACATCGAGACGAGCCGCGGCGAGGTGGAGGCGCTGCCGCCCGGCAAGGAGGGCGACGAGCGGATCCGGTACGGGAACGCGCCGCAGCTGCTCGTGCCGAACCGCGGCGGTGTCGCGTTCCTGCGGCTGCTGGGCCGGTCGACGCGGTTCCGCAGCACCGAGGGCCCGTACGCGGTCGACCCGGCGGTGCCGGTGCTCGGCCGGTGGCTGACGTGGTTCGCCGACCGGCACGACCATCCGGGGTCGTCGCTGCTGCGCGCGATGACGGAGGTGCTGCGGCTGCACTGGGCGACGGGGCAGAGCTCGGTGGAGGACGGCAACCTCGCCGCGCTGATGGGGTGGATCGACCCGCCGGACGGGCTGGACGGCCCCGCCGCGGCCGCGCGCGCCGAGGACCCGGTGACCTGCCCGCCCGCGGGGCCCGCGACCGACCCGACGTTCGACAACGAGGTGCTCGCCCCGGCGATCGCCGCCTACGACCGGTCGGGCGGCGACCCGCGTACCGGCGACCGGCTCCGCACGCTCATCGCGGGGCAGATCGCCCCGACGTGGGACCTGATGTGGCGGGCGGTCGGCCTGCTGCGCGCGATGCCGGAGGGCGCGAGCGTCCCGCGCCGCTGGGAGCGCGACCGGGACGCCTTCACCTATTACCACCAGACGTTCGGCGAGGCGTATCCTCAGGCGCGCCGCGACCCGCCCGTCCGGGCGGCGCGGCGGCTGCACGATCTCGAACGCGCCCAGGACGCCTACGAGGCGCAGCGCGCGTTCGACGACCCCCTGGTCATGGCCGAGCACCGGCTGGCCGGGCAGGCGTTCGGCGGGCCGGTCACCGAGTGCGACCCGGCTCGGCTGGACGAGACGGGCAAACGGCCGAAGCTGCGTCCGCTGCTGCGGGTCCGCACCGAGGACCCCGTGCGGCTCGACATCGGGTCGACCGTGTGCAACGCGGCGCGCCCGGCGCTGAAGGGGAGGATCGTGGAGATCGGCGACGGCGGCGTGCTGCTGGAGCTGACCGGCGGGATGGGCCGCAAGCTCACCCCGGAGCCCGGCGCCGTCCCCGCGGTCGGCGACCGGGTGTGCTTCACCTCGCTCACGGAGGGCTCGTTCGGGGCCGCGAAGTTCCCCGACCGGGAGGACACGCCGTGGACCCACGGCGGGCCACCCGAGGAGTACGTGCCGACCGACGAGGACGCCGAAGAGGACTGGTCATGACCGAACGCCATCTGGTCGCGCTGGCCGGGCCGGAGCCGTCTCCCGGCCTCGACCCCGGCGAGGCCGCGACGCGGGCCGTCGACGGGGTGCTCGCCGACCTCGGCGGGGGGCACCGCGGCGTGGTGGTCGACTCGCCGCCCGGAGCGGGGAAGTCGACGCTGGTCGTCCGCGCGGCCGCGCACCTCGCCGAGGCGGGCGAGCGGCTGATGATCGTCGCGCAGACCAACGAGCAGGTCGACGACCTCATCGAGCGGATCGCGACGAAGCATCCGCAGCTGACGCTCGGCCGGCTGTCGGCGTCCGGGTACCTGCCGTCCGAGCGGGTGCTGGCGCATCCGTCGGTGCGGGTCGCGCAGAAGGCCGACGACCTCGCCGAGCACACCGTCGTCATCGCCACCGCCGCGAAGTGGGCGACGCTGTCCGACGGGTCGTGGCCGTGGGCGATCGTCGACGAGGCGTACCAGATGCGCTCCGACATGCTGCTGCGCATCGCCGGCCGGTTCGAGCGCGCCCTGTTCGTGGGCGACCCCGGGCAGCTCGACCCGTTCTCCACCGTCGAGGTCGAGCGCTGGGCCGGGCTGTCCTGGGACCCGATGCGCAGCGCCGTCTCGGTCCTGCTCGCGCACAACCCCGACCTGCCCGTCCACCGGCTGCCGGTGTCGTGGCGGCTCCCCGCGTCCGCCGCGCCCGTCGTGTCCGACGCGTTCTACCCGTTCACGGGCTTCCGCGCCGGGACGGACGACGGCGACCGGCGGCTGGAGTACGGGGCGCGCGGCATGAGCACCACCTACGACCACGCGCTGGAGGAGGCCGCGGCGACCGGCTGGGCGCTCTACGAGCTGCCCGCCCGCCACACGCTGCGCACCGACGCCGAGGCCGTCCGCGCGACGGCCACGCTCGCCGTCCGGCTGCTGCAGCGCGGCCCCGTCGCGCACTCCGAGCTCGGCTCCAAGCCCGTGGACGCGACCCGCGTCGCGATCGGCGCCGCCCACCGCGACCAGGTCACCGCGATCCGCGCGGCGCTCGGCGAGCACGGCACCGGTATCACCGTCGACACCGCCAACCGGCTGCAGGGCCGCGAGTACGACGTGACGGTCATGCTGCACCCGCTGTCGGGCCGCCGCGACGCCACCGCGTTCCACCTGGAGTCGGGACGGCTGTGCGTCCTGACGTCGCGGCACCGGCACGCGTGCGTCGTGGTGGCGCGGGCGGGCATCCCCGAGCTGCTGGACGCCCACCCGTCCACCGAGCCCGTCCACCTGGGCGTGCCGGTCAAGTTCCCGGACGGGTGGGAGGCGAACCAGTCGATCCTCGCCCACCTGGCCCGGCACCGGGTCGCCGCGGACTGAGGGCCGGCGGCTACGCGGGCCCGGCGGTGGCGGCCCAGCGGCCGTTGTGCCGGGTGATCGTGATCGGGTGGTCGAAGCAGGCGCTGACCAGCTCGGTCGTCAGCACCTCGTCCGCCGGCCCCGACGCCAGGACGCGGCCCTCGCGCAGCAGCAGCGCGTGGCTGGTGCTGGTCGGCAGCTCCTCCAGGTGGTGCGTGACCAGCACGGTCGTCAGGTCCGGGCGCTCGCCTCGCAGCTGGTCGATGCTCGCCAGCAGCCGTTCGCGCGCCGCGACGTCCAGGCCCGTGGCGGGCTCGTCGAGCAGCAGCAGCGGCGGGTCCGGCATCAGCGCCCGCGCGATCAGCGCCCGGCCCCGCTCCCCCTGCGACAGGTTCGGCCAGCGGGCGTCGGTGCGCGCCGTCAGCCCCATCAGCGCGATGAGCTCGTCCGCGCGGCGCAGGTCGTCCTCGGTCGGCGTCCAGCGCGGGACCAGCTCGATGGTGCCCGTCACGCCGGTCAGCACGATCTCCCGGACGGTCCGCGCCGACTCCAGCGGGTGCCGCGGGTTCACCTGGCCGATCAGCTTCCGCAGCTCCTGCACGTCCACCCGGCCGAGCCGGCGGCCGAGGATCTCCGCGCCGCCGCGCGTCGGGTGCGTGTAGGCGCCGAGGATGCCGAGCAGCGTGCTCTTCCCGGCGCCGTTCGGCCCGATCAGCGCCCAGTGCTCGCCGCGCAGCACCGTCAGGGCGACCTGGTCGAGCAGCGGCCGCCGGTCCCGGACGAGGTCGATCTTGTCGGCGTTGAGCACGATGTCGGTCGGGGCGGGAAGGGACAAGGGGGACCCCTTTCGAAGGCTCGGTGGGACGGGCTCGCGGACGGAGCCCCGGGACATGCGAGGAGGCGCGCGGGGTATGCGTCCGGAACACCGGGCCGGGATCGCCGGAGCGGCGGGAAGATCCTCAACGTACCCGAACGATCGCGCCGCCGGGTACGAGGGAGCCCTCCGGCCGGATACTGTGAGAGCCGTGCCTCAGCGATCAGGGAGGGACATGGAGGAGATCGGCTTCATGTGCGCCCGCTGCGGCGGCGAGGTGCACGACGTCACCCACAACCGCGAGGGCTCGCTGGACGGGGTGGGATACCGGCACAACCGCCGGGTGGAGCCGTGGGACCACGATCTGGAACTCGCCGTCGGCGAACCGTCGCCCGGCGAGCCCGCGTGCGACTTCTGCGGCGCCGACGGGCCGACGTGGCTGTACTACCCCACGCTCGACCCCGAGGACACCGACATGTTCGAGGTCGAGCTGGACACCACGCACCTGTCCGACGACGACACCGCCGTCGCCGTGCTGAACATGCTCTACTCCTGGTACGCCTGCGACACCTGCTCGGTCCTGGTCGCCGACCGCAAGGTCGAGGTGCTCATCTCCCGCGCCCTGGAGCGCACCCCCGTGCCCGACGACGTCGACATCGACGAGGACACCGTCCGGGCCCGCCTGCGCGGCTCCCTCTCGGTGTTCTTCACCACCCGCCCGGGCCGCCCCCAGCCGTCGCGCGCGGTCTAGAGCAGGGGCGACGGCCCGGCATGTCGGTGCCGCTCATTATGATCGGTGCCGTTTTCGTGCGGCGGATGTGATTGCGGGGGACCCAGTGATCATCGATAGGCGGTTCCACGGCCCGGACGGGTCGGGCAACGGGGGGTACACGGCGGGGCTGCTGGCGGGGCGGGTGCCGATCGACACGGTGACGGTGACGCTGCGGCAGCCGCCACCGCTGGAGACCGAGCTGACGGTCACCGTGGAGGACGAGCGCGGGCACAGCGTGCGGATGTGGGACGGGGAGACGCTCGTCGCGGAGGCCCTCGCGGGGGCGATCGTGGTGCCGCCGGTGCCGCCGGTCCCGTTCGAGGAGGCGCGGCGGGCGGCCGAGAAGTTCCGGACGATCGAGAACCATCCGTTCCCGCGCTGCTTCGTGTGCGGGCCGGAGCGCGAGCCCGGCGACGGGCTCCGGCTGGAGCCCGGGCAGGTCGCCGACGGCACCGTCGCGGCGCCGTGGGTGCCCGACCGGGTGCCGGAGCGGACGCTGGTGTGGGCGGCGCTGGACTGCCCCGGCGGCTGGTCGTTCGACGTGGCGGGCCGTCCGGCCGTGCTCGGCACGATGACCGCGCAGGTCACCGACGTGCCCGAGGCCGGCGAGGAGTGCGTGGTGATGGGCCTGGCGCGCAGCCGGGAGGGCCGCAAGATGCATGCGGCGACCGCGCTGTACGGCGCCGACGGGCGGCTGCTCGGCCGCGCCGAGCAGATCTGGATCGAGATCGACCCGGAGCGGTTCGGACGGTGACCCCGCGGGGGCGGCGGACCGCTGATCCGGAACCGCCGCCCGCCGGACCGTCTCCACATGACCGCCGGAAATATGTCATGCGACATGGTCCGGCACCGCGGTTACGCTGTTCAATCTGACTTTCCGCGACTGGAGGCGGGTCAGATGAGCGGAACGGTCGTACTTCTCCTCGGGGTGGCGGCGCTCGCGGTGTACACCGGCAGGCACTGGGAGCGCGCCCGCCGCGCCGCGTCCGACATGCGGCTGAGCCGGCGGCGGGTCGCCGGCCTCCGGCGGACGGCGGTGCGCGAGCGCGGCCAGGCCACCATGATCGTCGCGGGGGCGGTGTGCGTCCTCGTGATCGTCGTCAAGTACGGCTGAGCCGCCGTCCGGCCGTCAGGGGCCGGTGAACAGCGGGTCCTCCCGGTCGGCTCCGTTCAGCGGCCGGCGCGGCAGGGGCGGCTCGCCCGCCGGGGGACCGCCCGCGGGCGACGGGGGGCCGGCGGCGGAGGGCGGCGGCAGCATGTGCCCGCCCGACTGGGACGATCCGGGCGGCGGGCCGCCGTGCGTCCCGTTCGGTCCCTGCGCCCCGGGCGGGACGGGCGGAACGGGCGCGCCGAGCGGAACGGGCGCGCCGAGCGGGAAGCCGGAACCGTTGGCGGCGCCGGCCGACACCGGCGGCGGCTGCGCGCCGCCGGGGGCGTTCGCGAAGCCCGGCGGCGGGACCGGGCTGCCGCCGGACAGCCGCCCGCCCGGCGGGATGTTCGACGACAGCGTGTTGTGGGTGAGCTGGTCTATCTGGCGGCGCGCGCGGTCGGCCTCGGCGCGGGCGGCGTCGCGCTCCTCGGCGAGTGCGGACAGCGCGGCCTGCTGCTCGGCGACCGACTGCGACAGCTGGCGCAGCTGCACCGCCTGGTCGTTGATCTTGGCGTTCAGCTCGTCGCGCTCGCTGGTGGCGGCCTCGGCCTGCGCCCGCGCGGTGTCGCGCTCCTTGGCGGCGTCCTCGGCGCGGGCGTTGGCGCGGACGACCTCCGCCTCGGCCTCCGACTGCGCGCGCAGCGCGGCGGCGCGCTCCGCCTCGGCCTTGCTGGCGGCCTGCATCGCGTGCTGCCGCTGCGCCTCGGTGTCGCGCATGGCGTTGCGCAGGTCCTCGGCGCCCTGCTTGGCGACCGCGGCCTCGACCCGCTGCGACTCGGCGGCGCCCTCGGCCTCGGCGAGCTTGGCGTGCAGAGCGACCAGCTCGGCGCGGGCGGCCTCCAGCGCGGCGAGCAGCTCGGTCTCGCGGGCGGCGACGCGGTCGCGCTCGCTCTCGGCGGCGAGCTTCGCCGTCATCGACTGCTGCGCGATCTGGTGCGCCTCCTCCCACGCCTGCTGCGCGGCGTCGCGCTTGGCGGTCGCGAGCCGGGCCTCCTCGCGGGCCTCGGCGGCGTCCTTCTCGGCCTTGTCGGCGCGGCCCCGGGCGGACGTCGCCTCCTGCCACGCCTCCTCCGCCTTGCGCTGCGAGGCGTCCCGCTCGCTCTGCGCGATGGCCAGCTCGCGGGCGGCCTCGGCCCGCACCTCGGCGACCCGGCGCTCTACGCCCGCGACGCTCAGCTCGGAGGTCAGCGAGTCGGCGAGCAGGTCCGCGGCCTTCTCCAGCCGCTCGACCATCTCCCAGGCGGAGGCGACCTGCCCGGTGAGGCCGGGCGCGTCCCGGCCCCGCTCGCGGCGGTCGCGGGCCTCGCGGGCGCAGGCCCCGTCGTTGTCCTGGCAGTACCGGACGGTGCGGACGGCCCCGACCGGCTGCGGGACCGGACGCCCGCAGTTCGCGCACGGCCAGACCGTCACGGGGTCGCCCATCCGCGCGACCGCCGTCTCGGTGCCGCCGGTGCCCACGATGTCGTCGCGCGCCCCCGGCGCGCCCTGCTGCGGCGTGCCCTGCCGCGGGGCCCCCTGCTGCCCTGACGAGCCCTGCCCGCCGGCTCCCACGCCCTCCGCGGCGGACGCGGCGCCCTGCGGACGCCCGTCCTCGGAGACCGCGCCCTGGGGAGCCGCGGCCGTCCCCTCGGGGCCGCTATTGTCGCGCTCTTCGCTGTTAGGCATGGAATGAACCATACGCACTAGTACACGGTACTGCAGTGACTTGCGAGGTAGATGTGGGGCCATCCACGTCGTAGAGAAGTGAGTAGAACCAGCGGGGCGTCACCGCGCGGCGAACCGGTCGGTCGCCTCGATGAGCCGGTCCAGGGTGCCCGGTTCGGAACCGCCGTGCCCCGCGTCCTCCACGATGTGGAACTCCGCCTCGGGCCAGGCGAGGTGCAGGTCCCACGCCTGGTCCGGCGGGGTCTTCATGTCGTAGCGGCCGTTGACGATCACGGCGGGAAGGTGCCGGATCCGGTCGACGCCCGCGAGCAGGCCGCCCTCGGGCAGGAAGCCGCCGGCGGCGATGTAGCGGTGGGTGATGCGGGCGAACGCGAGGACGGCGGGGTCGCCGAGGTCGGGCGCCGGGACGGGCAGCAGCGTGTTGGCGCACAGCTCCCACGCCATCCACGCCCGCGCCGCCGGCACGTGGACGGCCGGGTCCGGGTCCTCGATGCGGCGGCCGTAGGCGGCGACCAGGTCGTCCCGCTCGCCGGCCGGGATCGCGTCGCGGAACGCGGCCCACTCGGCCGGGAACAGGTGGGCCGCGCCGGTCGGAGTGAACCCCCACGCCTCGTCGGACGGGCGGACGAGGTAGACGCCGCGCAGCACCATCTCCGTGACGCGCTCCGGATGCGCCTGCGCGTAGGCGAGCGCGAGGGTGCTCCCCCAGCTGCCGCCGAACACCAGCCACCGGTCGATCGACAGGTGCTCGCGCAGCCGCTCGATGTCGGCGACCAGGTGCGGAGTCGTGTTGTGCTCGAGGGAGACGCCGGGGTCTCCGGCGTGCGGGCGGCTCCGGCCGCAGTTGCGCTGGTCGAACAGGACGATCCGGTACGCGGCGGGGTCGAAGAAGCGCCGGAACGCGGGGAGCACGCCGCCTCCGGGCCCGCCGTGCAGGAACACCGCGGGCTTGCCGTCCGGGTTCCCGCAGACCTCCCAGTGAATCCGGTTCCCGTCGCCGACGTCCAGCAGGCCGGAGTCGTGGGGCTCGATCGGCGGGTAGAACTCCCTCAATCCCATGATTCCCAGTAGTACACGACGGTTGATCATGCCGTGTCCCACTTGGGACACTCCGGCCGCCGGCCGGCGCGGCCGTCAGAGCTGCGCCATGGCCTTGCGGATGCGCTTGTCGGACACAGGGAACCGGGTGCCGAGCTGCTGGGCGAACAGGCTGACCCGCAGTTCCTCCAGCATCCAGCGGATCTGCCGGGCCGGCTCCTCGTCGCGGCGGGACGGGTGCAGCCGGCGGAGCGCCTGCTCGTACTCCTGCCCCAGCACGTCGACCTGGTGTGCGAGCATCCGGTCGCGTCCCGGGTTCTCGGGGAGCTTGTCGAGCCGGATCTGCAACGCGCGCAGGTAGCGGGGCAGGTCGGCGAGCCGCGCCCAGCCCGTCTCGGTGACGAACCCGGGGTGGATCAGCTTCGCCAGGTGCCCGCGTATGTCGGTCAGCGCCGGGACGAGGGTGAGGCTGGCCGTGCCGCGCAGCCGCCGGTCCAGCTCGTGGGACTCGGCGAGGATCCGCTCGACGAGCCCGACGACCTGCGCGGTGGCGTCGTGGAGGTCGGCGCGGACCCGGTCGTACAGCGCGCGGAACCCGGCCTCGTCCCACGCGGGCCCGCCCGCCTCGGCGATGAGCCGGTCGGCGGCGGCGGTGACGCAGTCGTCGAACAGCGCCGCGACCGAACCGTGCGGGTTGTGGCTGAGCGCCAGCTTGCCCTTGTTGGTCAGGCGGCCCTGGATGAGCTTCACCGGGGACGGCGCGTTCAGCAGGATGAGGCGGCGCGTGCCGAGCCACATGGCGCGGCGCTGCTCGGCCTCGGTCTCGTACATGCGGACGGCGACGCCGTCGCCCTCGTCGGTCAGCGCCGGGTACGCCTTCACGTCGTATCCGGCCTGCCGCCGCTCGTAGGTGCGGGGCAGCTCGCCGATCGTCCACTCGGTGAGACCGGACCGCTCCACGTTCGACGCGGCCTTCGCCAGCGTCCCGCGCACCTTGCCGGCGAGCCGGCGTTTCAGCTCGTCGAGGTCGGTGCCCTCGCCGAGGGCGCGGCCCCGGTCGTCGACGACGCGGAAGGTGATGCGCAGGTGCGCGGGCAGCCGCGAGGCGTCCCACGCCTCCCGCGCGACGGGGACGCCCGTCATCGCGGTCAGCTCCCGCTCCAGCGCGTCCAGCAGCGGCTCGGAGCGCGGCGCGACGCGGTCGAGGAC
Source organism: Actinomadura nitritigenes (assembly GCF_017573545.1). Classification (GTDB taxonomy): domain Bacteria; phylum Actinomycetota; class Actinomycetes; order Streptosporangiales; family Streptosporangiaceae; genus Spirillospora; species Spirillospora nitritigenes. The sequence continues at coordinate 66,149 of NZ_JAGEOK010000022.1, read as the reverse complement.
CTTGCGGGCGTAGTCGGGCGCCGGGACGAAGTTGACGCGCAGCTGCTTCGGCAGCGACCGGATCAGCTCGGTGACCAGTTCGGTGCGCAGGCCGGGAACCTGCCATTCGAACCCGTCCGGGCGGACCTGGTTGAGGACCTGGACGGGGACGTGGACGGTGACGCCGTCGGCGTCGGCGCCCGGCTCGAACTGGTAGGTCAGCCGGAGCCGCAGCGGCCCCTGCTTCCACACGTCCGGGTAGTCGGCCTCGCTGACGCCGCCGGCGGTCTCGTTGATGAGCATCGACTTCTCGAACCCGAGCAGGTCGGGGTCCGAGCGTCGCGCCCTCTTCCACCACGCGTCGAAGTGCCGCCCGGAGACGACGTCCTCGGGGATCCGCGCGTCGTAGAAGTCGAAGAGCGTCTCGTCGTCCACGAGGATGTCGCGGCGGCGGGCGCGGTGCTCCAGCTCCTCCACCTCGTCGAGGAGGGCCCGGTTGGCGTGGAAGAACTCGTGGTGGGTCTCCCAGTCGCCCTCGACGAGCGCGTGCCGGATGAAGAGCTCGCGAGACAGCGCAGGGTCGATGGAGCCGTAGTTGACGCGCCGGTCGGCGACGATCGGCACCCCGTAGAGGGTGACCTTCTCGTGCGCCATGACGGCGGCCTGCTTCTTCGACCAGTGCGGTTCGCTGTAGTTGCGCTTGACGAGGTGCTCCGCCAGCGGCTCGATCCAGTCCGGCTCGATCCTGGCGTTGACGCGCCCCCAGAGCCGGGACGTCTCGACCAGCTCCGCCGACATCACCCAGCGCGGCGGCTTCCTGAACAGCGCCGACCCCGGGAACACGGCGAACTTAGCGCCTCGCGCGCCAAGGTACTCCTGCCCGCGGCGCGGCCTGTCCTTCTCCTTCTTCTCGGCATCTCCCCGACCGACCGACCCCGACCGACCTGCCGTGTCGATCAGCCCGATGTGCGAGAGGAGGCCGGCGAGCAGGGAGACGTGGATGCGGTCGGGCGGGGCGTCGGCGGTGTTGAGCGTGACGCCCAGCGACTTGGCGACCTGCTTGAGCTGGCCGTGCAGGTCCTGCCACTCGCGGACGCGCAGGAAGTGCAGGAACTCGTTCTTGCACATGCGGCGGAACGCGCTGCCCGACAGCTCCTTCTGCTGCTCGCGCAGGTAGTTCCACAGGTTCAGGTACGCCAGGAAGTCGGACGTGGGGTCGGCGAACCGGCGGTGCTTGTCGTCGGCGGCCTGCTGGTGCTCGGCGGGGCGCTCGCGCGGGTCCTGGATCGACAGCGCGGCGGCGATGACGAGGACCTCGCGGACGCACCCGTTGCGATCGGCCTCCAGCACCATGCGGGCGAGCCGCGGGTCGACGGGCAGCTGCGCGAGCCGGCGGCCGAGCGGGGTGAGCCGCTTGCGCGGGTCCTTCTCGGCGGGGTCGATGGCGCCGAGCTCGTGCAGCAGGTCGACGCCCGCCTTGACGTTGCGGCGGTCCGGCGGCTCCACGAACGGGAACGCGGAGATGTCGCCGAGTCCGAGCGCCGTCATCTGCAGGATGACGGAGGCGAGGTTCGTCCGCAGGATCTCCGGGTCGGTGAACTCGGGCCGCGACTCGAAGTCCTCCTCGGAGTACAGCCGGATGCACACGCCCTCGGACACGCGGCCGCAGCGCCCCTTGCGCTGGTTCGCCGACGCCTGCGAGACCGGCTCGATCGGGAGCCGCTGCACCTTCAGCCGGTGGCTGTAGCGGGAGATGCGGGCGGTGCCCGGGTCGACGACGTACTTGATGCCGGGGACGGTCAGCGACGTCTCGGCGACGTTCGTCGCGAGGACGACGCGCCGCCCGCGGTGCGCCTGGAACACGCGGTGCTGCTCGGCGGCCGACAGCCGCGCGTACAGCGGCAGCACCTCGGTCGCGGTCCTCTGACGGGTGAAGTGCTTGGTCAGCGCGTCGGCGGTGTCGCGGATCTCCCGCTCGCCGCTGAGGAAGACCAGCACGTCGCCGGGCGCCTCGCGGCCCAGCTCGTCGACCGCGTCGATGATCGCCTGGATCTGGTCGCGGTCGGGGTCGGCGGACGGATCGTCGGGGTCGGCGACGGGCCGGTACCGCACCTCCACCGGATAGGTCCGGCCGGACACCTCGACGATCGGGGCGTCGCCGAAGTGCCGGGAGAACCGTTCGGGGTCGATCGTCGCCGAGGTGATGATCACCTTGAGGTCGGGACGCCGCGGCAGGATCTCCTTCACGTAGCCGAGCAGGAAGTCGATGTTCAGGCTGCGCTCGTGCGCCTCGTCGATGATCAGCGTGTCGTACTGGCGCAGCAGCCGGTCGGTCTGGATCTCGGCGAGCAGGATGCCGTCGGTCATCAGCTTCACCAGCGTGTCGTCGCTGGACCTGTCGGTGAAGCGGACCTTGTAGCCGACGGTGTCGCCGAGCTCGGTGCCGAGCTCCTCGGCGATCCGGTCGGCGACGGTGCGGGCGGCGAGCCGGCGCGGCTGGGTGTGGCCGATCGAGCCGAGCACGCCGCGGCCGAGCTCCAGGCAGATCTTCGGGATCTGGGTGGTCTTGCCGGACCCGGTCTCGCCCGCGACGATCACGACCTGGTGGTCGCGGACCGCGGCGAGGATGTCGTCCTTCTTCTGCGCGACCGGCAGCTCCGCCGGGTACGTGATCGCGGGCACGGCGAGGCGCCGCCGCTCGACCCGCCGTTCGGCGGCCTCGACGTCGGCGGCGATCTCCTCGGCGACCTTCGCGCGCCGCGCCGCGTCCCGCATCCTCTGGGTGCCGTCGATACGGCGGCCGAGCCGGTGCTGGTCGCGCAGCATCAGCTCGGGCAGGCGCGCGCGCAGGTCGGCGAGCGGCGATCTCACAGGCGTCCTCATAACCATCGACAAGGATAGGGTTCCAGGCCGGCAGGCCCCGCTCACCCTCAAACCTCCGCACCGTAGCCGGAACCGCCCGCGCCGGGCGATCCATTTTCCATCGGGCGCGCCGGGTACAACGCCTGCCGGCCCGCCCGGCATTCCTGCGCCGCTAGGAGGCCCGGCCCGCCTTCTCGTGGGGCGTGCGCGGGACGAGGCGCAGGGCGAGGCCGGGGCAGATGGCGACGGCGCGCCGCGCGTCGGCCTCCAGCCGTGCCGGGATGGGCTCGGTGGGGATCACCGGGTAGCTGTACTCGTCCATCCGGACGGTGCCGCGCAGCACGTCGGCGCACAGGCCGTGGCCGTCGCAGCGGCTCCAGTCGACCTCCAGCCGCAGCTCGGCCGCCTCCGCCTCGGCGGGCAGCACTCCGAGGACGGGCCGTCCGCAGCCGCCGCCGGAGGCGTGCCGGGCGAGGTCGTCCGCGAAGACCTCCAGCGCGGACAGCACGAACCGGGCGGTGCCGTCGGGGTGGGCGCACGCGCCGCGGCCGACGACCATCCCCACGGCGCGGCGGACGGCCTCGCAGGCGGCCGCGACGCCCCGCCCGGCGGCGATGTCGGCGAGCGCGCCGGCGACGTCGGGCAGCCCGAGCCGGCACGGCCCGCACTGCCCGGCCGACTCGGCGGCCAGGTACCCGGCGACGCGCGCGCACTCGCCGAGCGGGCAGGTGCCGCGCCCGATCGGCATGACGATCCCGGCGCCGAGCGCGCCGCCCGCCGCCGCGAGCCCGGCTCGCGACACCACGGTGCGGGTCGCCACCTCGCCCTTCAGCCAGGCGCCGTGGTACCCGCCGACCAGGACTCCCTCGCCCGCCCGCGCGCCGCACAGGTCGAGCAGGTGGCCGAGCGGCGCCCCGGCGGGCGTCTCCACCACGGCCGGGAAGCGGGCCGAGCCGGTCACGGTCAGCAGCACCGTGCCGGGCTCGTCGCGGGTCCCGACCTTCCGGTATCCGGCGGGGCCGAGCCCGGCGAGCACGGCCAGCTGGGCGTAGGTCTCGGCGTTGGACAGCAGCGTGGGCAGGCCGTCCACCCCGCGGGACGAGGCGCGGCCCTTGCGGCCGGGCGGGATCGGGCGCTTGCCGTTGATGCCGCGCACCAGCGCCCCGCTCTCGCCGGTGACGAACCGCTCCGGCAGCAGCGCGACGCGGGCCCGGCCGCCGAGGTCGCGCTCGGCGATCGCGTCCCGCACCGACGCGGCGGCCGTCTCGTCCGTCACGGCGACGATGATCTCCAGCGAGCCGAGCGCGGTCGCGGCGAGCGCGGCACCGTCCAGGATCAGGTGCGGCGCGCCGCGCAGCAGCGCCTTGTCCTTGGCGCTGCCGGGCTCGCCCTCGGTGCCGTTGACGACCACGATCGTCCGCTTGCCGCGCCGGACGGCGCTGTCGGCGGTCGCCCGCACCTTGCGCGCGAACGGGAAGGCGGCGCCGCCCCGCCCGTGCAGCCGCCCCTCCTCGCACAGCGCGACGAGCTGGTCGGTGGTGAGAGGGCGCGGGTGGGGATGCAGGGCGCGGTGGGCGTCCCAGTCGAGGCGTCCCCCGTCGGCGAGGCCCTTGGTGAGGCGCGGCGGCCCGACGTGCCGGACGGCGAGCGCGGTCACGGCGTCCTCCTCTCCCGGGGCCGCAGGACGGGACGGGCGGCGAGCGCGAGCACGACCGCGGCCACGCACAGCAGGTAGCCCGCCGTCACCCACACGGCGGGAGCGCGGCCGGAGGTCAGGCCGTGCCAGATCCCGAGCGGCCACGCCGCGTACGCGGTGAGATGCGTGGCCCGCCAGACCCACGGGTGCCGGGTGCCGGCGAAGCGGCCGCGCGCGATGCCCCCGGCCACGGCGAGGAGCAGGAGGTAGAAGGCGATGACGCCGATGCCGTAGTCGGCTGCGTGCCGGCCGGGCAGCGGCAGCAGCGCCTGGGCGATCCCGACCCGGTGCTCGGCGAGCTGCGAGTCGATGTGGACGGCCAGCATCGCCACCGCGAGGAACGCGGTGGCCCGGTGCACCGCCTGGGCCCGCAGCCGGTGCCGGGAGGCGAGGATCGCGCGGTCGGTGGCCAGCAGCCCGATCATCACCGTCAGCGAGAGCGCGACCAGCGCGAAGACCCCGCAGTAGAAGTCGAGGAACCGGCCGACCGGGCGCAGCACGGACGGCGAGCCTCCGGACTCGGCGCCGAGTCCGAGGAGGGCGCCCGCCACGGCGGCCGCGGCCGCCCCCGCGGCGATGCGGCCCCGGCGTCCGCCGGTCCGTCCCGGCCGCGCCGGAGCGACGGCGGGAGCAGGCACGGGCCGGGGGCCGCCCCCGGGCCCGGCGAGGAACGCGCCGGTCATCTCGTGGGCGGGGCCGCGGCGCGGCACGTCACCTGGCGGCGGACCCTCAGGAGCCATGGCGGCACCCCCTGCCTCTCGCGTCGTCCGGGGCCATTCCCCGGCAACTACGACGCGTGTTCGCCACGATTCGGTTCGGTGACACGACCATCCCCCGTCCCCCGCCGTTGTCCGGAATGGTGGCAGTCCAGGGCTGTTGCACCGAAGTTCGCGGCCGGAACCGGCCGCGCCCGGCGTGCGCCGGGCGCGGGCGAGAGGGGCGGGTCAGCCGGCGCCGTACACCGGTTCGGGCGCCGGGGCCTCGGCGAGCAGGCCGGCGACGACCTCGCCGACCTCGGCCGGGTCCCAGCGGGCGCCCTTGTCGGCCGCGGGACCGTGCCGGAACGCGTCCATCACGCAGATCTTGCCGCCCTCGGCCTCGAAGACCCGGCCCGTGACGCCCTTGGACTGCGCGGACCCGAGCCAGACGACCAGCGGCGACACGTTCTCCGGCGCCATCGCGTCGAACTCGCCCTCGGCCGGCGCGGCCATCGTCCGGGCGAAGACCTCCTCGGTCATCCGGGTGCGGGCGGCGGGCGCGATCGCGTTGACGTTCACCCCGTACCGGCCGAGTTCTGCGGAGGCGACGAGGGTGAGCCCGACGATGCCGGCCTTCGCCGCCGAGTAGTTGCCCTGGCCGACGCTGCCGAGCAGGCCCGCGCCGGACGAGGTGTTGATCACGCGGGCGTCCACGAGGCGGCCCGCCTTGCTCTCGGCCCGCCAGTACCGCCCGGCGTGCTTGAGGGGCAGGAAGTGGCCCTTGAGGTGGACGCGCATCACCGCGTCCCACTCGTCCTCGGAGAGGTTGATGAGCATCCGGTCGCGCAGGAACCCGGCGTTGTTGACGAGGGTGTCCAGCCGGCCGAAGGCGTCCACGGCGGTGGCGACGAGCGCGGCCGCGCCCGCGTCGGTGGCGATGTCGTCGGTGCTGGCCACGGCGCGCCCGCCGAGGGCCTCGATCTCCTTGACGACGTCCTGGGCGGGGCCGCCGGAGGCGTCGCCGCTGCCGTCGCGGGCCACGCCCAGGTCGTTGACCACGACGAGGGCGCCCTGCCGGGCGAACTCCAGCGCGTGCGCGCGGCCGAGCCCGCGCCCGGCTCCGGTGACGGCGACCACGCGGTCCTTGCAGATCATCGCGACTCCTCCTTGTTCACGGTGGCGGCGTCCAGGAACGCGGGGCGCTCTCCCCCGCCGTGCAGCAGCATCTGCGACCCGGTGACGTAGGACGCCAGGTCGGAGGCCAGGTAGACGCAGGCCGCGCCGACCTCGAAGGGGTCACCGAGGCGGCCCATCGGGACGGTGCGGCCGACGGCCTCGACGCCCGCCTCGTCGCCGTAGTGCAGGTGCGCCAGCTCGGTGCGGATCATGCCGAGGACCAGCGTGTTGACCCGCACCCGCGGCGCCCACTCGACGGCCAGCGACTGGGTGAGGCTGTGCAGCCCGGCCTTGGCGGCGCCGTACGCGGCGGTGCCCGGCGACGGCCGGACCCCGCTGACGCTGCCGATGTTGACCACCGAGGAGCCGTCCGGCATCAGCGGGCGCAGCGTCCGCGCCATGATCATCGGTCCGGTCAGGTTCAGCTCGATGATCTTGAGGTGGGTGCGCAGCGGCCCGTCGGCGAGCGGCAGGAACGGCGCGCCGCCCGCGTTGTTGACCAGGACGTCGACCCGGTCGAGCCCGGCGGCGAACGCCTCGGCGGCGTCGGCGTCCCGGACGTCCAGCGAGACGAACGCCGCCTTGCGGCCGCCGCCCTCGGGCAGCGCGTCCGGCTCGCGCCGGGCCACCGCGATCACGTCGGCGCCCGCCTCCAGGAAGGCGCGGCTGATCCCCGCACCGACCCCGCGCGCGCCCCCCGTGACCACGACGGTCCTCCCCGCCAGGTCCAGCGTCAGTGACATCCCGCCTCCTCCGAGCCCCTCTGCTACGGTCTGTTCTAACAAATGTTTGGTGGAAAGGTAGCGCATGGGAGTCTCCACCACGACCCTGGACGGGGTCGCCGAGATCGTCGTGGACGCGCCGCCGGTCAACGCACTGACCGTCGCGGGCTGGTTCGAGCTGGCCGACGCGGTGCTCGCGGCCGGCCGCGACCCGCAGGTCGGCGCCGTCGTGCTCCGGGCCGAGGGCCGGGGCTTCAACGCGGGCGTCGACATCAAGGAGATGCAGCGGACCGACGGCCACACCGCGCTGGTGGGGGCCAACCGGGGCTGCTTCGCGGCGTTCGCCGCCGTCTACGACTGCGAGGTACCGGTCGTCGCCGCGGTGCACGGCTTCTGCCTCGGCGGCGGGATCGGCCTCGCGGGCAACGCCGACATCGTCGTGGCGTCCGACGACGCCTTCTTCGGCCTGCCCGAGGTCGACCGGGGGGCGCTCGGCGCCGCGACGCACCTGGCCCGGCTCGTCCCGCAGCACCTGATGCGCGCGATGGTCTACACGTGCCGCAACGTGACCGCGGCCGAGCTGCACCACCACGGCTCGGTGCTGGAGGTCGTCCCGAAGGACGAGCTCCGCGCCAAGGCGCTGGAGGTCGCCGGGAACATCGCGGCGAAGGACAAGTACGTGATCCGGCGCGCCAAGGAGTCGCTGAACGGCATCGACCCGGTCGACGTCCGCCGCAGCTACCGCTACGAGCAGGGGTTCACGTTCGAGCTGAACCTCATGGGCGCGGGCGACGAGCACCGCGACGCCTTCGTCGCGAAGGGGGCCAAGTGAGCAAGGTTCTCTCCATCGAGGAGATCGTCGGGTCGCTGGAGAGCGGCATGACGCTCGGGATCGGCGGCTGGGGCTCGCGCCGCAAGCCGATGGCCCTCGTCCGGGCGCTGTGCCGCTCCGACGTCACCGACCTGACCGTGGTGACCTACGGCGGCCCGGACGTCGGCCTGCTGTGCGCCGCCGGCAAGGTCCGCCGGCTCGTCACCGCGTTCGTGACCATGGACTCGATCCCGCTGGAGCCGCACTTCCGGCAGGCCCGGCAGGCCGGGTCGATCGAGCTGACCGAGTACGACGAGGGCATGTTCATGTTCGGGCTGTACGCGGCGGCGCACCGGCTGCCGTTCCTGCCCACCCCGGTCGGGCTCGGCTCCGACGTGATGCGCGTCAACCCGGAGCTGAAGACGATCCGGTCGCCGTACGAGGACGGGCAGGAGCTCGTCGCCGTCCCGGCCCTGAGGATGGACGCGGCGCTGATCCACATGAACCGCGCCGACGCGCGCGGCAACGCCCAGTACCTCGGCGCCGACCCGTACATGGACGACCTGTTCGCCAAGGCCGCGGACCGGACGTACGTCTCCTGCGAGCGGCTGGTGGACACCGCCGACTTCGCCAAGGAGGGCCCCCCGCAGTCGATGCTGATCAGCCGGACGCAGGTCGCGGGCGTCGTGGAGACGCCGAACGGCGCGCACTTCACCGACTGCGAGCCCGACCACCGCCGCGACGAGGCGTTCCAGAGGCTGTACGCGAAGTCGGCGGGCGACCCGGAGGCGTGGGCGGCGTTCCGCGACCGGTTCCTGTCCGGTGACGAGGCCGCTTACCAGGACGCCGTCCGGACCTGGCAGGAGGAATCCCGATGAGCGATGTGACGAGGGCCGAGATCTGCGCGGTCGCCTGCGCGGAGCTGTTCCGGGGCGACGGCGAGATCGTGGCGGCGGCGGTCGCCGGCTTCGTGCCGATGCTGGGCTCGCGGCTGGCGCGGGCCACGTTCGAGCCGGACCTGCTGACGACCGACGGCGGGCCGACGCTGAGCGCCGAGCCCGTCCCGCTGGGCCGCACGGCGGAGGTGGCGGAGGGCTGGCTGCCGTTCCGCGACCACCTGTGGCTGGTGCTGAACGCGCGGCGGCACGTGGTGATGGGGCCGTCGCAGATCGACCGGTACGGCAACACCAACATCTCGTGCATCGGCGACTGGGAGCGGCCGTCGCGGCAGCTCCTCGGATCGCGCGGCGGGCCGGGCAACACGCTACTGAACCCGACGAGCTACTGGGTGCCGAAGCACTCGACGCGGGTGTTCACCGACAAGGTCGACTTCGTCAGCGGCGTCGGCTGGGACCGGGGCGCGCACGAGATCCGCGCCGTGGTGAGCAACCTGGCGGTGCTGGACTTCGCCACCCCCGACCACCGGATGCGGCTGCGCTCGGTGCATCCCGGCGTGACCGTCGAGGACGTCGTGGCCGCCACCGGGTTCGAGCTGGTCGTCCCGGACGAGGTGCCTCAGACCCGCCTCCCGGACGACGAGGAGCTGCGGGTCATGCGCGAGGTGCTCGACCCGAAGGGCCTGCGCGAGCGGGAGGTCCCGGCCTGATGGAGCAGCGGCTCGACACCCCGCTGACCCGGCTGACGGGCGTGCGGCACCCGGTCGTCCAGACGGGCATGGGCTGGGTGGCCGGCCCGCGCCTGGTCACCGCGGTCGCGAACGCGGGCGGCCTCGGGATCCTGGCGTCGGCGACGATGACGCTGGACCAGCTCGCGGACGCGATCCACGAGGTGAAGGACCGCACGGACTCGCCGTTCGGCGTCAACCTGCGGGCCGACGCCGGCGACGCGGGCGACCGCATCGACCTGCTGATCAAGGAGGGCGTGAAGGTCGCGTCGTTCGCGCTGGCGCCGAAGCAGGAGCTGATCGCCAAGCTCAAGGACGCGGGCCTCGTCGTGATCCCGTCGGTGGGCGCGCGGCGGCACGCGGAGAAGGTCGCGGGCTGGGGCGCGGACGCGGTGCTGGTGCAGGGCGGCGAGGGCGGCGGGCACACCGGCGCCGTCGCGACCACGCTGCTGCTCCCGCAGGTCGTGGACGCGGTCGACATCCCGGTGATCGCCGCCGGCGGCTTCTTCGACGGGCGCGGGCTCGCCGCCGCGCTGTCCTACGGGGCGGCGGGCGTGGCGATGGGCACCCGGTTCCTGCTGACCTCCGACAGCTCGGTCCCCGACGCGGTCAAGCAGGTGTACCTGGAGACGGGCGAGACGATCGTGACCCGGCAGGTCGACGGGATGCCGCACCGGGTGCTGCGCAGCGAGCTGGTGGACGGGCTGGAGTCGTCCGGCCGGGTCAGCGGGCTGGTCCGGGCGCTGCGCAACGGGGCCCGGTTCAAGAAGCTGTCCGGGATGTCGTGGCGCGCGATGATCGCGGACGGGAAGGCGATGAAGCACGGGAAGGACCTGTCCTGGTCGCAGGTCCTCATGGCGGCCAACACCCCGATGCTGCTGAAGGCGGCGATGGTGGACGGCCGTCCCGATCTCGGCGTGATGGCGTCGGGCCAGGTCGTCGGGGTCATCGACGACCTGCCGAGCTGCGCGCAGCTGATCGACGGGATCGTCGGGCAGGCCGTGGCGGCCATCGGCGCGCAGCAGGCGCTGCTGGTGCGTTAGGCGGTACCGAGGCCGCGCAGCACGGCCGCCAGTCCCCCGCGGAACTCCTCGTCGGGACCGATGTGGCGGGCGTGCCGCGCGGTCTCCGCCATGTTCGGGAACCGGTCGGCGGGCAGCGCGGCGATGGCGGCCGTCCCCTCGCCCTCCAGCGGGCCGAGGTGCTCCAGCTGGATGGCGCCGATGATGTAGGCGATCACCGCGCGCAGGGCGACGGCGGCGCGCGGCCCGGTGATGCCGGCGTCGCGCAGGATGCCGGCCACCGTCTCCCCCCAGCACAGCGACCCGGTCGAGTCGTGCCGGTGCGTGAGCGTCAGCGGCATGATCGCCGCGTGCGCGCCGAACGCGTCTCGCAGCCGCATCGCCATGGTCTCGATCCTCTCCTCCCACGGGCCGCCGGGCGGCGGCGCCGGGTCGACCTCCGCGTAGACGAGGTCGATCACGAGGCCCTCCAGCTCCTCCCGGTCGCGGACGTACCGGTACAGCGCCATGGTGCTCAGCTTGAGCTCCTTGGCGACGGCGCGCATGGACAGCCCGGCGAGGCCGTCCCGGTCGATGACGGCGAGCGCCGCGGCGGCGACCTGGTCCTGGGTGAGCGAGCGGGGTCGAGGCATGGCGCTTGACAGCGTACGGCATACGCCTACGATCGTAGGTGTACGCCATACGCTTAAAAGGAGCGACGCATGCACCTAGTCCCCGGATCCGACGTCCCGGCCCGCGAGCTGACCCCCGTCGGCGGCCCGCCGGTCCCCGTCCCCGACCCCGCCCACCTCGTCCACCTGCAGTTCCGCCGGTTCGCGGGCTGCCCGATCTGCAACCTGCACCTGCGCTCGTTCGTCACCCGGCATGCCGAGATCGAGGCCGCCGGGATACGCGAGATCGTCGTGTTCCACTCCACCGAGGAGGAACTGCGCGAGCACGTCACCGGGCTCCCGTTCCCCGTCGTCGGGGACCCCCGCAAGCGCCTGTACGCCGAGTTCGGCGTCGAGTCCGCGCGCCGCGCGCTGCTCGACCCGCGCGTGTGGGGCCCGCTCCTCTGGTCCTCGGCCATCAAGACCTGGCGGGTGCTCCGGGGCCGCGAGCGCCCGCCGGCCGCCCGCCCGACCGGTGGCCGGCTGGGCCTGCCCGGCGACTTCCTGATCGGCGCGGACGGGCGGCTGCTCGCGGCGAAGTACGGCGAGCACGCCTACGACCAGTGGTCGGTCGACGAACTGCTCGCCCTGGCCGCCGAGGCGCCCGCCCCGGCACGGAAGGCATGACCGTGGAGACCCTCGACCGCGTCGCCGACGCCGCCCGCTACGAGGTGATCAGCGGCGGCTACGACGACGCCCTCTTCGCCGCCGCCGCCGTCCCTCCCGCCGGGCGCGTGCTCGACATCGGCTGCGGCTACGGCGCGACCTCGCGGCGCGCCGCACGGCTCGCCGCCCGAGGAAGCGTCCTCGGCAACGACATCGTGGAACCCCTGCTCGCCCAGGCCCGCGCGTTCGCCGAGGAGGAGGGCCTGGGCAACGTCGCGTTCGAGGCGGGCGACGCGCAGACGCATCCCTTCCCCCGCGGCGAGTTCGACGTCGCGATCAGCCGGTTCGGCATGATGTTCTTCCGCGACCCCGTGGCCGCCTTCGGCAACGTCCGCCGGGCCCTGAAGGCGGAGGGACGGCTGGTGTTCACGACCGTCGGCCCGCCCGACGGCAACGACCTGCCGGGCATCGTCGCGGCGGCCATGCCCCCGGCGCCGGCGGGCGGGCCCCCTTCCGACGTGCACTCGCTGTCCGACCCCGACCGGATCGCCGCCGTGCTCGGCGCGGCCGGGTTCGCCGCCGTCCGCTCCGAACCGGTCGAGACGTCCGTCGTCCTCGGACCGGACGCGGAGGCGGCCGCCTCGTTCCTCCTCGCCTGGGGCGCCTTCGGCGGTGCCTTGGACGAGGCCGCCGCCGGACGCGCGCGGGCCGCGCTGACCGACGCGGCCCGCCCGTTCGAGACGCCCGGCGGCGTCCGGTTGCGCGGCACCGCATGGCTGGTCACGGCGGTGTGAGCGTCAGCCGCGCACCGCGAGGACGAGCTTGCCGGTCGTGGCGCCGGACTCGATGCGCCGGTGCGCTTCGGCGGCCTGCTCCAGGGGCAGTTCCTCCACCTGCACCCGCAGGTCGCCGGAGGCCGCGGCGGCCACGGCGCGGCGCAGGCCCCGGCCCGCGTCGGCGGGGAACGCACCGGAGAACGCCGCGAGGTTGAACCCCGCCACGGACTTGTTGGTGAACCACAGCTCGTTCGCCGACACGCCCACGTCGTCCGCGCCGGACGCGTTGCCCATGACGATCATCCGGCCCATCGGGGCGAGGGCGTCGAGGCTGGTGCGGCGCGCCGGGCCGCCGACCATGTCCACCACGACGTCGAACCCGCGCCCGCCGGTCAGGTCCGCGACCCGGTCCGGCAGCTCGTCGCGGAGCACGACGTCGTCGTAGCCGAAGCCGCGCGCCGTCTCGATCTTCGCCGGGCCGCCGACGGTGCCGACCACGCGGCCCGCGCCGAGCTGCCGCGCCGCCTGCCCGAGCTGGCTGCCGACCCCTCCGGCGGCGGCGTGCACGAGCACGGTCTCGCCCGGCTCGATGCGCGCCGCCCGGTCCAGGACGAGGAACGCGGTCGTGCTGTTCGACGGGATCGCGGCGGCGACGTCCAGGCCGAGGCCGAGACCGTCCAGCGGCGCGACCAGGTCGGCGGAGGTGACGGCGACCTCGGCGTACCCGCCGCTGTCCACGATCGTCAGCGCGGCGACGGGCTGCCCGGGCCGCAGCCCCTCGACGTCGGGGCCGACCGCGCGGACGTGCCCGGACACCTCGATGCCGGGGACGAACGGCAGCGGCACGTCCACGACGCCCCGCCGGTACAGCACCTCGGCGAAGTTGGCGCCCGCGTAGGCGACGTCGATCGACACCTGCCCCGGCCCCGGCTCGGGGACCTTGATCTCGTCCACCCGCAGCACGTCGGCCTCGCCGAACGCGGGAATGGTGACGGCCTTCATCAGTAACGCCCTCCAACGGCCGCGGGAACGGCGTCCAGCTCGGCCAGGTCGGTCTCGGTGAGGTCCAGGTCGGCGGCGGCGGCGTTGTCGCGCAGGTACCGCTGCTTCTTGGTGCCGGGGATGGGGATGACGTGGTCGCCCTGCGCGAGCGTCCAGGCGATGGCGACCTGCGCCGGGGTGGCGCCGTGCCGCTCGGCGACCGCCTTGACGACGTCGACGATGCGCAGGTTCGCCTTCAGCGCCTCCTCCTGGAAGCGCGGGTTGGCGCCGCGGAAGTCGGTGTCCTCGAAGTCGGCTGCGGTGACGGTCCCGGTGAGGAACCCCCGGCCGAGCGGCGAGAACGGGACGAACGCCGCGCCGTTGGCGGCGCACCAGCCGACCACGTCGCCCGCCTCGCCGGCGCCCGAGACCGCGCCGGCGCCGGCGGCCTCCGTCCCCGGCTGCCCCAGCGCGTCGCGCGTCCACAGCGACAGCTCCGACTGGATCGCCGCCACCGGGTGGATCGCGTGCGCCTCGGCCGCCTGCGCGACGCTGACCTCCGACAGCCCCAGCCGCCGCACCTTGCCCTCGGCGACCAGCTCCGCCATCGCGCCCCAGGTGTCGGCCAGCGGCACGTCCGGGTCGACGCGGTGCAGGTAGTAGAGATCGATCACGTCGGTGTCCAGGCGGCGGAGGCTGTCCTCGGCGGACGCCTTGACGTGCTCCGGCCGCCCGTTCCGGACGATCTTCCGGGTGGCGAGCGACTCCACGACCAGGCCCGTCTTCGTGGCGAGCACCGCCTCGTCGCGGCGGCCGGCGAGCGCCCGCCCGACCAGCGTCTCGTTGTGGCCGTCGCCGTAGGGCTGCGCGGTGTCCAGGAACGTGACGCCCAGGTCGAGCGCCTCGCGGATCAGCGCCACCGACGCGTCGTCGTCGCGCTCGGACTCGGTGTAGGCCCAGCTCATCCCCATGCAGCCCAGCCCGACGGCGCCCACCGGCGTGCCCGCGAAATCGCGATTCCTCACGGTCGTTCCCCTTCCTCCGGTTCGTTCGGGAACGATCGTGGCGGATCGCCGGAGGGACAGGGAGACTCCGTTCATCCTGGGTGTGCCACCACCACCCTGGCGGACCGCGGGTCAGCTCGCCGCGGCCAGCCCGCGCCGCGCCATCAGCCGCTCCAGGCGTTCCATGGTCCCGGTGCCGGGCCGCGGGTTCTGCAGCACGAGGTCGGTGCCGGGGCGGTCGGCGAGCGGCAGCAGCGTCCCCTCGAAGATCATCTCGCCGGCCTCCGGGTGCCGGACCCCCTTGACCGCCTGCGTGGCGGCGCTCACGTCGTGCCGCGGCCACAGCTCGGCGAACTCCGGGCTGGCCGCGATCATGTCCTCGGCGATCCGGCCGAACTCGGGGTCGTCGGGATAGCGGGCCGCGTCCGCGCGGAACCGGGCGACGACGCCCGGGGCCGCCGCCGCCCACTCCAGGTGCATCTCCCGGTAGCGGGCGTTGGTGAAGAACGTCACCAGGCAGTTGTGGTCCACGTCGGAGAACCCGAACACCTCGCGGGCCGCGTCGTTGATGGCGATGAAGTTCCAGTGCCGGTCCCGGACGTAGGCGGGGCGCGGCGACCACGCGTCCAGCACCCGCCGCAGCTCCGGCGTGATCGGGACGGCGGGGCCGGCCTCGCGCCGCGGCGGGTTCAGCCCGGCCAGCAGGTACAGGTGCTCGCGCTCGGCGGCGTCGAGCCGGAGGGCGCGGGCGATGGCGTCCAGCACGTCGCCGGAGACCTTGATGTCGCGCCCCTGCTCCAGCCACGTGTACCAGGACACGCCGACCCCGGCGAGCACGGCGACCTCCTCGCGCCGCAGTCCCGGCGTCCGGCGCCGGCCCGCGTCGGGCATGCCGACGTCGGAGGGCGTGAGCCGGGCGCGGCGGGTGCGCAGGAAGTCGCGCATCTCCTCGCGACGGCGATCGGGGACGGGGGCGGGGGTCGTACTGGCCATGCCGCCACGATATCCGGCGGCCCGGCCCTGATCACCGGAGGCGGCGGCCGGTCAGGTGGCGGACGCCGGTCAGGGGGCGGGCGGGGGCTCCGCGTGCAGCCGCACGGTCCCGGACCCGCTCAGCCGGGCGATGGCCGCGTCGTCGCGTCCGAGTTCGCGCAGGACGGCCTCGGTGTGCTCGCCGAGCGCCGGGACGGGGTCCATGCGCGCCTCGACGTCGGCGAAGGTGATCGGCGGGCGGATCGCGCGGATGGGCCCGACCGGGGAACCGACCTCGCGCCAGCGGTCGCGCTCGGCGAGCTGCGGATGCGCGATCAGCCCGTGCCCGTCGTTCAGCGACGCGTTCGCGACGCCCGCCTCGTCCAGCCGCCGCATCAGCTCCTCGCGGTCCATCGACGAGGTGACGCCCGCGACGATCGCGTCCACCTTCTCGCGGTTGCGGACCCTCGCCTGGTTCGTGGCGTACTCCGGGTCGGTGACGAGGTCGGGACGGTCCAGGACGCCGTCGGCCATCGCCGCCCAGCCGCGGTCGTTCTGCACGCCGATGACGACGTCGACCCCGTCGGCGGTCGGATAGGCGTCGTACGGGGAGATCACCGGATGGCTCAGCCGGGTCCGCGGCGGCACCGAGCCCGTGTAGAGGGTCGTGTACATCGCCTGGCTCATCCATTCGGCGACCGCGTCGAACATCGTGACCTCGATCGCCGCGCCCTCGCCGGTGGTGCCGCGCCGGACGAGCGCCGCGAGCGTCCCGGAGAAGGCGTACATCCCGGCGGCGATGTCGGCCAGCGGCGAGCCCGCCTTCACCGGCGTCTCCGGGGTGCCCGTCACCGAGATCAAGCCCGCCTCGGCCTGCACGAGCATGTCGTAGGCGCGCTTGTCGCGGTACGGGCCGCGCGTCCCGTAGCCGGACATGTCGACGACGATGAGCCGGGGGTCGCGGGCGCGGAGGCCGTCCGCGCCGAAGCCGAGGCGGGCGGCGGCGCCGGGCGCGAGGTTCTGCAGGAACACGTCGGCGCCCGCGACCAGCTCGGCGAGGATCGCCCGGCCCTCGTCCCGCTTGAGGTCGAGCGCGACCGACTCCTTCGACCGGTTCAGCCACGCGAAGTGGGTGCCGAGCCCGCCGCGCACGTCGGCGTCGTAGGCGCGGGCGAAGTCGCCGCCGTCCACGCGCTCGACCTTGATGACGCGGGCGCCGAGGTCGGCGAGCTGCCGGGTGGCGAACGGCGCCGCGACCGCCTGCTCCAGCGCGACGACGGTGATGCCTTCGAGGGGGAGCATCCGCGTCAGCCCTCCAGCAGCCGGCGGCCGATGATCATCTTCTGGATGTCGGCGGTGCCCTCGCCGATCAGCAGCATCGGCGCCTCCCGGTAGAGGCGCTCGATCTCGTACTCCTTCGAGTAGGCGTAGCCGCCGTGGATGCGGAAGGCGTCCTCCACGACCTCCTTGCAGTACTCGCTGGCCAGGTACTTGGCCATGCCCGCCTCGAGGTCGTTGCGCTCGCCGGAGTCCTTGCGGCGCGCCGCCATCACCATCATCTGGTGCGCGGCCTCGACCTTCGTCGCCATCTCGGCGAGCCGGAACATGACCGCCTGGTGCTCGGCGATCGGCTTGCCGAACGTCTCGCGCCGCCGCGCGTAGTCCAGGGCCAGCTCGTAGGCGCGGCGGGCGACGCCGCAGCCGCGCGCGGCGACGTTGACGCGGCCGACCTCGACGCCGTCCATCATCTGGTAGAAGCCGCGGCCGGGCGTCCCGCCGAGGATCTGCGCGGCCGGGATCCGGTAGGAGTCGAAGACCAGCTCGGTCGTGTCGACGCCCTTGTACCCCATCTTCTCGATCTTCCCGGGGACGGTCAGGCCCGGCGCGACCTCCCCGAACCCGGGCGTCTTGTCGACCAGGAACGTCGTCATGCCGCGGTGGCCCGCGTCCGGGTCGGTCTTGACGAGCGTGGCGACGAGGTTCGCGGAACCGCCGTTGGTCAGCCACATCTTCTGGCCGTCGATCACGTAGTCGTCGCCGTCGGGCACGGCGCGGGTCTTGATCGCCGACACGTCCGAGCCGCAGCCCGGCTCCGACATCGAGAACGCGCCGCGGATCTCCCCGGTCGCCATCTTCGGCAGGTAGTGCGCCCGCTGCTCCGGCGTGCCGTGATGGGTGATCATCCAGGCGACGATGAAGTGCGTGTTGACGATGCCGGACACGCTCATCCAGCCGCGCGACAGCTCCTCCACCGCGAGCGCGTAGGTCAGCAGCGACTCGCCGAGCCCGCCGTGCTCCTCGCCGATCATCAGCCCGAACAGGCCGAGCCTCTTCATCCCGTCCACGATCTCCTGCGGGTACGCGTCCGCGTGCTCGAGCTCCGTGGCGACCGGGAGGATCTCCTTGTCGACGAAGGCCCGCACCGTCGCGACGATCTCCCGCTGCTCGTCGGTCAGCCCGTAGGTCTGCTGCAGCCTGCTCACGTTCCATTCCCTCCCGGATCACGCGCCTGTGCGACGTGGCCGCGGCGCCGGCGGCTCAGCGGCCCTCGAAGCGGGGGGCGCGGCGCTCGGCGAACGCGGCGCGGCCCTCGGCGAAGTCGGCGGTGCCGAACAGCGCGGCCTGCTCCTCCCGCTCGGCCTCCAGCAGCCGTTTCAGGCTGTGGTCGGCGCGCGCGAGGAGCCGCTTGGCGGCGGCGACCGCGAGCGGGGCGAGCGACGCCGCGCCGGCGGCCAGCTCCAGCGCCGCGTCCAGGGCACCGCCGGGCGGTGCGAGGGAGTCGGCGAGCCCGATCTCGAAGGCCCGCCGCGCGGGTACCGTCCGGCCGAACACGAGCATCTCCTTGGCGCGGCCCATCCCGACGCGCTGCGGGAGCGTCCACAGCAGCCCGCCGTCGGCGACCAGCCCGACCTTGCCGAACGCGGCGACGAACCGGGCGTCCTCGGCGGCCACCACGTGGTCGCAGGCGGCGGCGACGGACACGCCGAGCCCCGCGGCGGCGCCCTCGACGGCCGCGATCACCGGGGTTCCGCAGGTCGCGATGATCCGGACGGCCCGGTGCACCGGCGCCAGCCGCTCGCGGACCGCCTCGGCGTCCGCGCCCTCCATCGACCGCAGGTCGCCGCCCGCGCAGAAGGTGCCGCCCGCGCCGGTCAGCACGATCGCGCGGACGGCCGGGTCGTCGGCGGCGCGCCGCAGCTCCTCCAGGAGCCGCAGGCGCATCGGGATGTCGATCGCGTTGCGCGCGTCGGGGCGGTTCAGCGTCAGGACCCGGGTCGCGCCGTGGTCGGCGACCTCGACGACGTCGCCGGCGGGGCCGCCGGTCACGCGCCCGCCGCCGATCCCCGCGCCGGGGCGGGCACCGCTCCGGAGTCCCGGTCGTCCATCGAACCCTCCTCGCAATTTTTTATACGATATGGCGAGAGGGGCGCTCCGGGGAAGGGCGCGCCCGGGGGCGGCCCCTCAGGCCGTGGGGTCGGCCCAGAAGCCCTGCGCCTCCAGATGCACGACCAGCAGCGCTCCGGCGTGCCTGATGTGAGCCCGCATCGCACCGCGCGCGGCCTCGGGGTCCCCGGCCCGAAGCGCCGCCAGGATGAGCCGGTGGTCGTCGACGGAGGCCTGGCTCCAGCCCTGGATGCTGGAGTAGAAGCGGCGCGGCGCGTACCGCACCACCAGCTGGAGCAGCCAGGCCGTCTTGGGCGATGCGGCGCACAGGTTGACCACCCGGTGGAACTGGTGGTTGGCCCGCTCGATGCCCTCGGCGTCCGCGGCCTTGGACGCCCGCTCCAGCAGCCGCTGCGTCCGGTCGAGCGCCTCCAGCTCGTCCGGCGTGATCTTCTCGGCGGCGCGGGACGCCAGTTCCCCGGCGAAGTACGCCTGCGCCTCGAACAGGTCCTGGACGTCCTGGCGCGACAGCGGCGCCGGCATGAACCCCCGGCGCGGCTCCAGCGTCACGAAGCCCTCGCCGCGCAGCGACAGCAGCGCCTCGCGGACCGGGGTGACGCTGATCCCGAGATCGTCGGCGATCCGCTCCAGTCGCAGGAACTCCCCGTGCCTGACCTGGCCGGACATGATCAGCTCGCGGACGTAGGCGGCCACCTCGTCGCTGAGCTGGCGGCGCCTGCCGAGCGCCTGGCCGCCGGAAATCGCCACCGTCATCGTCTCCCCGTGCGCCTCGCGTGACCCCAACATTATGTAGGGGAGGACCGTCCCTGCTCGTGTCCGATCAGCCGCTCCCGACCTCCAGCAAGTTGACAGCCGTGATTTTCAAATCAAATATATGAAAAGGTGCCGGCCGGTGCCAGGGCCGGAGGAGGGCGGCAGCCGTGTTCACGCTGAACGACGAGGAGCGCGCCATCGTCGAGGTCGTCGCGGACTTCGTCGACCGGGAGGTCCGGCCGGTGGCCCGCGACCTCGAGCACGCGAACGCCTATCCCGAGCACCTGATCGCCCGCATGAAGGAGCTGGGCGTCTACGGGCTCGCCGTGCCCGAACCGTACGGCGAGTCCGCGGTCTCCAAGGCCTGCTACGCCCTCGTCACCGAGGAACTGGCGCGCGGCTGGATGTCGCTCGCGGGAGCGTTCGGCGGGCACACGGTCGTCTCGCACCTGCTCGCGGTCTTCGGGACCGAGGAGCAGAAGCGCCGGTACCTGCCCCGGATGGCGACCGGCGAGCTGCGCGCCACGATGGCGCTGACCGAGCCGTCCGGGGGCTCCGACCTCCAGGCGATGACCACGGCCGCGCGCCGCGAGGGCGACCGCTACGTGATCGACGGCGCGAAGATGTGGATCACGAACGCGCGCACGTCCGGCCTGATCGCGCTGCTGTGCAAGACCGACCCGGACGCCCGGCCCCGCCACCGCGGCATCAGCGTCCTGCTCGTCGAGAAGGGGCCGGGCCTGACGGTCTCCCGCGATCTGCCGAAGCTCGGCTACAAGGGCGTGGAGAGCTGCGAGCTGTCGTTCGACGGCTACGAGGCGCCACTGGACGCGGTCCTCGGCGGCGAGGAGGGCCGCGGGTTCGCGCAGATGATGCGCGGCCTGGAGGTCGGCCGGATCCAGGTCGCGGCGCGCGCGCTCGGCGTGGCCCGGGCCGCGCTGGAGGACTCCGTCCGCTACGCCCAGGAGCGCGAGGCGTTCGGCAAGCCGATCTGGAAGCACCAGTCGGTCGGCAACTACCTCGCCGACATGGCGACCGAGCTGCGCGCGGCACGGCTGCTCACCCTGGACGCCGCCGGACGGCTGGACGCCGGCGAGCGCTGCGACATGGAGGCGGGCATGGCCAAGCTCTACGCCTCCGAGGCGGCGATGCGGATCGCCCTCAACGCCGTCCGGATCCACGGCGCGGCGGGCTACTCCACCGAGTTCGACATCGAGCGCTACTTCCGGGACGCCCCGCTGATGATCGTCGGCGAGGGGACCAACGAGATCCAGCGCAACGTGATCGTCAAGCAGCTGGTCGAGCGGAACCGCGTCTGACGCAGGCGCGGGCCGGGTCAGGGCGCGTCGCCGGGCTCCTCGCCGGCCCGGATCCAGTCGAAGGTGCGTTCCACGGCGCGCCTCCAGTTGTCGTACTCGTGGTCGCGGCGGCTTGACTCCATGGCGGGGACCCAGCGGGCCGCGCGGTGCCAGTTCCGCCGCAGCCCCTCCAGGCCCGCCCAGTAGCCGACCGCCAGCCCGGCGGCGTACGCGGCGCCGAGCGAGACGGTCTCGACCACCATCGGCCGCGCCACCGGCACGTTCAGCATGTCGGCGACCATCTGCATCAGCAGGTTGTCGGAGGTCATGCCGCCGTCGGCCTTCAGCTCCCGGAGGCTGAGCCCGGAGTCCCGGTTCATCGCGTCCACGACCTCGCGGGTCTGCCAGCCGGTCGCCTCCAGCACCGCCCGCGCCAGATGGCCCTTGGTGATGTAGGAGGTCAGGCCGACGATGATGCCGCGGGCCTCGCTCCGCCAGTGCGGGGCGAACAGCCCGGAGAACGCCGGCACGATGTAGCAGCCGCCGTTGTCGGTCACGGTGCGGGCGAGCGTCTCGATCTCCGGCGCGGTGGTGATCAGCCCGAGCCCGTCGCGGAACCACTGGACGAGCGCGCCGGTGATCGCGATCGAGCCCTCCAGCGCGTACACCGCCGGCTCGTCGCCGATCTTGTAGCCGACGGTGGTGAGCAGCCCGTTCTCCGACCGCACCGGCTTGGTCCCGGTGTTCATCAGCAGGAACGCGCCGGTCCCGTAGGTGCACTTGGTCTCGCCGGGCGCGAAGCACGTCTGGCCGAACAGCGCGGCCTGCTGGTCGCCGAGCGCGGCGCCGACCCGCACCCCGGGGAACACCCGGCGGGCCGTCCCGTAGGTCTCGGTGGACGACCTGATCTCCGGCAGCATCGCCCGCGGCACCCCGAAGAACGCCAGCAGGTCGTCGTCCCAGGACAGCGTGTGCAGGTCCATCAGCAGGGTGCGGCTGGCGTTGGTGACGTCGGTGACGTGCACGCCGCCGTCGACGCCGCCGCTGAGGTTCCAGATCAGCCAGCTCTCCATGGTGCCGAACAGCACCTCGCCGCGCTCGGCGCGCTCGCGCAGGCCGGGCGTGTGGTCGAGCAGCCAGCGGATGCGCGGCGCGGAGAAGTAGGTGGCGAGCGGCAGCCCGCTGCGCTCGGTGACGATCGCGGCGCCGGGCGCGCGGCCCAGCTCGTCGACCAGCGGGCCGGTCCGCATGTCCTGCCAGACGATGGCGCGGCCGATCGGGACGCCGGTGAGCCGGTCCCACAGCACGGTGGTCTCGCGCTGGTTGGCGATGCCGACGGCCGCGACCTGGTTCGCCGTCACGCCCGCCTGGGCGAGCGCCTCCGGCGCGATCCGCTCCAGGTTGCGCCAGATCTCCATCGGGTCGTGTTCGACCCAGCCCGGCCGCGGGAAGTGCTGCCGGTGCTCGCGCTGCGCCACCGACACCAGCCGGCCGCCGTGGTCGAACAGGATGCACCGGGTCGAGGTGGTGCCCTGGTCGATCGACATCACGTAGCGTTCGGTCACGTTGCGCCCTCTCCCCCGCCGTGCCCCTTCCTCGTCCCGCGCTCCCGCCGCCCGCCGGCCCGGGCGGCCGTCCGTCCCGTCACGGGGGGTCTCCGCGCGTCACCACCGCGAGCCGCCGAGGTCCCGGGAGACGGCGCGGGCCGCGTCGCGCACGAACGCCACCAGCCGGGGCTCGGGGACGCGGCCGGTGTCGCAGATCCGCTCGACCGCCCCGGAGATGCCGATGGCCCCGACGACGAGTCCCCCGTACCCGCGGATCGGGGCGGCGATGCCCGCCTCGCCGATGGACAGCTCCTCGACCTCGGCCGCCCAGCCGTTCTCCCGGACCCGGGTGGCGGCCCGTGCGAGCAGGCGCGGATCGGTGATCGTCCGGCGGCAGTAGGACTCCAGCTCGGTGTCGCGGATCGACGCCGCCGCGTTGGCGTCGTGCGCCAGCAGCGCCTTGCCGAGGGCGGTGGCGTGCAGCGGCAGCAGCGACCCGACGTCCAGCGCCTGGAGGGTGTCGTCGGGCCGGAACACGTGGTGGACGACCAGGACCTTCCCGTCGAGCAGGGTGCCGATGCGGACGGCCTCGCCGCTGCGCGAGGCCAGCGCGTCCGCCCAGTTGATCGCCCGGGAGCGCAGCTCGTTGACGTCCAGGTAGCTGGTGCCGAGGTGGAGCAGGGCGGCGCCGAGCTGGTACTTTCCGGTGCCGCCGTCCTGCTCGACGAAGCCGACCCGCTCCAGGGTGCGCAGGATGCCGTGCGCGGTGCCGCGGGCGAGCCCGAGCGAGCTGGCGATCTCACCGACCCCGAGCCGGCCGGAGCTGGCCGCGAGCAGCCGCAGGATCGCGGCGGCCCGCTCGATCGACTGCACAGGTCCGGGCATGAACCCGATGCTAGTTCTCGGGTTGAGGTGCCGACAATGTCGGCACCTGTCGTCATCACCGCCGTTTCCGTCCCGAGCTGCCCGGATTCTGTGATCTGGTGCACAGGGGGGAGGGTAACCGGCACCGGGCGGCGGGGAAAGTGTTCGACATTGTCGGCAGCCTTCCGTTGTTTCCGGGTCATCCGCGTCTTACGTTCTGGCCAGCCTCATGGGGCTTTGCGTCCACCCCCGCAGCCGAGGAGACAGACATGGCGGAACGCCGGAAATTCCCATCCCTGGCCGGTGAGCTCGCCGCCGAGTTCGCCGGGACGATGATCCTGATCCTGTTCGGGGTCGGCGTCGTCGCGCAGGTCGCCGGGGCGAACATCGGCGACCACGACAGCATCGCCTGGGCCTGGGGGCTCGGCGTCACGCTCGGCGTCTACGTCGCCGCGCGGATCAGCGGCGCCCACCTCAACCCCGCGGTCACGGTCGCGCTGGCCGCGTTCAAGGAGTTCTCCTGGCGGAAGGTGGCGCCCTACATCGCCGCCCAGACCGCCGGGGCGTTCATCGCGGCGCTGATCGTCCGATGGAACTACAGCGAGATCCTGGCCAAGGTCGACCCCGGCCACACCATCAAGACCCAGGGCGTCTTCTCGACGCTGCCGGGCAACGGGACCCTGCCCGTCGGCACCTGGGGCGCGTTCCGCGACCAGGTCATCGGCACCGCCATCCTGCTGTTCGTCATCAAGGCGCTGACCGACGTGCGCAACTCGCCGCCGCTGGCCAACCTCGGCCCCTTCCTGATCGGGCTGCTGGTCGTGGCGATCGGGATGGCGTTCGGCTCGGACGCCGGCTACGCGATCAACCCGGCGCGCGACTTCGGGCCCCGGCTCGCGGAGTTCATCACCGGCTACGGCGGCGCCTGGAAGGACCAGCACGGGGACCTGTACTTCTGGGTGCCGATCGTCGCCCCGCTCATCGGCGGCGTGCTCGGCGCCGGGCTGTACAAGCTGCTGATCGGCTGGTTCCTGCCGTCCGACGACGTGGAGCCGGACGTCGCGAAGCCCGAGCCCGAGTACGAAGCCGCATGAGCGAAGCGAACCGGGGGGCGTGGGGGGTCGTCCCCCCACAGGCAACCCGCATGAGCAAAGCGAACCGGGGGGCGCGGGGGGTCGTCCCCCGCAGGCAACCCGCATGATCGGCTTCCGTCCCCGTCCGCAGGCCCTTTCCACTGGAGATTCCGCACATGGCTGACTTCGTCGGAGCGCTCGACCAGGGCACCACGAGCACCCGGTTCATGATCTTCGATCACGGCGGCAACGAGATCGCCCGCCACCAGCTCGAGCACGAGCAGATCCTGCCGCAGGCCGGCTGGGTCGAGCACAACCCCACCGAGATCTGGGAGCGCACCCGCGCGGTCGTCCAGAGCACGCTGAACAAGGCGAACCTCAGCCACACCGACCTCGCGGCGTTCGGCATCACCAACCAGCGGGAGACGACACTGGTGTGGGACCGCCGCACCGGGCGGCCCTACTTCAACGCGATCGTCTGGCAGGACACCCGCACCGACCGCATCGCCTCGGCGCTGGAGCGGGAGGGCAAGGGCGACGTCATCCGCCGGAAGGCCGGGCTCCCGCCGGCGACCTACTTCTCCGGCGGCAAGATCCAGTGGATCCTGGAGAACGTCGACGGGGTCCGGGAGGCGGCCGAGCGGGGCGACGCGATCTTCGGGACGACCGACAGCTGGGTGCTGTGGAACCTGACCGGCGGGACGGACGGCGGCGTGCACGTCACCGACGTCACCAACGCCAGCCGCACCATGCTGATGGACCTGGAGACCCTCGACTGGGACGACGAGCTGCTGTCGTTCTTCGGCATCCCGCGCGCGATGCTGCCGGAGATCAGGCCGTCGTCGACGTCCGACGCCTACGGGCTGACGCGCCCGGACGGCCCGCTCGGCGGGGAGGTCCCGCTGACCGGCATCCTCGGCGACCAGCAGGCCGCGACGGTCGGCCAGGTGTGCTTCTCGCCCGGCGAGGCCAAGAACACCTACGGCACCGGCAACTTCCTGCTGCTCAACACGGGCAACGAGCTGGTGCGGTCGAAGAACGGGCTGCTGACCACGGTCTGCTACAAGTTCGGCGACCACCCGGTGGTGTACGCGCTGGAGGGCTCGATCGCGGTGACCGGGTCGGCGGTGCAGTGGCTGCGCGACCAGCTCGGCATCATCTCCGGCGCCGCCCAGAGCGAGGCCCTCGCCCGGCAGGTCGAGGACAACGGCGGCGTGTACTTCGTCCCCGCGTTCTCCGGGCTGTTCGCCCCCTACTGGAGGTCGGACGCGCGCGGCGCGATCGTCGGGCTGTCGCGGTTCAACACCAACGCCCACCTGGCCCGCGCCACCCTCGAATCGATCTGCTACCAGTCGCGGGACGTCGTGGAGGCCATGCGCGAGGACTCCGGCGTGGCCCTCGACACGCTCAAGGTCGACGGCGGGATCACCGCCAACGAGCTGTGCATGCAGATGCAGGCCGACATCCTCGGCGTCCCGGTGTCGCGCCCCGTCGTCGCCGAGACCACCGCCCTCGGCGCCGCCTACGCCGCCGGCCTCGCCGTCGGCTTCTGGAACACCACCGACGAGCTGCGCCGGAACTGGAACGAGGACAAGCGCTGGCTGCCCACCTGGAGCGACGAGCAGCGCGAGAAGGGCTACGCCGGCTGGAAGAAGGCCGTCAACCGAACCCTCGACTGGGTCGACGTCGACTAGACCCGGCCGGGACACCGCGCGCGGCGGGGCCGGGACACCGGCGCCGGCCCCGCCCGCACCATCCTGACCGATCACCCCTCATCGGGAGCATGCAGTGACATCCGTAGCCCTCGGCCCTCGGTACCGCGAGGACACCCTGCGCGACCTGGCCGAGACCGAGTTCGACGTCCTGGTCGTCGGCGGCGGCATCGTCGGCGCCGGCGCCGCGCTCGACGCGATCTCCCGGGGCCTGACCGTCGCCCTGGTGGAGGCCCGCGACTGGGCGGCCGGCACCTCCAGCCGCTCCAGCAAGCTGATCCACGGCGGGCTCCGCTACCTGGAGCAGCGCGACTTCGGCCTGGTCCGCGAGGCGCTGCGGGAGCGTGCCCTGCTGCTGCAGCGGCTCGCGCCGCACCTGGTGCGGCCCGTCCAGTTCCTGTACCCGCTGCGCAACCGGGTGTGGGAGCGGGCGTACGTCAGCGCCGGGGTGACCCTCTACGACACGATGGGCGGCGCCCGGTCGCTGCCCCGGCACCGGCAGCTCACCCGGCGCGGCGCGCTGCGGGAGGCGCCGGCCCTGCGCGCGGACGCGCTCGTCGGCGCGATCCAGTACTACGACGCGCAGGTGGACGACGCCCGCTACACGATGATGGTCGCCCGCACCGCCGCCCAGTACGGCGCCAGGGTCGCCACGCGTACCGAGGTGACCGGGTTCCTGCGCGAGGGCGAGCGGGTCACCGGCGCGCACGTCGTGGACCTGGAGGGCGGGCGGGAGATCACCGTCCGCGCCCGCCGGGTGGTCTGCGCGACGGGCGTGTGGACGGACGGCGCGCAGGCGATGACCGGGGCGCGGGCGACGTTCGCGGTGCGCGCGTCCAAGGGCGTCCACCTGGTGGTGCCGCGCGACCGGATCCCGATGGACACCGGGCTGATCACCCGGACCGAGCGCAGCGTGCTGTTCATCATCCCGTGGGGCCGGCACTGGCTGGTCGGCACGACCGACACCCCGCACGACGAGGGCCCGGACGAGCCGGTCGCCGACCACACCGACATCGGCTACCTGCTGGAGCGGGTGAACGCGGTGCTGCGCACGCCGCTGACCATGGACGACGTCGAGGGCGTGTACGCGGGGCTGCGCCCTCTGCTGTCGGGCGAGATGGACGACACAGCGCGCCTGTCCCGCGAGCACGCCGTCGCGGAGCCGGTGCCGGGGCTGGTCGTCGTCACGGGCGGCAAGTTCACCACCTACCGGGTCATGGCGCGCGACGCGGTCGACGTGGTCGCCGAGGGCCTGGACGAGTCGGTGCCCGCGTCGGTCACCGGGCGGCTGCCGATCCTCGGCGCGGTCGGCTTCGAGGTGCTGTGGAACGAGCGGCGCCGGCTCGCCGCCCGCTCCGGGCTGCACGTCGCGCGGATCGAGCACCTGCTGCGCCGGTACGGGTCGTGCGCGCAGGACGTCCTCGACCTGGTGGCCGCCGAACCGGAGCTCGGCGCGCCGATCCCCGGCGCGGAGGACTACCTGTGCGCCGAGGCCGTCTACGCGGTGACGCACGAGGGCGCGCTGCACCTGGAGGACGTCCTCGCGCGGCGGCTCCGCGTGTCGATCGAGGAGTGGGACGGCGGCCTCGCCGCGGCGGCGCACGTCGCCGGGCTCCTCGCGCCCCGGCTGGGCTGGAGCCGCGAGGACGCCGCCGACGAGGTCAAGCGGTACGTGCTGCAGATCAGGACGGAGCGCCGCGACGGGCCGGCCGTCGTGGAGCCGCCCGTGACGGCCGCCTAGGGGCGTCGTCCTTCAGGCGGTGGAGAACGTCGCGGTCATCGCGGTGACGCCGCCGGGCGCCTCGATCGACAGCTCCCCGTCCGGCGAGCCGGCCGCGACGAAGGGCTGCCGCGCGTAGACGGGCCTGCGGGCGCGGAACGACAGCCCGTTCACCTTCAGGCCCGCCCGGCGCGGCAGTTCGAGGCACAGGATCGCCAGCAGCGGCCCGTGCACGACGAGCCCGCCGTGCCCCTCGACCTCGGTCGCGTAGGTCTCGTCGTAGTGGATGCGGTGGGCGTTGTAGGTGAGCGCGCTGAACCGGAACAGCAGCACCGGGTCGGCGGTCACCGGCAGCGTCCACGGCGCCTTCGTGTCCGGCGCCGCGAAGGACACCTCCGGCGGGCGGGACGCCGTGTCGCCGCTGCGGTAGACGAGGTCCTGCTCCTCGACCGCGATCTCGGCGCCGTCCCGCAGGAACGTGTGGCGGACGGTCACGAACAGCATCTCGCCGCTGCGTCCCTGCTTGACGGCCGTGGAGGCCAGTTCGGTGCGGCGCGTGACGGTGTCGCCGGCGCGCAGCGGCTCGCGGACGCGGAACCGGCCGCCGGCGAACATGCGCCGCCGGTCGGGGATCGGCGGCAGGAAGTGCCCGGCGAGCGGATGACCGTCCGGGCCGAGTTCGTGCTGCGCGGGCCGTTCGAGGAAGTGCAGCCAGTGCCACAGCGGCGGCAGCTCCTCCCCCGGCGGCTCGACGTCGAGCACTCCCGCCAGCGCGGCGGACGGCGCCGCGCCGATCGCCTCGGCCGTCTCCACCGGTTCCGGCGACCAGCCGCCCACGTCGATCATCGCCACACCCCTCGGCCGTCGGTCGTCCCCCAGGGATTATGCCGACGGGCGGGGACGGTGCCGGGCCTGGCCCCCGCACCGGACGGCCGGTGCGGCGGCGCCTACTCCGCGAAGGCGTCGACGCCGGTCAGCTCGGCCGAGTACGCCCACAGCCGCGCGGCCTCGCCGGGGTCGGTCGCGTAGGGCCGGACGCCCACGGGCGCGGGCGCGCCGGCCTTCCGGCCGCGCACCTCCGGCATGTCGGCCGGGGTGGGCTCGGCGATGTCGCAGTCCATGCAGTAGACGCCGCCCATTCCGTCCAGCCGCGGCGACGTCGCCGCCCACACCGCGGTCGCGGCGCCCTGCTCCGGGGTCTTGAAGCCCTGGGCGATCTCGTTGCCGTCCTCGTCGATCCACCCGTACGCGATCTTGTCCTCCTTCGGGATGTGGCGCTGCAGCGGCGTGAGGATGCTGCCCGGGTGGAGGGAGAACGCGCGCACGGCGTCCTTCGCCAGGGCGTCCAGGTGCACGGCGAACAGCACGTTGGCGGTCTTCGCCTGCCCGTACGCCTCCCACCGGTCGTAGCCGCGCGTGAAGTGCGGGTCGTCCCAGCGCATCCGGGAGAAGTGGTGCCCCTGCGAGGAGACGGCGACGACGCGGGCGCCGGGCCTGACCGCCGGCCACAGCCGGTTCACCAGCGCGTAGTGGCCGAGGTGGTTGGTCGCGAACTGCGCCTCCCAGCCCGGCCCGACCCGGGTCTCCGGGCAGGCCATGACCGCCGCGTTGCCGATGATCATGTCGATGCCGCGTCCGGACTCGAGGAAGCGGTCGGCGAAGCCGCGCACGCTCTCCAGGTCCGCGAGGTCCAGCTCGTCCACCTCGACGTCGCCGACGCCCTCGAGCGCCTCCTTCGCCGCCGCCGGACGCCGCGCCGGCACCACGACGCGCGCGCCGGCCTCGGCCAGGGCGCGGGTCGTCTCCAACCCCAGGCCGGAGTAGCCGCCGGTCACGACGGCCAGCCTCCCGGACAGGTCGACGCCCGCCAGGACCTCGCGCGCCGTGCTCTCGAACCCGAAACCCGAACCGATCCCGTGCTGCGGAGTGATCATGCACATCACGGTACGAGTTCGAGCGCGCTCCAGGTCAAGCCGGGCCCTCCGCCGGGATCTCGGGGCAGTGCGTGCCGGTGTAGATCGTCGGCATGCAGCGGTTGCAGTGGATGCACAGCGACCGCGTCGAGGGGTCCTCCGCGATCCTGTTCACGAGGTCGGGCTCGCGCAGCAGCGCGCGTCCCATCGCGACGAACTGGAAGCCCTCCGCCATCGCCCTGTCCATGGTCTCGCGGTTGGTGACGCCGCCGAGCAGGATCAGCGGGAGGTCCAGCTCGGCGCGGAACCGGCGGGCGTGTTCGAGGAGGTACGCCTCCTGGTAGGGGTAGGCGCGCAGGAACCTCGTGCCGGACATCCGGATGCCCGCCCGCAGCGGCTGCTTGAAGTTGGCGGCGAACTCGCGGACCGGCGCCTCGCCGCGGAACAGGTACATCGGGTTCAGCAGGGAGCTGCCCGCCGTCAGCTCCAGCGCGTCGATGGTGCCCTCCTCCTGCAGCCAGCGCGCCACCTGGAGGCTGTCGTCGACCTCCAGCCCGCCCGGCACGCCGTCCCGCATGTTGATCTTCGCGGTGACGGCGATCCGGTCGCCGACCTCCTCGCGCACCGCCCGGGCGATGCCGAGCGCGACCCTGGCGCGGTTCTCGATCGGCCCGCCGTAGGCGTCGTCGCGCTTGTTCAGCCGCGGGCTGAGGAACGAGCTGGCGAGGTAGTTGTGCCCGAAGTGGATCTCGACCGCGTCGAAGCCCGCCTCGATCGCCAGCCGCGCCGCGGCGGCATGGGCGCGGGTGACCCGCTCGATGTCCTCGGCCGTCGCCGCCTTGGTGAAGCGCATCCCGAGCGGGTTGAAGAACCGCCCGGCCGACAGTCCCCGCATCCCGTTGGAGCTCGCGTCGGCGACCGGCCCGGCGTGCCCGATCTGCGCGGCCGCGGCCGCGCCCTCGGCGTGCACGGCGTCGGTGAGGCGCCGCAGCCCGGGAACGGCCTCGGGCCGCATGTGGATCTGCCGCCGCTCGGTGCGGCCCTCGGGGGCGACCGCGCAGTAGGCGACGGTCGTCATCGCCACTCCCCCGGCGGCGGGCCGCCGGTGGTACTCGATCAGGTCGTCGGTGACGAGGGCGTCCGGCGTCATGCCCTCGAACGTGGCGGCCTTGATGACACGGTTCCGCAGGGTGACGGGCCCGAGCTTCGCGCTCTCGAAGACGTCCACAACGACCTCCGGTCAGAAGGATCCGTTCAAGCTCGGCCACGGCTCGCGGGCAGGCACGCGCAGCGAGCGCAGCGCCTGCCCGTCGGCCGTAACCGGGGGTTCCAGAGGGTCGCCCCCCTGGGGATCAGAGCCTTTCGAGGATGGTGACGTTTGCCTGGCCGCCGCCCTCGCACATCGTCTGGAGGCCGTAGCGGCCGCCGGTGCGCTCCAGCTCGTGCAGCAGGGTGGTCATTAGCCGGGCGCCGGTGGCGCCGAGCGGGTGGCCGAGGGCGATGGCGCCGCCGTTCGGGTTGACCTTCGCCGGGTCGGCGCCGGTCTCCTTCAGCCAGGCGAGCACGACCGACGCGAACGCCTCGTTGATCTCGACGGCGTCGAAGTCGCCGATCGTCATGCCGGTCTTCTTCAGCGCGTACGCGGTGGCGGGGATCGGCGCGGACAGCATCCGGATCGGGTCCTCGCCGCGCGCCGAGATGTGGTGGATGCGGGCGCGCGGGGTGAGGCCGTGGTCCTTGACGGCCTGCTCGGACGCGATGAGCAGCGCGGCGGAGCCGTCGGAGATCTGGGAGGCGAGCGCGGCGGTGAGCCGGCCGCCCTCGACGAGGGTCTTCAGCCCGGCCATCTTCTCCCGGGTGGTGTCGCGGCGGGGGCCCTCGTCGGCGGTGACGCCCTCCAGCGGGACGATCTCCCGCTCGAACCGGCCCTCGTCGATCGCGCGGATGGCCCGCTGGTGCGACTCGTAGGCGAACGCCTCCATCTCCTCGCGGGAGACGTCCCAGTCGCGGGCGATCATCTCGGCGCCGTTGAACTGCGACACCTCGGTGTCGCCGTACCGCTCGGTCCAGCCCTTGGAGCCGGCGAACGGGCCCTGCGTGAAACCGAGCGGCTCGGCGGCGGTCATCGCGAAGGAGATCGGGATCTGCGACATGTTCTGCACGCCGCCCGCGACGACGAGGTCGGACGTCCCGGCGAGGACGGCCTGCGCCGCGAAGTGCACGGCCTGCTGCGAGGAGCCGCACTGCCGGTCGACGGTGACGCCCGGGACCTCCTCGGGCAGCCCGGCGGCGAGCCAGCAGGTGCGGGCGATGTCGCCGGCCTGCGGGCCGACGCTGTCGACGTTGCCGAACACCACGTCCTCGACGGCGGCGGGGTCGACCTTCGCGCGGTCCATCAGCGCCTTCAGCACGTGGGCGCCGAGGTCGGCGGGATGGACGCCGGCGAGCCCGCCCTTCTTGCGGCCGACGGGGGCGCGGACCGCCTCGACGATGTAGGCCTCGGCCATGGGGGTGTCTCCTTCGGGGCTAGCTCGCCTGGATGCCTTCGAGGACCATGGCGAGGTACTGCTTGGCGATGTCGTCGGCGGACAGCCGCCCGCCGTGCTGGTACCAGTTGGCCGCGACCCAGACGGTGTCGCGGATGAAGCGGTAGATCAGCGTCCGGTCGAGGTCGGCGCGGAAGGCGCCCTCCTCGACGCCCCGGTCCAGCAGGGACATCCACATCGTCTCGAAGCGGCGCTGCGACTCGAGCAGGTAGTGGAAGCGTTCGCTGGTCGCGAGGTGCTTGGACTCGTTCTGGTAGAGGACGACGGCGGGCCGGTGCCGGTCGATCGAGCGGAACGACTCGACGATGACGCCCTCCATGGTGTCGCGGGCGCTGAGGCCGGCGGCGAGGACGCGCTCGTAGGCCGCCCACATCTCGTCCAGGAAGGTCGACAGGATCTCGTCGGCCATCGCCTCCTTGGAGTCGAAGTGGTAGTAGAGGCTGCCGCCGAGGATGCCGGCGGCGTCGGCCACCTTCCGGACGGTGGTGGCGGAGTACCCCTGCGAGGCGAACACCTCGGCGGCGGTGGCGAGCAGCTCGGCCCGCCGCTCCGCGCGGGCGGCGGCGGTGCCCTCGGCGTCGCGCCGTCGTGGACTCATGGTCGGTTCCTAAGCGTGCTGAGAGGACACGGAGACGACCTCCCCGGTCATGTACGAGGAGTAGTCGCTGGCCAGGAAGACGATAACGTTGGCCACCTCCCAGGGCTCGGCGTAGCGGCCGAACGCCTCGCGCCGCGTCAGCTCGTCCAGCAGGTCCTCCGAGGTCACCTTGACCAGGTGGGGGTGCATGGCGAGGGACGGGGAGACGGCGTTGATCCGCACGCCGAACTCGGCGGCCTCCAGGGCGGAGCAGCGGGTGAGGGCCATCACGCCGGCCTTGGCGGCGGCGTAGTGGGACTGGCCCTTCTGCGCACGCCAGCCGATCACCGACGCGTTGTTGACGATGACGCCGGCGCCCTGGTCGCGCATGACGCGCAGCGCGGCGCGGGTGCAGCGCATCGTCCCGTTCAGCGTGATGTCGAGGACGCGTCCCCACTGGTCGTCGGTCATGTCGACCAGCTCGGCGGTGCCGCCGAGGCCGGCGTTGTTGACCGCGACGTCGATCCGGCCGAACCGCTCGACGCCGAGCGCGTACAGCGCCCGGACCTGCTCCTCGTCGGTGACGTCGCAGGGCAGGGAGGCGACGCGGTCGGCGCCGAACTCCTTCTCCAGCTCCTGCGCGGACGCGGCGAGCCGCCGCTCGTGCGCGTCGGAGACCAGGACGCGGGCGCCCTCCTCCAGGCAGCGGCGGGCGGTGGCGCCGCCGATCCCGGCGCCGGCCGCGGCGGTGATCACGACGGCGCGGTCCTTCAGCAGGCCGTGCCCGGGGACGTAGGGGGGCGGCGTCATCCGCGAGCCTCTCTGGGGAGACCGAGCACGCGCTCGGCGATGATGTTGCGCTGGATCTCGTTCGACCCGGCGTAGATCGTGTCGGAGCGGGAGAACAGGAACAGCCGCTGCCAGTCGTTGAGGTCGTACGGTTCGCCGTCGGCGACCATCCCGGCGGCGCCGAGGACGTCCATGGCGAGCTCGCCGAGTTCGCGGTGCCAGGTGCCCCAGACGAGCTTGGAGATGGACGACTCGGGCCCGGGGGCGCCGGACGCGACGCCCGCCATCGTGCGGACCGCGTTCAGCCGCATGACCTCCAGGCCCATGTACGCGCGGGTGAGGCGGTCGCGGAGGAGCGGGTCGTCGATGGCGCCGGTGCGGCGGGCGAGGTCGAGGACGCCCTCGAACTCGCGGCGGAACCCGACCTGCTGGCCGAGGGTGGCGACGCCGCGCTCGAAGCCGAGCGTGGCCATCGCGATCTTCCAGCCCTCGCCGGGCGCGCCGACGATGTTCCCGGCGTCGGTGCGGGCGCCGTCGAAGAAGACCTCGTTGAACTCCGAGGTGCCGGTGAGCTGGACGATCGGCCGGATGTCCACGCCGTCCCGCTTCATCGGGACGAGCAGGTAGGACAGGCCGTGGTGGCGGGACGAGCCGGGCTCGGTGCGGGCGACGACGAAGCACCAGTCCGATTCGAGGGCGTTGGACGTCCAGACCTTCTGCCCGTCGATCCTCCAGTGGTCGCCTTCGAGCGCGGCGCGGGTCTGCACGTTGGCGAGGTCGGAGCCGGCGTTGGGCTCGGAGTAGCCCTGGCACCACAGCTCCTCGACGGCGACGATCGGGGGCAGGAACCGCGCCCGCTGCTCGTCGGTGCCGAACGCGATGATCGTGGGGCCGAGCAGGTTCTCGCCGATGTGCCCGACGCGGGCCGGGGCGCCGGCGAGCGCGTACTCCTCGTTGAAGATCACTTGCTGCCGGACGGTCGCACCGCGGCCGCCGTGCTCCTCGGGCCAGCCCACGCACGTCCAGCCCGCGGCGGCCATGTGGCGCTCCCAGGCCAGCCGCTCCTCGAACGCCTCGTGCTCGCGGCCGGGCCCGCCGAGGCCGCGCGCGTGCGCGAACTCGCCCGACAGGTTGGCCTCCAGCCAGCCGCGGACCTCGGCGCGGAACGCCCGGTCCGCAGGGGACTCGTTCTGGTTCACGCCAGAAACTCTACCAAACAGTTGTTAGAAAGAATCGGCCTCCAGGGCCGGTTCCGCCTCGCTCGCCTGCGCGGCGGGCCGCCCGCACCCCGGCGCGGGCACCGCGGACCGCTCCCTCGCGGTGCGCTCCCGCATCGCCGGAAGGTCCCGGTGGAGCAGGTCGAACAGCCGGTCCCAGCGGGCCAGCACCGTCTCCGGCCGGAAGCGCTGCACCGACGCGCGGGCCTCCGCACCGAGGTCGCAGCACAGCTCCGGATCCTCGATCAGCCGCTCCAGCGCCTCGGCGAACGCGGCCGTGTCCCCCGGCCGCACGAGCAGCCCGCCCGTCTCCCCGCCCCGCTCGCCGAGCAGCATGCGGACGCCCGGCGCGCAGTCGAACGCCACGGTCGGCAGCCCGTACGCCATCGCCTCCATCACCGACATCGGCACCCCCTCGGCCCGGGACGGCAGCGCGAACACCGACGCCTCGACCATCGCCTCCTCGACGTCGGCGACGACGCCCCGGAACTCGACCGACCCGGTCAGCCCGGCGGCGGCCGCCTGCTCGCGCAGCGCGTCCTCGTCCGGCCCGGTGCCGTAGACGTGCAGCCGCCACTCCGGATGGCGCCCGTGCACCCGCTCCCACGCCTCCAGCAGCAGGTCGACGCCCTTCTCGTAGGACAGCCGCCCCACACAGGCGACCGCCGGCAGGTTGAGCGTCGGGTAGACGGACGGGGTGACGTGCAGCGCGTTCGGGATGTGGTCGGCGTTCGTCATGCCGTCCCTCGCCCACGCGTCCGCGTCCTCCGGGGTCAGGGTGAGGAACCGGTCGACGTGCGCGAAGTGCCGCTTCACCCGCTGGTACCGGCTCGACTTGCGGCTCGCCTTGTACGACTCGTGGCTCATCCCGATCACCCGCAGCCCCGAGGTGCCGGCCCGCCGGACCCACTCCATCGCCCAGACCTGCGGCACGATCACGACGGCGCCCGGACGGGCCGCGGCGAACATCCGCGTCAGGCGGGCGGCGCCGCGCCGCTGCACGGCCGACCGCCACACGTCACGCCCCCGTGCCGCCGCGTTCACCCGGTCGCGCAGCCGGTCCGGCCGCCACTCCAGCACCGGCGGCCGCCACGTGTCGTGCAGGACCTCCACCCGGTAGGAGCCGTCGTGGTCGTGGTGCTGCCCGTCCGGCCCGCGGACGATCCCGACGAGGGTGACGCGGTCGCCGCGCTCGGCCAGCATCCGCGCCATGTGGTGCGCCCAGCGCTGCAGGCCCCCTATCTCGTCGACGTTGTTGCAGACGATGAAGACGTCGCGCGGTGCGTGCTCAGCGGTTCCGGTGGGAACCATGGGCGCTCCTCTCTCCGAAGTAACGTTCCACGACGGTGCGCGCGGCGGTCCCGCGGTCGTGCTCGCCGAACCGCTCGGCGAACGCGCGGCGCCCCGCGGCGTGCGCGGACCCGGCGGCGTCCAGGTCCGCGAGTGCGGCGATCAGCTCGTCCTCGGTCCGGGTGACCGGGCCCGGCGCGTGCTCCTCCAGGTCGAAGTAGCCGGCGGCGTGCTCGCCGTCCTCCGGCAGGTGCAGCACGATCGGCCGGTCCAGCAGCGCGTAGTCGAACATGATCGAGGAGTGGTCGGTGACCAGCGCGTCGGCGAGCAGGAGCAGCAGGGTCACGTCCGCCACTCCCCCGACGTCCCGCATGGCCCGGCCCGCCGACGGCGGCAGGTTCGCCCTGCTCAGGTAGTGCGGGCGGACGAGCAGGACGATCTCGTCCCCGAGCTCGCGGGCGAACCGCACCGGGTCGACGGGCGGCTCCATCGGCTCGACCGGCTTCCCCGTCGGCCCCGGCCTGAAGGTCGGCGCGTAGAGCACGGCGCGGCGCCCGTCATCCAGGTCGAGCGAGCGGCGCAGCGCGGCGACCTCCGCGGCCAGCTCGGCGTCCCCGTCCAGGCCGTTGACGAGCGGGTCGTTGCGCGGGTACCCGGCCGGCAGCAGTTCCGCCCGGACGCCGAGGCCCTTGACCAGGGTGTCCACGTCGTGGCCGGAGCGGACGAGGAAGCAGTCGAAGCGGTCCACCATCCGTGCGAGCCGGGCGCGGGCGGACGCGGGCCCGCTCTTCATCCGCGGCTGGTCGAGCCCCATGAGCTTGTACGCCGACCCGTGCCAGGTCTGGATGTAGGTGGTCTCCGGGCGCTTGCGCAGGCGGTCCGGATACCCCTGGTTGTCGATCCAGAACTCCGCCCGCGCGAGCGCGAGGTGGTAGCGCCACGAGTCCCGCCGCACCAGCCTGGCGTCGGACGGGAAGCCCTTCGCGGACGTCGCGTACGACCACACGGCCTCGACCGGGCGGCCCGAGCGGCGCAGCTCCCGGTAGATGTACTTCGGGTTGTCGGAGTAGTGCAGCCCGAGATGGCTCTCGAACACCGCCAGGCCCCTGCGGACGGGCAGCCGGGTCAGGATCCGGTTGAACACGGCGGCCTTCGTCCTGCTCGAGGCCAGCGCACGGCGCATGGACCGCTCCATCCGCCGCGCGCGCCGCCAGCCGAGCCGTGCCGGCGGGCTCCCCGCGACCCGCGCGACGGCGGTGGCGGTGCGCCGCGTCCGCGGGTCCCCGACCGCCAGCCTGAACGCCAGGTGCCCGTCCTCGGTGACGAACGACCGGAGCACGTCGCCCGCGAGGCGCGTCAGGCGCGGCCGGACGGGCAGCCCGACGCCGTGGAGGACCGGGGCCTTCGCGGCGGCGGCGCCGGCGGACCCGCCCGGCCGGGTGACGATCTCCTCGCCGTCCACCTTCACGTGGAGCCGGACGTCCCAGACCGGGTCGACGAACCCGATCGGCCGGATCCGGGCGCGCGGGTCGAACTCGGCGTGCCAGGCCAGCCGGCCGCCCTCGTGGACGATCTCGGCGGGCACCCGCGCCCCGGGCGCGTCGCGCCGTCGGCTGCGGAACTCCAGGGACGCCGACAGCGCCGCGCCGCGCGGGATCCGGTCCAGCGGGTTCAGCACGTGCCCGTCCAGGCGGGCGCGGTCGCCGCTCGCCTCCAGCCGGGTCACGACGGCGGCGGGCCGCAGCTCCTTGAGCGGGTAGAGGTGGAAGCCGAGGTCGGTGACGTCGAGGACGCGGCGGCCGAGGTCCCCGCGCGGGGGGTTCCCGCCCCAGAAGACCCGGCCGTCCCGCTCCACCAGCCGGGCGTGCAGGTCGGACCGCCGGCCGGGCAGGTACTCGGCCGCGGCCAGCGCCCCCTCCCGGTCGCCCTCCCTGATCAGGAACGCGGCGATCGCGGCGAGCGGGTTGGCCGTCTCGAACACCACCGGGTCCAGCCCGGCCAGGTAGCCGGCCGCGAGGTCCAGGAACCTGGCCCGGTACACCGGATCGCGGTCCCGCAGCTCGCGCAGGTAGAGCAGCAGGTCGTGGTTGACGAACTTGGCGTCCTTCGCGCGCTTCAGGCCGTCCGCGCCGCGCAGCTCGAACAGCATGTCGATGCGCCGGTGGATCTCCAGCCGGTCGGCGAAGTTGGCCAGCTCGTCCCGGCGGTTGGAGATCGACGGCTTGACCCGCCGGTCCCGGACCAGCCAGTTGTAGACCCGGTGCGGGATCAGGGCCATGCGCGCCGCGGCGGTGTACGCCTCCGCGCTGAACAGCAGGTCCTCGTAGTGGAGCCGTTCGACGAAGCGCAGCGCGCCGTCCTCCAGGAACCCCCGGCGGTAGAGCTTGTTCGTCGACAGGGTGTCGTAGAGCAGGTCGGGGTTCTCCTCCAGCGACCCGTACACGGCGCTGCGCTCGTAGAGCCACGGGTACCAGGGCCGGACCCGGCCCTTGGCGCCCTTGGGCATGTCCAGGAAGACCCGGTCGCAGAGCCCGGAGACCAGGTCGGCGCCGGTCTCCTGCGCGGCGGAGAGCAGGTTGAGGCAGGCGTGCCGGTCCAGCAGGTCGTCGCTGTCGAGGAACATCACGTACCGGCCGTTCGACCGCTCGACGCCGACGTTGCGCGGACGGCCGCAGCCGCCGGAGTTGACGGGCAGGTGCACCGCGCCGACCCGGCCGGGGTGCGCCGCGGCGAGCCGGTCCGCGGCCTCGCCGGTGCCGTCGGTGCTCGCATCGTCGACGATCACCGTCTCGACGCCGCCCAGCGACTGCGCGAGCGACGATGCGACCGCCCGCGGGAGCCGGGCGGCGTCGTTGTAGGCGATCACCACCACGCTCACATCCGGGCGCACCCGCATGGGCATCCCCTTCCGCTCCTCCGGCGTGTCAGGGGTTCCTTTCCAGCAAGGAGGCGTCAAGGGCCAACTCGGATCAAAAGCTGTCAATGCTTAGCATTACCCGACACGTCGCGGCAGACCACCCGGGAACGCAAAAGGCGCCCGGTCAAGGACCGGGCGCCTTCCATCCGCACGAAATAGATCATTCCCGTGCGGGACGGATCATCGGGACTTGGCGTAGTCGGGGTATCCGTAGCCGACGACTTCGGACTTGTCGCGGATCTTCTCCTTGACGGCGTTGTCGGTGTTGCCTTCGATCGTGGTGATCGTTCCGTTGCCGTTGTCCTTGACGACGAGGCCGACGTGGTCGATGCCGTCGATCCCGCCGCGGGACCCGTTCTGCCAGTCGAAGAACACGACGGCGCCGGGCCTGGCGATGTCACCCCAGCGGTGGGTCTTCTCGAACCAGGAGGCGTGCTGGACGGTGTAGGCGTCCCAGCCCATGTTCTTCACGCCCGTCTGCGCGCTGAGCCACGACACGAACATGTCGCACCACTCGGCGCCCCGGTAGTCGCCGACGCTGCCTCCGTCGCGCCGGGCGGTCACCGCGGCGTGCGGGGTGGAGGCGTACCAGTCCGCGTACTTGGTCGAGCCGTTGCGGCTCTCGCCCTCGCCGAGCTGCGACTTCGCCAGCTTGATCACGGTGGACGCGGCGACCGTGCGGGACGCGGACCGGGCCGCCTTGCGGGGGGCGTGCTCGGTCCCGGAGCGCTCGGACACCGCGCTCTCACGGTGCTGCGCGGCGGCCTGGGCGGGCGTCTCGGCGGACGCCGTGCCCCCGGTCAGGGGGTTGAAGATCGCGAGTCCGACCGCCCCGGCCATCACACCCGCCACGGCGACGCCCACGGCCCGGTCCTCGGGGCTCATGCGGGCGAGCGCGGCGCGGGGAGCGGCGCCGGTGAGACGCAGCGCGCTCAGACGGGGGGCCAGGTTCTTGGTAAGACGATCGAAACGACCGGTCATGCAGGGAATCTCCTTGTCTCCCATGACGCCTACCGGGTTAGCTGACGGATTCGGGCATGGAAGAGCCCTACGGCGCGGCCTGGCGGACGCGCCGATTCACCCCTGGAACCTTGGGTCCCCGGCTCCGTCCGGTCGGGTGGACCTGGACGGACTCGGCCTCGCACCGCGGAAGCGGTGCCGGATATTCGGATGTATCTCAGCGACTGATCTCGAGGGGGCGCGCATGTGTCGGCGCGCGTCGCGTGCGGATTCCGCTCAGCGACCCTCGGCCGCGCATGGAAGCGGCCGGCGTGCAACGCATGGAACGCGCTGCGTTATTCGTGCAAGAAGGTACCAACTGTCACGAGAAAAGCAAACCAGCCGCAAAAGGATCTTTTGCCTGCTCAGTGCCGTTCCAACCCCGGTTCAACGGCCGCCCGCGGCCGGACCTTCCCGATCTTTCTCCGGACGGCCGCGAACCCTTACGGCATAGGGGGTTTCCGCCGCCGTCCCCCGAACCGGAAAAGGTAAAATGATCAAAAGGCGCCCGGCGGTCACGCCCTTCACGACCCGCCCGCCCGCCGCGGCGCAGATCACACCGGCCGCGCCGCTCCCCCGCCAATGTGTCCTACGTCACTCCAGGTCGCGGCGGTTCTGACCTGCCGAAGATCACTCCACGTACAGGGCGAACATCGTGGTGTCGTCGGCCGCCCGGTCGTGCTCCATCCGCGCGAGCACCTCGTCCAGCGCCAGTTCCGGCCCCGCCGAGGAATCCCGCAGAATGCCGGTGAGCCGTTCGATCCGCTCGTCGAGATCGGCGTCCCGGCGCTCCACCAGACCGTCGGTGTAAAGGAACAGCAGATCCCCGGGGCGCAGTTCCGTGGAGATCGTCGTGTATTCCCAATCCGGCAGCGCGCCGAGCATCGGGTCGCGATGGACCTCCAGCGGCTCGGCGTGGCCGTCCCGCACCAGGATCGGCGGCAGATGCCCGGCGCACGTCCACTCCAGAACGCGCCGGTCCGGCCGGTAGTAGCCCACGATCGCGGTGCCGGTCGCCGGCGGGTCCATGCTGCCGACCAGCTCGTTCAGCCAGCCCACCAGCTGCCCCGCCGGCTCCCCCGTGCACGACAGGCCGAGCAGCCCGTTGCGGCTGCGCGCCATCGACGCCGCCGCCGGAAGGCCGTGCCCCGCCGCGTCCCCGATCGCGACCAGCGCCCGCCCGTCCGGCATGGCGCGGGTGGCGAACCAGTCCCCGCCGATCCGCGCCGTGCTCTCCGCCGCCAGCGCCCGGATCGCCACCCGCAGCCCCGGCAGCCACTCGACCTCGCCCTCGTCCGGCAGGATCGCCCGGCGCAGCGTCACCGCCACCTTGCGCTCCTGGGCCGTCCGCGCCTGCTGCTTGAGCATCTGCCGGCGCGTCTCCGCCAGCGCCCGCTCGACCCCGCGGCGCCGCGTGATGTCCTGCGAGACGATGTTGATCGACACCGGCAGCCCGGAGTCGTCCAGCACCGGCTCGGCGAACACCCACAGATGCCGCGCGGCGCCGTCCTTGCCGATCACCCGGTGCTCGGCCTCCACCGGCTCCCGGCGGGAGAACATCGTCTGGACGGCCTCCTCGACCAGCGGCAGGTCGTCGTCGGCGACCACCTTCGGCAGGTCGTGCGGCGCCGGCGGCACCTCGTCCGGCCC
Source organism: Actinomadura nitritigenes (assembly GCF_017573545.1). Taxonomy (GTDB): domain Bacteria; phylum Actinomycetota; class Actinomycetes; order Streptosporangiales; family Streptosporangiaceae; genus Spirillospora; species Spirillospora nitritigenes. Next base: position 24,300 of record NZ_JAGEOK010000022.1, on the reverse strand, counting down.
CAGCCCGTAGTTCGCCAGCATCTGCGGCGTCCAGTCCGCCTGCCCCGTGACCAGGTCCCACTCGCCGAACCCGATCAGCGCCAGCCGCTCCACCCGCTCCAGCCGCCGCGCGCTGCGGTCCTCGCCGGTGTGGTACCGCCAGGTGAGGCACACGCCCGTCGGCGCCCGGACGCACCGCACGCTCATCCGCGACGACCGCGACAGGCCGCCCTGGACGGTCGAGTACATGATCGAGTCGCGGTCCAGGGTCGGTCCGCCCTCCAGCACCGCGACGTAGTCCTCGAACAGCCCGCTGAGCGCCGCGCCCGGATCCGTCCGCAGCAGCCGCTGCCCCGTCAGCTCCTCGGCGCCCCTCCCGAACAGGTCCCGTGCGGCTCCGTTCAGCTCGGCGTACAGGAAGTCCTGCACCTCGCCGTCCGAGTCCCGCACCGGCACCAGGTGGGCCGCCGAGTCCAGCGCCCCGTCGAGCAGGCCCCGCGCCACCGGATCCTCGGGCAGCCCCTCGATGATCCCGGCGTCGCCCCCGGTGTCCTCGGCCGCCAGGCGGTGCAGGAGATCCTCGGCCTCGGAGACCACGCCCCGCCGGTCGGTGTCCTCCGTGCGCGGCGGCCGGCGCCCCGCCACCACCGCGCCCTCGGCCCCCGTGCCGCCGCCCTGGACGACCATGGCCGCCGCCTCCGGCAGCTCCATCTCCAGGTCACGCGCCAGCCAGATGAGGTGCTGCAGCGCCTCGCCGGGCGGCACCCCCAGGCGCCGGGCCAGCATCACCCGCGCCTCGGCCAGCACCGCACGGTCGTGCGCCGCCCCCCGCAGGCCCTCGAGGTCCGCCGCGTGCACTCCAGGCGGCCCCCACGTGCCGTCCGCTTCCGACACCCCAGTCCCCCGTTCGGCGTTTCATGCCCTGGGAGAAAAAAGCTACATACGTCGACGAAGGTCCGTTCGCCCCCATCTTCGTTACCAGTCCGGATCTTTACCCGGCTTTTTCTTTTCGCCCCGATAAGACCGCTTTTACTGACCGTCCGAAGACGAACCGCTACCCACGCGTGTGACCCCCGTCACAGCCTTCGCGAGCGCCGTCACGCACCCCGCCGCCGCCTCCACGGAGGTCCCCTCCGGATGCAGCGTCAGCACCACGACGATCTTGCCGGACACCACGCCGGTCGTGTGCAGCACGGGCCGCCCGAGCCCCAGCTCCGCCGGCGCGGGCCGCCGGTCAGGCTCGCCCTCGAACCCCGACCACCCCTGCTTGACCGCCGACGGCCCCGCCTCCGCGATGCCGAAGACCTGATCGAACCCGTCCGCGCCCCTTCTGGCCATCCGCCCCAGCTGCTCCAGCACGAACCGCCCCTCCGGCACCGCCATCGCATGCCGATAGACCAGCACCACGTCCCCCGCGCTCATCCCCGTGTACCCCCACCACCCGGGCATGTCCGCAGGCGGCGGCACCGTCTCCCGCAACCCGGCCCGCCGCACCATCCGCTCGACGATCTCCGCCCGTCCGCCCCGCTCCCACACCTCGTCCGCCGCCGCGTCATCACTCGCCCGCAGCATCGCCTCGACCAGCTCCCGGTCCCGGGCCTCGAGCACCCGTCCCCTCAGGAAGTCGAGCGCCATCAGCACCTTGACCACCGAGGCCGACCGGAACACCTCCGCCGGCCGCCGCTCCGCGACCGCACGCCCCGCCGCCAGATCGAAGACGGCCCAGGAGGCCCGCACCCCCGCGGGCACCTCCACCGCCGAGAACCCGGTACGCACGACCCTCCAGACTGCGCTAGAGTAATCACGCCCGCTCAGACGGGCACCGGGACGTAGCGCAGTTTGGCAGCGCACTTGACTGGGGGTCAAGGGGTCGTGGGTTCAAATCCCGCCGTCCCGACAAGAAGTACCAGCTCAGAGGCCGTTTCTCCACCACGGAGAACCGGCCTCTTGATCGTTTGTTAGCCGTTCGTTAGTGAACCCAGCCGCCCCACACGGCACTCACCCGGTTCACACAGGACCAGAAGAACCCGCACCGGCCCGCTCCAGCCCACCGGAGGTTCACACGTCCCGGCCTCGCCCACCCTCGTGATCGTCCTGAGATCCAGAGCGCCGTCGACGACCGAGACCGGACGCCTCAGCCCGGGCCGCAGCGCCGTTCCGAGCCCGCCGTCCCCGCGGGCCTGGGAGAAGTAGTCCCCGATCAAGGCCCCCACTGGCAGGGTCAGAACGTAGGCGATCCAGAGCGCCGCAACCGCGTTTACTCCCACCACGGCAGGAGCACCGGCCATCGCGACGATCAGGGCGCCGAACAGCACCACCGACAGCGGGTACCCCAGGTCCAGCCGTTCGGCGACCAGGTCACCCGCGGCCGTGCCGAGCGCGAAGGTGAACAGCACGGCCCTCCAGTAGAACCCCTCGCGGCGCATGGTGAGGATGGTGTGGATGGACAGCGTCCGCTCGGCCGCATACAGGCCTCGAAGGTCGCCGCGAGGACGGCAGTGAAGGCCGCAGTGGTGACGGCCGGCGGCATGCCGAGACCGTCAGTGAGCTCATTTATCGGTGTTGAGGGTACCGACGACGCGGATCAGCACAACCGACACCAGTAGCTGCCGACCACATAGCACGCGTGTTGGCTTGCCCCTGACCAGCACCGTGCAGTCGGCACCCCGCAGGTTTTCACCTCTCCGCGGCGCAGACTGCGACCACGAGGGTCTTGTCGTCGCCGGTGCCGTCCGGAACCTCAGAGAGAAAGGTGTGCAGTCCGTCCGAAGCCGCGGTGTCAAGGCGTGCATAGGACCACAGGTCGGTGAAGAAGGGCGTGTACAGGGCCCCCGTGGCGGGGTCGTCGAGGATCACCGAGCGCAGCCCGTCCGTGGACAGTGCCACTCCGGTCACCTCGGCGGCGGGGAAACAATCGACCACCAATCGGTCCATGGCGTCGTCGGAGGTCAGGAACACCGTCTCGTTGACGTACTCGCCCCGCGCCGCCACCGCGGCGCTGCGTGCGGCCGCGCCCTGCTCGACGGCGACGATTCCATCACCGATCTGTCCCGCCGTCACCTCGGTCGCACCGACGACCACGACGGTGAGCGTACAAGCGAAGGGGGCGGGGTCGGCGGCCAGGCTGAGGACCGCATGCCGCGCCCTAGCGAACGCGCGGGGCAGCGGATCACCGTCCGAGGCCGCCGCGCATGCCGCCGCGACCGCCGTCCGCGCGCCCTCCGCCGCCCGCGGGCGGGACCCCGCACCGTCGGCGACCGCGAGGACGAGGCCCGCCGAGCTTCTCGCGGATGCCCACGCGTCCTGGCACCCCTGGCCGAGCCGTTGATGGGCGGAGCCGGTCACCGAGGCGGCCATGACCTTCACGCGGTGCCCCAGCCGACCGGAGGCAGGGGAATCTGCGTGGTGTCGCTCTCGGGGCCGAACGCCACCGAGTTGCTGACCTGCTGCATCGACGCCGACAGCCACGCGAACATCGGCCCGAACTGCAGGCCGCGCAGCCGTGCCGGGCCGCGTTGCGAGAGCCGTGCGAGCTGGGTCATGTCGGCGGTGTCGCCGATGCCCACCGCGAACACGGTGGCTCCCTTGGCCTTCTCCATGTCCGACAGGCGCTGGACCGCGCGTTCGAACCTGTCTCCGTCAGTCGGCGATCCGTCGCTCAGGACGAACAACCACGGCCGGTAGTACTCCAGGCCCGCCGCGCGGTACTCGGCCTTGCGCCCTTCGACGAGGTCCATCGCCGTATCCAGAGCCTCGCCCAGCGGGGTCGTGCCCGAGACGGAGAACCGTTGCGGCGCGAGTTCTCTGGCTTCGGCGAACGGCTGCGCCACGCGCACCTCGCCGCCGAACGTCACGACCGCCACCTCAGTGCGTTTACGGGCGAGTGGGTCTTCGCCGAGCTCGCCGCAGAACTGCGCGTACCCGCGGTTCAGCTCGTCGATCGGTGTGCCGCCCATCGACAGGGAGACGTCGAGCAGCAGGACGCAAGCGACCCGCGGATCGCGATTGTCCAGCTTCAAGCGCGGGGTGAACGGTGCGGTCATCCTGGTCCTGCTCCTTGTGAGGATCAAAGCGGGATCTGGGTATCGGGCATATCGCAGTAGAAACGGAATGCGTTGCCCGCGTGGGGGAAAGTGAGCGTGGCCCGGTAGAACGGGGCGTTCCTGGTGGCCATGGTGGAGGAGCCGTGCCAGTAGTAGTAGGTCTGATTCTGGTATTCGCGTTCGGTCGTCTTCGGTTCCGCCTTCTTCGGAAGCAGGCAGGCACGCCCCGGACGTCCGTAGCCTCCGATGTCCAGCCGGAGCCTGCCATCCGGCAGTGACGTTTTACGGAAGAGCGTCCAGGACGACGGGGCGCCGAACGCCCGCGTCGGGACGACGGCCACGGCGGGGACGTCGACCCGCCCGATCCGGGTCCATGGGAACCTTTCGCGGTCGGAGGTGAATTCGTAGGTTCCCGGCAGGCTCGCGGGATAGGTGATCCGAGCCGCGATATGCTTCTGCTCCAGGGCGATGGGCTCCAGCTTCATCGGGGCAGCCTCGATCAGCCCCTGCCGCGTGTGGACGAGGAGCCGCGCTCCGCCGAAGCCTGGGTTGGACACGTAGTCGCCGCGCGCGTCGAACACCACGGTCAGGCTGAAACCCTTGAGCACCGGCCGCTCGATCTTCAGTGTCGAAGGGTAGGCGTTCGCAATCTGGGGCTTGGCCGCGACGGTGTGAACCTCGGCCCCCGACAAGCGAGGCGCCGCGACGTCAGGGGGCGCCGGTTCGGATCTCACCCCGCCCACGACCTTTGGGACGGCGAAAGCGCAAACCGCCGCCGCGATCGCGAACGCACCGACCCAGGCGGGCCACCGACGGCGGCTCCGGCCGGGCAGTGCTGGCTGGCCCTTTGCCATCGGCTGGGGCGGGTGCTGCCGGGGGGTGGAAGCCGGGGCCGGCGGCACATGCTCGGACTGCGCACGCTCGGCGGCACACCAGGGGCACGGCGCCGCCGCCCTCGGATGGACATGCGTCCGATCCAGCGCGCACGTCGTCAGGTCGGCGGCCAGCTCTCGAAGGGCCGCCTGCCATTCGACCGCCGTGGGCCGCCGTTCCGGACGCCGCGCCCCCTCGGCCAGCGCCCGGTCGAACAGTTCGCGGATGGCACGCGGCACCAGCTCGAAGCCGGGCACGCCCGGCGGCGGGCGCAGCGGCCCTCGGCGGCCGTTGGCATACCAGCCTTTGGCTGCCAACCGGTCCCGGCGCGGTTTCTCGCCTTCTCCTGTCCACAAGCCGTCGAAGGGGTGGGCTCCGGAGAAGAGGAGCTGATGGATATGGACGGCAAGAGCGAACAGGTCGGACGAGGGCTGCCGCCGGACGGTCCCAACATCGGCGCCGATCAGCTCCGGAGCGGTGTATTCGGGACGGCCGACCGTGCAATGGAAGACCCGTCCCGACGCGGGGTCGACAACCTGCATCGAGTCGCAGTCGACCAGCGACACCCGCCCCCTGTGGTCGACGAGAACGTTGCGCTCCTGGAAATCGCCGACCACGACGCCGGCCTCATGGACCGCCCGGACGGCCGTGGCCAGATTCGCCGCGGTGTGCAGCAATTCCCGCCACGTCCACCGGACCGCCCAGCGCGGCCCCCCGGGCGCCGGAGAACGCCGGTCGGACGGGTTGGCCAGCAAATGCAATTCCGCGGTGCGCGAGATATCCAGGCGCGGCATGAGGAACCCGACGCAACGGTCGCCGTCCAGAACGCGGTCGGACGGCCAGGCGAGCAGCACATGCCCCTGCGCGTCGCAGACCCCCGGTGGCGGATGGGCCACCATGACGCGCAGCCGGTCTGACCAGGCATCGTCCCGCTCCAGTTCCGCTTCGTGGATACGCTTGAAGACCAGATCGGAACGCCCAGAAACGGTGAAGAGCTCACCCTGCCCGCCGCGCCTCAACGGAGGACCGAGCCTCAACTCCCCGCCGGCCTCTACCGTCAGCACGCGCATATTGTATGGGTGCCGCACAGAACGCACCATGATCTCAGAAGAACATCGACGTCCCGCGTAGCCGATGTCGTTTACGCAGGCATTGCGCGATTAGTTGCCGCCGCTGTTCGTGATGGAGCCTGAGGCGCCGACCCGAGCCCGGCGCTGGGCGCGGTAGCCGGCACCCTTCTTCGACGCCTCGGTGTCACGTGAGTCATCGGCGACGTCCGCAGGTTGATGGTGGCGCCGCCGCAGCACCTCGCGGACCGCTTCCCAGGAGTACCGGAAGTCCTTACCGGTCTTCAGCGCGGGGATCTGCCCGGCGTTGGCCATCCGGCGAACGGTCTGGGGCGACAGACCCAGCTTGGTCGCAAGCTCGGCCGTGGTGAGCACATCGGGATCGCGGCCAGGCATGTCGGTCATCGCCAGCCCTTCAAGTGTGGTGGTCACGGTTACGCGGATCCCGTCAGCGAGGCGGATGCGATGCCACAAAAGCACAGTGCGGACCGTGTGAACTGTCAAGAAGTCCTTACACGATCTTTGCGCTCCACGATTCTGTGATTACCGACCACCCCAGGGCAACGATCTGGAGGTAGCAGGTGAGTCTCCTCCAAACCACACCAACCCATCGCTGACCAGCCCAGCCGCCGACCTGCGCGGCCCGTCCTTGAACCCCGCCTTGCCACGGTCAGCACGCATGGCGGCGCAACTTCCGACGGCACGAACCAGCCAGAGAGGGCAGACCGATCAATTCGCGCACCATCGAGGAAGCGCAAGGGAACGGCCCTCGCATCGGCGGTCGTGAACGCAGCGCCCTCTAGCCAAGGAAGCCCCGGCCCTCTCGGGGACCGGGGCTTCCTAAAGACGCTGCTTGGGGTGTCAGCGCTTGAGGACCGCTACGAGGCCCGCGAACTCGTCGCGGCGCAGGGTGAGCTTGGCGCCGGCCGGGTTCTTGCTGTCACGGATGCCCACGGTCTCGCCGAGGTCGGCCAGTTCGACGCAGTTGTCTCCGGCCTCACTGCTACGCGATGACTTGCGCCAGGTCACGTCCATCGCTCTCTCACAACCTTCCGCATCAGTTCGACCGACGCCATCGGTGAAAGCGCCGCCGCCTGGAGCCTACTGAAAGCCTCGCTGACGAGCGCCAGGTCTCTCGGCTCGGCGCTCGTCTCGCCCCCGATGTTGCTCTCCAGGTACACGATCTCGCTGCGATCCGGCTGGGTCGCGATCACGAACGGCGCTCGGGCGTCGCGGTAGTAGCCGATCAGGGCGATCTGGATCGTGATGTTGTCGCGCTCCGACATGTCGATCAGGTGCTCCAACTGTTCGCGCATGATCTCCGCGGAGCCGACCTCTCGGAGCAGGACGGACTCGTCCAGCACCACGAACACGGTCGGAGCATACGGCTTGGTGAGCACCTTCTGACGTTGCATCCGTTCACGGACGGCCTCATCGCTGTTCATGAGCACGCTCGCGTACGCCTCGGTCTGGAGAAGCCCGTAGACGAGCCTGGTCTCGAACGCGCGTAGCGCATCGGCGGACGCCTCAGCGCAGGGGAAGTCGGCGAAGAACTTCGGGTAGCTGCTGGAGCGGAGGAGTTCGTCCCAGGCATCGACCAGAGCGGTGCCTGTGTCCAGCGCCTTGTCCAGGCGTTCGGCGAAGTCCCTGCGGCACTTGGTGCGCCCGGACTCGACCTGGGAGATGTAGCTGCGCGTGACCGCCGACCGTGCGGCGAGTTCCGTGCGGTTGAGTCCTGCTTCCTCTCGCAGGCGCGTGACCTCTGCGCCGAAGGCGACGGTTTTCGATGTGGGTTTGCGTGCGGCCACTGCTTCGCCTCCGTGTGAGCGAGGGGAACCCACCTACCAGCGATCGGCAGCGCCACGTGTGTGTTGCTGCACTTCGGTGGTAACGCTACGCCGTGGAGTTCAGAGTGTGCAGCGAGTTACTAGAAGCAGTCAGTGGCCAGCGAAGGTCGTGCCGATGTCCGCAGCACCGCAAACCCCTGAAGTCCCGACGCTCGTCCTTGAGCCGAACGATCAGGCACCGCGCCTCGCGCGCCGGTTCCTCGCCGAGCAGTTCGCCGGCTGGGGCATCACCGACGACTACATGGGCCGGCTCGTGGTCTGCGAGTTGACCACGAACGCCTACAAGCATGGCGAAGGCCCGATCGTCGTCCGGCTGTTCCTCGACCCGCACGACGGACAACCGGTCATCGAGGTATCGGACACCGGTACGGGACACCCAGTGGTCCAGCTCCAGAACTACGCCGCCACCTCCGGCCGCGGCCTGCAGCTCATGGCCGAGCTCGTGCGCGGATGGGGAGTCAGGCGCCTCACCGAAGGCGGCAAGGTCGTCTGGGCCAAGCTGCTCTGAACTCGACAGGTGCCCAACACAACGGCCCCGATCCCCCCGGAAGGACAAGGGCGGGCCCCTCGCGCGAGGAGACGATGAACGTCACGTCGCTACTACTGCAGCACCTCTTTCCGGACTGGTCGATCACCCTGGACCGAGAAGGCATCTGGAGAGCGACCGGACGGATCCTGATCTCCGCGTCCGACCTGGACGGCCTGGTGAACATGCTCCACGTCGTCGACCCCGAAGCCTTCGAACGCGCAATCCTCCTGCTCCAAGAACCTCGAGGAACAGCCAGCTTCCGAGAGGACGGACGACAACCACGAAGGATCTATTGATCAACGGCCTCGTCGGGGCGACCGGACAGGGCGAGTGGGATCAGACGGCGCCGAACTCCTTGATAGATCCTGCTGTAGCGGAGCCCACGGACTCGGGAAACCGGCCATGGCCAGGCGCGCTTGTGCGCTGGGGGCAGGCGACTGCGACACAGGACGCTCGGCCGCGGGTCTTGCTTCTCTGGCATGCGCGGCGGCCCTTCGGGCGGCGTCGGCCTGGGCTTGGCGCTGCTGGAGGTGGCGGAGTTCGGCGATGGTGTCGAGCAAGGTGACGAAGTTGGCGATGAGCAGCACCGTGGACACCACCGCCCGGTTCTTGATGACGCCGGTGCGCGCGAGCAGGCGGGCTGCAGTACGCAAAGCGTCCCCGGCCGGAGTCGGAGCAGGGATGCGCCCGTAAGGTGCGCGCGCCGCACGGTCGTAGGCGTCGGCGGCACGATGCAGGTGACGGTTGCCGGTGACCTTGGCCGCGACGCGAAGGGCGTCGGACGCCGCCCAGCAGGCGTCCTGCACCGCGTGCGGGCTGACGGCCAGGTACCGGCGGATCTGCGCGGTGGCGTAAGCAGCGGCCCGTGCCGCATCGTCGTAGAACGCCTGGCGCTCCTCCGGCGTCAATTCGTCATGCTCGCCAGCCTGTGCATGCGGCGGCCCCGGCGAGGCCCAACGTCGGTGAAGGCGGGACAGTGACAGGTCGTCGGCAAGGCGGCTGCCGGGATACCAAGTCGGTTCCACGCCATCACGCTCGACGGGAAACGCGACGGCGTATCCGGTCACTTGCCCGGGACTTGTCTGGCTGTAGCGGGCCTTGACGAGGAGTCCACCATCTCGCAGCCGGTCGAAGAATTCGGTGGTCGTCCCGGACTCGTCCGCCGCGCGGCGGACGGCGGACCACACCAGGACTCGTTTCGTCCGCGCGGACATGTACCGTCCGTCCAGCGGACCGACGCCGGACCGCGCCGGACCAAAGTCGTCCGCACCCGTCCACCGGCGGCGAAGCTTGGGCAGCGTGAGGTCGTCGGCGAGCTTGCCACCGCCGAACCACACCGGCCGGCCGTCCTCGTTCACATCGCCGCGGACCGCCACCGCGTAGCCCGTGACCTCACCGGCCGCCCGCTGACTGAAACGCAGGCGGACCAGGACACCATCGTCTTGCAGACGCTGGAAGAACTCCCCCTCACTGCACGCCCCGGCCGCCGCCGTCTGGACAGCCCGCTGCAGAAACGTACGAGACGGGACCTCCCGGCCACGGCGGACGGCCTTCTCCATCTCGCCGCGGGTCAGCCGCCGCGCCGCCGTCCGGTCCGCCGGCGCCGTCCCCCGCAACCCGTACCGCCGCTCGACCGCTCTACAAGCGTCCCGGACCCGGTAGCCGTCATTCCACACATCAGGCCGCCCGCCGTCCTGGCGGGCCAAGGTCGCCACGATGTGGACATGGTCGGCGGCATGCCGGACCGCCACCCACCGGACCGCCCCCAAGTCCCCCTCCCGGGCAAGCCCGACCCGGTCCATCACCTCGCAAGCGATCCGGGCCCACTCCCCATCGGACATCACCGGGTCCTCAGGCGCCGCCCGCAACGGCAGATGCCACACCGGCTGCCGAAAGCTCCGATCCCCCAGCAACGCCAACGGCTGAGTGAGCAACGCCTCCAAACGCCGAAAGTCCCGGCTCCCGTCCGCCCGCAAACCAGGCTCCAACTCCGCCGGCGTCCGAAAGCCCGCGACGATATGAGGATCGGCATGCTCCTCGTTCCGCCCAGGACCGTACAGATAACGAAGCAAGCCCTGCACACGCCGACCACGCCGAATCTTCCCGATCAACCACGGCCCCCGGCCGGCCGCTCAAGGGAGCCGATGCCGCAACTCCTGAGCCAGCCCATCGAGCCGGTCAATAGAGCGGGCCGCCGCCTGGGCGTACCAGCGAAGCTGCTCGACCAGCTCACCAGAGTGCAACGCCGCAACAGCCTGATTGAGATTCACCCCGACCCGCTGCACCTGCCCGGCCGCCAGCAACACCGCCGCCAGCGCCTCCCGCAGCACCGCGTACTCCGACACCACTCGTCCCTGCGCCGCCGCCAAACTCGCCTGCGCAACGAACGCCCCCAACGCCAACCCCTCGCTCGCCGCCGCAGCCGCCATCACCGCATGCTCCTGCTCCGACAACGCGATCCTCACCGACCGGTTCCGCTGCGGCGACCGAAGCGACCGACGCCTCCGCACCCCAGAACCCGACACCGACCTGCCCACCTCAGCCGTACGCCTCACCCCCTCGGAGATCGCGCCCGATCCCCCTACCCGTGGCTGGACCGCGCCCGGTCAGCCACCACAAATGAACGATCTCTATTACTTGCTCCGCCGTGGCGTAGGCCCGCGAGACCATAACGGCATCACGGTGCCCGACCCCGAGCGCCCGCCCCTGATCGGGCTCTGCACTGCGGCGCGCAGAGGCGACTTCCGCACAGCGGCGTACCCTCACGTCGTCTGGCTTTCGCACACAAGTCAATCCGAAGCGACGAAGCCCTTGCACGATCTCCTAGAGTTGCTTGCGCCAGATGATGGCCGACCCGCTGGCCGAGCACCAGCTTTGCGACCGGCGCGCCGCAGTTTCCCCATCCGCGCAACCTGTGGCACCCCCAGGAGAGCCCGAAGGCTGTGCGGTCTACACAGGTCCTCTTTACGCGAGAGCAGTGTGCCCTCGAGCAGTTGGTGCGCTTCAGTCGCCCGTAGCGTCTTCTTCAGCCGCGGTCGAGGGTTCGGCGGAGGGGCGCAAGACGGCGGCGGCCAGCAGTGCCGCGACCAGCGTGACGATGCCGCAGATCACAAAGCCGAGCGAGTAAGCGTGGTCGAGGGCGTTCCGCGCTCGACGGCACGAGCTGACGTACGCATTGCGGGATCGATCCCGCCATGCCCCTGCTCCACCTCCGGCAGCGCAGGGGTCGGACCGGCGTCAGTCAGCGCGCCGGGGACTCCATCATCATGTCGATCAGATGGTGAAGGTAGGTTCTGAACTCGTGCAGTCCTAGGTGTGGCTAAGCGGCCTGGTAAGGCGAGTCGTCGGCCCCGCGCCTGCGGTGATGGTCCCTTCGCCGCCGGCGGGCAGTCGGGGCAGGGCAAGTCAGCCCCGCACACGCAGGGATGGTTCGATGTCGGCGAGCAGCTGTCGCAGGTAGGCGTCGTCGGCCCCGCACACGCGGGGATGGTTCGACATGTTTCTGTTGGAACCGCAGATGTACGCCCTCGGCCCCGCACGCGCGGGGATGGTCCCAGGTCGCCCTCGATCGCGTAACCTGCCGTCGCGTCGGCCCCGCGCCTGCGAAGATGGTTCTCCCGTCGGCCCGTACTACAAGCTCCTCACCCGGTCGGCCCCGCGCCGCAGGGATGGTCCGCGAGCCTGTTCCACTGGGCCGTAGTGCTCCGCGTCGGCCCCGAGCCCGCGGGGATGATTCCGCGGCGAAGAAGGTCGTGAACCCGCTGCTGAAGTCGGCCCCGCACACACGGGGATGGTTCCTCTCACACGGCGGCACCTCAACCGCGCCACCAGAGTAGGCCCCGCGCCTGCGGGGATGGTTCGACCTCGCTGGCCATCATGACGCTGGCGGTATCGTCGGCTCCGTGCCCGCGGGGATGGTCCGGGCGACCCGGTCCCGGCCGCGAACGTGAAGAGGTCGATCCCGCACGCGCGGGAATGGTCCTGGCGCGCTCCCGCAGTACGTGCTGGTAGGTGCGTCGGCCCGCGCCTGCGGGGATAGTCCGTGGAGCGTCCAGGTCTCGGTGGCGGACCGGGAGTCGGCCCCTCGCCTGCGGGGACTGTTCGAGCCGACCGCTGGGCATTCGCCAGAGCGCCAGGTCGGCCCTGCGCCTGCGGGGATGGTTCTGCCGCGCAGATCGAGACCCTCGGCTCCAGCGCGTCGGCCCCGCATCCGGATGCCGGCTGCTTGCCGTGACCATGCGCCCGCAAGCCCTCCAAAGAATCCTTGACAAACGAGAAGAAGGAAGCGTGGCTGTGGGTGGCCCCGCGGACGCGGGATTAGTTCGGTGCTCGCGCTGCGACCCGCACGACGAGCACCGTCGGCCTCGCGTGCCGGCGATGATGCCATCGTCGGGCATGTTGGCCCGCGCGCGCCTGGCATCGCATAGCCATGACCGTCACCGGTAGTCGCCCACGACGAACGAACCGGTGACGGTCAGCTGGCCGTCGGCAGGGGTGCCCGCATGTTCCCCTCTGTGTGGGGTTGTCGACGACGGGTGAAAACTGACCCCCAGGCGGCGGATCAGTTCCAGCGCCTGCTGCCGGGTGCGCTTCTCGGACCGCTCCCGCATCCGAATCAGCAGGGCCGGATCTCACGGAGCCAGTAGTCGAGTTGCTCCGGTGTCATCGACACGAACGGTTTGTTCGCAGCCACGTCCCGGTCCTCCTTCTCTCGAGTGGCCATGCCTGGGTTAAGGAATTAGGAAATCTTCATGACGGTCCAGAGGCGCGGTCGACCCGCTTGGCGTAGTGCTCGCCGGTCGGGTCGCCGCGCAGGTTCCGGCGGTGCCGGAGTTCGCGCAGCAGGCTTGCAGCCGGTAGCGCAGCAGCCCGGCCAGATCGCGGGCCGAGCGGACGCGCTCGGTGAGGATGTCGTCAGGTCGCCGGCGGACAGGTGCGCGGTGTACCGGGACGCCAGCGCGACCAGCCCGCGAAGCTGGGCGGCCTCCTCCTCGGAGAGCTGTTGACCCTGCTCAGGAGCAGAACGTTTAGTTCGTCAGTCGGTGCGGCGGCGGCTGCGGATCTTGTCGAAGGCGGCGAGGGCGGTGTCGTCGGCGTCGTCGAGGGTGTGGAGGTAGCGCTCGGTGGTGGAGATCGAGCCGTGGCCAAGGCGCTCCTTGACGACCTGAAGGTCGGCTCCGCCGGCCAGGAGCCAGGATGCGTGGGCGTGGCGGAGGTCGTGGATGCGGACCTTGGGGTCCAGGTCGGCTTTCTTGAGGGCGGGCTTCCAGATCCGGTTGCGGAACCAGTTGGCGGGGACGTGGCCGTCGGTTTCGCGTCGGCGGGGTTCGCGGGGGTTGTCCTTGCCGTCGGCTCGGCGGCGGGCGCGGTATTCGGCGAAGGCTCGCCTGCAGTGGTCGCAGCGGCATTTTGCGGCGTTGTAGGCGCTCAGCGTGCCGTGGCGGTAGCGGCGTCCCTTGGCGTTCTCTTCGGTCCAGCCGAGTGCTTCGGGGTCGAGCGGGGCGGGTGGCTCCTCGACCGGGGTTTCCGGTTGGTAGACGAACAGGAGCCCGTCGGTGCCGAGCTTCTCTTCGATGATGTGGTCTTCGAGTTTTGTGACGATCTGGTCGCTGAGCTTGAAGCGGCGCCACTCTTTGTCTTTGGGGTAGTCCTTGACCAGGAAGCGTTTTCCCTCGGGATGGAACTTCGGGTTGAGTTCGACTACGACGCGGCTGACCGTGAGGAGGCGGGAGCGGGTTTTGAGGTCGCGGCCGCGGAGTTCGGTGAGTTCGCCCCAGCGCAGGCCGGTTTCGATGGCGGTTTCGACCAGGAGTTTGGAGTCGGCGTCCGGGAGGGCGTGGTAGAGGTCGTCGAACTGTTCGGGGCTGATGATTTCCAGCGGCTTTTCAGGGACGGTGGGGGTGCGGACTCCTTTGCAGGGGTGGATGTAGGTCACCTGGTCGTTCAGGGCGGTGGTGAAGATGGCGCTGAGGACGACCTTGTTGTAGCGGATGGTGGCGGCGGAGACGCCGTTCTTCTTCATGCCGCTGATCCATGCGCGGACGTGCTCGGGGAGGATGTCCATCATCCGCATCGCGCCGAACTCGGGCATGACGTGCTTGTAGATCGAGTAGTGGTAGCTCTGCATGGTGCTCGGCTCGACCTCGTGGTTGGGCAGCCAGGTCTCCTCGACGTACTTCTTGAAGGTCTGCCGGCCTCGCTTGAGGTTGAGGTCCCGCCCCTTGCCGACCTCGGCCTCGGCGCGCTGCCAGGCCCTGTCGGCCTCCTTCTTGGAGGAGAAGGTCCCCGCCGAGGTGATCTTGCCTTTGAGGTCTTCGTAGCAGGCGGTGTAGCGCGGCTTGCCGTGCCGGTCGATGCGCTTGAACGCGTACCCCAACGTCACTCCCCCGAATGATCGTTTGTTAGTGGCTCGTTAGTGGACTCTGCCCCACGGGGCGACATCCACGATGACTGCACGTCACGCACATTAGGCCTCTGACCTGCATGTTCTCACGGATTCGACTGATCACGAAGGAGGCCGGATGAATGCTTTCAGGGCACTGGGGGTCAAGGGGTCGTGGGTTCAAATCCCGCCGTCCCGACAGAGTTTATGCAGGTCAGAGGGCTAAGCTAGAGTCGCCCTGTGGCTCCCCGAACGGCACTCGGGAGCCACAGGGGGAGCCAGCTCCCGCAGACTCACGGCCGGAAAGCGGCCTTCGTCCCGGTGGATAGATCACGTTCGCCGGAAACGCCGCACCAAGCACATGACACTTGGTCAAAAGGTCCTTCCCGGTCACGCGCAGCGGAATGTATCGGTCGACCTCCCTTGTGATCCAAGGCAGGGCGGACTGGGGGCGCGAGTGAGCAGGGCGTGCGGATAGTGGGGGCGGCATACCTGCCAGCCTGCCCCTGCCCCTGCCGAAACCTCGTCTGCGCAGGTCAAGCAGCATGTTCATACTCGTTGAGGATCCCGCCCAGACGTTGCCTTCTTCGGATGTTCAGGTGGGCAATCTGGTCTGGTTCACTGATCGGCGGAGGCAGCGGCTTCAACGGACGGGCGTTGGCGATGCCCTGATGCGGGCGATGCTCGTTGTAGAAGGTCTCGAACTCGCGGAGGGCGTGGAGCAGGTGCCGCTGGTTCCAGACCAACGGGCGGTCCAGGAGCTCACGGCGGCAGGTCTGCACCCACCGCTCCATCACCGCGTTCATCCTCGGCATCCGCACCCCGGTCAGCACCGCCTGGATACCGGAATCTGCCAGAACGGCGTCGAACAGGCCAGGGAACTTGCCGTCCCGGTCGCGGATCAGGAACCGTGCCCGGCAGCCGGCGTCCTGAAGGTCCATGAGCAGGTTCCGCGCCGCCTGGGTTACCCACGCTGCGGTGTGGCGGGCGGTGGCGGCCAGAACCCGGATGCGGCGGGTACGGTGCTCGGTAACCGCCAGCACGTACATCCGCGCACCGGTGAGCGTCACGGTCTCCAGGAAGCCACGCCAGCAGCGCCCCGGCCTGGGAATGCAGAAGCTGGCCCAGGTGGTGGCGGAACGCTCAGGTGCCGGGTCGATACTGGCGTCCTTGAGGATCTCCCAGACGGTGGAGGCGGCTACCGTGACGCCGCGCACCGCAACTCGCCGTGCACCCGCCGATAGCCCCATCTCGGGTTCTCCCGCCACAGCGAAGGACGAGAGCCCGGATCGAGCGGACGGTCGGCGGACGGCCCGGCCGCTTGGGTTACGAGCGAGCAGCGTGCCGCCCGGCGATCAGGTCCCGGTGCCAGCGCAGCACCGTGTCCGGCCGCACCAGCAGCCGCATCCGCCGCAGCACCCCGGAAGGCAATCGGTGCAGCAGCGCCGCCACAAACACCCGGTCCGCCGTAGTGAATCGCACCCGCTTCCCGGCAAGCCGGCGCTCCAGCACGGCGATCTGATGCCGCAAACACCAAGATCTCGGAGTCCTTGTCCCAATCGGTCATTGGAAGCAGACGCAGCACCGCGAACGCGTTGGTCACCGTCATTTAGGCCAGTCGCAACAGCACAGCCGCCCATCATCCCGCGGCAACCACCACGCCGCGGCCCGTCCTTGCTACTGATCAAGCCCCGCGTCGCAGCCCACCCCCTGCGCCTCTCACCTGCACGGACGTAGTTTTCGGCAGGCACACTGTCCACCGCCCGCCCTGCTGGTGAAGGTCCTCCAGCTCCGGAGCGCCAGTGAAGGCCGCGGCGCTGCGGTTCCAGCAATCCTCAGAAGGTGGTGAGATCGAGCACGAGGCGGCCGCGCACGCCGCCCTCGGCCAGCCGTCGATGCGCCTGGGCGGCCTGGCCTGCGGGGAGCACGTCGGCCACACGCAACGTCAACACGCCCGCGCTTGCCTGGTCCCGCAACCGAAGCAGGCGGGCATGGTCGGTGGCCATCTCGGTGACCAAGACCTTGTGTAGGTGGATGCCGCGGTCGACCGGGCCGTCCCAGCCGCGAACGACGGCCAGGCCGCCGCCGTCCCGGACCGCCGCGACGATCAGCGTGTGCTGCGCCGCACCGTCGACGACGGCGTCCACCCCGTCCGGCGCGAGTGCGCGGAACCGATCGGCGACGTCGTCACCGCGAGCCACGACCTCGTCCGCGCCCAATTCGGCCACCAGTTGCCGGTCACCGGCCGACGCATCGGCGAACACACGCAAGCCCTCGCTCTTGGCCAGCTGCACCGTGTACCCGCCGAACGCTCCGGCCGCACCGGTCACCGCGATGGTGCCGCCGACGGGAACGGCCAGCAGGTCCAGCGCGAGCCGGGCGGTCAGGGCGTTCATCAGCAGGGTGGACGCGGCCGGGAAGTCCGCGCCGGTCGGGATCAGAACCACCGATTCCGCCGGCGCCACGATGAGTTCGGCGTAGGCGCCGCCGCGTGGACCGTAGGCCTGCACGATCGCGGCGACCGGATCCCCGGGCCGCAGCGGGGTATCGGTGTCCGGGCCGATCGCATCCACGACGCCAGCGGCGTCCATGCCCGGCACGTACGGAGCGGGCCGGCCCTCGAACCACGCCCGTGCCAGCCCGGCGCGCAGCATGGTGTCGGTGGGGTTGACGGCAGCGGCGTGCACCCGGATGCGCACCTCGCCGGGGCCGGGCACGGGATCGGGCAGGTCGATCACTCGCAGCACCTCGGGGCCGCCGAACTCGGTCAGGCCGATCGCACGCATATCCACATCTCCACTCGCGGGGCATTGTCGTATTGCTTGGTGTCCGCGCGTCGGCGCCGGGACACGGGCCTCATTCGACGGTGGGGATCGTGGCGGCCGCGGGATTCCCGACCGACCAGCGCGAGCTGACCCGGTTGTGGCGAACCAGCCACACGTGGCCGTGATCGCGGACCAGGTCGGTCTCGAACCGGTTGCCCAGCAACAGGTGGTCCTGGAATTCGACCGACGGCCCCTCGCCGGTCCGGTGGTGCTGTCCGATCAGGTAACAGGTCAGCTTGGCGGTGTCGCCGTCCACCCACACCCGGATGTTGGACAGCGCGTGGAAGGTGTCCATCGCCGTTCCTACGGTCTTCATCAGGGTCTGCACGACCTGCTCACGGCCGACGTACGGCTCGAATGTGTGGATGCTGTGGTCGATGCCGCCGAGGTCGAACACGGCGTCCTCGGTGAAAGCCGACCGCAGCAGATCCTCGTTGCCGAAATCGATTCCCTCGACGATCCGGATGACCGCGTCCACGATGCCGTCGCGGTCCGTGTACGCCGTCGTCTCGGTGAGATTCATCAGAACGCTCCCATCTCGGGGATCGTGCGATTTCCAACGCCAACGTTGGCGTTGGTAATCGAAGTTATCACCGGTCGTGACCAACGGCAACGTTGGCGACGGTGCTACCCTGGGCTGGTGAAGCGGACCGTCGAGGAGACGCGCCACCGGTTGCGGGCGGCGGCGACGGCCGAGTTCGCCGAACACGGGCCTGACGGCACCACCGTGACTCGAATCGCGGCCCGAGCCGGCGTCAACAAGGAGCGGCTCTACGCCTACTTCGGCGACAAGGACGCGTTCTTCGACGAGGTGCTCACCGAGGCACTCGAGGAACTCTCCCGCGTGGTGGCCCCGGACGGTCTGCGCTTCGACAACCTCGGTGAGTTCGCCGGGCGCACCTTCGACTACTACGTCCAGCACCCCGAACTGGCCCGACTGCTGCAGTGGGAAGGTCTACGCGGGGCGCCACCGGTCAACGCCGCCGCCCGCGTCTCCCACTACAGCCGCAAGGTCGACGCGGCGGCGCGGGCCCAGCGTGACGGTGTCATCGACGGCCGGATCGACGCTGGCCACCTCATGTTCATGATCATCGGCCTTGCCGCCTGGTGGTTCAGCGTCCCGCAGCTCGCCGCCATGATGACCGGCGCCGAGGCCGACGACCCCGATGAGCGGGCAAGGCGACGAGCGTTCGTGGTGGAGGCCGCCCAGCGGCTGTCCGCCTCGCGGCCTTGACGCCGATTCCCTTTTGCACCCTCAATTCGCCTGACGCAACCAGGGACACCACACCCTTTGCCGGCGAGACTGCCCGTCGACGGGTCCAGAACTGGTGAAGTCTCGTAACCGTCTGGCCCGTATTCGATGGGTGGAGGGCACGGTCGGCCACTGTGTGTGATCGCCGGGCGTGGGGGGTCGGGTCTTCGAGACGGATGTCTACTGCGTCGGGTCTACTGCAGTAGATCGGGCCCGCCGCATGACCCACCAGGCACCGCTCGCAGCCACCAACGCTACGGCCGAGAAGAGAAGAGCGGCCGGCCAGGTGGCTTCGATGCGGGGACGGGGCTCCATCCTGAGGGGGACCAGGTGACCGTAGGCCTTCGGGATCAGGTGGTCGTCGGCATTAATTGTCTGTTGAATTCCTCCCCAGATGTAGGCGCTGACGATGAACGCCCATGTGACGGCGAAGGCGACTGCGGCCGGTGGGGTCGACAGCCGGATCAAGCGGGGTCGTTGTCGTAGTGCGCCCATTCCGGAAAGCGCTGCGGCGGCAAGTGGGGTTGCCAGCAGCAGGAGTGCGGTCCAGACATTCGGACCGCCCCAGGGGCCCGTCGAGTGGACGTCGACGGACACGAAGACCGAACTGGTCGTGTCCTGCGGTTGGTCGACGTGCCAGGCCACACCGGTCGCCCATATCAGGGCCGTGGTGAGAGCCAGCAGCAGGCTCGCTGCGGCCGCCGTGCCGGCGAGCATCCGGACCGACGTCCTCATGAGGCCGATTTGCGCAGCCGGCTGGTCCTTGGAAGGTTCGTCACTCTCCGCGCGGGAGGGAATGTCGGCAGGGCTCATGTCGGCTGAGGATACGGGGATCTCCAGCCAGAGCATCACCTCGAAGATCTGCTCGTCGGGGAGGCAGCAACAGCACCACATCGAGCAAGATGCAGCCGGGCTAATCCCGAAACGGATCCAGAACTCGTAAAGACTCGTGACCAATCGGCGCGCGTATTCCCTTGAGTGGAGGGCGAAGTTGGTCACCGCCTATGGTCTCCGGGTGCGTAGCGTCTCCAGGGGCCGGCGGCTTGGGCGGCGATGACGGTGAGGCTTTCGTTGTTGTAGCCGAGCATGCTCGCGACGACTGGTGCCGGGGCTTGCAGGACGAGGTGGCGGATCGCTGAGGTGCGGGCCCTGCCCGGGGCGAAGCCCCGGTCGCGGAGCCGCTTTTCGATGGTGCTGGGTGGATGGGCCGGCCGGCCCGGCGTCCGGGGAACAGCCAGCGGCCGTCGGGGTTGGTGGCGGTCTTGGTGTTCGGGCGAGCCGCCGCGTAGCCGAGCAGGAGGATGGCGAAGGGCTCGGGCACCGGGGTGGGCGGGTCGCCGAGCCGGAGCAGGACCTGGCCGTCGTGGTGGCTGATGTCGTCGAGGGTGAGCTGGACGATTCTGGTGATGGGCTGGGCGTAGAGCAGCAACAGCATCGCTGTGACGCGGTCCATCACCGGGATCTGCTCGTCGGTGACGGCCCGGCGGATCAACGTGATCCGGCGGTGCTGGTCGAGCGGCGCCGGATTGCGCGTGGAGATGTTCGGGATGGTCAGGCGGGGCATGTTCCCGGTTCGTATGCACCAGCGCAGGAACTGCTGTGCGTGCCGCCGGGCGAGACGGTGCTCGGCGTGCCAGGCGTCCAGATCGGCCTGGGTGCACTGGGCGGCGGTGCGGCTCCGGCCGGAGAGGAACATCAGAAACTCGGTGGCCTTGCGGAGCCTGTCACGGGCGGTGCTGTCACGTGATGGGCCGAGCGATCCGCGGGCGGCGGACTCGCGAAGTTTGCGCAGAACATCCCAGGTGGCGTACTGGTTGAGCAGCTTGCGTTGCTCGGCGTCGTCGACGGCGGCCAGGTGGCCGGCCGGCCATGATTCGAACATCAGCAGGTGCCGGTCACGGGCGGGGAGCAGGCCGTACTTCATCAACAGGTCGCGTAGATAGGCGACCGTCCGTGGAGCACCGAGCGTGCTGAGGCCCTCGTGGGTGAGAGGCGTGCGGCCTCGGGCCAGGCTCCGCAGCATCCGCTGGACGTGCTCTTGGCGGAGCCAGGTCTGGCAACCCAGTGGGCGCTCGACCTGCCGAAGCCTGTCGAACAGCGGCCGCAGCGTCGAGCTGACCTGGCCGGAGCCATCGTCCAGGACGTCGCGAAGCATCTCGGTGAGAATGCAGCGGCGGCGGACGTGGTCGCGCTGGCGGAGGCCTTCGTGCCCGCACCGGATGCAGAAGAAGTTGCCCGGGATTCCGGCGCAGTCGACGCAGAGCCGCCCGCCGCCCGCGGCGATCCCGGGTGTCATCCGCTGGGCGCCGCAGCTGGCGCACCGGCCCTGGACCTCCAGCGCGTCGTTGCGGCAGGTGGAGCAGACCACGCCCTCGGGCCAGCGATGCAGCCAGCCGGGAAGCCGGCCGCAGCGAACACACCGCGGCCGGTCGCCGTGAACCTCCTCGGCGGCCGGGCGGGTCACGGTTCGGGCCGCAGGCGGGCCTGCTTGGGCCGGATCGCCGTGGTGTCGACGGCGTGCAGGTCGCCGGTGGTGCCGGTGCGGCGGACGTCGCGGTTCTCGGCCTTGGTGGCAATGAGGTCGGCGGGGGTGACCTCGAGGATGTCACACAGCGCGGCCAGCACCGGCAGCGAGAGCCGTTCAGGGATGCCGGTGACCAGGCGGTGGACCTGGGAGGCCGACAGCCTGATCCCGCGGTCGGCCAGCAGTGGGACCAGCTCGGTGGTGGAGAACATGCCGCGGGTGGCCATCAGTTCCCGCAGCCGCCACCGGTAGATGACCTGGCGTTTAGCACTCATCGGGCGCTCCTGTCTCGCAGTGCCGCATCCAGCGTCTGGTCCAGGGCCCGCCGCAGCGTGCGGGTGCGGAAGTCTGAGGAGACGCAGGTGTAAAGAGCGGTGGTGCTGGCGACCTCGTGCCCGAGTTGAGCTTGGACGAACAGCGCGTCCATGCCTGATTCGATCAGATGCGTGGCGTATGACCTGCGCAGACTATGGAAGTCGACCCCCGGATCCAGACCGAGCTCGTCACGGTAGGCGGCGAACCGGGAGTCCAGCCGCTTCACTCCGATCCGCCGCCCGCGTTCGGACGGCCACAGCGCCGGGTTGCCCTCAGCGGCCATGAGCGGCCGGGCCTCGGTCACCCACTGCTCGACGATCTCCGCCGACCAGGGCCAGACCGTCAGCACGCCGCGGCGCTTGGGCGGTGAGCCCTTCTTGGCTTGCCGCAGCGGACATCCAGCACGCCGTACTCGCCGCCCTCCGGCCCCTGCGGGTTAGCGCCGAAGTCGGCGACGTCCAGCATCCGGGTCTCGTTGCGGCGCAACCCGAACGCGTACGCGACCTTGAACAATGTCGCGTCCCGGAACGCCGGCAGCCAGCCCTTGCGGCCTCGGCCGCGGATCCGCGATACCTGCTGGTCGGCGTGGTCGAAGAACGCCTCCAGCTCATCGATGGTGAAGGCCCGCTTGGTCGGCTCGCCCTCATACTCCTGGACGTGGACCGCGGTGTTGACCTCGGTAACGACATGCACCGGCTGTGTGCCGAACCGGGTCTGGCACTGGTCGACCCACCCGTAGGCCGGGTCGACGAGATAGGTGCAGAACGAACGCAGCGCCTCCTGATAAGACCGCAGCGTGGAACGGGCGTTGCCGCGCACCGCCCGGATGTCGGTGAACCACTCATCCGCGAGCTGGTGACTCCACTCCCACGGGAACGCCTCGCAATGCCGGGCGAACGCCCGCACCCGCTTCTCCCGTCCCTCAATCGTGGAGAACGCCAGGTTGCGGGCCAGCTGCTGGTTCCGCCAGCCGGTCAGCATCGCCTCGAACACCTGCTCCTCGGGCTGCAGCAGCGGCACCCCGGCCGCCAGCTGCAACCGAGCCGAACCCGGAAGATCCGTGCCCATCTC
Source organism: Actinomadura nitritigenes (assembly GCF_017573545.1). Taxonomy (GTDB): domain Bacteria; phylum Actinomycetota; class Actinomycetes; order Streptosporangiales; family Streptosporangiaceae; genus Spirillospora; species Spirillospora nitritigenes. Next base: position 1,593 of record NZ_JAGEOK010000022.1, on the reverse strand, counting down.
GTCACGCTCCGTCGATCGCGTCTGATGCGAGATACTCGCACCAGACGCGACCCAGCTAAGGACGTGCAGGTCAATCGGCCGGACCCGGCCAACCAGCCACAGCGGCCCCACCGGCGCCGTTATCCTCGGCACTCCTGCGCATAGCCAAGAACGGCCAGCTCACAGGCCACGAACGCAGCAAGCCGACGCAGCGGCCGCACAGCAGCACGTATTCGCATCGGATGCAATCCGCGCCGGTTCCCACATAAGCTCAAAACCCACATTGAGATGATCTTGAAGGCTTCAGGGATGCGCCGACCAGGCTGTTCACCCGGACCAGACATCCCCGGCGAACTCGAGGCATTCGCCGGGGCAGCCAAGTCGTAATCCGCGTACCCGCAGTCCGCAACCTCCTCGCCTGCGGACGGAAACATCGAAATCCGCCCGTCCCGAAAACGGTTTTGGATTCAAGAGGTCAATGCACCACCGAGAATGATCTTGATCATTACGGAGGTACGGGTGCGGGACTACGGGTTCTCCACAGCACAACAAGAGGAGCTGTGGGGGCGCTGGCGTAGCGGTGAGTCGCTGGGCGGCATCGCCAGGAGCATGGGAGCGCAACTGCAGCACGTGCGGCGATTCCTGCTGCAGACCGGTGGACTGAAGAGCCCGCCGCGCTGCCGGTCGCTGCGGCATCTGGCATCCTCCTCCCGAACGTGGCCCCAGGGCCAAAGTGGCGGAGCGTGACGGGTGAGTGGACATAGTGTCCGGACCCGACCGGCGCCGGGCCCGCGCGGCCGCCGCCGGCCGCCGGTCCCGACCTGCGGTCCTTTCACAGATCCGACCGCGTCCGAGGCGGCGGCGCGCCGTTATCCGGCCCGGCCGGCACGCGGTGCGCCGGACTTATCCCGCCGTGCCCGGACCGAAACCCGGCCAGACGCCGGACACCGTGTACGGCCCTGTGACCTGCACAGAGAGCTCTACTTTGGGCCTGGGGTCACGTTCGGGAGAACACCGCCTGGTAGGCCGCATGACCGCGCCGCCGTCTGATTGTGACGCGCCACGGCTATCTGTCGTCTGATCTGCCGGGCTATGTGTCGTCCCGGGTCCGTGCCAGACGCTTGCTGCTGCAACGCGTGACGGATATCAGGTGGGGCCCGGCGTGAACCGGGCCCCTTTGGCCTTGATCGACGAGTGGTCGATCGCGGCCGGTCCTTGCATCGGCCCTCATGAGGGCGGAGATGCGGGCCAGATCGAGGGAGGTCGCACCGGGAGTGTGGGTGGTGGCCCGGGACCGCAGCGGACAAGGCCTCCGAGACCTCAACTGACGGGTCATCACTCGTGTGCTCCATCTGACACTCATCAGTGCCTGTTCGAGAACTCCGGCTCTTGGTTGAGGTGTTAGCGATCACTCAAGTTGAGGACGACGGCGTCATTGCTGGTGAGGACGTGGTTGCGCGCGAAGGCCCCGCCAGGGGCGTCCTGGCGGGGCCGTGGTGTGCAGGTTGGCGCGGTGGTGGTCACTCTGTCGCGATGACCTCGTTGACGGCGGAGCGGGCGGCGGTTTCGTCGACGACGGTCTTGTCGGCGATGAAGGTGGCCAGCAGGGATTGG